>CAVULG010000008.1:0-280991 GCA_963742245.1 uncultured Acidobacteriota bacterium
TTCTGCAGGACTGGCGGACGACGCTGGTGCCGGCGACGACGGTGCCGGTGACGATCATGGGGGCGTTTGCGGCGATGGCGGCGATGGGTTTCACGGTGAACCTGCTGACGCTGTTCGCGGTGGTGCTGGCGATCGGGATCGTGGTGGACGACGCGATCGTGGTGGTGGAGGGCGTGTCGCAGCACGTGGAGCAGGGCCAGACGCCGAAGCGAGGGGTCGATCTCGGCGATGAGGGAGCTGATGGGACCGATCATCGGGATCACGCTGGTGTTGATGTCGGTGTTCCTGCCGCCGGCGTTCATGCCGGGGATCACGGGGCAGATGTACCGGCAGTTCGCGCTGGTGATCGCGGCGACGGCGTTGATCTCGGCGGTGAACGCGCTGACGCTGAAGCCGACGCAGTGCGCGCTGTGGCTGCGGCGCGCAGGGACCCGAAGGAGAAGAAGACTGGTTCTTCCGGTGGTTCAACGCGGCGTACGAGCCGCTGGAGCGGTGGTACGTGCGGGTGATCCGGTTCATGGTGGAGCGCAGCGGCCGGATGGCGGTGATCGCGATGGTGCTGATCGGTCTGGCGGGCTGGGGCCTGACGCGCGTGCCCACCGGCTTCATCCCCACCGAGGACCAGGGCTACGCGATGGTCATCGTCCAGCTTCCCGACGGCGCTTCGCTCCAGCGCACCGAGAGGGCCATGGACGAGCTCGCGGAGATCTGCCGGCGAGAACCGCGCCGTCGAGCGGACGATCGCGATCGGCGGACTGTCGCCGCTCGACAGCAACGCCTCGCTCGCCAACGCCGGAATCATCTACCTGATGTTCAAGGACTGGAGCAAACGACGGCAAGGGCGAGGACCTCCTCTCCATCTACGACGATGCTTTCCGCGCGGCTGGCGCGATACCAGGACGCGCGGACGATGGTCCTCGTGCCCCCGCCCATCCAGGGCCTCGGGCTCGTCGGGCGGCTTCCAGATGCAGGTCGAGCTGACCGACGGCAGCGAGGACTACGTGCGCCTCCAGAGCGCCGCCGACCGCGATCGTCGCCCGCGCCCAGGAGGATCCGGCGATCCGCATGGCGCTCACGCCGCTGCGCGCCGCCGTGCCGCAGGTCACCATCCCGTCGAGAAGACGCAGGCCGAGAGCCTCGGCGTCAACGTCGGCGACGTCTACGGACCGTTCAGGCGTACCTCGGCTCGAGCTTCGTCAACCAGTTCATGCGGTTCGGCCACCAGTACATGGTCTACGCGCAGGCGGACGCCCCTTTCCGCCGCGAGACGGGCAGCCTCGCCGGGTACTACATCCGCGCGGGCGGCGGACAGATGGTGCCTCTCGGCACGCTCGCCAGCCTCGAGAAGAGCCGGGGCCCGCGGTCGTCACGCTCTACAACCTGTACCCGTCGGCCACGATCAACGGGGCCGCAACCCCGCGTTCAGCTCCGGTCAGGCGATGCCGGCGATGGAGAAGATCGCGGCCGAGACCCTGCCCGCCGGGGATGACGACGAGTGGACGGCGATGTCGTACCAGGAGAAGCTCGTCGGGAACTCGACCTACCTCATCTTCGCGCTCGCGATCCTGCTCGTGTACTTCGTGCTCGCCGGCAGTACGAGAGCTGGATCACGCCGGCCGCCGTGATCCTCGGCGTGCCGCTGGCGCTTCTCGGGACGGTGACGGCGCTGCTCGGCCTCGGCGTGGCCAACAACCTCTACGTGCAGATCGGCCTGGTGCTCCTCATCGCGCTCTCGGCCAAGAACGCGATCCTGATCGTCGAAATGGCGCTCGAGGGCGCGTGCGGCGGGACAGAGCCTGGTCGAGGCCACCGTCCACGCCTCGCGGGCGCGGTTCCGGCTGATCGTGATGACGTCCTTCACGTTCATCCTGGGCGTACTGCCGCTGCTCCTGGCGCGCGGACGCGGGGCGAGTGCGCGCAGGTCGCTCGGCCTCGCGGTTTCGACGGGGATGCTCGCGTCGACGTGCCTGGCGGTGCTCTTCGTCCCCGCGTTCTTCGTCGTCCTGCGCGGCTGGGCGGAGCGGCGGAGGCCGGCCGATCGACGGCGCGGTAGAACGCGGCTTCCCATTTCCTGAAGAGGGGTGCGCATGCGGCTTCCGTGTCCTGGAAGGCTCGTTGTCGCGACCGTCGCGGGGCTGGCTTCCGCAGAGGCCGTGTCCGCACAGGCGGCCGACCCGAAACGCGACGAGTTCGTGCGCCGAAAGCTCGACGCGGTCGAGCAGTTCGCCTCAGCGAACCAGGCAAAGCTGCGCGGGTACGCGTGGACCGAAACGGTGCGGTACCTGCTCAACGCCGAGGTGCGATCGACTCGCCGATTCCTCTGCCGATATGCGGCCGACGGAACGATCGAGCGCACCTCCGTCGGTCCTCCGGCGGCCTGAACCGAAGGACGGACCGTTCCGACCGAGCGCCCGGGAAGGGACACCCGAAGAGCTCGACCTTTTCCTCGCGAAGGTGCGCGCGACGGTCGCCCTGTACGTCCCGCCCGACACGGGCAAGCTGCAGGCGGCGTATCAGGCGGGCAACGTGCGGGTCGACCGGCGGGCTTCCGGGGAAGCGCTCCTCGTGCTGCGGAGCTACGCCCGGCCGGGAGACTCGATGGTCCTCGACTTTCGCACGGATGCGAAGAGACTGGCGAGCCTGAAGGTCGAGTCGACCTCGACGCGCCTTCCGACCCGGTCACGGGATAGACGCCGGTTCGCGGCGCTGCCGGACGGGACGAACACCCGAGAACGTCGAGGTGGGCGCCCCGGGTCAAGCCGTCCGCGTCATGATCACCAACGACGGTTATCGCGCAGCACCCGCCCAGTAGCGGGAGCAAAAAGGAGTGCAGATGATGCGAGTCTCTCGCTCCGGGAATTCCGGGCGCGCGGCGGTCGCGGCGTTGCGATCTGCGGAGGCGTCGCCTTCGCCCAGCAGGGCGGGATGATCCGCGAAATGATCCAGGCGAAGCTCGCGCCGGTCAAGGAGTCGCAGGCCGCGAACAAGGCCGCGCTCCGACGTACGGGTGGACGGAGACGGTGGAGTTCGCGCTCAAGGGCGAGGACAAGTCGACCAAACAGTTCGCCTGCCAGTACGGTCCGGACGGGAAGATCGTCCGCACACCGATGGGACCGCCGCCGGACCAACAGAAGGAAGGACCGCTCCGGCGCCGCATCATGGAGAAGGCCAAGGAGGACGTCGAAGCGTACATGGGCGGGGTCAAGGCCGTCGTCGCTCTCTACGTGCCGCCGGACGGACAGAAGATGGAGCAGTCGTTCCAGGCCGGCAACGCCTGGCTCGACCGGCCGGGCCAGGGCGAGGCCGGGCTCGTCTTCAAGAACTACGCGAAGCCCAGCGACTGGATGAACCTCGATTTCAACATGGCGTCGAAGAAGCTCGCGTCGCTCGCCGTCAATTCGTATCTCGACGATCCGTCGCAGCCCGTGACGCTCAATGTCCAGTTCGCGGCACTGCCCGACGGAACGAACTACCCGGCGAAGACCGTCCTCAACGCGCCCGCGAAGGCGATCCAGGTGACGATGACGAACGGGAACTACCAGAAGATCCGGTAGCCGGTCCGCGGCGCGTCAGATCGAGAGGCTCTGGATGCCGGCGGCTCGGGCCCGGTCGCGGCCGCGCAGGTCGCGTGCAGGTTGATCATTTCGACCATGAGCGCCAGCCTCTCCAGAAACGTCTCGACCGTCTTCGGTCCGTCGCTCGCCCGGCACGTGAACGAGACGTGGCCCTTCTGAGGATCGAGCCGGTAACGCTGGAACTGGTCGGAATCCTTCTGCACGGCCTCGAACGATTCGAGCCAGCGCCCGTCGACGGTCCCCGAAAGGCTCACGACGTGACGCTGGAAGAGGGGTCCCAGGATCTCCTCGCGCATCGCGGCGCGGTCGACGGCGACGTTGTACATCTCTCCACACCCGCCCGGAGTCTCCCGGGCGCCTCTCGGGCGGATAAGGGAGCAAGCAGGGAGCCAGCTCGCTAATTGTTGAGCCCGTTGAACTTCAGCGGCGCCCGCCTCGCCCGAGTGACGAGAATCGTCCCGCGTACGGGCGGGATCGCCGCAAAGTGTCAGCGCGTTCTAGCGGGAAATGATGATGCGGCCGTCGGCTGTCTTTCCGTTGATCGTCTGCCAGTACTTGATGCAGTACTTGTTGCCCGGGGTACCGAACGCGGGGTTGGGCATTCCGGAGTAGACCGGGAGGCTCACGCTGTTGAACTCCCACTGATCCTTCCCGCCGGTCGTGACGCGGTGCATTCCGAGAAACGGCGGAACGCTGGCGCCGAGGTCGTGCGGGAATCCACTCGCGGGGAAAAAGATCTTCAATCCGGTCGATCCGGTCTTCGCGTTCCAGCGGACCCAGTTTCCGTTTCCGAGGCAGATCGGGTCCTTCGAAAGCTGGTCGGGCTCGGGTCCCACCTCCACGACGGCGTTCTCGCACGGTGGCAGCTGCCCGGTCGGCATGCAGGCCGGCGTCGGAGAGACCGATGGGGGAACGGCAGTGGCCGCCGCCGGCAACTCCGTCGGAGTTTCGAGGCTCGTCACCGGTGTGGGCTCGCTGTCGGCGGGAGGCTGCCCGGGTTTGACCGAGTAACGGTAGACGCCATAGCCGATCAGCAAGACGAGCAGGATCAGAATCAGCGGAAGGTACTTCCGGCCTTCGGGCCGGAGAGGCGGTGGGGTCGACGCATCTGCCATGGCAGCCTCCTCGCGAATATCAGTCCGATTCCTGCCGCGCGATCCTGATGGCCTATTTCACGATGATGATTCGCCCGTTGAGAATCGGACCGCCCTGGTCGATCGTCACCTTGTAGTACGCCGTTCCCGCAGTGGAAGTCCCGGCCGCATTCCCGGTCGAGCAGCTCGTCGCATAGCTCGGGCATTGCACCGAGAGATTGTAGGGGTAGGTCGGCGGCGGTTGCTCGGGCCGGAAAGTGGTCCACTCGACTTTGAATTTCCTGCCGGCAGGCGCCGGCGCTTTCCACTTCCAATTGATTTCGCTGTTGCTAGGGCTGCTGGGTTCGATCATGAGGCAGGTGTCGCCGAGGTTACCGGGAGTCGTGAGCTCTATTTCCACGGGGTTGTTCACTTTGCACTGGATCAGGCCCGAAGCGACGATGGTGGGTGTGGGCGTTTCCATCGCGGTCGGAGTTTCGGTGAGAGGCGGAGGTGTCTCTTCGTTCAGCGCAGTCGATGCGGTTTTCTTCTGGCATGCGGAGGTGACGGCCAGGATAAGGGAAAGAGCCGCGATGAGTTGTTTCCTCATGGTGTTCCCCTTCGCCGATAGGCGCCGCCCCGAAATGAGGCGTGCGTCAATGCGTTCGTATACTCATCGAACGATGATGATGCGGCCGCTCAAGATTGGGCCGTTCGGGAGAATCTTCGCCTCGTAATAGGCCTTGGAGCCGACGACTGCCGTGTTCAGCATCGCACCCGACTGACAAGCAGCGCTCGGCGCATTCTTGCAATCGAAGGTATACGGCAAGGGCGCGGTGCTGGGGTCCTCCATGCGAACCAATTCGACCTGCAGCGGAGCTCCGTTGCTGGATACCCAGCTGACACGATGCCCGGCCCGCTTCGAGACGTCGCGATCCGGCTCCTGCTGGGGGCTCGTGGCCGTCGCATCCACGACAATCAATTGATTTCCTGCCGGCTTTGGAATCTTCGCCACTCCATAGCCGACGGCGGCGCCGACGACCACGGCTGCGATGACGGTACCCGTGTTGCTCATAGGCTTCCTCCTAGCTACCGGCCGCTTTTCGCGGCGCGGCGACGATCGACCGAAACTCGGGAGTACCCCGGAGAACCTCGAACTCGGGGTGTCGGGCGATGATCTCCCGGCAGTAGCCGGAATCGGCGGCCTTCTTCAGCCACGTCAACGCCTCCGCCTTCCGGCCCGCCAGAACCTCGACGACGGCGGCGTCCGACATCAGGTTGGGATCCGACCGGTCGAGTGCGAGAGCCTTCTTCAGCTCGTCGCTCGCTTCTCCGGTGTGTCCGGTGCGCGCGAGACCCGTCGCCAGGAACGAGCGGGCGGCCACGTCGTTGGGATTCAGCTCGAGCTGGGCCCGGGCGAGCTGGACGGATCGCGAGTACGCCTCGTTGGCCTTCTTCGAGTTCCCGAGCGAGCGGTAGGAGTCTCCCAGGTTTCCGAGGATCTGGTAGTCGTTCGGCGTCTCGCGGGCGGCGCGCTCGAGGGTTGCGGCGGCTTCGGCCGCGTGGCCCGTCCAGAGCTGCGTCATGCCGAGATTGGAAACGGCGCTCGCGAAGGTTGGATCGATCGCGAGCGCCTTCGTATATGCCTCGAGCGCTGCGGGGTAGTTGCAAAGCATGGTCTCGGTGCCCCCGAGGTTGCTGAAGGCGCGTGCGCTGTCCGGCGCCGCACGCGTCGCCCGTCGGAACATGTCGGCTGCTCTCCGTACCGGCCAAGGTCGAAGTGCAGCGCGGCGAGCTGGTTGAAGACAGCGAACGACGGCTCGGGCGCGATTGCCCGATGGAACGCCTCTTCGGCCGCGCGGGTCGCCCGGTCACCTCGCTCGAGCGTCCCAGGCCCAGAAGCGCCTGGACGTTGCCGGGACGGGCGGCGAGCGCGCGCGGAAACGCCGCCGGCTTCCTTCGCGCGTCCGGTCTCGAGGAGCGTCTCACCGAGGGTCGTGTCGACCTCTGGCAGGCCCGGATCGAGGGCGCGGGCGGCGTCTCTCGCGGCGATCGGCGCGGTCGGCCCACGCGCGATCCTTCGTGAAGCGAAACATTGCGAGGTCCGCGCGGGCGAGGGCGGCGTGGACGAGGGCAGAGTGGGGCTTTGCTCGGCGAGCGCCTGCAGGATCGCGAGCGCCCCGCTCACGTTTTCGGGCTGGTCGTAGCGCCGGAGGAGTCCGATCGCTTCGAGGTAGCGTCGCCTGCTGGGCCGGCGTGTCGAGGCCGGAGGGCGTCGGTGTGCGCTGCGGTGCCGCGGCGCAGATGCAGATCCTTGACCACGCCGTCGGCGACTCGGTCCTGGAGCGCGAAGAGCTCGGAACCGTCGATCGCGGTGGCGGCGAGCTGCGTGCCATGCGCGTCGACGAGACGGTAGATGATCCGAAAGCGGTCGTTCTCGCGCTGGAGCGTTCCCGCGAGAAGGGGGTTGGCGCCCAGCCGCTGCGCCATGCGCGCGAAGTTCGGGTCGCCGTCGGCGGCTTCGACCGCGGCGCGGGGTGTGACGACCTGCAGGCCGGGGACGTTGGCGAGACGGGCGCTGACCGTTTCGACCAGGGCGATCCCCATAGGTCGCCGTCCGGCAGAGCCCGTCAGGTTGCGGAAGGGAAGAACGGCGAGTTGGCCGTCCGGCGAGAACGGCCTGCGGCCGCGTCGGGCCGCCGAAGCGGCAAGGCGCCGCGCGGCGACGCGGCCAGCGCGAGGCCGATGGCGGCAAGCGGCCGACTTCCAGGCCCCCGGCGCGCAATTCGGGCGACGGCAGCTGGCCGCGTCCCGACATCCCGGCGAGCTGCCGCCTCGAGCTCGAGCCGCGCGTCGCCCGCGTCGCGCAGGCGCCGTCCGGGGTCCTTCTCGAGGCACCGACCCAGGAGGTCGCGGATCGCTGCGGCGTGCGCGGCGGGCAGCGCCTCCCACTCCGGTTCCCGGTCGAGGATCGCGGCGAGAACGTCGGGGACCGTCTCGCCGGTGAATGCGCGTTGCCGGTCAGCATTTCGAAGAGCGACGCAGCCGAACGCCCAGATGTCGGTGCGGCGGTCCGTCTCCTTGCCGCGCGCCTGCTCCGGACTCATGAACTCGGGCGTGCCGACGACGTCGCCGCGGGCGCGGTCGTGGAGGGCGATCGTCGGGCGAGCGGGACATGTCTCCCGCGAACGGGAGGTCCATCGCCTTCGCGAGCCCGAAGTCGAGGACCTTGACCTTGCCCTCGCGGTTGATCTTGATGTTCGCGGGTTTCAGATCGCGATGAATGACGCCCTTCTCGTGCGCGACCTCGAGCGCCTCGGCGATCTGCCGGCCGCGATGCGCAGGGAGTCGGCGACGGGCGAGCGGCCCCGTGGAGAGCCGCTGTGCCAGCGTCTCGCCCTCGACGAGCTCCATGACGATGTAGCGGGTCTCGCCGTCCTCCTCGGCGCCATAGATCGCGGCGATCGTCGGGTGGTTGACGGCCGCGAGCATGCGGGCCTCGCGCTCGAAGCGGGCGACCCGCCCGGGATCCCGGCGAACTCCTCCGGCAGCACCTTGATCGCGACCTCGCGGCCGAGCTTGCCGTCGCGCGCGCGGTAAACCTCGCCCATGCCTCCCGCCCCGAGCGTGCCGAGAATCTCGTAGACACCGAGGCGGGACCCGGGCTGCAGGCGTCATGGAAAGTCTCGGCGGATTCTATTCCGACGGTTGCACCGTAGAATGCACACATGAAAACGCTTCCGCGGGACTCTTCTCGCCGCTGCCGTGCTCGCTCTGCCCGCGATTGCGGGTCGCCGCCGACACATCCGCCGGCCTTCTGGCGACGATCGAGCAGTTCGACCATCTCACCGTGGGAGACGCGGTGACGTTGGGCTCGATGACGTTCACGACCGGGCACCTGGAGTGCAAGTTCCTCGGGGAGGGCGGCGCCCGTGCTCGCGGGCGAGCAAGGTCGTCGGCTTCTTCTTCGAAGGAACCGGGGAGATGCAGTACGTGTCGGCGGATCCGATCGAGGCGCCGTCGTGACGTTCAACGCGAGGAAGGGGAGCAGCTCAAGCCCGAGAAGACGCGACAAGGGGGTCCGCCTGCGCGACCGGTTCACGCGAATGCTCTGGATCGCGCAGGGCGAGCCGCTGCCGGCGCTGACCGGAGCGGCCGCCGCGCCCCTGGCGCCGCCTCGCGAAGCGGCGAGAGCAATTCGTGCGGTCTCGGGGCGCCGCTCTCCTACGACTTCGCCATGCAGCGGCTCGACACGCCGACGTTGCCGGTCGTGCGCGTCGAGATGGACGGCGGCGGCGAGGACCTCCTCTACGGCGCGCGCCGAGCGTCGACGGCCTGGGAGGCCCTCGAGCATCCTGCAGCGAGCGAGTCCGACGACCCGGAGATGCGAAAGTACTCCTTCTCGGAGACGCTGTCCGTGCAGGCGATCGGCCGCGATCGCCGCGATCCTCCGCGACCGCGAGTCGTCCTGTCCGACGTCGACGTCGACCTTCGGGCATCGGCCGCGCACGACGGCGCGCGATGACGGTCGTCGAGACGCTCGTGCCGATCGGGCGGCCGCTCTCCGTGGTGCGCCTCGACCTCGACTCGACGATCTACACGTACTTCGGCCGAAACCTGACCCGGCGCACGCGAGCGGCTCCGGAAGGTGACCGACGAGGCCGGGCGCAGGCTGTCGTTCGTGCCACGACTACGACCAGGCGCTCATCCAGCTCGCCGAGCCGCGCCGCCGCCGAGAGGCCCATCAAGCTGAAGTTCGAGATCGACGGCGACTTTCTGGTTTCGCCGGCGGGCGACAGCTACTGGGAGCTCGGCATCGGGCCTGGTTCCCCAGCCGGACCTCGCCGGCCAGTTCTACACGTTCCACGCCGTCGTCGCGTGAAGAAGCCGTTCGTGCCGTTCGCGCCGGGGAAGACGATCCGGCGAAGCGACGAGGGCGACGAAAATGTGCTGGAGACGCGTGCGAGAAGCCGATCTGCTTCGCCGTGGTCCTCGCCGGCAACTACACGGTCCAGGAGGAGACGAGCAACGGCGTGACGATCCGGGTGGCGACCTATGCGCTCGACAATCCGCGAGCCGTCAAGCAGCTCACGAACCTGGCGGCGAACATCATCAGTACTACCAGGAGTTCCTGGGACCGTTTCCGTTTCCGCGAGTTCAACATCATCGAGATCAACTACATCGGCTGCGGGCCAGGCGCCTCCCGGGACGATGTTCATCACCAAGGAGGCCTTCAACCCGATCATGGCGGCGACGAGCAGACGAGGTCTCCCGCGGCATGAACGAGGTATTCGCCCACGAAATCGCGCACCAGTACTGGGGCACCGTGGTCAAGATGCCGAGCATCGAGGAGCAGTGGCTGACCGAGTCGTTTGCGGACTACTGCGCGGCCCTTTTCATGAAGGCCTACAAGAACGAGGCGGAATACAAATCGATCGTCAAGCACTGGCGCGGGCGGCGACGTTCGCGGCGACCGAGCATCCCGATCCCGCTCGCCAACAACGTCTATGTGTCCTCGGACGTGACGACGCCCGGCCACATCCGCGACGGGCTCCTCTACAACAAGGGCCCCGGCGCTCCTCTACGCCCTCCACAAAGAGCTCGGCGACGAAGCGTTCTTCACTTTTCTGAAGTCGTACCAGAAGTCGTTCGCCTGGAAGTTCGGCTCCACGAAGAATCGTCGCGGGCCTGCTCCAATACATGACCAAGAAGGACTACATGCCCTTCTTCGACAAGTACTACTGGGGCACCGAGATGCCGAAGGACTGACTAGAATCCGCGGATGAGGTCGCGCGCGCGCCTGCTCGTTTCGGCCGCGGCGATCGCTCTGGGCCTGCGCCGGCGCCGCGCGCGCCGCCGAATCCCGGTCCGCGCTGCTCGCCGCCATCGAGCGGTTCGACGCGCTCACCGTGGGCGAGGCGGTCTCACGTCTCCGGCGCTGCGCCTCGAGGGGCCGCACGCGTCATTGACGCTCGTGACCGGCCGTGCCGCGCCGGTGAAGGCGGGAGACACGGTCGTCGGCGTGTTCTTCGAGGGCCGCGGCGCGCTCGACTACCTGTCGGCCGACGCGCTCGAGGCGCCGGTCGTCGTCTTCAACGCGAAGAAGGGCTCGGGCATCAAGCCCGAGAAGACGGCCGAGGGCGTGCGGCTCAAGGACGGATTCAAGCGCGTGCTCTTTCTCGCGGCGGGGCGTCCGCTGCCTGCCCTCGCGGGAGCCGGCGCTGCCTCGCTCGAGGACGCCTTCCGCAAGCACCGCGCGAAGTTCGGCCGCATGCACGCCCCGCCGCTCTCGCACGACTTCGCGCTTCAGCTTCTCGACGCGCCCGAAGCGCCGCTGCTCTGGGCCGAGATCTCGGGCGGGAGCGACGACCTGCTCTACGTCTTCGATGGAACCGACGACGACCCGGGCGAAGGTCTGGCGACCCTGAACGCGAGCGAGTCGAACGAGTCGGAGCTTCGCAAGTATCTCTGGCTCGCGCCGCTCTCGCTCCAGCCCGTGGGGCGCGATCCGCGCGACCCGCCGCGCCCGCGCTTTCTCCTGACCGACGTCGACCTGAAGCTCACGGCCACGGCGGGCAACGACGCGTCGCTCACGGTCGTCGAGACGCTCGTCCCGCAGGGCCGGGCGCTCGCCGCGATGCGCTTCGACGTCGACTCGACCGTTTACGCGATGGCGGGCGCGAACCTGGAGGCCCGCTCGGAACGCGTGCGCAAGGTGACCGACGAGAGCGGCCGCGAGCTGGCCTTCGATCACCGCATGGACGAGCTCGTCGTGGCCCTTGCCGAGCCGGCGCCGGCGGGCAAGCCCTTTAAGTTGCGGTTCGAGATCGACGGCGACTTCCTCGTGCGTCCTCGCGGCGACCGGTACTGGGAGCTCGGCATCTGGTCCTGGTTCCCGATGCCTCCGCTTTCGGGGCAGGGCTACACCCTCCACGCGGAGGTGCGCGTGCCGAAGCCGTTCGTGCCCTTCGCGCCCGGAAAGACCGTCCGGCGCGAGGAAGTGGGAGGCGACAACGTCCTCGAGACGCGCCTCGATCGGCCCGTCCAGTTCGCCGTGATCCTCGCCGGAAAGTACGACATGGAGGAAGTCGAGAAGGACGGCGTGACGATCCGCGTCGCGAACTACGCCCTCGACAACCCGCGCGGCCGCAAGCAGCTCATGCAGATCGCGGGCGAGGTCATCGCGTACTACAAGGATTTCCTCGGGCCGTTTCCGTTCCCTGAGTTCAACATCATCGAGATCAACGACTACGGTTTCGGCCAGGCGCCTCCCGCGACGATGTTCATCACGAAGGAGGCGTTCGATCCGCTCGCCGGCGACATGAGCCGCTTCGAGGCGCAGGAGACCGCCAAGATGTTCGCGCACGAGATTGCGCACCAGTACTGGGGCATCGTCGTGCGCATTCCGAGCAACCAGGAGCAGTGGCTCGCCGAGTCGTTCTCCGAGTACTGCGCGTCGCTCTTCGTGCGGGACAAGCGAAGCGCCGCGATGCACCGCAAGGTCGGCAAGCAGTGGCGGCACGGCGCGGAGATCGCGGGCGACGCCGCCCCGATTCCCCTCGCAAACCAGGTCTGGATCGCGGACGACGCACGCCGCCGCGCCGCGATCCGCACCGGTCTTCTCTACGACAAGGGCCCGATCCTCCTCGCCAACCTCCACCGCGAGGTCGGCGATGCGGCGTTCCTGGCGTTTCTCCGGTCGTGCCAGACGACCCTCGGCTGGAAGTGGGGCAGCACGAAGGAGGTCATCCGCCTGCTCGAGGCCGCCGGGGGGCGGGACTTCGGCGCCTTCTTCGATTCGTACTTCTGGGGCACCGAGCTCCCGAGCCGTCCACCGTAGGCAGACCCCTGGTAGACGGCGGCAACGACTGAAAAAAAGAGCCGCCCCGAAGGGCGGCTCGGTGACTCACGAATCTGCGGGACGGGGCTAGGGGATGTCCGCCTGTGCGGCGCAGCTCTGGATCGCTCCCTTCTGCGCTCCGGTGATGATGCCCTTCTTCTTGAGGTCGTTGAGCATGTGGGAGACGCAGCTGACGAACTGGCCGTGGTTCCCCGCGCCGGCGGCGCAGTTCATGACGAGGTCCGTGATCGTGCAGCCGCTCTCGAGAAGCGTGTTGGGAACACCCGAGTCGCAGCCGTCGATGACGACCGTCGGCGCGAGGTCCGACTCCGGACACTGATCGCTCCCGTCGTTGGCGATGCCATCGAGGTCCGCGTCCGGGAACCAGCCCACGTCCCGCATGAGCGGAAGGGTCAGGTCGAGGGGCGGCTCGACGGAGTTAGTCAGGTCGGGGTTGATCGCCGGCTCCATCAACTGGTTGGGGAACGCGATGATGTCCCAGTGCGAGATGGAAGAGCCCAGGGCGACCGGGTTGACCGCCCAGAGCTGCGCGAAGCCCTGTGCATTCGCACCCGCCCGGAGCGCCATGTTGAGACCGAGTGTGGCGTTCACACCACCGCCGAGGTTCGCCTTGATGGCGTTGCCCGTGGCCAGTGTGATGCGAACGGACGGAATCGTGATCGCCGGGTCGACGCCGCCGAGTCCGGCCGGCGGGTCGTCGGCCACGTTGTCCGCAATGAGCGCCGCAAGAGCGCCGGCGTCCTGCATGATCTTGACCTTGACGACGAAGGTGCAGGTCCCGCGATCCGCGAGGCCGATCAACCCGGTGAGGCTCCCCGCGGGCAGGGCCGTGCAGGCGTCCGAGGTCGGCGCGACGCCGTCGTTGACCAGAGCGACGCTGGCGGTCACACCCGCCGCCGTCAGAGGGGCGCCGAACGCGGCCGTGCCGGCGGCGTAGCCTCCGGCGATCGCCGGCGGGCTGTTGACGATGAGCTGCGGGACTCCGAGGCTCAGGACTCCGGGGACGTTCGACGTGACGGTGGCGCCGTCCCAGACGACGTCGCGGCCGTTGATCGCCGAAGCCTGACGCTCGGCGTTGGTCATCACGGTCCAATGCAGACCCGTGTCGGCGTCGAGCGTGAAGTGCGAGTAGATGTCGTCCAGGCCGGAGTTCTCGGCTCCGGTCGCCTCGTTGACGAAGTTTGCGAAGCCCAGACCGTGGCCGAGCTCGTGCAGCACGACCGGCAGGAGATCGGAGAGCGCGCCCTCGTTGTTGTCGAAGCCGAGGTAGAAGACGAAATTCGTGCTGAAGTTGGTCTGGATGTCGGCGAAGCCGGGGTTGAGGTCCTCGCCGGCGCGCTTGTCGGCGAGCGCCGAGTGATACCAGGTGGCGGGGAACTCGGCGCCGGGGAACGCGCCGACCCCCACGAAATCCGAGAAGATGAAGGTCGTGCTCGCCGAGCCCAGCACGCCCGGAGCGAGCGGCACGAACTGCGCGATCACGAAGATCGGGACGTTGCTGTCGAGCTTTTCACCCCAGATCTCCGCGGCCTTCAGGAACACGTTGATGCGCTGCTGGCCGAGAGTCGTGCCGGGGTTGCCGCCGACGGGCGCCGCCGGCGTTGGATCGTTGAACCCGACGCCCGGAGCGTTGGCGTTGACGATGATGATCTCCGCATTTCCGAGCGCCAGGGACGGCGCCAGGAGGAGCGCCAGAATCAGGCCGGCGAAAACGAATGTTTTGCGGTTCATGACTTACTCCGTTTCCGCGGGCTTGCGCACCGCGCCCGGAGTCGAGACGGCCGCGCCACCGGTCTCGTTGGTCACGCACGTGACCGACGGGCCGTCGGGGCCGTCCGTTTGGACCATGACGTACTGGAAACGGCCCTCCAGATCGAGGGCCGTCGCTCCGGTCGTCGTCTTCTTCTGCGCGAGACCCTCCGACGAGCGATTGTTCCGGAGGGCCTGCCGGAGCCGCTCGCGGAGCACGCGCTCTTCGTCACCCCTGGCGATCCGGCCGGCCTTTCGGTCGGCCTCGTAGGCTTTGAGGGCTTCGACGACGGGTCCCTGCTTCACACTGGCGAGCTCCGGAGCCTGAATGACCCGGGCGTGGGACGTCTTCAACTCACCTTCGCGAGAGTCTCGTTTTCGTTCTTCGGCGTTCATCGCTCCCTGGAAGACGAGGGCGGCAACCAGAGCGAGAGCGGCGAGGCCCGAAAACCGGGAAAAGAGTCGATGAGACATGGACACCTCCTTGGCCTTTCTGCCGATGAGTCGGCAGTCGTGACTCTAAGTCACATCAGAGGCTTTGTGTCAATCAGCGGGACTTTTTTGGCGGCGGGTCGGTTCGTTGAATCGATCGGGGGGTGCGCCTACCATGGGCGATCGACGCGAGAGTGGCGGAACTGGCAGACGCGCGGGACTTAGGATCCCGTGGGGTAACTCCCTTGAGGGTTCAAATCCCTCCTCTCGCACCATGAAGAACTCATGAATTTCCTGGTCCTCCTCGTCGCCGCCGCGGTTCACTCCGCCGGCGCTGCCCCCTTCGACCCGGCGATCTTCCGCGAGAAGGCGGCGGGCGAGCCAGCGTCCTTTCTCATCGTGCTGCGCGCGAAGGCCGACCTCGCCGGTGCCCAAACTATCGCCGACCGTGGCGCCCGGCGTCGCTTCGTGTACGAGTCGTTGCGAGCCGTCGCCGAAGCCTCGCAGACGCCGCTTCTCGAGCGGCTGCGGAGCGCGGGCGTCCGGCACCGGCCGCACTTTCTGGTCAACATGATCGAGATCGAGGCGGACGAGGCCACGGCGCGCGCACTCGCACGGGATCCGGAGGTCGCGGCGGTTGCCGCGAATCGACCGGCGCGGCTCGACCGGCCGGATAGGGAAGTCGCGGAGCGAAGCAAGGCCGTCGGAGGGATCGAGCCGAACATCGCGCTCGTCGGGGCTCCCGAGCTCTGGGAGCGCGGATTCACCGGCCAGGGCGTGGTGATCGGGGTCGCGGACACCGGCGTGGACTGGCTCCACCCGGCGCTCATGAACCAGTACCGGGGCTGGGACGGAGCGGACGCGTCGCACGACTACAACTGGCACGACGCGATCCACGACGCACGCCCGTTGAATTTCTGCGGCTCGGAATCCTTGGAGCCCTGCGACGACCAGGGCCACGGGACGGCGGTCGCGGGCCTCGCCGTCGGGGACGACGGGGGAGACAACCGCGTCGGTGTCGCGCCAGGGGCCCGATGGATCGGCTGCCGCAACATGGACATCGGCGAGGGCACCCCGGCCCGTTACATCGAATGCTTCGAGTTCTTCCTCGCGCCCACGGACCTCGAGGGCGAGAATCCGCGGCCCGAGCTCGGTGCGGACGTGGTCAACAACTCCTGGACCTGCCCGGAGGCCGAGGGCTGCACGGACCCCGAGGTTCTTCGCACTGCCGTGGAGTCGCTGCGGGACGCAGGGATCGCCGGGAGCTACGCCGCCGGCAACTCGGGGCCGGAATGTTCTTCCCTTGCCGCGGTCCCGGCGATCCACGACGCCGCCTTCACGGTGGGCGCGACGGACCTTTCGGACACGATCGCCGTCTTCTCGGCGCGCGGGCCGGTGCTCCGCGACGGCTCCGGCCGCATGAAGCCCGACATCGTCGCGCCGGGCGTCAACACGCGAACGAGCTCCGCGCGGGGCGCGCCGGGCGATCCGTACGAGATCTTCGGCGGAACCTCCGGCGCGTCACCCCATGTCGCCGGCGCGATCGCTCTGCTGTGGTCGGCGGTGCCGGTTCTCGCCGGCAACGTCGCGGCGACGGAGGAGCTCCTCGAGGCCGGCGCCGTGCGCCTCATGTCGGCGACTTCGTGTGGCGGCCTTCCCGGCGGCCTCGTTCCCAATCCCGTCTACGGCTGGGGCCGGCTCGACGTCGCCGCCGCCTACGGGCTCGCGACCGGGCGCGCGACTCCCATCCTCCCGGGGGCCGCTCGGCCGGAGCCCCGGGTCCTCCCTCGTCCTTGACGCCCTACGGAGGCGTGTAGATGCAGATCTCTTCTTCCTCCGCAAAGAGGAAGAAGGACCCGTCGTTGGTGATGCTGTCGAGCTGGACGGCGTATCCGGAGATCCGGCCGCCGCTGGCCACCGCCTGGGCCCGAACGATCATCGTTCGCGTTCCCCCCGGTATGGCCGGATTCGAGAAGATGTTGTTGAGTTGGACGACCTCGCCCGCTCCGAGGGCCGGCAGGGTGAACTCCCGCAGGACCCCTCCGGTCGCCCCGTCCCGGTAGGTCACGTCGACGTCGGTGACGGCGGTGCCCTCGTTGACGAACCCGACGTTGGCCCGGGTCGTTCCGTCGTTCCCGAAGGCGCCGTTGCGCACCGCGGCCTTGATGATCTCCGACCCCGCCGTTTCGATGTCGCGTCCGATGTACGCGATTCCGTTGGTCCCGCCGCCGTTGGCGGGACTGTAGGTCCGGGCCTCGGCGAGGCATTCGTTGACGTGGAGGTCGGAGGCATCGAACGTGACGCGCAGCGTGCCGAAGATCGCGGCGGCCGCATCCTGGGCCCGCATCAACCCGGATTGCTTGAAAGTCTGAACGATGTCCTCGTAGACGACGGTCCGGTACGGCTGCAGCGGGACCGCGCCGAGCGTGACGTTCTGCAGCGTGCCGTCCACGGGCGATCGGTAGGTGAGCCGGAGGACGATGTTGGTCGTGCCTCCGCCGGTGGCGTTGCCGATCGTCATCGAGGTCCGATAGAAAACGGCGCCCTGGACCTGCGTGACGACCGGCACGCGAAGAAGGATGTCCGCGGAAGCGCCGGCAGACGCGAGCAACGAGAGCATGATGAGCGTGCATCGAAGGGTGCGCATGAAACCTCCTCTTGCGCTGACCGAAGCCCGGAAGCCCGTGGAAAGACGGGACGGGAGGGGGACCGGCGGGCTGCGCGACGCGGGGCGGCACGGCGCGATAGACTCCTCGGCCCTATGCCGATTCTGTCCACCAAAGAAGACTCCGCCACACGGACCGTGCTCGAGATCGAAATCCCTGCCGAGGACGTCGAAAAGGCGTTCGCCGAGGTCCGCCGAGCCTACGCGCGCAAGGCCGCCCTTCCCGGCTTTCGGAAGGGCAAGGCGCCCGAGTCGGTCGTCGCCAAGCGCTTTGCCGAGGAAATCAAGGGAGACGTCCTCGAGAACCTCCTGCCCGACGCCGTCGCCTCGGCGATCCAGGAGCGCCAGCTCGCCATTCTTGGCCGGCCCCACGTCGAGGACCTGACCTGGGAGCCCCCAGGGCCGATCCGGTTCTCGGCGCGCCTCGACCTGAAGCCGTCGATCGACCCCGGCGAGTACCGGGGCGTGCCCGTCGAGGACATGCACGTCGAGCCCACCGAGGACGAGGTGACGAGCGTCATCGACCGGATTCGGGAGGCGCACGCCGAGTTCCACCCGGTCGAGGGCCGGGCCGCCGCTCCGGGAGACTTCGCGGTCGCGGACATCGCCGGGTCCTTCGTGGAGATCCTGGCGCCGGGACAGGCCCCGAAGACCTTCAAGGACGAGAAGCTGACCCTCGAGGTCGGGCACGCGGATTCGATGCCCGAAATCAACGATGCCCTCCGGGGAGCCCTCCCCGGGGACACCCGCTCCTTCCGCAAGACCTTTCCGGACGACTTTCCCCATGATGAGTTCCGCGGAAAAACGGTCGACTATGAGGTCACCCTGGCCGCCCTCAAGGAGAAAAAACTGCCGGCGCTCGACGACGAGCTCGCGAAGGCGATCTCGGAGGGCGACACCGTCGCGACGCTCCGTGAGAAGGTCCGGGGGCGCCTCCGCCGCGAGAAGGAGACCGAGCGCCGCCGGCGGTTCCGCCGCGCGATCCTCGACGCCCTCCTCTCCCGCCGCGACGTTCCGGCGCCCGAGGTGCTGGTCGATTCGGAGACGGCCTCGGCCCTGCGCGACTACGCGCGGTACCTGGCGGCCAGCGGCGTCGACCCCGAGAAGGAAGACTGGGCGCACTTGCGGGAGGAAGCCCGTCCCGGCGCGGAACGCCGCGTCAAGGAGTACCTGCTGCTCGACGCGATCGCCGACCGCGAGAAGATCGAGGTCAGCGAGACGGAGCTCGAGGCGGAGTTCAAACGCGCGGCCGCCGAGCGGGGTGTCGAGCCGTCGGTCCTCCGCGAGCAGATGGCGAAGGCGGGAGGCCTGGACGCGCTCCGCGACGAGATGCGGCTGGGGCGTGCGGTCGAGCTCTTGATCGGCAACGCGAAGGTGCTACCCTCGGGAATGCCGGTCGAGGTGAAATAGGTTTCATGGCCTCGCACAGGGAAGACGACGACGACTACGAGGGGGGCGGCATGGTCCTGGTTCCCATGGTGATCGAGCAGACGAGCCGGGGCGAGCGCGCGTACGACATCTATTCGCGCCTGCTCAAGGACAGCATCATTTTCCTCGGCCAGCCGGTCGACGACACGATCGCCAACCTGATCATCGCCCAGATGCTCTTCCTCGAGTCCGAGAACGCCGAGAAGGACATCGCCTTCTACATCAACTCCCCGGGCGGCGTGATCTCCGCCGGGATGGCCATCTACGACACCATGCAATACGTCAAGAACGACGTCTCCACGATCTGCGTGGGGCAGGCCGCGTCCATGGCTGCCGTGCTGATGGCGGCCGGTGCACCCGGGAAGCGGTATTCGCTCCCGAACTCCCGATTCCTGATCCACCAGCCCCTCGGCTACGGGCTCGGGGGCCAGGCCACGGACATCGAGATCCACGCGAAGGACCTGCTCAAGATGCGCGAGCGGCTCAACCAGATCCTCGCGCAGCACACGGGCCAGTCGCTCGACAAGATCGCCAAGGACACCGACCGCGACTACATCCTCGAGGCCGAGGACGCCAAGAAGTACGGATTGGTGGATGCCATCTACCACCGCCGCGACGACCTGGCGCTGAAAGCCGCGGGCTGATCCGCCTTTCTGAATCCTTCCTCCAAAAACGCGCGTACTCCTCGCGCGATGCTGCCAGTTCTGGTCGCGGCGCGAGGAGTCTCCGCGAGGGGAGCGGAGGAGCCTCGCGCCGCGGGAGCGAGGGGGTGGAGCGGGATCAGGCTCGCGGTCGAGCCCGCATCCGGGCGAGCCGCGGGCCGGTGCGCCGCAGGCGCAGATCCCGAAACGCACCCGCGCGACGTGGTGGAATTCCATGATGCACAGGGCGTTAATCTCATCGGGTATGCTAGATTTTGAGTGCGGATCGGTTGACGGGGAGGGAAGCGGGACCCTAGAATGGTCGCATCCCTCCGGAGGCTGAATGTCGAAGAAAACCGGGAACGGCGATGTCTTGCGCTGCTCCTTCTGCAATAAGAGCCAGAGGGACGTCAAGAAGCTCATCGCTGGCCCTACGGTCTACATCTGCGATGAGTGCGTCGACATCTGCCTCGACATCATCGCCGAGGACCGGGTTCTCGAAACCCAGGCCCCCGAGACCAAGCTCCCGAAGCCGAAGGAGATCAAGGAGTTCCTCGACTCCTACGTGATCGGCCAGGACCAGGCGAAGAAGAAGCTCGCCGTCGCTGTGTACAACCATTACAAGCGGATCGACTACCTCGAGAAGAACCGCAAGCTCGACGTCGAGCTCCAGAAGTCCAACATCCTCCTGATCGGCCCGACCGGCACGGGCAAGACCCTGCTGGCCCAGACCCTCGCCAAGCTCCTCTCGGTCCCGTTCACGATCGTCGACGCGACGACCCTGACGGAGGCCGGCTACGTCGGCGAGGACGTCGAGAACATCATCCTGAAGCTCTACCAGGCGGCCGGCAACGACAAGGAAAAGACCGAGCGGGGCATCGTCTACATCGACGAGGTCGACAAGATCGCCCGCAAGGGCGAGAACCCGTCGATCACCCGGGACGTCTCGGGCGAGGGCGTCCAGCAGGCCCTGCTCAAGATCCTGGAGGGCACCGTCGCCAACGTCCCCCCGCAGGGCGGACGCAAGCACCCCCACCAGGAGTTCATCCAGATCGACACGACGAACATCCTCTTCCTGTGCGGCGGCGCCTTCGTGGGACTCGAGGACATCATCAGCCGCCGCATGACCGAGAAGACGATGGGCTTCGGCGCCCGGATCGCCACCAAGAAGGAGAAGCGCACGAGCGCCCTCCTCGAGAAGGTTCATCCGGAGGACCTCATCAAGTACGGCATGATCCCGGAGTTCGTCGGCCGGCTGCCGGTGGTCGCGACGCTCTCGGAGCTCGATCAGCCGGCGCTCGTCGAGATCCTCCGGGAGCCCAAGAACTCGCTCGTCAAGCAGTACCAGACGATGCTCGAGTTCGAGAACGTGCAGCTGCGCTTCTCCGACGACGCCATCGAGGCGATCGCCGAGGAGGCCCTGGCCCGCAACGTCGGCGCCCGAGGCCTCAAGATCATCATCGAAGACCTGATGCTCGACGTCATGTACCAGATCCCGTCGGACGACGACATCGAGGAGTGCGTCATCACGCGGGACGTCGTCAAGCACCACACCAATCCCATCACCATCCTGCGCAAGGCGGGATAAGGTCCGAATCCTCCAAACGCTAGCGGAATCCAGATGAAAACCGAAAGCTCCGGGCGCGGGTTGGAAAGCCTGCCTCTCGTCCCCCTCCGGGACATGGTCGTCTTTCCGCACATGATGCAGCCCTTCGTCGTGGGCCGCGAGTCCTCGATCCGCGCGCTCGAAGCGGCGCTGGCGACACCCGTCAAGCGCCTCTTCCTCGCCGCGCAGCGCGACCCGCAGCTCGACGAGCCGCGGCCCGAGGACATCTTCGAGGTCGGCGTCATCGCGACGGTCGCCCAGTCGCTCAAGCTGCCCAACGGACACATCAAGGTGATGGTCGAGGGCGTGCGGCGCGGGCGGATCATGGCCTTCGAGCAGCGCGGGACCTTCCTTTCGGTCGCCGTCGAGGTCCTGCCCCAGCGCCCGGTCGATCCGGAGAGCCTGAAGGACTACATGGGCAAGGTCCTCGCGCTCTTCGAGCAGTACGCGAAGCTTTCCCACCACCTCGCGTTCGAGGGCCTCGCGGCGTCGCTGAAGATCGACGACCCCGAGCGTTTCGCCGACACGCTGTCGGCCCACCTGGCCGTCGCCACCGCCGAGAAGCAGGCGCTTCTCGAGGCCGAGTCTCCCTACGAGCGTCTCCAGAAGCTCCAGGACCTGCTGGAGGTCGAGATCGACAAGGTCAACATCGACCGCCGGATCAACAACAAGGTCAAGAAGCAGATGGAGAAGGCCCAGAAGGAGTACTACCTCAACGAGAAGATCAAGGCGATCCACCAGGAGCTCGGCCGCAAGGACGACCGGACCGACGAGGTCGAGGAGCTCAAGAAGAAGATCGAGTCTTCCGGGATGCCCAAGGAGGTCCGCGAGAAGGCCGACCAGGAGCTGCGGCGCCTCGAGGCGATGCCTCCGGTCTCGGCCGAGGCGACGGTGTCGCGCAACTACATCGAGTGGCTCGTGGGCGTTCCCTGGAAGAAGGCGTCCCGCGAGTCCAAGGACCTGACGCGCGCCGAGCAGATCCTGAACGACGACCACTTCGGCCTCGAGAAGGTCAAGGAGCGGATCCTCGAGTTCCTGGCGGTCCGCCAGCTCGTCCAGAAGACGAAGGGCTCGATCATCTGCTTCGTGGGCCCGCCGGGCGTCGGCAAGACCTCGCTCGCCAAGTCGATCGCCCGCTCGCTGAACCGCCAGTTCGTGCGGCTCTCGCTCGGCGGCGTGCGCGACGAGGCCGAGATCCGGGGCCACCGGCGCACCTACATCGGCGCGTTCCCGGGCCAGATCATCCAGATGATGAAGAAGGCGGGCACGGTCAACCCGGTGTTCCTGCTGGACGAGGTCGACAAGATGTCCTCCGACTTCCGGGGCGATCCGGCGTCGGCGCTGCTCGAGGTCCTCGATCCCGAGCAGAACCACTCCTTCGTGGACCACTACCTCGACGTCGAGTACGACCTTTCCAAGGTCATGTTCATCGCCACGGCCAACATCGCCGACCCGATTCCGCCGGCCCTGAAGGACCGGATGGAGCTGATCCCGCTGTCCGGGCTACACGCCCAACGAGAAGGTCGCGATCGCCCGGCAAGTTCCTGGTGCCCAAGCAGCGCGAGGCCAACGGGCTGAAGGAGGACCAGATCGAGCTCCCGAACGACACGATCCTGCGCGATCATCGAGCGCTACACGCGCGAGGCCGGCGTGCGCAACCTCGAGCGCGAGATCGGCGGCATCTGCCGCAAGGTCGCCCGCAAGATCGTGCAGAAGAAGGCCGAGACGCCGATCCGCGTCACGCCCGAGAACCTGAAGGACTTCCTCGGCAAGCCCCGCTTCCGCAATCGCCTCAAGGGCGAGGTGTCGGAGGTCGGGCATCGCGACGGGCCTCGCCTGGACCGAGGCGGGCGGCGAGATCCTGATGACCGAGACGAGCCTCCTGAAGGGCAAGGGCAACCT
This sequence comes from uncultured Acidobacteriota bacterium, assembly GCA_963742245.1. Classification (GTDB taxonomy): domain Bacteria; phylum Acidobacteriota; class Thermoanaerobaculia; order UBA5066; family Gp7-AA6; genus DAHUXD01. The sequence goes on from CAVULG010000008.1 coordinate 22,933, forward strand.
GACGATCACCGGCTCGCTCGGCGACGTGATGCAGGAGTCGGCCCGCGCCGCGGTTTCCTACGTGCGCAGCCGCGCCGAGATGTACGACGCCGATCCCGAACTTCCACGAAAAGTTCGACATCCACATCCACGTGCCGGAGGGCGCCATCCCCAAGGACGGGCCGTCGGCCGGCATCACGATGGCGGTGTCCCTGTTCTCGGCCGTCACGAAGATCCCGGTCCTCAAGGACGTCGCGATGACCGGCGAGATCACGCTGCGGGGCAAGGTCCTGCCGGTCGGCGGGATCAAGGACAAGCTTCTGGCGGCATTACCGCGCCGGCATCCGGACGATCATCCTGTCGGCCGAGAACGACAAGGATCTGGACGACCTGCCGGAGGAGATCCGCAGCCAGATGGAGTTTCACCTCGTCCACACGATGGACGAAGTGATCAAGATCGCGATGGAGGGCGCCCGCCTCCGCGGTACCTCGATCGAGCCGAGGAAGCAAGCCGGCCGAAGGCGGCATCGTCGCGAACTAGGTTCGTCCCTCCCGCACCTGGAGTCTTGACGCCGGGCCCGCTCATTCGGGTTAGCAATCCCGGCCTCCGGCCCCGAAACGCGCAACTCCGCAGACTTCACGGCGGCCTCCGCCGCAGTTGCACCACGTAAGAGGACAACACATGGCCAGACGAAAAGGCACCAACGAGTCCGACGTCGAGACGCTCGAGGCTCCTCCCGAAGGGCTTCCGGACACGACGGAGAAGAGGCCGGGTTCCGTCGAGCACGGCGACACGCTCGACATCCGGGCCCTCCACGAAATCAAGATCCCGCAGCTCCTGAAGATCGCCAAGGACCTGGAGGTCGAGAACGCGACCGGGATGCGCAAGCAGGACCTGATCTTCAAGATCCTGCAGGCGCAGACCGAGAAGAAGGGGCTGATCTTCTCGGAGGGAGTGCTGGAGTGCCTGCCCGACGGGTTCGGCTTCCTGCGCGCCCCCGAATACAACTACCTGCCCGGGCCCGGACGACATCTACGTCTCGCCCTCGCAGATCCGCAAGTTCGACCTCCGCACCGGCGACACGGTCTCCGGCCAGATCCGGCCGCCCAAGGAAGGGGAGCGCTACTTCGCCCTCATCAAGGTCGAGGCGGTCAACTTCGAGCACCCGGACGTCGCCCGCGAGAAGATCTTCTTCGACAACCTGACGCCGCTCTATCCCCAGGACCGCATCCGCCTCGAGACGAGCCAACATGACCTCGCGCGTGCTCGATCTCGTGGCGCCGGTCGGCAAGGGACAGCGCGGCCTCATCGTCGCGGCGCCGCGCACCGGCAAGACGATGGTCCTGCAGTCGCTCGCCAACTCGATCTCGACCAACCATCCCGAGGTCACGCTCATCGTCCTGCTGATCGACGAGCGGCCGGAGGAGGTCACCGACATGCAGCGCTCGGTCAAGGGCGAGGTCATCTCCTCGACCTTCGACGAGCCGGCCGCCCGCCACGTCCAGGTCGCCGAGATGGTCATCGAGAAGGCCAAGCGCCTGGTCGAGCACAAGCGCGACGTCGTCATCCTGCTCGACTCGATCACGCGCCTCGCGCGCGCCTACAACGCGATCGTGCCGCCCTCGGGCAAGGTCCTCTCGGGCGGCGTCGACTCGAACGCCCTGCAGCGGCCCAAGCGCTTCTTCGGCGCCGCGCGCAACGTCGAGGAGGGCGGCTCGCTGACGATCATGGCCACGGCGCTGATCGACACGGGCTCCCGCATGGACGACGTGATCTTCGAGGAGTTCAAGGGCACGGGCAACATGGAAGTCCACCTCGACCGCAAGCTCGTCGACAAGCGCGTCTTCCCGGCCATCGACATCAACAAGTCCGGGCACCCGCAAGGAAGAGCTCCTGATGGACAAGGCCGGAGCTCAACCGCGTGTGGGTCCTGCGCAAGGTCCTGAACCCGCTCTCGATCGGTCGAGGCGATGGAGCTCCTGACCGAGAAGCTCGAGAAGACCAAGACCAACGGCGAGTTCCTGAACCTGATGTCGCAGGGATGAATCGCGTCCGTGCTCCGCATCTCCGTCGTCGACTTCCTGAACGCGCGGCCCCTGACGTGGGGGCTCCTGCATGAGCCGCCGCCGGGCGTCTCCGTTTCCCGCGACGTCCCATCGGCCTGCGCCGCGAAGCTCGCGTCGGGCGAAGCCGACGTCGGCCTGATCCCCTCGATCGAGTACCAGCGGATCCCCGGACCTCCGGGTCGTTCCCGGCCTCGGGATCGCCGCGTCCTCGGAGGTCCGCTCGGTGCTCCTCGTCTCCGACGTCTCCCGCGAGAAGATCGCGCTCCGTCGCGCTCGATCCGGCCTCGCGGACCTCCGCGGCGCTGACGCGCATTCTCCTCAAGCGCTGCTACGGCCTGTCGCCGGAGTATCGGGACGGGCAGGGACGCCCGCGGACGCGCGCCTGATCATCGGCGATCCGGCGCTGAAGACGCGCCTGAACGGCCACGTCGTGCTGGATCTGGCGGCCGAGTGGCGGGCCTTCTCGGGACACCCGTTCGTTTTCGCGTTCTGGGCGGCGCGCTCCGACGCGGCGACCCCCGAGGTCGCGGCGCTGCTGCGACGCTCCTACGAGGCCGGCCGGGCGCAATTCCGACCGGCTCGTGCGCGAGGAGGCCGCGGCCTCCGGGCTCTCGGAAGCCGTGGTGGAGGATTACCTGCGCCACGCCCTCCACTACGAGCTCGACGCGCGGGGACCTCGAGGGCCTCGATCTCTACTACCGTCTCGCGGCGGAGGAGGGCCTGATCCCGGCCGCGCGGCCTCTGGCGTTCACGCCGGCATCGTGACGGAGAGCGGCGGCCGGGTCGGCGTCGAAGCCTGGATCCGCGGCCGCGCCGGGGCCGTCGCGGCCCTGCTCGTGGGCCTCGGCCTGGCGGCGCGGCTCCTGGCGGCGCGCGGTGTTTTCCGCACTCCCGACGAAGTCCTGCACCTCGAGATCGCCGGCGCCGGCGGCCCCCTCGATGTCTACCGAACCTCGCTCGGCAACGCCCATCCGCCGCTCTTCGCCGTGTTGCTTCACTACTGGAAGGGTCTCGCGACGTCCGACTGGGCGCTGCGGCTCCTTCCGGTGGTCTTCGGAACGCTCTTTCTCTGGGCCGCCTGGCGCTGGTCGCGGCGGCTCTTCGGCGAGGCGGCGGGACTGCTGGCCTTGGCGCTGCTCGCGCTGCTGCCGTCGGTCGTCCTGGTCTCTTCGGAGCTGCGCGGGTACTCGCTGCTGCTCTGCATGGTCGCCGCCGCGCTCGCTGCGCTGGAGCGCGGCTTCGCCGAGGACTCGCCCCGCTGGATCGCCGTCTTCGCCGTCTTCGGCGTGCTCGCGCTCGCGAGTCACTACGCGGCGTTTCGCTTCGCGGCGGCCGCGTTCGTTTACGCCGCGTGGCGCGTGGCCGGCACCCCGCGCCCCCGGCGCCTCGCCGCGGCCCTCGCGGCGGCGTTCGCCGCCATGGGAGGGGCTGCCGCGTGGCTGGCGTGGACGCACCTGACGCGGCTCCGCGGCAGCGCGCTCGAAGCCGAGGTCCAGTCGACCTGGCTCTCGGAGTCGTACTTCCGATCCGCCGCCCCCGAGGGCCCTATCGCCTTTCTCTGGCGGCAGACGCTGTCGCTCGTCCATTACATCTACTCGTCGACGCCGCCGGGCGTCATCGCGCTCGCCCTCTTCCTTCTGGGCCTGGCGCTTCTCGTGCGAGAGCGGCGTGCGCCCGCCGCGCTCCTGATCGCGTTGCCGCTGCTGCTCGCGGCGGCGGGAGGCCTCGCGTCGGTCTACCCGTACGGCGGCAGCCGGCACTCGATCGACCTCGCGCTGTACATCTCGGCCGGGGCCGCTTTCGCGCTCGCGCGTGTGACGGGGGAGCGCCGATGGGTCGCGCTCGTCGTCGCCGCGGCGCTCGCACCCGCCGCGTTCCTCGCGGCCGGCTAGTAGAATAGGCCTCGATGACGGCGTCGCGCAGCCAGTCCATTCTCGACCGCGCCCTGGACGGACAGCGTCTGTCCCCGGAGGACGCGGTCGCACTGCTCGAGGAGGGCAACCTCCTCGCGCTCGGCGCCGCGGCCAACGCGGTGCGCAACCGCCACAACGACCCCTCGATCGCGACGTACATCGTGGACCGCAACATCAACTACACGAACGTCTGCGTCTACCGCTGCCAGTTCTGCGCGTTCTACCGGCCCTCGGCGGAGCACCCCGAGGCGTACGTGCTGTCGCACGAGCAGATCGGCGAGAAAATCCAGGAGACGATCGACCTCGGCGGGACGGGTGTGCTGCTGCAGGGCGGCGTGCACGCCGGTCTCGCGTTCTCCTTCTACGAGGACATGTTCCGGTTCATCCGGACGACGTTCCCGACGATCCACCTCCACGCGCTCTCCGCGCCCGAGGTCTACTTCCTCCAGAAGATCACCAAGTGGCCGATGCGGGACGTGATCGCGCGTCTCAAGGACGCCGGGCTCCAGTCGATCCCCGGAGGGGGCGCCGAGATCCTCGAGGACTCGGTGCGCAAGCGCATCTGGTCGCTGACCAAGGCGCCGACGGAGAAATGGGTCGACGTCCACGAGTCCGCCCACGGCCTCGGCATGCGCACCACGGCCACGATGATGTTCGGCGTGGGGGAAACCCACGCGGAGCGCGTCGAGCACATGCAGGTCGTCCGCGACCTGCAGGACCGCACCGGCGGCTTCACGGCCTGGATCCCGTGGACCTTCCAGAAGGAAAACACCGAGCTCGACGGCAAGGTCGACGAGGCCGGCGGTTTCGAGTACCTGAAGACCCTCGCCATCTCGCGCCTTTTCCTCGACAACATCCGCCACGTCCAGGGCTCCTGGGTCACGCAGGGCCCCAAGATCGGCCAGGTCTCGCTCTCCTTCGGCGGCGACGACCTCGGCTCGATCATGATCGAGGAGAACGTCGTCTACGCCGCCGGAGCGCGCAACCGCATGACGCAGGATGAAATGCGCCGGATCATCGCGGACGCAGGCTACACGCCGGTCCAGCGCCGCACGCTCTACGATGCGTGCCCCGAGGCGTGTTGCGCGGGACCGATACCCAAGCCGAAGGCTCCGAGCATCGGCCTTCCCGTTCTCGGCGCCGACCTCGACTCGAGCCTCGCTTCGGCCTGAGGCCTACGGGCGCGAACCGGCCCGTGCGGCGCCTCCGAACCCGGCCGTGCCGCTCGGTCCTTCTGCCAGCACGACCCCGCCCAGAATCCGAGCACGAGGAGGCCGGCTCCCGCAACCGCGCGCAGCATCACCCGCGTCCGGCGATGTTTCCAGGGCGGCTCCGAGCGGAACTGGACACGCTCGGCCGCGCGCGAGATCCCCTCGGCCTGGTAGGCGCGCAGGTCGAGCATGAGATCCCGCGCCGACTGGTAGCGGTCCGCGGCGTCCTTCTCGAGCGAACGGAAAACGAACGCCTTGAGGGAGTCCGGGATCTTCTGCGCTTCCGGGTGCTGCGTCGGATCGTCGCGGAGCACGGCGCCGAGCGTCTCGACCGGCGTCTCGCGGGCGAACGCGCGGCGCCCGGTGAGCATCTCGAAGAAGGTCGCACCCAGAGAAAAGATGTCGGAGCGCGCATCGATCGACTTGCCGCGGACCTGCTCGGGCGACATGTAGCCGGCCGTCCCGACGAGAAACTGCGAGCTCGTGCTGTGGCGGGCGCTTCCGGCGATTCCGGGAGTGCGCGCCGGAAGCTCGATCCGCGCGATGCCGAAGTCGAGGATCTTGGCGCGGCCCTCGTTGGTCAGGAAGATGTTGTCGGGCTTGATGTCGCGGTGGATGATTCCGCGGGTGTGCGCAGCGTCGAGCCCGTCGGCGATCTGCGCCGCGACGTCCACCGCCTTTTCCGGGGCGAGGGGACCGCTCCGCAGGCGTTCGGCGAGCGACTCGCCCTGCAGAAGCTCCGTGACCGCCCACGGGATGGCGCGGAAGGTGCCCGTGTCGTGGATGGCCAGGATGCTCGGGTGATTGAGCGCCGCGACGGCGCGCGTCTCGCGATCGAAACGCGCGAGGCTGTCGGCGTCGTGCGCGGAAGCGTCCGGCAGCATCTTCAGGGCCACCTCGCGCCGGAGGCGATTGTCCCGGGCGCGGTAGACCTCGCCCATGCCCCCGCGCGCCAGCGGCGCGAGGATCTCGTAAGGTCCGATCTGTTCTCCGGTTTCCAGGGACATGGTGTCGGCCCCTAAGAATATCCGCCTCTCGGCTACACTTGCAGACTGATGGAGATCTGGCTGCTCCGGCACGCCTCCGCGGAAGACCGGTCGGAGTCGGGGCGGGACGCCGATCGCACTCTGACCGAGGACGGGCACAAACGCGCCCGCGAGGTCGCCCGGGGCCTGGCGGAGCTCGAGCCGGGCATCGAGCTGGTGCTCACCTCTCCCTACGCCCGGGCGCGGCAGACCGCCGATCCCGTCGCCCGCGCCCTGCGCCTCGCGGACAGGATCCGGGAGACGCAGGCGCTGGAGCCTTCGAGCGATCCGGAGGAGATCCTCGACGAGCTCCGGGCCGAGAAGGTGACGGCGGTGCTTCTCGTCGGCCACGAGCCGCACCTCGGCGCCCTCCTGGGGCGGCTCGTCTACGGACGGCCGGGCCTCGAGATTGCCATGCGAAAGGCCGCGGTCGCGCGGCTCCTCTGGTCCGGCGCCGGGGCGGCGACGCTCCGCGCGCTGCTGCCCTCGAAGGTCCTGGCCCGGATCGGCGCCGGCAAGGAGTAGGGCGGCGCGCCCGGCGGAGCGTTTCCGTTATCATCCGCTTCCGTTTCGCCTCTGGCTTTTGGGAACGACAGGAGGAGGAGCCACATGGGCAAGCTCGGACTCGGGTGTGTCGGGATCCTCGTCATCCTCGCCGTGATCCTGGGTATTTCGTTTGCGGGGACGTACAACCGGCTGGTGACTCTGGGACAGGACGTCGACAAGTCCTGGGCCGAGGTCGAGAACCAGTACCAGCGCCGCGCCGATCTCGTTCCGAACCTGGTGTCGACGGTGCAGGGCGCCGCGAACTTCGAGAAGGAGACGCTGACGGCCGTCACCGAGGCCCGCGCCTCCGTCGGGCGCGCCACGATCACGCCGGGCCAGGCGCCCGCCGATCCCGAGAGCCTCGCCCGCTTCCAGCAGGCCCAGGATCAGCTGGGCTCGGCGCTCCAGCGGCTTCTCGTCGTGTCGGAGCGGTATCCGGAGCTGCGCGCGAACCAGAACTTCCGCGACCTCCAGGCGCAGCTCGAGGGCACCGAGAATCGCATCACGGTCGCCCGCGGCCGTTTCAACGACTCGGCCCAGAACTACAACACGACCGTCAAGAAGTTCCCGACCAACCTGATGGCCGGTCTCCTCGGGTTCAAGGAGAAGCCGTACTTCAAGGCGATCACGCCGGGCGCGGAGCAGGCTCCGAAGGTCGAGTTCAACTTCGGGTCTCCGACTCCCGCGCCGGCGCAGTGAGCCGGTAGGCGGTCAGGCGGTTAAGGGGACCCGGATGCGCCCGCGCGCGGTCAAGGCCGCGGGGCTCGCGCTCGCTCTGGCGCTCGTGGCGGCCGGGCTTCTCGCCGACCGCTACGACGACCTCATTCCGGACAAACCGCAGCGCTACGTCACGGACCGCGCGGGCGTGTTTCCCGCGGGCGAGGCGGAGGCCCTGAACGCGCGACTCGAGCAGTTCGAGCGCGAAACGTCCAACCAGGTCCTCGTCTGGGTCGACGAGAAGATTCCGGAAGGCTTCACCCTCGAGGACTTCACGGTGCGGGCGGGACAGAAGTGGGGCGCCGGGCAGAAACAGGAAGACAACGGCGCGATCCTCTTCGTCTTCACCGGAGACCGCAAGGTGCGGATCGAGGTCGGCTACGGCCTCGAGGGCGTGCTTCCGGACGCGACGGCCCGGCGGATCATCGACGACGAGATCGTCCCGCGATTCCGGGCCGGCGATTTCCCGGGCGGTGTGACGGCAGGCGCCAGCGCGATGATGGCGGCGACGAAGGGCGAGTACACGGGATCGGGAAAGACGGTCGACGAAAGGCGCCGCGGGCGCTCCGGAAACCGGTCGAGCTGCCTGCTCGCCTTGCTGTTCTTCGGCATCTTCATCCTGCTGCCGCTCTTCCTGCGCAAGAACAAGGCGTTCCGCACCCACGGCGGGCGCGGATGGTGGTCGAGCGGCGGCGGCGGCTGGGGAGGCTGGTCGAGCGGCGGGGGAGGCGGCTGGTCGGGCGGCGGCGGCGGTTTCTCCGGCGGCGGCTTCTCCGGCGGGGGCGGCTCGTTCGGCGGAGGCGGCGCCTCCGGGAGCTGGTGACGCGATGACGAACTTCTTCTCGAGCTTCGATTCGGACCGCATCGTCGAGGCGATCGGCGCGGCGGAGAAAAAGACGTCGGCCGAGATCCGTGTCCACGTGACACGCCGCGTCCCCGAGAATCTCGAAGAGCGGTCGCTGCGGCGCTTTCACCTGCTCGGCATGACGAAGACCGCCGAGCGAAACGGCGTCCTGATCTACGTCGCGCCGCGCGCCCACCAGTTCCGGATTCTGGGAGACGAGGGCATCCACGCCAAAGTCGGGCCGGAGTTCTGGAAGGACGTCGCGGCCGGAATGGAGCTGCACTTCCGCAAGGCCGAGTTCACCGAGGGGGTCGTCGAGAGCGTCCGGCGCGTCGGCGAAGCGCTCGCGGCGCATTTCCCGCGGCGACACGACGATCGCGACGAGCTCTCCAACGCGATCGACGAAGAGCCGGCCGAGTGATTACGAGAGTGCTAAGTCGTTGACCCGCCTGGGGGTTGACTTTGGCTCAAAAACCCTTATCATTCGCGGGCTTTATGTACGCCATCGTCCGCACAGGCGGGAAACAGCTGAAGGTCGCCGCAGGCGACGTCGTCCGCATCGAGAAGCCTGCGGGCGAGAAGATCTCGAAGGGCGAAAAGCTCGCGCTTTCGGGCGCCTCCGTCATCCTCGTTTCCGGGGATTCCGGAGTCCGCATGGGCACGGATGCCCTCAAGGGCGTGACCGTGCAGGCCAAGGTGCTGGGCACCGTGCGCACGCGCAAGGTCCTGGTCTTCAAGAAGAAGCGGACCAAGCAGTACCGCCGCACCAAGGGCCATCGTCAGACCATGATCGAGGTCCGCATCGAAGGGATCGAGGGTTAAGGCACCGCCATGGCACACAAAAAAGGACAGGGATCCTCCCGCAACGGACGCGACTCGAACTCCCAGCGCCTGGGAGTGAAGGCGTTCGGCGGCCAGAACGTGCCGGGCGGAACGATCCTCGTTCGCCAGCGCGGAACGAAGTTCTTCCCCGGCGTCAACGTCGGCCGCGGCAAGGACGACACCCTCTTCGCCAAGATCGCCGGCGTCGTCCGCTTTCACGACAAGGGCCGTCTCGGCCGCCTCATCTCGATCGAGCCGGCCGCTCCTTCCGCCTCCTAGGTCGTAGGCGCGGGGCGACCCGCCCTCCGCAGGCGATGCCGATCGCCGCCCCAACCCCCCTCTGATGTTCATCGACACTGCCGAGATCTCCGTGAAGGCCGGCGATGGCGGCAACGGCTGCATCGCCTTCCGCCGCGAGAAGTTCGTCGCCAAGGGTGGACCATCGGGCGGCGACGGCGGCCATGGCGGCTCGGTGTGGGCGGTCGCCGATCCCTCCTACAACACGCTCTACCACCTGCGCCACGAGAACTCCTACCGCGCGCAACGCGGCGAGCACGGCATGGGCTCCAACTGCCACGGCAAGTCCGGGGAGGACATCGAGGTCCATCTGCCCCTCGGGTCGGTCATCGCCGACGCCGACAGCGGAGAGCGGATTGCGGACCTCGTGACCGCGGGCGAGCGCATCCGGCTGGTCAAGGGCGGAAACGGCGGCTGGGGAAATCAGCACTTCGCGACTCCGACGCGCCAGGCGCCGCGCTTCGCCAAGCCGGGTCTGCCGGGCGCCGAGCGACGTCTCGCGATCGAGCTCAAGCTGCTGGCCGACGTCGCGATCATCGGCCTTCCCAACGCCGGGAAGTCGACGCTCATCTCGGCCATCTCGGCGGCGAAGCCGAAGATTGCGGACTATCCGTTCACGACGCTCGTGCCGCACCTGGGCGTCGTCACCGCGCACGATTCCCGCACGCTCGTGGTCGCGGACATCCCGGGCCTCATCGAGGGCGCGCATCGGGGCGCCGGCCTCGGCATCCGCTTCCTGAAGCACGTGGAGCGCTGCCGCCTCCTCTGCCACCTCGTCGATGCTTCCGCGTCGGGAGATGCCGAGTCCGACGTCGCCACGATCGAGCGCGAGCTCGAGGAGTTCTCGCCCGAAGTCGCCAGGCGGTCGCGCGTCCTCGTCGCGTCCAAGTGCGACGCCGTCTCGGACCCCGAGCGCCTCGCCTCGATTCGCGCCGCGGCAAAGAAACGCGGCCTGCCCTACCTCGAGGTCTCGGCGGCGACGCACGCGGGCCTGCCCGCCCTCGTCGCGCACCTCTTCCACGAGGCGTCCGCGCCGATCGCACCCGCCCTGGATCCTCTCACCTAGCTACCCATGCGCATCGGCGTTTTTGGCGGCACGTTCGACCCCGTCCACAACGGGCACATCCTGCCCGTCGCGGCCGCCGCGGCGCAGTTCCAGCTCCGGCGCGTCTACTACGTGCCGGCGAGGCTCTCGCCGCACAAAGACACGTCGCCGACCGATGCCCGGCACCGCGTGGCGATGCTCGCGCTCGCGATCCAGGGGAGGCCGGACTGGTCGATCGATCTCGAGGAGCTCGATCGAGAGCCGCCCTCCTACACGGCCGACACGCTCGCCGCAATTCAGCGGCGCCACCCGAAGGACGAGCTGTGGCTTCTCATGGGCACGGACATCCTCGCCGGATTCGCCCGGTGGAGACGGCCCGAAGAAATCCTGAAGATCGCGCGCGTCGCCGCCTTCCACCGGGAGCCGTTCGTCGGCGATCGGCTCGTCGTGCCGGACGTCGCCGGTCTCGCGGATCGGCTGTCCGTTTTCGACGCGGGATCGGTTAGAATCTCTGCGACGGATCTGCGGAACGACCTCGCGGCCGGCAAGGGCCTCGGGGACCGGGTTCCGGGGCCGGTCGCGGAGTACGTTACGAAGCACGGTCTCTACAAGCCGGGGACGCCTCAAAGTTGAAACCCGGCTTTTCGGCCCAGGACAAAGTCCGGGAAGGTCTCACCGCGGCGCTCGACCGCAAAGCCGCCGCCGTCCTCGTCTTCAACCTCACCGAGCTGACCACGATGGCCGACTATTTCGTGCTGTCGACGGCGAGCTCGGACCGGCAGGCCCGCGCGATTGCCGACGCGATCGCGGAGAAGCTCGGGCCGGCCTCTTCGGTCGAGGGCATGGCCGTGGCGCACTGGATCCTGCTCGATTACGGCGACGTGGTCTTTCACGTCTTCCAGGAGGAAGCGCGCAAGTACTACGCGCTCGAGCGGCTGTGGGGCGACGCGCCCAACGAGACGGGGGTTTTCGGCGCGCCGGCGCCGGCGCGCGAAAGCCAACGGTTTTAGCGGCCCCTCGACGGGGCCAGACGAGAGTAAGCGGCGGCACGCGCGCCATCCATGGCTGAGAAAAGGCTGAATTCGCTCCGGTCGCTCTTCCGGACGCGCAATCGTGCCCTGGCGCGCGAGATCGACGCGATCGGTCGCGCCGCCGACCTCCCGTCCACGATCCTCATCCTCGGCGACAGCGGCACGGGCAAGGACCGGCTCGCCCGTGCGATTCACGACGTCTCGATCCGCGCCGCGAGCCCGTTCGTGCGCGTGGACGCCGCGAACCTCTCCGACGAGCTCTTCGAGAGCGAGCTCTTCGGCCACGAGCGGGGCGCCTTCACGGGCGCCGTCACCACCAAGAAGGGCCTCCTCGAGGTCGCCGAGGACGGCACGGTCTATCTCGACGAAGTCTCGTCGCTGTCCCCCGCTGCGCAGGCAAAGTTCCTGCGCGTGCTCCAGGAGAAGAACTTCCGGCGGCTCGCGGGAGTCATCACGCACACGTTTCGGGCGCGCCTCATCGTTTCGTCCCGGCGGGATCTCGCTTCGCTCGTCGAGCAGGGGGCGTTTCGGGACGACTTTTTCTATCGGATCGACGTCGTGTCGGCCCGCCTGCCGCGCCTCACCGAACGGACGGAGGACATCCTTCCGCTCGCCCGGACTTTCGCGTCGCGGGCCGCCCGCGCGTACGACCGTCCGGCCCGCCGATTCACGAAGAGCGCCGAGCAGACGCTCCTCCGGCATTCGTGGCCGGGCAACGTGCGCGAGCTCCTGCACGTCGTGGAGAAAGCCGTGCTCACGGCGGCAGAGTCCGAGATCACACCGGCGGATCTACCGGCCGGAGCTCTCGGAGCGCCGGAGTCCCTGCTCGCCGCCGCCGTCGAGCGGCGCTGGAGCCTGAAGGAGTTGAACGACGCGTACATCGCCGAAACGCTCCGCCGCGCCGGAGGGAACCGATCTCTCGCCGCCCGGCGGCTTGGGGTCTCTCGCAAGTTCCTCTGGGAAAGGGAGAAGAAGCGCGGATCTTAAAGCGCTGTTAAGTGACGGATTTCGCTGGACTTCGGAGCGGAATCCGGTAACATCGCCCATTCAAATTTGGCCCCCTCGAGCCATGGAAAAGGGGGCCCGAGAAAAGGAGAGCAGGAATGCCCTCGACAGCGGCCAAGGCCGTGCGGATGAGCAAGAAGGATCTGGAGAAGTACCGGCGGCTCCTCGAAGAGAAGAAAACGACCCTCTCGTCCGACATCGCCAAGACCCGGAGCGCCGAAGTGGAGACGACCGAAGAGGCGACGCAGGACATAGCCGACAAGGCCGTTTCTTCGTACACGCGCGAGTTTCTGTATTCGCTGACCGACGGCGAGCGCTCGACGCTCCTCCAGATCGACGACGCCATCGCACGCATCGACGACGCGAGCTACGGACTCTGCTCCAACTGCTCCCAGGTGATCGCGGAGCAGCGGCTCACCGCAGTTCCCTGGTCTCCGTACTGCGTGGACTGCCAGGAGCTCTCCGAGAAGGGGATGCTCGTCAACTAGCCCAGCCTTCAAGTTTCTTTGCTCAATAGGCCCCCGCCGGCGACGCCGACGGGGGCCTTGTTTTGTCCGTATACTGAACGATGATGTCGCGCTTTCTCGCCGGAGGTCGACATCGCGTGTGCGTCGCGTTGATGTCGATTTTCGCGGCAATTCTGGCAGCGCTGGCAACCGCGACTCCGGTCTCGCCAGCGGCTGCCGTCGGCCGGTGGTCGAGCCACGGGCCCTTCGGCGGCGCGGTCTACGCGATCGCCATAGACCCAACCGACCCTCAGGTCGCGTACGCGTCGCTCGGCAGTATCTATACCGTCGACGATCACCGGATCGGCGGCGTGTTCAAGACGTTCGACGGCGGATCGAGTTGGAAGGAGATCGGTCCACCGGACACGTCGTTTTTCAGCGTGGCCGTCGCGCCTTCCGATCCCCGAGTGGTGTTTGCTTCCTCGGACGAGGGCCTCTGGAAGTCGGTCAACAGGGGCGTGGACTGGAGCCTGGTGCTTCCGGGCGTGTCGGGGCCGGCGCCGCCCGCCATCGAACCGGCCGACGCTCTCCACGTCTGGGTTGTGTCCGATGGGGCCGCCTGGCGCACGATCGACGGTGGATCGACGTGGACCCGGATGTTCGAGCGGGCCGAGGCCGTGGGGTTGGACTCGGGCCGGCCCTCGCGGCTGCACCGCGCTCGCCACGAAGAAGTCCGCCTCGACGCCTTTGTGGTTCGTTTCGCATACAGCGACGACAGGGGAGAGACGTGGTCACCGTCGACCACCTTTGACGACGGCACCTCTGTCCGGCAGATCGTGAGCGATCCCTCGGATCCGAACACCCTCTACACGGCTGACGAGTCCTTCCGGAGCGTTGATCGGGGAGTGTCCTGGAGCCCGCTGCCGAGCGAGTTTCTCATCACGGACCTGGTGGTTGACCCGCTGTCCTCCAGCTCGCTTTATGCAATTGCTCTGAACGGCGGGCTCGTCGTCAGTCGCGACTCCGGCCTGACGTGGACGAAGACTCTCGATGTGTCGGGGCGGTCCGTCGCAGCCGCGGCGTTCGAGGGGCGCACTCGGATATTTGCGGGATCCTCTCAGGGGCTCTACTTCTCGGATGATGGCGAAACGTGGATCGCGTCGAACGAAGGGCTGCGGGGGGCCTCCTGGCACGCGCTCGCTCTCGACCCGAGGAACTCCTCGAGGATCTACGCCGTTGGGAGGACAGGGTTCGCTGCCTCCAGCGACGGCGGGGCCACGTGGACCGCGGATCTGACGTCCCCGGCCTCCGGGGGGGCCATCGCGGTGAGCCCCTCCGAGCCGGCGCTGATCCTGGCGTCCGGCGCCGGGATCGTGCGCAGCCGCGATGGCGGGGCGACCTGGCAGACTGCCTTCGCGCCGAGCGGGAGCTTCACATCGGCGATCGTCTTCGATCCTGGGAATGCCTCCGTCGTCTATGCGACCGGCTTCTTCCCGCTCAAGAGCACCGATGGTGGCGAGTCCTGGCGAATCATCAACAACGGCACCGATACGATCGGATTGAGAACGATCGCGATCGATTCCGGCGACTCCGCGATCCTCTACGCCAGCTACAACGGATCCTTCTCGGGCGGCCTCTTCCGCAGTCTCGATGCAGGCGAGAGCTGGAATCACGATCCCGGGCCCGAAGGGGCGTTCGTCCAGGAAGCGGTCCTCCCGGACCCTGGCCGGCCCGGCGTCGTGTGGTTGGGAGCGGAAGGCGGTCTGTTTCGCGGGAGCTCGTCCGACACCACGTGGATCCAAACGGGCTTCACCGAACCGGTGACCGCCGTCGCGGCAGACGGGTCCGCGGGCGGTGCGCTCTACGTTGCCTCCGGTACTTCGGGAGTCTTCCGGAGCCTGGACGAGGGCGTCACCTGGGAGCCGATGGGGACCGGGCTTCCGCGGGTGAGGGTCTATGCGCTGCTCGCCGACACGGCCAGCGGCGTTCTCTACGCGGCCGCGAACGACGGCGTCTATTCGCTCGACCTTCGCCGGCGCCCTCGGGTCATTCCGCCGCGCTGACCTCGCGTAGACTCGGCCCGTGGGCAAGGCCGTCTTCTCCGACAAGGCCGTTCCAAAGTTCTCCGACGCGCCTTCCGCGATCCTGGTCACCGGCGACGTCGAGTTCTTCGTCGAGGAAGCGGCCGGCAGAGCCCGGGAGATTCTGGCGGGCGGGAAGAACGCCGAGGTCCTCCGCTTCGAGGACGACGCACCCGTGGAGTCCGTCTCGGACGCACTTCTCAACCGCTCGCTCTTCTCGCCCGAGCGGATCGTCGAGCTCGACATCTCGCGCCTGCTCGGCACGGAGGCCCCCGGGCGGCTGCTGACGAAGGCGGTCGAGGCCTGGGATGCGGGGAAGCGCCGGGAGGCCTTCAAGCAGGCGCGTCTGCTGCTCGCGGCGCTCGACCTGCCGCTCGGGGCGCCCGAGGAGACGGCCGAGACGGCGGCGCGCAAGGTGCGGCGCAAGGACGAGGCGGAGCTCCTGGCGGAGATCCTCAAGGAGCTGCCGGAGGAGAAGAGCGGCGGCGCCGCGGTCCTGCGCTCGGCCCTGCGGGCGCTGCTGGAGCGGGGCGAGAACGACGGGACGGTCGCGCTGCTGACGGCGGTCTCGCCGCCGGCGGGCGTCGACCTCGTCAAGGAGATCGCGGACCGGGGCCTCGTCCTCGAGACGACGGTGGGCGACGACGCGGAGCCCGCGCTGCGGCGGCTGGCTGCCAGCCCGCGCGAAGGAGCGGGAGGTCGTGCTCGATCCCGCCGCGGTCCAGCGGCTCCTCGTGCGCACGGACTCGCGCGCGGCGCCGTTCGCGATGGAGCTCGAGAAGCTCCTCGAATGGGCGGGCAAGGGCGGGCGGATTCGGGCCTCGGACATCGAGTCGAACGTCGAGGACGAATCCTCCGAAGACGTCTACGGCATGTTCGACGCGATCGGCCGGCGCGACGCCGGGGATGCGCTCGCGCGCCTCGAGCGCCTGCTCGACGGGCGGGACGTCCGGGCCGGCGACCGGGACTTCAAGAAGATCGAAGACATCTGGCCGGTGCAGCTCGCCGGAATGCTCGCGGGCGAGGTGCGGCGGATGCTGCTGATCCGCGCGCGGCTGGATGAGGGCGGGGGAGGGTTCGACGCCTCGATGTCGTACCAGACGTTCCAGGCCCGGGTGCTGCCGCGTCTCATGGCGCCCTCGGCGCCGTTCGGCCGCTCGCCGTTCGAGACGGCGCAGGGCGGTGCGCACCCGTTCGGTCTCTACCGCTCGGCGCAGCGATCCTCGAAGTTCACCACGGCGCAGCTCGCGCGGGCCCTGGCGCGTGCGGCGGACGTGGACGTGGCGCTGAAGAACTCCGGTCCGCCGCTGGAGACGCTCTCGGTCTACGTCGGGGAGCTCGTCGCCGGCGCGTGAGGGCCGCAAGCAAGTCGCCCATAAACGCGGGGGGCGGCTGCCTCATGGCGCCGCCCTGTCTTGTTGGAAGGTGTCTGTTCTCTGATCTGATATACGGAGCTCGATGTCTTCCAGTTTCACGATCGATCTCGCGCCCCGAACTGCCCTGATTACAGGGGGTTCGCGGGGTATCGGCCGGGCGACGGCGGACCTGCTCGCGCGCTCGGGGGCGCGTGTCGCGCTCAATTACCTGCGCGACGAGGCGTCGGCAAATGCCGCGGTGCGCGAGATCCGGGCGTCCGGCGGCGAGGCGATGGCGCTCGCGGGCGACGTCTCGGAAGTCGAGCAGGCGCGGCAGCTGGTGCGCGACGTCGTGGCGGCGTGGGGGCGGCTCGACATCCTCGTCGTCAACGCCGGGATCTGGGACGAGGACGTCACCGGCCGCGGCGACGTCGCCGTCTGGGACCGGACCTACGCGATCAACCTGCGCGGCGCGTTTCTCGTGACCGACGCGGCGGCGGTGCACCTCGAGAAGCACGGGGGCGCGATCGTCTTCGTGTCCTCGACGGCGGGGCAGCGCGGCGAGGCGCGGCACTCGGCCTACGCGGCCTCCAAGGGAGCGCTCATCTCCTACACGAAGTCGCTGGCGGCCGAGCTCGGTCCGCGCGGGATCCGCGTCAACGCGGTCGCGCCCGGGTGGGTCGACACCGACATGTCCCGGGGGGCGCTCGCCAACCCGATCGCGCGCGGAGAGATCGAGAAGTCGATCCCGATCGGGCGCGTGGCGTCCGCGGCCGACATCGCCGGCCCGATCCTCTTTCTCGTTTCGGATCTCGCCCGCCACCTCCAGGGCGAGGTCGTCAACGTCAACGGCGGAAGCGTCCTCGCGGGCTGAGACGGCGATGGAACGGCTCGACCGGAGAGACTTCCGCTTTCTCGCCGTCTGCCTCTTCGTCATGGCGGCCGGAGCGGCCGTCACGGCCTGGCTCTTTCCGCGGGCCTTTCCGGAAGCGTCGATCGAGTTCAAGGTCAACCGCGGCGAGGCGCGCCGGCTCGCGGAAACCTTCCTCGAAAGCCGCGGGGCGGACCTGAAGGGCACCCGCTTTGCGGGCCAGTTCGACATCGACGAGAACGCCAAGACCTACCTCGAGCGCGAGCTCGGGCTCGAGCGCGCGGGCAAGCTCTACGGCCGCGAGGCGAAGATCTGGTTCTGGCGCATGCGGTGGTTCCGGTCCGGCGTCAAGGAGGAGGAGCGCGCCGCCTTCTCGCCGCTGGGCGATCTCGTCGCGTACCGCTCCGTCATCGCGGAGGACGCGGCCGGCGCCCGACTGACGAAGGAGCAGGCGCGCGCGGTGGCCTCGGCGTTTCTCGCCGAGCGCGGTCTCGCGCCGGCCGGTCTCGTGCCGATCGAGGCGACGCCGGTGTCGCGTCCGAAGCGCACGGACTGGGAGTTCGTCGACGAGAAAGCCGGGGTCAAGCTCGGCGAGGCCACGATCCGCTACGGCACGACCGTTTCCGGCGACCGGCTGACGCATTTCCGCGAGTTCGTGCACGTCCCCGAGGGCTGGGTGCGCGAGTACATGAGCCTGCGCGCGAAGAACGAGGCGGCCGGGCAAATTGCGACGGCGGGATTTCTCATCACGCTCATCGCGATGCTCGCCGTGCTCGTCACGAAGATCTCGCGCAAGGACGTGCCCTGGAAGCTCGTGGCGGGGTTCGGCGGCGTGGCATTCGTCCTCGCCCTGCTCTCGGCCGCCAACGACCTTCCCCTGACGCTCTACGGCTACGACACGGCGAGCCCCTTTTCCGCGTACCTGACCCGCGAGGTGGTCATGGGGATCCTCGCGTCGATCGGCACGGCGGCGGGCATCGCGCTCGTCATCGCCGCGGCGGAGCCGATCTACCGCGAGCGGTTCCCCGCACAGGTTTCGCTCGGCGGAGCCTTCTCGCCGCGCGGGATCCAGACGAAGGGGTTCTTCAAGAGCGTCGTTCTCGGTTACGCCCTCGCGGCGTTCTTCTTCGCTTATCAGGCCGTGTTCTACGTCGTCGCGGCGCACTTCGGGGCCTGGGCGCCGGCCGACGTCCCCTACAGCGACATGCTGAACACGGCCCTTCCGTGGGCGACGGTGCTCCTCATCGGCTTCCTGCCGGCGGTTTCGGAGGAAGGGATTTCCCGGATGTTCTCGATCTCCTTCCTCGACCGCCTGGGAGCGGGCAAGTTCATCGCGGTCGTCGTGCCGGCGTTCCTGTGGGGCTTCGGCCACTCGACGTATCCGAACCAGCCCTTCTACATCCGCGGGCTCGAAGTGGGACTGGCGGGGGTGCTCATCGGTTTCCTCATGCTGCGCTACGGCGTCGTTCCGCTGCTCGTGTGGCACTTCACCGTCGATGCCATCTACACCGCCCTCCTGCTGCTGCGTTCGGGCAACAGCTACTACGTGGTCTCCGGAACGATCGCGTCGGGCATCCTGCTGTTGCCGCTCCTGGTTTCGCTCGCGCTCTACCTGCGGCGCGGCGGTTTTCTCGCGGCATCGGGTCTCTCGAACGGGGACGTGGGATTCGTTCCCGCACCGCCGCGCGCGGCGACACCCTCTTCGCCGGCCGGGCTCTCCATGGTGCGGCCGCTTTCGTCGCGCGTGCTCGCGGGGATGGGCGTGCTGGCCTTGATCCTCGTCTCCTCGCTCCTCATGCCCGGGGATCTGGTCGAGCCCGACGCCGAGGACCACGTCGGAAAGACTGCCGCCGTGGATCTGGCCCGCCGCTTCCTGGCCGTCAACGGCGCCGACCCGGCGGCGTGGCGTTCGGTCGCCTACACGGCGACGGGTTTCCCGGACGACGAGGCCGTTCGCGGCTCGCAGCCGCACGACCACGGCGGCATCCCGGGCTTTTCGCCGGAGGCGGCGCGATACGTCATCGAAAAAGGGGGAGTCGCGGCGTTCCGGAAGCTGACCAAAGCCGAGTTGCCGCTGGCCTACTGGGTGGTCCGTTTCTACAAGCCGGAGCAGAAGGAGGAGTGGAAGGTCCTCATCGACGCCGGCCGTTCGCGCGTCGTCGCGTTCGTGAACCCGGAGGCCGAGAACGCTCCGGCGGCGCCCCCTCCCACGGCCGAGCAGGCGCAGCAACGCGCTCTCGCGGCCGCGGAGAAGCTGGGGTATCCCGTGTCCGCGTATCGGGTCGCCGATGTCGGGACCGAGTCGCGGCCCCGTCGCATCGACACGACGGTGGTTCTCGAAGCGACACCGGAAGGCCTGGGCGAGGCGCGGCCGCGCCTGACGGCGGTGTTCCATGGGGCGCGGCTCACGGCGTTTCTGCCCTCGATCCACGTGCCAGAGAGCTTCCTGCGCGAAGCGAGCCGCCGCACCTCGGTCGACTGGATTCTTCTGGCCGTGCGCGTCGTCGCGATGGGGGCGCTCGTGGGCCTGGCGATCATCCTCTTTCTGCGAACGGTGCGGCGGCCGGAGTATCCCTGGAGGAACGCGCGCAAGGCGCTCTTCTGGACCGGACTGCTCGCCGCGGCGGGCATCCTCAACACGGTTCCCTCGCTCTTTCGGCAATACCAGACCGAAATGCCCTTCACGCTCTTCCGTCTCGGTCTGACGGTCTCCCTCGCGGTCGGAATTCTCGTCGTCGTGCTCGTCGCGCTGATCGGATTCGTCCTCATCTCCGAGGCGCGGCCCGGGTGGGGAGCGGTTCTGCGGCACGGCGGAACGCTCTCGGACGTGATCGTCCGGGCGGCCATCGCCTCGGCAGGCTTCGTCGGGATCGTGCTGTGGGCCCACTTCCTGACGACCCACATCAGCACGCTCTACGAGCCGGACCCGACGCTGCCGGACAGTCTGGAGTACGCGATCCCCGCGGTCAGCGTTCTCTGGTCGGTCGCGCGCGGCACCTTCGCGATCGGGGCCATCGCGGCGGCCGTGGCCCTCGCGCTTCGCAGCGAGATCTTCCGCCATCCGGCCACACGCGCGCTCGGGGTCCTCGCGGTTCTCGTCGCGCTACTCCCGTCCCATCTGCGCTCGGTGGCGCCGCTCGCGACCGAGTTCCTGCCGACGGTCGCGCTCGCCGTCTGGGTCGGCGCCTGCGGATTCCTCCTGCTGCGCGACAGCGCGGCCTCCTGGGTGCTTTTCGGCGTGTTCACGCTCGGAGGTCAGGAACTGCTCGCCCTCTGGTCGCAGCCGGCCGCGCCCGACCAGGCGGCCGGGTGGTGGGCCGCGGGCCTGCTGGCGCTGGCGACGGCAGCGCTGCTCGCGGGGCGCCGCCGGCGCGCCATGACACCGCTCGTGCTGCCGCCTCCGCGCAGCGACCCGCACCCCTACCCGCCTCCGGAGCCGGCCAACCCGGCGGACCCTGCGAGCCCTACGAGCCCGTGGAGTGGTAGCGCTTGACCCCGGCGTTCCAGGCCGCGAGCGCGATGGCGGCGGTCGCGGCGGCCACCAGCGGAACGGCCCAGAACTCGCGCAGGAACTCGGTGCGCTTGAGAAACCGGATCGTCGGGAAGAACGTCGCGAAGGCGAACGGGATCACCCACGAGAGCACGAAGCGGATCCAGGCGTCGTAGATCGAGAGCGGATAGCGTCCGAACTGCATCAGGTTGAAGATCGGCGGCACGATCCCGATGCGGTCCTCGATCAGGAACGACGTCGCCGAAAGGCCGACGAAGATCGCGAGGTAGATCGCGGCGCCGAGGATCGCCCAGAGCACGAAGAGAACGACGTCGAGCGCGGAAAACTCCAGGTGCAGGCGGCGCGCGGCCCAGACGACGGCGACGATGCCCGTCAGGGACTCCTGGATCGACTCCAGCCGGAAGGCCTCGAAGAGGACCTGGAAGACCGACGACACCGGCCGCAGGAGCACACGGTCGAATCGCCCCTCGATCAGGTAGCGGTCCGGGAACTGGTAGAGGTTCCAGGAAAGCACGTTGAAGATGCCGAGCGGAATGAGGGAGAAACCGTAGAGGAAGACCATCTCCTCGAAGGTCCACCCCTTCACCGCCGGCACGCGCGAGAAGACGATGAGGAGGAACCCGAGCGAGGCGAGGGTGCCGAGGAAAGACGCGAAGACGCTCGAGAAGAAGTCCAGGCGGTACTCGAGGCGGGCCTTCGCGTATTGCGCGAAGTAGAGGCCGAACAGCCGGCCGTGCCGCGCGAGGCTCCCGAGAACGCCGGCCGCGGGGCTCATCCGCCCTGGATCGTGATGCGCTGGCGGGAACGGCGCCACGCCCACTGGCCGATGGCGAGCAGCGCCACGGTCCAGAAGGCCTGGAGGCCGAGGAGCCGCGCGGCCTCGGGTCCCGCCGCTTTGCCGAGATAAAGCGTCGCCGGCGTGAAATTGATGTGCGGGAAGGGCGAATACAGGAGGATCGTGCGCAGCGGCTCGGGAAAGAGCGTCGTCGGGATGAGCAGCCCGGAGAGCAGCTCGAAGACGAGGTACTTGGCGCGCAGGATCCCGAGGATGGACTTGGACCGGATCGCGAGGAGGCCCACGAGGAAGTTCAAGCCGGCGACCAGAAAGAACGAGAGCGTCGCCGAGAAGAGGAAGAGCAGGCCCGCGAGCACGCTCGCCGGAGCCTGCAGCGGGAAGAGGAGGGCGAGGACGATCGAGATGGGAATCGTGAAGAGCACGGCACGGAAGGCCGACTGACCCGCCGCATCCGCGATCATCGCCATCTGGAAGTCCACCGGGCGGATCAGGTTCATCGCGAGCCGGCCCTCGGTGACCTGCGAGCCCATGTCCCGGTCGATCTCGTTGAAGTAGAAGGACCGGATCGCCCAGCCCACCGCCACGTACGTGATCATCTCGGGCAGCGTCATCCCGACCACGGTGTCGGCGTGCTGAAACACGGCCCGCCAGATGAAGTAGTAGACGGCGACGTTGAAGAGGTAGGTCAGGACGCCGACGTAGTAGCGCGCCCGGTAGGCGAGCATGTTGAGGAACCCGATGCGGGCGAAGGGAACGGCGGCGCGCCAGGTCCCGGCGGTCGCGACGGAGACCGCGCTCAACCGATGCCCTCCTGGTAGATGCGCTTGACGACGGCTTCGATCTCGGGCTCCTCGATCTTCAGGTCCGAGACCTCGAAGCGGTTGACGATGTCCTTGACCGCGGTCGCCGGAGCAACGACCCGCCGGTCGAGGTCGAGGCGGTAGCGGTGGAGGCCGACCTCGCGGATCGGGGTGCCCTCGAAGACGAGCTCGGCCGGATCCGGCGCGCGTTTCACGTCGAAGACGATCGACGTCACGGGCAGGATCCGGTCGCGCAGCTCGTCGAGCGCCCCGTCGAAGAGCAGGCGTCCGTGGTCGATGACGATGACCCGGTCGCACAGCGTCTCGATGTCGGAGAGGTCGTGCGTCGTGAGCAGGACGGTCGTGCCGTCGCGGCGGTTGATCTCCAGCAGGAACTCCCGCACGTTGGCCTTGGCGACGACGTCGAGGCCGATCGTCGGCTCGTCGAGGAAGAGCAGCGGCGGCCGGTGGAGGAGCGAGGCCGCGAGATCGCAGCGCATCCGTTCGCCGAGCGAAAGCTTGCGCACGGGCTGGTGGAGGTAGGCCTTCAGCCCCAGGACCTTGTCGAAGAGATCCATCCGGTCGCGGAACTCCGCGTCGGTCAGGCCGTAGATCTCCTTGAGCAGGCGGAACGATTCCACGACCGCGATGTCCCACCAGAGCTGCGTGCGCTGACCGAACACGACGCCGATCGTCGCGACGTAGCGCGTCCGGTCGCGGTGGGGGACGAAGCCGTTGCACGCGATCGAGCCCGAGGTCGGCGTCAGGATGCCCGGTGAGCATCTTGATGGTGGTCGACTTGCCCGCGCCGTTGGCGCCGATGTAGCCGACCATTTCGCCGGGAGCGATGGCGAAGGTCACGTCCGCGACGGCGGCCATCTCGGTCGTCGTGCGCTTGAAGAGGGACTTGAGCGCGCCGCCGAGGCCCTCTTCGCGGCGGAAGCTCTTGAAGACCTTGGTCAGGCGGGCGACTTCGACGATGGGAGGCGGCGTGCTCACGGGCGCCGGCTCGACAGTTCGAGCGCCCGGGCGTAGATCTCGCGCGCGGGCCGGCCCGAACGGCGCGCGATCTCCTTCGAAAGCGCCTTCAGGGCCTCGCCGGCGGCGAGGGCTTCGCGGATCCGGTCGTCGACCTGGCTCGCGGTGACGCTGGCCGCGGCTTCGGGGGCGCCCTCGACGACGACGGTGATCTCGCCGCGCCCGGGCCCGCGGTCGGCGATCGCGGCGGCAACCTCCGGAAGCGTCCCGCGCAGCACCTCCTCGTGGAGCTTGGTCAGCTCCCGCGCGACACAAGCGCGCCGTGGACCGAGCACGTCGGCCGGCACTGGCCAGCGACTCCCGAAGCCGATGGGGGGCTTCGAACCAGACGAGGGTCTCCGCGCGTCCCGACAGCGCTTCGAGGAAGCGCTGCCTCTCGCCCGCGCGGGCGGGCAGGAAGCCCAGAAAGACGTGGGGGACGGCAGGGAGACCCGACACGGCCAGCGCCGCGGCCGGCGCGGACGGGCCCGGCACGACCTCGACGACGTAACCCGCCGCCGCGGCGGCGGCGACGAGCCGCTCTCCGGGATCCGAGAGCGCGGGCATGCCGGCATCGCTGACCAGCGCGACGGTCTCGCCGCGGGCAAGCCGTTCAAGGAGCTCGGCGATCCGGGCGCGCTCGCGGGGCGCGGGGCAGGAAATGCGCCGCGCGTGTCGAGCGCGAAGCGCGCGGCGAGCTTGGCCGTGACGCGCGTGTCCTCGCAGAAGATCGCGTCGGCCTCGGCGAGCACGCGGCGCGCGCGGGGCGAAAGGTCTTCGAGGTTTCCGATGGGCGTACCGACGACGCGCAGGCGTCCGGGTCTGATGTCGTGGCTCACGGACACGCGAAAATAGCACGGGGCGGACCGGTATCATGACGGCCGTGCGCGCGCTGACGGGCCTGGCGGCGATGTTCGCCGCAATTTGTATTTCCGCGGAGATCGTCGACCGCATCGCGGCGACCGTGAACGACACGGCGATCCCCGAGAGCGAGGTCCGCAACGCGATCCTCGTGACCGCGCTGGAGCCCGAGGCCGGGGAGAGCCCCGAGGCCTTCCGGGGCCGCGTCCTCGATGCGCTCATCGATCAGCACCTCGAGTACCAGGACGCCGCCCGTTTCGGACCCGCGCCGCCGGACGCGGCGGAGCTCGCCGAGGCGATGAAGAAGCTCGAGGACCGGATCAAGCAGCAGGGCAAGGACCCCGAGGCCGAGTTCGCGGCGGCCGGCATGACGGAGGACGACGTGCTCGCGACGCTCGAGCGTCAGCTGGTCATCCAGCGATACCTCAAGGAGCGCTTCGCGCCGATCGCCTACGCGGACGAGGAACAGGCTCGCGCCCTGTACACCGAGCGCTGGGTGCCCGAGCGGCAGGCCGCGAAGCTACCGGTCGAGCCATTCGAGAAGGTATCGGAACAGATGCGTGAGCTCGCGTCGCAGCGCGCCTTCGACGAGCAAGTGGCGAAATGGCTCAAGGAGCTGCGGCAGAAGGCGCGGATCGGGATCTACCGGATCCCCCCGGCGCTCTCGACGGCGAAGACGCCCGTCGTCGTCGGCACGGCGCCGCCCGCCGCGCGCACGCCGGTCCCCTGAGCGGCCGCAGCCGTGCGGCCCGGTTATGATGCGCGCGGCATGCGGTCCCGCCCTCTGATCCTCGCCGCCGCACTGCTGGCCGCGGCGGCCGCCGGCATCGCTTCTGCGGCGCCGGTCCCGACGGTCTCGAAGGGCGTCGCGGTGCGGATGCGCGATGGGGTGGACCTGCGGGCCGACGTCCACCTTCCCGCCGCCGCCGGCCCTTTTCCGACGCTCGTCTACCGGACGCCGTACGACCGTAAGCGCGCGTCGGAGGACGAGGTCCTCGAGGAAGCCCTCACCGCGGGGTATGCCGTGGTGCTCGTCGACGTTCGGGGGCGCTACGACTCGGGCGGCGCGTTCACCCCGTACCGGAACGAAGGTCCGGACGGGTACGACACGATCGAATGGGCCGCCGCGCAGCCCTGGTCGACCGGCGACGATCGGGACCTACGGCCTTTCGTACCCGGGCGCCGTCCAGTGGCTCGCCGCGGTCGAGTCGCCGCCGCACCTGAAGGCCATGGTCCCGGCCATGACGTTTTCGAGCCCGCGCAATTTCTTCTATGCGGGCGGGGCCTGGGACCTCTCGTGGCTGTCGTGGATCTGGAACAACATCGCTCCCGACGCGCGCGTGAAGGCGGTCGCTGCCGGGCCCGCGGACCGGTCGCGAGGCACGGGCGGAATGGAAGAAGTTCGAGCCCGGGCTGGCGTACCGGCTGCCGCTGACCGCGTGCCCGAGCTCCGCCCGCCGCGCCGTACTACTTCGACTGGCTGGCGCATCGGCCCGGCGACGCCGTGGTGGGACTGGGCGGATCTGCGCCGGCGATACGGCAAGGTCGACGCCGCCGTCTTCAACATCTCCGGCTGGTACGACGAGGCCTACGGTCCGGAAGGCGCGATGACGAACTTCCTCGGGCTGCTCGCGGCGCGCCGGGGGCAGAAGGACCCGAGCGTGAAGATCATCCTCGGCCCCTGGGTGCACGGCGGCGAAGCCGAAGACCGGTCCGGGGAGCGCGTGTTCGGCGAGCAGGCGCGGTTGCGCCTACGCGCGACGAGATCGTCCGGTTCATGGACCGCTACGTGCAGGGCATCGAGAATGGCGTCGAGGCGGAGCCGCGCGTCCGGGCCTTCGTGATGGGCGAGAACGTGTGGCGCACGGGCGAACGCTGCCTCTGCCCGGTACGAAGCTTCTGTCGCTCTACCTCGCGCCGGCGGGAAAACTGGGGCGCGCGGCGCCGGCAGCGCCCGCTTCGGCCCAGGCAGCGGCTTCCGCGAGCGCGTTCGTTTCGGATCCCGAGAAGCCCGTCGATCGACACCTACGACGCCTACGGCGCCCACGACTACCGGGCCCTCGCCCTCCGCAAGGACGTCCTCGTCTTCGAAACGGAGCCTCTCGCCGAGCCGCTCCGCGTCGTCGGCGCGATCGAGACGGAGATCTTCCTGTCGGCCGACGCACCGGACGCCGACCTCTGGGTCAAGCTCGAGGACGTCGCGCCCGACGGCACCGCCTGGAACCTCTCGAGCCCGGGCACGGACGTGCTGCGCGTGAGCGACCGCGACGGCACGAAGGGCGGCCTCCTCTCGCCCGGCGAGGTCGTCCCCATGCGGCTCCCGAACCTGCGGACCGGCAATCTCTTCGCGAAGGGGCATCGCGTGCGCGATCGTGCTCTGCGGCAGCTTCATGCCGCACTTCTCGCGCAACCTCCAGACGGGGGAGTCCGAGGTCCGTTCCGCGAAAACCCGCAAGGCCACGATCCGCATCCACCACGAGCCCGCGCACCCCTCGAGGATCGTTCTCCCGGTCGTCGACTAGCCGCCATGCGCATCGGCGTCTTCGGGACCGGCGGGGCGGGGGGCCACTTCGGCGCGAAGCTGGCGCGGGCGGGGGAAGACGTCGTGTTCATCGCGCGCGGCGCGCATCTCGCTGCGATGCGCGAGCAAGGGCCTCGTCGTCGAGACCCCGGAGGGCGAGATCCGGATCCGTCCCGCCGCAGCGACGGCGGACCCCCGGGAGGCGGGTCCGGTCGACGTGGTGCTGCTCGGTGTGAAGACCTGGCAGGTGGGAGAGTCGGCCCGCGCGATGGCGCCGATGCTCGGGCCGGAGACGTTCGTCGTGCCTCTGCAGAACGGCGTCGAGGCGGCGGCAGAGCTGACGCGGGTCCTCGGCGTCGACCGCGTCGTCGGCGGCCTCTGCGCGACGTTCTCGTGGGTCGCGGCGCCGGGCCGGATCCGGAGCATCGGCGGGGTCCACTCGCTGCGATTCGGTGAGCTCGACGGCCGGCCGAGCGCGCGCACCGAAAGGCTGCGCGCCGCATTCGAGAACGCCGGGGTCCGCGCGACCGTTCCTCCCGACATCCACGTCGCGCTGTGGGAAAAGCTTCTGGTCGTCGTCCCCTTCGGCGGGGTGGGAGCCGTGACGCGCGTGCCGATCGGCGCGATCCGGGCGCTGCCGGAGACGCGGCGGCTCCTCGTTGCCGGCATGGAGGAGATCCTGGCGGTCGGACGCGCGCGGGGCATCGCGCTGCCCGACGGAGCGGTCGAGAAGGGCATGGCGTTTCTCGACGGGCTCGACCCGACCGGCACGACGTCCCTGCAGCGCGACATCACCGAGGGCCGGCCGTCCGAGCTCGAGGCCTGGAACGGGGCGGTCGTCCGCCTCGGCCGCGAGGCCGGCGTCGCGACGCCCGTCCACGAGTTTCTCTATTCGTGCCTGCTTCCCCTGGAGCGCCGCGCGCGCGGCGTCGCCGAAGCAAAGTGAAACATCACCGGAAACACTCAGGAGGTCGAACGTGAGGCACCCCATCGCCATCCGGGTCGCTCTGTCCCTCGGGATCTTCGTCGTGTCGAGCGTCGCGGTTCTCGCTCAGGCCGGTTCCAGCCAGAAGCAGGTCGCCGACGAGATCATCGCGCTCACGCGCGCGCACTGGGCCGCGGAGATGAAGAAGGACGTCGCGGCCTGGGGCAGGAACGTCGCGCCCGAGTACACCGTGTTCGAGGGTGCCTTTCCGACGCGCATCGACGGCAAGCCGATGATGGCGCGCATCGCCGAGGGGAATTTCTCCGGCAGCGACACGCTGATCACCGCGGAGATGGCCAACGAGAAGGTGCAGGTCTACGGCGACGTCGCGATCCTGTCCTACAACTACATCGCGTCGGTCAAAGACAAAGACGGCAAGGTCCGGCCGGGGATGGCGAAGTCGAGCCGGGTGTACGTGAAGCAAGGGGGCAGTGGATGCTGGTCCATGCCAACTTCGCGCCCGTCACGGCGCCGAACTAAGAGGGCGGGGGCCAGCCCCGCCCCTACGACTCTCTCGACTCAGGTTCGCGGCGCGGGAAGTCTCCCGACCGAAGGGAGGGAGGAGGCCCGCGCCGCGGGAGCGAAGCGCGAAGCGCAGGGTCAGGCCGGCGGTCGAGCGCGCATCCGCGCGAGCCGCCGGCCGGTGCGCCGCAGGCGCAGACCCGCAGCGCCGCGCGGAGCGACGGTTAGCCGGGGGGCCAGGCAGCGGGCGGCCGCCGAGCAGATGGAAGTGGAGGTGGAAGACGGTCTGGCCGGCGTCCTCGCCGTTGTTGACGACGAGGCGGTAGTGGTCGAGGCTCAGATCGCGGGCGATCGCGGCGGCGCGCGCGACGACTTCACCGACAGGAGCGCGTCGTCGGGTCCCGCGTCCGCGAGCTTCCCGATGTGCTTTCTCGGAATGACGAGGACGTGCGTCGGGCGCCTTTGGGCGCGATGTCGTGAAAGGCGTAGACCCGCTCGTCCGGAATAGACCTTCTTCGACGGGATCTCGCCCGCCGCGATCCTGCAGAAGAGGCAGTCCGTCACGAGATCCGCCTCCGGACCCGTTTCACTTTGGCTCCGAGCCCGCACGAGCTTCTCTTCCATTCTTCGCGTAGCCCCGGTCGAGGTGGTAGACGCGGTCGATCGTGGTCTCGCCTTCGGCGGTCAGAGCGCCGCGATGGCGAGGGCCGCGGAGGCGCGCAGGTCGCTCGCCATGACGCGGGCGCCGGTCAGGCCGGAGGGGCCCTCCACGACCGCCCAGCGGCCCTCCAGGCGGATGCGGGCGCCCATGCGCACCAGCTCGGCGACGTGCTGAAAGCGGTTCTCGAAGATCGTCTCGGTGATCGTCGCGACGCCGTCCATGCCGGCGGCGAGCGCCATCCACTGCGCCTGCAGGTCGGTGGGGAAGCCGGGGTAGGGGGCGGTCGCGACGTCGTGCGACTGCAGGGGCCCCTCGGCCCGGACGCGCAGGGTGTCTCCGATCGTGTCGATTCGCGCGCCGGTTGCGGTGATGCGGGAAGTCAGCGCGAGCAGGTGCTCGGGGGCGCACCGCGCACCGTGACGTCGCCCCGCGTGGCGGCGGCGGCGAGGGCGTAGGTGCCGGCCTCGATCCGGTCCGGGATGACGGGTGCGTCGACGCCGTGGAGCCGCTCGACGCCTTCGACGACGATCGTCTCGGTGCCGGCGCCGGAGATCCTCGCGCCCATGGCCGTGAGCATCAGGGCGAGGTCCGTGACCTCGGGCTCGCGGGCCGCGTTGACGAGCCGGGTGGTTCCCTCGCGCGAGGGTGGCCGCGAGCATCACGTTCTCCGTGCCCGTGACGGTGACCGTGTCGAACACGATCTCGGCGCCCGGAGGCGCGACGCGCGCGCCTCGACGTAGCCGTGGTCGAGGCGCACCTCGGCGCCCAGCTTCTCGAACGCCTTGAGGTGCAGGTCGATGGGGCGCACCCCGATGGCGCATCCGCCCGGCAGCGAGACGCGGACCGAGCCCGCGCGGGCCAGCAGCGGCCCGAGCACGAGCACGGACGCGCGCATCGTCTTGACGAGGTCGTAGGGCGCGTCGGCCGAGCCGATCTCCCGGACCTGGATCGACGCCGCCGTCGCGCCCGCCTCGATGCGTCGCGCCGATGTGCTGGAGGAGCCTGCCCATCGTGCGGATGTCGGCGACGTCGGCAGGTTCGTCAGCCGCACGGTCTCGGCGGTCAGGAGCGCGGCCGCGATGCAGGGCAGGGCCGCGTTCTTCGCGCCCGAGATGGCGACTTCGCCCTCGAGACGGGACGGGCCTTCGATTACGAACTTGTCCACGGCTTGCGGATTCTACTGACCCTTTCGGCCGGCGACTCCAGCTGCGCCACGCAGATGCGCGGAATCCGCTCCAGGTCCGGCTCGATGCTGGACGAATCGCCAGACCGGCCGGGTCAGGATCTCGGAGCGCACGGCCTCGGCCTGGCCGAACCCGATCTCGAAAACGAGCAGGCCGCCCGGCTCGAGGTAGGCCGGCACCGCCGCGAGGAGCTGCCGGATCGCCGCCATGCCGTCGTCTCCCGCGAAGAGGGCCCGGCGCGGGTCGTGGTCCCGCACGGTCGGCGGCAGGTGCGGCGACTCTCCGATGGCCAGGTACGGCGGGTTGGACAGGACGAGGTCGAAGTCGGGTCGGGGCGAGCGCCGTGAGCCAGTCCGAGGCGACGAGGGCCAGCCGGGGCAGGACGTCGTGCGCGCCGGGCGTTCTGGCGGGCCAGGGCGAGCGCGTCGAAGGAGATGTCGAGAGCGACCGCCGCCGGTTCGGGCCGCTCGAGCAGGAACGTGATCGCGATGATGCCGCTGCCGGTTCCGGCGTCGAGAATGCGCCGGGCGTCCGGCGGCCTCCCGGAGAGCCTGCTCGACGAGGATCTCGGTCTCGGGCCGCGGCACGAGGGCCCGGCTGTCGACGCGAAAGGGCCGGCCGTAGAAGTCCCATTCTCCGATCAGGTGCTGGACGGGGACTCCCGTCAGCCGCTTTTCCCAGAGACGCCTCGGAAGCGCTCGCGAGACTCGGGTCGGGCGTCTGTCGCGGATCGAGGGCCAGCGGCGGCGTGCCGCCGAGCGCGTGGCCGAGCAGGAGGCGGGCGTCCCAGACCGGTGGCGTCGGCCCGGCCTGCGGCGGCCCGGGCGGCCGCGGTTTCGAGGAGCTCGCGGATCGTCATCGCGGCGGTCGCGGCCCGCGCTCTCCTCACGCTCGGGCCAGCTCGTCCTTGAGCCGTTCGGCCTGGAAGTGCGAGGAGATGGGCTCGACGAGCTCGTCGAGGTTGCCGTCGAGGACGTCCTGAAGGCGATGGGTGGTGAAGCCGATGCGGTGGTCGGTGATGCGGGACTGCGGGAAGTTGTAGGTCCGGATCTTCTCGGAGCGGTCGCCCGAGCCGACCATCTTCTTGCGCTCGGCCGCGATCGCCCCTCCTGCTTCTCCTGCTCGACCTCGAGGAGGCGGGACTTTGAGCACCCGCATGGCCTTGGCCTTGTTCTTGATCTGGCTGCGCTCGTCCTGGCACTGGACGACGAGGCCGGTCGGCAGGTGGGTCAGGCGCACGGCCGAGTACGTCGTGTTGACGCCCTGGCCGCCGGGGCCCGACGCGCAGAAGCGGTCCACCCGGATGTCCTTGTCCTCCACCTTCACGTCGACGTCCTCGGCCTCGGGCAGGACCGCGACGGTCGCGGCCGACGTGTGGATCCGCCCCGAGGACTCCGTCGCGGGCACGCGCTGGACGCGGTGCGCGCCGCCCTCGTACTTCAGGCGCGAGTAGGCGCCTTCGCCCTCGATCGAGGACCGTGATGGTCTTGATGCCCCCGATGCCCGTGTCGTCGCGGTCCACGACCTCGACCTTCCAGCGCCGCCGTTCCGCGTAGCGCTGGTACATGCGGAAAAGCTGGCCGGCGAAGAGCGCGGCCTCGTCCCCGCCGGTGCCGGCCCGGATCTCGAGAAAGACGTTGCGGGAGTCGTTGGGGTCCTTCGGGCAGGAGCAGCATCTTGAGCTCCTGCTCGACGGCCGGCAGGCGCTCCGGCAGCGCCGCGCGCTCGGCCGCCGCCATCTGGTGCAGCTCGTCGCCGGCGGAGACAGCGATTCCACCAGCTCGCGAGCGCCCTCGAGCTCCCTCCGGACCTGCCGGTACTCCTCCATCAAAGCGATGATCGGTTCGAAGTCGGTCAGCGTCTTCTGGGCCTCGCGCACGGCGCGGTGGTCCTGGACGAACTCGGGGTCGGCCAGGCGGGCCTTGACCTCGTCGTACTTGCGGCGGATTTCGTCGAGTTTTTCGAACATAGGAAGCTTCCTGGCCGGCCGCTCAGCGGCCGACCCGATGGACCTCAAGCATGTCCGCTACAGGGCGGCGGAGGGGAAGGGGCGAGACGTGGCGGGGGACATTCCCGCTAAGCGGAAGCGGCGCCGGAAGCCTTCTTCTCGTAGCGCTTCCGGAAGCGCTCGACGCGGCCGGCCGAGTCGACGAGCTTCTGTTTCCCGGTGAAAAAGGGGTGACAGCTGCTGCAGATCTCGATGCGCAGCTCCTTCTTCGTGGACCGGGTGTTCCAGGTCACGCCGCAGGCGCAGTGGACCAGGACGTCGTGGAGCTCGGGGTGCAGTTTGGGTTTCATGGGACGCGGCATTCTACGGATCCCGGACCCCGGGCGCAAGCCCCGGAGGGAAATGAGGGCTGTTTCCGGCTTCCTCGCCGGGCAGGTTAGAATCCCCAACTCTAAGGCAACCTGTGTTTTACCTCTACGTCACCGCCCCCGGCATGGCTGCGCGAAAGGTTTCGCTGGACCGGCCCGTCACGACGATCGGCCGGTCGTCGATGAACGACCTGCCGATCTCCGACAAGATGCTCTCCCGCCAGCACGCGCGGATCGTTCGGGACGGCGAGGGCGCGCTTGACCGTGGAGGACCTGGGATCCCGCAACGGCACGTTCCTCAACGGCGACCGCCTCACGACGCTCCAGCCCCTGAAGCCCGGGCGACCGGATCACCGTCGGCGGCGTGACGCTCAAGGTCGAGTCCGAGTCCACGACGCGCGTCCGGATCGAGGGCGGCGGCGAAGATCCGCTCGACAACACGATCCTCAAGGCGTCCGCCGAGCTGCTGCGCGCGCACGCGGCCGAGACCGATCCGCGACTGCCGGCCGAGCAGCTCGGCAAGCTGATCGAGTCGCTCCGCGTGGTCAACGAGCTGACCGTCGAGCTGCTGCGCGACATCTCGGTCGACGAGCTGCTCGGGTTTCCTCATGGACAAGGTCTTCGAGACGCTGAAGCCCGACCGCGGCCTCGTGCTCCTGCGCTCCCGCGCCAGCGGCGAGCTCGTGCCCGCCGTCGTGCGGGTGGCCGAGGGCATCTCGGCCGAGGACATCCGCCTCTCCAAGACCCTCGTGGCCGCCGTCGTCGAGAAGCGCAACGGCCTTCTGCTCATGGACACCTCGTCCGGCTCCGGGCGTCTCGCTCGCCGACTCGATCCGCCTGTCGGGCATCAAGTCGGTGCTCGCGGCGCCCCTCGAGAACGCGGGCGAGGTCGTCGGCCTGATCTACGTCGACTGCCGCGTCGGCCACCGCTCGTTCGAGGAGGCCGACCTGCGCCTTCTGACTTCGCTCGCCAACGTCGCCGCCGCCAAGATCCAGAACGCGCGCCTCATGCGGAGAACGCCGAGAAGCGGCAGATGGACCGCGAGTTCGCGCTCGCGCGGGAGATCCAGCAGCGGCTGCTCCCGAAGACCCGCCGCCTCTGCCGGGCTACGAGCTCCACGGGTCCAACATCGCGTCGCGCCAGGTCTCCGGCGACTATTTCGACTTCCGCCTGCGCCCCGACGGCAAGGTGTACGCCACGATCGCC
Source organism: uncultured Acidobacteriota bacterium (assembly GCA_963742245.1). Classification (GTDB taxonomy): domain Bacteria; phylum Acidobacteriota; class Thermoanaerobaculia; order UBA5066; family Gp7-AA6; genus DAHUXD01. The sequence goes on from CAVULG010000008.1 coordinate 56,509, forward strand.
GACGTCTGCGGCAAGGGCGTGGGCCGGCGCTGCTGATGGCTTCGCTCCAGGCGTCGTTCCACGCCTGGGCGGACGAGGGCGTCGGCGTCGCCCGAGATGACGGGCCGGCTCTCCGAGGCGATCTCGAAGCCGGACGGGGCCCGGACCGGTTCATCACGTTCTTCCTGCTGGTCTTCGAGTCCGGCGACCGGGCGAGGTCGAGTACACGAACGCCGGCCACAATCCGGCCTGCTCCTCCACGCGGACGGCACGATGGAGGAGCTCGGCTCGCACGGCTTGCCGCTGGCGCTCTTCCCGGGCAGGCCCTACGGGTCCTCGAAGTTCATCCTCGAGGCCAGCGACCTGCTGTGCCTCTACACGGACGGCGTGACCGAGGCCAACAACCCGGCCGGCGACGAGTTCGGGATGCCGAAGCTGAAGGAGTTCGTCGGCGCCCAGGTGCGGCAAGGCGCCGGCGGACATCGAGGCGGAGCTCGCCCGCGTCTGGAGGAGCACGCGCAGGGCGAGCCCTTCGCGGACGACCGGACGCTGGTGATGGTGCGGCGCCTACCCTGAGCTGACCCCTCGCCGCGCTCGGGGGTCAGGGTCCGGATTTTTCGGAGTTCCCAGAGCTGGACTTCAAGCCCGCGAGAGCTGGCGCGCTTCGAGGGGTCAGGACCTTCGTTTTTTCGGAGTTCGCGGGATTTCGCGGTGCGGTTGCTCGACTCGTAGGAGAATCCGAAAGAATGCGAACGCCAGACCCCGACTACTCCCGGATCTCCAGCCTCTTGATGATCTCGTGGAGCGTCGTCGGCTTGATCTTCAGGAGCTCCGCCGCGCGCTTCTGAACCCCTCCGGTGCGGCGCAGGGCCGTCCGGATCAGGCGCCGCTCGTACTCCTCGACCATCTGCTTGTAGGTTGCGCCGTTCTCGGGCAGGCGGATCGGCAGCTCGCCCCGGTCGGGCGACAGGACCGTCTCCGGCAGCAGGCCCAGCCCGATCCTGCCTCCCGGCGGGCAGAGCACGACGGCCCGCTCGATGGCGTTCTCGAGCTCGCGGACGTTGCCCGGCCAGTCGTGGTCGAGCAGGGCCCGGTAGGCTTCCGGATCGAGCCCGCCGATGGGCTTGGAATTCTCGGACGAATAGACGCGGATGAAGTGCTCGGCGAGCAGCGGGATGTCCTCCCGGCGTTCGCGCAGGGGCGGGATCGCGATCGAAATGACGCAGAGCCGGTAGTAGAGATCGTCGCGGAACCGGCCCTCGGTGACCATCTTCTTCAGGTCCACGTTGGTCGCGGCGATGACGCGCGTGTCGACCTTCTGCGTGTCGACCGAGCCGACGCGCATGAACTCTTTCTCCTGGAGCACGCGCAGGAGCTTCGCCTGGGTCTCGAGCGAGATCGTCCCGATCTCGTCGAAGAAGATCGAACCGGTGTCGGCGACCTCGAACAGGCCCTTCTTGTTGGAGATCGCGCCTGTGAAGGCGCCCTTGACGTGGCCGAAGAGGTTCGACTCGAGCAGGTCCGTCGGCATCGATCCCGAGTTGACGGTCACGAAGGGCGCGCCGGCACGCGGGGAGTGGGTGTGGATGGCGCGCGCCACGAGCTCCTTGCCCGTGCCGCTTTCGCCTTCGACGAGGATCGTCGAGCGGGAGGGCCCCGCCAGGCGCACGAGCTCGAACACCTTCCGCATGCTCTGCGGATTTGCCGACGATGCGGCCGAGGCCGAAGCGCAGCGAGAGCTCCTCGCGCAGGCGCCGGTTCTCCTCCGTCAGGCGCCGCGCCTCGGAGCCCTTGCGGAGCGTGAGGAGGACTTCTTCGTTCTGGAAGGGCTTGGGGATGTAGTGGAACGCGCCCTGGCGCATGGCCTCGATGGCGCCCTCGATCGACGAGTAGGCCGTGACGATCACGACGACCGCGTCCGCGTCGCGCTGGAGGATGGAGCGCAGCACGTCGAGTCCCGGGCGGTCCGGGAGCATGAGGTCGAGAAGGACGACGTCGTGGGGGTCGGACTCGAACAGCGCGACGGCCTCGCCGGCGCTCGCCGCCGCGGTGACCTCGTAGCCTTCCCGTGTCAGCAGGGTGCCGAGAACGTCGCGAATGACCTCCTCGTCGTCGACGACGAGGACTCTCATGAAGGCGATCCCGCCGGGACGCGCGGCAGGTCGACGCGGGCCTCGGCCCCGCCCCCATCCCGCGTCTGGAGCGCGATCTCGCCTCCGTGGCGCCGCACGATGTCGCGGGAGATGGCGAGCCCGAGGCCGGTGCCTCCGGATTTCTTGGTCGTGTAGAAAGGCTGAAAGATGCGCTCGGGCGCGCCGGCGAGGCCCGTGCCGCGGTCCGCGACGACGACCGAGATCGTCTCGCTGTTGGACTCGAGGCGGCAGGTCACCGTGCTGCCCTCGGGCGAAGCGTCGCGGGCGTTGGTCAGCAGGTTGACGAAGACCTGCTCGAGCTCGCGGGGGTCGCCGACGACGAGGGCCGGCGGCCCGTCGGCGTCGATTTCGAGCTCGAGCGAGCGGCCGGCGAAGGCCGTCTCGACGGACTCGGCCGCGTTGGCGAGCACGGCCTTCAGGTCGGTCTTCTGAGGCGTGCGGGCGCGGGGACGCGCGAACTCCAGCAGGTTGTTCACGAGGTGGGCCGCGCGAAAGGTCTGGCGCTCCATCTTCTTGAGGATCGAGTATCGCGGGTCGCCGGGCGAGGTCTCCGAAAGGAGGATCTGCGCATACGAGGACAGGCCCGCGATCGGCGTGTTGACCTCGTGGGCCACGCCGGCCGCCAGAACGCCGAGCGAAGCGAGCCGCTCGCGCTCGGCGAGCGCCCGCTCGGCCCGGATCCGGTCGGTCATGTCCTCGACGACGACGACGCGCCGGTCCGGGGCTCCCCGGAACGCCGAGACCGCGAGCTGCAGGTCGCGCTCATCGCCGTCGGCGGTCGCCAGCCGCATCTCGAAGCGCCATTCGTCGCCGTTCTCCGGCTGCGCGGGCAGCTCCGCGCCCTGGAGAACGTCGGACAGCGGCAGGCCGTGCAGCGCGTCCTCGCTCTTTCCGGTCAGCAGCGCGAAGGCGGGGTTGGCGGTGTGGATGCGGCCGTCCGCGTCGAGCACCACGATGCCGGACGAGGACGAACGGATGACGCTCTCCTGGTACTCCTGGAGCGTGCGGATCTCCTCGAGCCGTTCGGCGAGGGCGCCGTAGAGCCGCGCGTTCTCGTAGGCCAGGCTCGCCTGGGCCAGGACGGCGGTCAGGAGCGCCTCGTCTTCGGAGGAGAGGGGGATGCGGCCATCCTTGAAGCCGACGCCGAGGGCGCCGACGAGCTCGCCGCCGCAGCGCATCGCGAAGAAGGCGCGGTAGCCGAGGGCGTGCAGGCGCAGCAGCGCCGCCGGCGGCGTCTGGCCGAAGACGCCTCCGAAGGACACGCCGAGCGTCGTCCCGCGCAGCCGCAGGTTGTCTTCTCCTCCAGAGAGGGCCTGGGCGAGCGCGGCCGCGTCCGGGTCGCGTCCGGGCCCCTCGAAGAGAAAGAGCGAGCACGGCACGACGCGGAGGGCCTCCTCGACGCGCTGGACGATCGCCTGGACGACCTCTTCGCGCGGCCGCGGCACGCCGAAATCGCGGGCGATGTCGAGCAGCGCGCGCCGCGCCCGGTAGGTGTCGTGGTACTGGATCCGCTCGAGCACGTCGGTGATCCGCTTCTTGACGGGCACGAGGAGCGAGGCGAGGACGAGACCCGACGCGAACGCGATGACGTTCTTGCCGGCGGACGCCATGCCGCCGAGCGTGCGGTCGAGCAGGGAGTTCAGAAGCACGAACGTCATGCCGCCGAGGAGCACCGCACCGGTCGTTCCGATCGCCTCGCGCACGAAGATCTCGACGTCCCAGAGGCGCCACTTGAGGATCGCGTAGGCGAAGGCGAGCGGGATGAGGACGAGCGGCACGACGGCCACGCTCGAAAGCAGCGGCGACTCCAGGCCGAAGGCGCGCGGAAGGGCGGAGAGGATCAGGAAAGGCGCGAGCCCCACGGTCACCCCGAGGCCGATCCAGCGCAGCTGCTTCTCGGCCTCCGCGTCGGCTTCCTGCCGGTGCCGTTTCAGCAGCGCCAGGACGCGCACGATGACGGCCGCGACGTACGCCGCGAAGTACAGGAACCAGAACCGCGTGGCCCCCTCGAGGAACGCCGCGGCGGCCGGGGAGGGCGTCGTCGTGAGAAGGCCGATCTCGGCGATGACGCACGCCAGCGCCGGCAGGTACAGGAGCGGCACGACGCGCCGGTCGCGGATCGGTCGCGGGAAGATCAGGAAGAGGTGCAGCAGAAACGCCGGCAGAAACGCCCGGTAGACGTCCTCGGAGACCCAGGCGAGCTTCCAGAGCGTGTCGCGCGGGCCCGCGGGCGTCATCACGTATACGGCGAAGCTCGACAGGCAGAGGGCCCAGAACACGGCCGCCGGGGCGGACCGCTCGCGGGCGATCGTGAAGAGTCCGATGACGAGATAGAGGAAGCCCACGAACGCGAGGAAGAGGTAGGTCACGTCGAAGCGCACCGACGGCTCGCCGACGGAGACGCCTCGGACCTCTCCCGCCGTGATCACCACGAGGCGGTGAGGGAACGGCTCCCGCGCGAGCGTCTTCTCGGGGGCCGCGAGCGAGGCCGCGGTCTGGCCGTCGGCGAGGACGATCCGGTCGCCGGGCTTCAGGCCCGCCCGGGCGGCCGCGCCCGCGGGGTCGACGGAGGTCAGGAGCAGGGCTCCCTGCTCGCGCGCGAACGCGAAGCCTGCCGAGGAGAAGCTGTCGACCTTCCGGGCGAACGAGACGAAGGCGATGCCCATCGTCGCCAGGGTCACGACGGCCATCGCTGCGAACAGGACTCGCTTCGCCGCTCGATTCACGGACATCGATTCAGCAATCCGAATGCCACGATACGGCGGTTCGGACACCTATCTAACTGCTTGATTCGATTGATGTCCTCAGCTCCCCAAGGATTCGAGCGCGCGGAGCGACCAAAAATTTGGACGCAGTCCAAAAAAAATATGAACGACGAATTTCGGAAGGAAATCAGACGGCCGAGCGCGTGTCGCGCCGGCGCGATCAGAACGCGACGGCGACGCCGCCGAGCAGACGATTCGCCGTGGCGTTTTCGTCCTTCGACTCGGTGACTGCGGTTCCGTGCGCCTGCTCGAAGGCGACCAGGAGCTTCCAGTCGGCGCCGAAGGGCGTGAGGCCCACGATCGAGAGATCCTGCGCGACCGAGAACGCGAGCTTGTCGGAGTCGTTGGCGAGCACGGCGGCCGGCGTCTGGAGTTTCTGGCGGAGGCTCCGCACGAGAACGGCCACGCCGGTGCGCGTCGGCAGGACTTCGATCGCGGCCCGCGCCGAGTAGAAGTAGCCCCTCGTTGCCGGTGATGCCGTAGAAGACGCCCGACTCCGGCGACACTTCGCCGTCGATCGAGCCGTAGCGCACCGAGATGCTTCCGGCGAGCGTGTCGGTGAGCCGCTTCTCGATCGTCGCCTTGTACTGGCGCACGGTGTTGCCGTCGAGCAGGTAGAGGCTGTCGAAGTCCGTCAGGAAGTCGCCCTCGAAGAAGGCGCGGACGAGCTCGCCCATGCGCTGCTCGGAAACCTCGAACTGGAGAACGGAGTTGGCGCCCGCGGGCTGCGAAACGCCGACCGCCCAGGCCTGCGTCGCCGCCGGCTCGAGGCTGTCTTCGATCGAGCCGATGCGCGGCATCACCGTCGGCGTCGCGGTCGAGCCCGCCACCCGGTAGAGCCCGCGGACCCACAGGGTCGCCGGCCCGAGGTCGTAGCGCGCGGTCGCCGCCGGCGCGATGCCGTAGGCGTTCGTGCCGGAACCCATGTAGCGCGCGACCACGCCGCCCTCGAGCTGGAGCGCGTCGGTGACATTGAACGCGGTGGCCGCCGCGAGATCCGCGTCCGGCGCGGCCTGGAAAAACGTGCCGTCGACGCCGATACCCGAGGGCCATGTTCGCCTCGCGATGCCGGTAGGTCATCGCGACGGACACGCCCGGGTTCTCGGTCGCCGCGCGGCCGTAGCGGGCGTTGACTTCCCACGTGCGCGAGGCGAGCGGGAAGAACGTCGTGCCGAGAGCCGTCGCGCGGTAGAGATTCGCTTCTTCGATGTAGCGCGCGGCGACCGACTCGACGCGGCCCTCTTCGTCGCCCCGGCTCCAGCTGACCGCGTGGGACTGGAGGCTCGCGGGACTGTCTCCGAAGGAGAGCGTGTTGCGGCGCGTCGAGAGGCGCAGCTTCTCGGCCGCCGAAGGCGCCACGTCGAGAGCGAGTCCCGCCGCGTTGCCGGTCGTCTCGCCGGGATCCTTCTCGCCGCCGAGCGCCGCGTAGTCGCCGCTGATGCCGTACTGCCAGCCGTTGGGCAGGCCGCCTTGAAGGCCGACCACGGCGCGCGAGAGCGTCGAGCGATCCGGTGGTCGCGGAGGCGACGTCGGTCATCGTGCTCAGTTCGCCCGCGACGGAGCGCGAAATGGGAACGCTCGCGACCGCAGACGGAGCGGCCGCGGCCGGCGCGTTGGGCGCGGCCGCGGTCATCGGATCCTGCGGCGGGGTCTGCGCAGACGAAGCCGTCGAATCGATTCCGAGCTCGCGCAGCACGTCGGTCGGCAGCCGGTCGCGCAGCTCCCACATCGTCACCGGGGTCTTCGGCGGGAGCCACGTTTGCCATTTTTCTTGGTCAGCGCGAGCGAAACGGCCGAGACCTGCTCCGCGCCGGCCTGGTGCCAGAGGCGCTGCATCGCGGGCTCGAAGCCCCGCTTGTACGCGATCAGGTCGTAAACGCCCGGCCGGCGCCGAGGCGAGGACGAACGTGCCGTCGACCGCGGTGCGCATGCGCGCGAGCGAGGAGTCGCCGAGGTTGTACGCGATGACGAGGACGCCGGCGACCGGCGCCTTCTGGTGACGCACGACACCGGAGATCGGAGGGAGCCGGCGCGCGCGAGCGCAATCCGAGCCGCCGCAAGGAGCAGGAAGGCCGGAAGCGCGAACGAGGCGAGGCGCCGTTTCATATGCCGGGCCCGAAGGTCCAACTCGGGAGTATAGATTTCCCCGCTGTCAATTGCCACCGCATTGGCGACTCCTGGATCTCGCAACCCGACCCTCCAAGCCCCTATTCCTCAGAGGTTTCCGGGCTCAGGGGCTTTCGTCCTTCGAATCGCCGGCTTGATCCTCCCGCGCGCGTTCCCGGAGCCTCATCCGGGCCGTTCCTCGCGATGGAAGAGGCCCTTGAGCACGTGCCCCGCGATCGATGGATTCTCCTTGAGCCGCCGGATCGAGTACGCGTACCAGGCCTCGCCGTACGGGCACGTAGACGCGGAGCCGGTGGCCGTCGGCGACGAGCCGGCGGCGCAGGGCTCCGGCGACGCCGAGCAGCATCTGGAACTCGTAGGCCTCGCGCGGGAGCTGCGCCGCTTCCGCGATCGTCGCGAGCGCGCGCTCGACGAGGATCGGGTCGTGGGTCGCGATGCCCGACGTAGCAGTGCGCGTCGAGGAGGATCTCGACGAGCTCCATGTAGCCCTGGCGGATCTCGCTCGCGGTCCTGGTGCGCGATCTCCGGAGGCTCGACGTAGATGCCCTTGCACACGCGGACGTTGCCGCCGATCTGCGGCGACGCGGCGGGCGTCGCCGGGACTGCGCTGGAGATAGGCCTGGAGCACGATGCCGACGCGCGCGATAGCGTCTCGCGGAACTCGAGGAAGATCCGGATCGTCTCCTCGGTGACGGAGGAGTCCTCCATGTCGATGCGCACGAAGTTGCCCTGCCGGCGGCGCGGCGTCGACGATGCGCGCGAACTGCGCGCGGCAGAGCGCGGGATCGAGCTTGAGGCCGAGCGCCGTGAGCTTGACGGAGATGTTGGAGTCCAGGCCGCGCGCGGCGATCTCGGCGAGCGCCGCCCGATAGTCGAGGACCGTCTGCTCGGTCTCGTCGCGACCGCGTGACGTCCTCGCCGAGGACGTCGAGGGTGGCCATGCAGCCCTCGGCGATTCAGGCCCCGCAACGCACGGTCGAGCGCCTCCTCGAGCGTCTCGCCCGCGACGTATCGGGAAGCGATGCGGCGCACGATCGACTTGGGCACCAGCGGCAGCGTGCGGACGATCGCGGCGTTCAGGGCCTTCATGCGGCCTCCGGCGGAACGTCGCCGCGCGACGCGCGCGCGAAGCACCACACGACGATGCGGCGGGCGCCGGCCGCCGCGAGCCGCCGCGCGCACTCGCGCGCCGTTGCGCCCGAGGTCGCGACGTCGTCGACGAGCAAGACGCTGTCGCGCGGGGCATCCGGCGGCCCGGAAGGCGCGGTGCACGTTGGCGCGTCGCTCCGAGAACGGCAGGCGGCTCTGGACCTCGGTCTCGCGACGCTTGACGAGGCGCCGGCGCGCGAAGGGAGATCCCGAGCCGGCGGGACAGCGCTGCGCGCGAGGGCCTCGGCGGCGTGGTAGCCGCGGCGCGCGGCGGGCGCGGCGCGGTCGCCGGGCACAGCAGACGATCTCGTGCGCCTCCGGCGGCGCGAGCCGCCGGCGTCATGACGTCGGCCAGGCGCGCGCCGAGATAGTCGGCGCCGCGGAACTTGAACGCGAGGAGGATCGTCGCGCGCGGAGCCGGCGTACGGCGCGGCGGCGCGGAGCGACTCGAAGGGCGGGGGATCCAGGAGGCAGCGTCCGCACGTGAGCGGCTCCGCGGCGCCCACCGAACCTCCGGGCAGCGCCTCGTCACAGCGCGCGCAGCGTCTCCCGGGGCGGCCCGGCAGCGACTCCCAGCAGGCCGCGCAGACGCCGCCCGCGCACAGGCGCTCCTGCGCCGGGCCTCCGCAGGCCAGGCAATCGGAAGGCAGGAGGAATCGCGCCGCGGCCCGAGCGAGCTCGATCACAATCTGACCTCAGCGTTTCCGCGATCGGGTCCGTACAATCGGAAGCGGCGGGATTGTAGCTCCACGTCGCGGAGATCCGGTCGGGATTCGGTCCCGGAATTCGGTAGAGTCGAGTCCAGTGAAGCACCGGAGGCCGCACTTGTCGAAACTCCAATCCGCGCGCATCGCAATTCTGATCTCCACGCTCGCTCTCGGGGCGCTTCTCGCCCCGGCGCCGGCCGTCGCGCAGAATTCGGCGTCGGAGGCTCACGCTCGGGAACGGTCTAACGACTTCACTCGCGGAATCGAGTATTCGCGGCTTCAAGTGGGGCGAAGCGACCGGCTGGTTCGAGTACCGACCGATGCCGAGAGCACCGTGCTCCGCGCTGACCTACGGCTCGATGTGGACGCAGCAGACCCAGTCCCAGTCGACCGTCACGACGCCGACGGGCGACGCTGACGCTCCCGCAGCTCGACGAGCGCATCGGTTACGGGATCGTCAGCGTCTCGTACCTTTTCTGGGAGGGCTTCTTCACCTCCGGCCTCTTCGCGGGCATCGGCGGGTACGGCATCCGCCCGGACGCGGTTCCCGTCGAGCGCGCAGCCCTACGCCGATCGCAGACGAGACGGTTTTCGGCTGGCACGCCGGCGCCGACGGCGAGTTTCGTCGTGCTGAAGAACCTCGCGCGTTGTGATCCGCCTCACGTACCACAACGTCGTCGGCGCACCCGCACCGGCAGTTCCTCAACGCGGCGACGGGGGTCGTGCGGTTCTACGCGGGATTCTGACGCGGAGTCGAGCCGAAGCGGCTACTTCGGCTCTTTCGGGCTCCTTCTCGAGCTTGTCCGGGATGAGGGGCAGCAGCGTCGATTCCTTCTTCGAGGACAGCGAGATCTGCGCCTGGATGCGCGACGACGCCCTTGATCGACAGGATCCGCCGCTGCAGGAAGTCGGCGAGGATGCGCGGATCGGCGGCCTTGACCTTGAGACGGTACGCGAAGTCGCCCGCGAGGTAGTGGCATTCCTGCACGCCGAGGAGCTTCTCGAGGTCGTCGACGAAGCCCTTCTCGAAGCGGGGGTGCTCGAGTGCGACGTCGACGTAGGCGGTCAGGGGCAGCCCCATCTTCTCGTGATCGAGCAGCGCGACGAAGCCCCGGATCATCCCGTGGCGCTCCATCTTCTTGATGCGCTCGTTGACGGAAGGCGTCGTCAGGCCGACGGCTCCTGCAATCCGCGCCTGGGAGAGCTTCCCGTTGCGCTGGAGCATGTCCAGGATCCGCAGGTCGATTTCGTCGATGCTCATTGGCCGAAAACGCGCTCTCAATTCCTGCCTTATAAGATTAGATACTTCGCTTGATTACGACTAATAATATTAGCCTCCCGGTGGGTGTCAATGGCCTAATTTCGGCGATCGCTATAATGCCCGCGCCGGGCATGGCCAAACGCGACTACTACGAGGTTCTGGGCGTGTCCAAGGGCGCCTCGGAGGCCGACATCAAGAAGGCCTACCGCAGGCTGGCCCGAAAGCTCCATCCCGACGTCAATCCCGGGCGATAAAGCCGCCCAGAAGCGCTTCCAGGAGGTCCAGGAGGCCTACGACGTCCTCAAGGACGACGAAAAGCGGCGCGCCTACGACCGCTTCGGCCATGCCGGTCCGGGCGCCGGATTCGACCCCCGGACGGCCCCGGGGGGATTCCGCGGCGGCTGTCCGGGCGGCCCGGGAAGGGCGTCGCCCTTCGAGGGACTTCCAGTTCGAGTCGGGCGACATCGGGGACCTGTTCGGCAACCTCTTCGGGGGCGGCGCGCCGGTCGACCGGGCCCGCAGCCGGGCGAGGACCTGCGCGGCCAGATCGAGGTGCCGTTTCGCGACGCGGTGCTCGGGGGGAATGGCCTCCCTGTCGCTGCGGCGCGAGAAGACGTGCCCGACCTGCGGAGGCACCGGACGCTCGGGCAAGACGGTGTGCCCGACCTGCCGGGGCGAGGGCAGCGTCGCCGAGTCCGAGCGCGTGCGCATCAAGATTCCCGGAGGGCACGGAGGACGGCGGCACGATCCGCATCCCGGGCAAGGGGCGCGGGCGGACAGCGCGGCGGACCCGTCGGCGATCTCTACGTCACCGTGCGCGTCGCGCCGCATCCGTACTTCGAGCGTCACGGCAACGACGTCCACGGCGTCGTGCCGGTCACGGTGAAGGAGGCCTACTCCGGCGCCGAGATCGACGTGCCGACGATCCACGGCACGGTCTCCGCGAAGATTCCGCCGGGCACGCAGGGCCGCCAGCGGTTTCGCCTGCGCGGCAAGGGCGTGAAGGACCCGCGCTCCGGCGAGCGCGGGCGATCACATCTACAGCGTGCGGATCATGATTCCGAAGACGCAGAGCGCCCGCGGGCATGCGACGCGGCGACGCTGCTCGATTCCCTGTACGAGGGCGACGTCCGGGCGGACCTGCCGAAGGGTCTGTAGCGGAGCGGACCGCTGTCTGGCGCTAGCGGCCCTCGGCCATCTTTCCGGCGAGCGTCATGCACGTGCTCGACGCGCGCGCGACGAGGCTGCCCGTCTCGTCGACGACGTCGCATTCCGCCATGCCCGATGGTCCGCCCGCGCTTGACGATGCGGGCGGTGGCGGTCAGGCGCGCCGTCCAGACGGGCTTGAAGAAGTTGATCTTGAGCTCGAGCGTCGTGAAGCTCTCGCCCTCCGCGAGCGTCGACGCATAGGCGATCCCCATCGCGGCGTCGGCGAGGTCGCAGAGGATGCCGCCGTGGAGCGTGCCCATCGGGTTGGCGTGCTGGGGCCCGGCGTCCATCGCGAAGACGGCGCGGCCGGGCTCGACGTCGAGGATGCGGAAGCCGAGGAGCTCGGCGACCGGCGGCGGCGGCACCTCGCCGCGGATCATGCCGCGAACCCGTTCGAGCATCGACGCCACGGTGTCCTACGGCCGGCTACTTCGCGTCGACCGCGGCGAGGATCTCCTCGGCGTGCCCCTCGGGCTTGACCTTCGGCCAGACCGCCGCGATCTTGCCCTTCTCGTCGATCAGGTACGTGACGCGGTTGGTCCCCATGTACTTGCGGCCGTACATGCTCTTCTCGCCCCACACGCCGTAGGCGTTCACGATGGCCTTGTCCGTGTCGGCGAGCAGCGTGAAGGGCAGCGAGAACTTCTCGGCGAACTTCTTGTGCGACTTCGCGTCGTCGACCGAGACGCCGAGCACCGCGACCTTGCGGCGCTTCAGCTGCGACCAGGCGTCGCGGAACGAGCACGCCTCCTTGGTGCAGCCGGGCGTGTCGTCCTTCGGGTAGAAGTAGAGGACGGCCTTCTGACCCTTGAAGTCCGAAAGCGAGACGGTCTTCCCGTCCTGATCCTTCGTCTTGAACGCCGGAGCCTTGTCTCCCACCTCGAGCAGCGCCATGAGGCCTCCTCCGGCCCGGGATTCTAGTGGAGCAGCTGCGATTTCGAGGGAGAGGAAGCCCGCGCGACGTTCCCGCCCTCGTCGGTTGGCCCGCGAAGCGGGCCGCTCAGAGTCCGAGCTGGTAGTTGCGGGTGCCCATGCCGACGACGAGCGCGAGGGCCTTGTCGTACGTCATGGTTTCGTCGATCGCGATCGAGCGGACGGGCTCCCACTCGGCGCCGGCGAGGCGCGAGAACTTGAGGGCCGTGCCGTCGAGCCAGTAGAGCGTGGGCTTGTAGCCGCTGCCGATCGAGGCGCCGACCGCGTCCGCGCGCGCATGCGCAGGCGACCGAAGGCGCCATGCGGGCGACCGGGCCGCTCGCGTGACGCCGTAGATCGGGATGTGGCGCCGCTTCCAGCGCATGTCGGTCCGGCGTCGGAGGGCTGGCCCTGGTCTTCCGGGAAGCTGATGCGCGGACCACGTGATGCTGGTCGGCGTGGAGATCCGCATAACTCACGAGAACCGCGCCGGCGAGTCCGTCGGCCTGCAGCGTCGGGAAGAGGTACGCGCCTGAGGGCACGTCGTTGTAGACCGAAGCGCCCTGGCCGCCGCCGAGCGCGGGCAGGTCGTAGATGGCCAGGTTCGAGGGATCGAAGCTGCTCTCGTCGAGGAAGAGCGCCGCCAGGCGAGCCTGGAGGAGCTGGGCTTCCTCCCACCAGACGACCGAGAGGATCGAGCTCGTCTTCGGCGACGGGCGCGTCCGTTCGCGTCGAGGTAGGTGACGCCGCTGGTGCGTGATCCGCATCTGCGGGTTGTGGGAGCGCGAGATGCCCTCGAAGGAAGCAGCGGCGTGTTCGTCCAGACACCGTCGTTGAGGACGCCGACGCGGATGTGCGAGAACGCCGAGATGTTCTCGGTCCAGAGAGAAGGAGCGTCTTCGATTCTTCGTCGTAGCCGGGCTGAAGGCCCCGCTTCTCCTGGTAGGAAACCGGCCGGGAATGATCGAGAGCGTCAGGGCGCCGTCCTGCGCCCGGCTCGCGTGCTCGACGAGCAGGTGTCGGGCGGGACGCCGTCGGACGCCGAGCTCGGCCGCCGCTTCCGGAGCGCACGACGTGGAGCGTGCCGTCGGGCGTGAGGAGCGACTGCTCCTCGAGCGCGACGAGCAGGGTCGGAGCCGCCGCCAGCGCGGCCGCGGCGAAGAAGGCGCGAAGGAAGCCGGCGCGCCGCATCAGGCCCTCAGGTTGATCATGCCGATGAGGCTGATCTGGTGGAGGTAGTTCTTCAGCGCCGGGAAGTTCGGGTAGTAGTTGGCGAGCGCTTCGTAGTGCTCGTCGGCCGCGGTTTCCTGCCCGAGCTCGCTGTAGGTCTCGGCCAGCAGGTAGTGGGCGTTCTTGACGACGTCGTTGCGGCCGAATTCCTTGCCCAGCGCGAGCGCGCGCACACCCCAGCTCCTCGGCCTCGGCGGGACGCTCGAGCTTGAGCGACGCGAAGCAAAGGTCGAGGCACGGGTAGTCGATGGCCTGCCGCGAGTCGAGCGACTCGAGCAGTCGAGAGTGAACGCTGCACGAGCGGCAGGCCCCGCGGGGATGGCGTCGAGCGCGATGTGGCAGTAGCCAAGGTTGTCGGCGGCGACGGCCGCTTCGCGCGGTGTCGCCCTTGCCGTCGGACTCGTAGCGCTCGACGGCTTCCTGGAAGAGCGTGCGCGCTTCTTCGAAGTGGCTCTCGTGGAGCTCGAGGTTGGCGAGGAGGTTCAGCGACGCCGCGATCCACTCTTCGGAGCGCAGGTCGCGGCTCTTCTGCAGCGCGGCCTGCGCGTAGAAGCTCGCCTTGGCGTACTCGCCGCGCACTTCGTGCGCGTGCGCGACCGTGTAAGAGGCGAGCACGGCATTCGGGCTGCCGGAGTTGCGAAGGACGATTTCCTTCAGACTGCGAAAGGTCGAAGTCCAGCCGGTCCATCTCGAGGAGCGCGGTCACCCGGTTGCAGGTGAAGAGGTCCTCGAGCTCGCGGTCTTTCCAGCGCGCGGGCAGAGCGCCAGGCCGTCCTCGAAGAGCGTCAGCGCGCGCTCGTAGTCTCCCGCACCAGGCCGCGTCTACGGCGGTCTTGCGCAGAAACTCCAGGTGCTTACGGCGGTCGCCCATTTCTAAAGGCACGAGGCCTTACCCCCGGATTCTAGGGCACCGAACCCGGTAACTCAAGCGTTTTTCTCCGGGTCCGCCGCCGGCTCGCGCCGACTCCGAGACCGTGACTTCCTGCTGGTGCTTGAAGCGTACGAAGTCGCGCACTTCCTGCCGCGACTGGTCGGAGAGGCCGCGGATCTCGCCCGCGAGATCGCGCGCTTCCTTCTCGGCCGGACTGTCGGTCTCGCCGAAAAACTCGCCCATCTTGAGGTCGAACACCTGGAGGATCTTGAAGAGCGTGTCGAGGCCGACCTTGTATTCGCCCTGCTCCATGCGCGAAAGATCCGACTGCGCGATGCCGATTTTTTCCGACAGCTCGGTCTGCGTGAGATGACGTCCCTTGCGCAGCTCACGAATTCGCGAGCCGACGAGAGCGACTTTGCGCGGTGAATGGGACGACATGGCTTGTTCCGGAAATGCTATTAAAACATAGGTTCGGCGTCTATAATCGCGGCCTTCTGAATTGCTCCTCGAAAGATGTCGAAGAAGACCATCCAGATAGCATCTAAAGCCTTTCTGTTGAAAGAGATGGTCGTTCGGGACGTGCGCGCGCGCTATGCCGGTTCGGGCCTCGGGCTTGCTCTGGGCGTTCGCGCATCCGGTGCTCTGGATGCTTCTCTACACGGGTGTCTTTTCACTGGTGCTGCGCGTTCCGGTCGAGGCCGGGTTCGCGAGCTTCCCGGAGTTTCTGATGGCGGGGCTGCTGCCGTGGATGGCGATCCAGGAAGGGATCACGCGCTCGGCGTCGGTCGCTCGTCGACAACGCGGCGATGGTCAAGAAGACGGTCTTCCCGATGGAGACGCTCGTGCTCTCCGTCGTGCTCGCGGCCGTCGTCAACGAGATCATCGCGCTTCGGCGATCTTCGCGGTCTACGTGGCGCTGGTCGGACATCTCTCGCTCGCCTGGCTCGCGCTCGTGGTGCCCGCGCTCCTGCTGCAGATCCTCATGACGTTCGGGATCGGCTGCATCGCGGCGACGCTCACGGCTTTCGTGCGCGACACCGCGCACGCCGTCGGAATCGCCCTGACCGTGGTGTTCTACGCGACGCCGATCGTGTATCCCGCCTCGCTCGTTCCGGAGCGGCTGCGCTGGGTCCTCGAGGCCAATCCCGTTGCGCATCTGGTCGACCTCTACCGGCGGGCGTTCACGCTCCATGCGCTTCCCGAGGCCGGGTCGGTCCTCCTATCTGACGCTGTTTTGCGGCGCCGCGGCGTTGGTCGGGGGTGCCCTTTTCCACCGCGCCCGGCCCCATTTCGCCGACCTGATCTGAGAATGGATGAATAAAGGCCGGATCCGGGGGGTTTCTCGGGTCTCGGCGGCTCCTTCCCTGTGCCCAATCCCGGTTTCGGAGCACTTTTCCCTGAGGAGGTTCGAGTGAAGCGTTTTTCCGTCGTCCTTCTGCTCTGCGCCGCGGCCTGCACTTCGTCGCAGGCTCCCAAGGCGCCTCCTCCGTCGGCCGTGCCGCCGACCCCGACTCCCGGAATTCTGTCGCGGACCGATCCCAACGTCGTCGAGGAGACCGACACGTACGTGATCCGCCGGCTGCCCAAGGATCAGTACCAGAAGGTGGATGCCACGCACATCAAGCTTCCGATCGTGCCCAAGCCGATCGTGTTCTTCAAGGAGGACGACAAGTACTACTACACCTCCACCCCGAAGATGCCCGAGGACGAGAAGGTCCTCCGGGAGCAGCAGAAGACAGACCTCGCTGCCGGAAACGCCGTCCTCGGGCGCTCCGGTCGAGCCGGTGTTGCCGGCCTCCGAGTTCGAGGCCGATCGTTCCGGTGGCCGCGGCCGGGCACATCCGGCTGGAGAAGGTCCCGGCGACGGGGCTTCCCGAGAAGGGCATGTGGCGCGCGTCGTTCGTCGTCGAGGACGTCAACGGGGACGGCGTTCCGGACATCGTCGCGCCGCCGGCGCGCCTGGGCGACGACCATCTGAAGATCTGGATCGGAGACGGCAAAGGCGCTTTCACCCTGTGGCCGCTGACCTTTACCGAGGCGGGCAAGCCGTCCCCGCGCTTCCTCATCGATTACGGCGGCGTCGCCGTCGGGCGACATCGACGGCGACGGGAAGAAAGACATCGTCTCGGCGGCTCACAGCAACGGCCTGGTCTCCCTGTTCGGCGACGGCCAGGGAGGCTTCCGGATCGTGCGATCGGGCCTGCCGGCACGCGACTTCTCTTCCCAGGCAGTCGTTCTCGTCGACGCGGACGGCGATGGAAAACTCGACATCGTGGCCTCGCGCGACGCTCCGGGGGACGGCGCGGGAGCCGGCACGACCGCGGACAAGCAGCAGATCCGCGTCTTCCTCTTCAAGGGGGTCGAAAAGGGCTGGGAGCGCCGGAACAACGGTCTCGTCGGCGGCTTCTTCTCCACGGGCCTTTCGGCATGGGACTACGACGGCGACGGCCGCAAGGACGTCCTGACGGCGAGCAACCAGTTCGGCGCCCTGACCCTCCTCTGGAAGAACATGGGCGACGGCTCGTTCGCGCCGGTTTCGTTTCCCGAGATCGAGACCTACGCGTTTCACTTCACGACGGCGCCGGGCACGACGGGCACGGAACGGGCGGCCGCCTTCGCCGACGCCTACTACCGGGTCATCGTCAACCCCGAGCGGATGCGGGTGAACGGGATCAGCGTCTACACGTACCGCAACGACGCCTGGACGAGGCAACCTGTATGGCGGGTCAAGGAGCCGAAAGGCAATCTTTTCGCCCTGGCCATGGGTGACCTCGACGGAGACAAGCTGGACGACATGGTTTTCGTCGATGACGAGCGCCAGCGGCTCCGGATCCTGTTCCAGCAAGCCGGCGGAGGGTTCGCCGAGGTGGCCGAGTCGGAGGAGCCGGTCGTCGAGTCACCCGGCCAGTGCGCCCGGATCGCCGATCTCGACCGGGACGGCCGCAACGACATCGTCCTTTCGACGACGGTCAGCTCGACCAATCCGGCCGTCCCGGGGGGCTTTCGGGTCTACCTCAACAAGCGCTGAAGGTAACTCGTTGTCCTGCGGGCCTTAGTCGCGTTCCTATGATTCCGGAGCATATTTTCCTTGACACGGCTTTCTTGGGGCGCGATTATCGGTTCCAGACGGGGCACCCAGTGCTCCAACTAGTACAGAAAACAGGTTTTTCTCGGGTGTAAAAGTCGAAGTGCGGGAGGTGATGGGATCGTCCGAGGGAAGGAACTCTCAATCGTGTGTTTTCGAACAGTTAACCGTAATGAGGAGATCTCAATGAAGAAGACCCTGCTGACGTGCCTGGCGATCGTCGCAGTGTTCGCGATCGCGAGCTCTGCTTCGGCCGTCACGTGCACGATCGATCAGCGTCCTGCTGCGACGCTGCTCGTCCCGTACTTCCAGGTCAGCATCGGCGACGACGGTCAGGTCATCGGGACCGGTCCGGGCGCTCGCGACACGATCGTGACGATCGCGAACGCTTCGGCCGAGCCGATGATCGCGCACGTCAACGTGTTCGACTTTCAGTCCGTCCTGGTCCTCGACTTCAACGTCGCTCTGACCGGGTTCGACGTCCAGGCGATGCGCGTCTCGGACATCATCACCGGCCACCTGCCGAACACGCCGACGAACTTCGACGGCGTTCCGACGGGTGACGTGTGCCAGCGCGCCGGCGGCGGCGTCTATCCGGGCGGGTTCCTTCGCGTGGACCCGGACTTCCCGGCGACCCCCTTCGACAACACCCTGGCCACGACCGAGTACGACCAGGTGTTCTTCAGCGTTGCCGATCAGCTCCGTGAGGACTGCGGCGGCGATCTGACGAACCTGGCGATCGGCTACATCGTCATCGACCACGCCAACTACTGCAACCTCTCCGATCCGACGGATCCGAACTACTACTACAACAACGCGCTCGGAATGGAGAACAACCTGTTCGGCGAGATCATCTTCACGTCGGGCGAGGGTCTTCCGACCTACGCTCTCTCGACCGTGAACATCGAGGCGGATGCCGCCATCGGTATCGCTTCGGACGATCGGCCTGACCCGGACGTTCTACGCCCGGTACTGGGCGCTCTTCGGTTACCCGGCCAACATCTGCCCGAACTGCGGCTCGGGCGATCCGGACACCGATCTCTCCGTCAGCTCCCCCTGGAACATCCCCGGCTTCTACGGCGTGACCCGCGGCATCGGCGACCAGCGTGAGCCCCTCGGTCTGAAGTGGGCCGCCCGCTGGTTCGATCTGGGCCTCTCGATCACG
This sequence comes from uncultured Acidobacteriota bacterium, assembly GCA_963742245.1. Taxonomy (GTDB): domain Bacteria; phylum Acidobacteriota; class Thermoanaerobaculia; order UBA5066; family Gp7-AA6; genus DAHUXD01. The sequence continues at coordinate 75,125 of CAVULG010000008.1, forward strand.
TCGAACTTCCGCGCGTGGCGGTCTTCGACCCTCGGCGGCGATTGCGACGATCCGGCGCCCCAGATGGCGTCGACGTTCTTCGACGAGGACGAGCAGACCACGACGACCGGCGTTTGCCCGTCGCCCTGCACGCAGGAGCAGTTCAACTTCCCGTACGAGACGCAGCAGCGCAACATCCTGTTCTTCATCGGCGCCTTCCCGGGCGCGACGGCTGGCTGGGTTGCGTTCGACTTCGCCACGGGCGACGTGCTCGACCAGGCTTGGGTCGACTACTCGTTCGAAGGCGCAGTGGCCCTCGAGACGATCCTCGTGCCGGGCACGCAGCTCGATCCGTCGACCTGCAACCCGCTCACGTTCGGCGATCTCGTCGAGCCGGTGGTTCCGGCGGTTTCGGTCATCCCGACGGGCACGGGCCCGGGTTCGAACTTCTAGTAACTCGGTTTCCAGGTGGGCGGGACGCAAGTCCCGCCCACTTTTTTCGTGCCTCGTCCCGAAGGTCTGATTTCAGTTTCTCCTTTAGGTTCTTCGGGTCAGCTTGGGGGGAAGATGAAATCCGATCTCTGGCCTTCCTCAAACCGCTCCGAGTCGGGGCATTCTCCGGAGGATCCCGTTCACATGACACGCTCCGCACTTCGTGTTTTCGCTGGAGCGGCCCTGGCCGCGTCCGTCGCCGTCTCCGCTGCGGCCCAGTCACCCAACTGCGGCATCCTCCAGGGCACTGCGCTGGAATTCCTTCCGGGTTCGAGCGGGACGATCCCCGGTTCGGCGGACATGTCCCTCGGGGGCGACGACACCTATCTGTACGTTCTGACCCAGTGGGGATTCGCCCGGGCGAGCCTGGCGAATGCCGGCGATCCCGGTCCGTACGTCCTGACCAACATCGGCCGTTACCACGGCAACGGCGGCAAGATCCCCATCACCTGCGACTGTCACCAGGGCTCCAACACGATGGACGTGGCGCAGGCCCCGGACGGGACCGCGCGAATGATCTCGGACTGGCAGCCCTTCCGGCAGGGCCAGGGTGGCTCAGGCCTCGCGGCCCAGATGGGCCAGGCCACCGGCCCCGGCTCGCCCTCCTTCGGCCAGCAGATCGATCTGCCGCAGCCTGTCCCCCAGGGCTCGCGTCTCGCTGCGATCTACACCGGCTCGGGCAGGTTCTTCGGCTACTTCCCGGTCGAGGCTGACGGCGTCTACGTGGCGAACATGCAGAGCCCCAGCGGGCTCGTCGAACCGCCGATGTCCGCCTCCCTCGCCATCGGCTGGACTTCGAGCGCCTCGAGCGTGCCGGGAGTACGCCTGAAGGCGGCGCACGTCAACGCTGCCGGCTATTCCGACAAGTACATCCTCGCCGGAACGACCTACGGCGACAACCGCCTCCACGTTGCGGAGATCAACCCGACCACGGGCGGGCTCGTGGAGGTCGCCAGCGGAAATCTCGTCGGCGGCGAGTATCCGAGCGTCCTCGACATCGCGGTCGTCAACGGCGAGATCTTCATCTTCGCATCGAGCGAGGCGGGCCTCCACGCCTACGCCTTCAACCCGCCGAGCGGGACGCTGTCGCCGGCCGGATCGATCGCCGGCTCCCTGTACTACGCCGCGGTCCGCGGTCCGGCTGCCCTTCCCGGCGATCTTCCTGCACCGGGCGACGCCGACGGGCTCCGAGATCGACATCTACGACTCGAAGTGGCTGACCCAGGGCGGCTCGCCGCTGCTAGCGAAGACGCTCAAGCACGCCGGCGCGAGCGATGCCAACTACATCGGGAACGGCTTCGAGGCGCTCGTCAAGCAGAACGGCGGAGTCGTCACGGCCTACCTGTATCGCGCGGTCGGAACGACGCCGGAGTAAGTCGATCCACACCGACAAGATCGACATCTCGTGCATCGCGGCCGATCCGACCGCTCCGCCGGTTCCGCTCGCGGCGATGACGAACCTCTCGGCCGCGGCGCGCGTCGCGCCGGAAAACACGAAGAACTACTTCGGCGACAAGTGGCAGATCAAGGACTTCTCGGTCTCCTATCAGCCGATCACGCAGCTCGACTGGGACTTCCACCAGACGGGAACGTTCGCGCCCGAGGTCATTGCCAACCCGCCCGGCATCTGGTCGGACATCAACCCCGCGTACTGGCCCTGCGACGAGGCCAACGGCGGCACGATCCAGACGGGAGCGGGCTGTTTCCAGAGCCTCGGGGCGCCCGTTTCGACCTACACGCTGGGCCTGCGGTCGCACAACGTCAACGGCGCCGGCTCGCCGATCTACAGCTCCGGGGCGATCCCGGTGCTCGCGCCGGCGATCTCGATCGTCGGCTTCAACGGAACGACTTTGTCGATCCTGTCGGGCGGCACCGTCGACGCGCGAGGCACGCAGGGCAACACCGCGGAGGCCGCGTTCAGCTGGAACTTTACGCCGGGCGGCGCGGCGTCGGGGATCAACCCGCCGATGCCCGCGGGCGCTGGATCGAGCGGCACGTTCTCGGTGACCGCGACCTACAAGGACGGTTTCACGACCTCACGCAACGGCAACTATCAACAGGTCGACCTCGTGCCGGACTTCTCGGCGACGCCGAGCGTCGTTCTGATCAACGGGCCGCTGACTCTCAAGAACCTCATGCAGAAGGGCTCGACGACGACGCTCAACTCCGTCGAGTTCGCGGTCAATTCGAACCCGACTCCGCCTGCGAGCTTTTCGGGAACCCTGTCCGGCACCTTCCTGCCGGTCAACGGCACGGCGGTCGTGGCGGCCCCCGGAACCGAGGGCAACTTCTACGTCCACCTGCGTTATAACTTCTCGGGCCCGGGCCCCGTCGATCAGCTGACGGCGTCGAAGCCGTTCGCGACGACGATCTTCCAGTTCAGCCCGGTACTCGGCGTCTACAAGAACGCCAACCACTCGGGCTACGTGGCACCCTCGCCCGGCAGTGAGCTGACGTGGAAGCTCGACCTCAACACGACGTACCATCTCTTCGACGACGAGAGCACGCAGGGGATCCCGCATCCCGGCGTGTCCTTCTACACGAGCTCGAACTCCAGCCCGGTCATCACGAGCGACACTCTCGTCGGCACCGCCACGGCCTACGGTCCGGTGGCCTTCCCGGCGACTACCGCGTGCAGCTCCAACTGCTACTTCAAGATCCTCGTCTCCGGTGTCGTGACCGCGTGGAAGTACGTGGTCGAACAGCCCGGCGGGGGAGGTGGCGGCGGCGGGGGAGGCGGAACGCCTCAGCTCGCGCTCTCTGGCCCCACTTCGGGCGTGTCCGGAACGGCAGTGACCTTCACGGCAACCGCCACCAACTACACGCCCACGAGTTTCACGTGGTCGTGGGGTGACTCGACCGGCGGCGGAGGAGGCGGAGGAGGCGGAGGCGGCGGCGGAGGAGGCGGCTGCCCGCCGGGCGTTCCTCCCGGCACGCCGGGATGCTTGATTCTCGATCCGGATCCGCAGGCCGCGGTGGCCGCCGGAACGAGCACTCAGTCGCACACCTACGCGACGACCGGCGCATTCACGATCTCCGTCACGGCCGTGCAGGGCTCGACCTCGCGGACTGCGAGCAAGACGATCATCATCGGGACCGGAGGTCCGCCCCCGCCCTCGGTCGAATACACGCTGACCGGCGCCAACTTCGAGCCGCTCACCGGCGGCTGGCGCAGCGAAGCCGGACAGGTCATCACGATCACGGCAACGGAGCCGGATGCCGGCGCGACGTTCGCCTGGAACTTCGGCGACGGCACGTCCTCCACCGGCCGGACGGTGAGCCACATCTGGGCCACGCCCGGTCAGAAGAACGTCACGCTGACGGCGACCGGCAGCGGCACGACGACCTCGGGCACCTCGACCAACACCATCCGTCTTCTGCTCGACGTGCCGTCTTTCCAGGCGCTGATGATTCCGGGAGCGGGCTCGATCCTCTCGCCGGGCGGCGACTGGGCGACCGACATCTCCATCACGAACCCCGGCACGTCGGCGACGACCGTGACGCTTTACTTCGCAGCCTTCTCGGATGACGATTCCGTCGGACCTCTCGACGCTGCCTTTCAACAGCCAGGACAGCTTCCGGCTCGATCCGGGCCAGTCGTGGTCCGGAGTCGACGTCGTCGGGGATCCCGAGATTCTCAATCGCCGCGGCGCGGGCAAGGGCATCCTCTTCGCCCGGTTCGACGGCGGCAACGAAGTGCCGATCGCGACGACCCGCGTCTACTTCACGGCGGCGGGCTCGTCCTTCGGCACGGCGCTTCCCTCCTTCGTGACGGGGCCCTACGGGCAGACGGCCTCTCCCGCCGTCTCCATCGCCACCGGCCAGACCCTCGTCGGGACTGCGCAACGATTCGCTCTACCGCTTCAACCTCTCGCTCTTCAACGCCTCGAGCGAGGGCGGGCTGTTCCACATCGACGCCTTCAGCGAGGACGGCGCGCAAGTCGCGAGCCGCGACTTCAGCGTCCTGCCGTACAGCCAGGCCGGCGTCAACGACACCGACCTCTTCACGCCCGATCCTTCGAAGCGCTACGTCATCAAGGCGACGGGAACCTCCGGTCAGTTGCAGGCCTATGCCTCGGTCCTCGACCGGCGCAACAACGACCTCGTGCAGGTCTCCGACGACACGCCGAGCATCGACGTGGCGCCTGGCACGCCGCTCACCTTCTACGTCTCCGGCGTCGGCCGCATCGAGATCCCCGAGTCGAACACCGCACTGGCGGACGGACCTGAGTTTCTACAACCCGAGCGCGTCGCCGCGGCCCGTCACTCTCGAGTACCACTACATGCCGACCGGCTCGACGAACGAGAAGGTCGTTCTCGCGCCGGGTCGAGATCGGACCGGGTCAGGGCCTCACCGCCGACGACGTCGTCGGCAACGATGACTTCCTCGACGGCGCGACGGAGGATCGACCTCAAGACGGGGACGATCCTCGGCCTTCTCAAGGTGACCTACAACGTGCCCGCTCGACGGGGACGCGCCTCATCATCGGCGGGCGGATCTACGCGGACCTGGCGACGGGCACGGCGGGCATGCAGCTCTCGACCTACACGACGGACGAGAGCGTGCCGCCGGGCGGCGGCTCGGTGCTCATCATGCCGGGCGCGCAGACGAATCTGCGCTTCCGCACCAACGTCGGCATCTTCTCGCAGGGCGATCTGCCGACGGCCGTCGAGATCAAGGCGATCCGCCAGGACGGCTCGGTGGCCTCGACGTTCTCCTACACGCTCAACAACGCCGGCCTGACGGGCGCGTTCGCCCAGATTCCGATCACCGATGCGACCTTCCCCGGCATCGACGGCAACCCGATGACGATCCAGGTCAAGTCGCTCACCGGCAGCCCCGTCGGCGCGTACGTGGTCACGGTCGACCAGATCAGCACCGACACCGTTTTCGTCCAGGGCAAGCGCGTCGACTGAGAGGCCTTCTGAGAGGCCTTCTGAGAGGCCTTCGCTTCGTTGCTCCAGGGACCCCGAAAGGGGTCCCTTTCGTTTTGGGCGACGACGGGTCGGGGAAGACTAGAATGGATTCCTCAGCATGACTGCGATCGGGCCGTCGGACGCGGCCGTCCGCGCCGAGCGGGTGTCCAAGAGCTACCGCATCTACGATTCGGCGGGCCAGCGCCTGCGCGCCCTCCTGCCCGGCAAGCCCCGCCACCGGGAGTTCCTCGCCCTCTCCGACGTTTCCTTCTTGCTGCCGCGCGGCAAGGCGCTCGGGCTGATCGGCGAGAACGGGGCGGGGAAGTCGACCCTGCTCAAGATCGTGGCCGGAACGACGCGCGCGAGCTCCGGTTCGGTCGAGCGGCTCGGCATCGTCGCCTCGATCCTCGAGCTCGGGCATGGGCTTCCATCCGGAGTTCACCGGCCGCGAGAATGCGCGGATGAACGCGGCGCTCCTGGGCCTGAACGGGCGCCGAGATCCGGCAGGCGTCTTCCGGAGGTCCGCGACTTCGCCGAGCTCGGAGAGTTCTTTGACCGGCCGGTGCGGACGTACTCCTCGGGGATGGTGCTGCGGCTGGCCTTCGCCGTCGCGACCCACGCCGACGCCGACGTTCTGATCGTCGACGAAGCCCTGGCCGTGGGCGACGGGTACTTCCAGAAGAAGTCGATCGACCGGATCACCGAGTTCCACCGGCGCGGCGGCACGCTGCTCTTCTGCTCCCACGCGCTCTACTACGTGGCGCTCCTCTGCGACCAGGCGATCTGGCTCCGGAACGGCGAGGTCGCGGCCGGCCGGCGCCGCCGTGCCGGTCGTCCGCCAGTACGAGGCCTTCCTGCAGGAGAAGGAGCGTGCGCTCACGTCGCCGGCGCAGCCGGAAGCGCCCGCGGCCGCCGACGGCCGCAAGCCCGCGCGGCTGACGGAGGTGCTCCTGCACGACGGCTCGGGGTACGCGCGCAACGGAGTTTGCCTCGGGCGAGACGGTCGCGGTGGACGTCGAGATCGAGACCGCGGACCCCGGCGCTCGCGTTCCACGTGCGCGTCGGTATCGACCGCGAAGACGGCGTGCAGGCCTTTGCCGTGGACACGCGCCACGAGAGTTGGGCGCCGCTGACGGGCGCCCGCCGCCATCGCATCCGCCTGACGGTTCCCGAGCTGCCGATCGCGCAGGGCGACTTCCGCGTCTACGTGTATCTCGGCGACGAGAAGGCGCTCCACGTCCACGACCTCCGAATCCTCAAGCCCGGGTTCACCGTCGTCTCTCCGGACTACGTCGTCGGGCTCCTCCGTCCCCGGCACGTCTGGACCCGAAGGCGGCGCCCCCCGAGTCCGCGGCGCAAACGCGGGCCGCGGCCTCGTCTTGAGGCGCGGCCTCGCCTTCCTCGAGAGCCCGGGCGCGCGCGCGCCGCGGCTCGACGACCTCGACTGCCTCGACTACGGCGCCCGCCTGGGGCGACTGCGCTGGGCGCGCGCGACCCGCGCCGACGTGGTCACCGACTGGCACCGCGGGGAGCCTGCCGCCGACGCCGTGGCGGCCGCGGAGGAATGGACGCTCGTGGCGCAGTCGCGGACCCTTCCGGGAGCGTCGGGGGCGGGTGCGGTGGTGCACACACTCCGTGAGCTCGAGGCGGCGCCGGTGAGCGGCCGGCAATCCGAGCCCGGCTTCCGGGGCGCGAACATTTCGTTCGGGGGATTTTCCGCCGCTCCGATCGGAAACTGTCGACAGCTATGTTGTGCGGTTACTGGCAGCCGGGCCTCCGGACGTCCAGCCGGTGCCCGCGCTGGTCATCCCGGATGCGTCGGAACGGGAGCGTCCGGAGCTCCTGTCGCGGCTTCCGAACGGTCCGGCGCGCATCCTGGACGTGGGATGCGGCGCGGGCGGCCTCGCCCTGGCGAGGGGCCGCCGACCCGCCTGGCGGCTCACGGGGGTCGAAAAGGACCCGGTGCAGGCGGCCCGTGCGGGCGACCGGTACGAGCGCGTGATCGAGGGGGACGCCGTCGGCGCCCTGGCCCGGCTCGCCGCCTCCCGCGAGCGGTTCGACGCCATCGTCTTCGCCGACGTTCTGGAGCATCTCGAGGATCCGGCCGGCGCGCTCGCCCTGGCTCGCCGCCTCGCCGATCCCGGCGGCCTGCTCGTCGCGGTGCGTGCCCAACGTCGGGCACCTCTCGGTCGTCCGCGACCTCCTCCTCGGCCGGCACGATCCCGTCCCCGCCGGACTCTGCGACGCCGGCCACCTGCGCTGGTTCACCCGGTCCTCGCTCGCCGAGAGCCTCGAGGAGGCCGGCTGGGCGATCGCGTCTCTCGAGGGGCTCGAGGGCGCGCCGCCGCCGGACCGGGAGCCCTTCGACGCGCTCGTCCGCGCGTGGCCCGACGCCGACCGCGAGAGTCTGGCGACCTACCAGTGGATCGCGACCGCCCGGCCGCGATGAAAGTCGCATACCTCCTCGAGTCGGACGAGCCTCTTCGGCGGTGTGAAGGTCGTGCTCCAGCAGGCGGAGGCCCTGGCCCGACGGGGACACCGGGTGACGATCGTGTCGCCCGAGACTTCGCCCGACTGGTTCGCGCTTTCGCAGGCCCACTTCGAGCGCGCGTCGTTTCGCGAGTCGCTCGCGCTCGCCGAGGCGGACGTGCGGGTCGCGACGTTCTACCGCACCGTGCCGCGGGCGCTCGAGGGCGCGCGCGGACCCGTGTTTCACCTCTGCCAGGGCTACGAAGGCGAGATCGCCCACTACCGCGACTCGGGGCTCGCCGAGGAAATCGCGGCGGTCTACCGTCTGCCGGCCCCGAAGCTCGCCGTGTCCGGCACGCTCGCCCGGCGCCTGGAAGCGATGGGCTTCGGCCCGGCCACGGACGTCGGACAGACCTTCGATCGCACCGAGTTTGCGCCCGGCCCCGAACGGCCGCCCGCCGACCCGCCGGTGATTCTGGTCGTCGGTGCGCTCGAGATCGAGTTCAAGGGCGTCGACGTCGCCCTGCGCGGACTCGCGGAATTCCGGCGGCGCGGCGGGCGCTTCTGGCTGCGGCGCATCTCTTACGCGCCTCCGGGGCCGGAGGAGCGCGCGTTCGGCGTGGCGGACGAGTACCACACGAGGCTCCCGCCCGAGAGGATGCCCTTCGCGTACCGGGAGAGCGACCTCTTCGTCGGCGGCTCGCGGGTCGAGGAGGGGTTCGGCCTTCCGAGCCTGGAGGCGCTCGCCTGCGGGATCCCGGCGTTTCTCTCGGACGTGCCGGGCCAGCGCGAAATCGGCGGCGTCGCGGCGCGCTACTACGAGGACGGCGAGCCGTCGCGCCTCGCCGACGGGCTGCCCGCGATGCTGACGCCGGAGGCGCGGGCGGCCGCGCGCGCGGCGGGCCCGGCCGAGGCCGCGCGCTACGACTCGGCGCTCGTCGCGGAAAAGCTCGAGCGCGTTTTTCGTTCCGCACGGGGGGAGGCGGCGTGAGCTTAGCCGTCTCGCCGCCGCGTCTGTCGGCGATCGTCGTGAACCACCGGAGCGCGGCGGAGGCGGCCGCCTGCGTCGCGTCGCTCCGGGCCCGCTTCGAGGAGGAGCGTCTGGCCGGCGAGATCATCCTCGTCGACTGCGGATCCGGGCCCGAGGAGGCCCGCCGCCTCGAGCGTCTCGGAGCCGACGTCACGGTCCTGCTCGCGGACAACCGGGGCTATTCGGGCGGCGTGAACGCGGGTCTCGCGCGCGCGAGCGCAGACCGGTTGCTGCTCTCGAACGCGGACGTCGTGTACGGGGCCGGAGCGCTGACGGCCCTGCTCGCCGCAATCGAGGATCCACGCGCCGGTGCGGCGGCCCCGCTCTGCTTCTGGGACGCCGACGAGAAGCTGCGGCTTCCGGCGGAGTCGGGGCCGACGCTCGCGGGGGAGCTCGGCTGGCGCTCCTTCGCGCCGGCGGCCCGCCGCGCGCTCGCGCTCTGGGCGCACGGCGGCCGCGCGCGCCACCTCGTCGGGGCGGTGCTGGCCGCGCGCCGCGACGTCTTCGATCGCGTCGGCCGCTTCGACGAGCGGTATCTCTTCGAGTACGAAGAATCGGAGTGGGAAGACCGCGTCCGCGCGGCGGGGCTCGAGCTGCGGTTCGTGGCGACGGCCCGCGTGCGCCACCTTTTCGCGCGCAGCGCCGTCCGCAACCCCGACACCGAGCGGCGGCGCGCGGTGTCCCGGAAGCTGTACCGCGAGCGCCGCTGGGGGGCCGCGGGCCGGTGGCTCATCGAGCGGCGGGGACGCGCCGGGGGCGCGAACGCCGCGGGCGCGACGCGCCTGGCCGAGCCGGTGCTCCCGCCGCGCCCCGACGCCTGGGTGGCCGTCTCGACGAATCCCTCGCTCATGCCGTTTGCCGGCGCGCCGCTCGGAGGGGGGTTTCGTCTCCCTCCGGACGCCGCCGCGTCCCTGCCGCCGGGGAGCCTCTACCTGCGCGCGTTCCGCGAGTCCGACGGGCGCCCTCTCGAGACGTACGTGTGGGAGAAGCCGTGAGCGTCTTCGAGATCCGCGTTGCGTCCGAGGCGGACGTGCCCGGAATCCGCCGGCTCTTCGAGAGGGTGTTCGGGTCCCCGCTTCCGGAGGAGGAATGGCGCTGGAAGTTCGCGCAGAACCCCGACGGCTGGCACAGCGTCGTGGGCGTTTCCGACGGGGAGATCGTCGGCCACTACGCCGGCTGGGCGGTCGGCGTGATCGTCGACGGACAGCCGCGCGTGGCGTACTCGGTCGGCGACGTCGCGACGGACCCCGTCGTGCGCGGGCTCGGCGGGCGGCGCGGCGTCTACCGCGAGATGATCGAGGCCTTCTACGCGCACGTCGAAGGGCACGGCGCGGCCTTCTGCTACGGATTTCCCAACCCGCGGGCGAAGGTGATCTCCGAGCGGATCGTCGGGACGCGCACGTTCGCCCCGGTGCGCGTGGTGCGCGCGGACGTCGACGCATTTGCATCGCCGCCGTCCGACGCGGCCGCGGGCGACTCGGTGGACGACTCGTACGACCCGCTCTGGGCAGCGGCCCGCCTTTCCGCGCCGCAGGCGATCGTCCGCGATCGTGTGCGGGTGAACTGGCGGTTTCACGCCCGGCCGTCGCGGTACTACCGGATGGTCTGGCGCGCGCAGGCGGGGGAGATGCTGGGCTGGGCGGCGCTCTCGGGTGTCGCGGAGGAAACGGTCACGGTCGTCGACTACGTCGGCCGTGAGCCCGACGGCCGCGATCTGCCGCCGCTCTTCGCCGCAGCCGCGGCGGAAGCCCGATCGCTCGGCGCGCGGTATCTCGCGTTCTGGGAATCGCCGGGCGGACCGGGGCACGGTCCCATCGCCGCCTTTCCGGGCGAGCGTCTCGACGCGGGGTACCCGTTCGACGTGCGCGCGGTCGACGCGGACGCGGCGCGGCGATTCCTCCGGGGCGCGAGCTTCGTGCCCGCGCTCTACGACTTCGTCTGACGCGTTCCTGGCCTGCGTTTCGCAGCACCGAAGGCCGCGGGTCAAGGGCCGAGGGGCGAAGGGCTAGAATAGGCTCTCAGGATCCGGCGCCCGTAGAACGACCATGAGCCAGCAACCAGAGCACAAGAACGCCGGTCATTCCTCCGCGCTCGCCGAGCCGGAGACGCTGTCTCCCTATCTGCACGATCGCCCAACGTCCGTGTACAACCCGCTGACAGGACGCGAGTTGCCGAAGGATGGCGATGCCTATCGGGGTCTTGCCCGGATCTCCCAGGGGCTGCCCGCGGGCGTGGATCCGTCGGTCCTGGCCCATCTGCGCGCCGAGCGCTTCCTCATCGAGGACGCCTTCGCCGAGTCGCGGCGGACGCACCTCCTGTACGTCTCTCTGGAGACGTGCACGTCCTGTAACCACCGTTGTCCATTCTGTCCAGTGTCCGTTGCTCCGCGCGACAAGGAGGTCATGTCGCAGGAGCTCTTCGAGCGCATCGTCGACGAGATCGCCGAGTTCGGCGACGAGAAAGTCGTCGTCTCCCTCTCCAACTACAACGAACCGACGTTCGATCCGCTCTTCGAGGAGCGCATCCGTTATCTCTTCGCCAAGCGGATTCCCGTCAGCATCCTGACCAACGCCTCGGGCTTCACGCCCGAACGGGCGGAGCTCTTCGAGAAGCTCGGCCGTTTTCGCTACATCGGCGTCAACCTGCCGACACTCCGGCCCGATCGCTACGAGAAGCTCCACGGCACGCGCGACCTGCCGCGTGTCCTCGCCAACATGGACGCGCTGCACGCGCGGTCGCTTTCGGACGAAACGACGATCGTGGTTCTCGGCGAGGAAGACGCGGAGCACCTGCGCGACGTGGCGGAGCTGAAAGCGCACTTCGAGCCCAAGGGATGGGCCGTCAAACAGTTCAAGATCCGCAGCCGGCCCGACAGCGGGACCTACGTGATCGAGCCTCCGCCCCTGAAGAAGCTGAAGGGCTGCGAGCTCGTCGGCTCGCGTCCCTTCGAGCACCTGCACGTCACGGGCACCGGAACGGCGGTGCTCTGCTGCCAGGACTACTACGAGAAGCTGACCGTCGGCGACCTGAAGACGCACTCCGTCGCCGAGATTCTCGGAGGCGAGACGATGGCGCGGCTGCGGCGCTGGACGTACGGCGTCGAGGAAGCGCCCGAGGACTTTCTCTGCCGGCGGTGCGAGTTCGCGATCCCGGGATAGGAGTTATCGCGGTCCGAGGCTAAACTGCGCTGAGCCTTCATGCCGCGTGAAGAGTCCCTGATCCCGTACCAGTCGACCGACCTCAACGGGGCGCGGATCCTCGTGCTCGCGGCCCATCCGGACGACGAGTCCTTCGGCGCGGGAGGCACACTGGCACTGGCCGCGCCCCGGGCCGAGGCGATCCGGATCTGGATCGCGACCGACGGCACCGCGCAGCAGGGCGTGGCTCCGGAGGACGCGGAGGCGTACGCGGCCAGGCGCCGCGCGGAAGCCCTGGCCGCCGCCACGGCGCTGGGCCTCGAGGCGCCGCGCTTCGGGGGTCTGGCCGACCGGAGCCTCGGGCAGCCGGCGTCCGATCGCGCGCTCGAGGCGGCGATCCGGGAGGAGCTCGAGGAGTTCCGGCCGGACCTCGTGCTCTGCCCGTCGCCGGCGGAGATTCACCCGGACCATCGGGCCCTGGCGCGCGTCCTCTTCGACGAGGTCGCGGCCTCGCGCGCCGGCGACCCGGACCACGACCGTTTTCGCTACATGCGCATCGCGTTCTACGAGCTCTCGCACCCGATCCTGCCCAACGCCCTGGTCGACATCGCCGCGGCCGCCGAGAAGAAAGACGAGGCCCTCGCGGCCTACGCGTCGCAGCAGGCCGTGCGCGACTACGCCGGCGCGATCCGGGGCCTGAACGCCTACCGGCGGCTCACGCTTCCGGGACGGGGGCCCGTCGAAGCGTTCCGCGTGCTCACGTACGCCGAGGCGTCCACGACGTCGTTCGAAGAGCTCCGCCGCGCGATCGGGCCCGCGACGGTGACCGAGGGCCCGCACGGCCCCGCGCCGGTGTCGGTCGTGATCCGCACGCGCAACCGTCCGGCCCTGCTGCGCGAGGCGCTCGAGAGCCTCCGCGCGCAGACGGCACGGCCCAGGCAGGTGGTCGTCGTCAACGACGGCGGCGCCTCGCCGAAGGAAGTCATCGAGGGGTTTCGCGACGCCTTCGACCTGCACCTCGAGGAACCGCGCCAGCGGCGCGGGCGCTCGGCGGCGGCCAACCGCGGGGTGGCCCTCGCGCGACGAAGAGCTCGTCGCGTTCCTCGACGACGACGACCGCTGCTTCCCGGACCACGTCGAGCGTCTCGCGGCGGCGCAGCGTCAGGGGCCCGAGCCCGTCGTCTACTCGGACGCCGTCACGGTGGTCTACGGGCAGGGGGAGAGCGGATGGGAGCCGCGCGTCCGGACGCTTCAGTACTCCCTCGATTTCGATCCCGACTACCTGCTGCTCGCCAACTACATACCGGTCCACACGCTGCTCATGCCGCGGGAGCTCTTCACCAAGGTCGGCGGCTTCGACGAGGGGCTCGACTATTCGGAAGACTGGGACTTCCTCATCCGCCTGTGCGCGGAGACGCCGTTTCGCCATCTGCGCGCGGTGACCTGCGAGTACCGCGTCTTCGAGGCGGCTTCCAACGAGCCCGGGCACGTTGCCGCGGGCGCCGGGGCGTTCCAGGACTCCCGGCGCAAGATCTTCGAGCGCTACGCGGCGCGCCGGACCGACGCGGGCCTCGCGCGGGTGCTCGACCGGATGCGCTCGCAGGTTGCGTTCTGGTACGACCGCGACGGCACCAGTCAGGGGGAGCTCAAGTCCCTGCGCGACGGGAGCCGGCGCCTGTCGACGGCGCTCGAGCGCTCCGAGACCGCGCGGGCGAGCGAAAAGGCGCGCCTGACCGCCGAGAACGAGGTCGTGCACGCGCGCCTGGCGGAGGTCTTCGTGAAGAACGAGGAGTACCACAGCCTCGTCGACGCGGCCCACGTCGAGATCGAGCGCCTGAACAGCGTGCTGCAGCAGATCTACGTCTCCAGGACGTGGAAGCTCCACCTCTTCCTCGATCGGCTGCGCGGCAGGCGCTGAGCGGCGAGGTTGAGAGGTTGAGGCGGTTGAGGCGAGTCGCCCCGAAGTGACGCGGATCGCGGTCCTCGCTCCGGAACCGATCCGGCCCCGGATGGCCGGCATGGGAATCCGCGCGCTCGAGCTCGCGCGCGCCCTCGCCGCCGACTTCGAGGTCCGTCTGCTCGTTCCCAACGACGCGGAGGAGGCGCGGGAGGCGGCGCGGGGCCTCGACGTGCGCGAGGCGCGCCCGGGAGCGCTCGCACAGAGCGCCGGAGACCCGGCCGCGGCCGTCGTCTCGGGCCACGCCGCGAGCGCCTGGTTCCACGAGGCGCCGCAGGTTCCGGTCGCCGTCGATCTCTACGACCCGTTTCCGATCGAGAACCTCCACTACGCGCGCACGCTCGGCGAGCAGACGGCGCGCCACGACCACGCCACACTCGACCTCGCCCTCGCGCGCGGCGACTTTTTTCTCTGCGCGTCACCCGAGCAGCGGCTCTTCTACGCGGGAGCGCTCTTCGCGCGCGGGCGCATCGGTGCCGCGAACTTCCCGGACGACCCTTCTCTCGCGCGCCTGATCGCCGCCGTCCCGTTCGGCGTTCCCGAAGCGCCCGCGTCGGGCGACCGCGCCGCCGGCCGCCGCGCCGCGGGGGTGCCGGTGGACGGCCCCCTCGTTCTTTTCGGCGGCATCTACGACTGGTACGACCCCGAACCCCTCCTGGACGCCTGGCCGCGGATCGCGGAGCGCGTGCCGGGAGCGCGCCTGCTCTTTTTCGAGAACCCCAACCGGGCGACGACGCCCCAGCGCGTCTTCGAAGCCGGCCCGCGCGCGCGCGCGATCGATCGATCCCTCGGGACGGTCGATCCTCTTTTCCCCGTGGCTTCCGTATGCCGGTCGTGCGGATCTTTACGCGGCCTGCGACCTCGCGGTCTCGATCGCATCCGAAGGGCTCGAGACCGAGCTCGCGTACCGGACGCGGTTGCTCGATGCCGCGTGGGGCGGCGTGCCGGCCGTCGCGGTCGCGGGCGGTTCACTGGCGCGCGAGCTCGCCGCGGCCGGCGCGGGAGTCGAATGCGCGCGGGACGCGGACGCCGTCGCGGCCGCGGTCGGAGGGCTGCTTTCGGACACCGCGCGCCTGCAGGCGATGGGGCGGGCGGCGCGCACGTTCACGGCCGGCCGGACGTGGCGCCGCGTCGCCGCGCCGCTCGCCGCATGGGCGAAGGCTCCTCGCGCCGATCCGGGCCGCGGGCCGCTGCCGGCCGCGCCGCGTGCTGGCTCGCGGCTGTCGAGGCTGCTCGGGTTCCGATAGTCTTCGGGCCGCGTGCAGTCCCCCGACGCTTCGATCGTCGTCGTTCATCACCGCGGCCTCGAGCACCTGCTCGAGTGTCTCGCGGCGCTCGAGCCGGCGGCGCGCGAGGGCGTCGCGGCCGAGATCCTCCTCGTGGACAATGCCTCCGGAACGCCCCAGGACGAGGTCCTGCGCCGCCATCCGACCGTGCGGCGGATTCCGTCGGCGACCAACGTCGGCTTCGCGGCGGGGTGCCGCCTCGGCGTGGAGGCCGCGCGGGCTCCCGTCGTCGTCTTCGTCAACGACGACGCGGCCGTCCGGCCCGAGGCGGTGCTCCGGCTCGTTTCCGCCCTTGCGGCGGCTGACCCCGACGTCGCGGCGGTGGGCGGACAGATGACGGACTGGAGCGGCCGGCGCAACGACTTCTCGGACGGCTTTCTGACGTTCGACGGCCACGCGTTCGCGGCCCACGTCGGACGGCCCGTCGAGTCGCTCCCGGAAGCCAGGCCGGGCGACGAGCGTCTCTTCGCGTCGGGCGGCCTCATGGCGGCCCGCCGGGAGGACTTTCTCGCATCGGGGGGATTCGACGACGACTACTTCGCGTACCTGGAGGACGTCGATTTCGGCTGGCGGCAATGGATCGCGGGCCGCCGCATTCTCGTCGAGCCGCGCGCCGTGGCGCGCCACCGGGGCGGAGCCACGGGCGAAGCGCTCGGCGTGTTCGCGCGGGGCTTCCTCTTCGAGAAGAATGCGTTCTCGACGGCCTACAAGAACTTCGACCGCGAGCACTTCCGGGACCTCATGCCCGCGGTGCTGATGGCGTTTCTCACCCGCATCGCCCAGATGCTCGCGGCCCGCAATCCCGGCGCCGAGGAGCTCAAGCGCGACCCGTATGCGCCGTCCCCCGAACCCCCTGCGGCGCGCGCCCTCCTGGGCGTCTCGGACGATTTCGCCGCGCGCATCGCCGTCGACGATCCCCTGACGCTCGCCCACCTGCGCGCCCTCTCCTGGATCCACCGCCACCATGCCGCCCTCGCCGAGAAGCGGAGGGCGGTCCAGGCCCGGCGCCGCCGGCCGGACGCCGAGATTTTCGCGAAGTTCCCTCTGCGCATCGTGCCGACCTACCCCGGCGACGAACGGTTCGGCTCGGACTTCTTCGCGCCGTTTCTCGAAGGCGCGCCCGGCCTCGCGAAGGCGACGCTCCAGGAGATCTTCGAGGGCGGGGCGTGATGTTCAGCGTGGTCATCCCGACCTTTCGGCGACCGGAGACGCTCTTTCCGGTCCTCGAGGCGCTCGCGCGCCAGACGGCGCCTCCGGAGTTCGAGGTCCTCGTCGTCGACGACGGCTCGGGCGACGACACCGCCGCTCGCCTGGCCGCGCATCGCGCGCCTTATCCCTTCCGGTTCTTCACCCAGGAGAACGGCGGGCCGGCTTCGGCCCGGAACCGGGGTGTCCGCGCCGCGAGCGGCGAGGTCGTGCTCTTTCTCGGCGACGACACCGTTCCGGAGCCGCCGCTGCTCGCGGTGCACGGCAAGGCCCACGCGGAACGCCGCCCGTATCCCGTGGCGGTTCTGGGGTACACCACGTGGCCTCGGGACCTGCGCGTCTCGCCGTTTCTCCACCACATCAACGAGTACGGCCTCCAGTTCGGCTACGGCCTGATCCGCGACACGGAACAGGTCCCTTTCAACTTCTTCTACACGTCCAACGTCTCGCTGCCGCGCCGGCTCCTCCTGGACGCCGGTCTCTTCGACACGAGCTTTCCGCACGCGGCGTGGGAGGACATCGAGGTCGCGTACCGGCTCATGCAGCAGGGCATGCGGATGCTCTACCGCCCGGAAGCGGTCGCGCGGCACCATCACGACATCACCTTCGCGTCGTTTCGCCGGCGCCAGGAGAAGGCCGGCGAAGCGGCCGCGATCTTCTACCGCAAGCATCCCGAGCTCGGTGATTTCCTCGCGGTGCCCCAGGCCCGGCTTCTCTCCGAGAGGCGCACGCTCGCGGAGCGGCTCCTGCCGGTGTGGGCCGCCCGGGCGGAGAAGGGAGCCCTTCCCGGGACGCGGCGGGCGCTCGACCGCGTGCTTCGCGACGACTACCTCCGGGGTTTGAAGCGCGGCCTCGCGCTGGTCGACGCGAGCCGCGGAAACGCCGGACGCGCGGGAAGCGCGTCCCTCTCCGCGGGGTGACGCGCTGACCTTCGCGGAGGTCAGCGAGACGGCTGTCCTCTGGCGGACGCACCGCGCATCCTCAAGCCGGCGCATCATTTTGGAGCCCCGATCGTGTAAACGAAATGGCGCTTTTTTTGCTCTAATAGACGTGCGGGGGAACCATTCATGACGCTTCTTTCGCGAGTCGCGCTCACCGTCGCGGCCGTTCTCGTTTCGACTGCCGCGCTCGCGCAGCGGCCTTCCGGAGGCTCGGGAGGCTCGCGCGGCGGCGGAGGTTCGATGCGCGGGCCCTCCTCCCGCGGTCCGTCCATGTCCGCGCCCCGCGGCAGCGCGCCGCGCGGCGGTACGTCGTACGTCGCTCCGCGGGGCGGCAGCGTCTCGAAAGGGCAGTCGAGCGGCCGCGGTTACAACGGCGGTCGCGGCGGCTACTACGGCGGCCGCGGTTATCCGTACAGGACTGCCTACCCGTACCGGCCCTATTACTACCCGTATCGGCCGATCGGCTGGTACGCCGGCTGGGGCTGGGGTTGGGGCGGCTGGGGCTGGGGCGGCTGGTGGGGCGCGGCGCCCGGGTGGGGCTGGGGCTGGGGTTATCCGTACGGCGGGGGCGGCGGCGGCTACGTCACGACGTCCTACCAGACCGGACGGTGGGCCGCGGTCAAGACCGACGTCTCGCCCGAGGAAGCGCGCGTCATCCTGGACGGCCGCTACATCGGCACGGCGGACGACTTCGACGGATATCCGGACATGCTCTATCTGCAGGCCAAGGGAACGTACAAGCTCGAGTTCCAGCTCGACGGATTCGAGCCGCAGTCGGTCGACATCGAGGCGCTCAACGGCGCCTTCATCAAGCTCGACAACAAGCTGAAGAAGATTCCGGGCGCCAAGCAGTACGGTTCCTACGACACGCCGGAGCCGGAAGGCGGCGTCCAGCGGTACTTCGGCAAGGGCAACGCCGGCGCCGGCACGGGTCCCGCCGTCCTCGAGGCGCCCGTGGACAACGAAGGCGAGAGCGAGAACGAGGGCCAGGGCGAGGGCGGGAACATGCGGCCGCCTTCATCGTCGCCGTACGCACCGCCGCAGGGCGGGGCGCCCTCGAGCTCGACCTCGACGTCGGAACCGGATCCGATGCGCGTCGTCCAGTCGCCGTCGCAGGGCGGCGTCTCGACCCGGGGCCGGATCGTCTTTCGCGTTCAACCCGGCGATGCGGCCGTGTATCTCGACGATCGCTTCGCCGGCACGGGCGAGGAGCTCTCGACACTCGGCCGCGGCCTTCAGGTTTCCCCCGGGCCGCACAAGATCTTCGTTTCGCGGCCCGGGTTCGCCAACGACGCCGTCCAGATCGACGTGGCGCCGGGCGGCACGGAAACGGTGGAGGTCAGCCTGCAGCGGCCGTAGAGCGGCGCTCGCGCCGGACAAGTCCAGAGGCGAGGCTCAGGACGCCTTGTGCAAGGGCGGGCGATTAGTCATATACTGATTGCACTCGAAGGAATCGATTAGGGGAGCGGAGGGCTTGGCGGCGTCTGCCATCCCGTTTTGCCACACCTTCCGTCAGTCTGATAGCTCCCAGGTCCGCACTCTTCCCGAATCCTTCCGAGCCCGCTGGGCCGGAGGCTCCCCGTCGTTCCTTCGAGTTTTTCCTTTTTCTATTGGTTCGAAGGCGGCGCGCCCGGCCTCTTCGCCCAGAGATCCAGCAGGACCTTCTCGTAGTGCAGCCGTTTGTTGCCCCGGCGGTTGTCCGGCGGCGGATCGGCGGCGGCGATGGCGGCGTCGATGAGGGCCGCGGGTCCCGTTCGCCGGGCCAGCTCCGCGAGCTTGCCCGCGACCGCGGGGTGGCGCAGGGCGCCCGCGTCCGGGGCCTCCAGGGCGACGGCGGCATCGGCCAGGATCTCCGGCAGCAGCCGCGCCTCCGAGCGCTCGAGGGAGGCGATGGCCTCCGCGAGCGCAACGAGCGCGGCCGACCGGCCGCCGGCGAGGCCCTCTTCGAGCGCGGCGACCACCGCCTGGCGCCGGCCCGCGCACACTTCCAGCTGGGCGGCCAGGGAGGGCAATGGCGACTTTTCGCCGGGCTCCTCCGCGGCGCCGCCGAAGACCACGAGATCGCGTGCGTCGTCTTCCGAGAAACCGCGGTCCCGCCAGACCTGCTCCCGCGCCGATCGGCCCTGCGCCGGGAGGGACGACGGAGGTGCGCGCGAGCGGATCGTCCCGAGCAGCGAGTCCGGGCGCGTCGTCGTCAGGATCCATCGAAAACGAGCGCCCGGCTCCTCGAGCGACTTGAGCAGAGCGTTGGCCCCCTCGACGCCGAGCGGGTCGGCGCGGAGCATGCGCGCCACGCGCCGGGGAGCTTCGTAGGGCTGCCCGGCGCCGAACGCGATGGCTTCGCGGACGCGGTCGACGCTGATCTGGACGCCCTCCGGCTCGACGGTCAGGAAATCCGGGTGAAAGCCGGAGGACCCGCCGGCAGCTTCCGCACGCGGCCTCCGGATCGCGGCCGGGACAGAGGAGGCGGCCGCAAGCCGCCGCGATTCGGCCTCGAGCCGGGCGTCGGAGATCCCGGTCAGCAGCAGCGCGCCCGGAAATCGGCCGGGGTCGTCTGCGAGCCGCTCGAGGACCTCGGGCGAGGGCGAGCCGTCGCGACGCCTTCAGAAAGCCCGAATCTCCCGGCGACGATGACCCAGGTCTTCGGCGAACACGGCGTCGGCGTCCCCGCGACGGGCGACGACGGTGACGCGCTCGGGCTCGCGGCGCGCGATCGCCAGGAACGCCGCCCGCACGCGCTCGTGAAGGGCCAGAGTCCTCGGCCTCGAAACGACCTCCGTCGCGCTCGGCGATCGCGCCGCGTTGCGGCGCGGCGCGGGCGAGACCCTCGCCGGATCCAGGTCGTACAGCAGCGTCAGGTCCGGAGCGATTCCGTCGCGCACGCGCGCGTCGAGGTCGCCGACGCCGGACGGTCGAGGCCGCGCCCGGCGACTTGGTACGCCTCGGTCGAGTCGGAGAAGCGATCGCAGAGGAGGAACCGTCGGAGCCGGATCGGCGTCGGCCACGGCGGGCGCCAGGAACGTCGCGCACGTGTTGTCGCCGGGCGGCTTCGATCAAGCAGCCACTCGGCGACGGGATCGAGAGCCGCGTGCGCCGGATCGAGGAGGATGGTGCGGATCTTCTCTCCGACGGGAGTGCCGCCCGGCTCGCGGGTCGTCCGGACCGGCCGGCCCAGCTCGCCGAGTCGGCCGGCCAGGAGTGCGAGCTGGGTCGATTTTCCGCAGCCCTCGACTCCCTCGAAAGTGATGAACGGCACGTGCCGAAGGATAAGCCCGACGGCGGCGGCATTTTCTCCTCGGGATTGCCATTAACATGGAGACCTTTGAGGCTTCTTTCGAGGGTGAGAGGAGTGCGGTAAAACGCTGGACGGCGGCGCGCCCGGCGACGCTGTCGCGGCCGGGCTGGGTCCTGGCCGTCGGCTTCGTCGGCCTGGCGATCGCGATCGCCTCGATCGCGGACATGTTCTCCGCCCGCCCCTACGACGGCATCGTGCCGGTGCCGTACGGCCGCGAGGGCATCGAGGTCCGAATGGTCGTGGCCGGCGGCCCGGCCGAAAAGGCCGGGATCAAGCCCGGGGAGTGCATCCAGGGCATCGGCCGGCGGCTCGTCAGGACCAGCTCGGACGCCTCGGCGGAGCTGCGGCGGCACCAGGTCGGGGAGAGAGTCGACTATCTCGTCCTCAACGGGCCTGCCCGGCCGGGCCCCGGGCGGCCGGAGAGGGGCACCCGTGATGCGCACGGTGCAGCTCGAGCTCTCCTCCGAGAGGCTCGGGCGGAAGGACCTACCTCTACGCGGTGGTCGTCGGCTTCCTCTTCTTCCTCATCGGCCTCTTCGTCTTCGTCCGCGTCCCGCAGGAACGCCCGCGCGGATCTTCTTCCTGCTCTGCGTGCTCTTCCTGCTCTTCTTCGTCTGCCGGCTGCGGCCCGCCTCCTACTGGTGGATCGACATCTTCGTGCAGAACACCGGGCACCGTCAGCCTGTTCCTGCTGCCCGCGGTCTTCCTTCATTTCTTCCTGATCTTTCCGCGGCCGAAGCGCTCCATTTCGCCAGGTCCGACGAGTGGACGGGCGCGCCTCCGGCCGATGGAAGATCCGGCTCCAGGAGTTCCTCTCGGCGAGCCCCGGCCTGCTCTACCTGCTCTACGCCGTTCCGCCGTTCGTCTTTCTCTACGACGTGATGCGCCAGATTCGGGGCGAGAAGGTCACGGTGCTGTCGGGCGCGCCGCTGTCCTCCTGGATCCTCCTCGGCGACTACCTCGTGCTGGGTCTCGCGGCGCTGGCGCACTCGGCCTTCACGCTCGAGGACGCGCGCGAGCGGCGGCAGGCCTTCCACGTCTTCGTCGGGACGATCGTCGGAACGGTCCCTTCGTCCTCTTCTTCATCGTCCTGCCCTCCGCCTTCGGCATCGACGAGTACGCCTTCTACGGGATCATCCCGATGATCCTGATCCCGTTGACGTTCGCGTACGCGATCGTCCGGTTCCAGATGCTGAACGTCCGCGTCATCGTGCGGCGGACGTTCCTCTATGCGGCGACGACGGCGGTCCTGCTGGGCCTGTACGCCCTCGTCATCGCGCTGGCGAACCTCTCTTTTCGCGCCTCAGGCTATCGGCCTCGCCGCTCTTCAACTTCGGGTTCTTCCTCGTCGGCATCTCGCTCTTCGAGGTGCTGCGGCGCAGGCTGCAGACTCCCCTCGACAAGCTCTTCTTCCGCGAGAAGTTCGACTACCAGGCGGCGCTGCTCGAGATGAGCGAGGCGATCACCGGAGAGCTCGACCTCGGGCGCATCGCCGACTACCTGACGGCGAGCGTCGCCGCGACGATGCGCCTCGAGAAGGCGTCGATCTGGCTGCGCGACCGCGACGGCTGGCTCGAGCGCGCGGGGCCGGCGGGAGGATCGGCTGTCGCCTGCGGCCGCGGCCATGCGCCGGGTGCTGCGCCAGGAGGGCAAGCCGTCGGACGCTCGAGGAGATTTCGCTCCACTTCGCCGACGGCGAGAGCGAGGAGTTCCGCGAGCGGCTGCTGGCCGGAGGGCTTCCGGCTGCTCGTGCCCCTCGTCTACCGCGAGCGGCTGATGGGCGTCGTGGCGCTCAAGGAAAAGCTCTCGGGCGAGCGCTTCGACCGGGACGATCCGCCGCTGCTCTCGACCCTCGCGAACCAGTCGGCGCTCGCCATCGAGACGGCGCTTCTCCACGACGAGATGACGCGGCAGGCGGAGCTGAAGCGCGACCTCGAGATCGCGCGCGACATCCAGATCAGCCTGCTGCCCGCGCCGGTGCCCGAGATGCCCGGCTTCGCGTTTCTCGGCGGCTCGATTCCCGCGCGGGTCGTGGGCGGCGACTTCTACGACTTCATCCCCTTCGAGGACAACCGCCTCGGGATCGTCATCGGCGACGTGTCGGGCAAGTCCGTGCCGGCCTCGCTCCTCATGGTCGCCTCGAAGGAGATCGTGTACTCCCGCGCGCTGACGACGAGCGATCCCGGCATGCTGTTCCAGGAATCGAACCGGCGGATCTATGCGATCAAGCGGCGCATGTTCGTCTCGCTCGGGTTCTTCCTCCTCGACTCCGAAGCGATGAGCCTGAAGTACGCGATCGGAGGGCCAGCCGCTCCCGATCCTCCTCCGGCCGGGCAACGGCGGGCCCGTGCCTGATCGAACCGCCCGAGCACCGCCTGCCGCTCGGGGCGTTCCGCGAGGTGCCGTACGACACGCGGGAGATGTACCTGAAGAAAGGGAGACCTGCTCTTTTTCTACACCGACGGCTTCACGGAGGCCATGGACGAGCACGATGAACCCCTTCGGGGAGGAGCGCCTGATGGCGTCCCTGGAAGGGCCGCCAGGCGGGGAGCCTGGACGAGGTGGCCAAGGGGGTGCTCGCGGACATCCGGGACTTTCGTGGGGGGGGCCGAGCAATACGACGACATGACTTTCCTGTTTCTGAGGGTGGAGTAGGCGGGAGGCCGGATTGGCTGCTCCTTGGGGCATTCTGGGCCGACGGGCTCAAAACCCTCCGAAGGGCCTTGCGTATGAGAGATATAGAACGGTCAGAAGGGGTTCCAGAAGGGATTCTTCGATGAAGAAAAGACGCTGGCTCCTGGTGGCGATGGGCGGACTGCTCCTGCTCGGGGCAGGGGTCTCCGCTGCCTATTTCCTGTCCCACCAGCGGGACGTGACGACGACCTCGGAGGCCGCCTACGAGTCCTTCAAAGAAGGTCTCGCCAACGAGAACCGCTTCTACTTCAAGGAAGCCCGCCTGGCGTACGCCAAGGCCCTGGAGCTCGACCCGAGCTTCGCGATGGCGATGCTCGGGCTCGCCCGTCAGTCCAAGGACGACGATCAGCGCTCGGCGCTGCTGAAGCGCGCCGTTCGGGAGAAGGGCCGCCTGAGCGAGCGCGAGCGGCTGCACGTCGACATGGCCGTCGCGTTCGACGAGAAGAAGCGGGACGAGGCCCTGAAGCTCGCCGCCGAGATCCACCCGAAGTATCCGACGGACACGCGCTCGGCGCAGATCCTGGCCGGACACGAGTTCGCTTTCGGCCACACGGACAAGGGGATCAAGATCTTCGAGGAGCTCCTGTCCAACGACCCCAACAACGCCGAGGCCTACAACCAGATCGGGTACTTCTACGGATACCGCGGGGACTACGAGAAAGCCGTCGAAGCATTCAAGCGGTACCAGTTCATCGCCGGCGACACGGCCAATCCGTTCGACTCGCTCGGCGAGGTCCAGGCCTATTCGGGCCATTACAACGAGGCTCTCGAGAACCTGAACCGCGCGCTCGCGATCAAGCCCGACTTCGTGGAGTCGATCGCGCACCTCGCCGTGGCCTACGAGGGCATGGGCGAATACGCGAAGGCCATCGCCCAGTACGAGAAGGCCGCCGAGACGACGGACATCCCGGACATGCGGCGCGGTTACCTCTCCCGGGGCGCCCGCACGGCGCACTACCTCGGAGACGACAAGCAGTCGCTGCGGCTCTTCGAGAAGGCCCGGGCGGTCAAGTCGGAGAACAAGTACGCCCAGTTCGACGAGGCCTACCTCGACGCCGCGGTCGCGCTGTGCCAGGGGCGTCCGGCCGAGGCGGAGAAGATGGTGCGCGCGATTCGAGCCCCGGCTCGAAGCCGAGATCGCCAAGGAGAACATCCCCGGAGGCTGGAAGCCCCACTTTCCCCACGTGAACATCCTGCTGGCCTCGCGCTCGAGGAGCCAGGGCAGGCCCGACGAGGCGCTCGTGTACTGGAAGAAGAACGCGAACCCGCCCAACCCGTTCGAGAACTTCGAGGAGCGACGGCGCGATCTACGAGGCGCGATCCAAGGTCGCGGTCGCCCTGGCGAAGAAGGGCGATCTCGACGAGCGCGGAGAAGCTCATCGCGGAGAACCGGAAGTGGAACGCGAGCTGGGCGCCGACGCGCGGGGAAGAGGTCACGGTGGCGGAGCTGCGCCGCGAGAGGGTGCTCGCGGCTCAGCTGCAAGTAGCAAGCAGCAAGAAGTACGGCCGCACACCCATGGAGCCCGGTCCCGGCACTTCGAAACCCAGCACAAGCTTCTCCTCCTCGAGACGCTCTACGATGCGGGGCTCTCGCTCGGCGGCCCTTCCCGACGAGGAGGCGCTCGTCGAGGACGTGCTCTCCCGGGTCGTCGGCGTGCTCGACGCGTCGCGCGGGTATCTCGCGACCTTCACCGACGGCGGCGCCCGGCGGGCCGAGGCGCGGGTCGGGTTTCCCAAGCGTCCCTCGGAGGCCGCCGTCGCGCAGGACGAGTTCCTTCGGGACGTCCTCGAGTCGGAGGGGGCGCTGTCCCGTGAGAAATTCCGCCTCCTCGGCCGTCCGGTGGCGGCGGCCGTGGGCGCCCGCATCTTCGGCGGAGGACGGGCGCTCGGCGTGCTCGTGCTGGCGGACAAGGAGGTCCGCCGCGGGGGCCAGGCGGCACGCCTTCGACGAGGAGGACGGGCGGTTTCTCGTGTCGCTCGCGGGCCTGTGCGGTATGGCGATCGAAAACCGCCGGCATCTCGAGCGACTGACGCGGGAACGCGAGCGCCTCGAAGAGGAGAACCGCCGACTGCTCGACGAAACGGGCCGCGCCGCCGCGGGCCGTCTCTTCGTCGGGGACTCTCCGGCCGCGCGCCGCGTCCTCGACCTCGTCTCGCGCGTGGCGGCCTCGAAGATCTCCGTGCTCGTGACGGGGGAGAGCGGTACGGGCAAGGAGCTCGTGGCCCGCATGATCCACGCGCGCAGCGACCGCGCCGACAAGCCCTTCGTGGCCATCAACTGCGCGGCGCTTCCCGAGACGCTGCTGGAATCCGAGCTGTTCGGCATCGAGCGCGGCGTCGCCACGGGTGTCGAGGCCCGCGCCGGGCGATTCGAGACGGCCCAGGGCGGAACGATCTTCCTCGACGAAATCGGCGACATGCCGCCCTCCTTGCAGGCGAAGCTCCTCCGCGTTCTCCAGGAACGCGAGATCGAGCGCGTGGGCGGCCGGCGGCGGGTTCCGATCGACGTGCGCGTCCTCGCGGCCACGCACGCGCGGCTGCCCGAGCGCATCGCCCGAGGGGAGTTCCGCGAGGATCTCTACTACCGCCTGCGCGTCATCGAGATCATGCTGCCGCCTCTGCGCGAGCGCCGTGAAGACATCCCGCGGCTCGTCCGCTACTTTCTCGAGAGGTTCGCCGCGCGCGAAGGGCGGGACGTTCCGAGCGTGGAGCGCGATGCGTATGCGGCGATCCTCGGGCACGATTTCCCGGGGAACATCCGGGAGCTCGAGAACCTCCTCGAGGGCGCCGCGGCGCTCGCTGCGGGCGGGCCGATCCGCCGGGAGGATCTCCAGTGGCTTCCCCAGCCCGGACTAAGGCTCGCCGAGGCGGCCGCTCCCATCGCGGGGGAAGAGGAGATCCCGGATCTGCGGGCCCTCGAGGACCGCCACATCCAGCGTGTTCTGCGCCTGGCGGGGGGCAACAAGAGCCGCGCGGCTCGCCTGCTGGGGATTTCGCGGCGCACGCTGTACCGCAAGCGTCAGGTGGGACAATAATTCACTGTGACAATTGGTCCCGGATCGACATATAAATATCTATATTCAAACGAGTTATAAAACTAGAAATGAGCGTAGTTCGAAGCACGCTGTGCCATTATGCTACGATGCGGGCATGCTCGGCACGCTCCCTCTCTTACCCCCTAAGCCTCCCGCCTTCAGCACCTTGCGTCCGATTCGGACGCCTCGCCGGATGTGGCAAGCCTCTTGCCCTTCTGAGACGCCGCAGTGATGAGAAAAGCGCTCGCCATCGGTCTGGAAGCCATGGAGGTTCCCAACCTCCTCTGGGGGCTGCTCGCCGGCGAGATCGCCCTCGTCCTCGCAGCGGCGGCCTCCGATAAGCTTCCCTCCATCTTGATCCGCTCACTGCAACTCTTCCTCCGGTTCTAGGACCTTCGAGAAAGTCCCATGGCGCAGGGGGGAACCGATCCGCCCGGGCGGGAAGTCTCGATGACGATTCCCGTGGCTCCGGAGATGGAAATCGTCGCGACCGCCCAGGCCGCCGCCCTCGGCGAATACCTGGCGATGTCCCGCGATAAGATCGACGAGGTCAAGCTGGCGCTCGTCGAGGCGTGCATCAATGCGTTCGAGCACGCCGACTGCCGCGACGAACAGCTGCATCTGACGTTCCGCCTCGGGCGGGAGTCGCGCGAGCGGGAGTGGCTGGAAGTGGAGGTTCTCGACAAGGGCAAGGGTTTCGATCACCAGCGGGTCGAAGAGCCGAACCTCGAGAAGTCGTTCGCCGGCCACCGCAAGCGCGGCTGGGGACTCCAGATCATCAAGAGCCTGATGGACGAGGTGAACATCACCTCCGGGGAGTGGGGAACGCGGATCCTGATGAGGAAGTACAAGTGAGCGAAGCCTGCAAGGTGTCCTCGGAGCGGCGGGGCGACGTGGCGATCCTCTGGACCGACGGCTACATCAACAACCAGGGGGGCGAGGAAATCGCGCGCGAGGCCTACGCGCATCTCGACCAGGGGGTGCGCGCCCTCGTCTTGAACCTCGAGAAGACGCGCATCGTCAACTCGATCGGCATCTCGATCCTGATCGAGGTGCTCGAGAAGGTCATGGACCGCAAGGGGGCGCTCGCCTTCTGCGGCCTGACGCCCACGATCGACAAGACCTTTCGCATCATGGGTCTCGCGCAATACGCCGAGATCTACCCGACGCAGGACGACGCCCTCAAGAGCGTCTCCACGCAGCCCGCCTGATTCCGGCCCGGAGATGACCCCGCCGACCCGCGTTTCGCCCGCCCGGCTCGACGAGCTCTGGAGGCGCATCGGGGGGATTCTCGAGGCGCAGACGCCTCTGCCGGCGCGCCTCGCCGAGGCCGCCGTCCTCGCGACCGGCGGCCGCGACGCGACGCTGTATCTGCGCGAGCGCGAGGGCTGGGTGCGAAGCGGCGAGAAGGCCGGCGCCGCCGTGGAACCGGGGGAGCTTCCGGAGCCCGTTCCCGACGCGGCCCTGGGACGGGACGGCGATCTCTGGATGCCTCTGTGCGCCGAAGGCGAGGTCCACGGCCTGCTGCGGGTCCTCGATGTCCCGGGCGGGCCGCCCGAGAGCGCAGCGCTGCTCGGCTTTCTCTTCGGCTCGCTCGTCGCCGCCCACCACCTCGGCCGCCAGGTCCGCGAGGCCGAGTTCGAGGTCAAAGCGCGGCTGCTCGAGCTCGAATCCCTCTACGACCTCGGTCTCTCGCTCGGCGGACAGCTCGACCTCTCCGCTCTCGCCGACGAGGTTCTCTTCCGGTCGATCTCGCTGACGGACGCGGGCAAAGGCACGCTCGTCCTGTTCGACGGCGAGGAGGTGCTCCTCGAGCGGAGTGTCGGAGGCGAGCTCCTCTCGTCCAAGGACTGCATTCCTTGGACGCTTCCGGAAGGCGGCCTCATCAACAACGGCGTGTGCGACTCGCCGACGGACGGGATTCGGGACGGCAGCTGCGAGAAGTACCTCGCGGTCGCGATCTCGGTGCCGGGACGGCGTCTGGGAGCGCTCGCCGTCGCCGACAAGGAGTCCCGCGACGGCCGCGTCCTCGACTTCACGCCCACCGACGTCCGCCTGCTCTCGCTCTTCGCCAACCAGGCGGCCGCCGCGATCGAGACGGCCCGGCTCCACCGCGATGCCCTCGAGAAGGAGCGCATCGAGCGCGAGCTCGAGGTTGCGGCCGCGATCCAGCGGCAGATCCTGCCGAGAGATCTGCCGACGGTTGCGGGGCTCGAGATCGCGGCGCGCAACCGGCCGACGCGGCAGGTCGGCGGCGACTACTTCGACCTCTTTCCGCTGTCGGGCGGCCGCCTCGCGTTCATCGTCGCCGACGTCTCGGGCAAGGGCGTGCCGGCCGCGCTGCTCGTGTCGACGGTCCACGCGGCGATGCACCTCCAGATCGACGAGGCGAAGTCGATTCGAGATCTCGTGGGCCGCATCGACCGCCACCTGCAACGCTACGCGGCGGCCCGCAAGTTTCTGACCGCGTTCTTCGGCGTGCTCGAGCCGGACTCCGGGAGCCTCCGGTACGTGTCGGCCGGCCACAACCCCGCCCTCGTCCGGCGCGCCTCAGGAAAAATCGATCAGCTCAAGGCCACGGGCGTCCCGCTCGGCATGTTCCCCAATTCGTCCTGGAAGGAAGAACAGATCGAGCTCGCGCCCGGCGACCTGCTGTGCGTCTACACCGACGGTGTTTCGGAGGCCTTGAACGCCGCCGACGAGGAGTTCGGGCTGGATCGCCTCGCGCGCCTCCTCGAGACTCCGGGCGTCGAGGCCGTCTGCCGTTCGGTCTTCGACGAGGTCGAGGCGTTCGCGGCCGAGGTCCCGCAGTACGACGACCAGACCCTCCTTCTGATCCGCCGCCCGTAAGGTCGTCCAGGCAGGACGGTCAAGGTTAAGATCGAGGCGTGCTCGCGCTCGCCGCTGCCCTGATCCTCGCTGCGTCTTCGGAGCCTTCGCCGCCGCCCACGGTCCTCCTCGAGAACGGCATCATTTACGTTTCGGCGGACGCGAAGCCCGCGAAAGCCTCGATCGTGATCGGGGGAGACCGGCTTCTGTTCGTCGGCGAGCCAGGCCGTGCCCGGGCGATCGCGGGAAGCGCCCGCTCGATCGATCTCCGCGGCGCTTTCGTCTACCCCGGATGGGCCGATGCCCACCTCCACCTGCTCGGTCTGGGGCAGTCGCTCGAGATTGCGGCCCTGCGCGGCCTTCCCGACGCGGCCGCTGCCGGGAAGGCGATGGGGGCGGCGGCGGCGAAGCTGCCGGCCGGCGCCTGGGTGGAAGGCCGCGGCTGGGATCAGAATCTGTGGCCCGGCAAGCAGTTTCCGGACGCCCGCGACCTCGACCGCGTCGTGCCCGACCGGCCGGCGGTTGCCGAGCGCGTCGACGGGCATGCGGTGTGGGTCAACACCGCCGCGCTCGAGGCGGCGGGGATCGGCGCCAGCA
Source organism: uncultured Acidobacteriota bacterium (assembly GCA_963742245.1). Lineage (GTDB taxonomy): Bacteria > Acidobacteriota > Thermoanaerobaculia > UBA5066 > Gp7-AA6 > DAHUXD01. The sequence goes on from CAVULG010000008.1 coordinate 104,989, forward strand.
CGCCCGATCCGGAGGGCGGACGGATCCTGCGGCGGCCCGACGGTTCGCCCTCTGGAGTCCTCGTCGACAACGCAGCGGACCTCGTGGTGCGCGCGATGCCGAAGCCGACCGACGCGGCGCGCGAACGGTGGCTGCTCGCCGGAGCGCAGGCGTGCGCGCGCTCGGGGTTGACCGAGGTCCAGGACGCCTCGGGCTACGGGGCGGCAACGATCGCGGTCCTCGAGCGGCTCGCCCGGGACCGGCGGCTTCCCATCCGGATTTATGCGACCGTCTCGCCGGAGCCCGAGGAGCTCGCGGCTTCCTTCGCGCGCGGCGTTCGGATCGGCCGCGGCGAGGAGTTCCTGACTGTCCGGGCGATCAAGGCCTACGCCGACGGCGCGCTCGGCAGCCGCGGCGCGGCGCTGCTCGCCGAATACTCGGACGAGCCCGGAAAGCGCGGCCTCCTCGTGACTTCGCCCGAACGACTGGACGCGCTCGCGCTCGATGCGCGCCGGAAGGGCTGGCAGCTCTGGATCCACGCCATCGGCGACCGCGGCAACCGGCTGGCGCTCGACGCCTTCGAGAAGGCGGCGGCCGCCGATCCCGAAGCGCCTCCCGGAGGCCGCCGGCCCCGCATCGAGCACGCCCAGGTCGTCGCGCTCGAGGACTTCCCGCGGTTCGCGCGCCTCGGCGTCATCGCCTCGATGCAGCCGACGCACGCCACCTCGGACATGCCCTGGGCAGAGGCCCGCGTGGGACCGTCGCGCATCGCCGGGGCCTACGCCTGGCAGCGGATGAAGGCCTCGGGAACGCGGATGGCCGGCGGCAGCGACGCCCCGGTGGAATCCGAGAGCCCGCTTCTCGGGTTCTATGCAGCAGTGACGCGTCAGGATTCCGAGGGCAGGCCCGCGGGAGGGTGGCGGCCCGGCGAAAGGCTGTCGCGCCCGGAGGCGCTCGCGCTTTTCACGTCGGACGCCGCGTACGCGGCCTTCGAAGAGGAATGGCGGGGGCGGCTCGCTGCGGGATACGCGGCCGATCTGACGATCCTGGCGCGGGACCCCCTCGCGGTTCCCGCGGCGGAGATTCCCGGCATTCCGGTCGTCATGACGATCGTCGGCGGACGGTTTGCGCACGGAGGCGCCACACCGTGAAGCGCCGGGAGTCGGGCGCCGGCGCGGCGGCGATATTCTTTCTGCTCGGGCTGACCGTGGGGGCCGCCGGCTGCGACTCGCGGGGGGAGGGGGCGCCGAACGTGCAGGCCACACCGACCGACGGGGACGCCGCGCGGCGGGCGCGCATGGTCGAAACGCAGATCGTGGCGCGCGGGGTTCGGGATCCGCGTGTCCTGTCCGCGATGCGGGAGGTGCCGCGGCACCTCTTCGTGGCCGAGGGCGAGCGCGCGCACGCCTACGAGGACCACCCGCTCCCGATCGGCGGCAGCCAGACCATTTCGCAGCCGTACATCGTCGCGCTGATGACGGAGCTTCTGGGCCTCCCGCCGAAGGCGCGTGTGCTCGAGATCGGAACGGGCTCCGGATACCAGAGCGCGGTCCTTTCGAAGATCGCGGAGCAGGTCTACTCGATCGAGATCCTGCCGGACCTCGCGAGCTCGGCGAGCGCGGCTCTTGGCAGCCTCGGTTATTCCAACGTCACGGTGCGCGCGGGCGACGGGTATCGGGGCTGGCCCGAGCACGCGCCGTTCGACGGGATCATCGTGACGGCCGCGCCCGAGAAGATCCCCGAGCCCCTCGTCGAGCAGCTCGCCGTGGGCGGCCGGATGGTCATTCCCGTCGGCGGGTTCTTCCAGGAGCTCAAGGTCTTCACGCGCGAGAAGGACGGCCGTGTGACGGAGAAGGCGATCATCCCCGTCCGGTTCGTGCCGATGACGGGGGAGATCGAGAAAGACAAGACGCCGGCGCCCTGAAAAGCGCAAGGGCGGCCGCGAGGGCCGCCCCTACGACGGAATCCGGGGACTCCTCAGTTCGCTCCGGGAATCGCTCCCTCGGCCAGGATGATCTCGACGCGCCGGTTCTTCGCGCGTCCTTCCGGGGTTGCGTTGTCCGCGACCGGGATGCGCGCGGCGTAGCCCTCGGCCTTCATGCGCGAGGCCGCCACGCCCTGACTCTGGAGGAACATCATGACCGCCTCGGCGCGACCCTTCGCGAGCGGCACGTTGATGGCGTCGCCGCCGGTCGAGTCCGTGTGGCCCTCGATCCGGAGGTTGATCTTGGGGAAGAGCGAGACGATGCCCGCGAGCTTCGCGAGCGCGTTCTGCGCGGTCGGCTTCAGGGTCGTCTTGTTGACGTCGAAGAGGATGTCGGGCAGGTTCACGACGACGCCGCGGGCGCTCTGGCTGATGTCCGCGACTTCCGACAGGGCGCCCGAGAGGCGGCCCTCGAGGTCGTTGCGCTCGGCGCGCAGCCGCGCGTTGTCGGCTTCGGTCTGGCCCACCCGGGTCTCGAGCTGCTGGTTCTGGGTCTGGAGCTGCTGCTTCTGCGCTTCGAGCGCGGCGGAGGCCGCGGAGACCTGGGCCGTGGTCCGCTCGGCGGCGAGCTGGGCCGAGCTCGCCTGCGCGGCGAGGTCCTCGGCCTTGCGGCGCGCGGCGTCCGCGTCGCGGCGGGCGGCATCGGCGGCTTCGGCGGAGAGGCCGGCGGCGGCCGCGCGCTCCTGGGCGGCGGCGGCGTCCTGCTGCGCGGTCGCGGCCTGCTGCTGGAGCAGCGTCATCTGCTGCTGAGCCGCGGCGGCCTGCTGCTGCGCCTGGTTGAGCTGGTTCTGGGCGGCTGCCGCCTGCTCGCGGGCGGCCAGGGCCTGCTCGCGGGAATTCAACGCCTGCTGCTGGGCATCGGCGGCCTGCTGCTGGGCGGCCGTCCGCTGCTGCTCGAGGGATTGCATCTGGGCCGCCCGGGCGGCGGCGGCGGCGGCCGCGACGGCCTCGGCTTCCTTCTGCTGGGTCGTCCGGATCGCCGCGGAGGACTGGGCCAGGCTGCGGCGCGCGAAGTCGAGCCCCTGTTTGTCCTTGCCGGCCTTGTAGGAGTTCTGGGCCTGCGCGAGCGTGATGGACGCGTCGCGCATGGCGTCGGCGGCATACTGCTCGGCCTTCATCTGCTGGGCCTGCTGGTAGACGCTCTGGGCCTGGACGAGGTCGAGCGGCTCGGAGCCCGAATAGACCATGCTGCCGACCGTCGGGTTGCCCATGCGCGGGGCCGGAGCGAAGGCGGAGAAGGTGACCGGGGTGCTCCGTATCTTCTTGGCCGGCGGCGCCACGGACGTGAACACGACGAGCTCGGAAGGCTTGAGGACCAACGGGTACGCCTCGGCCGTGATCATCAGGCCGAACTCCTTCTGGCCGGTGCGGTACTGCGACTTGCCGCTCTGCTTGCGCACGATGAGCTCGCCGAGATTTTCGGCGGCGCCGTCGCGGGCCACCGCCCAGACGACGTAGGAAGTGACGTCGCCGGAGAAGAGAACGGCCGGGGGGAGCTTCTTGTACGAGACTTCGATCTCGGCCTGGCCGTTGCGGTAGCGGACTTCGGCCTCGGCGCTGGCGGGAGCGACGCGGCTCGTCGCTGCCATGTCGAGATCCACCCACGTGCCTTCGGGGAAGGGCACGGCGGCGAGCTGGACATCGGCGGCCGCGAGCGGCGCCGCCGCGCAAACCGCGGCAAGAACGAAAAGAAGAGAGCGCTGGAAGGAGAGGCGAGCCATGGTTCCTCCTCGTGAAAAGCCGGGCCCCGGTCGGCGCGCAAGGGGGCCGGTGAATATACGAAGGGGAGGCGCGCGAGTCAACCGGCGCCGGCATCCGCCCGTCGGGCTGCGCCGCCTCTGCGGGGGGCGGGCGATATGATCCCTCGAGCTCGAAAGGACCGTCATCATCAGGAGAGGACCGCCTCCGATCGGGATCGCGTGGCTCGCCGTCGCACTCGCCGCGGGGCCGGCGGCGGCGCTTGCCGGGCCGACATCCGGGGCAAGCACAAGCACAAGCATCTTCGACCCCGGTTCGAGCCACGCCGAGGAGATCCACCGCTATTCGCTCTTCGTCCTCGGGGTCACGGGGGCGATCTTTCTCGTCGTCTTCGCCCTGCTCGTCGTCGCCGTGGTCCGCTTCCGCCGCCGGCCGGGCGACGACGATTCCGAGCCGCCCCAGATCTACGGCAGCCAGCAGGTGGAGGTCGCCTGGACGGTGATTCCGGTCCTGATCGTCATCGTCCTGGGGCTGACGACCGCCCGGACGGTCTATCAGATCCAGGACCGCGCGAAGCCGGAGGGGGCGCTCGAGGTCACGGTCATCGGCCGGCAGTGGTGGTGGGAGCTCCGCTACCCCGCGCTCGGCATCGTCACCGCCAACGAGCTCCACGTTCCGGTCAGTGACGGCGCGCATCCCGCGCCGACGTTCCTGACCCTCCTCTCGGCGGATGTGGCGCACAGCTTCTGGGTGCCCCGGCTGGCCGGCAAGACCGACCTGATCCCCAACAAGGTCAACCGGACCTGGATCGACCCCCGGCGGCCGGGCCTGTACCTGGGCCAGTGCGCGGAGTTCTGCGGAACCCAGCACGCGAAGATGCTCCTGCGTGTCGTCGTCCACACGCGCGAGGACTTCGACCGCTGGGTGGAGTCGCAGCGCGCCGGGGCGGTCGTCGCCTCCGACGGCGCCGCGCGGGCCGGCCGGAGGGTGTTCGAAACGACGGCCTGCCTCAACTGCCACACCGTGGAGGGCACGGTGGGCAACGGACGGTACGGACCGGACCTCACGCACCTGATGAGCCGCGAGACGATCGCGTCGGGCGCCGTGCCGAACACCGCCGAGGCGCTCAAGGCCTGGGTCCGCGATCCCGCGCACTTCAAGCCGGGCGTCCTCATGCCGGCCATGCAGCTCGACGAGGCGAAGCTCGACGCGCTCGTCGCCTACCTCGGGACGCTCCGCTAGGACGCCGCCGATGTCCTCCGAGACGTCTCCTTCGACCCCCCCTGCATCCGCCTCCGCCGCGGCGGGCCGCGTGCCCCTCCTGGAAACGCTCCACGGCTGGGTGACGACGGTCGACCACAAGCGACTGGGGATCCTCTACGTCGCCTTCGGAATTTTCTTTCTCGCCGTCGGCGGTATCGAAGCGGCCTTCGTCCGCCTGCAGCTCGCGGTGCCGGGCAACGACCTCGTCAGCCCGCAGGTCTTCAACCGGCTCATGACGCTCCACGGCACGACGATGGTCTTCTTCGTCGGCGTCCCGATCCTCTTCGGCTTCGCGAACTATCTCGTGCCCCTCATGGTCGGCGCGCGGGACATGGCGTTTCCGCGGTTGAACGCCTTCGGCTTCTGGCTGACGGCGTTCGGCGGCGTGCTCCTCTACTTCAGCTTCATCGGGGGCGAGGGTCTCTTCGGGGCCGGGAGCGCGCCGGATGTGGGCTGGTTCGCCTACGCGCCGTTGACGGCGAAGGCCTTCTCGCGGGGACACAGCACGGACTATTGGACCTTCGCGATCTTCGTGGCGGGCATCGGCACGCTCGCGTCGGCCGTCAACATCGTGACGACGATCGTCTGCCTGCGGTGCCCGGGCATGACGCTCAAGCGCATGCCGCTGCTGCCCTGGATGATGCTCACGATGGCGGCGATGACCCTCATCGTCATGACGCCGCTCTCGGCGGCGCAGATCATGCTGTCGATCGACCGCTACCTCGGCGGGCACTTCTTCGACACGCAGGCGGGCGGCTCGGCCGTCCTCTGGCAGCACTTCTTCTGGATCTTCGGTCATCCGGAGGTATACGTCCTGGTCATTCCCGGCTTCGCCTTCGCCTCCGAGATCATCCCGGTCTTTTCGCGCAAGGCGATTTTCGGCTATCCGGCCATGGTCGCGGCCGTGACGGGCATCGGATTCCTGTCGTTCGGCGTGTGGGCGCACCACATGTTCACGGTCGGCATGACCTCGCATGCGAACACGTTTTTCGCGCTCGTCACGATGGCGGTCGGGATCCCGACGGGGATCAAGATCTTCAACTGGCTCGGCACGCTCTGGGGCGGGAAGATCCGGTTCGCGACGCCGATGCTCTTCTGCCTCGCGTTTCTCTTCCAGTTCCTGGTCGCGGGGCTGACGGGGATCATGCTCGCCGCGGTGCCGTTCAACTGGCAGCTCTCGGATTCCTATTTCGTGGTGGCGCACTTCCACTACGTGCTCGTGGGCGGCATCGTGATGACGATTTTCGGAGCGATCTACTACTGGTTCCCGAAGGCCACGGGGCGGATGCTCTCCGAGCGGCTCGGACGCTGGCACTTCTGGCTCTTCGTCGTCGGATTCCACCTGACCTTCGACACCATGCACTTTCCGGGGCTTCTCGGCATGCCGCGCCGCATCTACACGTACGAGGCGGACCGGGGCTGGGAAGCCTTCAATCTCGTCGTGACGGCGGGCGTCGTGTTCCAGGCGGCCGGCGTGCTCGTTCTTTCTGTGGAACGTCGGACGCTCGCTCGCGAAGGGACGGCCCGCCGGCAACGATCCCTGGGACGCCTGGACGCTCGAGTGGGTCGTGACGTCGCCGCCGCCGCCGTACAACTTCGCGAAGCTTCCGGTCGTGCGCAGCCGGCGGCCGCTGTGGGACTTCAAGCACCCGGACGATCCGGACTGGAAGTACGAATGAGCGCCGACCCGCGCGCGATCCGGCGCAGACGCCTTGCCGCCGCCGCCCGACCGCTGGGACCTGCCGGCGAAGGGGCCCGTCGGCATGGCGTGCCTCATCGCCGCCGAGGCCGCGATCTTCGTGATCTTCGTCGTGGCCTATCTCTTCTATCTCGGCAAGAGCCCGGCCGGGCCCCAGCCGAAGGACGTCCTCGACTTTCCGCTCGTGATGACGCTCTGCCTCTTCGCCTCGAGCGCGACGATCACGTTCGCCGTCGACGCGCTGCGCGCGGGGAAGGGGGGCGCCTTCCGCGCCTGGTGGGCGGCGACGCTGCTGCTCGCGCTCGCGTTTCTCGCCGGCACGGCGCTCGAGTGGAAGCACCTCATCGTCGAAGCGGGGCTGACCATTCGCACGAACCTTTTCGGGACGACCTTCTACTCGCTCGTCGGTCTCCACGCGTTTCACGTGATCGTGGGCGCGCTGCTGCTCTCGACCGTGCTCGCCCTGGCGCTCACCGGCCGGGTCGGGCGCGAGCACGCGGAGCGCGCGCACATCCTGGCGCTGCTACTGGCACTTCGTCGACGCGGTGTGGGTCGCGGTGCTTCTCGTCGTGTACGTGATCGGACGCTGACGGCATGCCGACGCTGGACGAGATCGAGCGGGACCGGCCTCGGAGCGTCGAGATGCCCGCGCCGACGGCGTGGCCGTTCGTCATGGCGTTCGGCGTCGCCCTCGGCTTCGCGGGTCTCGTGACGACCTTCTCCGTCAGCCTCGTCGGCGCGATCCTCTTCGCCGCCGCGGCCGTGGGCTGGTTCCGCGAGGTCCTTCCGCACGAGAAGGAAGAAGCCGTGCCGGTCGCCCCGCTGACGGAGGCGGCGCTTCCCGTGTCGCGCCGGGATCGGGTCGCGCGCCTCGACCTCGCGCGCGGGGTCGGGCCGCACCGGGCCCGCCTGCCGCTGGAGATCCATCCGATCTCGGCGGGGGTGAAGGGCGGGCTCGCGGGAAGCGTCGCGATGGCGGTGCTCGCGATGTTCTACGGGGTCGTCGCGCAAGGCAGCATCTGGTACCCGATCAACCTGCTCGCGGCGGGCGCGTCGGCGAAGCTCGCGGCGCTTTCGATCGAGGGCCTGCGTGCCTTCCACGCCGACGGGCTGGCCCTCGCCGTCGTGATCCACCTCGCTGACGTCGGTCATGGTGGGACTGCTCTACGGCGTCATGCTGCCCATGTTCCCGCGGCGCCCGATCCTGCTCGGCGGCGTGATCGCGCCGCTCCTCTGGACGGGTCTCCTGCACGCCACGCTCGGATGGTCAACCCGGCCCTGAACGCGCGCGTCGCCTGGCCCTGGTTCGTCGTCACGCAGATCGGGTTCGGCGTCGTCGCCGGGGCCGTCGTGACGCGAACGGCGCGCGTCCGACCATGCAGTTCGAGTCCTTCGCCGTCCGGGCCGGGATCGACACGCCGGGTGCGCGCGAGGACGGGGAGCAGCCGTGAACGGACGGCGATTGCGCATCCTCGCCGTCTCGGTCGTCGCCGCGGCCGTCGCCGCCGCCTGCGACCGGATGCCGGGAGTTCCGAAGAAAGCCGGAGTCGAAGTCCGCCCCGACCGGGTCGAGAACTTCGAAGCGCTCTACGCCGCCAACTGCGCGGCGTGTCATGGACCGAACGGAGTCGCCACCGGCTCGGCCCTGGGGCTCGCCAACCCCGTCTACCTCGCCATCGCGGGCGACGACGTGCTTGGCCGGGTCACTTCCTGCCGGGGTCGCGGGCACTCCCATGCCCGCCTTCGCCCGGAGCTCCGGAGGCGCGCTCACGGATGCGCAGATCGGCGTTCTGGTGGCCGGGGTGCGCTCCTGGGCGAAGCCGCTGCCGGCCGGCGTCGTCGCCGCCGCCGTATGCGGGCGGAGCCGGCGACGCGTCCCGGGGCGAAGCCGTGTATGCCGCGGCCTGCGCCTCCTGCCACGGACCCGGAGGCGCCGGCGGCCCGAAGGCGGGCTCCATCGTCGACGGCTCGTACCTCGGCCTCGTCAGCGACCAGAATCTGCGCACGACGATCATCGCCGGGCGGCCCGACATCGGCCATCCGGATTGGCGGGGCGACGGGCGCGGGGCGCGCGCTCACGGCGCAGGACGTTTCGGACGTGACCGCATGGCTTGCGGCGCGCCGTCCCGCGACACCCGGCGAGCCTTATCCGAGGAGGAATCCATGACTCCGAGCGTTCCGCCGCCGGCGTCCGCGCCGCCCCCGCCGCAACCCGCACCCTCGCGCCGCGGTTTCCTGCTCAAGCTCGGCGTGGCCTTGAACGCGCTGGCCGCGCTCGTGGTCGCCGCGCCCATCGTCGGCTACCTCCTCTCCCCGGGCCGCCGCAAGCGCATGGCGGCGGCGCTCTCGTGGATCGAGCTCTCGGAGGTCGACGCGTTTCCGGAAGGGCAGACGCGGCTCGCCACCTACCGCAACCCCTTCACCCGCGCCGTGGGACGGCGCGACGGCCGACATCGCCTGCTGGGTGCGGCGGCTCGCCGGACGGAGCCTTCCAGGTCTTCGCCGATCAACTGCGCGCACCTGGGCTGCCCGGTGCGCTGGTTCCCGCAGTCGGGGCTGTTCATGTGCCCGTGTCACGGCGGCGCCTACTACGCCGACGGCGAGCCGCGCCTCGGGTCCGCCGCCGCGCGGGCTCTTCCACTACGAGCACAAGGTGCGAGAGCGGCCGGCTGTTGCATCCGCGCCGGCAGATGCCGACGCTCGGGCACGTGGAGGCGTCGACGCGCCCCAAGGACAAGGGAGCCCCGTGCGCCTGATCGGACGCCGTCGGCGCCTGGTTCGACCGGCGCCTCCAGCTTCCGCGCCCGATCCGGGATGCGGCGGGCCACCGGGTGCCGCGGAGCTCCGCGAGCTGGCTGTACGTCTTCGGCAGCGCGCGCTGGCCCTCTTCATCGCTGCAGATCGTGACGGGCATCTGCCTCGCGCTCGTCTACGTGCCCTCGGCGGCCGAGGCGTACGAGAGCCTGCTCGTTCTGGATCTACGAGCAGCCGCTGGGCTGGTTCCTGCGCGCGATGCACGGCTGGGGCTCGAACTTCATGGTCGCCCTCGTGCTCGTCCACATGGTCCAGGTCTTTCTCTTCGGCGCCTTCAAGTATCCGCGCGAGCTGACCTGGATCGTCGGCGTCGTGCTGCTCGTCCTGGTACGCTCGGCATGGCGTTCACGGGCCAGGTGCTGCGCTTCGACCAGGACGCGTACTGGGGGCTCGGGATCCTCGCCTCGATCGCCGGCCGCGTGCCGTGGATCGGCGGACAGGTCGTCCAGGTGATCCTCGGGGGGCCCGATCATCGCGGGCGAGACGCTGATCGCGCTTCTTCGCCCTGCACGTCTTCGTCGTGCCGGGTCTGCTGATCGGTCTCGTCGGGCTTCACCTGCTGCATGGTCCTGAAGCTCGGCATCAACGAGTGGCCGATGCCGGGACGACTCGTGCGGCGCGAGACGTACGACGCGGAGTACGAGGAGCTCGTGCGCGAGGACGGCGTTCCCTTCGTGCCGGTGGCCTTCCGCAAGGACATCGTGTTCGCGGGCGTCCTCGTGCTCGCCGTGGCTTCCTGCGCCGCGTTCTTCGGTCCGTTCGGACCGACGGGCGAGCCCGATCCCACGATCATCGATACGGTTCCGCGGCCCGACTTCTTCTTCCTCTGGATCTTCTCGGTCGCGGCGCTTCTGCCGCCGTGGATGGAGACCGTCGCTCCTGCTCGTCGGCCCGGTGGTCGGGATCCTCGCGCTGCTCGCGCTCCCGCTCGTTGCCGGCGAGGGCGAGAAGAGCTGGCGCCGGCGGCCCGTGGCCGTCCTGACGGTCGTCTTCGCTGCGGTGATCGTGGGCGACGCTGACCTGGCTCGGCAAGACCGCGCCGTGGTCGCCGTCATGGACGCGTGGAGCGCGCTGCCGGTCCCGGAGGCGATGGTCGAGAAGGCGACCCCGCTCGAGCGGCAGGGCGCCCTCGTCTTCCAGGCGAAGCAGTGCCGCAACTGCCACGCGCTCGGCGGCACGGGCGGACGGCGGGGCCCGCGCTCGACGACGTGGCGACGCGACTGACGCGGGATCAGCTCATCCGCCAGGTCCTCCAGGGCGGCGGGAACATGCCGGCCTACGGCAACGAACCTCTCGCCCGCGGAGACCACGGCCCTCGTCGCCTTCCTCGAGACCCTGCATCCGTCCCACGTCCCTCCGGCGCGCGACGCCTCCGAGTCCGCCGGCTCGGCGCACCGGTAAGAAATGTCCGCCGTTTCCGCCGCGGTCTTCTCGTCCTGGCAAGTCCCTCCCGTCGTGACGCTGCTCCTCCTGGCTGCCGGTCTGGTGTACCTGCGCGGCTGGAGGAAACTGGCGCGCCTGCGGGCGAAGAGGTTCCCGGTCTGGCGGCTCGGCGCGTTCCAGGCGGGCCTCGCCGCCGTGTGGATCGCCGTGGCCTCGCCGCTCGACGCCTTCTCGTCGTTGCTCCTGTCGGCGCACATGGCGCAGCACCTCCTGCTCATGATGGCCGCGCCGCCGCTGCTTCTGCTCGGATCGCCTTTTCTGCCGATCCTCAGGGGACTGCCGCGCACGTTCGTGCGCGAAGGCCTCGGTCCGTTCCTGGCCTGGCCGGCTCTGCAGCGCTTCGCCCGGGCGCTGACCCACCCGGCCGCGGGCCTCGCGGCGATGGCCGCCGCGATGTGGGGCTGGCACGTGCCCGGCGCCTACGAGCGCGCGCTCGCTTCGTCAGGGTGGCACGAGGTCGAGCACGCGACCTTCCTCGCGGCGTCGATGCTCTTCTGGTGGCCCGTCGTGCGCCCGTGGCCGACGCGGGCCTTCTGGCCCGCGTGGACGATTCCGCTGTACCTGCTGGCCGGGGACCTTCAGAACACGGCCCTCGCGGCGATCCTGACTTTTGCGGACCGCGTGATCTATCCGACCTACGCCGCGGCGCCGCGGCTTTTCGGGCTGACGGCCCTCGAGGACCAGGCCCTCGCGGGCGTCCTCATGTGGGTGCCGGGCTCGCTCGCGTTTCTCGTGCCGGCGGCCGTCATCGCCGCGCGGCTGCTTTCGCCCGAGGCGCGACCGGCGGCGCCAGGGACGGCCGCGAAGGCGCCCTTACCCGCACTCGCCGGCGTTGCGAGCCCGCGGCCGCGTTTCGATCTGCTGCGCGCGCCGATCGCCGGAGCGTTCCTGCGGTCGCGCTGGGGACGGCGCAGCCTGCAGACGGTCTTTTTCGTGCTCGCGGCCGTCGTGGTCGTCGACGGTCTCGCCGGTCCCGCCACCGGGGCGGCCAGCCTCGCGTCGGCGTTGACCTGGACCTGGGGGCGCGCACTCGCGGTCGTCGCCCTGCTCGCCGCCGGCAACCTGTTCTGCATGGCCTGCCCGTTCACGCTGCCGCGCGCCCTCGGAAGACGGCTCGGCCGGGCGGGACGCGCCTTTCCGGCGGCCCTGCGCTCCAAGTGGATCGCCGCCCTTCTGCTCGTCGTCTTCTTCTGGGCCTACGAAGCCTTCGCGCTCTGGGACCGCCCGGCGGCGACCGCGGCGCTCGTCCTCGGCTACTTCGGAGCCGCATTCCTGGTCGAGGGGATGTTTCGCGGCGCGAGCTTCTGCAAGTACGTCTGCCCGATCGGGCAGTTCTCCTTCGTGAGCTCCCTCGTTTCGCCGCTCGAGGTCCAGGTGCGGCGGCCCGAGGTCTGCGCCGGCTGCACGACGCACGACTGCCTGCGCGGCAACGAGCGGACGCACCAACCCGGGTGCGGGCTGGACCTGTTCCTGCCCACGAAGTCGGGCAATCTCGACTGCACGTTCTGCCTCGATTGCGCGAAGGCCTGTCCGCACGACAACGTCGGCCTGCTTCCCGTCGTGCCCGGGCGGGAGCTCTGGCGCGACCCGCCGCGAAACGTGTCTGCTGCCGGCCGCCTCGCGCGGCGCCCGGACGTGGCCGCCGTCGCGCTCGCGGTCGTCTTCGGAGCTTTTTCGGGAGCCGCGGCGATGGTGGAGCCCTTCGCCTCCTGGCTCGGCGAGAACGGGAAGGCCGGTGCGGCGGCTTTTTTCGTCGCCGCCCTGGCCGCGGTTGCCGCGCTCGCGGTCGGCGCCGCGCTCGCGGGCCGGGCCTGGTCGCGCGCGGCCGCGCCGTTTCCGGAGATCCTCCGCCGCCAGGTCATGACTCTTCTGCCGCTCGCGTTGACGATGTGGGCGGCGCACTTCGTCTATCACCTCGCGACGGCCGGACCGACGGTCCTTCCGGCAGCCGTTCGCGCGGCGGGCGAGGCGGGAATCGCGTTCTTCGGCCAGCCGGACTGGTCGAGCGCCGGCGCCTGGCTCTCGCCGCGGGCGCTCGCGGGTGCCGAGCTCGTCGTCCTCGACTTCGGCCTTCTGCTCTCGCTGTATGCCGGGTGGCGCCTGGCGGGGGAGCTCTCGAAGCGACCGGGACGTCTCTTTGCGCCGCTCGCGTGCGTGGCCGCGGCGCTCTGGGCCGCCGGAGTCTGGACGCTCGTGCAGCCGATGGCCATGCGCGGGATGGCGCACTGATGCGGAGGCGAGCGCTTCTCGCGGCGGCCGGGTTCTTCTGTGCCGCCGCCCTCGCGGCGGACGGCGGAAGACTTCGGGCGAGCGAGGAGTCGGGCCCCTTCCGCGTCTCGGTCTACACGCGGCCCGATCCCGTGGGCGCCGGGCCGGCCGAGGTGAGTGTCCTCGTGCAGGACCGCGCGACGGGCCAGGCGGTCCTCGATGCGGAAGCGATCCTCGCCGTGACGGGTCCGGACGGTGTCGAGCGGACCGTTCCGGTGCGGCGCGATGCGAGAAACCGGCTCTTCGTTTCCGCCGAGGTCGGGTTCCCGGCCGGCAGGTCGGCGGTCGAAGTGCGCGTGCGCCGCGGCGGCGGGCAGTCGCGGATTGGTTTCGAGGTGGAGGCGTTGGCGGGCGCCGGCCGCCGAACGGCGATGGAGACCATCTGGCCGTACCTCGCGCTGCCTCCCGTCGCCGTCGCGCTCTTCGCCGCCAATCGGATGCTGCGGCGGCGGCAGCGGCTCGCCCGCGTGACGGCATGAGCGTCCGTGAAGTCCGTGGCTTCCGTTCAGCGGGCGCTCGCATCGCGGCCGTCGCGCTTGCGGCGACCTTCGCCGCGACTGTGACCGGCTGCTCGTATCTGAAGTGGCGCCAGGCCCGCAGCGAGGGGCTTTCGGAGCTCCAGAAGCACCCGAGCCTCGTCCTCGAGAGGGAAGTCCTGCCCGAAAACTGTTTCGTGCTGGAAGGCGAGCCGGTGTGGGGGCCGGGCGAGCAGCCGCAACTGCTGGCGGCGGCCTTCGACCACGCCGGCACGGCTCATGAGCTCGTCGGCTCGCGCGAGGTTCTCCCGGCCACAGGCGCGTACGGCATGCTCCTGCCGGCGGGTACGTACGACCTCCTCTACTTCGCCGACCTCGACCGCAACGGCTATTACGAGACGCACGAGGTCGTGGGGCGCTCGGCTCCCGACACGCCGGTGCGGGTCGCGGCCGCGGAGGCCGGGGACGATCTGATCGTGCCGGCACCCGACGTGCCGATCGATCTGGAAGAGCCTCGATCCTCCGCAACGCGGATCCGGCGGAAAGTGGATCTCAAGCCCTTCGTCGTCGAATCCGTCGCCGAACCGATCTTCGCGCCGGAGCTCGGCGAGCTCGGTGTCTACGATCCGATCCGTTTTCTCGCACGGGTTCAGGGCGTCGCCTTTCCCATCGGTGTGCCGGACAAGAAGAAAACCCAGGTGATCCTGGTCCATGGCATCAATGGCACGCCGCGCGACTTCGCGGCGCTCGTTCCGTCGCTCGATGCGTCGCGCTACCAGGTGTGGCTCTTCTACTACCCCTCGGGGCTGCCCCTGGACAAGCTCGGCAAGATCCTCGCGCTCGTCGTCTCGAAGATCGCGGCCCGGCTCCCGGCCAACGCACAGGTGGCGATCGTGGCGCACAGCATGGGCGGACTCGTCGGCCGCCGGGCCGTCAACGAGCTGTGCGGGAAGAGCCGCCCCGAATACCTCCGGTTCTATGCGAGCTTCGACACTCCTTACGGCGGCGTCAAGGAGGTCGAGGGGGCCGTCAAGAGGGGCACCGAGCTCGTCGCGTCGTGGGTCGACGTGGCCCCGGGCAGCCCGTTTCTCGAACGCCTGCACGCGCGGCCCTGGCCCGAGGATCTGCCCTTTCATCTCTTTTTCGGCTGGGGCCTCCCCGACCACCACGGACCCAGCCCCGCCGGCGACGGCACGATCGCGCTCTCGAGCCAGCTCGACCCGCGCGCGCAGGCCGTGGCGACGGGAATGACCGGCTACGCGGAAACGCACGTCGGAATCCTCTACGACCCGGCCGCGCTCCGGGAGCTCTCGCGTCTGCTCCACGAGGCGACCGGGGCTGGCTCGGGGGCCTCCGATGCGCCGCCTGCCCGCTGAGCCCGCTCGGCTAAGATCCCGGACCTCATGACTGCCGGAGCTCGAGGCGTGCGGCGGGCGGCGATTTTCTTCGCGGCTCTGATGGCCGGTGCGGCCGCCGCCGCCGGCCAGTTCTCCCTGCCCTCGGCCGCGCCTTCAGCGCCGGCAGCCGCCGAAGAGACCCCGCCGGCCGATCCGTACGGCCGTGAGACGCCGCGGAGCAGCCTGCTCGGCTTCCTGCGGGCGATCCAGCAGGGCAATCTCCGGAACGCCTCGGCGTATCTTCAGATCCCGGCGGGCCTCCAGGCGCAGCGCGAGGCGATCGCGCACGAGGTCCAGGTCGTCTTCGACTACAAGTTCGTGACGACGAGCTTCGATCAGCTCTCCCGCGCCCCGCGCGGAACCGTCGAGGATGGCCTCGATCCCGACGTCGAGCGCGTCGGCGAGCTGCGGGGCAGCGACGAGCCGGTCGACGTCCTCTTCGTGCGGGTGCCCAACCAGGACTCGGGTCACGTGTGGCTGCTCGCGTGGCCGACGGTCAAGCAGTGCCGGCACATCTACGCATCCCTTCCGCTTCCGGACATCGAGCGACGCGTGCCGGAATTCTTCTCAACGACGCGGATCGGCGGGATGGCGCTCTGGCGGGCGATCGCGGTGGTGGCGCTCCTGCCGATTCTCTACGCCGTTGCCTGGGTCCTGGTCGGGATCGTTCTCGGGCTGCTGCGCCTCGGCCGCCGCCGCGGCCCGGAGCACACGACCGGGCAGTGGATCGCCTCGGCCGCACGGAGCCCCGCGACCTTTCTCGTCGCGCTCCTGCTGCACCGGGTGGCGATGACCTGGATCGGGATGCCCGCCCTCTACCGTCTGTACTACGACCGGGCGCTGCTCGTGCTCGGGCTCGCGGGCCTTCTCTGGCTGCTCGCGCGGCTGATCGACAACCTCAACCGGCGCATCCTGTCGCGAGTGCTTCCGGCGGGCGCCGGCGCCGAGCACGCGACCCTGACGCTCGTCCGCCGGGCGATGAAGCTCGTTGCCTTCGTGTTCGTCGTCCTCGTCGGGCTGGCGGCCTTCGGGGTCAACCTGACGGCGACCCTCGCCGGGCTCGGAATCGGAGGCCTCGCGCTCGCGTTTGCCGCCCAGAAGACGCTTTCCAACCTGTTCGGAGGCGTCGCGGTCCTGGCCGAGAGCGCCCTGCGCGTCGGCGACACCTGCCGGATCGGTGGCCAGCTCGGGGAGATCGAGGACGTCACCCTGTGGTCGACCCGGATCCGCACCAACGAGCGGACGGTCGTGAGCATCCCCAACGGCGTCGTGATGGAGAATCAGATCGAAAACCTTTCGCGAAGGGACAAGTTCTGGTTTCATCCCATCGTGGGTCTCTCCTATGCGACGACGGCCGACCAGATGCGCGGGGTGCTCGAGGGCGCCCGGCGGCTGCTCGCGACCGACCCGCGGGTCGAGACCGAGAGCGCGCGCGTCCGGTTCCTGCGGCTGGGGGAGTCCTCGCTCGACGTCGAGGTCTTCGCCTACGTGCGGGCCGCGACGCAGCCGGAGTTTCTCGCCGTGCAGGAGGAGCTCCTGCTGAAGATCCTGGAAATCGTTGCGGCGGCCGGGACCACGATCGCCTTTCCGTCGCGCACGCTTTACCTCGCGGGCGAGGGCGCGGCTCGGCCCGCATGAGGCGCACGATTCGCGGAGCATTTGCGGTCCTCCTCGCCGCGGGGGCCGCGGCGCGTGCGTCGGGCGAGACCGGAGGCGAGGCGCTCATCGAGGGCTCGGGGTTCGACGCGTCGTTCGCCGCCGCGATGTCCGAGGCGAGCCGGTCGGCGCCCGCGTTCCTCGCCGACTTCGACCTCGACTCCGACGAACCCTCGCTTGCCGGCCCCGCGGCGCCGCCCACGCCCAAGTGGTTCTGGGTGGGCGTCGGGACGGCCCTCGCGATCGGCGGTTCCGCGTATAGCGCGTACTCGGAGACGCCGAAGTTCCCGTTCCACGTCACCCACGAGGGGTGGTTCGGGCAGGACACCTACGTCGGCGGGGCGGACAAGGCCTCGCACTTCGTGTCGTACTACATCGTCACGCGCTTCGCGAACGAGTACAACAAGGCGTTTCACGTGCCGCGGGATCAGGCCGCGCTGATCGCCACGGGAACGTCGTTTCTCGCCGGCCTCATGACGGAGATCGGCGACGGCACGAACAAGTTCGGGTTCTCCTGGGAGGACCTGACGATGGACGCGCTGGGTGCCCTCTCGGGTCTCGCGATCATCCACTACGAGCTCGACGACCTCGTCGGGTTTCGCGCCGGCTGGGTGCCGGGCGCGCCGAAGTCGCCCGTCGGAGGATTGGGCCGCGACTATTCGTCCGAGATCTACACGGCGGACCTCAAGTTTTCGGGTCTCGGCAAGCGCGCGGGCTTCAATCCGGGCCCCGCGCGGTTCCTGCTCTTTTCCGTCACCTACGGGACCAAGGGCTATCCGTATTCCCCTCCCGAGGTCCGCCAGCGCCAGCTCGGCCTCGAGATCGGCATCAACTTCGGGCAGGTCCTCGAGGCCCTGAAGGTGCCGCGCACGAAGTGGTGGGGCGTCTGCCTCTACACGCTCTTCGACGTCATCCGCTTCCCATACACCGCGATCGGATGGCGCTACGACCTGAACAACAAGAAGTGGTACGGGCCCGACACGGGCAACACTTTTCCCAATCCGGGATTCTGAGCCGGACTACTCGCTGACGGCGAAGGGGAACTCCTCGCCGCCGAGCTCGTCGAGGAGCTTGGCCACGAGGCCCGTCCAGCCGGTCTGGTGCGAGGCGCCGAGGCCCTTGCCCGTGTCGCCGTGGAAGTACTCGTGAAAGAGCACGAGGTCTTTCCAGTGGGGATCGTCGCGGTAGATCGCGATGCCCTCATAGACGGGACGGCTCCCATCGGGACCCGGCAGGAAGACGCGCGAAAGCCGCCGCGCCAGCTCCTGGAAGACCTCCGCGAGGGTCATCATCTTGCCCGACCCCGTCGGGCACTCGACCTTGAAGTCGTCGCCGAAGTACTGGTGGTAGCGCTTGAGCGACTCGAGGATCAGGTAGTTGATCGGGAACCAGATCGGCCCGCGCCAGTTGGAGTTGCCGCCGAAGATCCCGGAGGTGGATTCGCCCGGCTCGTACTCCAGACGGTGGTGGATCGAGCCCGTGTACGCGTCGTAGGGGTGCTCGCGGTGGAAGCGGGACACCGAGCGGATGCCGTACGGTGAGAGGAACTCGTTCTCGTCGAGCACGAACCGGAGCACGCGCCGCAGCTGGTCGGGCGTGACGAGGGAGAAGAGGACGCGCCGGTCCTTGCCTTCCTCGGTCATCGAGGCGCACGAGGAGAGCAGGTCCGGCCGGTTCTGGACGAACCACTGCATCCGTCGCTTGAAACCCGGGAAGCGGTCGAGGAGGCTCAAGTGTCCGGTCGCGACGGCCGAGAGCGGGATGACGCCGACGAGCGAGCGGACGCGCAGGGACTCGTGCGTGCCGTCCGGCAGCCGCAGCGCGTCGTAGAAGAACCCGTCCTGCTCGTCCCAGAGGCTGAATCCGTCCTCGCCCATGTGGTGCATGGCGTGCGCGATGTAGACGAAGTGCTCCCAGAACTTGCTCGCGACGTCCTCGTAGGCCGGGTCTTCGACGGCGAGCTCGAGCGACATGGCGAGCAGGTTGAGGCAGTACATCGCCATCCAGCTCGTCCCGTCGGCCTGCCCGAGCGTGAAGCCGGGAGGCAGCGTCGTGTTCCGGTCGAAGACGCCGATGTTGTCGAGCCCGAGGAAGCCGCCCTGGAAGATGTTGTTGCCCAGCGCGTCCTTGCGATTGACCCACCAGTCGAAGTTGAGCAGGAGCTTGTGGAAGACTTTCTCGAGGAACTCCCGATCGCCCTTGCCCGTCTTTAACTTCTCGATCTGGTAGACGCGGATCGCCGCCCAGGCATGGACGGGCGGGTTCACGTCGCCGAACGCCCATTCGTACGCCGGGATCTGGCCGTTCGGGTGCGTGTACCACTCGCGCAGCATCAGGATGAGCTGGTCCTTGGCGAAACGCGGATCGATCAGGGCCAGCACGACGCAGTGAAACGCGAGGTCCCAGGCCGCAAACCAGGGGAACTCCCAGGTGTCCGGCATCGACAGCACGTCGCCGGCGTAGAGGTTTTTCCAGTCGGCATTGCGCCCGCGCCGGCGTTGCGCCGGCGGCGGGGGCTGCGCCGGATCGCCGAGCAGCCACCGGCGCACGTCGTACCCGTAGTACTGGCGCGACCAGATCATGCCCGCGAACGCCTGGCGCATCACGATCCGCTCCTCCGGCGAGAGGACCGCGGGAATCGATGCGGCGTAGAACTCGTCGGATTCGCGGCGAGCGCGCCCGAGCGCGGCTTCGAATCCGTCGCCGAGGTCGCCGACGGCCTCCTTCGTCAGCCGGAGGCGCACGCGAACCTCACCGCCGGCCGGAACATCGACCCGCTGCCGGGCGGCGGCCTTCGTTCCGCGCCGCTGCGGGTTGACCGCGTCGTGATGTCCGCCGATGAGGTACGCGTGGAAGGCATCCTTGACGTGGGGCGTCGGATTGGGCGCTCCGTAAAGGCGCTCGAGGTTGGTGTCGTTCTCGGTGAAGAGCAGCTCGGCGGCGGGAGGACAGTGCAGGTAGCGCGTTCCGTAGGAGGGCTCGTCGAGGCGGATCCGCCCCGGGACCTCGTCGGCGGCGAGGCCCGGGCGCTGCGACCCGTCCCACGACCACGTGTTGCGAAACCAGATCGTGGGAAGCAGGTCGAGGGTCGCCGCCTCGGGGCCGCGGTTGCAGACGGTGATCTCCACGAGGACGTCTTCGGGCGAGGGCTTCGCGTACTCGACGAAGACGTCGAAGTAGCGTCCACCCTCGAAGATGCCCGTGTCGATGAGCTCGTACTCCGGCTCGCGCGGCCCCAGGCGGTGGTTCTCCTCGAGCAGCTGCGCGTACGGGTATTCCGCGTGCGGGTACTTGTAGAGGGCCTTCAGGTACGAGTGCGAGGGCGTGGCGTCGAGGTAAAACCAGCACTCCTTGACGTCCTCGCCATGGTTGCCCTCGGAGTTGGTCAGCCCGAAGAAGCGCTCCTTGAGGATCGGGTCCCGGCCGTTCCAGAGGGCGAGCGCGAAACAGATGCGCTGGTGGCGGTCGGAGATTCCGAGGATCCCGTCCTCGCTCCAGCGGTAGGCCCGCGAGCGCGCGTGATCGTGCGGGAACGAATCCCACGCCGCGCCGTCGGCGCTGTAGTCCTCCCGGACGGTGCCCCAGGCGCGCGCGGAAAGGTACGGTCCCCAGCGGTTCCAGTGCGCGGTCCGCGCGTCGTTCTCGGCGATCCGGCGGCCTTCCGCGGTCTCGGCGGCCTTCACGCGTTCATGCCTTCATGAGGCCGCCGGGTCGTGCCAGCTCTCGAGACCGGCCGTCAGCCGATCCGCCTCTTTCGGTCCCCAGGTCCCGGGAGCGTACGGGTGGACGGGTGTGGCGTCGTCGAGGATCTTTTCGACGACGGCCCATGCGGCCTCGACGGCGTCCTCCCGCACGAACAGCGTCGCATCGCCTTTCATGGCGTCGGTCAGGAGGCGTTCGTACGGCGCCAGTCCGTCGCGCCGGTCCTGCGACACGGCGGCGAGCTCCGTCGGCTCCGACACCATCTCCTGGCCCGGTTTCTTGACCCGCGCGCCGATCGATATCGCGATGTCGGGCCCGAGGCGGAACCGGAAGTAGTTGCTCTCCTCGGGCGAGAGCCGCGAGAGCGGCGGCCGCTTGAGGTCGACGAGCACCTCGGTTGCGGTGACCGGCAGCGACTTGCCCGCTCGGATGAAGAACGGGACGCCCGCCCAGCGCCAGGAGTCGATCTCGAGCTTCACGGCCGCGTACGTCTCGACGGTCGACCCCGGTTTGACCCCGGGTTCCTTCTGGTATCCCACGAACTGCCCGCGCACCACGTCTTCGGCCTTGATGGGCTTGATCGCGCGGAAGACCTTGACCTGCTCGTCGCGGATGCGGTCGGCATCGACCGAGATCGGAGGCTCCATCGCGAGGTACCCGACGACCTGGAGGAGGTGATTCTCGACGACGTCGCGGATCGCCCCCGTCTCGTCGTAGAACTTGCCGCGGCCCTGCACGCCGAAGGCCTCGGCCATCGTGATCTGGACGCAGTCGACGTAGTTGCGGTTCCAGATGGGCTCGAGGAACGTGTTCGCGAAGCGGAAGAAGAGCAGGTTCTCCACGGCCTCTTTACCGAGGTAGTGATCGATCCGGAAGACCGACGTCTCGGGGAAGACGGAGTGGAGCGTGGCGTTGAGGGCGTGCGCGGTTGCGAGGTTGTGGCCGAACGGCTTCTCGATGATGACGCGGGCCCCGTCGGCGCATCCGGACTTGCCGAGAGACTCGATGACCGAGCCGAACAGGCTCGGCGGGATCGCGAGATAGTGGGTCGGGTGCTTCGCGGCGCCGAGGGCGGCGCGGAGTCTCTGGAACGTCGCCGGATCCGCGTAGTCGCCGTCGATGTACTGGAGGAGCGTCGTCAGCTTTGCAAACGCCGCCTCGTCGACTCCGCCGTGCTCCGCGAGGCTCGCCCGCGCGCGCTCGCGGAGCTTCTCGATTCCCCAACCCGACTTGGCGACGCCGATGACGGGGACGGTCAGGGCCCCGCGGCGGACCATGCTCTGGAGCGACGGGAAGATCTGCTTGTAGGCCAGATCGCCCGTGGCTCCGAAGAAGACGAGGGCGTCGGAGGCGACGGCTTCGCTCATTCGGTCTCCCTCCCGGTCCGCCAGAGCGCTATCCCTCCGGTCAAGCCGGCGAGGTTGGACACGAGCTTGACGTTCGGAGGCAGATCGGGCGCGACCTTCCGGGAGTTGCCGCCCCCGATGTAGAGATGATCGAAGTTGAACAGGGCATCGAGCGACCGGATCGCCTTGGCCAGACGCCGGTTCCACTTCTTCTTGCCGGATTTCCGGAGAGCTCGATCGCCCAGCTCGTCCTCGTAGGTCTTCCGGTTCCAGCCCGCATGGTGGGCCAGCTGCACGTTCGGCACGAGGCGCCCGTCGATGAAGAGGGAGGAGCCGAACCCGGTGCCGAGCGTGATCACGAGCTCGACGCCGCGGCCGCGAATGACGCCGAGTCCCTGGACGTCGGCGTCGTTGGCGACGCGCGCGGGTTTGCGGAGCGCCCGCTCGAGGAGGGTCTGGAGATCCGTCCCGATCCAGCGCGGATCCAGGTTCCACGCCGTCTCCGTCACGCCCCGGCGAACGACGCCCGGAAAGCCGGTCGAGATCCGATCGAACGCTCCCTGCGCCTTCGCCAGGCCGACGATCGCGGCGAGCACGGCGCGCGGAGTGGCCGGTCGCGGCGTATCGACGCGCGTCCGTTCCGTGAGCGTCTTTCCGCGGACGTCGAGGACCATCGTCTTGATGCCCGTACCGCCGATGTCGATGGCCAGGGTGCGTGGGCTCGCCGACATGCTTTTCCTCTCGAAGGGTGTGCGATTTCTATCACGGCAGCGCTCGCCGTCCCGGGCCGCGAAGTCGAATACTATTTGCGTGACGGAGGACATCGTCATGGTTTCCCATTCCCCGTGGAGAGCCGCGACGGCGGCGCTGCTCGCGAGTCTGGTGTGCGTCGGATCGCTGTTCGCCGCCGCGGCCGTTTCGGCGCCGGCGCCCGTCGGCGACCCCGGCTGGCCCCGTGAAATCGAGAAGGGCGGCATCCAGCTCGTCTATTACCAGCCGCAGATCGAATCCTGGACGGACTACAAGGAGCTCACCGCGCGCGTCGCGTTCTCCGTCACCAAGGACGGCAAGCAGGCGCTCGGCGTGGTCAAGCTCCTGGCACAGACCGTACCCGACGTCGAGGGCCGGACCGTCCTGATCACGAAGATCGACGCGACGGAAGTCCACTTCCCGACTCTGGACGCGGCGGCGGAGGAACGGGCGAAGGACCGGTTCGCCGAGCTCTTTCCGACGGCCGGTATGACGCTCTCGCTCGACCGAGTCATCGCCGCGCTCGAGAAGCGGGCCGCGCCGTCGCCCGCGATCCAGACCAACGACGATCCGCCCCCGATCTTCGTTTCGACGGCCCCGGCGATCCTGCTCTTCGTCGATGGGGAGCCCGTGCTCGCGCCTGTGGAGGGAACGAATCTCAAGTTCGTCGTCAACACGAACTGGGACCTCTTCTTCAACGAGAAGACCTCGCAGTACTACCTGCTCAACGAGAACGTCTGGCTGACCTCCCGCTCGCTCGCGCAGGGATGGGAAGCGACGGCCGTGCTTCCGGCGGACATGGCGAAGCTCCCGGGGGAGCAGAACTTCGACGACGTCAAGAAGATGGTTCCTCCGCCCGCCGTGAAGGCCTCAGCCGTCAAGGTGTTCTTCACGAGCAAGCCCGCCGAAATGATTCTCTTCGAAGGCGCGCCCGTCTGGACGCCGATTCCGGGGACGCCGCTCGCCTACGCGAAAAACACCGAGGACGACGTCTTCGTCCAGTCCAGCGAGAAGCAGTGTTACTTCCTGGTTTCAGGCCGCTGGTTTCGCGCGAAGTCGCTCGAAGGGCCCTGGGCCTACGCGAGCGCCGATCTGCCGAAGGACTTCGCGGCGATTCCGCGCAAGGGCGCCAAGGGCAATGTGCTCGCCTCGGTGCCCGGCACCGAGGAAGCAATCGACGCGGTCTTGCTGGCGCAGATTCCGACGACGGTGATCGTGAACAAAGCGGAAGCGGCTGCGGCGGTCAAGGTGGCCTACGACGGCGAGCCGAAGTTCGCGCCGATCGACACGACTTCCATGTCATACGCGACGAACACGGCCGACAAGGTCATCCGGGTCGGCGATCTCTACTACCTCTGCTTCCAGGGCGTCTGGTTCATGTCGACGACGCCCTCAGGGCCGTGGCAGACCTGTGACTCCGTGCCCAGGGAGATCTACACGATCCCGGCATCGAGCCCGGTCTACAACGTCACGTACGTGACCGTCTCGAATCCCACGACGACGACGGTCCAGGCGAGCTACACGTCGGGATACATGGGCGCCTTCGTCGTGGGGATGACGGTCGGCGCGTGCGTCGTCTATGGCACGGGCTGGTACTATCCGCCGTACATGTACTGGGGTCGGTATCCGTATCCCATCTACCGTCCCTATCCGTACGCGTACGGTTACGGCGCCTGGTACAACCCGGCGACCGGCCGTTACGGCCACGGAGGCGCGGTCTACGGACCTTACGGCATGGCCGGCGGCGCGGCCTGGTACAACCCCTCGACCGGGCGCTATGGACGCGTGTCGACCGTTCAAACGCCGTACGGCGGTCGTACGTGGTCCTCGGGCTACAACCCCTACACGGGCGTGGCCTCGGCGCGGGCGGGGGGCTGGAGTCCCTACGGATCGTGGGGATCGACGGCCGTTGCGCGGGGCGACGACTGGGCGGTCTCCAATCGCGCTTCGAACAGCCAGGGGACGGTGCGGCACAGCTACGGCTCCGAGGGCGGCTCGATGACGAAGGTCCGGACCGACCAGGGCACCGTGCGCGTCGGGCAGGACGCGAACAACAACGTCTACGCCGGCAAGGACGGCAACGTCTACAAGAAGGATGCGAGCGGCGGGTGGTCCAAGTACGAAAACGGCGGCTGGAACTCGGTCGACAAGCCCGCCAAGGCGGAGGCCGGCACGCAGGCGAAGCCGGGCGGTTCGTCTTCGTCGAGTCGGGCCGCGACGAT
This sequence comes from uncultured Acidobacteriota bacterium, assembly GCA_963742245.1. Classification (GTDB taxonomy): domain Bacteria; phylum Acidobacteriota; class Thermoanaerobaculia; order UBA5066; family Gp7-AA6; genus DAHUXD01. The sequence goes on from CAVULG010000008.1 coordinate 129,686, forward strand.
GCCGTCAGGCCGGTCGAGCGCGGGCGACGGAAGCTCGTGGAAGGGATCCGATGTCTCGAAGGATCTGAACCGGGAAGCCTCGGCACGGCAGCAGGGCGCGTCCAGGGTATCGAGCTACAACGCGGCCTCTCGCAGCGGGGGCGGCGCGAGCCGCAGCGGCGGCGGCGGGCGCCGGCGATAGGATGGGAGCATGAGAAATCGAGGAGGAACATGAAACGACATGTCGCAGCACTCGTGGCGGGGCTGGCAGCGGCGAGCCGATCGTTGCCTGCCGACGATCTGACTGGTCAGGACCGGCTCCTCTGCGCCGCGGTCGAGGCGACGCGCTGCACGGAGGGCGCGGGCTGCACGACCGAGGCGCCCTGGAAGTTGAACATCCCGGCTTTCATCGAGATCGATCTGAAAGCGAAGACCTTCGCGACGACGAAGGCGAGCGGCGAGAACCGCAGGACGCCGATCCGCACGCTCTCGCGCGAAGAAGGTCTGATCGTGCTGCAGGGTTTCGAGACGGGGCGGGCGTTTTCCTTCGTGATCCACGAGCAGAGCGGCATGGCGTCGGTCGCCGTGGCGCGTGACGGACTGACCGTTTCGGTGTTCGGAGAATGCACGCCGCAGGCGGCGGGCAAGTAAGGAGGCAATCATGAAACGCACGGCGCTCACGGCCGCGCTTCTCGCGCTGGCGGCGGCTTCCAGGCCGTCGCTGCAGGCGCAGAACGCGCCGCAGCAGAAGACCCTGGCGGCGACCATGAGCATCTATGTCTTTCCGACCACAGGGCAGTCGGCGACCCAGCAGTCGGTCGACGAGGCCGAGTGTTATAACTGGGCGGTCCAGAATACGGGGACCGATCCCTTCCAACTCCAGCAGCAGGCGCAGGCCCAGCAGCAGCAGGCTGCTGCAGCGCAGCAGCAGGCCTCGACCGCGGCTCAGGGCTCGGGCCTGAAGGGCGCGGCCGGCGGCGCTGCGATGGGCGCTCTCTTCGGCGCCATCGGCGGCGACGCAGGCAAGGGAGCGGCGATCGGTGCGGCCTCGGGGGCGGTCGTCGGCCGGGCGCGCGGCCGCCAGAAGCAGCAGCAGACCGAACAGCAGGTCGCGCAGCAGTCGGCGTCGGTGCAGCAGGCGACCGCACAGCAGCTCGACAACTTCAAGAAAGCCTTCAGCGTGTGCCTGGAGGCCAAGAAATACATGGTGAAGTTCTGAGAGCCGGCGCTGGACGGGGAACGTCGGCACGCCAAACGCACAAGGAGTCATGACAGATCGAGCAACCCCCGCCTGTCGGGGGGGCTCCGGGCGGTCGTCGCGGACGGGCGGGTTGAGCGTCGCGCGCCTCGGCCGGCGCCGGCTTCCGGAGATCAGAAATCGGGGGGCGATTCGGACGGAAAATCAGAATGCGTCGGCGGCGACGGCCCGGCCGCTGGCCGCGGGGATCGCGGAGCTCGATGGGTTGGCCGGGGAGGGCTTCGACGAGGCGTGAGGGTCCGGCACGGCGGATCCCTTCCGCCAATCGTGCTGCGCGAAGTCCGAAAAGCGGGGCGGCTCGGTGAGCTCTAGGACCCGACTTCGCCCGGGAACCGCCGTTTCGCTGGCTCTCGTTGTTTCGGCCGGTCTCTCCGGGTCCGCGCGCGGCCAGGCATCAGCCTCGGAGGAGTCGTCGCCGCCTCCCCTGAAGCTTCCCTGGAACGCATGGGCCTTTCCCTGGATCGATCTCCAGCTCCACGTCACGGCGATGGTCGACGGCGCGTTGTTCGCGCAGAACCCGGCCAGCGTCGTTCAGGTCGGGAATCTTCCGACCGACGGCCTCTTCCGCCTCGACAACTTCGAGGTCGACGGGCAGCTCAGGGCGCCATTTCCGTGGAGCTTCCAGATCGAAGCCGAGTACGACGGGTCGGACCAGTCCAACAGCCAGCGCGGCTGGACGCTCTCGGCGCTCAACGTCACCGTCCCGGTGGCCGGGCTATTTTCGGTGACGGTGGGAAACCAATCCGAGGGCGTCACGATGGAGCGGCTCTCCAACAGCTACGATCTCGTCTTCATGGAGCGGTCCACCATGTCGTCGGCTCTGACCGTGCCACGCAACACCGGGGTGCGTTTGAGGGGCGTGGCGGCCCACGGCCGAGTTAACTGGTCCGCCGGCTGGTACAACGGCTGGCTGACGAACGGCCTCTCGTTTTCCGAGAGCGGCAACATCTTCAACGGCAGGTTCGCCGGCCTGCCCGTCGACGCGAATGGCGGTCGGAGGCTGGTGCACCTCGGCGTCTGGGGAGCCTACGCCGAGGCCCAGGAAGGCAGCGCGCGCTCCCGAAGCCGCCCCGAGGTCTATGAGGCGCCCTTCTTCGTGGACACGGGGTCTTTTCCGGCCGACAGCAACGCGAGCCTCGGCTTCGAGTTCGCGGCGGTCGAAGGCCCCGTGACCGTCGCGGCCGAATACACGGGCTCGCGGTCCGACGCGCCCCAGGCCGGCGATCCGCGCTTCGCGGCGTGGTACGTCCAGGCCTCCTGGACGATCACGGGCGAGACGCGCCCCTACGAGCGCGCGTGCGGCTGTTTCGGCCAGCTGACTCCCTCCCGCTCCCTCTCGTTCCGGCACGGCGGGGCGGGAGCGTTCGAGCTCGGCGCCCGCTACTCCTGGATCGACCTGACCTCTCGGGCGGTCGAGGGGGGGCGTTTCGACCGCTGGAGCGGAGCCTTTTCGTGGTTTCCAACGAGCGAGTTCCGATTCGAGTTCAATTACGGTTACGGAACCCTGCAGCAGTCCGGGATACGGGGAAAGACCCATTTCTACCAGCTCCGGCTCCAGTGGGAGATCTGAACCCGCCTGTTATAGGCTTTCCCGCCTAAAACAAACCCGAAAAAAGGAGGACGGAAAGATGAGTCGAATGGTTCGCATCCTGGCGGCTTTCTCGGTGTGTGTTCTCGTCGGCGGCGCGGCGCTCCTCGCGCAGGCGGCGCAGGCCCCGGTCAAGGTCAACCCGTCGGCCACCAAGGGCAAGGCCGGCGCGCCCCCGCCCGCGAGCGCCACGAAGGGCACCTCGGTCGGCAAGGGCAAGGCGTCGACGTCCACGGCGAACGCCGCCGGCGACACCGACTCGGTCTGGGCCGAGAAGATCGACATCGACGGCGACGGCAATGTCGACGACACGCAGGTCCTCTGGGACGACGAGGACAAGGTGCTCTACTACTCCAAAGATGGAACGTTCACCTGCGGCAACGGCGGCACGGGCACCGGCGCGATGCTCGTCGCGGTCTATGCGGCGGGCAACACGCTCGGCAAGCCGGCGAACTCGGGCTGGTGGGTGACCGAGGTCGACAAGGGCGAGTGCGCCTCGGCGTCCGCGGGCCTCGTCGGCTGCAAGTTCGACGGTTCGGGCGCCGCGACGGCCTGCGGACTCGCAGTCATCGACGGAAAGACCGACGACATCACGTTCGCGAGCATCTCGAAGTAGCGTCCGTCTCACCGAAAACCAAAAGCCCTCGCGCTCGCGAGGGCTTTTTCTTTTCTCCGAGCCGGGAAAGAGGAGCCGGGTGCGTCGCGTCGAGCAGGGACGACTGGAGTCCCGGCGCGGCGCGCCCGGCTTTCGACGCTTGGAAGTTTTACTTCTCGACGGTCAGCTTGAGCCCCTCGGCGGCGACCTTGACGTTGGCGCCCTTGGTCTCGCTCTTCAGGTTGATCACGACACCCTTGGAGTTGCGCAGCGACGAGACGCCCGCGCCCTTGCCCGCCGTCCCCTCGGCACCGGCTGCGGCGTAGACACCGTCGAAGTCCGCGATGCTCTTGAGGTTGTAGACATTGCCCGAGGCCTCGGCCTTGGTGATGCCGACCTCGGCCACGGTCAGTCCCGAGATCTTGACGTGGTAGGTCTTGCCGCCGTACGACAGCGTCCCCTTGCCCCAGGACCAGCCGATTCCGGCCGCCACGGAGCCCTCGGAGAGCTTGATCGTCGCGTCGGGTGCCTTGTCCTCGGCTGTTGCGAGCGGTGCGACCAGAGCGACGATCGCGAAGAGTAGTACCGGGGTGATCCAACGACGATTCATGGGTTCCTCCATTTTCAAGTCTTGCCTCGCCGCCGGGTCATTCCGGCCGCGCGAGGTCTACGAACGCTAAGGATATGCAAGTCCGGGGCCGGTTTCCCGATCGGTGCCCGAGAGTGCCGGGCGCCTGGGAGCCGGCGGCTCCGCTCAGCGGAGCGACCAGCCCAGCATGAAGAGGCCGGCAGCCGCGATCCAGCTACCCGCGACACGCGCGGCAATGCGGGCCGCGGCCCGGACGGCAGCGGCCAGGGAGCCGACGAGTGCCACGACGACGAAGACCGCGCTGGCGATCCCAAGGCCCGTGAGGAGCGTGTCGGACCCCGAGCGGGCGAGCTCGATCCCGTTCCAGGCTCCGTTCCAGAGCCCGATCGCTCCGGCGAGAACGGCCACGAGGCGCACGGATGCCCCGCGGTCCGCGGCGGCGAGCGCGCCCGCGAAGACGGTCAGGACGCCCGAGACGACAGGCCAGATCCAGTGCGGGGAGAAGAGGCCGCCGAGGAACGTGCCGGCGAGCCACGCGAGGGGCAGGACGAACAGGGCGCAGCGCCCCTGCGACGGGCCGCGCAGCCCCGCCGCGAGCGAGAGGGCCAGCACGGGAAGCAGGTCTTCTGGCGTGACGAAGAGGTGGGCGAGCCCGTCGTAGAACGGCCCGAGCCCCGTCGTCATCAGGTGTGCGAGGAGGAGCGGCATGGCCTAGGTCAGCGCCCTCCAGAGGAACGCAAGACCGGCGAGCGCGACCAGTGCCCCGGTCCAGCGCAGCGCCATGCGGCCGGCCGGCCAGCGATGAATCATTCCGATGCCGATCCCTGCGGCGTGAAGCAGGCCGGTCGCCACCACGAAGCCGATGCTATAGAGCAACCCGTTGGCGCCACTGGGAAGCTCCGTCCCGTGCGCGTGGCCGTGGAAGATCGCGAAGAAGCCGACGAGCGCCGCCGCGGCGGCGAGCTTCGGCTTCGCCTCGAAGAGAACGGCCGCGCCGAGCCCGAGCGCCGACAGCGCAATCCCGACCTCCACGCCCGGAAGGTGGACGCCGACGAGCCCGAGCGCACCGCCCAGGGCCATGACCATGGGAAACGCCACCGGCAGCAGCCAGATCGCGGGCGGGCCGAGCTGGGCACCCCACAGGCCGACGGCGACCATGGCGAGGACGTGGTCGAGGCCGGAGACCGGATGGGCCAGGCCCGCGACGAGACCTGCCGCTTCCCCGCCTTTGGTGTGGGCGGATGCCGGGCCGGGAAGGAGAAGCCACGCGAGGCCTGCGGCGGCCGATGCGAGCGCCGCCCGTGGATCCGTCCGCCGTGCGCTCACGCCTGCCATCCGAGGAGGATCGCCGTCCGCTGGATCGTCCAGAACGCTCCGAGTGTGCCGACGGCGTAGCCGGGAAGCGCCTGGGCCCAGCGGGGCCACTGGACCTCGAGGACGCGGAAGGCCCGCTCGAGCGCGACGACGAGTAAGACGAAGGCGAGCTGGCCGATTTCCACGCCGACGTTGAAGCCCAGGAGAGCAAAAGGGAGACCCGCCCGCGGCAGTCCCGCGCTCGTGAGCGCCGAGGAGAAGCCGAACCCGTGCAGGAGGCCGAAGAGAAAGGCCACGACCCAGGGATGCCGGATCGTGAAGCTCGTCTCACCCCGCCATGACCGCACGATCTCGGGCCCGAGGAAAAAGATCGAGAGAGCGATCGCGGCGTTCAGCGGCAGGACCGGCGCCTCCGCCCAGCCGAACGTCGCGATGGCGAGGGTGATCGAGTGGGCCACCGTGAAGGCCGTGACCGTCTTCACGAGCATCCAACGATCCTGGACGATCAACAGCAGGCCGAAGACGAAAAGGAGATGGTCGGGCCCGAAGGCGATGTGGCGGATCCCGTGGACGACGTACGTGCCGAGAAGCTGCGTGCGCGTCTGCGCGGCTGCGATCTCGACCCAGGGCTGCGAAGGTCGGACGATCGTGGTCCAGGTTCGGCCGTCCAGCATCTCCGTGCGCACGAGGACGTCGGTGATCGTGGCCTGGAGCCCCGGGAACTCGATGCGCTTGCCGGCCAGTCCCGCGGCGCCCGCTTCGATGGTCCGCCGCTCGAGACGCGAGTCGGCGAGCTCCTGCACCGTCGCTTCTCCGACCGTCCGCGCGTCGACCGGCACCTGGAGGGCGACGGGAAGACGCATCCCCGACAGGACGGGCGTCTTCCACAGGAGGTCGTAGCGGCCGGGCCCGGTCTCGCGGATCTCGAGATAGGCGGGCCGGGCCTCGTGCGCGGCGGCCGAGGAGGCCGCCAGGCCCAGAAGTGCCGCGAAGAAGCCCCGGCGCGCGAGACTCACCGGGCCGAGGTGTACGCGATGGGCGATTTGCACGCGCGTTCGGTGGTCGCCATGCTGTCGTTGGCGAATCCTAATCATGTCCGAGACGGCTGACAACGTCGCGCAGCGGAGCGTCCGAGATCCGTATCGAGCCCCTCGAATGGACGATCCATCTCGAGGATGAGGAAGACGGCGGCGGCGACCGACAACGCGGATACGAAAAGGGCGACGTGCACCGTGGCGTTGGGCGTCGCGAAGACGCCGAAGCTGACGAACAGGATCGTCAGCCAGAAAACGACGACAACGAGCAGCGGCGTCGAAATGGCGCTTCCGCTCTGGGCGAACATCAGCCAGCGCGTCCTCCCGAGTCCGATCGCGAGCTCGCCCGCCACGGCTTTGATCGAGCGCTTCCGCTCGTCCGAGGACGGCAGCCGATCGATCGCGTCGTAGAGCGCCTCGCCCGCGGTGGAGGGCGGCTCCGAGCCGCGCTTCCAGAGCTGGCCGAACGCGGCGTGGACCGTGGCGCGAAGCTGCTGGCGGGTGGCGATGGCTTCGGGGCCGTAGTTGGCCAGAGCGCGGTCGAGCAGAGCCACGTCGGCGCAGATGTGGATGAGCTCCTCCCGCTGGTTGTCGTACGAGTTCTTCGCCGACGCGACGAGAAGCCCGAGGACGAGCGCCGCCATGGTTCCGATCAAGGCGGTGCTGGCCTTCAGCACGTCCCGGGAATCGGCATCCCGGTGATGCTCGGGAAGGCGCAGGGCGAACCCCACCAGGGCGCCGCCGTAAACGCAGGCGAAGGCTGTCAGGCTGACGAAGAAGGGGCTCATGGAGAGGGCGCCTCCTCCGGTGGAGCGGGCAGCAGCAACTCGTACTTCGAGCGCATCTTCCGGTACGCATCGTCCCAGGCGGCGGCCTTCCGGGCCCCGAGCCAGGCCGTCTTGACCTCCGGCTCGACTTCTTCGAACTCGGGGACGCGAGCGGGCTTCAGGGAGTCGAGAAACACGAGATGCCAGCCGTAGCCCGATTCGATCGGACCCGTCCAGACGCCCGGCCTCTGATCGAAGAGCGCCTTCGCGAATGCGGGGCCGAACTCCTTGGCAATCTCGCCGGCGGAGCGGTCGGCGAGGTAGTTGGCGAACATGAAGGGATCGCCGAGAGTCGACGCGGCGGGCCACGCGCCCGGCCTTCCCGAGAGCTTCGAAAGTGCTTTCTCGGCATCCTCCCGGGCGCGCGCGCCACGGCGGTCGGGGGAGAAATACAGCGTCCGAAACGTGACGCGGGGCGGTTCCTCGAACATCCGCGAGTTCGCGCGGTACCAGGCCTTCAGCTCGTCGGTCGCGGGCTCGTAAGCCGCGGAGACGTCCTCCGACAGAAACTGCATCTTCTGCGCCATCCGGCGTTTGACGATCGTATCGTCCTTGTCGAGACCCATCGCGAGAGCCTCGCGGTAGAGGATCTCCTCGCGGATGCGGTTCTCGATCAGGGCGAGCATCTCCGGTTCGTTCGGAGGCCGCTGCCACTGGGCGGCGAAGCCGATCTGGAGCTGTCTCAAGTCGTCGAGCGTGAGCAGTATGCGACGCGACGTCGGTCCGGAGCCCGGTCCGCGATTGAGCAGGCCGTAAGCCCCGAAGAGGAGGGCTCCGAGAACCAGGAAGTGGAGGAGCGGCTCGTGCAGCCAGCGTTTCATGAAAGAAATCCGACGAGGAGCCAGCCGGAGCTCCGGAACAAGCCTGGGCCCGACGAAGTCACTCTTTGGTTTGCAGATAGATGGACTGGTCCTCTTCCACGTGCTCGCCCCGGTTGAGCTTGACCAGGTTGGCCGGACCCTTCGGAAGCACCTGATAGTTGGCGTAACCGAATTCGTTGGAGCGCGCCGCATAGTACGCGTCGCCCGCCTTATAGAAGGTGACCTCGAAGGGGCTGCCTGCGAGCGTGGTGACGAGGCGGCCGTTGCGGATCGCGTATGCGGCCGGCACGCCCTGGTAGCCGCTCATCGGGAGGTTGCCCATCTCGCTCGGGATCGTGGCGCTGCGCCCGACGTGGAGGATGATCCGCTGTCCGTCCTCGTCGTAGCGGATCTTGATCGGCTCGACCCGTGACGTTGTTGCGCAGCCAGAAGGACTTGCCGACGATCAGCGCCTTCAACTGCGGCGTCGTCGAGCGCCGTCGCGCCCTTTCTGTTGAAGCGCCGCCACGGTCAGCCCGGCTTCGGCCGCCTTGCGCGCCTCGGGCCCGGCGTGTACCAGATCGGCGACGACCACGCGCGCTCCTGCACGGTGGCCGGCACCATGTCGGGCGGCGCGATGCCGAGCTGCTCGGCCTGGATCGTGCTCCAGCGCGGCGTCGGGATCTCGAGCACGCGTGCGTAGTAGAAGGCGTGCAGGCTCGGGTCGAAGTCCGGGTCGGTCCACACCGTCTTCAGCTCGACCGAGCCGACCGTGTTGCGTGTAGGTCGCGGCCTGCGAGTCGACTGTGCTCGCAACCGGCGGCAACTCCGGCCGGTCCATCGGTCGGCCTTGCGGTCGCCCGACCACGCCACGTCGTAGATCTTCTCGAAGCTCTGGCCGTGCCTTGGACCAGCCCTTGACGATCTGGATGCGGTCGAGATTGCCGGAGGTCGGGTCCTTCACGCGCCCAGACGCACGAACGTCGGCGCCTTGCCCCTGGCCGGACGGCAGGTCGCCGCCCATCGGCACGCCGCCGGCATAGGCCGCCTTGACCCAGTCGCTGGCGGCGAGGACGTCCGTGCCGTAGTCCCAGCCGCCGAAGAAGCGGACCTTGATGCGCGGTGCCGCTCGTCGCGAAGGTCTCCTTGCGGTACATCGCGTCCCAGAGCGAGGCGCGCGTGTTCTCCTCGGCCCAGATGCCGGAGAGGCCCGCCGGGTTCTCGAGGCGCACATCCGACGCCGACTGAAGAGGTGCCCGGACATGCGCGTCTCGATCGTGCCGTCGTTGATGCCGTGGCCGCCGAAGAAGTTGTTCTGGCGGTAGGGCACCCCGCTGTTGTGCGAGTCCGAACCGGCGACGAAGCCGAACTTGTAGGGGTTGTAGCCCTGCGTGTCCTGCATCGTCGAGGCCGTCCTTCAGCGCCTGGCGCGCGTAGCTGCCGACGATGCGGGCGATGCGGCCCGACTCCGCACGGCAGGCCGATCAGGAAGCTCGTGATCTCGTAGTTGGCGAACTCGTCGTTCGGCGAGAGCAGCGGGTGGGTCTCCGACTGGCCCTTGATCTGCTTGATCTCGACCAGCCGCTCGTTGCGGTCGCGCGAGGCGGCCCAAGCCGCATCGATCGGCCGGCCGAAGCTGTCGACGTCGATCGGGTACATCCAGCCCGTCGGAGAGGTTGGCGTTGTGCGAGATGGCCAGCAGCTCGTTGCCGGCCTTGCGCTGCGTGTCCATCCACTTCCACAGATCTTCGGGATGCCAGGAGTCGAAGGCCGAGAATGGCTGGCTCCGCCACCTTGGCGCAGTCGCGGAAATAGACGTTGCGATGCAGGTTGCGGAAGTTGAACTGGGAGGTGAATTCGTAGGAGCAGAACGCGGTGAATTTGCCCGGCTTGTTGTTCGCGTCGGCGATCTGGACGTTCTCCTTCCAGATCGAGCCCGCCACCTCCGGGCTCATGAAGGCCTTGATGGGCGGCTGGCTGATGAGCGAGACCAGGTGCATGAAGACCTTCTGCACGTCGGCCGGATCGTTCGGGTCCTTGAGGATCAGCGGCTGCGCCTCGGGCAGCTTGCTGACGCGCCGAGCCCGGCGTGTTGGCCATCTTGGTTATGCCGACATACTCGGAGTGGTCGGTCACTCCCATCCAGTCGAGCGGCTGCTCGATCTTGATGTCGTAGCCCAGCGGATGCTTGATCGCCTCGCCCTGGGCGTATTTGAGCGCCGCATCGGGTCCGGTCAGGTGGTTGCCGAAGAGCCAGGCGTCGACCGACCAGCTCGTGTGAACATGCTGCTCGCCGAAGTAGGCCTTACGGTCGGGGTTGGGGGCCTGGGAGAAGGCGGGTACGGCCGTCAGGGTGATGAACAGGGCAGGAGCCGCGAGCCGGACACGCATGGCAGAACCTCCTTCGTCAACGACCGAAACTGCTGCGACTAGTAGATCACCAGAGCGTGTTCCGGGTCAAAGGCCGCCCATCATCTTCCGCTCGACAGGATACCTAGTATTTCTTGACCTTCGATAGGTCGAGGAGATTCAACGGTCCCTCGACGATCTCGTAGTTCGCGTAGCCGAACTCATTCGAGCGGGCGGCCAGGTATTTCTCGCCGACTTTGTAGACGGCGACTTCGAAGGGCGTGTTGCCGAGCGACGTCACGACCTTCCCGTTCTGGATGGAGTAGGCCGACGGCGTCCCCTGGTACATGTCGCGGCCGACGTTTCCAACCTCGCTCTGCTGGTCCTCCCGGTTCCCCGTACGGTGCTCGACCCAGGACTGCCCCGACTTGTCGTAGAAAATGCGGAACTGCTCGCCGGTGACGTTGTTGCGCACCCACACGGACTTCTGGACGACGAGCGCCTTCAACGCCGCGTCGTCGAGCGCCGTCGCGCCCTTCGCCTTCAGGTCCGCGACCGTCGTTCCGGCGGCGGGCTTGCGCGCGGCGGCCCCCGGCGTGTACCAGATGGGTGAGGACCAGGCGCGCTCCTGGACGGTCGCCGGCACGTTGTCGGGCGGCGCGATCTTCGACTCCTTCGCCTGGATCGTGGTCCAGCGCGGAGTCGGAATCTCGAGGACGCGCGCGTAGTAGAAGGCGTGCAGGCTGGGGTCGAAATCCGGATCGGTCCAGAACGTCTTCAACTCCACGGATCCGACCGTGTTCGTGTACGAGGCGTCTTCGAGGTTGACGGTGCTGGCGACGGCGGGCACCTTGCCGGTGAACTTGCTCGCCTTGCGGTCGCCCGCCCAGGCGACGTCGTAGACCTTCTCGAAGCTCTGGCCGCTCTTCGTCCAGCCCTTGACGACCTGGATCCGGTCGAGGTTGCCCGAGGTCGGGTCCTTGACGGCCCAGACCAGGAACGTCGGAGCCTTGCCCACCGCGGCCGACAGATCGCTTCCCATCGGGACGCCCTTTGCGTAGCCCGCCTTGACCCAGTCTTTCCGCTCGAGCAGGTCCGCCGTGTACTCCCAGCCGCCGAAGAACCGCACCTGGATGTGCGGGCCGCTCGCGCCGAAGGTCTCCCGGCGCTGCATGGAGTCGAAGAGCGCCGCGCGTGTGTTCTCGGTCGCCCATATGCCCGTGACCCCGGCGGGATTCTCTTTCCTCACGTCGAGGCCCGCGAAAATGTGGCCGGACATCCGCCCTTCCATCGTCCCGTCGAGGGCGGCGTGGCCGCCGAAGAAGTTGTTCTGGCGGTAGGGCACTCCCGTGTTGTGCGAATCCGACCCGCCAACGAACCCCGTCTTGTAGGGGTTGAAGCCCTTCGTGTCCTGCATCGTGAGGCCGTCTTTCAGGGCCTGCCGCACGTAGCTTCCCGGGATGCGCGGAATGCGGCCCTGCGGGTCTCCGAGGAGATACGCCAGCACCTCGTAGTTGGCGAACTCGTCGGTCGGGGAGAGGAGGGGGTGGGTTTCCGACTGGCCCTTGATCTGCTTGATCTCGATCAGTCGCTCGTTGCGCTCGCGCGAGGCGGCCCAGGCGGCGTCGATCGGGCGGCCCTTGAAGTCGACGTCGATGGGGTACATCAGGCCGTCCGAGAGGTTGGCGTTGTGCGAGATGGCCAGCAGCTCGTTGCCGGCCTTGCGCTGACCATCCATCCAGTTCCAGAGATCCTCGGGCGCCTGCGAGTCGAGCGAGGAGAACGGCAGCGCGGGCACGGCCCGGCATTCCTTGAAGAAGACGTTGCGGTGCATGTTCGAGCTGTCGGGCGTCGACGTCCATTCGTACGAGCAGAAGGCGGTGAACTTCCCGGGCTGGTTGGCGGCGTCCGCGGCGGCGTTGTTGGCCTTCCACACCGTGCCCGCGACTTCGGGGACCACGAGCTCCTTGATGGGCTTCATGTTGATCATCGATTCGCCGAGCCACAGATAGATTCTCTGGATGTCGGCGGCGTCGCGGACCACGAGCTGCTTGGCAATGGGGAGTTTCGAGATCGGCGAGCTCGGGTCGTTGGAAAGCCGGACAGCGCCGGCGTATTCGGAGTGGTCGGTCACCCCGGCCCAGTCGAGCGGCGTGTCGATCCGGATGTCGTAGCCGAGCGGATGCTTGATCGTCTCGCCCTTGAAGTACTTGTAGGCGTCGGCCGGGCCCGTCACGTGGTTGCCGAAGATGTACGCGTCGAAGGACCAGCTCGTGTGGACGTGCGTCTCGCCGAAATAGGCCTTCTTGTCGGGGTTGGGCGGGGGAGCCTGCGCGAGGGCCGTCGTCGCGGCGACGCAGAGCGACACCAGGCACGGGAAACCGGCGCGTCGTGCACTCACAGGGCCTCCTCGAAGTGGATGGGCATCAGATCATTTCCGGCTGCGATCCGTCAACGTCTGGCGGGCTCGGTGCTCCTCGTTCGCCGCGCCGTATTACGGCGCGGGCACGACCGTGTAGACGACGCCGTTGGCTCCGGACGAAGGCAGATACCAGACCCCGTTCGAGACGAAGTAGGTGGTTGCGCCGATCGTCGTGTGCACGGCTCCGGCCGGCAGCGCGTACACCACCGTTGCATTCGGATGCGACACGGCGACTCCGGTCGCCACACCGGCCGCGTAAGCGCTCGATGTGGCCGCCGCCGTGCTCGCGGATCCGGCCGCATAGCCGGACTGGTACGCGCTCGTGCTCGCGGCCTGGGCACTCGAGGAAGCGGCCGCGGCGCCGACCGCCGCTCCCGCCATCGCCGCTCCGGCGACCGCCCAGCCGCAACCGCCGCAGGACGACGTCGGGTAGGGATGGTACGGGTACGGGTAGTACGCCCCGGGCGGATGGTAGTACGCCCCACCGCAGTAGGTCGGCGGGTGATACGCGGTCGCACCGTACGGCCCCGTGTGGTACGCACCGGCGCCGTAGGCGCCCGTCGTGGTGCCGCCGTAGACGTTGGTGTGCGACGTGCCGCCGTAGTAGCTGTGCGCGGTCGAGCCGCCGTAGGCGTTGGTGTGCTCGGTCCCCTGGCCGTAGTCGTGGGAGGTCGAGCCGCCGTAGGCGTTGCTGTGGCTCCAGTCGCCGTAGGACCCCGAGGTGTGGCCGCCGTAGCCGTTGGAATGGGACCAGCCGGCGGCCGGGCCGGTTGCCAGCAGACCCGCTAGAACGGCCGCGAATCCGACTTCGAGCTTCGTCTTCATGGGTCGCCTCACTTGGGTTTGGGCGTCGCTTTCGGTTTCGGTGCGGAGCCCTTGCCGGGGCCGATCGGCTGGACCTGAGCGGGGAGCTCGGACTTCATTCTCGGATGGCCAAATGCGATGCGGTCCGCGCCGGCGGCCTTCGCCGTCGTGAACGCGCTGTCGGCGACGGCGGCGTTCAACTGCCAGTTGGTGAACTGGACGGACTGCCGCAGCTGCATCGGATCGTCGTGGTAGGTCGCCCTGGCCATCCGCGGCAGCCTGTCCTCGGCTCCGATCCACATCTGGACGAAGACGCCCCAGGATTCGTAGGCGACGACGTCGGTGGTCACGCCGCCGACGAGCTGGGACGATCCGACGTAGAAAGCGGTCTTCAGCCCCGACTCCAGATCCTTCCAGGGATCGGCCACGACGATGTCGGTGAAGGGAAAGTAGGTCCCGGCGACCTCGTAGATCTTCCTCAAGGCGGCGTCGATCGTGGGCGGCGCGTCGGCCACGGCGACGAGGTTTTCGGCAGGATGGAAGCTCATCATGACCTTGCCGTCGTCGTAGAACTCGGTGCGCGGCCCGTCGCCGACCGTCAGGACGGCGAGCTGCGACGGCCGCTGGAGCTGGACCTCGTAAATCCGGCCGTAGATCAAGGGCGGCCCCAGGAGACTCGGGACTTCGTACGCGCCGAGGGCCGTGAACGACATGGACTTCGCCTCGGCCAGCTTGTTGCAGGCGGCCTTGAGGATCTCGATCGCCCTGGGCTCGAGCGGCAGCGGGGGCGGAGGAGCCGGGGTCGGAGCGGCCGTGGCGGAGTTTTTCTTCTTCGGTGGCGGGGCCGGTGACTGCGCGATGGCGGCTGCGGCCGTCAGGCCCAGCGCGAGGGCCAGCGAAAGAGCCCGTGCCGCAAGGCGTGACGGTTTCATGGCTGCCCTCGCGTCACGGGATCATCCCGCACTCGAACAGCTTGTTCGCGATCGGCGCGGCGACCTTGTCGATGAAGGCCGCCCGCATCTGGGGATCGGACTTCAGCATGGCGATGACGCGCTCCTTCATCTGCGCCTCCTCGCCCTGGGGCTTCTCGCTCTTCATCTCGGCGATCTGCACGCACGTCGAGTTGGCGTACTTGTCGATGATCTTCTGCGCGACCCGGTCCATGATGGGGTACTGCTGTTGCCCCTGCTGGGCCTGGGGCGCGGTCGAGACGAGAAGCAACATGGGAACCAGAACGAGCACACAGGAGCGCTTCGACATGGTCTTTCTCCTCCGGTTATCTCGATCCGCCGTCAATTGTTCTTGTTGTAATTGAAATTCGAGACCTGGATCTCGAGCGGCTTGGCCGGAATCTGGATGTCGGCGAAGTTCATGTAGTCCAGACCCGACGCCAGAGTGTTGAAGGTCGCGTTCATCGTGACGGAGTTGCCCTGGTAGCTCGTCGCAATGAAGGCCTTCTGCGCCTTGCGGGTGGTGGAGTTGACCCACAGCGTCAACGAGTCTCCCGGCGTGACGACGCTTCCGCCGGAAAGGGCGAGAAGCCCGGTCGCGTCCGGCCCGCTGATTTGCGCCTTGTTGTAGAAGGCGAGAAGCTGCGGGCTCGAGTCGAGCGTGTACTGCTGCAGCAGCGCCTTCAGGCCGGAGGCGTACTCCTTCATCTCCTTCTGCTTCGCCTCGGCAATGCGCTTGCGCAGGCCGAAGCGCGGAAGGGACGGTCCCTGATCGCTGATGAGGCTCTTCTGGTACTGGCCGTTGACCCAGTTGACGAGCTCGACGCGCGTGTCCTTGACGACGCCGTCCTCGAGGACCTCGGTACGCTGGTCCCAGGTGTACTGCTGCATGGCCGCGGCATTGGCCTGGCGGGCGGCCGTGACCTTGCCGGCGATTTCGGCCCGAAGCGCCTGGTTGGCCGCGTCCTGGGCGGGCGCGGGCAGAGGCAGAGTCGCCGCAATCAGCGCGGCCGAGAGGGTGAAAGCGACGCGGGGTGCATTCATGAGTGCTCCTCGTTACTTGGCAGAAGGCAACAGCAGAACGAACGCGAGCTGCATCCTCCAGTCCGGTCCGACGTCGGGCTTGGCGACGTAGTAGCCGCCGCCCGCCTGGATGCTGAAGGGAAACGGCCCGAGCCTGGTGAGCTTGCTGACGAGAAAGTTGATGGGCACCGTCCACCGCTGGTCCGTGTCGCCTTCCCAGTTGTAGGTGGACTGGGACTGCAGCGTGAACGTGACGGCGTGCTTGTTCGTGTAGGCAAAGAAGGGCTGAATGAAGGCCTGGCTGAAGTACGGAAGGTCTGTGCTGCCCGTGTCGGCGATCGAGAACTGCTGGTTGACCAGCGCGCCCATCGTCCAGCCGCCCGTCTGATAGAGGGCGACCGCGGTCGGTCCGATCAGCCACTGGCCGCCGCCGAGGAGCGGATCCGACGTCATCGGGAGCCCGAACACCGGCCCGATTCCCCAGGTGAGCCCCTGGGAGTTGGCGGGAGAGAAAAACGACGAAAAAGTGATCGTCCCCAACCCGGAGACCGGACCGACGCCCGGCGCGAGCTCGGGCTGGGAGATGTAAGGCACGATGAACCGGCCGATCAAGTTCCAGTCTTTCGTGAGGTGAAAGGGGACGACCGGCTGAAAGTTCATGACGAACTGGAGGTCGTTGTTGGGTCCGTAACCCTCCTGCCAGTTGAACTGGAGCGGGATGCTGACGAGGTCGGCGATGGGGTTCGAGAGCTTCTTGGCGAGCTCTTCGGCCCCCTCGGTGGCCGCCGCTTTCTCTCCGGCCGGTTCCTGCGCGAGGAGGGCCAAGGGGAAAAGGGAGACGATCGTTCCGATTGCCGCCGCGAGTCCCGCTTTCGTTCGCCGCATCGAGACACCCCTTTTCACCTACCTGCTACGTCTGGGTCTCCTCGTCGGTCCGATGGGTTCCGACGGCCTGTGAGAATCCGGAGTCTATTCCAGCCGCGCCGCCCGCGGCCAGGACGGCGGGCGAGCAGAAGCGGTGTCCGGCGAGGACGGCCTCCGAAGCGGACAGCAGATCTTCGGCGATCGCGCGCTTCAGGACGAAGCCGTCGGCGCCGGCGCGCAAGGCGGCGCCCGCCGCAACCTGCGACTCGTGGAGACTCAAGACGACGACCTTCTGGTCCGGGCAATCCCTCTTGAGCCGGCGCAGCATGCCGAGGCCGTCGGGCGCGAGGCTCAGGTCGAGCACGGCGAGCGTTGGCCGGAGGCGCCGCGTGCCTTCCATCAGGGACGGTTCGTCGGAAACCGTCACGACCGCTTCGAAGCGCGAGCCGAGGAGTCCCTGCACCCCTTCGAGAAGCCCATGGTGCCGATCCGCCAGAAGAAGGCAGGTCGGCGCCGGGGCCTCCTGCGCGTGCGAATCCATGCCGCGAGTCTCGACCGGGCGGGGTCCGGGCAGAAGCTCGTAATTCTACGAGGAGACGTCTCAGCCGCTCGCGGCGATGCCGTGCTCCACCGCGAAGCGGACGAGCTCGGCGCCGGTCTTCAGACCCAGCGACTCCATCATCTTGTACTTGTGGAACTCGATCGTCCGCGCCGAGACGCCGAGGAGCGCCGCGATCTCCTTCGCGGTCTTTCCCGCCGCCAGCAGCTGCAGGATCTCCCGCTGTCGGAGCGAGAGGGAAGAGGCGGTGTCTCCCGCCGTGCTTCGTGCCGGGCTCGAAGCCGGCGAAACCTCGCTCGCAATTTCGGGGGTCACGAATGTGCGGCCCGCGAGCGCGGCTCGGATGGCCTCGATGAGCTCCGCCGGGGCCGACGACTTCAGGACGAACGCCGAGGCGCCCGCTTTCAGCGCCCGGCGCGCGTAGGCCGTTTCGCGGTGCATCGTGATCACGACGACCCGCACGTCGGGGTTGTCCCGGCGCAACAGGGGAATCGCATCCAGTCCGTTCAGGCGCGGCATCGTGATGTCCGCGACGATGACGTCGGGCTTCAGCCGGGCTGCCTGCTCGACGAGCGCGCGTCCGTCCTCGACGATCCCGACGAGCTCGAATTCCGGATCGAGCAGGCGCTTGAGGCCCTCGGCCATCATGCGGTGGTCGTCGGCCAGAAGGACCCGGGGGCGCTTCACGGGTTACGACCCGCGGACGGCGCCCAGGCGTCGATCGTCGTCCCCTGTCCCGGGGCGCTGCGAATGTCGATCCGTCCCCCGAGAAGCTCCACGCGTTCCCGCATGCTCGCCAGGCCGAGGCCTGGCCGTCCACGCGGGCCGGCCGGGTCGAAGCCTGCCCCATCGTCACGGATCGCGAGACGCGCGCCGCCGTCCTCCGTCTCGAGCGAGAGGTCGACCGCGCTCGCGCCGGCGTGCCGCGCCGCGTTGCGCAAAGCCTCCTGGGCGACCCGGAAGAGACAGAGCGCCGCGTCCTTCGAAAGCTCGGGAGAAGACTCGGGCGCGTGGAGGCGCACCGCGAGCGCTTCGACCCGCGCGACCCGGTCGCACTCGACGCGCAGGGCTTCGGACAGACCGAGATCCTCGAGCGTGGACGGGTGGAGCTGGTAGGCCAGGGCGTGCACGTCGCGGGAGAGGTTCGACAGCTCCCCGCGGATCTCCGCCGCGGCCGCCGGGTCCGCGCCCGTCCCGCGTTCGAGCCGGGCCGCGTCGATCGAGAGACGCGCCAGCCGCTGGCTCAGATCGTCATGCAGCTCTCGCGCGATCGCCGAACGCTCGTCTTCCTGCGCCGTGATCAAGCGGCGGTTCAGAGCGCGCACGCGCTCCTCGACGAGCCGCCGCCGCCGGCGCTGGGCGAGCAGGGCGGCGATCAGCGCAGACTCGACCGCGACGATTCCGAATCCGATCAGCGCCTGGCGGCGGTACGCCTCCCAGAGCGAGGGGGGCCGGTTGCGGATCACGCTTCCCGGAGGGAGCCGCTTGAGATCGATGCCCCACCGATGGAGCTCCCGCCAGTCATAGAGGTCCCGGATGGGCGCGCGCGGAGGCACGACCAGCTGGGGAAAGGGTGTGCCGCCCAGAATGGCCACCGCGACCTCCGCGCCCCTCCTGGCCTCCTCAGCGATCGAGACGAGCGGCCCTCCGACGATTCCCTTGCCGAGCTGGCTTTCGAAGACGCCGAAGACGGGACTGTTGGTGGCCGCCCGGATGGCTGCGAGGCCCTCGTCCTCCTCGTGCGGCACACCGGCGGCGTCGACGTTGAGGGTCCCGTAGAGCACGGCGGAGCGGGGAGGGAGCGCGGCGACGGCGCGCCGCATTCCGTCGAGCGGCAGCGTGTTCAACCAGGTGAACGCGACGCGTCCGGCGAAGGGCGCGAACTCGCGCTCGACCTGCATCCGCCAGAACTTCTCGAGCGGCGAGTCGCCGAGCACGACCGCGACGCGGTCGGTTCCGGGCACGACGCGGAGGATGTTCTCGACGAGCGCCGGAGGATCGAGGCGGATCGTCACCGCGGTCTGGTTGGCGGCTCCCGGGATGTCGCGCAGCCGCCGCTCGTCGAGCCCCGTGATGAGCAGCGGGACGGAGGGGAAGAGTTTCTCCCGGTTGCGCGCCGCGAATCCTGCCGCCGCGCCCCCGACCGCGACGACGAGATCGAGGCGCCGATCCTGGATCAGCGCGCGCAGGTAGTCGGCGAACGGCCCTTCTTCGGCCGGCTGCGCGAATCGCGCGAGCTCGAGCGGGGTCTCGAGGAACTCCACCGGACCCTGCCACCGCAGCGCCACTTCCGTGCGGAACACCGAGGCGAAGCCGTCCCACGGCGCGAATCGATTGCCGAAGGTGTTGATGATGAGGACCCGCCGCGCGTTCGCGGGCGGGGACTGTGCGATGAGAGGCGCAGGCGCGGCGAGAGCCAGGACCGCCGCGACGGCGGCCGCCGCGAGGGTCCGGGTCAAACGGGTCATTCCGCCTCCGCGCGCGTCGTCGGCTGGAAGATCAGAAAGGCAGGGGCATCGCGAACTGGACGTAGGCTCCCTGTCCCCGCAGGGTGAACTTCCCGCCGAAGTCCCAGAAGTAGCGGATCGTCAGGGCGCCCTGGAGGGTCGTGAACTCGGGGCCGACGCCGTTGATCTGCGACTTGTTCTGCCGGACGATCAGGGGCGCGTCGATGCCCGTCGTGGCGGTCGTCTGCCACTGGGCATAGCCGGCGGCGCCAAACCAGCCGCTGAACAAGCTGTCCTTCGCGCCGTAGTCGCGGCCCAGGCCCCACATGTACGTGAACGCGTTGCCCGTCTTGTAGTCCTGGCCGCTCTTCTTGCTGTTGATGTCGTAAAAGAGCGACGCCGATCCGTGCCACTTTCGATCTTTGGAGAAGTAGCTCGTGACGCGGAACGAGAACTCGTTGGTCCACATGCCGAGCCCGGTGTTGTTGGGCGCGCCCGGCGTGTAACGCCCGGTCGGCGCGTAGAACGCGTAGTGCGCCGTGATGTCCGCGCCGCCCGGCGAGAGGAAGAGGGGCTTCTCGATGTGCCAGCCAAGCATCACCGGGACGACCCAGATCTGCGAGGCTGCGATTCCCGTCGAGCTCGTCACGTCCAGGCGCGGCGCGTCGAGCCGGAAGTTCGCGAAGGGCATGGCCACCAGCGCGCCGTAGTCGGCCCCCAGGATCTTGAACTTCGAGACGTACTGGACGAGCGGTCCGAAGATCTGCTGATTCACGTCGGGGCCGTCGATGACGACCTTGTCGGGGCCGACGAGCTGGTCGTCCCAGGTCAGGGAGCCGAACATCCCGGCGTAGACGCCCGGCGGGGGCATGACCCCGCCCTTGTTGCCGAACTCGCCCTTGAGGATGAGCTGCTGGGCGGAGCCGGCGGTGGCGAGCGAGAGGGCGAGGGCGGTGATGGCGAGGACCGGTAGGAAGGAATTGCGGCGCATGGTGCCTTTCGAAGTGAAAACGGCGGCCGGATTTCCGGCCGCCGGAGGGGTTGAGGCCTTGTCTACTTGCTGCCGGGCGCCGGCGGAAAGTTTGCGAAGAGCTTCTGCATCGCCTCGTCGATCTTGCCCTGGTCTTCGCCCGTACCGGAGACCTGGTCCGAAGCGGTCCCGCGCCAGACCATCTCGTGGTTGGCCGGGTCGACCAGATCGACGATGAGCGTGCCGATCGGGATGTTCTGCTGGGTCGTGGTCGCCATGCCGCCGCCCATCCCGCCCCAGCCGCGATAACCCCAGCCGCCCATGCTCGTCGTGGTGAACTGCTTCTGCTCGGAGAGCTGCACGTGCGGGTAGACGAGCAGGCTCGGGTTGCTCGTCGCGGGCTGCAGGCCCTTCGCCGAGAGCGCCTGCGTGATGCCGTTCTCGATCCGCTTCTGCGTGAACGAAACCGGCGCCTTGGTTCCCTCCATGATCTGAAACGTCTTGAACTTCGAGAAGTCGATGGTGTGGTCGTAGTCGACGGCGGTCGTCATGGTGGAACAGGCGAAACTCGCGGCGGCCGCGAGGGTCACGAGGGCGGTGGCAACCTTGCGCATTTCTCTCTCCTCAGTTGGGCGAACGGTTCGTATCCCCGGCTATCCTATTTCAAGTTCGCGGGGCTCGCCGGCGATCGCGGGACGAGGGGACGGTGGAAGCGGCGGCCGGAAAGAAACCGACCGCCGCCTGCGGAGACCGGACCTACTTACTGCCGGGAGTCGGCGGGAAGTTCGCGAAGATCTTCTGAACTGCCTGGTTGATATTCCCCTGGGACTCGCCGGCGCTCGAAACCTGGTCCTGAGCCGTGCCGCGCCAGACCATCTCCTTCGTGTTGGGGTCGACGAGATCCACGATGAGCGTCCCGATCGGGATGTTCTGCTCGGTCGTCGTCGCCATGCCGCCCATGCCTCCCCAGCCGCGGTAGCCGAATCCGCCCATCGACATGGTGTTCCACTGCCTCTGCTGGGTCAGCACGACGTGGGGGTAGACGAGGAGGTTCGGATTGGTCGTCGTGGCCTGCAGGCCCTTCGACGTGAGCGCCTGAGTGATCGAGGAATCGATCTCCTTCTGCGTGAAGGTGATCGGGGATTGGGTGCCCACCATCACCTGGAAGGTCTTGTAGTTCGACCAGTTGATCGTGTGGTCGTAGTCGACGGCGGTCGTCATGGTGGAACAGGCGAGGGTTGCCGCGGACGCCAGGGTCACGAGGACGCTCAGTGCCTTTCGCATGACTCTCTCCTCTATTGCCGGATCGGTTTGCTTTCTCCGAATATCCTATTTCAATTCTGAGGAGGGCCGTCCTCGCCCCGAGGCTCGCTCCTCGTCGCCGGAGCACGGCATCCCGGTTTCCTCACTTGCGAACTGGAGTATCTAGCGGCGCCCGCCGCCGCCCCGGAACCCACCTCCGCCGCCCCAGCCGCCGGAGCGCCCGCCCCAGCCGCCGCCTCCTCCGCCACCAAGGGACCGGTCCGAGCTTCCGCCGCCCCCTCCACCCCAGCCGCCGCCCCCGCCCCAGTCCTTGTTGCCGAAGCTGCTGTTGCTGAAGTTGCCCCAGTTGGAGTTTCCGGTGGACCGGGCGTTGGACCAGCTGTCGAGATTCTTGGAAGACGCTTCGCTGCCGGCGTTCTGCCAGGTCGAGCCGCTTCCGCCGACCTGCTTCTGCCAGCCGTTGTCGGTCTTCTGGTAGACGTTGCCGTCGTGGTCGGCGTAAACGTTGTTGTTGACCTTCGCCACGCCGCCGTTCTCACCGTGAATCGTCGAGCCCGAGACCGTGTTGCCGCCCGGGCCCGTGGCCGTGCCCCGCGCCGCTGTGACCTGATTGCCGGTGTACGCATTTCCGACCGTCACGCGGCTGCCCGCGGCTCCCGCGCCGGTCGTCGGGTTGTAAGCCGCGCCGCGTCCGCCCGAGGCGTAGTTGCCGGTGTAGGCGTTGTAGGCCTGGCCCCGCTGGCCCACGCCCTCGGCCCCCGTCTTCGAGTTGTAGAACGAGCCCTCCTGGCCGTGCCACGCTGTGCCGGTCCAGGCGTTGTAGCCGCCGCCGCTGCGCGTGACGGCCGAGGTCGAGCCCCACTGACTGTAGACGTTGCCTGAGGACCAGCGCGCGTAGCCCGGTCCCCAGACCGCCCCGCCCCCGTAGCCCCACGCCGCCGCGCCGTAGTGCCCGTAGTAGCCGCCCCAGGCCGCGCCCCATCCCCAGCCGTAGTAGCCCCAGCCGTATCCGCACATGGCCGCGCCCATCGCGAAGCCGCAGCCGATGCCGAAGGCGAACGCCCAGCCCGTGTAGGGCGTGTAGGCCATGTTCACGCCGTAGCCGTACGTGATGGGCGGGCCGTACCAGACCGATCCGATCCAGGGCGAGTAGTAGTAGCCGGTGCCGTACACGACGACGCCGTTGTAGACGATGGCGCCGGTGTAGCCGGGGGTGTAGCCGACGTACACGACCGAGGGTGTGGAACCGTATACCTGGACGTACGTCAGGTAGTAGAGCGGAGACGCCGGCGGGATCGTGTAGATCGACGGAGGGACCCACGCGGCCACGATCCAGGGACCGGAAACGGCGCTCGAGGTGAACCAGATTCCGCTCTGGCACATGTAGTACGAGTACGGAGCGGTCATGATGATCGGCGTCGACGCATTGACGACGTACTGCAGCGTCGTGTCCGGGACCGCCTTCATCTCGGGCGTGCCGTCGAAGGTGACCTTGGCGGGCTGGGCCGTGCGCTGCACGGTCGCGGTCTGCGGGATGCTGGCGGAGACCACCGAGGCCTGGGCCTGCGTCGTGCCGGGCACCGAGGCCTTGACGTTCTCCATCGGGCTGTCGTCCGGGATCTTCGCGAAGTCACCCGGCAGGCTGGCCGTCGGCACCAACGTCCACGGGCCCGAGGTGTCGGGCGCACTGAACCAGCGGCCCGCGATGAGGACGTAGGTGTTCTGGTTGTCGATGTCCTTGAACACGCGCCCGGTTGTGTTCGACAGATAGAGCAGGTTGGTGCCGGGGATCGATTCGTAGTTGGGCGTGCCGCCGACGACGATGAGCTCGGTCGGCTGCGTCTGCATGTGGACGACCGGCACGGGCTTGGTCGTCAGCGAGGGTTTGGCGGCTTTGGGATCGGATCCGCCGCCCGTCATCGGGTCGCCGTTCTTGGCGGCGATGATCGCCTTGAGGGCCTTGTCGAGGTTGTCTTTGCGGCCGAAAAGCGGGTCGGACACCTTCCACGGACCCTGGATCGAGGACGACGATTCCATCCAGCCGTCGAAAAGGTGGAAGTAGAGCTCTCCCGAGTCCGCCTTCAGAACGATGGCGCTGGTGTTGATCAGCCGTTGGAGGTCCGTTCCGGACTGCGCCTTGTAGACCGGCTGGCCGTCGATGAGGACGAGGACCGCGGGAACGTCGGAAAAGATGATCTGGGGCGGCGCGTTGTTCATCGGCCGCGATTCGCCCTGGGTTTTTGCGGCGACGATGCCGAGGTCCGCCTCGAGGCGGTCGAGGGAGATGGCCTTCGAGCGCTTCGAGGGCTCGAGCTCGTGGAGGGCCGCAACCCACGCCGCAGCCTTCTCGGGCGCCGAGGGGAAGTTCGACCGCGTGATGGTCAGGTCCTCGAGGTAGACGAGACGATTCGTCTTGTCCACGTCGGTGCGCGCGGTGAACCAGATGACGCCGAAGGTCGGATCCTTCGCGCCGGTCGGTTGTGCCGACACGGCCGCGTGGGCGTCGAGCTGGTTGTTGTTCCAGCTGTCGACCTGGGGCTGATAGATCAGGAAAGTGGCGTCCTTGGTGGCGAGGCGCCTGGGCCAGGGGTCGGGCGAGGTGGCCGTGCCCGCGGCGGGGGCCGCCGCGGCCGCCGCAGCCTGCTGGGCCTGCAGGACCGGGGTGGCGGCGACGAGGGCGGCGATGACGGCGGCGATCGCGGCTCGCGAAAGCTGACGGACCATGTCGAACCTCCGATTTTGAGGGGCCAAATATACACTTGCGCCCTTCGAAGGGAGTCGCATGCAGCTGGGCCTCAATCCCGAGAGCATTGCCGTCGTGTTTGCGGCGGTTCTGTTTGCGGGCATGCTCCTGTTCCAGGAGATGGGGCGCCGCATGGGCGCGCGCCGAATCGCGCGGGACCCCGAAGGCGCCCGTACGGGAGTGTCCGCCGTGGAGGGCGCTCTCTTCGGTCTCCTGGGCCTGATGATCGCGTTCACGTTTTCGGGAGCCGCGAGCCGCCTCGACGCGCGCAAGCACCTGATCAACGAGGAGGCGAACGCGATCGGGACGGCATGGCTTCGCATCGACCTGCTTCCCGCGCAAGCCCAGCCGCCGATGCGCGATCTCTTTCGCCGGTACCTCGACTCGCGCCTTGCGACCTACGCGAAGCTGCCCGACCTGGGAGCCGCGGAAGCCGAGCTCTCGCACTCGATCCTCATCCAGGGAGAGATATGGAGGGAGGCCGTCTCCGCGATCAAGAGCGCGCCCCCGGGCCCCAGCGGCAACCTCCTGCTGACGGCGCTCAACGCCATGTTCGACATCGTGACCACGCGCATGACGGCTTCGAGGACGCATCCGCCGGTGACCATCTACCTGATGCTCGGAGCGCTCGCGTTTGCCGCCGCGCTTTTTGCCGGCGCAGCGATGGCGGGACCGAAGACGCGCAGCTGGATTCACGTCTTCGGATTCGCGCTCGCCCTGTCGTTGACGGTCTATGTGATCCTGGACCTGGAGTTCCCGCGCTTCGGCTTGATCCGGGTCGACGCCATGGACCGGGTGCTCGTCGAGCTTCGGGAGAGCATGAACTAATCACCGGCGCAACGCGCGGCCTCTTCCGCGCTTCGGCGCGCCTCCGTCGGGGCCGGGCGGTCGAGCGGTGAAGGTCAGTCCGGGGTCGACTTCGTCCTCGGTCACGGCCCAGGTCTCGTCCGGGTTGTATGCGTTGATCGTCGGAGCGAGGGTCGCCGTATCCGCGCCCAGGTCCTTCTGGTACACGACGCCGTCCTGGTTGACGATGAAGGTCTGGATCCCGGTGACGTCGTAGGTCGCCGGCCACGCGATCATGGCGAAGCCGCCGATCATCGCGCCCTTGACGACGTAGCTGCGCGCCCCCTTCGGAGCTGCGGGCCCCTGCGCCGTGAGGATCCGGAAGTGGTACCCGTTGTACGGCTTCGCCTTGTCCTTGTAGCCGGCCTCGACGGCGTCGGCGATCTCATCGCCCATGGGTCCACCGATCGACCCGTCGGCGTTTTTCCACGAGAGGCCGTCCTGCTTGCCGGGCGTGCTGATGGCGCGCTGGGCGTACTGGAGCATTCCGGAGGCGTCGTGCTCCACGGCCGCGTACTCGCCCTGCGCGTTGACGTAACCACGGAGCAGGGCGATCGCGTCGAGCTCGTTGCCGCCGATCCGCCGCGCCAGGACTTCGCGGCGCCCCGACGGCGCGTCGAAGCTCCAGGCGCCCTTGGACCGGACGAGCGGGATGGGGGTCGGCCACTCTTCTTTTCCGACCACGACGATCGCCACGGTCGGATCGGCGAGGTCGTACTCGATTGCGGTCTTTTCGCGCGCCTTTTCGACGAAGCGGGCCCGGTCGTTCCTGTCCCGGACGGCGTCGCCCGAGTCGACGAGGTCCTTGCCGTCGGCACCGAGTATGGCGATGAGCGCCGGGACGTCGTTTTTTGTCGCCGCCGCAATCAACGCGTCGGCGGCCTGCTTCGGCGTGGCAAAGGTCTTCGGGCCCGGCGTCGCCGCGACGCCCGGGGCGCCGAGGCCGAGAGCCATGGCGATTGCGAGCACCGGTCGAATTCGACTCGGAATGATTTGAAAAGTCATCACTTCCTCCTGGTACGGCCGGCTAGCGCCGGCTGCCTCCGCCCCGCTGCGCCCCTCCGCTCCGCGACCCCATGCTCGAGGCGCCCCGGGCGCTCGTTTGTTGCGCGCGGCTGGCGCTCTGCTGCCCGCTGAAGGCGCTGCCGCCCCGGTTGCTCGGCTCCACGCTGCGGTTGCCGACGCGGTCCCCGCCGCCGCTCCCGCCTCCGCGGTTGGCGCTCATGTTGCTCGCGCCGGCGCGGTCGCCTCCGGCACGCGGCTCGCCGGTCCGGCCGCCGACATTGGCCTGGCTCGCCCGATTGGCGCTTTGATTCCGGGCCTGTGCCTGGCGGGTTGCCGGCGAGTCGCCGCGCGTGCCGCCGCCGTACTTATTGGCCGTCGCGCGGTCCTTGTACGGCACGCCGCCGCGGTTCTGCGCGTTGTGCTGCCAGGTGCTGTTGCCGGTGCGGTTGACGTTGTTGTTGATGTTGGTGTTCCGAACGAAGGTGTTGTTGTTGTTGATGTTGATGGTGGTGTGGTGGCCCCAGCCGCAGCCCCAGCCCCAGCCGCCGGAAATCGCGGCGCCGACCGCAATGCCCATGCCGAAAGTGAAGAGGGCCGCTCCCGGAACGTACGGCGGGTAGTAGACGGGCGGGTAGGGATAGACGGGCGGTCCCCAGATGACGGTCGGGCTGTAGGTCGGAACGTAGACAACCGTGGGGCTCGCCGGCTCGATCACGACGTAGGTCCTGGTTTCGACGACCTTGGTCTCGACCTTCTGCTGCTCGGTCGACTGGAGCTTGCCGGCCTTCTGCGCCTCGGCCCGCAGGGCCTGCACGGCGTTCATGACGTCCTGCTCCTGCGCGAGGAAGGCATTGCCGAGGTCGGTTGTCCACTTGACGTTTTCGGAGAGCCGCTTCAGGGCGTCCGGGATCGCGACGAGCGCCTGAACGCTTGGATCCCAGTTCTGCTTTTGCGCGGCCTGCGTGAGGGCCTCACCCTTGAGACTGCTGTTCTGGGACAGCCACTGCTGCGCCTCGACGACGTCGAGGGGGTACGTCGAGGCGGCGAGGCACTGGGCCAGGAGCGGATCGGGATACAGCGCGATCGGCGCGACGAGCGACTCGAGCTGGTCCTGCGAAAGCTTCGGCGCCTGGTCGGGTGCCGCTGCCGCGGCTTGAGTGCGCGCGGCAAGAGCGCCCGGCGACGCGACGAGAGCCGCGAGCACGCCGACGAGGGCGTGACCGGCGGCGCCCCGCATGCGAGCTCGGAATTCCTGGATCGTCTTCATGGGTCCTCCTTGAAGGCCGCCGCGAATCATATCCGGGGGCGTGAGAGGATGCGCCGCATGAAGTTCCGATTCGCGAGTGTGGGTACCGGTCTCTTCCTGAGCCTTCTGGGGTGCGCGTCGACGCTGACAACCGACGTCGGCTGGGACACGAACGCCAACTTCTCGAAGTACAAGACCTGGGCCTGGAAGCCGGACGGGTCGATCCAGGATCCGGTCTGGGCCAGGCGCGTTCAGGACGTGCTGTCCGACCAGCTCGAGTCCGACGGCCTCGCGCAGGTCGACCTCGCGCAGAATCCGAATCTGTGGGGCGTCGTGCACCTCCGGCTGAGCGCCCAGACGCAGGTGGCCTCGTTCGATCCCGGCTGGGGATATGCCTACGGCCCGTGGATGATGTCCGACACGGTGATCTACCAGATCCCCGTCGGCACGATCCTCATCGATCTCGTCGACGTGTCGATGAAGCGGGTCGTCTGGCAGGGCAAGGCGAGCGACGTGATCGCGTCCGGCAAGTCCAACGAGGAACGCGAGCAGAAGCTGGTCAAGATCCTCGCGCAGCTCTTCGCCACCTATCCCGGGGCCCCGCCCGCCGTTCCCGCCTCGTCCGGCACCCGGTAACCGGCGGCCAGAGCGCGGTACGCCGCAACCTGCCCGGCGGCCCAGGCGGAATCGCGGCCCAGCTCTGCGGCGAGCAGGCCGGCCGCGTCGGGAGCGGCCTCCTCGGACGCGGCCGCGTCGAGAAGAAGGCTGCGCGTGCGCCGGGCGAGGACGTCCTCGAGGGTCCGCGCCATCTCGTGGCGCGCCGCCCAGACGACGACTGCGCGGGGATACGGAAGTGTCGGGTGCAGCGGCGCCGCGAGCGCCGGGTCTTCCTTCCAGAGGTCCTCGATGCCCTCGAGGTCCGTTCCGTAGAGCCGCAAGGGGTCGGCCGGTGACCGGGGCCGCGACGGTTTCCAGCCATGAAGCCGCAGGTCCTCCGTGACGCACGGACGGCCGGGCAGGCCGCCGACCTCGATGGCATGGGCCATCGTGTCCTGCGCCATGCGCCGGTAGGTCGTCCACTTGCCGCCCACGATCGTGACGAGGCCGGAGCTCGAGATGAGGACCTCGTGGCTGCGCGAGAGCTCCTTCGTGGCCGTAACGGTCTTGCCCGGCACGCGCACGAGCGGCCGTCTGGCCGGCGAAGGCGCAGAGCACGTCCGCGCGCGACGGATCGCTGCGCGAGGTAGCGGCCCGCGGTTCGGAGGATGAAGGCGATCTCCTCGGGCAGCGGACGCGGCTCCATCTCGGGCTTCGGCATCGCCGTGTCGGTCGTGCCGACGAGGGCGCGCCCGTGCCAGGGAATCACGAAGAGCACGCGGCCGTCGTCGGTGTGCGGGACCATGATCGCGGTGTCGCCGGCGAGAAAGCCGCCGTCGAAGACGAGGTGCACGCCCTGCGCGGGCTGGACCGCGGCGGGTGCGCGGCCGCTTCGTCCATCCGGCGCATCGCGTCGCTGAAGATTCCGGTCGGCGTTGACGACGACGCGGGCCGCGACCGTCTGCGCGCCGCCCGATTCCAGATCCGCGGCCTCGACGCCGTCGACGGTGCCCCCGCGTTTCCGGATGCCCGTGACCCGGACGTAGTTGAGCAGGCACGCGCCGTGGTCGGCCGCGGTCTGCGCGAGCGTGACCGCCATGCGCGCGTCGTCGAACTGCCCGTCGTAATACATGACGCCGCCGAGCAGGTCCTTCTGCTCGAGGTTCGGAATGCGCGCGAGATCGTCTCCTCGCGATCGAGCAGGCGTGAGGGCGCCAGGTTCAGGCGTGCCCGCGAGCAGGTCGTAGATCTTCAGACCGATGCCGTAGAAAGGCCCCTCCCACCACTTGTAGCGCGGCACGATGAAGGGGAGGTTGCGGGCGACGTGCGGGGCGTTGGCGTGCAGAAGGCCCCGCTCGTGGAGCGCCTCCATGACGAGCGCGAGGTTGCCCTGCTCGAGGTAGCGGACGCCGCCGTGCACGAGCTTCGTGCTGCGGCTCGAGGTCGCCTAGGCGAAGTCCGCCTGCTCGAGCAGGAGCGTCCGGTAGCCGCGGCGACGCCGCATCCACGGCGACGCCGAGCCCGGTGGCGCCGCCGCCGATGACGAGGACGTCCCACGGCTCCGCCCTCGGAAAGCTGGCGGAGCATCGCCTCGCGTTTCAAGAGGTCTCCCACCCGCGGGCGCGGGCGACGGCGCGCTGCCAGATGCGCGCGGCGCGCGCGGCGGTCGCGGCGCGCGATCCGGGCGGTGAAAGTTTGCTCGACCGAGACGCGCCTTCCCGAGAGCGGCGAGATCCGGCCAGACGCCCTCGGCCAGACCGGCCATGAAAGCGGCGCCGAGCGCGGTCGTCTCGCGGTTCACGCGGCCGCACGACCCGCACGCCGAGGATGTCGGCCTGGAACTGCATGAGCAGGTCGCTCGCCGACGCGCCGCCGTCCACGCGGACCTCGCGCAGGCGCGTCCCGGTGTCCGCCTCCATCGCGTCGAGGACGTCGGCGACCTGGAAGGCGATGCCCTCGAGCGTCGCGCGCGCGCAGATGCGCCGCGGTGGAGCCGCGCGTCAGCCCCAGGATCGTTCCGCGCGCCGTCGCGTCCCACTGCGGCGCGCCGAGCCCCGTGAACGCGGGCACGACGACGACGCCTGCCGAGTCGGGCACCGATGCCGCGAGCGCGTCGACTTCGGGCGCCGACCGCGATCACGTGCAAGCCGTCGCGCAGCCACTGGATGGCCGCGCCGCCGACGAAGACGCTGCCTTCGAGCGCATAGTTCAGCGGACCGTTCCCGATCCGCCACGCGACGGTCGAGAGAAGGCGGTGGCGGCTCGCCGCGAGCCGCGTTCCGGTATGCATCAGCAGAAGGAGCCGGTGCCGTAGGTGCACTTGACGAGGCCCGGGCGCGTGCAGAGCTGCCCGAACAGGGCCGCCTGCTGATCGCCGAGCACGCCGGCGATCGGAACCGCACCGCCGAGCACGCGGGCGTCCGTCTCGGCGATCCGCCCGGCGCTTGGCACGATCTCGGGCAGGATCGAGGCGGGGACGCGGAGCAGCGCGACACAGCGTCGCGTCCCAACGCGCCGGTGCGGATGTTCATGAGCATCGTGCGCGAGGCATTGCTGACGTCGGTCACGTGCTTCCGTCCGCCGGTCAGCTTCCAGAGGAGCCACGCGTCGATCGTCCCGGCGGCGAGCCGTCCCTCCGCGGCCCGGCGGCGGGCGTCGGGAACATGCTCGAGGAGCCATCGCAGCTTCGAGCCCGAGAAGTACGGATCGAGCAGGAGTCCCGTCCGACGTCGGATGGCGCGCTCCGCGCCGGCCTTGCTCATCCTCTCCATCAGGGGCGCCGTTCGCCGGTCTTGCCAGACGATCGCGTTGTGCACGGCCTGGCCCGTCGCTCGATCCCAGAGGACGACGGTCTCGCGCTGGTTCGTGATGCCGATTGCCGCGAGGCCACCCGCGCTCACACCGGCCGCCTTCAACGCCTCGCGCGCCGTGTCGTGCGTCGATTCCCAGATCTCTTCGGGATCGTGCTCGACCCAGCCGGGCTGCGGGAAGTGCTGGGCAAATTCCCGCTGCGCCGCTCCGAGGCTTCGCCCGCGCCCGTCGAGAACGATGGCACGCGAGCTCGACGTGCCCTGGTCGAGGGCGAGGACGTACGGCACTTTCCAGAGCTTACCGAAAGGGAAGCGATGCCTGTCGGAGGCTGCGCGGCGTTGAACATGAACGTCGGCGCGGTGCTCCCGAAGGTGAAGCCGACGAACGGCCCGGCCATGGGCGTCGGTTCGAGGCGGACCTTTTCCCCGAACCCGACGTTCCACGGGTCCAGATCGAGCCGGTACGGCGTTGAAGCTCCCGGTGCGCGCGCGGGGGTTCTCCTGCGCGGAAAGCCCGGTCGCGATGAAAGCCCGGAGCGCCGCCGCCATTGTAGTGCCCGGCCCACTCGTCAAATCTTGGCGCGGATGAATGGTCGCCGGCCGCGGCAGGCAAGGAGCGTCATCCGTGATCGTGCGTCTCTGGACCTGGCTCGTTCCCGTGCTGTCGGTCGTCGTGCTGGCGGCCGCGCTCGTCGCGGGCGGGGGGACGCGGCTCGTCGTTTTGTGCGGCTTCGTTCTCATCGGGACGGTCATCGCCCAGATGAATCTGGCGATCGGCTCCGCACTCGCCTGCATTGGCCTCACCGTTCCTGCGGTCGTCCTGGTGTCGGCCGCCATCGGACTGCCCCTCGTCCTCGGCCTGGACCCGAAAAGCATGGCGATGCTGATGCTGACGTTTGTCGTGAGCGCCGTCACACTCGGCACCGGGCGCACCTACATGATGCAGGGGGCCGTGCACCTGGTGCTCTTCGCGGCTTTCCTCTTCCTCGCGATCGTTCCGTGAGCACGTCGTCGCCGGTGGCGGCGGCCCCGCGGTTGATTCAGGACGAAAGCGCCGCCGGGCCCGCCGTCCGGCGTCGCGGCTAGTCCTTCGACGCCGCGGGGACGCTCGCGAGCTCCGGCACGTCGGCCGGCGGCGGCGTTGCGGTTCCCGGCGACTGCCAGGTCGGGTTGGACAGGTTCCATCCTCCGCCGAGGGCCTTGTAGATGTCGGCGTAGTCGTTCAGGAAGTCCAGGCGCGCGCGGACGAGGGCAATCTCTGCGGGAAAGAGAAGCTGCATCGCGTACAGGACCTCGAAGTAGTTCGACAGGCCGCTGTTGTAGCGCAGCTGCGAGAGGCGGACCATCTCCCGGTAGGCCCGGACGGTGACTTCCAGCTCCCCGACCGCCGCCGCGATCCGCG
Source organism: uncultured Acidobacteriota bacterium (assembly GCA_963742245.1). Lineage (GTDB taxonomy): Bacteria > Acidobacteriota > Thermoanaerobaculia > UBA5066 > Gp7-AA6 > DAHUXD01. The sequence continues at coordinate 161,970 of CAVULG010000008.1, forward strand.
AACGGGAATAGAGGACCGTCGTGGTCTCCGCGAGCGCGCTCGTGACGGTCTGCTCGTAGGTCGCCCGGGCCTGCTCCCATTGAGCGTAGATGACCTCGTACTGGCTGCGGAGGCGGCCACCCTGAAAGAGAGGTCCCACCAGACCCGCGGCGATCGACCACGCCTTTCCGGCGGGGTAGAAGCTGTCGAGATCCGGGCTGATAGCGCCGAAGAGGCCGGTGAGGCTGATTGCCGGGAAGAAGTTCGCCACCGCGACGCCGATAGCGGCGTTGGCCGCGATCAGCTGTTGTTCGGCCTGCCGGACGTCCGGGCGCCGCTGCAGGAGCTGCGACGGGAGGCCCGCCGGGATCTCCGGAGGGATCGGCTGCGCGTCCACGGCCGCTCCTCGTTCGACCGGACCCGGGTTCTTCCCGAGAAGAAGATTCAGCAGGTTCTCGTTGGCCTCGATGCGGCGCTCGATCTCGGGAGTCTGCGCGGCGACCTGGGCCCAGGCGGCCTCGGCGTAGGAGGTTTCCAGCGCGGACGCCGCGCCCTCATCGAGCTTTCGCTTGAAGAGGTCGTAGGTCTCTTTGAAGGACGCGACGGTATTCTTCGTGATGACGAGCTCGGCGTCGAGCTCGCGCAACGCGAAGTAGGTCTTCGCGACGTCGGAGACGAGCGAGAGGAGCACGCCCCGGCGGGCGTCCTCGCTCGCCAGGTATTGCGCCTTCGCGGCTTCGTTGAGCCTCCGAATGCGTCCCCACACGTCGAGCTCCCAGCCGAAGTTGACGTTCGCGTCGATCTGGTTTCCCGTCGCGCTGCTGAACGGGAAAATGAGGCCGGAGTTGCGGCCCCGCGACCACCCGCCTCCATAGCCGATCGACGGGAAGAACTCGGAGCGCGCGATCCCCGCCCGGGCGCGGAACTCGTCGACGCGCCAGGCCGCGATCCGGACGTCGTAGTTGCCCGCGAGGGCTTCGTCGATCAGGCGCTGCAGCACCGGGTCGCCGAACACGTCCCACCAGGGCTGGTCGGCGAGGGTGCCGGCGGGAACGGGCGGGCCCTGGACATCGCGGAAGGCGTCCGGCACCGCGAGTGCGGGTTGCTTGTAGTTCGGGCCGACGGCGCAGGCGGACAACACGGCAACCGCGAGGGCGGCGGCGACGAGCCTCTTCACGTCAATGCCCGCCGCCCGCGGAACGCGGCCCGGGTGCAGCCGCCGCGGCCCCGGCCCCGGCCGCGACCGCCTCCCCCTTGCGGTGCGAGAGCTTCTCGATCATCACGAAGAGCGACGGGATGACGAAGATCGCAATGCCGGTTGCGGCGAGCATGCCGCTGATCACCACGGTGCCCAGGATCTTGCGCGATTCGGCGCCCGAGCCGGACGCGATCCAGAGGGGGACGCAACCGAGGATGAACGCGAAGGAGGTCATGAGGATCGGCCGGAGGCGCAGCCGCGCTCCCTCGAGCGCGGCGTCGGCGAGGCTCTTGCCTCCCTTGAGCTCCAGCACGGCGAACTCGACGATCAGGATGGCGTTCTTCGCCGCGAGCCCGATGAGCATCACGAGACCGATCTGCGCGTACACGTCGAGGTCGAATCTCCGCAACAGGAGGCCCGCGAACGCTCCGAGAACGGCGATCGGAACCGTCAGGAGCACGGAAAACGGCAGCGACCAGCTTTCGTAGAGGCCGGCGAGGATCAGGAACACGAAGATGAAGGACATCAGGAAGACCGTTCCTCCCGTGCCTTCCGCGGCCTTCTCCTGGTACGAGAGGTCCGACCACGAGTAGCCCATCTCGCGGGGCAGGGTCTCCCTTGCGACCTCCTCCAGCGCCTTCATCGCCTGGCCCGAGCTGTAGCCGGGGGCCGAGTTCCCCACGATCTTGGCGGAACGATAGAGGTTGAAGTGGTTGGTGTACTCGGGACCGGAGGTCTTGTCGAGGCTCAGCAGGGCGGAGAGCGGCACCATGTTGCCGTCGTCGTTGCGGACGAAGTAGTTGCCGATGTCCGCCTCTTTCACGCGATCGGCGCCTTCCGCCTGCAGGAAGACCATCCACTGCAGACCGAACCGATTGAATTGGTTCAGATACAGGCCGCCGAGGTAGGCCTGAATCGTCTGGTAGACGTCTCCCAGAGGAACGCCCTGCTTCAGAACCTTGTCGCGGTCGACGTTGGCGAAGATCTGGGGGACTCCCGCCGAGAAGAGCGGCACGGGTCGGGAGAGCTCGGGCCGCTTCTCGCAGCCGGCCAGGAATTTCTGCACGTTCTGCGCGAGGAACTCGACGCTCCCGCCGCTCTTGTCCTGAATCCAGAAGGAGAAGCCGCCGGACTGGCCGAGGCCCGGGATCGACGGCGGGGGAAACGCAAACGCGAAGCCGTCGGGAAGGCCGATCGCGAGCTCGGCGTTCAACTTCCGCATGATCGCGGTCGCGTGGAGATCCGGCGCTTTGCGTTCATCCCAGGGCTTCAACGCCACGAAGGCGAAGGCGTAGTACGTCGCGTTGGTCTGGGCGAGGAGGCTGTAGCCGACGATCGAGGTCGTGTACTCGACGCCCGGCGTCTTCTTCAGGATCGTCTCGACCTTGCGGGTGGCTTCGTTGGTTCGCTCGAAGGACGCGGCGTTGGGCAGGCTCATGTTGAGGAAGAAGTAGCCCTGGTCCTCCTCGGGAAGAAAGCTCGTCGGCAGCCGCCGGCCCACGAGGCCATCGGCAACGGCGAAGCCGACGAGCAGCAGGATCGCGATCAGCGACTTCCGGACGAGGTGGTGGGAGAGGTTGACGTAGCCGTTCGTCATCTTCGTGAAGAATCGGTTGAAGGCGGCGAAGAAGCGGGCAAGGAGCCCCCGGGACTCCTTGCGCTTGCGCAGCAGCATCGCGGCGAGGGCAGGCGAGAGGGTCAGGGCGTTGAAGGCCGAGATGATGACCGAAATCGCGATCGTGACCGCGAACTGCTTGTTGAGGCGCCCCTGGATGCCCCCCATGAATGCGACTGGGATGAAGACCGACGAAAGCACGAGAGCGATGCCGACGACGGGACCGGAGACCTCCTCCATGGCCTTGAACGTGGCGTCCTTGGGGGACAACCCCTGCTCGATGTGGTGCTCGACCGCCTCGACGACGACGATCGCGTCGTCGACGACGAGCCCGATTGCGAGCACGAGGCCGAAGAGGGAGAGGGTGTTGATCGAGAAGCCGAGCATCGGAAAGACGGCGAAGGTCCCGATCAGGGACACGGGCACCGCGATCATCGGGATGAGCGTGGCCCGCCAGTTCTGCAGGAACAGGAACACGACGATGATGACGAGGATCATCGCTTCGACGAGGGTGTGCTCGATCTCCTTCATGCCCTCGGTGACCGGCAGCGTCGTGTCGAGCGAGATCACGTAGTCGAGATCGGACGGAAACTGCTCCTTGAGCTCCCGGAGAGCCTTCTTGATCCCGTCGGCGACCGCAATCGCGTTGGATCCGGGCGTCTGGTACAGGGCGATGGCCGCCGTCGGCTCGCTGTTCATGCGGGCGACCTGGGAATAAGACAGCGCTCCCAGCTCGATCCGCGAGACTTCCTTCAGGCGCACGACCGAGCCGTCGGGATTGGCGCGTACGACGATTTCGCCGAACTGCTCGGGGGTCGCGAGGCGGCCCTGGGCCCGGACCGTGTAGGTCATCTCCTGGCCGGCGGGTCCCGGGCGGCCGCCGAGCTGGCCGCCGGGGTTGACGGTGCTCTGCTTCTGGACGGCCTGGTAGAGATCGGGCACCGTGATCCCGAGCTTGGAGAGCAGATCCGGCTTGACCCAGATCCGCATGGCGTAGTTGCCGGCGCCGAAGATCGTGATCTGGCCGACGCCCCGCACCCGGTAGAGCGGGTTGTTCAGCGTGATCTGGGCGTAGTTGGCCAGGAAGAGGGCGTCGTAGCTGCCCCGGGGGGAGTAGAGCGAGACGACGAGCAGGGGAATGCCCATCGACTGCTGCACGGTCATGCCGTAGTTCGTGACGGCCGAGGGAAGGCTCGCCGTCGCCTGGGAGAGCCGGTTCTGCGCGTTGACCTGGTCGATGTCGACATTCGAGTCGATGTCGAAGGTCACCTGCAGCGTCATCGTTCCGTTGTTGGAGTTGATGGACTGCATGTAGAGCATGTCCTTCACGCCGTTCATCTGCTGCTCGATGGGTGTGGCGACGGCCTGCTCGATCGTGACGGCGTCGGCTCCCGTGTAGGTCGCGTTGACGCTGATGAGAGGGGGCGCGATGTTGGGGAACTGCGCGATCGGCAGGTCCCTCATTGCGACGAGGCCCGCGAGGACCGTGATGATGGCGATGACGATCGCCACGATCGGGCGGTTGATGAAGAACCGCGCCACGGAGCTAGTTTCCTCTTCCGGATCCGGCGCGGTTCGCCGCCGGGGGTGGCGCCTCGGCCGGGGCTTCTTTCGGGCTGACCTCGAGTCCGGGGCGGACCTTCTGGGTTCCCTCGACGACGACGCGGTCGCCCCGAGCGAGGCCCTTCGTGATCACCCAGAGGCTTCCCACACGCGGGCCCGTTTCCACGGCCCGAATCTCGACCTTGTTGTCCGGGCCGACGACCGCGACCTGAAACGCGCCCTGGAGCTCCGAGACGGCGCGCTGCGGCACGAGGAGGGCTTCCTTCCGCACGTCCATCGCGACGCGCACTTTCCCGTACTGGCCGGGCCGCAGGAAGCTCTCGGGATTCGGGAAAAGGCCGGCGAGCTGGATCGTGCCGGTCTTCACGTCCACCTCGCGTCCGGCGAGGTAGCCGGCGCCCCGGTGCCGGAACACCGTACCGTCGGCGAGAATGAGCTCCAGCGGCCCATCGCCCATCTCCCGCACGGCCTCGCTTTGTGCGTCGAGCGGGCCGTGCTCGCGGACCCAGGCCATGTACTGCTGTTCGCTCGGGTTGAAGTAGACCTTGACAGGATCGACCTGGGAGACCGTCGTCATCAGAGTCTGTCCGTTGACCAGGTCGCCCACCTGGGCCTTCGCGATTCCCGAGATTCCACGCACCGGGGAGTACACCCTGGTCCACCCGAGGTTGAGTCGTGCGGTCTCGAGGGCGGCCTTCGTCGACTCGACGTTGGCCTGGGCCGTGCGCTGGCGCGTCTCGGCGTCGTCGAGCTCCTGCTGGCTGATCGCCTTTTCGGCCGCGAGCGGCCGATAGCGCGCCACCGTCGTCTTCGCGTTGGCGAGCTGCGCCTCGTACTGCGCGAGGTTGCCCTTCGCCTGGTCGTAGGCGGCCTGGAACTGGCGCGGGTCGATCTCGAAGAGAAGGTCGCCCGCGCGGACCAGGGAGCCTTCTTTGTAGGCCTGCCTCATCAGGTAACCCTCGACCTGCGGACGGATCTCGGCGTTGATGAAGCCGTCGACCGTTCCGATCCACTCTCCGTAGATCGGAACGTCCTTCTGGACGACGGGCGCCACCTCGACGACCGGCGGCGGCATCTTCGGGGTTTCCTTCTTGCCGCAGGACGCGGCCATGGCCGCGAGCACGAGGCAACCTGCCTTGGAGGGGAATCGGGGGAGGAGCGGCATCCTGACCTCCACGATTGTTGGGCGCGCCGTAATATATCGCGGCGCCTTCAGGATAAGGAGTTTCGTGGTCGTGACGTTGCCAATGCTTTCGCTCGCCCGCCACGGCGAGACCGCATGGAGTCTCGCGGGTCAGCACACGGGGATGACCGATCTTCCGCTGACCGAGCGCGGTGAACGGGACGCGCGGGCCCTCGGCGAGCGGCTGCGCGGGATGACTTTCGACCGCGTCTTCACGAGCCCGCTCCAGCGGGCCCGGCGGACGTGCGAGCTGGCCGGATTCGGCGGAGCGGCGATCGATCCCGATCTCGTCGAGTGGAACTACGGCGCGTACGAGGGGCGCACGAGCAAGGAGATCCACGCCGAGCGCCCCGACTGGCAGCTCTTCCGCGACGGCTGTCCGGAGGGGGAGTCGCCGGCGCAGGTGGCGGCCCGCGCCGACCGCGTCGTCGCGCGCGCGCGGGCGGTCGGCGGCGACGTGCTCGTGTTCTCGAGCGGCCACTTCTTGCGCATGGTCGGCGCCCGCTGGCTCGACATGGATGCGGCCTGGGGCCGCTGCTTCTTTCTCGGGACCGCGAGCTTCTCGCAGCTCGGATACGAGCACACCCCCTCGGAGCCGGTGATCCGGCTCTGGAACGACACGCGGCATGTCAAGCGCTGAAAAGGCGGAGTCGCCGGCGCGCGCCGTCTCGACGGGCACAATCTTCCGCGCGTTCCTCGCGATCGGCGCGACGAGCTTCGGCGGCGGCGTCGTGGCTTACCTGCGGGCGAGCCTCGTCGAAAAGCACGCGTGGCTCGACGACACGGAGTTCGTCGAGCTCCTGGCGATCAGCCAGACGCTTCCGGGCCTGAACGCGACGAACATGGCGATCCTCGTCGGGGATCGCCTGCGGGGCTGGCGCGGGGCGGCGGCGGCGATCGTCGCGGTGTGCCTCCCGGGGGCTCTGCTCATGTTTGCGGTGGGCGTGGCTTACGGCGAGCACGGCGACCGTCCGCACGTGGACGCGATGCTGCGGGGCGTCGCGGCCGCCGCGGTCGGCCTCGTGCTGGCGACGGCGGTGCAGCTCGGAAGGAAATCGCTCGCGCACGCGGCGGATCTCGTCTTCGTTTTCCTGACGGCCTTCGCCGTGGAGGTCCTCAAGTGGTCGGTGCTCGCGGCTCTCGGGGCGGTCGGGGCCCTGGCGATCCTCTGGTATCGCCCGCGCCGGGTGCTGGAGCGGCCTCCGGCATGAGCGCGCAGTGGAAAGAGCTGCCGTCCCTCGTCGCCGTCTTCGCCTACCTGTCACTGCTGACGGTCGGCGGCGGCATGGCGGCATTCCCGGAGCTGAAAGTCCTGACGGTCGAGGTCCATCACTGGCTGACGTTCCCGCAGCTCATCCATCTCTACAGCGTGGGCCAGATGGCGCCCGGCCCCAACATGATGATGATCGTCGCCATCGGGGAGCGGGTCGCGGGCGTCGCCGGCGCGGCGACGGTGCTCGTCGCTTTTTTCCTGCCGACCGCCGCCCTCGCCTGGTGGGTCGGCCGGCTCTGGGTGCGCCTGGCGAAGTGGCCCTGGCGCGCATCGATCCAGCGCGGACTCGCTCCCGTTTCCGTGGGCCTCGTCCTTGCGGGATGCCTCGCGATCGCGAAGGGCGCGCTGACGGGCTGGGTCACCGCGGCGACGGCGGCCGCGGTGTTCGTGGTGCTTCTCAAGACGCGGATCAACCCGGCCCTGCTCGTGCTCGCCGGAGCGCTCGTGGGGCTTGCGGCGCTCGGCCGATGAGGGCAAAAGAGGTGACGGCGGTGGTGAAGGGAAGAAGGAGCAGCGGCCCGATCGGAGCGATCGTGGGGGAGGTCGCGGGCCGTGCCGCGGGCGGCGCGTACAGCGATGGGCACCCCCTCGACGACATCCAGTACCTCGAGTGCAAGCTCATCCTGAAGCCCGACCGCTTCGACTGCCGCGACAGCCTCTACGAGTTCGGAGAGCTGCTGCGCCGGCCCGCCGAACAGCGGGGCGTCGGTCTCTCGACGAAGGGCTTCGGGCGGGAGCCGCTGCGGATCCGCGAGGTCTGTTTCTTCGACACGCACGATTTCCGGCTCTACAACAGTGCGTTCATTCTGCGCCGGCGGATTCCCTACGTGGACGGGTTCGCGGCGGGAGATCCCGAAGTCGTGTTCAAGTTCCGGCACCCCGAGATCCAGAAGGCCGCGGGCGTCGACGTGCGCCCGCGCGTCGCCGGCGACTATCGCGTGAAGTTCAAGTGCGAGGCTCTCCCGCTCAAGGACGCCATCGGCGGCGTGCGCATGCTGTACTCCCACAACGTCGAGTTCGGATTCTCCCAGGTGCGCGGCGCGGATCCCACCGCCGTCGAGACCCTCGTGCGCGTGCTTCCGGCGCTCGCGGCGCTGAAACGCTCGCCCGGCGAGCGGGTCGAGCTCGTCAGCCGGATGATCGTCGAAGAGGTGCTGCAGGACATCGCGGTCCTCGACTTCGGCAAGGGCCTGTCCTGTGTCGCCAACGTCTCGCTCTGGCGCGCCCGCGGCGACCACCGGCCGCTCGTCGGCGAGTTCGCTTTTCAGCTGCGCTTCAAGCGCCGCGACGAGCTCCATCGGAAGGCCCTGCAGCGCTGCGAGCGGTTTTTCGTCGCGCTCCAGCGGGCGGCCCGGTCCCGGATCGCGCTCGGCGCGACCAAAACCGGAGTCGTCTACCGGCTCCAGGGGAATCCGCCGAAAGCCCACGAGTAACGGGCGTGCAACCCTTTCGCCGCCTCCGGTCACTCAGGGGTGACGAAAGGAGGCGGGCATGCACGCGGGACTGATCGCGGGTCTACTGGCTGTCTGGATCTCGGGGGCGGACGCGGCCGATGCGCCGGCGGCGACGACCCCGGCCACGGGGGAGCTGTCGCGGGCGGCATTCGAGAGATTCAAGGCGCTCTCGGGCAAGTGGGACGGCAAGAGCACGAAGGGCTGGGAGGAATCGATCGAGTTCCGGACGATCGCCGGCGGGACGACCGTGCTCGAGACGTCGTTCAACGCGCATCCGGACCAGGAGATGGCGACCGCCATCTACCTCGACGGCGAGAAGCTCATGCTGACGCACTACTGCATGGCGAAGAACGCGCCGCGGCTGGAGGCGACCGGTTTCGCAGACGGCGGCCGGGCGGTGCTCTTCACCTTCGTCGACGGGGCCAACATTCCGACGCGGGACAAGGGGCACATGGACAAGGCGCTCTTCCGGTTCGAGGCGCCCGACCGCATCACCTCGCGCTGGACCTGGTACGAGAACGGACGCGAGAAGTGGTTCGAGGAGATCGTGGCGACGCGGCAGCGTTGACCGGCGAACGCATGCCGAGCGACACCGACTCCGACGACCGCTCTCTCGTCACGCGCTTCCTCGCGGACCGGGACGAGGCGGCGTTCCGGACGCTCTACCGCCGGCACGCCCCGTTTCTCTACCGGTTCCTGCTGCGGCTGACCGGCGGCGCGGCGACGGCGGCGGAGGAAGGCATGCAGGAGACCTGGGTCCGGGCGGCGGAAGGTCTGCCGCGGTTCGAGTGGCGTTCGTCGCTCAAGACCTGGCTGGCCGGCATCGCCATCCGGTGGTGGCGGGAAGCGGAGCGGGCGGCCGGACGCGAGCCGGAGCCTTCGGAGAGCGCGCCGGAACCGGTCGGGCCGATCCGACGCGAGATCGACCGGCTCGATCTCGAGCGCGCGCTCGGCGCGCTGCCGCCGGGCTATCGACGCGCGATCCTGCTGCATGACGTCGAGGGTTACACCCACGAGGAGGTCGCCGCCCTGACCGGCGTCGACGTCGGAACTTCGAAGAGTCAGCTTTCGAGGGCGCGCGGCGCTTTGCGCGCGCGGCTCTCCGGGAGGAATCCATGACCGATGAGGACCTGACGGTGGAAGAGAGCCGGGCTCTGCGCGCGCTCGCCGAGGGACCGGACGCGCCGGCGCACCTGGAGGACGCGGTCGTCGCGCGGCTCGCGGGCCGCGGGCTGATCCAGCCGAGGCGACGTTCCCGCGCGGCGTGGGCGCTCGCGCTCGCTTCAGCCGCGGGAGTTGCCCTCTTCGCGGCGGGGATCGTCGTCGGCCAGCGGGGCGGCTCGACGGTGCAGGCGCCCGGGCCCGCCGCAGCGGGAGCGCGCTACGTGCTCCTGCTGTACGACGCGCCGGGCGAGGCGGCGCTTTCGGACGCCGAAATGGGGGCGCGCGTTGCCGAGTACAGCGACTGGGCGATCGGGCTGCGCAATCGTGGTGCCGACATCAGCGGGGAGAAGCTGTCCAGCGAGAGTCTCGATCTGGGGGTTGCCGGGGTGATTCCTGCGGGGGAGCCTCTCGGCGGTTACTTCGTCTTTGCGGCGAAGGATCGCGATGCGGCTCTCGCGATCGCGCGCTCGTGCCCGCATTTGAAGCATGGCGGTCGAGCGGAGCTGCGGCCGATCGAGGAGACGTAGGACCGCGAACGATCCCGGGATCCTTCGGCTTCGCCTCAGGATGACACGCGGGGCGCGCGTGCGCGTCCGCGTGTCACTTTTTCCTGGTGTACTGAATCTCCATCAGCTTCATCAGGGCGCCGTTGGGCGCCTTGCCCCAGAGCTCGAAGGTGTGGTGATCGGCATCGGTGATCACGATCTTGGATTCGACTGGCAGGGGCTTCTCGGAGAGGGGATCCCAGATGCGGGCGCTGCCCGAGATGGTCTTGCCCGACTTGTCGGGCGCGGACGTGAGGAACATCATGCCGGTTCCGGCGGTGTCCATCCACACGGAGACGAATTTCTTCTGGATGTTGTCGTAGCCGGTGTAGCCGATGCCCCGCCACGGCTCGCCCATGAACTCGCCCTCGAACTGCTGCTCGACGTAGCGGCCGCCGAGCACCCAGCTGTTGACGGAAGTCGCCACCGACTCCTGGGCGGGCTGCGCGGGATCGATCGTCGAGCGCACCTTCGCGTCGAAGGTCCCGACCATCGCCTCGAGCCGCTTGTGCGATTCGGTCGGCGTGGCGGCCTTCTGCCAGGCCTCCATCATCGCTTTCTCTTTCTCGGCGTCCTTGGCGGTCTGCGCCGAGAGCGACGCGGCGCAGGCGAAGGCGCACGCAAGCGTGGTAATGCGCGAAACGACGCGGACCCGGACATTGGTTGAGCGACCGGTCATCCATTCCTCCTCAAGGTCTGGTCTCGATGTGCGGCGGATTCTACGCCGTGCGGTACAGTTGCGGAGATGAAACAGAGCACGTTCCGTGCCGGACTGGCCGTCGCGGGCGCCTTCATCGCAGCCGTCCTCGCCGCGTCCCCCGCGACCACCTCCAAAGCGTCGAAGTCGGTGATCCCGTTCATCGAGGACGACTATCCGAAGGCGCTCGCCGAGGCGCGGGCGAAGAAGCTGCCGATCTTCGCCGAGGTGTGGGCGCCCTGGTGCCACACCTGCCGGTCCATGCAGGCATTCGTCTTCACGGACAAGGCGCTGGCGCCGAGCGTGCCGCAGTTCGTCTGGCTGTCGATCGACACGGAAAGGACGCAGAACGCCGCCTTCGCGAAGAAGTACCCGATCCGGGCCTGGCCTTCGTTCTACGTCATCGATCCCGACACGGAGACGGTCACCCTGCGCTGGGTCGGAGGGGCCACGGTCGGCCAGCTCCAGAAGCTCTTCGGGCAGGTCAAGCGCGGCGGCGGCGACGGCAGCGCGCTCGCGCGGGCCGATGCGCTCTACGGCGCCGGCGACTACCCGAAGGCGGCCGAGGCCTATGCCGCCGCCATGGCGACGCTTCCGGCGGGATCGCCGGAATACGCGCGCGCGGTCGAGGCTCGGCTCTACTGCCTGATGGTCGGACGGCGCGAGGCCGAGTGCGTCGCGCTGGCGAAAGCGGAGCTGCCGAAGTTCCGGAAGACCCCCACAGAGGCCAATCTCGCGGGGTCGGGCCTCGACTGCGCGTTGAGCCTGCCGGAAAACGCCCCGGGCCGCGCCGATGCGATCGCGCACTTCGAGGCCGCGTCGCGCAAGGTCCTGGCCGACACCGGTCTCGCGATCGCCGCCGACGACCGGGCGGGGCTCTACGGCCTCGTCCACGCGGCGCGCGAGGATGCGAAGGATGCCGCCGGCGCACAGACGGTCGCGGTCGCGTGGATCGCCTATCTCGACGGGGTGGCGGCGAAGGTGAAGTCGCCCTCCGAACGCACCGCGCTCGATCCAAACCGCCTGAGCGCTTTTCTCGCGGCGGGCGAGCCCGACCGGGCCATCCCGATGCTCGAGCAGTCCCAGAAGGACTTTCCCGGCGACTACAACCCGCCCGCCCGCCTCGCCTTCGTCTACGAGGAGCTGAAGCGATACGACGAAGCCCTCGCGGCGTCGGACCGCGCCCTCGAGCTCGTCTACGGGCCGCGGCGCATCCGCGTCCTGCTCGTGCGCGCGGACATCCACGCCGGCCGGGGCGACGCGGCCGCCGCGCGGCGCACGCTCGAGGAGGCCCTGCGCTACGCGGAAGCGCTCCCGCCGGGCCAGCGCTCGGACGACCAGATCGCTTCGCTGAAGAAGCGGCTCGCACCGTCCGACGTCGCCGCGCAATAGCGCGGGGTGTGACGCGGGGCCTCTGCTACCATCCGCGCCTCGTGCGCGTCCTGGGATTCTTGCTCGCTCTCCTCGCCTTCGCAGCCGGTCCGGGAGGCAGCGCCGCGCGCGCCGCCTCCGGCGAGGACGCCCGCGCGCAGGCGCTCTTCGAGGAAGCCTGGCAGTTCCGGCTCGCCGAGGACCCGCTCTTCGCGACCAACGCCGGCGATCATCGCTACGGCGCGCGTCTTCCCTCGATGACCCCGCAGGACCTCGCCCGGCGGGCCGCGTTCGCGCGCGGCATGCGCGAGCGCCTCGCCGCCGTGGACGGCGGCGCGCTCTCCGTCTCGAACCGCGTCAGCCGGGACATGCTCGTGCGCGACCTCTCCGACGAGATCGCGGCGTACGAGTTCGGGGCGTACCGCATCCCGCTCAATGCGGACAGCGGCTTCCAGACCGACTTCGCGGATCTCCCGATCCGGATGCCCTTCCAGTCCACGCGGGACTACGAGAACTACATCGCGCGGCTCGACGCCTTCCCGACGTACGCGGCGGAGCAGACGGCGCTGATGCGGCAGGGGCTCACGGCGGGTTTCACGCTGCCGCGGCCGGTGCTCGAAGGCCTCGAGGCGACGATGCAGGCCCACGCCGTGGAGGATCCGGAGAAGAGCGTCTTCTACGCGCCCCTTCGGAGCTTTCCGGTCGGGGTGCCGCCGGCCGACCGCGCCCGGCTCGAGGCCGCCGGCCGCCGCGCGATCCGCGACGCGGTCGTTCCGGCCTACCGTTCGCTCGCCGAGTTCATGCGCTCCGAGTACGCGCCCGGTGCACGCGCCTCGATCGGGGCCTCGGCCCTTCCGCGCGGCCGCGAGTACTACGCCCACCTCGTGCGGAGCTTCACGACGCTCGATCTCACGCCGGAACAGGTGCACGCGATCGGTCTTGCGGAGGTGGCGCGCATCCGGGCCGAGATGGAAGCCGTCATGCGCAAGACGGGATTCACCGGCTCCTTCGCCGAGTTTCTCGCGTTCCTGCGCACCGATCCCCGCTTCTATGCCCGCACGCCCGACGCCCTGATCGAGCGGGCCTGTTTCCTCTCGAAGAAGGCCGACGGCAGCCTGCCGGCCCTCTTTGGCCGCTTGCCACGGCTGCCGTACACCGTGGAGCCGGTCCCCGCGCATCTCGCGCCCAAGTACACGGGCGGCCGCTACGTGGAGCCGCCGGCGGACGGGACGCGGTCCGGGATCTACTGGGTCAACACCTATGCGCTCGATAAGCGGCCGCTCTACACGCTCGAGGCGCTCACGCTGCACGAGGCCGTCCCCGGCCATCATCTCCAGGTCGCGCTCTCCCAGGAGCTGACGGGGCTGCCGCAGTTCCGGCGGTTCACGCAGGTCGGCGCCTTCGGAGAAGGCTGGGCCCTGTACGCGGAGCGACTGGGGCTGGAAGCCGGGTTCTACCAGGATCCGTACAGCGACTTCGGCCGTTTGACCTACGAGATGTGGCGGGCTTGCCGCCTCGTCGTGGACACCGGCCTGCACGCGAAGGTGTGGACGCGCCAGCAGGCGATCGACTACCTCGCCGCCAACACGGCGCTCTCGATCCACGAGGTCACGACCGAGACCGACCGCTACATTTCGTGGCCGGGACAGGCGCTCTGCTACAAGATGGGCGAGTTGAAGATCCGGGAGCTGCGCCGCCGGGCCGAGACGGCGCTCGGGCCGCGATTCGACGTGCGCGCCTTCCACGACGCCGTGCTCGCCAACGGCATGGTGCCGCTGCCCGTGCTCGAGGCGCAGGTGGACGCGTGGATCGCAGCGCAGGCAGCGGCGGGAGCGGGCGCGTGAGCGCGCATCGCGACGAGCGCTTCGCCGAGCGCGTGACGTTTCAGGCCCGCAACCCCGCGACCGGCGAGCCGCTCGAGGGCGAGTACGCCGAGGCGACGGCGGGGGAAATCGACGCCGCCGCGCGCGGCGCCGAACGGGCGTTCGAGCCGTACGCCGCGCTGCCGGCGGCGCGCCGCGCCGAGTTCCTGCGGGCTGTCGCGCAGCAGACGATCGGCCTCGGCGACCGCCTCCTCGCGCGCGCCGCGTCCGAGACGGGCCTGCCTCCGGCGCGCCTCGAGAGCGAGCGCGCGCGCACCGTGGGCCAGATCCTGCTCTTTGCCGAGCTCATCGAGGAAGGCTCGTGGGTCGGCGCCCGGATCGACCGCGCGCTGCCCGATCGCAAGCCGCAACCGCGTCCCGACATCCGGCGGATGCTCGTGCCGACGGGCCCGGTGGCCGTCTTCGGAGCGTCGAACTTTCCCCTCGCCTTCTCGGTCGCGGGCGGCGACACGATCTCGGCGCTCGCCGCGGGCTGTCCGGTCGTCGTCAAGGCGCACCCCGCCCATCCCGGTACCTCCGAGCTCTCGGCCTCCGCGATCCGGACGGCGGCGCGCGAGACGGGAATGCCCGAGGGCGTCTTCGCGATGATCCACGGCCGGTCGCCCGAGGTCGGCATCACGCTCGTCACGCATCCCGCCATCCGCGCCGGGGCCTTCACCGGCTCCCACGTCGCGGGGCGCACGCTCTTCGACGCCGCGGCGTTGCGGCCCGAACCGATTCCGGTCTTCGCCGAGATGGGCTCGTCCAACCCCGTGTTCCTCCTGCCGGGGGCGCTGCAGGAGCGGGGCGAGGCGATCGCCAAGGGCTTCGCGGCCTCGGTCACGCTGGGATCGGGGCAGTTCTGCACCAACCCCGGCCTCGCCGTCCTCGTCGACGCGCCGCCCTCGAATGCGTTCCTCAAGGCGGCCGGGGATCTGCTCGCGGCCTCCGCAGCCGGAACGATGGTCCACGCCGGGATCAAGGCGTCCTTCGACGAGAGCGTCGCCGAGGCGGCCCGGATTCCCGGCGTCGCCGTGGCCGCCCGCGGGGAGAAAGCCGGAGCGCATCCGGAAACCGAGGCGCACGCGGCTCTGCTCTTGACCGACGCGCGGACTTTTCTGGGAACGCCCCGGCTCTCCGAGGAGATCTACGGCCCGGCGACCGTGGCCGTGCGTTGCGACTCGCGCCCCGAGATGCTGCAGCTCGCGCGGTCGCTGCGCGGCCATCTGACGGCGACGGTGCACGGCACGGAGCGCGACCTCGCCGACTTCGCGGAGCTCATCGCGATTCTTCGACGGAAGGCCGGCCGGCTCGTCTTCAACGGCTTCCCGACGGGCGTCGAGGTCTGCCACGCGATGCACCACGGCGGGCCGTATCCGGCCACGACCGACGCCCGCGAGACTTCCGTCGGCTCGGCGGCGATCCATCGCTTCGCGCGCCCCGTCTGCTACCAGGACTTTCCGGCGTCCGCCCTGCCCGAGGAGCTCCTCGACGCGAATCCCCGCGGCATCTGGCGTCTGGTCGACGGCGCCCGCACACGGGACCGCGTGTGATGCGCCTGCCCGAGTCGATCGAGGTCGTCGACTCGCACACGGAAGGGGAGCCCACGCGGGTCGTCGTGGGCGGGTGGCCCGAGCTCGCCGCTTCGACCATGGAGGCGCGGCGCGAGGAGCTCGCGACGCGTTTCGGGGACCTCTGGCGCGCCGTGGTGCTCGAGCCGCGCGGCCACGACGCCATCGTGGGTGCGCTGCTGACGCCGCCGGTCTCGCGGGGCGCGGTCGCCGGAGTCGTCTTCTTCGACAACGTCGGCCCGCTCTGGATGTGCGGTCACGGCACGATCGGGGTCGTGCGCACGCTCGAGCACCTCGGGCGGATCGCGCCCGGCCGGGTGCGTCTCGACACGCCGGTCGGCGCCGTCGCCGCCGAGCTCGCGGTCGACGGCCTCGTCACGATCGAAAACGTTCCCGCGCGTTGCCTCGCGCGGGACGTGACGGTGAACGTCCCCGGTCTGGGGCGCATCGCCGGCGACGTCGCGTACGGCGGCAACTGGTTTTTCCTCGCCGAGGCCGCCGACGTGCGAGAGCCCGTCGCCGGCGACAACCTCGAACGCCTGAGATCGGTGACCCTCGCCATCCAGCGGGCCCTCGCGGAGCAGGGCATCACCGGGGAGGGAGGCGCCCTGGTGGACCATGTCATTCTTTATGGGCCTCCCGCCCGCGGCGATGCCGACAGCCGCAACTACGTCCTCTGTCCGGGGGGCGCCTACGACCGCTCGCCCTGCGGCACGGGGACGTCGGCGAAGATGGCCGCGCTCCACGCCCGGGGCGCGCTGCCCGCCGGGCAGCGCTGGCGCCAGGAGTCGATCACCGGGAGCCTCTTCACCGGCTGGCTCGAGGAGAAGGACGGGCAGCTCCACCCGCGGATCCAGGGGCGCGCGTTCGTGACCGGAAAGTCGACGCTCTACTTCGATCCGCGCGATCCGTTCCGCACCGGGCTCCCTTCGGAATCGCCTTCCGCCGGCGCGCCTCCCGCAGCCGGAGGACATGCCGGCGCCTGACGTTCTCGTCGTCGGTGCCGGGATCGTCGGCGCGGCGTGCGCGGATGCCCTCACGTCCGCCGGGCTCTCGGTGGAAGTTCTCGAGTCCCGCTTCGCCGGCGGGGGCGCGACCGCAGCGGCCATGGGGCACCTCGTCGTCATGGACGACTCGCCGGCGCAGTTCGCGCTGACCGCGCTCTCCCGGCGCCTCTGGATCGACATGGCGCCGGAGATGCCGCCCGACTGCGAGGACGAAGAGGTGGGGACCCTCTGGATCGCCGCCGACGCCGAAGAATTCGCGCACGTCGCGCGGAAGGCGGCCTTCTACCGGGAGCGCGGCGTGGAGGTCGAGGAGCTGTCGGGAGACGACGTGGCCCGCGCCGAGCCGAACCTGCGGCCGGGCTCGCCGGCGCGCTCCGGGTTCCCGGCGATCGCGTGCTCTATCCGGTCAACGCGGCGCGCTGGCTGCTCGACCGCGCGCAGCGCCGCGGAGCCGTGCGGCGCGAGGGTGTCGAGGCGCTTGCGATCTTCGGCCGGCGGGTCGAGACGCGGCAGGGCAGCCTCGAGGCCGGCGCCGTCGTCAACGCCTGCGGCGTCGCCGCGCCGCTGCTGACCCCGGGGCTGCCGATCGCTCCGCGCAAGGGGCATCTCGTGATCACCGATCGGCATCCGGGCTTCTGCCGCCACCAGCTCGTCGAGCTCGGATACCTCAAGAGCGCGCACACGCCGGCGCCCGAATCGGTGGCCTTCAATCTTCAGCCGCGCGCGACCGGCCAGATGCTGTTGGGTTCCTCCCGCGAATTCGTGGGGCTCGACGGCTCGATCAACCGCCGCGTGCGCGCGAAGATGGTGCGCCGGGGCCTCGAGTACATGCCCGCGCTCGCCGGGCTCTCGGCGATTCGAACGTGGGTGGGCTTCCGGCCCGCGACTCCGGACAACCTGCCGCTGGTGGGCGCGTGGGAGCCGTCGCCCGGCCTCTACGTCGCCGCGGGACACGAAGGCCTCGGCATCACGACGGCGCCCGCAACGGGCCGGCTCGTCGCCGATGCGATCCTGAAACGCCCGAGCCCGATCGACCCGGCGCCCTACCTTCCGGGCCGCGCCCTTCCGGCGAACCACGATGCCTGAGATCACCGTCGCGGCCGCGCGCGAGAACGCGGGACAGCCGATCCTCCGGCGCTCGGTCTCGGGCGAGCCGCGGGGCGTTCTCTGCGCGATGGGGATCTGCTTCGAGTGCCGGGTCGAGATCTCCGGCGTGCCGCACCGGCGCGCGTGCATGGAGATGGAGGGAGCGCCTCCGGTCGAGACCGCGGCGCGCACCCGCATCGACGAGCTCGCGTGCGACGTGGCGGTCGTCGGGGCCGGCCCGGCCGGGATCGCCGCGGCCTGCCGGGCCGCGGAAGCCGGGGCGCGCACCCTCGTCTTCGATGAAAGCCCGTCGGCAGGCGGGCAGATTCATCGCCACCGCCCGGGCGAGCCGCCGCCGGAGGCGGCGCGAGCCTGGATCGAGCGCCTGGGACGTTCCGGGGCGCAGCTGCAGTGCGGGGTGGTGATCGTGGATGCCGAGCGCGAAGCCGGCGGGGGCTTGCTTCTCACCGGCGAGGCGGGACCGCGCCTGTTTCGGATTCGCGCCCGCGCTCTCGTGATCGCCTCCGGAGCGCGGGAGCTCTTCCTCCCGTTTCCGGGCTGGACGCTTCCGGGCGTGATGGGGGCGGGCGGGGCGCAGGCGATGGTCAAGATGGGCGCCGACTTCCGGGGAAGGACGGCCGTCGTGGCGGGCTCCGGCCCGCTCCTGCTGCCCGCGGCCGCGTCGCTCGCGCGCGGTGGGGCCGAGGTCGCCCTCGTCGCGGAGCAGGCGGGCGCGGCCGCCCTCCTGCAGTTCACCGCAGCACTTCTCGCCGAGCCCGGCAAGCTACGCGATGCCGCGAAGTACCGGGCCGCGTTCTACCCGGCTCCCTATCGCAGCGGGAGCTGGATCTCCGAGGCCCTCGGCGAAGAGCGTCTCGAGGCCGTGGTGCTGACGGACGGCCGCGACAGCGCCCGTGTCAACTGCGATCTCGCGGCCGTGGGCTACGGCCTCGTTCCCAACGTCGAGCTCGCGCGGCTGCTCGGCTGCCGGACGCAGGGCGGCGCAGTCGTCGTCGAGGCGCGGCAGGAGACGAGCGTGCCGGGCGTTTTCTGCGCGGGAGAGCCCTGCGGCATCGCGGGGCTCGAGACGGCGCGCGCCGAGGGAGAGATCGCGGGTCTGGCGGCGTCGGTCGGGCTTGCATCCGACACGACCGATGGGCGCCGCCTCGCGGGCACGCGGCGGCGCGGGCGCCGTCTCGCGGCCGTCATGGAGCGGACCTTCCGGCCGCGCCGGGAGCTCGCGGATGCGGTGACCGCAGCGACGATCGTGTGCCGCTGCGAGGACGTGCGCCGCGCCGCGCTCGACGGGGCATCGGGCGCGCGCGAGGCCAAGCTCGTGACGCGCGCCGGCATGGGCCCCTGCCAGGGCCGCGTGTGCGGGCCCGCCCTCGAGTTTCTCTTCGGATGGGATTCGGATACGGTACGCCCGCCGGTAAAGCCGGTTTCCCTGGGAACGCTGTCGTCGGCCGCGATGGAGGATCTCGCATGAAGTGGCAGGGCGTATTTCCCGCGGTCACGACGCCGTTTCGAGAGGATCTTTCGCTCGACCTCGAGTTCCTCTCCCGCCAGCTCGAGACGATGCTCGCGGCCGGCTGCCGCGGGTTCGTGCCGCTCGGCTCGCTCGGCGAATCGGCGACCCTCTCCTTCGCCGAGAAGGGCGCTGTGCTCGAGACCTGCCGGCGCACGCTCGACGGGCGGGCGCCGCTCGTCGCGGGCATCGCGGCTCTCTCGACAGCTGAGGCGATCGTGACGGCCCGCCTCGCGCAGGAGAAGGGCTGCGACGGGCTGATGGTCCTGCCGCCCTACGTCTACCGCACGGACGCGCGCGAGACCGCGGCCCACTTTGCGGCGGTCATCGCCGCCACGCCGCTCCCGTGCATGCTCTACAACAACCCGATCGCCTACGGCACCGACGTCACCCCGGAGGAGCTGGCCGCGCTCGCCCGCGCGCACCCGAACCTCGCGGCCGTGAAGGAATCGAGCGCCGACGTGCGGCGTGTCAGCGCGATCCGCGCGCTGCTCGCGGAGCGCCTCGCGATCTTCGTCGGCGTGGACGACCTGATCGTCGAGGGCATCGCGGCCGGGGCGGTCGGCTGGGTCGCCGGGCTCGTCAACGCCCTTCCGGCCGAGTCGGTGCGTCTCTTCGATCTCGCCGCCGTTGGAAAGACAGCCGAGGCCCGCGCCCTCTACGACTGGTTTCTCCCGCTGCTGCGCCTGGACGTCGTGCCGAAGTTCGTGCAGCTCATCAAGCTCGTCCAGCAGGAGACCGGGACGGGCTCGGAGCGCGTGCGGCCGCCGCGTCTGACGATCGCGGGGAAGGAACGCGACGAGGCGCTCGCCCTGATTCGGGAGCGCCTCGCCGCGCGTGCGCGGGGCTCGGCCTAGTTCGCCGGAAGCGCCGGCATGTTGTCGAGCATGCCGAGGCGCGCGATCGTCGTCAGGTAGTCGTCGATGTGCGCGAAGCGGCCGGCCGCCTTCGCGCCGATCTTTCCGTTGAGGATCCCGAAGTACTTCATGCGCAGATCGAGCGTCTGTTTCTGGATCGTGGCCGACTCGTCGACCATCTTGACGATCTCGGCGTCGGACAGCGCCGTGAACCGCTCGGTGTAGTCCTTGAGGAGGCCGAGGCGCGCCGCCATGACGGTGTCGCGCTCCTTCTCGAAATCCGCGAAGACCCCCCAGAACGTCTGCTGATTCTCGGCGGAGAGCCCGCCCATGCCGGCCGCGAAGAGCTCGCGCCGCTTCTTGGTCAGCGCTGCCTCGAGCTTGGCCATGTCGACGTCGCCCTTGGACATTTCCGGCATCGCGGATTTCGGAGCCGAGCCGGAGGCGGGTGCGGATGCGGTCTGCAGGGCTGCGGCCGACCCGGCGACGCCGAGCAGCAGGACCAGGGAAAGGGCCTTCTTCATCTGTCGTCTCCTTCTTTCGATAGAAATTCGGCGGCGGAATTTATCACGGCCGGATCGATCAGACGTGGCAGGACCCGCCGCCCCGCTTCTCGAAGTAACGCTGGTGATACTCCTCGGCGCGCCAGAAGCGGTTCGCCGGGGTGATCTCGGTGACGATCGGCCTCCCGAAGCGGCCGCTCTTCTCGAGGGCCTCCCTGGAAGCCTTCGCTTCCGACTCCTGCTCGGGCGTGTGAAAGAAGATCGCCGAGCGGTACTGCGAGCCGACGTCGGGCCCCTGACGATTCAGCTGCGTCGGATTGTGATTGTTCCAGAACACGCCGAGCAGGGCGTCGTACGACACCTTCGCCGGGTCGTACTCGACCTCGACGACCTCGGCGTGGCCCGTTCCGTCGCCGCAGACGTCCTTGTAGGTGGGATTCTCGACCTTTCCCCCGCTGTATCCGACCGCCGTGCCGATCACGCCGGGCACCTTCCGAAACTCCTCTTCCACGCCCCAGAAACAACCCGCCCCGAACGTCGCCTTCGCCATGTCTCCTCCGTTGGAAGGGCGATTAGACCACCGTCAGCAGCACTGCTCCAAGGGCACGCGGCGCGCGTAACGTCGGCGGCGCCGCCCGAACCCCCCACGAGGTCGGGCTGGCCCGTCGCCGGCGAGCGTGCTATTCTCCGCGCCCTCTTCCGCGTGGGGCTGTAGCTCAGTTTGGGAGAGCGCGTGAATCGCACTCACGAGGTCGCCGGTTCGATCCCGGTCAGCTCCACCATTTCTTAACCACCGAACTCATCCCTTCGTCGGACCGCCGATCGAACCGGGCGTCGCCGGGAGCGGCGCGCGCCGTGCGGCGAGGAACTGCACGAGCCAGGCCGTGTCGGCGAGGAGGATCAGGTCGCACATCGCCTGGAACGTGTAGAGATGGCGAGCCGTCTCGATGTTGGGATCGCCGAGGGCGGACACCAGAAACGCGCCGGCCGTCATGGCGACGAGAACGGCGAGGCCCTCCCGGAAGAGCTGCCCGCGCGGGCCGGCGCGGCGCCAGGTCAGGCCGGCGGCCGCGAGCGTGCCGGCCAGCAGCAGCGCCGGCCAGAGCGCGCCGGTGAGTCGGATCCGGACGTCGCTCCAGAGGGCGGAGGCACGCGCGAAGGCCGGGGCGCCGGATTCCTTCGCGAACTGGCCGAGATCGTCTGCCTGGAGCACGTACGAGTATTTCGCCGCGCGGCCGAGCACGCCGGCGAGCCGGTCGGGGTGTCGCACGTAGAACATGCGCGGCGACGGCTTCCCGGATCCGGGCTCCAGGTACGCCCGGACTTCCGGAATGCGCGCGGGCGACTCCGGAACCCAGGCGTTGACGCCGGCCGACTTCGCGAGCCCGGGATCGAGCCCCAGCTCCTCGAGGTCGCGACGCGGGTCGGGCGAGTGCACGAGAATCTCGCGGAAGATCGTGTGGTAGCGGGTGAGCCATCCCGAGGAGGCCTGGGAGCTCGCGTAGTAGCGGAAGGCGAGACCGCAGAGCGCCGCGGCGAGAACGACGGCCATCGCCCGCGGGGGTGCCCGCCGCGCCCCTTTCCAGGCGAGGAGAACGCCGAACGGGGCGAGCAGCACGGCCTGAATGCTCTCCTGCGGTTTGGAGGTCACGAAGAGCGCCGCGCAGAGGAAGTACGCCGGCAGCCAGGCGCCGCGCAAACCTCCGCGGCGCACGGCGTGTGCCGCGACCGCCCCGGTTGAGAGCAGGAAAAGAAACGAGGCCGTCTGGCTGTAGAGGGACTGGAACGGAGCGACGTAGCCCGCGTCGGTGAAGAAGACCACGGCGAGGATCGCCACGACGGCCTGGGCCGGACCTCGAAGGTCGTGGCACGCCGCGACGATCACCCCGAGCACCGCGAGCAGCAAGGATGCGTGCAGGGCGCCGAGAAAACGGATGTCGAAATCGGGCGCGTCGGACAGGATCCGCGCCGCGCGCACGGCGATCGGCACGAGCAGCGACTCCGAGGTGCGAAAGCCCGAGACGTCCGCGGCGGGCGGGACGTAGGCGAAGCGAGGCTGCATCCACCGGAAGTAGCGGTCGCCGGAATCGAGGCTCAGAGGCGCGAGCCCGGCCGGCACCGCGACGCGATCGAAGTCGCCGTTGTCGGCGAGACCGACGATGGGCGGCACGAAGAGGAGAACGGCCAGGGACGCCGCCGCCGCGGCGAGGGTTCCCGCAATGAGGACGAGGTGGCGCCGGGAGCGAGGCGGCATTGGGGCGAGCCTAACGCGGATCGGCTAGGATGCCCCTCGATGGAGCACGGCATCGACATCGGCGCCTTCCTTCTGGCCTTTGCCTCGGCGCTTTTCGGCGCGAAGGTATTCGGCGAGATCGCGGAACGGCTGGGCCAGCCGGCCGTGCTCGGGGAATTGCTCGCGGGGGTGATTCTCGGTCCGTCCGTCATCGGTCTGGTTCCCCTGTCGGACGGGATCTTTCTGCTCGCGGAGATCGGCGTGATCCTGCTCCTCTTCCACGTCGGCCTCGAGACGGACCTCGAGGAGCTCTTGCGCGTGGGCGGACCGGCGATGGCCGTCGCGCTCGCCGGCATGGTCCTGCCGTTCGCCGGCGGGTACGCGTTGACGAAGGCGCTGGGTCATCCGGACCTGACGGCGATCTTCGTCGGCGCGGCCCTGACCGCCACTTCCATCGGAATCACCGCGCGCGTGCTTTCGGAGCTCGGGTCGCTGAAGACACCGGAGGGCCAGATCATTCTCGGCGCCGCGGTCATCGACGACGTCCTCGGCCTTGTGGTGCTCGCGATCGTCAGCAAGCTGGCGCGAGGAGGAGCGCTTTCCGTCGGAGCCGCCATGAAATCGGCGGTGCTGGCCATTGGCTTCCTCGTCCTGGCCATCATGATCGGCACGCCTCTGGGCAAACGGCTCGTGAGCGTGGTCGGCCGGACGACGGCGCGCGGAATGCTCGTCGCGGCGTCGGTGGCCTTCGCAGTCTTCGTCGCCTGGGGAGCGATCAAGGCGGAGTCGGCGCCCATCGTCGGCGCGTTTGCCGCGGGGCTCGCGCTCGCGCGCACGAACCGGCGCCACGACATCGACAAGGCGATCGAGCCCGTCGTCGACGTCTTCGCCCCGGTCTTTTTCATTTACGTGGGTGCCGAGGTCGACGTCCGATACCTCAACCCCGCGGTCGCCGAGAACCGTCCCGCGCTGCTGCTCGGCCTGGGACTGACCCTCGTCGGCTTTCTCGGAAAGCTCGTCGCCGGCTTCTGCGCCTGGGGCAAGGTGCGACGGGCGTTCATCGGCGCCGGGATGGTGCCGCGGGGCGAAGTGGGACTCATCTTCGCGTCCCTCGGCCTTGCCGACGGGGCGCTTCCTAAGCCGGTGTTCGTGGCCGTGCTCATCGCGGTCTTCCTGACGACGTTCGTCGCACCGCCGCTCCTGAAGGCGCTTCGCCCGCAGACGGCTTGATCGCCGCGAGGCTCCCCGCTCAGCGGGAGGTCTTCGCCGTGTCCCCCCGGGAGCGCAGCTGCGTGAGCGTCGTGCCGAGCAGGGCGCGCCGTTCCGATTCGAGGCGGTAGAAGAGGGGCTCGAGAACCATCGCGACGCGATCCTGGCCGTTCGGGTTGACGTGGAGGAGCCCCGGCGAGAGGGCGTCGATGATGCGGGCCACGGTGATCTGGCGCCCGGACGCCGCCAGACGGAAGCCCGCCGTCGCATCCCCTTCGATGAGGCCCGCCGTCTTCAGGTTCTCGAGGATGGCGAGCATGTCGGCGGGCGAGGCATCGGGATTGGTCTCGAGGTCCTTCAGCGGCGACGGCTCGACCGACGACATCCGCAGCAGCATCCGGATCGCCTTCTCCGCGCGGCCCTCCCGGCGGTGGTCGGCCGCGGCGCCGGAGCTCTCCCGCTGGAGCACGTGCGTGAGCTCGACGCCGAAGAGGATGAAGGCCCAGGCGAAATACAGGGAAACGATCGCGAAGAGGACGAACGCGAGCGACCCGGCGATGAGGTTCATGCGCAGGAGCGCCTCGACGTAGAGCCCAAAGCCCAGGCGCAAGAGCTCGAGGCCGAGGGCGACCGTGGCTCCGGCCACGGCCGCGGGAACGAAGCGCACGCGGGCGTTGGGCACCCAGCGATAGAGGAGCGTCAGGAAGAAGGCCTTGAGGAGAAACGGCGCGACGGCGCTGAAGGCGGGGGAGGCGAGGAAGGTGTTGGAATCGCCCGCGCGCAGGGTTCGGAGTCCCCAGCCGATGCCGCCGAGGACCAAGCCGAGGGCCGCGAGGGCGAAGGTGAAGAGAAAGAAGCGCGTGAACCGCGCCCGGCGGCGCGGCGCGCCCCAGACCGCGTTGAACACGCCCTCGACGACGAAGACCAGCCGAACCGAGGCGAGCACGAGCAGGGCGAAGCCGACGCCGGAGATCGCCCGCGATTCCTCGACGAATTCCTGGAGGCTGCTCGCGAGGCGGGAGGAGGAATAGGGGATCGCCTCGTTGAGGAGCGCGAGGATCTCGTCGTTGTACTCCTGGAAGACCGTCACGAGGAGGAGCGAAAACGTCGCCAGAAGTGGCACGGCCGTCAGGAGCGTCGTGAAGGCGAGCGAGCCGGCGAGGTCGAGGCCGCGGTCGGCGCGGAAGCCGCGGAAGGTTTCCGCGACCACGCCGCGGACCGTCCAGGCGGCGCGGGCATCGTGCTCGGGCCGTGCGGCCGTTCGGTCCGTGCTCAAGGAATCTCCGTTCCCAACGCGGGCAAGGGTATATGATGCGGGCCCGAAACCGGAGGTGCCCGATGGCCAAAGAAACCCCGTTCGACCGCGCCCGTGACTTCGTCGAGGAAAAGATCGACCGCACGAAGGAGAACCTCGGCGACTCGTACACGAAGGCGCGCGACCAGTTCGACGACGTCAGCGACGACGTCCGCAAGTCCGTCAAGTCGACCGCGAAGCGGATCGAGAAGGACTACGGCTACCTCTGGGACGACGCGCGCGGCTACGTGCGCGAGAACCCGGGGACCGCGCTCGCCATCTCGGCGGCCGTCGGCTTCGTGCTCGGGTTCCTGCTCCGCGGCGACGACGACTAGGCGCCTCGGCGTCGCGAGTCTCCGCGGGCCGGCCGGCCCGACGCTCCTATAATCCCGGCGTGGCTTCCACCGCCGCGCCCCCGCGCCCGCTCTCGACGTTCGCCTCGAGCGCGGGCTGCGCGTGCAAGATTCCGCAGTTCGACCTCGCCGCGATCCTCGCGAAGCTGCCGTCGTCGTCCCACCCCGACCTCCTCGTCGGTCACGGCGAGTCCGACGACGCCGCGGTCTACCGTGTCGGCGGCGGCCAGGCCATCGTGCAGACGATCGACTTCTTCACGCCGGTCGTCGACGACCCCCGCCTCTTCGGAGCGATCGCGGCCACCAACGCGCTTTCCGACGTCTACGCGATGCGCGGCCGGCCGGTCCTCGCGCTGGCGGTCGTGGCGTTCCCGACGAAGGTGCTTCCCGCCGCGATGCTCGAGGACATTCTGCGCGGCGGGGCCGAGAAGGTGGCCGAGGCGGGCGCGGTCATCGGCGGCGGGCACTCGATCGACCACGACATTCCGCTGTACGGCCTGTCGGTCACCGGGCTCGTCGAGGAATCCCGCGTGACGCGCAATGCCGGAGCCCGGCCGGGCGACGCGCTCGTCCTGACCAAGCCGCTCGGCATCGGCGTGACCATCCGCGCGGGACGGTCGGACTCCGCGAAACCCGGCGCGGGCGCGCCCGGAAACCCGGCGCCCCGGCTGCTGTCCGACGCGGCGCTCGAGGAGGCCGTCCGGGTCATGTGCACGCTCAACCGCGCCGCCGTCGAGGCGATGGAGGGTTTCTCGATCCACGCCGCGACCGACGTGACGGGGTTCGGGCTTCTCGGCCATGCCTACGAGATGATGGCCGCTTCCGGAACGACGGCACGGTTTCGGATGTCGCAGGTTCCGCTGCTCTCGCAGGCCCGGCGGCTGGTGGCGGAGGGCGTCGTCCCCGGCGGGTCGAAAGCGAATGCCCGGAACCTGCGTGCGCGCGCGGAAGTCGCCGACGGCGTCTCCGACGAGGACTTCCTCCTCGTTTCCGACGCCCAGACCTCCGGCGGCCTGCTCGTGGCCCTTCCGGAGGAGGAGGCCGAGGCGTACGCCGCGCGCTGCCGGGCGCTCGGCGCGCCGGCGGGAGCGGTCGTGGGACGAGTCACCGAGCGGGGCGGTGGCGACGCCGCCGCCCTGCGCGTCGAAACCTAGAGAGGGAAAGAACCAATGGCCAAGCCGGACGACGAAGATTGGGTCGAGGTCGCCGCGGTCGGCGACGACGAGGAGGCGGAGATCATCGCGGGGCTCCTCGAGTCCGAGGAGATCCCGTGCGAGATCGCGGGCGCGCCGTCGCCGTTCCCGGAGAACCTGGGGAGCCTCGGCGAAACCCGCGTGCTCGTCCCGCCCGACCGCGCGGAGGAGGCGCGCGCTCTGCTCGCCGAGCGCGAACGGGACGCGGAGCGCAACCTCGCGGACACTCCCGAGGAATGAACATCCTCGACCCGGGCGCGAAGCTCGGGCGTTTTCAAGTCTCGTCCGTGCTCGGCCAGGGGGCGATGGGGGTGGTCTACCTGGCGCACGACCCCGAGATCGACCGGCCGGTGGCCATCAAGACGGTCCATCCCGAGGCCGCGCGCGGTGAGTCGGCGGCCGAGATCGAGGCCCGGTTCCTCAAGGAAGCCAAGCTCGCGGGCCGGCTGCAGCACCCCAACATCGTCACGGTCTACGACGTCGGCCGCGACGGCGACGTGTACTTCATCGCGATGGAGTACGTCGACGGGAAGCCGCTGACGCGGTACCTCGGCGCCGGCGACGAGCTTCCGCTCTCCGCGCGCGTGGGCATCATCCGGCAGGCCGCCGAGGCCCTCGAGCACGCCCACGAGCGCGGCGTCGTGCACCGAGACGTCAAGCCCGGCAACATCCTCATCGCCCGCGACGGCCGCGTCAAGGTGACCGACTTCGGCATCGGGAAGTTCACGTCGGGGACGAGCGTCGACATGACGCGCACCGGACAGATGATCGGCAGCCCGGCGTACATGTCGCCCGAGCAGATCAAGGGGGAAAAGCTCGACGGCCGCTCCGACCTCTTTTCGCTCGGCGTCGTGCTCTACGAGCTGCTGACCGGAGCGCGACCTTTCCCGGGCGAGTCGATCACGACGCTCGTGTATCAGATCCTCCACACCGAGCCGCGCGATCCGCGGGAGATCCGGGCGAGCCTTCCGGCCGCCTCGCGCGAGGTCATGGCGCGTCTCCTCGCCAAGCAGCCCGAGAACCGGCCGGCCTCGGGGCGCGAGTTCATCCGGGAGCTGCGGCGGATCGAGAAGTTCCAGCGGGAATCCGAGATGACACGCCGCGCGGTCGCCGGGAAGTCCGCGGCGGCCGCCGGAGCCGCGTTGCCGCCGCCGATCCCGGGCGCGTCCCGCGAGTCGACGGCGCCGACGATGGTCTCGCCCGGCCCGGCGGCGCCGCCGCCTTCCCGACGCGGCGCTCTCGCGGCTCTGCTGGCCGGGATCGCCGTGGTCGCCGCGCTGGCGCTCCTTCTGACCCGGGACCGCCGGCCCGCGCCGCAACCGGCTCCGCCTCCGCCACCCGGCGCGCTCGAGGTCGCGGCAGGGCCGACCGCCGCGCCGGCCGCGACACCGGCCGGCGAGATCACTCCTGCTGCCGAGCCCACCCCGGTCGTCCTTCCTTCGCCCGGTCCGGGCGAGGCGGCGGACGCGACCGTGGGCGCGCCGCGCCTGGCGGAGACGCCGCGGCCGCGGACGACGGCGGTGGCAAAGGCGCGACCGAGACCGAGCGCGATCCCGACTCCCGCGCAAGAGCGCATCGCCGCGGCGGAGCCGCCGCAGCCTCCGCGTGCGGCCGCGTCGATCCGTCCCGACCGCGTCGACGCCGTCTACGAGACACGCGCGACCGTGCGCTTCACGTCGAGCCCCGAGCAGGCGCGGCTCTACCTCGACGGCAGGTACATCGGCATCGCCGACGACTGGGACAACCGCGGCGGAGGCCGCGCTCTCGACCTCGGCAAGTCCGGCACGCGCTACGTGCGGATGGAGCTGCCCGGATACCGCCCGATGACTCTCCAGATCGACGTCCTGCCGGATGCCGACGATTCGGTCTCGATCGACGAGGAGCTCGAGCGCCGCAGCCGCGCCCCCTACGAGCGGCTGCCGGCGGTGACCGACCGCACGACCGGCGCCGTCGAGTTCGCGGTCGATCCGCCCGACGCAGGAGTTTCGGAAGACGGAAAGGCCCTCGGACCGGCGTCCGACTTCGGCCCCGGCTCGCCGCTCAAGCTCGCCGGGCCGGCGGTGCACGACCTCATGCTGTCGTCGCCCGGAAAGAAGCCGCGGCTCGTGCGCATCCTCGTCGCCGACAACGCCGGCAAGGACCGTGCGATCGTGAAAGAGAAGCTGAAGGCGGATTAGCCGGGTCCGGCGAGGACGCGCCAGTTCGCCAGCCGGTCCGCCGTCTCGACCGCGCGGCGGGCCGCGAGCCGGCAGAGCAGCACCGAAAGCTCGGCGCATCCTTCCGGGTCGGCGGCTTCGAGCGCATCGAACCGCTCGCGCGACAGCTCCAGGACCACCGAGTCTTCGTGGGCGACCGCGTCGGCCGAGCGGCCGGAGCCCGGATCGAGGAGCGCCATCTCACCGAAGATCTCCGACGGCGACAGGATCGCGAACGCCTCCTCGCCTCCCGAGATCCGGCGCGAGATCCGCACGCGGCCGCGCGCGATCACGTAGATCGCATCGCCGGCGGAGCCCTCGCGGAAGATCACGGACTCGGCGGGATAGCTCTTCTCCTCGGCGAAGACGGCGAAGAGGAAACGGTCCGACTCGGAGAGCCCGACGGAGGTCAATGAGCGCGAGCGATCCTCGAGGGAGAGCGTGTCCGGCGAGGCGGTCGCGGCGTCGGCCCCGGAGCGCGACCGGGGTGCGCCGGGCTCCTCGGGAAAAAACTCCCGGAAGAGGTCGTTCAGGCGCGCGAGGCGCCGCGCGAGGCGCGTTCGGAGGTAGCGAAGCCAGACGGCCCGATCGGGATCGGGGGCGAAGAAGTCGACCGTGAAGCCGAGCACCGTGACCGGCCCCCGCGCGCGGGCGTCGGAGGTCCGGGGCGCGCCGACGAGGGCCTCCTCGCCCACGAGGTCGCCGGCCTGCGCCTCGCCCATCGGTTGATCGCCGACGGGCGTGGGTCGCACGAAATCGAGGGTCCCCGAGACGAGGAACGAGAGCTCGGCGGAGGTTTCCCCCGCGCGGTAGAGAGGGCTTCCCGTCGCCAGGCGCCGGAGCTCGCCCGCGGCCGCCGCCGCGAACAAGGCGCTTTCGTCGAAGCCCTGGAGCGCCGGCATTTCCGAAAGCCGCCGGGCTCGCTCGAGGACGCCCTCGCCCGCGGCGCCGCGCCGGCGGATCAGGGAACGCAGCAGATCCGCGGACCGGTCGGGCCAGTCGGTGCCGGGGGCCCGGCGCGCCGCTTCCTCGGCGAGGCGGTCGCGGGCGCCCGCGACGGCGTCCTTCCACGGCGGGAGTTCGGCCGGCGCGAGGGCGCGGGCCGCCCGCAGGAACCGCCGGTCGTTCGCGTCGGGCAGGCCGTCCGGGCGCAGCAGCGCCGCCTCGAGAAGGTCGGCGGCCGCCTCGGCGAAACGTTTCTCGAGGAATCCCAGCCGTCCCCGCGCGGAGGCGATGCGCGGATCGAAGGGATCGCGCAGGCGCGCCTCGTCGAGCAGCCGGCGCGCGTCGCGAAAGTCGTGCGCCTCCAGCAGGAGGCGCGCGACCAGGACCGGGTCGTTGCCGTCGAGCGCCCAGGGCCGGGCCTGATCGATGCGCCCCGCGGCGAGCAGGACGCGCGCGAGCGAGGCCGCCGCGGCGGCGCGGTCCTGCGCCTCGAGGGTCTCCGCGAGGCGGAAGAGCATGTCGGCCTCGGCCGAGAGGCCGGCCGACTCGCAGTTGCGGGCCGCGGCGCGGGCGCGGTGCGCGGGCGAATCGTCATGGTCTCCGTCATGGGTCTCGCCGGCCGGCCCTCGGGGTCCCACGCATCGCCCGGATTCTATGGCCCCGGCGGTTTGCGCGGCGGCTCGCGTGCCTTGTGCTAATTTCTGGACCCTCATGGCCGCCCCCGCCACAGCCGCCGCGCTCCGGCGCACGCCCCTCCACGGCCTGCATCGGGAGCTCGGCGCCCGGATGGTGGACTTCGGCGGCTGGGAGATGCCGGTCCAGTACGCGGGCATCCTCGAAGAGCACCGCGCCGTGCGCGAACGCGTCGGGCTCTTCGACGTGTCGCACATGGGCGAGTTCTGGGTTCGCGGGGACGACGCGCTGGCGAGCCTCCAGTCGCTCACGCCCAACGACGTCTCCAAGCTCGCCGACGGCCGCATTCAGTATTCGGCGTTTCTCACCGAGCGGGGCACGTTCGTCGACGACCTGCTCGTCTATCGGAAGGCCGCGGACGCGTACCTCCTCGTCGTCAACGCCGGCAACACGCCCAAGGACTTCGCCTGGGCGAAAGAGCGGGTGCGCGGCGCGGTCCGGATCACCGACGACAGCGATCGTTACGCGCTCATCGCCGTCCAGGGCCCGAAGGCCGCGGGGCTTCTGGCGCGCGTGGCCGAGCCCGACCCCTCTGACCTGCCGTACTACGGATTTCGCGAGGGAAGGGTCGCCGGCGCCGAAGCGCTCGTCTCGCGCACCGGCTACACGGGCGAGGACGGGTTCGAGATCTATTGCCGGCCCGAAGACGCCGAGGCGATTTTTCGCCGGCTGCTCGCCGCAGGGGAGACCGACGGCGTGATGCCCTGCGGCCTGGGGGCGCGCGACACGCTGCGGCTCGAGGCCAAGATGGCTCTCTACGGCAACGACATCGACGACACCGTCACGCCGCTCGAGGCGGACCTCGCGTGGATCGTGAAGATGGGCAAGGGCGACTTTCTCGGGAGAAACGCCCTGGCCGCGCAGAAGGAAGCCGGCGTGCCCCGGCGACTCGTCGGATTCGAGATGGTCGATCGCGGCATCGCGCGCCACGGATTTCCGGCGACGACCGCCGCGGGCGCGGGCGTCGTGACGTCCGGAACGCATTCGCCGACCCTCGGCCGCGCCATCGGTCTCGCGCTTCTGCCCGCGGCGGCGGCCGCCGTCGGCACGGAGCTCGAGGTGGACATCCGCGGTCGCGGCGCGGCCGCCCGCGTCGTTGCGACACCGTTCTACAAGAGGAAGGGGAGCTGATGGACGACCTGCATTACAGCCAAAGCCACGAGTGGGTCCGCGTGGACGGCGACATCGGCACGATCGGAATCACCGATCACGCCCAGAAGCAGCTCGGTGAGATCGTGTACCTGGAGCTTCCCGAGGTCGGTCACGTCTACAACGCCGACGACGAGTTCGGGACGGTCGAGTCGGTGAAGGCCGTGTCCGAGCTCTTCATCCCGGTTTCGGGCGAAGTCGTCGAGATCAACAAGGGCGCCGTGGCCGAGCCCGGCATCATCAACGACGATCCGCAGGGCGACGGCTGGCTCATCAAGGTCAAGCTCTCGACCGACGAGGAAGTCCGCAAGCTCATGTCGGCCGAGGCCTACGCGACCTACGTCCGCGAGGAAGAGCAGGCCAAGTGAAGTTCCTTCCCGCTTCCGACGCCGAGCGCCGGGAGATGCTCGCGGCGATCGGTGTCTCCTCCGTGGACGACCTCTTCGCCGCCGTGCCGGCCTCGATCCGCCAGGCGCCGGATCTGCCGGATCCGCTATCGGAGATCGAGATCCGCCGCTTCCTGGGCGGGCTCGCCGGCCGGAACGCGCATGCCCGCGATTCGGCGTTCTTCCTCGGCGGCGGGGTCTACAACCACTACGTCTCGGCGATCGCCGACCAGATGCTCTACCGCGCCGAGTGGCTGACGGCCTACACGCCCTATCAGCCCGAGGTTTCGCAAGGGACCCTCCAGTCGATCTTCGAGTTCCAGACGCACATGTGCCTGCTGACGGGTCTCGAGGTCGCCAACGCCTCGCTCTACGAAGGCGCCTCGGCGCTCGTCGAGGGCCTCCTCATGGCCGAGCGTCTTTCCAAGGGGCAGAACAAGAAGCGCGCGGTCCTCTCCGCCGGCATTCACCCCGAGTACCGCGAGACGGTCCGGACCTACTTCCGCAACCTCGGACTCGAGATCGTCGAGGTGCCGCTCTCCGCGGACGGGACGACCGACCCGGGCGCGCTCGCCGCCGCGGCCGACCCGTCGACGTTCGCCGTGGCGATCCAGTCTCCCAACTTCTACGGCGTCGTCGAGGATTGGAACGCCGGATCCGCGGCGGCCCGGAAGGCCGGGGCGCAGTCGGTCGCCGTCGTCGCCGAGGCGGTTTCCCTGGCGCTCCTCGCTCCTCCGGGAGAGGGAGGCGCCGACATCGCCTGCGGCGAGGCGCAGTCCCTCGGCGTGCCGATGCACAACGGCGGGCCGCTCCTCGGCTTCCTCGCGTGCAAGAGCGAGCACCAGCGGCAGATTCCGGGGCGCCTCGTCGGCGAGACGCGGGACGCCGAGGGCCGGCGCGCGTTCTGCCTGACGCTCTCGACGCGGGAGCAGCACATCCGGCGCGAGAAGGCGACGTCGAACATCTGCACGAACCAGGGGCTCATGGCCCTCGCCTCGAACATCCACATGTCGCTCCTCGGCAAGAAGGGTCTGCGCGAGGTCGCGCAGCAGAGCCACGCGAAGGCGGAGTACCTCAAGGCGGCGATTGCGAAGACGGCGGGCTTCCGGATTCCGTTCTCCGGCCCGACGTTCAACGAGTTCGCCGTCGAAGCGCCCGAGGGCGTCGACGCGGCCGAGCTCGTGGACCGTCTTGCTGCGCGGAAGATCCTCGCGCGGGATTCCGCTGTCGCGGTATGACCGGAACGACCGGCGGCGCTTTCTCGTCGCGGCGACCGAGCTCACCACGAAGGGCGAGATGGACCACTTCGTCGGCGCCCTCGCCGGGGGGGGCGCATGAGCCTCGAGGTGAAGGAGCCGGCGGCGACGGCCGCGGGTGTCACGGTACGCCCCGAGCCGCGAGCCGAGCCGCTCGTGTTCGAGCGGTCGGGCGAGGGCAAGGTCGGTTACTCGCTGCCTCCGCTCGACGTGCCCGACGTGCTGGCGATTCCCGAACGCTCTGCTCCGCGGCGAGATCGCCGGCGAGACGGAGGTCACGGAGGTCGAGATCGCTCGCCACTTCACGCGGCTCTCGCGCCTGAACTTCTCGATCGACCAGGGTCTCTATCCCCTCGGCTCGTGCACGATGAAGCA
Source organism: uncultured Acidobacteriota bacterium (assembly GCA_963742245.1). Lineage (GTDB taxonomy): Bacteria > Acidobacteriota > Thermoanaerobaculia > UBA5066 > Gp7-AA6 > DAHUXD01. The sequence continues at coordinate 195,707 of CAVULG010000008.1, forward strand.
CAACCCGCGGACGAACGAGGAGATGGCGCGGCTGCCGGGTTTTGCGGCGGCCCATCCCCTCGCACCGGAGTCCGCCTCGCAGGGAAACCTCGATCTCGCGTGGCGGCTCGAGCGGATCCTGGCGGAGCTGACCGGACTCGCCCGCGTCACGCTCCAGCCCTCGGCGGGCGCTCAGGGCGAGCTCGCCGGAATCCTGATGGTCCGCCGGGCGCTCGAGAAGACGGGCAATGCGCGCACCACCGTGCTGATCCCGGACTCCGCGCACGGGACCAATCCCTCGTCGGCCCACTTCGCGGGGTACAAGGTCAAGGAGCTCAAGTCCAACGCGCGGGGCACGCTCGACCTCGCGGCCCTCGAGGCCGCGATGACCGACGACGTCGCGGCCCTCATGCTCACGGTTCCCAACACCCTCGGCGTTTTCGAGGACCGCATCCTCGACATCGCCCGGATCGTCCACGCGAAGGGCGGTTACCTGTACTGCGACGGCGCGAACTTCAACGCGTACGTCGGGATCGCGAAACCGGGGCTCATGGGCGTGGACGTCATGCACATGAACCTCCACAAGACCTTCTCGACGCCCCACGGCGGGGGAGGGCCGGGCTCGGGACCCGTCGCCGTCGCCGAGCGGCTCGTCCCGTTCCTGCCGCGGCCGACCGTGGAGCGCCGGGAGGACGGGACGTTCTTCCTCGACTTCGACCGGCCCGACTCGATCGGGCGTCTCCGGACGTTCCTCGGAAACTTCGGCATGTTCGTGCGGGCGCTGTCCTACATCGCGGCGTACGGCAACCGCATCGGCGAGGTCGCCCGCAACGCGGTCGTCAACGCGAACTACATCCGCGCCGGGCTTTCGGACGTCTACCACCTGAAGTACGACGCGCCTTCGATGCACGAAGTCGTCTTCTCCGACAAGAAACAGGTCGAGCAGGGCGTTTCGAACATGGACATCGCCAAGCGGCTCATGGACTACGGATTTCATCCGCCGACGGTGTCTTTCCCGCTCATCGTCCACGGGGCGCTCATGATCGAGCCCACGGAGACCGAGGGCAAGCCGGGCCTGGACGCCTTCATCCGCGCCATGCGGGAGATCGCGCGGGAATGCGCGGAGGCGCCGGATGTGGTCCGCGCCGCGCCCCACACGACCCCCGTCAAGCGCGTGGACGAGGTCGGGGCGGCGAAGAAGCTCGTTCTTCGCTGGCGGCCGTAGGGCTCAAAACGACCCTCCGGCGTTATGCTGGAGTCCTGAACAACCGCTTCGGATTCGCCCTCGCCGGATGGCTCGTGGCGGCCGCGGTGTGCTCCGCGCCCGCGCAACTGCCGCTGCCCTCGAAGAGCGACCGCTGGGTCCAGGTACGAACCGCGAACTTCACGCTGTACGGCAACGCCAGCGAGTCCAAGACCAAAGAGGTCGGGCTCGAGATGGAGCGGCTGCGGGCCGTTCTGCTTCTCTTGAAGCGCGGGTCGGCCGCGAATGCTCCGGTCCCGACCTGGGTCTATGTCTTCAAGAGCCAGTCGGCGCTCGACGTCTATCTGCCGAGCGAGGAGGACGGGAAGCTGGTTCGGTGGAACTCCGTCTACCAGGGCGGTTGGGACGGAAACTACGCGATGCTGTCGGCGGGCTGGAACACGGATCCGCGGCCGACCGTCTACCACTCCTACATCTACGACTTCATAAACGCCAACTTCGCAGAGCTTCCCCTCTGGTACGAAGTCGGGATCGCCGGCTACTACAGCACGTTCCAGACCGAGGGCGACGAGGCGCGCACGGGAATGATCCCGCAGCGTTCCCTGCACCTCCTGCGGGAACAAGGGATGTGGCTGCCCCTCGAACGTCTCCTGGCCGTGCAGCGCGATTCGCCGGAGTATCGCGATCCGGACCGGATGAGCCTCTACTACGCCGAGTCGTGGGCCCTCGTTCACTACCTCATGCAGGGCAACCCGGAGCGCGCGCCGCAGCTCGGCCGCTACCTGAGCCTGCGCGCGCAGGGGCGGCCGCAGGACGAGGCGTTTCGTGAGGCCTTCGGAACGACCTACGCCAAGCTCTACGGGGAGCTCACTTCCTACGTCCAGAACAACAAGCGTTTTACCTACAACCGCTTCAAGTTCACGGAGCTCAAGACCCCGAACGAGACGCGCACGACGCCGATGACTTACGACGACGTGGTCGTGCGGCTCGGCGATCTGCTCGCCCACACGGGTCGGCTCGCCGACGGAGAGCGCTATTACGAGGCGGCGCTCGCCGCCAATCGGGCCAACGCGGAGGCGTTCGCGGGGCTCGCGTGGGTGCGGCGGCGGCAGGAGCGCAAGGAGGAGGCGGCCGCCCTGGCGCGCCAGGCCGTCGAGGCGGGCTCCACCGATTTCCGCGCCTACTACGCCGACGGCCGCGGTCGTTGGGAGGCACTGACGGAGAAGCCCCAGAATCCCGAAAACCTCGACCCGAAGTTCCGGGCCGAGCTCGAGGCGGCCCGCGCGTCGTTCCGCAGGAGCCTCGAGCTCAACCCCGACTTCGCGGAAGCGCGCGCGGCACTCGGCCGCACCTACCGGCTCGAGCCCCGCGGGGCGACGATCGACGAGGGGATCGCGGCGCTCGAGGCGGCAAGACGGCAGCTCCCGAAGCGCGAGGACGTCGCCGCCGATCTCGCCGCCCTCTACGATCGCAAGGGCGACAAGGCACGGGGCGACGCGCTGCTCGCGCCGATGACCGGCCCCAGGGCCGCCGCCGCCATTTCCGGCCGCAACGCCGCGAACGATTTCGAAGCGCGCGCCGCGGAGATCCACAGCCTCGTCGCCGCCGCCAGGTTCGACGAGGCCCTGGCGAAGCTCGATGCGTTGATGCAGGAGGCGGAGGGAGACACGCGGGCCCAGATGGAGACCTACCGGAAGGATCTGAGCAGGACGGCCGCGCTCAAGCGCGCGGTCGCCGACTACGATGCCGCGCTCGCCCTCTACAACCAGCGCAAGCTCGACGCCGCGCTCACGGCGTTCCGCAAGCTCGCGGCCGAGAGCCCGGATTCGGACGTCGCCGCCGCCGCCCGGCAGAAGGCGACGGAGATCGAGCGAATCCTCTCGAAGAAGGCCGGAAAGCCCTAGGCGGTGGGACCGCCGGCCCCCTGATATCCTTCGCCCCACGGCCGTCATGAGCGACGCGTTTCACCGCAAGTGCCCGCTCTGCGGGGGCGAGATGCTGCGCTCCCGGTCGCACACGTCCGGCTACACGTCCTACTTCTGGAAGAAGCCCTGGAAGACGGGGCTCTTCTCCTGGGGCGTCGAGAAGGTCTTCCCGTGGGCGTGCATGGGCTGCGGCGTCGTCCTCTTCTATCTCGACCGCCTGCCCGCGATCGCCGAGGAGTACCGGGCCTCGGCCAGCACGGCCCGCGCGCCGGAGGCGTACCCGGCAACGATCAAGCCTTGATCGCGATCGGCTATCTCGACGGCAACCGCCTCTCGCGCGCGGTCATCGCCGGCGCGCACTTCGTCGCCGAGCGCGCCGAGGCGCTCAACAAGATCAACGTCTTTCCGGTTGCCGACGGCGACACCGGGACCAACGTCGCTTCGACGCTCCAGAAGATGGCGGCGGGCGTCTCGCGTCTGCGCCAGCGCCACATCCGCGAGATGTCGAAGGCCCTCGCCGACCAGGCGATCGGCGGGGCGCGCGGCAACTCGGGCGCGATCCTCGCCCAGTTCTTCTGCGGTTTTTCCGACGGGCTGCCGGACTCGCCCCGGGTGACGACGCGGGCCTTCGGCGCGGCCGTCGTCAATGCGGCGGAGTCGGCCTACGGCGCGATCGCGCGGCCCGTGGAGGGCACGATCCTCACGGTCATCCGGGACTGGGCGCGCCACGTTGCCGATCGCGCGGTCGAGGTCGCGGACTTCGGCGTCCTGCTGCCCGAGTCCCTCAAGGCTGCCCGGACCTCGCTCCAGAACACCCCCAAACAGATGAAGGTCCTCCAGAAAGCCGGCGTCGTGGACGCGGGGGCCCAGGGGTTCGTCTACCTGCTCGAAGGCATCGTCAAGTACCTGCGCGAAGCGGCGCGCCTGGCGCCACCGCCCGTGCTGGACGACGTCGAAGAGGTCAAGGCGGCCGTCTTCGACAAGACGCCGGAGTCGATCCTGTTCCGGTACTGCACCGAGGCCCTGCTCGAAGGCGACGCCATCGACCGCAACGCGCTGCGGCGGGAGGTCGCGCTCCTCGGCGACTCGATCGTTCTCGCCGGCGGGAGCGCGAAGCTGCGCCTCCACGTGCACACCAACGAGCCCGAGAAGCTCTTCGGGCTCGCAGCGCGGTTCGCGGACGTGGCCCAGACGAAAGTCGAGGACATGCGGGCCCAGCACGAATCGCGGTTCGACCAGAATCGGGCGGCCCGCGTGGGGATCGTCACCGATTCCACCTGCGATCTGCCGGCCGCGATGATCGAGGAGTTCGGCGTCGGTGTCGTGCCGGTGCGCGTGTACTTCGGCTCGGAGAACTACCTCGACAAGGTCACGATCATGCCGGCCGAGTTCTACGCGCGCTTCGCCGTCACGGACCAGGCGCCCAAGACGTCGCAGCCCCCGCCGGCGGACTTCACACAGGTCTACCAGAACGTCGCGGCCCACGCGGGCTCGATCGTCTCGGTGCATCTCTCGGCCGCGGTGTCGGGAACCTACCAGGCGGCGATGGTCGGCGCGCGGCCGGTCGTCAAGACCCAGATCACGCACGTCGACAGCCGCAACGTCTCGGTCGGTCTGGGTCTCGTCGTCCGCGCGGCCGCGGAGGCAGCGGCGGCGGGCAAGAGCGCCGACGAGGTCGCGAAGATCGCGCGGGACACGGCCGACCGCGTCCGGACCTTCGTCGCCGTGCCGACGCTCACGCACCTCGTCCGCGGAGGGCGCGTGTCGCCGGCCAAGGGCTTCGTCGCGAAGCTGCTCGGCCTGCTGCCGGTCCTGACGATCTCGCGCGAAGGAAAAGCCGAGCCGGTCGCCAGGGCGCGCGGCTACGAGGCCGCTCGCAAGAAGCTGCTGAAGCTCCTCTTCGAGGAGGCCGGCGAGCGCGCGAGCGCCTCGCGCCGTTTCGGCGTCGCCCACTGCGATGCCGAGGACGTGGCCGAGGAAGTCGCCCGCGAGATCCGCAACCGCTACCCCGAGTCCGACGTGATGATCGTCGAGTGTGGCCCCGCCCTCGGCGCGCACGGCGGACCCGGCGCGATCGCGGTGTCGGTCCTGCCGTGAGGTGATCGCGACCGTCGGCCACTCGAACCGTCCCTTCGCGGGGTTCCTCGAAATCCTCCAGGCGCACGGCATCGACGGGATCGCGGACGTGCGGCGGTTTCCGGCTTCGCGGCGCTGGCCGCACTTCTCCGCCGCGGCGCTCGCGGACGCGCTCGCCGAAGCGGGCATCGCGTACATCGGGTTGCCGGAGCTCGGCGGCCGGCGAACGCCCCGTCTCGATTCGCCGCACCGCGCCTGGCGCGAGGCGTCGTTTCGCGGCTACGCCGACTACGCGGACACGCCGGAGTTCGAGGCGGGCCTCGCGCGGTTTCTCGCCTTTGCCGCTGGCCGGCGCGCCGCGCTGATGTGCGCGGAGGCGCTGCCATGGCGCTGCCATCGGTCGCTGATTGCCGACACGCTCGTGGCGCGGGGCGAAGAGGTCACCGATCTGCTCTCGCCGACCGACGCGCGGCCGCACCGGCTGCCCGCGTTCGCGCGGCTCGAGGGCGCGCGCGTGGTGTACGACGGAGGGGAGCTGCCGCTCGGCTGAGCGGAGCGGGGACGAGCCCCGCCCCTACGAAGACGGGCGGCCGTTGCGCCTCCGGTTCGTAGGGGCGGCACTGGGTTGCCGCCGTCCTACGGGCGGCGTCTCCTACTGCCGGGGGTCTTCCTTCGGTGGACGGACCGCGGCCGCCCGCCCTACGCCCGGGGCCGCTTCGCCGCGAGCAGCAGCACGTCCCGGGGCCCCGGCGAGAAGCCCAGCTTCTTCCATTCCGAGACGAGGGCCGCGAACGCCGCCGTGAGGCCCTGGGTCTCGCAAGCGCGCGCCAGCTTCTGCACGGCCTTCTCCGCCGACGCGGCCTTGCCCTCGGACTCGAGCAGGAAGGCGCCGCGCGAGGCGAGGACGGCGAGGTCTCCGGGCGCCGTCTCGACGCTCACCTCGGACACGCCTCCGGACTCCCGCACCTCGAATGGCACGGGCCGTCCGAATCGCAGCAGATATGGGACGGGCGCGTTGTGCGACGCGAACGCGATGCGGTCACCTTCCCAACGCGCCGCCGTGACCGAGCAGTCCGGTTCCAGAGCCGCGACCTGCCGGACGATCTCGATCGCCGGTGTCTGCGGCAGGAGTCCGCGCGCGAGCCGCGAGGCACGCACGATCGGGCCGACGGCCTCCTCGAGCGGCCGCTCGTCTTCGACGAGCAGCAGCGCGAGCGATCCGGGCCGCGGATCCACGGCGTAGACGGAGAGGCCCGTCTCCTCGCTTCGCCAGCGCAGCGGCGCCGATTCGAAGCCCGGCGTTTCGGGCCAGGCGGTGGGATTCAGAAGCGGCGAGACGGCTTTGAGGACGGAGGCCGCGCCGTCGCGGCGGGCGGCGCGCACGGCCGCCTCGTGCTCGCGCACGCCGGCGACGGCGAGCGCCGCGTGCGTGCCGACCTCGGCGAGGAATTCCTCGTCCTCCTTGGTGAAGTTGCGGCGTCGCTTGTTCAGGACCTCGATGACGCCGACGATCTCGCCGCGCGGGGTGCGCAGCGGCGCCGCCAGGATCGATTGCGTCTTGAAGCCCGAGTCGGCGTCGGTGCGCTTGTCGAAGCGGGCGTCCTGATAGACGTCCACGCTGTTGATGACCTGGCCCGTCTCCGCGACGGTGCCCGCGATGCCCTTGCCGACGGGCAGACGGATCGGGCTGACGGAGCCGCCCTCGAGGATCTGGCTGACGAGCTCATCGGAGCCGGGCTCGCGCAGGAAGATCGTCCCGCGCTCGGCGTCGGTTTCGGAAGTCGCCGTCTTCAGGATGATGCGGAGCGTCTCGGTCGGATCGAAGGTGGCCGCGAGGGACTTGTTGGCCTCGAGAATGACCATGAGCTTGACCATCCGGGCGCGCGTGACCGAGACCTCGGCGAGCACCCGGTCGAGGACCTGGCCCTCGAACGCGGAAATCGCGTCGGAGAGCGCCGTCGCGTCGGGAAACCGCGATTCCGGATCCTTCGCGATCGAGCGCTCCAGAATGTCGCGCAGCTCCGGCGGCAGGTCCGGCCGGAAGGTCTCGACGCGCGGCGCCTTCTCGGAGATGACCCGGCGGACCAGCTTCGCCGTGTCGTTGTCGTCGAAGGGGACTCTTCCGGTGAACATCTCGAAGAGCAGGACGCCCATCGCGTAGACGTCCGTCTTCTGCGAGGGCATCTCCCCGCGCAGGAGCTCCGGCGCCAGGAACTGGGGCGTGCCCGGGACGGTGTCGCCCTTCTCGCCGGTGTAGAGCGCCGTCTCCACGGCGATTCCGAAGTCCATGATGCGCGGCTGGCCGTCGTCGCCGACGATCACGTTCTCGGGTTTCAGGTCCCGGTGGAGCACGCCGATCCGGTGCGCGGCGGCGAGGCCTCCGCAGATGCCCTTGGCAATGGCGAGGCCCCGCCCGAGGGGGAGCATGCGCTCCTTCTCCTCGATGTCCTTCAGGGTGTGGCCGGCGAGGTACTCCATGGACACGAACTCTTCGCCCTCGATCTCGACGAGGTCGAAGACGCGGCAGACGTTCTGGTGCGTCACGCGGCGCGAGAGGATGATCTCGCGGCGCAGCGTCTCGCGCCGTTCGGGAGAGACCCGGTCGGGGCGGATGCGCTTCAACGCGATCTCGAGCTCGAGCTTGAGGTCGCGGGCGCGGTAGACGACGCCCATGCCTCCGAAACCGAGGACCGCGTCGATCCGGTAGCGGTCGCCGAGCACCGTCCCGACGGTGACGGGGGCTTCGCGGGTGGCGGCTTTCCGGCTCGCGTCGTCGCGCGCGGGAGGATTCGGAGGAAGGTTGTCGTGCGGCAAGATCGCGTCGATTCTATGGCCGACTCCAGAGCCGACGCGCGGAGTTGCTTTGACTTTCCCCTTCCCGCGGTCTACGCTGCCGGCCAGCGTGCCGAAACTGCGTTTCGACCTTCACGTTTTCCAGAAACAAGTCGAGGGAGGAGCATCGTGAGACAGCGCCAACGCGTCCGGGTGCCGGGTCTGTGCCTCGCTCTGGCGGTGGCCGCCTTTCTCGTCAGTGCTCCGGGATTCTCGTCCGGATTCCAGGTCATGACCCACGGCGCGCGCGCCGCGGGCATGGGCCTCGCCTACGCGGGTGTGGGCGGCGATCCGACGGCCGTGTTCTTCAATCCCGCCGGCATCGGCTGGATGAATCACTTCGAGGGCTACGTCGGCCTCAACTTCCTGACGCGCACGGAAGGCGAGCTGCGGGGCGCCAACCCGTATCCCGGGGAGGGCGTCCTCGACCTGCAGGAAAACAACTGGTACTTCTTTCCGGATGGGTACGCCGTCCTCCCGCTGACCCAGGAGCTCAACGTCGGCGTCGGCGGTTTCGCCCAGTACGGACTGGGACTGAAGTGGCAGGATCCCAACGGCGCGTACTCGGGACAGTTCATCTCCCAGAACGCCGTCATCCAGTCCATGGACACCAACCTGAACTTCTCGTACCGGCTCTTCCCGCAGCTCGTGATCGCGGCGGGCGTCGACTACCGCTTTTCCAAGGTGCAGCTCGAACGGAACATCGCCCAGACGAACCCTTTCACCGGCGCGGTGGTGCCGGTCGCGCACGTGAAGCTCAACAGCGACCTGCTCTCCAACGGCGGTTGGGGCTGGAACGCGGCCATCATGATCAAGCCCGTCGAGGCGATCTCGATCGGCGCTTCGTACCGTTCGGGGATCAACATCGACTACGAGGGCGAGGCGACCTTCACGCCGCGCCCGACCGGCAACGCGGCCCTCGACGCGATCGTCCTGGCGGGGCTGCCGACCGGCAATCCTCCGGTCGAAACGCGCATCGAGTTTCCCTCGAGCCTCAACCTCGGAGTCGGCATCACGCTTCCGGCTCAGTTCCTGCTCTCGCTCGAGGCCGACTGGACGGAGTGGTCGAAGTTTCAGAGCCTCGAGATCATCTTCCCGACGCTCGTGGGCCGCGACATCTTCCGCGCGACCCTCTGGGAAGACAGCTGGGCGTATCGCGCGGGTCTCGAGAAGGGGTTCGGTCCGTGGGCGGTGCGCGTGGGCTACTACTACGACAACACACCGCAGCCCGACTTCGACGTGAGCCCCCTGCTTCCCGACGCCGACCGCAACGTCTACACGGCGGGCTTCGGGTACAACACCGAGCGCTGGGGGTTCGACTTCGCCGCGCTGCTCATCAAGTTCAAGGAGCGCGCGATTCTCGAGCCGACCCGCAGACGGACAATTTTTTCGGAACCTACACGGAAACCGGCCTCGTCCTGACGGCCGGCATCCGGTTGGCCCTTTGAGGTCGGAGGAAGCCATGAAGAAGTTGCTGCGTTCGCTCGTTCTCTTCGCCGGGGCCTGCGTTCTGGCCGCGGCGCCCCTCGCAGCTCAGTTCACCCACTACGTCGCGCTCGGCGACAGCCTCACGGCGGGTGTCGAGGGCAACTGCCTGGTCCAGCGCAACCAGCTCGCGTCCTTCCCCGCGGTGATCGCGCACCAGCTCGGCCAGGACGACTTCCAGCAGCCCCTCGTTCAGGAGCTCGCGCTGACGAGCCCGCTCGTCGGGCCGCCCTGCCTCGGCGCCGTGCTTGCCGGCAGCACGATCACCGTGGGTGCAATCTCGCAGATGGGCGCGCCCTTGAACGCGCTGCTCGCCCGGCCGTACGACAACCTCGGTATCCCCGGGGCGACCGTCGGCGATCTCATCACCATCACCGAGGGCAATCCCAACGGCACGACGGCGCAGCGGTTCGCGGCGCTCGTTTTGCGCAACGTCCCCGGATCGCCCTTCGCCGGCCTGAACGCGGTGACCGAGACCAACATGTTGAGCCCGGACCTCCTGACCCTCTGGATCGGGTCCAACGACGTTCTGCCGGCCGCCCTGACGGGCCTCTTCCTCGAAGGCGTGACCGTCACGCCGCCGCAGGTCTTCGCCGAGAACTACGCGGATGTGCTGGCCAACGTCGCCGTTCCCGGGCGGACCATCGTCGCCGGCAACGTGCCCGACGTCACCTCGGTTCCCTACACGACGACGGTGCCGTCGCGGCTGACGATCCCTGGCGGGTCGACGCCTGTCCTCGGACCCGGCAACGATGCCTATCCCTGTGAGCCCGTGGCGCCCGATCACGGCTGCCCGGTGCCCGATGGAACCCTCGTGACGCTGCCGGCCTCGGCGCTGCTCGCGCAGGGGATCGGGGTGCCGGTCGCCCTCGGCGGCACGGGCAACCCGCTCCCGGACGGGCAGTTCGTTCCGCCGTCGACGGTCGTCCCCGGCGTCCTGCTCTATCCCGACGAGGTCGCCGACATCCAGGAGGTCATCGCGGCGTACAACGACACGATCGCCGACCAGATCGCGGGCGCCGGCGGCGTGCTCGTCGACGTCAATGCGATCTTCAACGAGATCGCGCATGACGGCTACGAGATCGGCGGCATTCGGCTGACGCGGAGCTTCCTGTCGGGCGGCATCTTCTCGGCCGACGGGTTCCACCCGTCGTCGATCGGGTACACGATCGTCGCCGACGAGTTCATCAAGGTGATGAACGCGGAGCTCGGCCTCGACATCCCGCGTCCCGACTTCCACCACGTTCTCTTCACGCCCAACGTTCCGGCAACCGGAGCGGGGGTTCGCGGCGGCGGAGAGTACGGCTACAGCCTCGGGATGTGGCGCGGCCTGCTCGAGCGCACGGGAGCGCTGCGGGGCTTCACCCTCCAGATGCCCGACGGTACGGAGCGGCCCACGCGCGGCGGCCGCCGCCCGGTGACCCGGAACTGAGTCGGATCGAGCGCTCTTCCAGTTCGAGGCCCCGGGGGCTCCTTGCCCCGGGGCTTTGTGTTCCTGGCGACTTCTGTTAGATTTCGCGGTCTTTTTCGGGGGTACGGCCATGGCGATGATTCCGGCAACACAACTGCGCAGCGGGATGCTCATCATCCACAACGGGGAGCTCCACCGCGTTCACGACATGGTCCACAAGACTCCGGGCAACCTCCGGGGATTCGTCCAGGCCAAGATGCGCAACGTCCGCTCGGGCTCGATGAACGAGCACCGCTTCGGCTCGACGGACCGGGTCGAGAAGGCTTCCCTCGACGAGCGCGAGATGGAGTACCTCTATTCCGACGCGGCCGGCCATCACTTCATGGACCAGACGAGCTACGACCAGACGACCCTTTCGGACGAGGTGATCGGGGAGCAGATGAAGTACCTGCTTCCGAACACCGTGATCCACGTGGATTTCTACGACGAGAACCCCGTCGGGATCGAACTGCCGAACACGGTCACGCTCAAGGTCACCGAGACGCAGCCCGGAATGAAGGGGGCGACCGCGTCGGCGTCCTACAAGCCGGCGACGCTCGAGACCGGCCTCCAGGTCATGGTTCCGCAGTTCATCGAAGCCGGGATCCGCGTCAAGATCGACACCCGCGACAACAGCTACCTCGAACGCGGGTAACGCGGATATGCCGAATCAGCATAAATCATAGAGCCCCAAGGATTTTTTGGGTTGACGGCCCCGCGGTCCCTCCGGATAATCCCCTTCGTGCGTAAGGCGTCGGTCATACCGGCGGCTGCTCTGGCCGCCGTTTTCCTTTTCGGAGCGAGCTTCCCCGTGGCGGGCGAGCCTGCGGCGCCCTCCGGCAAGGAGTCGGTGACGGCAACGTCGTCGCCGAAGAAGAAGACCACCGTCCGCAAGTCCACCGCCAAGAAGTCGAAGGCGACGTCGTCGAAGAAGTCCGCGAAGAAGTCCAGCAAGAGCACGAAGACTTCGAAGGCGACCAAGAAGGCCAAGCGCGTCGTCCGCCAGGCGCCGGACGGGGCGGTCGTCGTCGATCGGGTGTCGGTCCGGGTGGCCTCGATGTACGGCCCGTTCCTCCCGGTCGAGCCGTCGACTACCCCCGGCCCCCGTGCGACGCCGTCGACGTGGTTCTCGAGGCGCACGTCCACGAATCCGATTCCGAAGCGCCCGAAACCGAAAGCGTCGTGGACGACATGCCGGAGGGCACCGAGAGTGCGCTGGCACGGGCCGCCCGGAGCTTCGGGTCGCTGCTGCGGCCGAAGTCGGCCCAGTCGACGATGCGCCCCGAAGACGTCGATCTCGACGAGCTCCTTTCGGCCGGTGTCCAGATCCCGGTCGAAGGTGTCGACTCGAGCCGTCTGCGGGATTCCTTCCTGAACTCCCGCGGCCGGCATCGCAAGCACCTCGCGATCGACATCGGGGCGCCCCGCGGCACGCCGGTCGTCGCCGCCGCCGACGGCGAGATCGTCCGGCTCCGGCGCGAGAAGCGGGGCGGCATCTCGCTCTACCAGAAGGACAAGTCGGGCAAGTACCTGCTCTATTACTGCCACCTCCAGAAATACAAGAAGGGCTTGAAGCCCGGCGACGTCGTCCAGAGGGGCGAGCCCATCGCCTTCGTCGGCGCGACCGGTCACGTCATCGGTGGCGCCCACCTGCACTTCTCGATCACCCGGGTGCCCGAGGACGCCGAGAGCCTCAAAGCCGGGGTCGCGATCAACCCGTACCTGCTTTTCCTCGCGGCCGTTCCCTAACCCCCTCAAAGAGACGAAAAGACGGGGCAGGTTGCCCACTTTGGCGGGTGCCTGCGGCATCTCCCTGCGCCGGCACGCGCCGGCCGTCCTCGAGGGGGGTAGCCGGCCGGCGCTGAATGCGTCGGCCCACTCGCTCCGCCTCGGAGGTTCCCGTTGGGTGTGGGCCGCCGCATATCACCGGCTCCGGGAGACGCCGCAGGCACCAGAGCTACATCCGGGCCCCTTCCTCGAGCCCGCCTCCCGGAGGAGGTGATGCCCGAGGAGCATGGAACGGTAGGGCTGATGCTCCAGTGTGGATGCGACGAGGGTTCAGCGGCGGCCGGTGGCGTCTTTCAACGGCCGGCCGCCGCGTGCCGACGCAGGGAGGCGGGCTCGAGGCTTGAGCCGTGAGGCGACTGGGTCGACGGGTGAGGATCCCCGGTCTAGATCGTGCGCGGATCTTCCAGCCGGAACAGGCGGTCGAGCCAGAGGTTGGTGAGCTTCTCGGAGACGGTGTTCTGGCGGAGGCGCGCTGCGAGGTTGCCCCAGTCCATTTCGTCGAGCTTCTGATCCTGATTGAAGCAGGAGAAGACGATCTCCTCGCGGCCCGTCGCCGGGTCGACGTGCTTCTGGAGGCACTGGGCGCAGACTTCCTTCATCATGCACTGCATCGGCGAATTGATCGACGCGATCCCGAGGTGGCCCGGGGAGAGGTGCGCGGCGAGGGCGTCCTTCCGGGCGCGGGCCACGGCCGCCATCATCCGGTCCGAGCCGATGACGATGAGGCGCTCGGCGGCCGAGAGGGGGATCGCGACCTCGCCGAGACGGCCGGTGGCGTAGGCGATCATCGCCTCGACGATGTTGCCGACGAAGCTCCGGTCCGAGTCGCGGCGCGCGGGGATCGCCTCCCCGCGGTCGACCGAGAGCACGAGAACGTCGGCCGCCGCCTCGAGCTCCTCGCGCTTGTAGAAATCTTCGGCCTTCTTGTAGCCGGCGAAGTAGACGACGCGGTTGCCGAGCGCGCGGGCCTTCTTCCCGATCGAGAAGAGGACCGCGTTGCCGAGCCCGCCGCCCGCGAGCATGACGGTCGCATTCTCGGGAAGCTCCGTCGCGCTGCCGGTCGGGCCCATCGCGACGACGGGCTCGCCGGGCTTGAGGATGGAGCAGAGGCGGGTCGAGCCGCCGATCTCCAGCGCGATCATGGACAGGAGGCCCTTCTCGGCGTCGACCCACGCGCCCGTCAGGGCGCAGGGCTCGATCAGGAGCGGCTCGCCGGCGATGCGGGGCGCGCGGGACTCGAGGTTCTGAAGCCGGAAGAACTGTCCCGGCTCGAAGCCCCGCGCCGCGGCCGGAGCCTTGATGACGACCTCGACGATCGTGGGCGTCAGTCGGTTGACCGCGACGACCTCGGCGGAGAGATCCTCCCGGATGCGCGACGCGAAGGCGTCCCACTCGGAATCGGGCCGGGAGGCCGCGCCATCGGGGCTTCCGTCGAGGACCTCGGCGATCGCCCGATAGCCGTTGCGCGCGGAAGCCATCGCCTTGACGACGTTGCCGTTGTAGGCGGGGTGGTTGTCCCCGAAGAACGTCACGTACTTTCCATTGCGGGAGTAGCCGGTGAAGAAGGCGGTCTCGTCTTCGGCCTGCGCCGGCTCCAGATGAAAGCTGCCGCCGCTTCCCTTGCCCGCGCGCACGGCTTTGTGCGGCGCAAAGAAGCGCCGTTTGGCATCGAGGGGCAGCGCGTCCGGGAACTCCTTGGCGTACGTGATGTTCGGCGTCGTCCCCGCGGCCACGAGGCAGCTGCGGGCGGGAAGCTCGACGGTCTCGCCCGAGCCGCCGCGCAGGAAGCGCATGGCCTTCAGCTTCCCGTACTCGTCGGGCACGGCCTCGACGGGCTCGAGCCCCTCGATGAACGTGATCCCTTCCTCGAGGGCCTTGATGACCTCCTCGTGGTTGAGGCGATAGGCCGGTGATTCCTCCATGGAGCGGCGGTACGCGATCGAAACGCCGCCCCATTCGCGGCACAGGCGCGCGAGATCGGGGATCTCGCCCGCCGCATGGGCGCGCTCCCGCTCCTTGTGAACGGCCAGGCCGTGGGCGAGGAGCCGGTCGAGGATGTCGCGCTCCTCGGCGTCGAACGTCGCCCGGATCGCGTCCTCGCCCTTTTCGGTGCAGAGGGCCTGGTAGCGGCCGAGGGTCTTCTCGGCCTGGATCGGGTAGTAGGCGAGGAACTCGGTCGCCGTGTCGATCGCGGTCAGCCCGCCGCCGATGACCACGGCGGGCAGCTCCATCTGGAGATTGGCGAGGGCTTCCTCCTTGAAGGCGCCCGTCAGCTGCAGGGCCATCAGGAAGTCGGACGCCTTCCGCACGCCGCGCAGGATGTTGTTCTTCAGCGGGATGATCGTCGGCCGGCCGGCGCCCGCGGCGATCGCCACGTGGTCGAACCCGGCGTCGAAGGCCTGCTCGACGTTGATCGCGCCGCCGAAGCGGACACCGCCCAGGATGGCGAGGCGGCGGCGGCGCGCCAGCGTCAGATGGATGAGCGTCAGGAAGTTCTTGTCCCAGCGGACGGTGATCCCGTACTCGGAGACGCCGCCAAACCCGGCGAGGGGCCGTTCGTCGAGCGGGACCGCAAGCTCCTTCCAGTCGCGGACCGGCCGGATCCCGCCGCCGTCGGCGCCGGTGAGGTCGTCCGGCAGCGGCTCGATCTTGAGCCCGTCGATGCCGACGACCCCGAAGCCCTCGTTGAGGAGGTAGTGCGACAGCGTGTAGCCGGCGGGGCCGAGGCCGACGACGAGGACGTTCTTGCCGGCATAAGGCCGCGGAATCGGGCGGCGGGGGCTCAAGGGGTTCCAGCGCGTCAGGAGACCGTAGATCTCGACGCCCCAGGGCAGAGCGAGCACGTCGGAGAGCACGCCCGTCTCGATCTGCGGGATGTTGACGGGCTCCTGCTTCTGGAAGATGCAGCCTTTCATGCAGTCGTTGCAGATCCGGTGGCCCGTGCCGGGGCACATCGGGTTGTCGATCGCGACGATCGCGAGCGCGCCGATCGCGTCGCCTTCGCGCCGGAGGACGTGCATCTCCGAAATCTTCTCGTCGAGCGGGCAGCCTTTGAGCGCGATGCCGAGGGGGTTCTTCTGCCAGGCGGAGGTCTTGGCGTCGACGAAGCCCTTGGAGCAGGAATCCTTTTCGCGGTCGTGGCAGAGCAGGCAGTAGTGGGTCTCGCCGAGAACCTCGCGGGGCGTCATCCGGGGGTCCGTCAGGAGGAAGCCTTCGCGCCGCCGGTGCGTCTCCGGCGGTCCCGTGCGCCGTTCGGGCAGGGCGGGATCGAGGCGCTCGGTCGCCACGAGGTTCTGGTAGTCGAGGGTTTCCGGAAGCTTGAAGGAAATCCACCGCCGGACCTCGGCCTTCAGCGCCGGATGCTCGCGGCGGAGATGACACCAGAGGGCGTACTTCTCCAGGAGGTGATGGAGGAAGGCCTGGAGGTCCTCGTCGGATGTGTCGCTGCCGCCGCCCGCCCGCGGGAGGTCCGCGACCGCCGACCCGGCGGCGCGGCCGGCCAGAGCCCGCGCGGCCTCGCGCGCGGCCGCCGGGACTTCGGGGATCTTCTTCTGCTTCAGGGCCGCGATGAAGTCGGCTTCGAGATCCAGCAGCCCGACCGTCATCTGCGCCGTGGCGAGCTCGGGATCCCCGTCCCACGCCAGATCGGGATGGAGCTCGCGCTCGATGGCGCGGGTCACCCGCCGGAGCGGCTCGACGTCGTGATGCGGGAGATCGGGGGGCAGCTTCGTCTTGACGGCGCGCCGCATGAGGAAGTCCCGCCGGAACCGGAAAAGCACGGCCTCCGGTCCCGCCGAGGAGGCCTGGCGCCGCCACTCGGCCTCGACGCCGAAGAGGCGCGCGAGAAACTCGGAAAGTGGGCGGGCGGCGTCCACGAGCAGGCGCGAGCGGGGCAGCGGCGCGACCGAGTCGGGATCGGCCCGGTAGGCGAGCAGGCGCCCGTGGAGCTCGGGGCTCTCGGACGACAGGCGCGCCAGAAACGCGGCGTCGAGGTCGGCGAGCCGGTCCTCCCGGTGGAGATCCTGGTAGGAGAATCCAGCTTCGCCGAGAGGGAAGTTTCTCCCGGCGGGGGTTGGCGGAGGCGTCGTCGACAAGCGGTCCGGATTGTAACCGGTGGCGTGCCGCGGGTTGACGGTTGACACGCCGATCTCGAAATAACCATAGTCGAACCGACTGAGGAAAAAGAATGGTCAAGCTCGCCAACACGAAAACCCACGACAACCTGAAGAACGCGTTCGCCGCCGAGTCCCTGGCGAATCGCCGGTACATGTACTTCGCCCGCCGGGCGGACAACGAGGGGTATCCCGACGTGGGAGGCCTCTTCCGCGATACCGCCGAGGCCGAGACCGGCCACGCGTTCGGGCACCTCGACTTTCTCAAGGAAGTGGGGGATCCGGTGACCGGCTACGCGATCGGCGGCACCGACCTCAACCTGAAGTCGGCCGTCGAAGGCGAGACCTACGAGTACACGCAGATGTACCCGGGATTCGCGAAGACGGCGCGGGAGGAAGGCTTCACGGAGGTCGCCGAGTGGTTCGAGACGCTCGCGCGCGCGGAGAAGTCGCACGCCGGCCGCTTCCAGAAGGGACTCGACACGCTGGCCAGGCGCTAGTCGCAAACGGCAGACGTCACCGCAATGCATCCGCTCACTCCGGCCGACCTCGCAAACCTCCACGAGTACGAGCTCGAACGCGGGGAGTTCCGCGGCCGTGTCATCGAGACCAAGAAGCGCCGCCGCGTGGCGCTCGGGCCGCTCATGACCCTCGTCTTCGAGAATCGCGACACGGTGCGGTTCCAGATCCAGGAGATGCTGCGCGTCGAGCGGATCGTCCAGCCGGACAAGGTGCTTCACGAGCTCGAGACCTACAACGAGCTGCTTCCCCGGGACGGGGAGCTCGCCGCGACGCTCTTCATCGAGATCACGGAGCCCGGGAGAATGCGGGCCCTTCTCGACGGCTTCATCGGTCTCGACGAGCCGGGGCACCTCGTGCTGCTCATCGGCGAGATCGCGCATCCGGCGATCTTCGCTCCGGGCCAGAGTCGCGAGGACCGGATCTCCGCCGTTCACTACGTCCGGTTCCGCCCGGGCGCCGCGGGGCGCGCGGCGCTCGCTGCAGGCGCCGCGGCGGCCCTCGAGGTCGCGCACGGTGACTACCGTCACCGGCAGGGCCTGTCGCCCGAGACCGTGAAGGAGCTGGCGGCGGATCTCGCCGGCTGAGGCCCACCCCGACCCCGACCCGTCCTTCCGGCATACTGGTCCGCGATGTTCCGTCGGGTCCTCTTCCACCCGGGCGGTCTCGCGCGCCTCGCGACATCGGCCGTCGCGGCCGCCGGCGAAGGCGTGACGCTCCGACCGTTCCGGGCGGATGCGTGGTCGCTCGCCGCCGACGAGGTCGGACTCCTTCTCGCGGACGGGTCGCTCCTGCCGGCGCTCGCGGAGCCGCCCCCCTCGAATGTCGGACAGGCGGCGGACCGGATCGCGCTCCTCTTCGTCGGCGGCGCGCCCGAGGCCGTGGACCGCTTCTGGAGCGCCCGCGTCTCCTTCGTTTTGCCGGAGGGCGCGGGCCAGGCGCACGTCGCGCGCGCCGTCGCGTCCCTGCTGCGGCTCCTCGAGGATCGCGCCCGCGGCGCGCGCGACCGACGCGCCCTCCTGACGCGGCAGGGCGAGATCCAGGCCCTCGTCGACGTCGGCCTGGCGCTGTCGGCCGAGACCGACCGCGACCGCCTGCTCGAGACGATCCTCGCGCGCGCACGCACGCTCACTTCCGCCGAAGCCGGCAGCCTCTACCTCGTCGAGCCCGGCGCCGCGGGGCCGGCGCTGCGCTTCGCGCGGGCCCAGAACGACGCGATCCGCGCGGAGTTTCCGTCGGCCGTGCTGCCTCTGGACTCCTCGTCGATCGCCGGTTTCGTCGCCGGCAGCGGGGAGATCGTGAACCTCGCGGACGTCCGGCAGCTTCCGGACGGCGCGCCGTACCGCTTCGACCCGGCCTTCGACGAACGCCACGGCTATCAGACGCGCTCCGTGCTCGCCGTTCCCATGACGACGCCCGGCGGGCGGACCGTCGGGGTCCTCCAGCTGATCAACCGCAAGCAGCGCGTGATCGCCGACGGTGCGATCACCGCCTTCATCCGCTCCGAGGTCGTCCCCTTCGACGCCGGCAACGCCGAGATCGCGCGCGCGCTCGCCGCGCAGGCGGCCGTGGCCGTCGAGAATCGGCTGCTCACCGAGTCGATCCGCGCGCTCTTCGAGGGTTTCGTCGAGGCCTCCGTGACGGCGATCGAGCAGCGGGACCCGGCGACCTCGGGACACTCGCACCGGGTCGCGCGCCTGACCTGCGCCCTCGCGGAGACCGTGAGCCGAACCGGCGCGGGGCCCTACGCGGCCTGGGAGGCGACGCCGGAGAGGCTGCGCGAGCTGCGCTACGCCGCCGTGCTCCACGACTTCGGCAAGGTGGGCGTGCGCGAGGAAGTCCTCGTCAAGGCCCGGAAGCTCTCGCCGGCCGCCTTCGCGGTCCTGCGGGCCCGCTTCGATCAGGCGGCGCTCGCGGCGGCCGCGGAGGTGTGGGAGGACGCGGCGCGCGGCCGGATCTCCGCCGGCGAGGCGCCGGCCGCGATCGAGGCTCGGCGGCGCGCGCTCGAGGCCGGATGGGAGCTCGTCGAGCGCGCCAACGCCCCGGCCGTTCTGCCTCGCGAAGTGCGCGAGGAGCTGGAGGGGCTGAGCGGCCTGGCGTTTCGCAACACCCGGGGGGAGCGGGCGGCGCTGCTCGAGCCGGCCGAGCTCGAGTGCCTCGCCATCGCCCAGGGCAGCCTGACACCCTCCGAGCGTGTCGAGATCGAGTCGCACGTGACGCAGACGCACCGCTTTCTCTCGAAGATCCCCTGGACCCGCGATCTCGGGCGCGTGCCCGAATGGGCCCACGCGCACCACGAAAAGCTCGACGGATCCGGCTACCCGCGCAAGCTCCGCGCGGAGGGCATTCCCCCGGAGGTCCGGATGCTGACGATCTGCGACATCTACGACGCGCTCGCCGCCCGGGACCGGCCCTACAAGCGGGCCGTCGATCCGCGGCGAGCGCTCGACATCCTCGGCGGCGAGGCGCACCGGGGCGCCATCGACGCGGATCTGCTCCGCATCTTCGTCGAGGGGCAGATCTACCGGATCATCGAGGCGCCGGGCCCTTGATCCAGATCGGGGCGCCGGGGGCGAGGCGCACGCCATCGAGACGGCGCGCGACGGAGGCCGACGCGTAGATCGCGACCAGCTCGACCGGCGTGAGCGCCGACCAGCGCACGCCGGCGCGCGCGAGCGCGGCGAGGCCGGCGCGGCTCATCGTCACGTGCCGCGCGCTCTCGACGATCCAGTCGCGGGGCGCGGCCGACAACGCCGCCCGCGCACGCTCCGGCCCCACCGCGCCTTCGAGGAGGAGCGCGGAACGGGCCTCGCCGGAATTCCGGGGCCGGTCCGCCCGGCGGCGGGGAGGCGTGTCGGGCAGGGAAAGGAGACCCGCCACCGCGTCCCGGAGGTCCTCCGGCGGCGAGGGCCAGAGGAGACGCGCGGCCGCGCCCCGAAGAAACGCGATGCCCGGGTTCGCCGGTCCGCGCGCGGCGCAAAGGACCACGTGCGCGGGCGCTGCGGGCGCGCGGAGGTATGCCGCGAGCGAGAAGGGCTCGAGTCGTGCCCCGCGGAGGCGGGACACCAGAGCCGGCGCCACCGCGCGTGCCTCGGCCGCGCTCGACGCGACGACGGCCACGCGGACGCGAATCGCGGGGTCCTCCCCGGCCTTCCCGGCGATGCGGAACTTCCCGCGCCGCGTTACACTGGCATGCACAAGTTCCATGGAAGCTTACCTGTTCTCACTGGTCGTCCAGGCGGCGGGGACCGTCCTCCTCTTCGTCGTTTTTCTCCTTCTCTATCGAAAGTTCCGCCGGCCGGCGTTTCTCGACTGGATCGCGTCGTGGGGGTTCTTCCTCATCGGCCTCGCCCTGCGCGCGCTGACCCTCTCGCCCGTCGTGGGCCGCTCGCGGGGCGTGCTCCTGGCGCTGATCCTCGCCCTGCTGACGCACGTCTTCTTCCTCCTGCGCGGGGTCTGGCGCTTCCGGCAGGCGCAGCCGACCTCGCGGCCGGCCGAGATGCTGTGGGCGATCCCCATCGTCCTGCTGGCGTGGTTCCTGTCCGCGTTCCCCTGGACGCCGGAGGCCGCCTGGGCCGCGCCGATCTCGTTTCTCCGCGCCGCGGCGTACATCGTGACCGCCTTCGCGTTCGCGCTGACTCCGGGCTCGCCCGGAGGCCGGGCGATTCTGGCCGCGTCCTTTCTGCTCTGGGGCGTGCTCCGCTCGATCCTCGGAGCCGCCCTGACGCGCTTTTCGAACCTGCCGGAGATGCCGCAGACGCTCCAGTACGCCTACTTCCTCGAGATGTTCCTCGAGATGACGATCGGCGTGGGGATCATCATCCTGCTCTTCGAGGCGAGCCAGTCTCAGCTCCAGGAGGAGATGCACAAGCTCGTCGAGTCGGACTCCCAGGCGCGCGAGATGGGCATCCGGGACCGGTTGACGGGCCTCTACAACCGCCACTACTTCAACGACGTCATCCGGCGGGAGCTCGCCCGCTCGCGGCGGCACGCAACCGCCCTCTCGGTGCTCCTGATCGACGTCGACCGGTTCAAGGAAATCAACGACGTGCGCGGCCACCAGGTCGGCGACGAGGTGCTCCAGTTCGTGGCGAACTACCTGACGGCGTGCCTGCGCGAGTCGGACCTCGTCTTCCGCTGGGGGGGCGACGAGTTCCTGATCCTCCTGTCGCACTCCGACGAGGCCTCGGCGGCCCAGAAGGCGGAGGAGATGGCGCGGCGCCTGCCGCACATCCCGGGCGCGGAGCAACTCCAGCCGACACTCTCGGTGGGATGGGCGACGCACCGCCCGAAGGCCGAGTTCCCGAAGACGCTCGCCGAGGCCGACGCGCGGATGTACGAGATGAAGCTCAACCGGAAGCGAGAGCGAGAAGCGCGAGAGCGGGATCTGGGGAGGCTCTGAGGAGCCGGTACACCGACCGCGCCGGAAGGCCCATCACGTTGGTGAAGGAGCCCCGGATCTCCTCGATGAATCGCGCGCCGAGCCCCTGGACGCCGTAGGCCCCCGCCTTGTCGCGCGGCTCGCCCGTCGCGACGTACCACGCGATCTCGGCCTCGTCCATCGCGCCGAACCGCACCCGGCTGATCTCGGCGACCCCGCGCGCCGGGCCGTCCCCGCGCCGAAGGCTCACGGCGGTGACCACGCCATGCTCGCGGTCCGCGAGACGGCGCAGCATCGCCGCCGCCTCCGCGTCGTCGCGGGGCTTGCCGAGGATTGCGCCGTCGAGAAAGACGAGCGTGTCGGCCGACAGCACCCACGCGTCCGGATCGCGCCGCGCGGCCGCCTCGCCCTTGGCCGCCGCGAGCCGCGCCGCGGCCGCTTCCGCGGTCTCGCCGGGCAGGGGATCCTCGAGGATGTCGACGGGGCGCACCGTAAACGGGATGCCGAGCGAGTGGAGGATCTCCGCGCGCCGGGGGGAAGCGGAGGCGAGGAGAAGCGGGGCTCCTGCGAGCGGGGCTACTACGGCGGCGCTCCCTACGGGTAGTACCCCGAGATCGTGCGCGCCTGGAGGTTTGTCGGCTCGACCTTGATCTCGACCTTGCGCCAGGCCTCTTTCGCCTCGACGTTGGTCGAGTAGTAGGTCAGGAGGTACTGGGCGCGCAGGTCCTCGTTGATCTGCCGGTAGACACCCTCGAGATTCTTTGCCGAGTCGACGTAGAAGGTCTGTCCGCCGGTCAGCGAGGCGATCTTGTTGAGCTTGCCCTTCACCTCGAGGTCCGTGCCCGAGATCTTCAGGCCGATCCCGTAGATCGAGATCCCGGACTTACGGACGTACTCGAGCAGGGTGTCGTAGTCGAACTTCGAGGCCGTGTCCTTGCCGTCCGACAGGATGACGAGGGCCTTCTTTCCCTTCACGCCCGTGAACTGGTACAGGCCGTAGACGATCGCGTCGTACAGGGCCGTGGAGCCCTCGGCGCGCAGGCCCGAAAGCGACCGCACCAGCTTGTCCTTGCGTCCCGTGAGCTTGGAGAGCAGGTACGGCTCGTTGTCGAAAGAGACAACGAACGCGCGGTCCTTCTGGGCGATCGAGAAGTCGAGGAACTTCAGGGCTGCCTGCTCCGCCTCGTGGAGCGAGTCGAGCATCGAGGCCGAGGTGTCGACGACGAGGCCGACGTTGATCGGCAGGTTCTTGACGTACTCGAATCCCTGGATCTTCTGGGCCACGCCGTCCTCGGAGATCTTGAAGTTGGAGGCCTGGAGGTGATTGACGGGCTTGCCCTTGTCGGTGACGGTCGTGTAGAGCTCGACGGCGTCGACCGTGACCTCGGAGACGAACTCGGGAGCGTTGACGTAGCGCAGATCCTCGGAGATCGCGCCGTCGTCGAGCGTGCCGACGACGCGGACGTAGGAAAGGGACTTGGAGTCCTTGATCGACACCGTCTGCTCGTACGGCGCCTGGTAGAGCGTCGCGACGCGGGCGTCGTTGGAGAAGAACTCGAGCTTCTCGAGCGTCCGCCCCTCGGGCACGGCCACGGCGGCGAGGACGCGCGTGGGTCCCGTGACGCGCGCGCCCTTGTCGGGCGTCAGGATGCGGATCTTGAAGACCTCACGCCCCTCGTTGACGATGTACTCGTCCTCGCCCACGGAGCGGCCGGTCGGCCCGAACGCCACGACGCGGACGGTCTGCTTGCGGGGAAGGGGACCGAGGTTGAGGTCGGCGTCGAAGGGCGCCTTCGTGCGCGTCATGACCTTCGCGCCGTTCAGGTAGAAGTCGACTGCCTTGACGTTCTCGGCCGACTTGGTCTCGAACCTCTGGAGGCCCGTGACGATCTCCTTGGCGACGGGCAGGAGCGAAATCGCCGACGGCAGCAGGCCGACGTCCTTGATCTGGCCGATGACGGCCTTGCCGTCGGCGCGGGCCGCGGCGATCTGCGGAGGCGGCGCGTCGGGCTGCTCGGGCACGGTCAGCGCCTCGGAGATCCGGCCCTCGGCGTTCTGGTTGCCGTCGGAGATCTTGAGGATGAGCTTGTAGCTGCCGGGGTAGAGGTACCGCCGGACGGTCACCGGGATCTTTTCCCCGCCGACCTCGCCCGTCGGGATGTCGAAGCGGTACTTGAAATTGTCGATGAGGCGGTCGTCCTTGACGACCTCGCCGATGACGTCGATGTTGTAGAAGGACTCCTCTCCGAGCGCCCGCGACTTCAGCTCCGTCTTGGGGATCAGGAGCGAGAGGTCCATGCCGATCTTGTTGGACCGGACCTCGGGGAAACGGACGAGCTTGGAAACTCCGATCGCGATCGAGTCGGTGTGGAGATCGGTCGTCATCGAGAGAATCTGCTCGACGCCCTCGGTCTCCACCTTGGGCGGCGTCAGGAGCTTGCTCTGCCCCTCGAGGGAGAAGGCGCCCGAGCCGAGGACCGCGGCCGAGTACTGGAGGGCCTGCTCGATGGTGCGCCACTCGTAGCAGCGCGTGACGTCGACCGGCCGCGCGCCCATGTTCATGCCGGACGACCCGCCCTGCCCCACGAGCAGCACGCCGCGGCCGTCGATCGGGAGCCACATCTTGTAGGGCCCGGTGCCGTACGGCTGGTAGAAGATCAGGTAGAGCTTGCTCTTCATGACCTCCATGCGCTCGTAGAACCAGATCTGGATCGGGACGTAGATGTCCTGGCAATCGATCGGCACGACGGCGTCCGGCGGGCCCTGCAGAACGAAGACCTTCGCGCGGTCATTGTGCAGGTCGCGGAACTGTTCGATGGCCTGCTGGACGCGCCGCGTGTAGACCGCCCGGTAGTCGGTCCGCAGTCCGATCGAGTCGAGCGACCGGCGCTTCCAGAAGTTGTCGATGAACTTGTCGCGCTGGTAGTCCTCCTTGATCTGGAGGAAGACCTCTTTCTCGTCGTGCGTGATGATGAGCTCGGTCAGGGTGATGAAGTCCCTGTACTTCTGAGGCAGCGCCTCGGTGAGCGCCTTCATCTCTTTCTTGGAGAGCTCCACCTTCGACGGCGCCGGGCGATTCGAGGCCGGCGCGGCGTCCCCCGCGGTGACCTTGGCGGATGGCGACGTCGGCACGACGGCGTCGCCTGCGGGAGCGGTCTTGTCCGCGGAGTTGCCGTGGCTCTGGACCGTCAGGGTCTTCGCGCCCGCGCCGGGCAGGGTGGCGAAACGATCCGCGAGCTTGTCGAGCCCTTCGGTCGAGACCGGCGGCGGCAGCGACATCGCGAGCGCGATGTCCGCCACGCCGCGCGCCTTGATCTTCTCGATGACCTGGACGACCGCGCACGCGGCGTCGCAGGTCCGGGGCGCCGAAGACTCCGGGCAGCCCGCCCCGCTGTTACTGCGGCCGGCCGGTGCGTTCGGCGGCCGGCATGCGGCGGTCGCATCCGGCAGGCACGCGGACGGCGCGAGGATCTCCCGCTCCGGGATTGCGGGGTACCAGAGCTTGCGGGGGGAGCCGAAGGACGGCCGGTAGAAGAGGAACTGGAGGTCCTTCGACATGCCGCTGCCGCCGATCTGGTGCGGGTAGGTCCAGACCTCGACGGAGCGGAAGACCTCGTTGCAGTCGCGGAACTCCTGGATCACGGGGATCCCGTGCAGCACGACGACTTTCCCGGGGTCGCTCGTCAGGCCGTCGAACTCGGTCTGGGCGGCTTCGCGGAAGTGCTCGTAGCGGTTCCGGTAACCGGGCCCGAGCGGGTCCGCGAGCCCGGGCTGCTCGCGCCGCGCCCAGAACTCCTCCCGGAAAATGTCCCGCTGGTGCTGCTCCGTCAGCTGGAGGAAGAGGTTCTTCTCGTCTTCGAGGATGATCGGCGCGACGTAGTCCTCGAGCCAGCGGCGGTCCTCGTCGGGGAGCGCCGCGATCTTGACCGCGCGCTCCTTGGCCGAGAGCTTCGGAATGGCGCGCGCGTCCGCCGCCTCGCACGCCGCGAGGAACACGGCGAAGACGAAGAGCGAAAACGTCCGGAACTTCATCGGATATCGATCTTAACTCCCGATCGCGGTACGGCTATTCCTTCAGAAAAGTTTTCGGGTCAGGCGTTTCCGGAGAGATAATTTGAAGGCATCCGGGAATCTGAAGACATGATTTACCTCGACCACAACGCCTCCACACCGCTCGATCCCGAGGTCCGGGCGGCGATGGAGGAGGCCTCGACTGTCTACGGAAACGCCTCTTCCGTCCACGGGGAAGGACAGAAAGCGCGCCGGCTGGTCGAAGAAGCGCGGGACGAGGTCGCGAGCCTCCTCGGAGCGAGCCCCGAGGAGATCGTTTTCACCTCGGGCGGGACCGAATCCAACTCCTTGGCGATTTTCGGGGCCTGCTCGGGACGGACGGGCCGCATCGTCGTTTCGGGCGCCGAGCACCCGTCGGTGCGGGAGGCCGCGGGCCGGCTGGCCGGAGAGGGGATGGACGTCGTCAACGTGAACCCGGACCCTTCCGGCGCCCTCGATCCGGAACGCCTGCTCGAGGCCGTCATGCCCGGCACGGTCCTCGTGTCGGTCATGGCGGCCAACAACGAATACGGCGGCGTCTATCCGATCGCCCGCCTCGCGCCCGAGGTGCGGCGCCGGGGGGCGCTGATGCACACCGACGCCGTGCAGGCCGTCGGCCGGCTGCGCGTCGACGTGCGCGCGTGGGGTGTGGACCTGTTGTCGCTCTCCGCGCACAAGATGCACGGGCCCAAGGGAGCCGGCGCGGTTTACGTCCGCAAGGGCGTGTCGCTGGCGTCCCACCTGCCCGGCGGCGGCCAGGAGCGGCGGCGCCGCGCGGGGACCGAGAACACGGCGGCGATCGCGGGCTTCGGCGTCGCGGCGCGCCTGGCGTCGCGGCGCGCCGAGTCCGAGTCGGAGCGGATCGCCGCGCTGCGGGACGCGCTCGAGCGCGGCATCCTCGCGGGCGTCTCGGGCGCGCGCGTCATCGGGGCCGAGGCCCCGCGATTGCCCAACACGTCGGCGATTCTGCTCGACGGGGTTTCGGGCGAGGCGGCGCTCGTGCGCCTGGACCTCGAGGGCGTGGCGGTTTCGGTCGGGAGCGCCTGCTCGAGCGGCACCCTCTCGCCCTCGCCCGCGATCCTTTCCCTCGGGCTCACGCGGGCGCAAGCGCGGAGCGTCATCCGGTTCTCGCTCGGCCGCGCGACGACGGAGTCGGAAATCGCCCGCGTCGTCGCCCTGATGCCCGCCGTCGTGGCCGACGCGCGGCGCGCGGCAGGACGGGAGCCCGTCGCGCACGCCGGGACCGCCGCCGCCGTTTCCCCGGAGGCGCGTCCGTGATCGTCGAGTGCGAGAACTGCCACGCGAAGTACCACTACGACGAGGAGCGCTTCGGCGGCAAGGCGTCCAAGAAGCTGCGCTGCTCCCGCTGCCAGTCGATCTTCGAGGTCGTCAACACGCGGGCCTACGAAGGCGGGCCGCCGGTCCGCCCGTCGATCGCCTCCGGCGAGACGCACATGCGCCGAAACCGCTCGGAGACGGCGCCCGAACGGCCCCGCCCGGTCGAGGCGGCGCGCGCCGAGATCCCGCGCGGCGCGCCGAAACTGCCGGACGACCTGAAGCTCTCGCTGGCGGTCATTGCCGGACCGGACGCGGGGAAGATGTACGTCATCGAGAAGCCCCGCGTCGTGATCGGGCGGGAAGAGGTCGATTTCGCGCTCGACGATCCCGAGATCTCCCGCCAGCACGCGGCGATCGAGGTCAACGGAAGCGACGTCGTGCTGCTCGATCTGACCTCGACCAACGGCACATTCGTCGACGAGAGCGCGATCACCGAGGCGCTGCTCGAGAACCAGGGCGAGTTCACGATCGGCGGGTCGACGATCATGCTGATTGTCACCCCTGCATAGGATCCGCCGCCGAACCATGCGCGTTGCCGTCGCCATGTCCGGGGGAGTCGACTCCTCCGTCGCCGCGCTGCTCCTGCGCGACGCGGGGCACGAGGTCGTCGGCCTCTCGATGCAGCTCTGGGATCATTCCGCCGAGGCGGGGCGGTCCGGCCGCTGTTGCACGCTCGACGACCTCTCGGACGCGCGCCGCGCGGCCTGGGCTCTCGGCATCCGCCACTACGTCCTCGATCTCGAAGAAGAGTTCCGGCGCGACGTCGTGCGCCCCTTCGTCGGCGCGTATCTGGCGGGAGAAACGCCCATCCCGTGCTCGGCGTGCAACACGAAGGTCAAGTTCGCCACCCTCTGGGAGCGCGCTCGCGCGATGGGCTGCCAGGCCGTGGCGACGGGCCACTATGCGCGCGCCGGGCGCGACCCCGTCAGCGGACGCGCCGTCCTCCGGAAGGGCGCCGATCCCGCCAAGGACCAGTCGTACTTCCTCTATGACCTGTCCGAGGAGCAGCTGGCCGGTGCGCTCTTCCCGGTCGGCGACCTCGTCAAGGACGCGGTGCGCGCACGCGCCCGCGCGGCGGGACTCCCCAACGCCGACAAAGAGGAGAGCCAGGAGATCTGCTTCGTCGCCCCGGGGATGCGGGCCGGCGAGTTCGTGGCGGCCAACGCGGCGCCGCTCGGGTTCGCCCCGCCGCCGGCGGCAGGAGTGATCGCCGATGCGGCGGGCGCGACGGTGGGCAGCCACGCCGGGCACTTTCGCTACACGATCGGCCAGCGGCGCGGCATCGGCGTGGCGGCGACCGAGCGCCTCTATGTTCTCTCGGTCGACGCCGCGGCCAACCGCGTGGTCGTCGGACCGGAGGAGAAGCTCGCGTCCCGCACGGCGCAAGTCGGAACGCTGCGTCTCTCGGCGGCCGCACCCTCGGGACCCTTCCGGGCGGGGGTCCGCATCCGGCACCGCGCGACGGAGGTCCCCGCCACCGTGACTCCGGGACCCGACGGCACCGCGCGGGTCGCCTTCGATTCCCCCGTTCGCGCCGTCACGCCCGGCCAGTCCTGCGTCTTCTACGACGCCGACCTCGTGCTCGGCGGCGGGACGATTCTCGGCCTGGGCCTCGGCCTCGAGGAGTCCAGAAGCTAGTTCGTCTTCGTGTCGACGGGCGCCGCGACCGGACCGGGGAAGTCGGATCGGATTTCGCCGTACGCGCGCTCGTAGATCGCGACGTTTTCCTGGAGGGCGCGGAGCAGCTGCTTGGCGTGAAACGGCGTCGTGAGGACGCGGCAGAGGACCTTGACGTCCGGCCGGCCGGGGACGACGCGCCCGAAGTCGAGGACGAACTCCGTCGGATTGTGAAGGATGTTGGCGAAGTTCGCGTAGTGCCCCTGCGCCGTCGCCTCGTCGATCGTGACCTTCACCGGCACGGGCTTGCCTTCGCTCATCGTGTCCTCCAGCGGGCAGTCTAATACCCGGGCTCCCGGGTACGCGGTCGACCGACCGCCGTGCCGCGAGTCGGTTAGACTTCCAGCGATGCGTTCGACATCGCACAGCCGCAGCGGCGCACGCCGCCGCACCGGTGCCGCCGCCGTCTTCGCGGCGTTTGTGGCGGCGGTCGTCGCGGAGAATGCCCACGCGCAGCCGAGCACCGGGCCCTCGCTGCCGGACCGCACGCTCATCCCCAACGCGGCCTCGCCCAACCCGCTCGTAACGGACGGCGACCGCTGGTATCTGAAGCGCCAGGAAGGCCGCGTCGGCGCGAAGGCGAGCCTCGGCCCCATCAGCCAGGCGATCGCCGCGTACGACAAGGCGGCACAGGCCCCGGACCTCGTCGAGGCGCGCTGGAAGCTCGCGCGCGCCCTCTACTTCAAGGGCGCGTACACGGGACTCGATCCCGACCAGCGCAAGGCGGTGTTCGCGAAGGCGCGCATCGTCTCGGAGGAGGCCATCGGCATCCTGCAGCGCACCCTCGAGCAGAAGGGCGTCAAGGGCATCCTCGACATGGCGCCGCAGGCTCTGGCGGGGACGCTCAAGGACCGGACCGACTCGGCGCCGACCTATTTCTGGGCCGCGGTGTCGTGGGGGCAGTGGGCGCTCTCGATGGGCAAGGTCGAGGCTGCCAAGACCGGAGCGGCCGACAAGATCCGCGACTATTCGCTCACGGTGATCGGGATCGATCCCGAGTTCGAGGAGGGCGGCGGATACCGGGTCCTCGGCCGGTTGAACGACGAGGCGCCCTGGATCCCGTTCATCACGGGCTGGGTTTCACGGGACGAGGCTTTGAAGGCCCTCCGTCTCGCGGTGCAGACGGACAAACGCAACATGCTCAACCGTCACTTCCTGGCCGAGGCCCTCTACAAGGACGGCAGCGCCGCCGAGAAGGCCGAGGCGGTCGGGCTCGAAGAGGCGGTCGCCGCGGAGTCGCCGTCGCCGCAGCATCTCGTCGAGGACCTCAGTACCCAGCAGATCGCGCGGACCAACCTCGCGGCCTGGAAGAAAGCCTCCTAGCCCGCGGACGCGCGGGCAGCGCGCGCAGGAGCTGCGCGGCCGATCGTCCCGTCGCCGGGTGCCGCCAGTCCGGCGCGATCTCGGCGAGCGGTGCCAGGACGAAGCGGCGACCGGAGAGCCGCGGGTGGGGGAGCACCGGGTTGCCCCGGGCCCTGCGGAGACCGGAGAGGTCCAGGATGTCGACGTCGATCTCCCGCGGGCCGTCGGTGAACGTCGTCGTGCGGCCGACGAGGCGTTCGACCCGCTTGACCAAGGCGAGGAGGCGCTGCGGCGTTCCGCGCCATGCGACGGCCGCGACGGCGTTCCAGAATTGCGGCTGCGCGGCGTAGCCGACGGGCTCGGTCGCGTAGAAGGAGGAGACGGCGAGGACCGGTGCCTCGCGATCCACTTCCGCGAGCGCCCGTTCCAGGTTCGCCCGCCGGTCTCCGAGGTTGGATCCGAAGCCGAGGTACGCGACTTTGGTGTGCGCGCCGATACGCGGCGCGGCTCTGGTCTGCGCGCCGATACGCGGCGCGACGCGGGAGCCCCGCGCCGGGGTCTCAGTAGACCTCGTCTTCCTCTTCTTCGGCTTCGGCCGCCTCTTCGCCTTCCTCGAGCTCGTCGTCGTCGAGGTCGCTCTCCTCGGGCTCGGCGGGGCCTTCCTCACCGAACTCCGGAGGGTTCTCATCGGGGATCGTCTCGAGGAGCATCGAGCGGCGCGGCGGCCGCGGCGGAGGCGGCGGCGCGTCGTCGGACTTGGCGTTCTTCTGATTGGCTCCGCACTTCGGACAGATCGCCTCGGGCTTGCCGAGGTTGTAAAACTTCGTGTGACAGTTGAAGCAATCGAATTTCTTCCCGAGATCGGCCATTAACCCCCTACCCCTCGAAAGGCGGCCAAACCTAGCACGCGAGTTGCAGAGGGTCAACAGGAGTCAAGCAACCCCGATGCTAAGATCGAAGCCGATGAAAAACCTCCTCAATTCATTGCGACTCACGTTGCTCGCAGCGGTCTTTTTCGGCGTCGTCGCTCCGGCGCAAGGCCAGTTTCCATGGGTCGGGGCACGCGCCACGGGCATGGGCGGCGCGACGGTCGCGGCCGTCGACGACGCGACCGCGGCATGGGTCAACCCCGCGGCGCTGGCGAGCCTGAAGGGCGTCGATTTCGCGGTCTTCGCGGGAGGCGTCGCCCAGAACCGCAACAACCTGGTGGGCTCGGTCGTCGATCTCTCGGAGTTGCCCTTCGACGAAATTCTCGACGGGGAGCGGCCGGAGCTCATCCCCGTCTTCATCGCCGACGTCGCGAATCTCGCTCGCCCCGATACGGCCGTGATCGCCTCGGGCGCTGGGGGGGTCGTGGGCACCTGGAAGGGGTTCGCGGTCTCGATCGGCACGGTGCCCTATGCCGGCGTCTACCCCGTGTTCGACCTCCAGCACATCGTCCCGGGCGGCGGGCCCGACAACGGCCTCCAATTCAACGAGACCGGCCTCTACCTCGCGGGGCTGAGCGCGCGCGAGGCCCGGGCGGCGTACGGCCTGGGGCTGCTCGAAGGGATGCTCGAGGTCGGCGGCGCCTTCCGGGTCGTCTCGGGACGCACGTATTTCGGAAGCTGCCGCGTGCTCGACGAGGATTGCCAGGCCGGCGACCTCGCCGACCTTCTCCGCGACGCGTTCGACCAGAACGCGCGGACCTCGACCAACGTGACCTTCGACCTCGGAGCGCGGGCGAACTTCGGCATCGTGCGCCTGGGCATCGTCGGCACGTCGCTGACCCAGCCGATGTTCGAGGTGGCCGACGTGACGGGGAGCCCCGGCGAGGTGCCCCTGCCGCGGCAGCTGCGCGCCGGCGTGTCGGTTCATGCGCTCTCGTTCCTGACCCTCGCGGCCGACGGCGACCTGATCCCGAGCGACACGCTCGCTCCGGGAGTCGAGAGCCAGCAGCTCTCCCTCGGAGCCGAGGTCAAGATCCCGTTCTTCGCCTTCCGCGGCGGCGCGGCCTACGACTTCCAGGCCTCGGACCCGAACTGGGCCTACTCGCTCGGCGTCGGCATCGGCGTGCCGCTGGTCTCGGTCGACGTGGCGTTCGTCTTCGGCCCGACCGGCGGCTTCAACATCGAGAACCCGGACCGCGAGGCTCTCGGCGGCTCGGCGACGGTGCGGCTCCACTTCTAGAAGCGCTTGTTCGAGATCCTCGCGCGCGACCCCGGGTCTTCGGCCCGGCGGGGCCGCCTGCGAACCACGCACGCCGCGATCGAAACCCCCTGCTTCATGCCCGTCGGGACGCGCGGCGCCGTCAAAGGCGTCGCCTTCGACTGGCTCGAGGCCTGGGACTGCCGCGTCGTGCTCGCCAACACCTACCACCTCATGGCACGGCCGGGCCTCGAGACGATCCGAAGGGCGGGCGGCCTGCACGCCTTCATGGGCTGGAATCGGGCGCTCCTCACGGACTCGGGCGGCTTTCAGGTCATGAGCCTCGCGGCGCGGCGGCGCATCACCGAGGACGGCGTCGAGTTCCGCATTCCGGAAGACGGGACGAGTCACTTCCTCACACCCGAGCGCGCGATGGAGCTGCAGTCCGGTTTTGGCGTCGACATCGCGATGGCGCTCGACGTCTGCCCGCCCTTTCCGGCGGAGCGCCCCGAGGTCGAGGACGCGTGCCGCCGGACGCTCGCCTGGGCAGAACGTTGCCGGCGGGCCTACGCCGGACCGGGGCTCCTCTTCGGCATCGTCCAGGGCGGGACGCACGAGGACCTGCGGCGGCGGTCGGCCGAAGACCTCGGCGCGCTCGACTTTCCCGGGTACGCCGTCGGGGGAGTGGCCGTCGGCGAGTCGAAAGAGGCGATCCGGGCCGTGACTCAAGCGACCGCCCCGCTCCTGCCGTCGGAGAAGCCCCGATACCTCATGGGAGTCGGCACACCCGCCGACCTGCTCGCGTCGGTCCGGGCCGGGATCGATCTCTTCGACTGCGTCCTGCCGACCCGCAACGGCCGCATGGGCCACGCCTACACGCGCCGCGGCGAGATCGCGATCAAGCACGAGCGGTTCAAGGAGGACCTGGCGCCTCTGGACCCCGCGTGCGCCTGCCCGGTCTGCCGGCGCCACAGCCGGGCCTACCTGCGCAATCTTTTCGTCCTGAAGGACTTTTCCGCGCCTATGCTCATCTCGATGCACAACGTCTATTTCTATCTGGCGTGGATGGGGGCAATCCGTGACGCGATCGCGAGCGGGCCGGGAGGCCTCGAGCGCCTGACGGCCCCGCCCGAGGAAAAAATCCCGGATGGAGCTTGAACCTCCACCCTGCCCTGGCATGTAGTTGCGAGTGTCGGCAAAGAGAGAGGACGGAACCTTGAAACTCAACGTCAACGGCAAGGTCCATGAAGTCGACGCGCCTCCCGAGATGCCGCTGCTCTGGGTCGTGCGCGACCTGCTCGGCCTGACCGGCACCAAGTACGGCTGCGGGATGGCGCAGTGCGGCGCGTGCACGGTCCACCTCGACGGCAGCGCCCATCGGTCGTGCGTGCTGCCGGTGTCGGAGGTGAAGGGCCGCACCGTCACGACGATCGAAGGGCTCGGCGCCGGAGCCGCGGACTTGCACCCGGTGCAGCGGGCCTGGATCGAGGCCGACGTCGTCCAGTGCGGCTACTGCCAGCCGGGCCAGATCATGGCGGCCGCGGCGCTTCTGAAGATCGTTCCGAAACCGACGGATGCCGACATCGACGGCGCGCTCTCGGCGAGCCTCTGCCGGTGCGGGACGTACCAGAGGATCCGCGAGGCCGTCCACATCGCGGCGAAGATGCCGGCGGCGGGAGGCAAGGCGTGAGCGCGCGCTCCGGGTCCGGCCTGTCGCGCCGGCGTTTTCTTCAGACGTCCTCGGGCCTCGTGATCGGATTTCTCGTCACGCCGAGAGGCCGGCTCTTCGCGCAAGCGGCCGCCGCGGCGCCGGCGCTTCCGCCGGCGAACGCGTTTCTCCGGATCGGCGAGGACGACACCGTGACGGTGCTCCTCGCGCATTCGGAGATGGGCCAGGGGATCTGGACGACGCTCCCGATGATGGTCGCCGAGGAGCTCGAGTGCGACTGGGGCAAGATCCGCGTCGAAACCGCGCCGGCGGCTCCCGTCTACGCGCACACGGGATTCGGGGCGCAGATGACCGGAGGCTCGAGCTCGACCTACTCGGAGCTCGACCGCTACCGCCAGGTCGGCGCGATCGCGCGCGAGATGCTGGTCGCGGCCGCGGCCGCGCAGTGGAAGGTGGCCCCCTCGGCGTGCCGCGCCGACAACGGGTTCGTCGTGTCGGGCGACCGCCGGGCCTCCTTCGGCTCGCTCGCGAAGGCCGCGCAGGCGCAGAAGCCTCCGGCTTCCGTGAAGCTGAAGGACCGGAAGGACTGGAAGATCCTCGGCAAGCCGAAGAAGCGTCTCGATTCGCCGCAGAAGGTGACGGGCAAGGCCGAGTTCGGAATCGACGTGCAGTTTCCCGGGATGAAAACCGCGCTCGTGGCGCGCGCGCCCGTCTTCGGCGGGAAGGTCAAAAGCTTCCGCGCGGAGAAGGCGAAGGCCGTGCCCGGCGTGCGCGCGGTCGTGCAGGTCCCGTCGGGGGTGGCCGTCGTCGCGGACCACTTCTGGGCCGCGAAGCTGGGACGCGAAGCGCTCGAGGTCGACTGGGACCTCGGCGCCGGCGCCGCGCTCGAGACGCCGAAAATGGCGGCCGACTACCGGGCCCTCGCCGCCCGGGACGGCGCGAAGGCGGCGGCTGCGGGCGAGGTCGGAAAGGCCCTGGCGTCGGCGGCGACGCGGGTCGAAGGGGAGTACGCATTCCCGTTTCTGGCACACGCGGCGATGGAGCCCCTGAACTGCGCCGTGCGTCTGGCTCCGGGCTCCTGCGAGATCTGGACGGGAACGCAGTTCCAGACCGGCGACCAGGCCCATGCCGCGAAGGTCGCGGGATTGAAACCCGAGCAGGTCACGCTCCACACCGCGTTTCTCGGCGGGGGATTCGGCCGCCGGGCCACGCCGACCAACGACTTCGTGGCCGAAGCTGTCCACGTGGCCAAGGCGGCGGGCATGCCGGTCAAGGTGATCTGGACTCGCGAGGACGACATGCGCGGCGGCTACTACCGGCCCATGTGGGCGCACAACGTCGCCGTCGGGCTCGGCCCGGACGGGATGCCCGTCGCCTGGCGCCAGCAGATCGTCGGGCAGTCCATCCTCGAAGGGACGCCCTTCGCGATGATGATCAAGGACGGCATCGACGAGACCTCCGTCGAGGGCGTCGCCGACTCGCCCTACATCAAGGCCACGCCGCATCATTTCGTGGGGCTCCATTCGCCCAAGTCGGCCGTTCCGGTGCTCTGGTGGCGCTCGGTCGGCCACACGCACACGGCGTACGTGATGGAGACGATGGTCGATGCGCTCGCCGCGGCGGCGAAGCAGTCTCCCGCCGACTACCGCCGCAAGCTCTTCGCAAAGTCCCCCCGGCACCTCGGCGTCATGGAGCTCGCGCTCGCCAAGGCGGGGCCGCCGCCGCCCAAAGGCAGCGGCTTGTCGCGCGGACTCGCGGTCCACCATTCCTTCGAGAGCTACGTGGCCGAGATCGCCGACGTCGCGATCGAGAACGGCCGCATCCGCGTGCATCGCGTCGTCGCCGCCATCGACTGCGGCATCTGCATCAACCCGGCGGGAGTGAGGGCGCAGATCGAGTCGGGGATCGTCTTCGGTCTGTCGGCCGCGCTCTACGGCCAGCTCACGCTCAAGAACGGCCGCGTCCAGCAGTCCAACTTCCACGACTACCCGGTCCTGCGTCTGAACGAGATGCCGAAGATCGAGGTCCACATCGTCGAGAGCGGCGAGAAGTCGGGAGGCGTCGGCGAGCCCGGCACGCCGCCCATCGCGCCCGCCGTGGCCAACGCCCTCTTCGCCGCGACCGGGAAGCGCCTGCTCGAGCTCCCGCTGAGGCTCGCGTGAGGCGCGCCGCGCTGGTTCTTCTCTGTCTGGGAATCGCGATTGCGGCCGTGTCGCGGCCGGCGTCCCCGGCGCCTCCGGCAGCGTCCCAGGAGGCGGGGCTCGCCGCGTTTGCGACGGTCCAGAAAGTCCTCCAGCATCCTCGCTGCCAGAACTGCCACATCCCGGGCGACGCCCCGCTCCAGTTCGACGCCGGGGTGCCCCACCAGCAGAACGTGCTGCGCGGCAAGGACGGCAAGGGCGCGCCGGGCCTGGCCTGCGCGACCTGCCACGCTTCGTCGAATCCGCCCGCGAGCTACGGCGCGAACATGCCACCCGGCGCCCCGACCTGGCACCTGCCGCCCGAGAACCAGAAGATGGTGTTCATCGGCCTCTCGGCCGGGGAGCTCTGCCGCACCGTCAAAGATCCGAAGAGAAACGGCGGGAAGGACTTCGCCGCGCTCGACCACCACGTCGCCGAGGACAAGCTCGTGCTCTGGGGCTGGCAGCCGGGCGCCGGCCGGGCTCCCGTGTCCGTGCCGCACGCCGAGTTCGTCGCGCAGTGGCGCACGTGGGTCGCCGCGGGGGCGCCGTGCCCGGCGCCCTGACGGTCGGGCGTCAGGCTCCGATCCGCACGAGGATCTCGGCGAGCGGCTTCTTCGCGATCGTCGGGACCTTCGCGCCGTCGGATGGGAATCCGACAGGGATGAGCAGATACGGCTTCTCGTGCTCCGGGCGGCCGAGGATGCGGTTGAGGAAGCCCATGGGCGAGGGCGTGTGCGTCAACGTCGCCAGCCCCGAGAGGTGCAGCGCGGCGAGCAGGAACCCGCAGGCGACCCCGACCGACTCGGCGACGTAGTAGTTCTTGCGCTTCGAAGCGCTGCCCGCGGTCCCGTCGTCGACGCCGCCGGAAGGCGAGCCGGGCTCCCAGTCCATGCGGAAGACGGCGACCAGATACGGGGCCGTTTCGAGAAACGGCTTGTGCCAGTCGGTGCCGAGCGGGGCGAGGGCCTCGAGCCACTCCTCCGGCATGCGGCGCTCGTAGCTTTCTTTCTCTTCGGCCTCCGCGGCGCTGCGGATGGCGCGCTTGACGGCTGGATCGGAGACGACGACGAAGCGCCAGGGCTGCCGGTTCGCGCCCGAGGGCGCGGAGGCCGCCGCGCGCACGGCATTTTCGACGAGCCCGTAGGGAACGGGGTCGGGGGAGAAGTCGCGGACCGTGCGGCGCGTGGCGATGCGGGATAGAAATTCCGCGGAGCGTCGGAACATCTCCGCGTCGGAGAGACGCGCGAAGGCGAGGGGCTCGAAGCGGGGCGGTGTGCGCATGGTGCTGTTATAGCCTGCCCGAATGAAAAAGCCGGTCGTCCTTCTCGCCCTCCTTTGCGGGGCCGTCGGCGGCAGCGCCGGCGCCGAAACGCTGCACGAGCGCGCGATGCGCCTCCACAAGAGCGCCATCATCGTCGACACCCACGAGGACGTCCCCGAAGAGCTCGAGGCGCGCTGGAAAGACTTCGCGGTCCGCAACACGCTCGGCCATACCGACATCCCGCGCTGGCGCGAGGGAGGGGTCACGGCGCCCTTCCTGGCGGCCTACGTCAACGCGGACTTCGCGAAGTCGGGAGGCTCGGCAAAGAAGGCGCTCGAGTCGATCGACCTGATTCACCGGCTCGTCGATAAGCACCCGAAGGACCTCGTCTTCACCGACTCCGTCGCCGGGATCCGCCGGGCCAAGAAAGACGGCAAGATCGCGATCCTGATCGGGATCGAGGGCGGCCACGCGATCGAGGATTCCCTGGGCGCGCTGTCCTCCTTCTACCGACTGGGTGTGCGGTACATGACGCTGACGCACACGAACACGAACAACTGGGCGGACTCCTCGGGCAACTTCTTCCGCCTGAACTTCGACCCGAAGACGTACGCCGTGCACGGCGGGCTCACGGACTTCGGCCGCGAGGTCGTTCTCGAGATGAACCGGCTCGGGATGCTCATCGACGTTTCGCACGTCTCCGTCGACACGATGGCGGACGTGCTCGCGGTTTCGAAGGCTCCGGTGTTCGCGTCGCATTCTTCGTGCCGGGCGCTGTCGAACATTCCCCGGAACATGACGGACGAGCAGATCAAGGCGGTCGCCGAGAAGGGCGGCGTCGTGATGATCAACTTCTCGACGCTCTTTCTCGACCAGAAGTCCGTCGACGCGTACCTCGCCGCGCGCGCGGCCGTCGCGCCGCAGCTCGCGCAGATCGAGGAGCGGTACAAGGACGATCCCAAGACGTCCGCGGCGGAGGTGCGCAAGGTCATGCGCACCGTGAAGTATCCCGACGCCGACTGGACGAAGGTGGCCGACCACATCGAGCGGGTCATGCGGATCGGCGGGCCCCAGGCCGCCGGCCTCGGCAGCGACTTCGACGGGATCGACGACCCGCCCGCCGGCCTCGAGGACGTCTCGAAGCTTCCGAAGCTGACCGAGGAGCTCCTGCGGCGCGGGCACTCGGACGAGGTCGTCCGCGGCGTGCTCGGAGAGAACTTCCTGCGGTTCTGGGAGAAGGCCGAGGCGGCGAAGAAGTCCGTGCCCGCCGGGACCCAGCCCTTCCCGTTCTCCAAGCCGAACTGACTTTCTGTATGATCGGCCGCCTATGATCGATTTCCTTCAGGCCGCACCGGCGCCGGGCGGCGCCGCGGGGGGGCTCATCCAGTTCCTCCCCATGGTTTTCATCTTCGTCATCTTCTATTTCCTCCTGATCGCGCCCATGCGCAAGAAGCAGAAGAAGACCCAGGAGATGCTGTCGAAGCTCAAGAAGGGCGACGAGGTCATCACCGGGGGCGGGATCTTCGGCCGCATCACGGCGATCGACGAAGAGCGCGGTTTCGTCATCCTCCAGATCTCCGACAACACCAAGATCAAGGTGCTCCGGGGCGCCGTTTCGGGTATGGCGGCCGAACCCGAGGCAACCGTAGCCACCCCCGGTACTTAGGCGCCCGTCTTCGAGGTAGAAACCGGAGGCTCGTTCCGGTAGACTGCGCCGTTCTTTTTTCCCGGTCGGTGGAAGTCGGTTCGCGGGAAGGTGGAGGTAAGTTTGGGCAAGAAGCTACGCTGGCGCGTCCTCCTGATCGTTCTCGTCGTGGCGGGAGCCGCGGCGGGCTATCTCTGGACGGGCTATTCGCACGCCAAGAGGGAAATGGTCGGGGCGGGCAGCCCCTCGATCCAGGATGCGCTCAAGAAGGCCATCAAGCTCGGGCTCGATCTGCGCGGAGGCATTCACCTCGTGCTGCAGGTCAACACGGCCGATGCGGTGAAGGCCGAGCGCGACGACGCCGTCGAAACGCTCAAGTCGGAGACGAAAGAGGCGGGCATCGGCAACGTCGCGCTGCCGACGGACACGTCGTTCTCGGTCGAAATCACCCCCCAGACTGACCAGGCCCGGCTCGAGGAGGCCGTCAAGCGCTTTCTGCCGGACTGGACGTACTCGACCGGCGGAGGGAAGTGGACCTTCGCGCTCAAGGATGCGTCGAGGCGCGTCATCGAGGACAGCGCCGTCGCGCAGGCCGTCGAGACGATCCGCAACCGCGTCGACGAATTCGGCGTTTCGGAGCCGCTCATCGCGCGACAGGGCTCGGACCGGATCCTCGTCCAGTTGCCGGGCATCGACGATCCCCGGCGCGTGAAGGACCTCATCAAGAACACGGCCTTCCTCGAGCTCTCGCTCGTCGAGAAGGGCCCGTCGACGCGCGAGGCGCTGCTCGCCGAGTACCCCGGAGGCCTGCCCGACCAGTTCAAGCTGGTGGAGATGAAGGCCGAGCCGGGAAGCCGGGAGCGCTCGTACTACGTCATCCGCCGGCAGGCCGCGATCACGGGCCGGGACCTGAAGAACGCGCGCCCCTCGCAGGGCCAGTTCGGATCCCACTCGGTCTCTTTCTTCCTGACCGCCAGCGGCTCGCAGAAGTTCGGCGCCGTCACGGGCGCGAACATCAACAAGCAGCTCGCGATCGTGCTCGACAACCGCGTGCAGTCGGCGCCCAACATCAAGGACCGGATCACGGAGCAGGGCGTCATCGAAGGCACGTTCACGCCGGAGGAGGCCAACGACCTGGCCCTCGTCCTCCGGGCCGGCGCGCTGCCGGCGGGCCTGACCTACCTCGAGGAGCGCACCGTCGGCCCGTCCCTGGGGCTCGACTCGATCCGCAAGGGCATCACGGCCTCGGCCGTGGGCGCCCTCCTGATTTTCGTCGCGATGGCGGTCTACTACCGGCGCGCCGGCTGGAACGCCATCATCGCGCTCATCCTGAACGGGTTGCTGCTGGCGGCCGCGATGGCGATGTTCGAGGCCACGCTCACGCTGCCCGGCATCGCGGGCTTCATCCTGACGATCGGTATGGCGGTCGACTCGAACGTGCTCGTCTTCGAGCGCATCCGCGAGGAGCTCCGCAACGGTCGGGCCCCCAAGGCGGCCATCGAGAACGGTTTCTCGAAGGCCCTGGCCACGATCATCGACACGCACGCGACGACGATCATCTCGGCGCTGTTCCTGCTCCAGTTCGGAACCGGCCCCGTCAAGGGGTTCGCCGTGACGCTGATCATCGGTTTGCTCATCTCCATGTTTACGGCGGTCTTCGTGTCGCACACGATTTTCGAGCTCGAGTACGGGCGCCGCCAGCACATCGACACGGTGTCGATCTAGAAGGGGCGTCATGGAGTTCTTCCGCCAGACCAACATCGATTTCCTGAAGTACAAGTGGTGGGCGATCGGCGCCTCCTGGGCGCTCATTGCCGTCGGCATCTTCACGGTCTTCATCCAGAAGGGCCTGAAGTTCGGCATCGACTTCTCGGGGGGAACGCAGATCGCGATCCGCCTGGGACAGCGACCGGACATCGACAAGATGCGCACGATGCTCGACGGCGCCAACCTCGGCGAGGTCGGCATTCAGCGGTATGAGGAGGCCGAAAAGAACTCGGTCCTCATCCGCGTCCAGCAGCAGTCGACCGAAGGCCGCGACGTCGTCGGCGAGGTGCTCCAGATCCTCCGGCAGGGGCTCCAGGCGGAGACCGATCCCGGCAAGATCGACATCAACACCGAAGGCAAAGCGACCCTCGGGGCGCGCCTCGCCGCCGCGGACCCCGACAAGGTCGCCGGAAAGCCCGACGTCGTCCCTGCGGAGCACTACGAGCAGGCCGCCGAGCGGATCATCGCCCGGCGCTCGGAGACCGGGCTCTTCCGGTCTCCCGCGGACGTGGCCTCGGCCGAGGGCGTTTCCGCGGAGACGAAAGCCTGGGTGCAGGCCAACACCGTGTCCGGGCCGTTCGTGCTCCTTTCCGCCGAGAACGTCGGCCCCCAGGTCGGAAAAGACCTCCAGAAGAAAGCGATCCTCGCGATCATCTGGTCGACGATCGGTATGCTCGCCTACATCGCGATCCGATTCCGTTCGATGCCCTTCGGCGTCGGCGCGATCGTCGCCCTCCTGCACGACACGCTCATCACGGTGGGCCTGCTCGCCCTGATGGGACGGGAGTTCAATCTCGTCGTCGTGGCGGCGCTGCTGACGCTCGTCGGCTACTCCGTCAACGACACGGTCGTCGTGTACGACCGGGTGCGCGAGAACCTCCGGACTCCCAAGAAGGAGCCGCTCGAGGTCGTCATCAACCGCTCCATCAACCAGACGCTCTCGCGGACGATCCTGACCTCGGGCGCGACGATGCTCGTCGTCATTTGCCTGTTCTTCCTGGGCGGCGAGGTTCTCAATACCTTCGCCCTGACGCTCATGATCGGAATCATCATCGCCACCTACTCCTCGATCTACGTGGCCGCCGCGATCGTCGTCATCTGGAAGGACTTCACGGGCAAGCGCAAGCTGGCCGTCGTCCCGACGCCCGTCAAGGTCGAGCCCCCTCCGCGCCCAGCCCGTCGCGCCCCAGGGCAAGAAGAAGCAGAACAAGAGGTAGGGGAGCGTTTCGGAGTCGCAGGCCGGCTCGACGGGCCTGCGGCATCTCCCTGCGGGGCACGCGGCGGCCGGCCGCTGATCGTGAGATCCGGCCGCCGCTGACCCGACCACCGAAGGCAGACCCACGGCATTAGGGAACGACGCGCGAAGCGCGGCGGTAATGCGGCGGCCCAGCCGCACTGGGACTTCAGGCCGTTCTCGGTGTGGGCCGCCGCATATCACC
Organism: uncultured Acidobacteriota bacterium; assembly: GCA_963742245.1. GTDB lineage: Bacteria > Acidobacteriota > Thermoanaerobaculia > UBA5066 > Gp7-AA6 > DAHUXD01. The sequence continues at coordinate 237,916 of CAVULG010000008.1, forward strand.
CCTCCGGGAGACGCCGCAGGCCCAACAGAGCCCCTGCCAGCCTCGAGCCCGCCTCCCGGAGAGAGGTGATGGGTGAGGAGCATGGAACGCCGTGGCTGAAGTCTCCGTGTGGCTGCGACGAACCTTCAGCGGCGGCCGGTACTGACTCTCAACGGCCGGCCGCCGCGTGCCGAACGCAGGGAGGCGGGCTCGAGGCGGTCGAGCCGCACTGGACCTCAACGAAGGTCAGGCTCCCTCCTGCTACCCTATTGACGTGATCCATTTCGAGGAAATCCTCGAGAAGGTCGAGGCCTACAACCCCAACTCCGACCAGGAGCTGCTGCGGCGGGCCTACGTCTTTTCGGCGCGCGAGCACAAGGGGCAGGTCCGGCGCTCGGGCGAGCCCTACCTCGTTCACCCCCTGAACGTCGCCTCGATCCTCACGGACCTCAAGGCCGACGATGTTTCGATCGTCGTCGGGCTCCTCCACGACGTTCTCGAGGACACGCTCACGACGAAGGAGGCGATTGCCCAGCAGTTCGGGCCCGAAGTCGCCGACCTCGTGGACGGCCTGACGAAGATCGGCAAGTTCTCCTACGTCTCGCGCGAGGAGGAGCAGGCGGAGACCTTCCGGAAGATGCTCCTGGCCATGATCTCGGACCTGCGCGTCGTGATGGTCAAGCTCGCGGACCGGCTCCACAACATGCGCACGCTCGGGTTTCTCCCGGAGGCCAAGCGCCGCGAGATTGCGCACGAGACCCTCGACATCTACGCCCCGATCGCGCACCGCCTCGGCATGGGAAGCCTGAAAGGGGAGCTCGAGGACCTGGCGTTCCTGAACCTCGAGCCCGAGGCCCACGAACGGCTCGCCCGCGAGGTCGCCCGCCGGATGAAGGTTTCGGAGCGCATGATCGGCGACATCCGCCGCCGGATCGACGCGCGCCTGGTCGGAGGCGGCGATTCCGGCCGAGGTCTCGGGCCGGATGAAGCGCTATCACTCGATCTGGACGAAGATGAAACGAACCGGCGTCGAGGCGGCGCAGCTCTACGACATCCTGGCCTTCCGGATCGTGGTGCCCGAGACCCGCGACTGCTACGCCACGCTCGGCATGATTCACCAGCTCTGGCGTCCCGTCCCCGGCCGCATCAAGGACTACATCGCGATGCCGAAGCCCAACTTCTACCAGTCCCTCCACACCACGGTCATCGGCGAAACCGGGCAGCCCTTCGAGATCCAGATCCGGACCCGGGAGATGGACCTCATCGCGGAGCGGGGAATCGCCGCGCACTGGAAATACAAGGAAGGCCGGCTCGGCCCCCACGCCGACGACGCCCGATTCCAGTGGCTCCGCCAGCTCGCCGACTGGCAGAGCGACGTCTCCGATCCGAAGCAGTTTCTTTCGTCCCTCAAGATCGACCTCTATCCCGACGAGGTCTACACCTTCACTCCCAAGGGCGAGGTCTTCGCGTTCCCGCGGGGCGCCACGCCGATCGACTTCGCTTACCGCGTCCACACCGACGTGGGGCACCGGTGCGTGGGCGCCCGCGTCAACAGCAAGCTCGTGCCCCTGCGCACGCCGCTCTCCTCGGGCGACATCGTGGAGATCCTGACGGCGCCCAGCCAGACGCCCTCGCGGGACTGGCTGTCGTCGGTCGTGACGAGCCGCGCCCGGCACAAGATCCGGCACTTCATCCACGAGGAAGAGAAACGGCAGGCCGTCGAGCTCGGGAGGCGCCTGATCGAGCGGGAGCTGAAGAAGTTCAAGCGAACCCTGAAGAAGCTCGACGCCGACGGCAGCCTCGCCCGGGAGCTGCCCCACTGGGGTTTTTCGCGCGCCGAGGACCTCTTCGCGGCGATCGGCTACGGCAAGCTGTCGCCGCGCAACGCCCTCGAGCGGTTCGTGACGGCCGAGGAACTCGCCCGCCCGGAGGCCGAGAAGAAGGAGTCGGCGGTCTCCCGGGTCGTCCGCCGGATCCTGCCGTTCGGCGTGCCGGACATCGTCGTCGTCGGGCACAACGACCTGCTCGCGATCCTCGCCAAGTGCTGCAACCCGGTGCCGGGCGAGAAGATCATCGGGTACATCACGCGCGGGCGGGGCGTTTCGGTGCACTCGGAGAGCTGCCCCAACGTGAAGAACCTCCTCTACGATCCGGGCCGCCAGATCGACGTGACCTGGGCGGGGGAGAAGAAGGCCTCCTACGCCATCGAGCTCGAGGTCTCGACGGAGGACCGGCCGGGACTTCTTGCCGACGTGACCCAGGCGATCGCCGGAGAGGGCTCCAACATCCGGAGGATCGAAGCTCGGGTCGGGGAAACCCGCGAGGCGTTCGTCAACGTCTCGCTCGAGGCGTCGGACGTCAAGCAGCTCGAGAAGATCGTGGGACGCATCCGCGCCATCCCGGGCGTGCGGGACGTCGTGCGGAAGTACAACGTGGCGAAGGGGAGCGAGGGCGCCGGGAGCTGACGATCAGGAGGCCGCGGCGGCGACCTTCGGACGCGGAATCGGCTTCGTGACCTTGCCCGACCGGATGCAGCGCGTGCACGCCGTGGCGCGCCGCGACACGCCGTCGATCACCGTGCGCACGGATTTGAGGTTCAGGTTCCACTTCCGGTTCGAGACGTTGTGGGCATGGCTGACGCGGTGCCCGGACATCGGCTTCTTCTTGCAAAAATGACACTGCTGGGCCATTGGTCCTGATCTCCTGCTTGGGCGGCCGAGGCGGCCGGAAAAACCGGCGAAGCCTACAACGGTCCGTGGATCGACGCAAGGAAGAACAGCTGACCTTCGCGAGCCGAACCTGTCCAACCGGCATAAGTCGTTGCGCAACTGGACGTTTGGTCCGCTCTGTCTCTTGACCACGGAATAACCTTTTGCTATTCTCGCAACCAGCCGCAATAACGTTAGGTCAAAGCCCGTAACCGTCTTTCTTTTTTAGGCGAAGGCGAAGCGTGCTGTTCAAGAAGTCCAAGAACCTGGTCGGTCTGGACATCGGGTCCTCGGCGATCAAACTCGTCGAACTCAAGGACTCGAAGGGTGGAGGCTATCGTCTCGTCAAGACGGGCCTGGAATCGCTGTCCCCCGAGGCCATCGTCGACGGGGCCATCATGGACTCCTCCCTGGTGGTCGACACGGTCAACCGCATCGTGTCCTCCCTGAACGTCCGCAACCCGGACTTCGGGACGAGCCTGTCGGGCCATTCCGTGATCATCAAGAAGATCTCCCTGCCGGCCATGTCCCCGGAGGAGCTCGCCGAGTCGATCCGCTGGGAGGCCGAGCAGTACGTGCCCTTCGACATCAACGACGTCAACCTCGACTACGTCGTGCTCGAATCCGGGGGCGGCGAGACCATGGACGTCCTCCTCGTGGCGGTCAAGAAGGACAAGATCGGCGACTACACGAGCGTCATCACCCAGGCCGGCAAGACGCCGGTGCTCGTCGACGTCGACGCTTTCGCCCTCCAGAACGCCTACGAGGCCAACTATCCCGTGGAGGCCGGCCGCGTCGTCGCGCTGGTCAACATCGGGGCGTCGGTGACCAACGTCAACATCCTCTCGGGTTCCAACACGATCTTCTGGCGCGACATCTCGTTCGGCGGCAACCAGTACACCGACGCGATCCAGAAGCAGCTTTCCCTGTCGTTCGACCTGGCCGAGTCCCTCAAGAAGGGCGAAAAGTCGGCGGACCAGTCGATCCAGGACATCCTGCCGATCCTGCGCTCGGTCTCCGACGACCTGGCGCAGGAGCTCCAGAAGACGTTCGACTTCTTCCTCGCGACGACCTCGACCGAGAAAATCGACCAGCTCTTCATCTCCGGAGGCTCCTCGCGGGTCGTCAACCTCGACTCGCAACTGAAGGAGCGATTCAACATCCCCGTGGAGATCCTGAATCCGTTCCGCCAGATCGACATCGCGGGCGCGTCGGTCTCGGGTGAGTGGCTCACCGACAACGCGCCGAGCCTGGCCGTGGCCGTCGGGCTCGCCATCCGGCACGTCGGAGACGAAGCGGCTTGATCAGAATCAATCTCCTCACCGAGGCCAGGGCGGCGGCCGCCAAGAAGAAGGGCCCGGCCCTTCCGACGGGAGCCAAGCTCAACAATCTGCTGCTCATCGGCGGCCTGGCTCTCGGCCTGATCTACATCGGCACGATGTTCCTCGTCCTCTCCTCGCGCAACCGCAGGCTCGACGAGGAGATCGGCAAGGCCCGTGAAGAGGTCGCCCGCCTCAAGTCGATCATCGACGAGGTGAAGGGCTACGAGGACAAGAAGCGAAGCCTCGAAGCCAAGATCTCGCTCATCAACAGCCTGAAGACCAATCAGAAGGGCCCGGTCCGGCTCATGGACGAGATCTCCAAGGCTCTTCCGGACCTCGTCTGGCTGACCGAGATGACAATGCAGGGCGAACAGCTGACGCTGAAGGGCCGGACACTCTCGCCCAACGCGGTCGCGACGTACCTCGAGAACATCAAGAAGAGCCCCTACTTCGCCGAGCCCGTGTTCAAGAACCTGGGCCGCGAGCCGGGGCCGCAGGGCATTTACAGCTGGGAAATGACGGTGACCTTCCGTGCGGGCGGGATCGCACCGGCCGCGGCAGCGCCGGCGGCGGCGGCTGGAAAGCCGGGGGCATAGGCCATGGCGATGTTCGGACTCAACGTCGACGAGAAACCCTGGTACTACGCCCTGGGCATCGGCGTCTTCATCGCGGCGGTGGTGGCCGGGGGCGTGCACTGGTTCGTCTTCAAGCCGAAGCAGGAAGAGATCGCCCGCAAGAAGGTCGAGCTCGAGGGCCTCAATCAGGAGATCGCCAAAGGCCGGGCGGCCGAGCGCAAGCTCGCGCAGTTCCGCGAAGAGGTCAAGCGCCTCGAGCTCGAGCTCTCCAAGCTCCTCCAGATTCTGCCGTCCAAGCGCAACACCGAGGAGCTGATCAAGCGGATCGAGACGCTGACCCGCCAGGGCGACTTCACGCTGAAGAAGTTCACCCCGGGAGAATTCATCCAGAAGGACTTCTACGCGGAGTGGCCGATCGACATCTCGCTCGAGGGGACCTACCACAACCTCGCGCTCTTCTTCGACCGGATGAGCCGCTTCTCGCGGATCGTCAACATCGAAGACATGAAGATCACGTCGCTCGACAACGTTCCCGGAAAGTCGATCTCCGCGACCTTCGTCGCGAAGACCTTCATCTACACGGGCGACGAGCCGGGAGCCCAGCCTGCCGGCGCGCCGGGTCAGCCCGGTGCTCCGGCCGGGAAGGCCGGCGCCAACGCGCAGACGCTCAAAGAGCGGGCTTCGGGCGGAGGTGTCGAATGACGCGCGCGCGCGTTTTCGCGTTCGTGTCCGCCTTCGCGCTCGTTTCCGCGGGCGCGCTCGCCCAGACCCCGGCGCCGGCAGCGCCCGCCCCCGGAGCCACGCCGGCTCCGCCGGCGGTCATCGCGCCGGTTCCCGAGTCGCCGGGGCAGAGCCTCATCGAGCAGGACGAGTCGGCGATGGCCGGCCGTGCGTACTCATATGATCCGGCAGGCCGGCGCGACCCGTTCCGCTCCCTGCTCGTGCGCGAGCAGAGCCGCGGCGGTCCCCAGCGTCCGCCCGGCATCGCCGGAATCTCAATCGACGATCTGGTGGTGCACGGGATCTGGAAGACCAAGTCGGGCTACGTTGCCCAGATCCGCGCCACGGACAACAAGAGCTATCTCATTCGAGCCGGCGACCTGCTCTACGACGGCGAGGTGATCCGCGTGGGACCCAACGAAGTGTCCTTCCGGCAGAACCTCAATGATCCGCAGAGTGTGAAGCCGTTCCGCGAAGTCACCAAGCAGCTCAACGCGACGGTCAAGCAGTGAGCCGGGAACCCCACGGGATGACGCTTTTCCGCGCGACGGGAGGAACGATGCGAATGGCATTCAGAGCAACCGCGACGGTCACGGCGCTCGCCCTGGCATGGGCAGCCTCCGTTGGCTGCTCCTCCGCCGCGGGCAAGACCCAGACGGCGGCCGACACGACCGCCGCCGCTCCCGACGCGGCCCCGGCGCCTTCGACCTCGTCCGCCCCGGCCAACGCGACGATCACGCAAGCCGCGGTCAACGAGGATTCCGACGGAGCGCGGGTCGTCCTGTCCGCGAACGCCCCGCTCCTCTACACCTCCTACGAGCCGCGGCCGGACCTTCTGATCGTGGACCTGCGCGACGCGTCCGTGGCGCCGGGGTTCCAGGCGCCCCGCGCGGCCGGAGGCCTCGTCGAGTCGATCAAGTTTGAAGAGCTCGACGAGCTCGGAAAGCGGATCACCCGCCTCTCGATCACGCATCAGCCCGAGTCCAAGCCGGATGTCCGCTCGGTCGGCCAGGGCCTGGCGATCGCCTTCAACGGCAGCGCGCCCGTCGCCGCGGCCGATGCCGAGGCGCTTCCCGAGCCGGCCGCCGTCTCCGCGGAGCCGGCTCCTGTGGCCGCCGCCGCCGTGACGAGCTCGCCCCTGGCGGTGCCCGCTCCGGCGCCGGCACCCGTCGTCGCCTCCGCCGCGGCCCGCGGAGAGGTCGCCCATGCGCTCGAGACCGTCACCGCCGAAGCGCGGGACGGCCGCGTCGCGATCACGCTCGTCGGCGACGGATGGTTTTCGCCGAAGGACTTCGTGCTCGCCAACCCCCCGCGTGTCGTCATCGATCTGCCGGGCGTCCGCAACGAGGTGCGGCAGCGCTCGATCGCGATCGCGGGCGGGATCGTCACGAAGGTCCGCGTCTCGCAGTTCCAGACCTCTCCCGAAATGATCACCCGCGTCGTGGTGGACCTCGCGCGGCCCGTCGCCCATGTCGTGGTGCCCGACGGCGAACGCCTCGCGGTGCTCGTCGGGGACGGTGTCTCCGCGGCGGAAGTCGCGCCGACGGCACCCGCAGCGAGCGAACCCGTCACGATCGCCCAGGCGCCCGCAGCGGTCCCGGCCCCGGCCCCGGTTTCCGCTTCCGCCCCGGCTTCGACCACGACGATCGCGGCCGACTGGCAGGATTCACCGGTCGCTTCTGCAGACGCGCCGGCCGAGCACGCGGCATCCGCTCCGGCCGACGAACCCATGGAGACTCCGGTGGTGGCCGAGGCGAAGCCGGTGAGCGCTCCGGCGCCTGCACCCGCTCCCGTCGTCGCGACGGCGCCCGCACCGGCGCCGCCCCCCGCGCCCGTCGTTGCCGAGAAGCCGGCTCCGAAGGCGCCCGCTCCGGTTCCGGCACCGCCTGCGATGACCGAGACGCACGTGGCCCCGCCGCCAGTGGTCGCCGCCCAGGCCGCTCCCGCTCCGCCTCCGGCCCGCGCGTCCGCCAAGCCGGCGTCGACCCGCGGCGAGGCGCTCTTCGAAGCCGCCGCCGCCGCCCTCGACCAGGACCAGGCGCCCCAGGGCGGCAGCGCCCAGTACCGCTCCCGGACGATCGCGGAGGCGCAGTCCCAGTTCACCGGCGAGCCGATCTCGCTCGACCTGAAGGACGCCGACATCAAGGACGTCTTCCGGACGATCTCGCAACTGACGGGCCTCAACATCGTCATCGACCCCGAGGTCCGCGGCACGGTCACGGTTCAGCTCGAGGACGTTCCGTGGGACCAGGCGCTCGACCTGATCCTCAAGCAGAACAGCCTCGGCTACGTGCTCGAGAACAACATCATGCGCATCGCGACGACCTCGAAGCTTCAGTCCGAGGAGGCCGACCGGGCCCGCCTCGCCGAGGCGCGCCAGGCCGCCGAACCGACGCGCACGGTGATCAAGAAGCTGTCGTACGCCCGGGCCGCGGAAATCGTGCCGACCCTGCAGAGCGTCATGTCCAAGCGCGGCGCGATCGTGGTCGACCAGCGCACGAACACGCTGATCATCCGCGAGATCCCGACCTACCTGCCGGCGGTCCTCCAGCTCATCGACAACCTCGACACCGCCACCCCGCAGGTCGTCATCGAGTCGCGCATCGTCGAAACGACGAAGAGCCTCGGCCGCAGCCTCGGCATCAACTGGAGCGTGCGCGGCAAGGCCGACACCGAGACCGGCAACACGACAAACCTGATCTTCCCGAACACCGTTCTCGGCGGCATCGACGTCGGCCTCGGCAACGGACCGACGGTCGCCTCCCTGGTGCTCGGCAACATCCTCAACACGTTCAACCTCGACGTGGCGCTGACCGCGGCCGAGAACCAGGGCCTGCTCAAGATCATCTCGTCGCCCAAGGTCACGTCGCTGACCAATACGCCGGCCCTCATCCAGTCGGGCGTTCAGATCCCGGTCCAGACGACGGTCAACAACACGACGACCGTCATCTACGTCGACGCGACGCTCAAGCTCGACGTCACGCCCCAGATCACGGCGGAAGGAACGATCCTGCTGTCTGTCAACGTGACCAAGCGCGAGCCCGCGGTCGCCCTCAACCTCTCGCTCGGCCAGAACGTTCCGTTGACGATCCGCGAGTATCGCGGCCAGGTCCTCGTCAAGGACGGCGGCACGACGGTCATCGGCGGCATTTTCCAGATCAACGACCAGGATCAGAACAACATGATCCCGGGCCTCTGGAAGATCCCGGTCCTCGGCAACCTCTTCCGCAACAAGACGCGGACCGAGAAGCACGACGAGCTGCTCATATTCATCACTCCCCGAATTCTCAGGTCTTAAGGGAGAAGCGTCATGAAGACCAGACTTTTGATCGGAACGGCCCTGGCGGCGCTGGCGCTGACGGCCGCGTGCACCAACAAGCAAGGCGAGACCGAGGCGCCGATCTTCGTCACGGTCGACCTGGAGGACCAGGCCGGCCTGACCGTGATCGACCCGCCGCAGACCGTCCTCATCCCGGAAATGATCCTCACGAGCCGCCTCAAGAACCCGGATGCCCAGGATCCGCAGGGATTCGCCGACATGCAGGTCCAGACGTACAACGTCGTGTACCGGCGCGCCGCGGGCGGAACGATCCTTCCTCCGCCGCAGACCTTCGCGGCGGGCGTGGTGCTTCCGAGCGGCGGCACGGTTTCGCTGACCGACTTCCCGGTCCTGAGCCAGACGGCGGTCCAGGGGCCGCCCTTCGATCAGTTGTTCCCCTTTAACGGCGGGATCGACCGTGAGACCGGGAGCAACGAGATCCAGCTCTTTTACGACGTGACCTTTTTCGGCCAGACGGTTTCCGGTCATCGGGTGCAGAGTCAAACGGCAACCGGGATCCGGATCTTCGTTTTCGAGTAAGGGGGATCCATGCGCCGGATAGCCAACATACTGATCCTGGTCGCGGCGGTCGCCGGGCTTCAAGCCTGCGCCGCCGACGCACCGACGAACCCGGGCCCGGGCAACGGGGGCGGCGGTGGGAACACCGGCGCGCTCCAGGTGCTGCTCGTTGCGAGCGACGCCAACCCGAAAGCCGGGACCTGCACGCTGCTTCAGGCGACCGTCACGCTCAACGGCAACACGGTCCCCGAGGGCACGAGCGTGTCCTTCTCGACGGACTTCGGCACGTTCTCGCAGACGGGCCTTCCGCTGGCCTCGATCGTGACCTCCAACGGCGTCGCGGTGACGGCGCTCTGCGGCCCCGCCGCGGGCTCCGCGCGCGTCCGCGCCACGGCGACTTCGGGCGGCCAGACCGGCTCCGCGAACGTCACAGTCGTCTTCCAGCCGGATAGTGGAACGCTTCCGTTCGTCTCTTCGTGCAGCCCGAGCTTCGGACCCAAGGAAGGCGGAACCGAGCTGACCCTGAACGGCGGCCGCTTCTCGGGCACCCCGGCCACGACGCGCGTCCAGTTCACCGTCAACGGGGTGACCAAGGACGGCATCGTGCAGTCGGTCTCGGCGAACCAGATCGTCGTCCAGACACCGGGCTTCCCGGAGTTCTCGGCGCCGCAGCTGCAAGCCGAGGTCAGGCTTTCCCTCGTGACGAATCAGGCCCAGCCGATCGTGCTCTCTCTGCCGAGCTGCTTCTCCTACGGCACCCAGGGTTCCGACACGCCGACCGATCTCCTCGCTCCTGCCGTCCTCGGGAACCAACGAAGGCGGAACGCGGGTCACGATCGTGGGCTCCGGTTTCTCGACCGGGAGCGGTGTCCAGGTCTTCTTCGGCACGCTCGAGGCCCAGGTGATCTCGGTGTCGTTCAACCAGATCGTCGTGCTCTCGCCGCGCCTGGTCGGGGACCCGGTCGCGGTCGCCGTGACGGTCCGCAACATTGGATCGGGCCTCACGTCGAACCCCGTTAACTACCTTTACACCGAACCGATGATCATCACCGCGGTCAGCAACAACGAGCAGCCGATCAACGGACCCTTCTCGCCGGTGACGATCTTCGGGCGCGGCTTCCAGGCGCCCGTCGCGGTCGGCCTCGCCGGCGTCACCGCGTTCGTCCAGAGCGTCTCGGCGACCGAAATCGTCGTCCTTCCGGCGCCCGCGGAGGCGAGTGGATGCGACGACATGAGCGGGGAGGTCACCGTGACGAACATCAACACGGGCTCCAGCGTCAGCGATAACGTGTTCATCTACGAGGTCTTCGAGCCGGTCATCAACGGCGTCAGCCCCGGCAATTCCTGTCCGGGAAGCCCGCCCGATTGCGCTGGCGTTCCCGACGAAGGCTCGGCGGTCTGGACGTCGAGATCACCGGCGCGGGTCTCGAGAACGTCGACGTGCGGTTCGGCAGCCAGACGGCGTTCATCCAGTCGTCTTCGTTCAATTCCATCATCGTGTCGGCCCCGATCACCGCTACCCAGGCGCCCAACTGCACGGGCGGCAACCCCGCCGGCACGCCGCAGTTCGTCGGTGCGGTCGACATCACCGTGACGGACCGCTTCACGAGCTGCACGGCGACCGCCTCCGAGGCGTTCCAGTACATCCTGCCCTGCGTGGTCCCGCCGCCCGCTCCGGCCGGGCCCTAGTACACAGTTGAAAGGCGCCGCCCCCTTCGGGGGGCGGCGTGTTTTTCGCCGTGGCCGATCAGACTCCCGAAGCCAAGATTCGCGATCTTCAGCGCCGGCTCGATCTCGATCCGGGCTCGCGGCTCTTCGTTTCGCTCGCGGAGGAGTACCGCAAGCTCAACCGCCTGAGGGACGCGCTCTCGGCTCTCCAGAAAGGGCTCCTCGCGCATCCGGGCTACGTGGCCGCGCAGGTCGCCCTGGGCCGGATCTACGCCGAAGCCGGGCAGGCGACGGACGCCATCGCGACCTTCACGAAGGTGCTCGTCTCGGATCCGGGCAACCTCGTCGCGGCCAAGTCGCTGGCGGACATCCAGCTCGGGCGCGGAGACAAGCTGGAGGCCCTGAAGAAGTACAAGCTCTATCGGGCGCTCTCGGGCGACCGCAAGGTCGATCCCATGATCGCCGAGCTCGAGCCGCAGGTGGCGCCGCGTCCGCTGCCGCCGCCGCGCGTGCAGCCCCTCCCTCCGGCGGCGCCTCCGCCTCCCAAGTTCCACGAGACGGACAAGGGCCGCCGTCGGGCGGTGCCGAAGTCGTCGCTCCCGTCGGTACCGCTGGACGAGCCGTTCGAGGTCACGTCGCTGACGTTCGAGATCGGCGAGGACTCGGGCAAGGGGCGCGAGGAAGACGATCCGTTCCGCGGGCCGACGCGCGACGCCGTGATCCTCCCGTCTCCGTTCGCGCCTCCACCGGAGTCTCCGGCGCATCGTCCGGAGGTCACCGCGACGCCGTCGTTCGAGATCGCTCCGGCCGCGAGCGCTTTTTCCGCGGAGCCGCCGCCGGAGGTCGACTCCGCGCCGCCGGCCGCTTTCGCCCCGCAGTTTGCCCCGCCGCCGGTCTTCTCTTTCGGCGACCCGGAGCCGGGCGCCACGGTGCCGCTCGCCCGCGCCCTCGCGGAGGGCGACGAGGATGCCGAGCCCGAGCCGGAACCGGAGCTCGAACCGGAGCGGCAGCCGGCGCCGACTGGGCCGACCGGCCGGGCGCTCGCCGACCTCTACTACGCCCAGGGCCATTACGCGGAAGCGCTCCAGATCTACGACGATCTCGTCAGCCGCCACCCCTTCGACGAGGATTTGAAGCGGCTGCGGCGCGACTCCGAGGCTCGCCTCCTTCCCGCGGGCTCGACCCCCGGCTCGACGGCTGCGGACCCCGCCCTGGAGCGGCGACTTGCGAGGATTCGCGCGCTGCGGAGCTGGCTCGGCCAGGTCCAGGCGGGCTGATCTTCGACCCCCGACCGTGACATCATCCGGTTCCGCATGAACGTCTTCCAGGACACGCTTCGCCGCGTTGCCGAGCGCGTCGAGGGCACGCGCGCCGTTTCGCTCGTCGGGATCGACGGCATTCCGATCGACTCCTACGTCAGCGCCGAGGGCCTGCCGATGGAATCGCTCGCCGCCGAGACGGGCGCGGTCGTGAAGGCCGCGCGGGCGGCCAAGGCCCTGACCGAGCACGGCCCCCTCGAGCAGGTGATCCTGGCCTCGGACCGGGCCGCGACGATCCTCTGCCGGGTCACCGAGGAGTACTATTTGCTGCTTCTGCTGGCCCGGGACGGCAACTTCGGCCGAGGCCGCTTCGAGCTGAAAAAGGCCGCCGCCGCCCTGGAGAAGGAGCTGCTGTAGATGCTTTCGATGAAGGAGATCCGGGAGCTCGTGGACCTGGTCACCGAGCGGGGTCTCTCGGGTCTCGAGATCGAGCGTTCCGGATTCCGCCTGAGGATCGAGGGTCCGCGGCCCGCCGTCGTGGAGGCCCCGCAGGTCGTTCCCGCCGCGGCGGGCTCCACGCACGCGCAACCGCGGGCGGGCGCTCCGGGAGCGCCGGAGGCGGGTGCCGCCGAGACGCCCGACGAGAACGTCCACGTGATCACCTCGCCGATCGTCGGTACGTTCTACCGGTCGCCGTCGCCGGAGTCGGACGCCTTTGCGGAGGTCGGCTCGCGCGTCGGGAAGGGCAAGATCCTCTGCATCATCGAGTCGATGAAGCTCATGAACGAGATCGAATCCGACGTCGAGGGCGAGGTCGTCGCCGTCTACGCGCGCAACGGGCAGCCCGTCGAGTACGGCGAAAAGCTCTTCGCGATCCGTCTGGCCGCCTAGCCCGACCGGCTCCATGTTCAAGAAGATCCTGATCGCCAACCGCGGCGAGATCGCGCTGCGCATCATCTCGGCCTGCCGCGAGCTCGGGATCAAGACCGTCGCGATCTACAGCGAAGCCGATCGCGACGCGCTCCACGTCCGCTACGCCGACGAGGACGTCTGCGTCGGCCCGTACCCGTCCGCGGCCTCCTACCTGAACATCTCGTCGATCGTCTCGGCGGCCGAGATCACGGAGGCCGACGCCATCCACCCCGGGTACGGATTCCTTTCCGAGAACGCGTACTTCGCCGAGATCCTGCAGGATTGTCACATTGCGTTCATCGGGCCGGCTCCCGACGCGATCCGGAAGATGGGCGACAAGTCCCTCGCGCGGCGGACCGTCGCGGCGGCCGGCGTTCCCACGGTGCCCGGCTCGCCGGGCCCGGTCGAGTCCGTCGACGAGGCGGTGGCGTTCGCCCGCAAGGCGGGCTACCCGGTCATCCTCAAGGCCTCGGCGGGAGGGGGAGGACGGGGGATGCGCGTCGCGCGCGACGAGCGCGAGCTCGCGGGCGCCTACGAAACGGCCCGCAGCGAGGCGGAAAAGGCGTTCGGAAACGCGGAGGTCTACCTCGAGAAGTACCTCGAGAGCCCGCGGCACGTCGAGTTCCAGGTGTTCGGAGATTCGCGCGGCACGATCCGCCATCTCGGCGAGCGGGAATGCTCGATCCAGCGCCGCCACCAGAAGCTCATCGAAGAGGCGCCTTCCGCCGCCCTCGAGGAGGGCCTGCGGCGCAGGATGGCCGAGGCGGCGATCACCGCGGCCCGTTCGGTCAACTACACCAACGCCGGTACGGTCGAGTTCCTCCTCGACCAGGACGGCCGGTTCTACTTCATGGAGATGAACACGCGCCTCCAGGTCGAGCACCCGGTCACCGAAGAGGTCACCGCGCTCGATCTCGTCAAGGAGCAGATCGCGGTCGCGGCCGGAGCCCCGCTGTCCTTCTCGGATCACGAGGCATCGCCCCGCGGCCATGCCATCGAGTTCCGCATCAACGCCGAGGATCCCGTGACCTTCAAGCCCTCGCCCGGGCGGATCACCTCGTTTCATCCTCCCGGCGGGCTCGGCGTCCGCGTGGACACGGCGGCGTACCAGGGCTACCTCATCCCCCCGTACTACGACTCGCTCATCGCCAAGCTGATCGTGTGGGGCCGCGACCGGCAGGAAGCGATCGGCCGGGGCCGGCGCGCCCTCGACTTCTTCGTCGTGGAAGGCGTGAAAACGACCATCCCGCTCCACCGCCGGATCCTCGACGATCCGGACTTCATCGACGGCCGCCTCTCCACGCATTTCATGGAGCGCTTCGCCGCCTCGGCGTGACACTCCGGCTGCCTCCGGTCTACGCGATCACCGACCGCGCCGCGAGCGGGGTCTCGGACCTTGCCGCCCTGGCCGGGCGCCTGTTCGCACTCGGGATTCGCTGCGTGCAGCTGCGCGAGAAGTCTCTGCCGGACCGGGAGCTCGTGGCGGCGGGCGATGCCGTCGCCGCTCTCGCCCGCGCGTGCCGCGCACAGGTCTTCGTGAACGATCGGGTCGACCTCGCACGCCTCATCGGCGCAGGCGCCGGCATCGGCGTTCACCTCGGGGAGAGCGATCTGCCCGCCGGAGACGCGCGCGCGCTCCTGCCCGCGGACGCGCCGATCGGCGTTTCGACGCACGACGCCGACGCGGCTTCCCGCGCCTTCGCCGATCCGGCCGCGGACTACGTCGCCTTCGGTCCCGTCTTCGACAGCGCGACCAAGACCCTGCGCCCGGCGCGGGGGCTCGACGCCCTCGCCCGGGTCGCGGCGGGGAAGTCGAAGCCCCTCGTCGCGATCGGCGGGATCACGCCGGACCGGCTCGATGCCGTCTGGGACGCGGGGGCGGATTCCGCCGCGATGATCGGAGGCCTGTACGCGGGAGGGCAAACGCGGATCGCAGAGAACGCGCGGGCGGCCCTGGACGCGGCGAGGCGGCGCCGGACCTCCCGCCGGATCTACCTCGTCGGCTTCATGGCGAGCGGGAAGACGGCCGTCGGGCGCCGCATCGCGGAACGGCTCGCGCTCCCGTTCGTCGATCTCGACACGGAGATCGAGCGGACCTCCGGCCGCACGGTCCGCGCGATTTTCGAGGAATCGGGGGAGCCGGCCTTTCGGGCGCGCGAGTCCGAGTTCCTCGCCGGGACGGCCTCCCTGCCGGCGGCCCTCGTCGCGACCGGGGGAGGCACCTTCGCCCAGGAGGCCAACCGGCGCGCGATGTCCCGGCTGGGGACCTCGGTCCTCCTCGACGTCCCGCTGGAGGCCGTCCGGGCGCGTCTCTCGGGCAAGACCGATCGGCCGCTCTTTCAATCGCCCGAGCAGCTGGCGGCCCTCTTCGCCGATCGGGCGCCCTTCTATAGAATGGCGGATGTTCGCGTGGGCCTGACCGGCGGCGAGTCGGTCGAGGAGACCGCGGACCGAGTGCTCACGGCTCTCGACGACCACGACATCCCGATCTCGGACTCAAGGAGAGAACCGCCCCCGTGCGATACCTGATCCTCTCGGACATCCACTCCAACGACGAGGCCCTCGCCGCGGTGCTCGCCCGCGTGCGGCGCAAGCGATTCGACCGCGTCGTGGTGCTGGGCGACTTCGTCGGATACGGAGCCAGCCCCAACCAGGTCATCGACCGCGTGCGCCGGGTTCGCAAGGAGAAGGTCATGATCCGGGGCAATCACGACAAGGTCGTGTGCGGCCTGGAGTCGGGAGACCTCTTCAACCCGGTGGCGCTGAAGGCCGCGCGCTGGACGACGGACAAGCTGACCCCGGGCAACCGGAAGTTTCTCGAGGCTCTGCCCCAGGGCCCCGCGACGGTCGAAGGCGCCTTCGCGATCTGTCATGGCTCGCCCCGGGACGAAGACGCGTACATTTTCACCGACTACGACGCCTACCTGAACTTCCGCGAGCTGACCACCAACGTCTGTTTCTTCGGGCACAGCCACATTCCGTGCGTCTTCACCCTCGAGCCGCATGGGATCCTCGTCGAGCTCGTCTCCGAGTCCCGCCGCCGCTTTCCCCTCAAGAAGGGAATGCGGTACCTGATCAATCCGGGCTCGATCGGCCAGCCCCGCGACCGCAATGCCGCGGCGTCCTACGCCATCTACGACGCGGAGGCGCAGGTCGTCCACTTCGACCGCGTGGAGTACCCGGCCCAGAAGACGCGCGACAAGATTTACAAGGCCGGCCTGCCGCACATCCTGGGCGATCGCCTGCTCGTCGGCGCCTAGGGCGCTCGACCGCGCGCGCTCGTTTCGCCGCGCGTCCTATAATCCGGGCCGATCCTTTTCGAAAGGCGGTAGGCGGTCGATGCGGCGTGTTTTCGGCGCGCTTCCGGCGGTGATCGTGTCGCTCGTGGCCGGCGCGGCCGCGGGCTGCGCGAGCCGAACCCCTCCTTCGCGGCCCCCGGGCGATCTCGCGCGCCCGCCCGCGACGGATCCGACCGCGCCGGTCGCACCCGCCGCGCCCGTTCCCGCGCGCTACCGTTCGCTCGCCGACGCGGAGCCCGCGCTCACGGCACTCGAGGACCGGCGCGCCTTCGACGCCGCGACGCTCGAGGCGGCGTCGGCTTCTCCGGACTCCGCGGTGCGGGCGCGCGCGGCCCTCGCGGCGGGCCGGATCGGCGACGAACGGGCCGCGCCCGTGCTCCGGGGGCTCCTCCGCGACGACGTGCCCGACGTCCGCGAGTCTGCGGCCTTCGGGGCAGGCATTCTGGGGGTGCCGGCGATGACGGCGGATCTGGCGCCCCTGCTGACCGACTCCGACACCGAGGTGGCCGCCCGCGCGGCCTGGAGCATCTCCTTCCTCGAGCAGCCGTCGGGCCAGGCGGCCCTCCTCACCGCGCTGACCGGGGCGCCGGCCGACCGCCGGCCGGCCTTGCTCTTCGCGCTCTGGCGGTTCCCGACCCCCGAGTCCGCGGCCGCCGTGGCGCCCTTCGCCGGGGACGGCGACAGCGCGACCCGCGTTGCCGCGCTCTACGCTCTTGCCCGGCGTCCGCAGGCCTCGTCCCTGCCGGTTCTCGCAACCTGCCTGAAAGATCCGGACGGCGACGCGGCGGCTCTGTGCGCGCGGGGGCTCGGAGTGCTGGGTCTGCCCGCCGGAATCGACGCGCTCGCCGAGTCCCTCGACGACCGGAGGCCGGGCGTGACGACGAACGCGCTCGTGGCGCTCGCGGCGATCCTCGAAAAGAATCCCTCCGGCGTCCCCGCGGGGCGGGCGTCGCGGGTCACCGCGCTCGCCGGCAACGCGAACCCCAACCTCGCGATCCCCGCCCTTGCGCTCCTGCGGTTCTACGTCTCCGACCGCGAGGCCTTCCGGCGCCTGTGGGCGGCGGCCTCGAGCGGATCGGGCCGCCGGCGGCAGGTCGCGCTCCAGGCCGCGATGGCGGCGATTCCCGACCAGGCGCTCGCGCTCGCGGACGCCGCCATCGCCTCGCCGGACCCGTTCCTGCGCGGGGCCGCCGCGGCGCGGCTCGGTGTGCTGCCGGCTCCCGAGGCGGCTTCACGCCGCGCGGCGCTCGCGAAAGACCCGGAGGCCGTCGTGCGGCTCAAGGTCCTCGAGGGGCTCGACGGAGCCAACCCGGAGGCGATCCGCGCGGCGCGTCCCCTCGTCGATGCGGCGCTCGCGGACGAGAACGTCGCGGTGCGCGCGGCCGCGCTCGAGCTCGCCTTCGAAGCGCAGGCAGGCAGCCCGGAGGCTTTCGCGCTCCTCGTGCAGGCGGTCGAATCCGGACGCGAGCCGCCCATGACCGATCTCGCGATGACGGCGATCGACGTCGCGCAGAGGACTCCGGACAATCCCGCCGCGCGCCCCGTCGTCGAGGCGGCGTACAAGTCGCCGTCGACGCTCGTGTCGCGGCTCGCGCGCCGGTCTCTCGTCCGGAAGTTCGGCGCCGATCCGGGGGGGTATCCGTGGCGCACGTACGACACCGGCAAGACCGTCGCGGACTACGCGGCCCTCCTCGCCGAGGCGCGCTCGGGGTGGACGGCGAAGGTCGAGACGGGGCGCGGCGTCTTCGCGATCCGCTTCGACGGCGAAACCGCGCCCCTGACGGTGATGAACTTCGTGACGCTCGCGCGCAAGGCGTATTTCGACGGAGCGCCGATCCATCGCGTGGTTCCCAATTTCGTGGTGCAGGACGGCGATCCGACCGGAACCGGCAGCGGCGGGCCGGGCTGGGAGATTCGCGACGAGCTCTCGGGCGCTTCCGTACCGGATCGGAACGGTCGGCATGGCCCTCTCCGGGCCGGACACCGGAGGAAGCCAGTGGTTCGCGACGCTTTCGCCCCAGCGCCACCTCGACGGCGGCTACACGGTCTTCGGGCAGCTCCTCGCGGGCCAGGACGTCCTGAACCGGATCGAGCAGGACGATCGCATCGTCCGGGTCACGGTTTCCACGGGGACTCCCTGATGTACCGGGTCGCGCGGGCCGTGCAGTTTCTGGGACTCGTCATCGCCGGCGCCGCGTTCTTCGTCGGCGTGCTCGGCCACAACGTGCGCCGCGAGCTGCTGCTGCTCGGGATCGGCGCGGGGATCTTTTTCGCGGGCCGGGCCCTGCAGACCGGGCCGAAGTGAGCACGCCCGAGAGCGGCCCGGCGCGCCGGGGCGTGGTCCTCGCGACACGGGCCCTGCCGGAGCCGTTCGACTCGCTCCGGGAGGATTTCGAGGTCCGCGTCATCGGCTCGGCCGCCGGGGAGCTCGAGCTCGCCGCGGAAATCCCGGGCGTCGATGCGCTCGTCTGCCTCGTCGACGACGCCGTGACCGGGACGGTCATCCAGGCGGCCGACCGGCTTCGGATCATCGCGAGCTACGCCGTGGGGGTCGACCAGATCGACCGCGCCGCGGCGGCGGCGCGCGGGATCGTCGTCACCCACACGCCCAACGTCCTGACGGATGCCACCGCCGATCTGACGATCGCGATGCTTCTCGCCCTCTGCCGGAGGATCGTGGAAGGGGACCGGCTGGTGCGTGCCGGAGGCTTTGCGGGCTGGGCGCCCGACCTGCTTCTGGGGCGGGACCTGAAGGGGAAGGTCTTCGGCGTCGTCGGCCCCGGCCGCATCGGCAAGGCGGTGGCGCGGCGGGCGAAGGCCTTCGGCATGTCGGTGATCGCCTTCGGTCGGTCCCCCCGGCACGAGGGCGACCCGGACGACCCGCCGCGTGTCTCCTTCGACGAGCTGCTCCGCCGTTCGGACGTGGTCTCGGTGCACGTGCCGTTGAACGACGAGACGCGGCGTCTATTTCATGCCGAGACGTTTGCCAAGATGAAACCGGGAAGCCTGCTGCTCAACACGGCGCGCGGGGCGATCGTCGACGAGGTCGCCCTGACCCGCGCGCTCGAGAACGGACCGCTCGCGGGGGCGGGCCTCGACGTCTACGAGCACGAGCCGGCCATCACGCCGGCGCTGCTCGACGACGACCGCGTCGTGCTGATGCCGCACGCGGGCAGCGCGACCGTGGAAACGCGGCGCGAGATGGCCCGCATGGTCGTCGAGGACGTCCGTCGCGTCCTCTCGGGGGAGAAAGCGCTGCGGGCCGTGCCGCCCGAGGGAGGCCGCCGATGAAGTCCGGGAAGCCGAAAAAGAGCTCCTTCTCCTCGCTCGACGCCGCCGCCGACGGCCTGCTGCGGCGGATGGCACGGGGCGACAACGCGCTGGCGTGGCTCCAGGCCCGCTGGGGGCGAATCGTCGGGGAGCCGCTTGCCCGGAAAATCGAGCCCGTGGCGCTTCACGGGCGCCGGCTCACGCTGTCGCTGCTCGACCCGACGTGGCGGCGGCCGATCGAGGCGACCCTTCCCGAGCTCGAGCGCAAGCTTTCCGTGGAGATGCCGGAAGTCAAACCCCGGATCACGCTGAAGTAGCGCGCACCCGGTTCAGTTCGGGACGAGGGCCGTCCTAGGCGTAGAGCCCTCGAACCATCGTGTCGTGCGCGACGCGGGAGATCCCGAGCATGTAGGCCGCGATCCGCTGGGAGACGCCGTACTTCTCGGCCATCGAGGCCACGTCCTTGAACGACTGGACCATGATGTCCTCGAGCCGCTCGTTGACCTCGCTCTCGCGCCAGAAGAAGCCGGCGCGGTCCTGCACCCACTCGAAGTACGACACGGTCACGCCGCCGGCGTTGGCGAGGATGTCGGGGACCACGAGGATGCCCTTGTCGTCGAGGATCTCGTCGGCGCGCTGCGTCGTCGGGCCGTTGGCGCCCTCGCACGATGATCTTCGCCTTGATGTTGCCGGCGTTCTTGCTGCCGTGATCTGGTTCTCGTTGGCGGCCGGGATCAGGATGTCGCAGTCGAGCTCGAGAAGGGCTTCGTTCGTGACGTGGCTCGGCGCCGGGGAAGCCCTCGAGGGTCTTGTTCTCTTCGTACGTGGGCGAGGAGGGCCGGCATGTCGAGCCCGCCGGGCGTTGTGGATGCCGCCCTGCGATGTCGGAGACGGCGACGACCTTCGCGCCGGCCTCGTGGCACATCCGCGCGGCGATCGAGCCGACGTTGCCGAAGCCCTGGACGACGATGCGGCTGCCGGGAAGCGTGAAGCCGACGCAGCGGCGCCGCTTCGCGCGCGATGAGCATGCAGCCGCGTCCCGTCGCCTCGACGCGGCCGCGCGAGCCGCCGAGCTCGAGCGGCTTGCCCGTGACGACCGCCGTCACGGTGTGGCGCGTGTGCATGGAGTAGGTGTCCATGATCCAGGCCATCGTCTGCTCGTTCGTGTTCATGTCCGGCGCGGGAACGTCCTTTTCGGGACCGAATGAGTCGCATGATCTCGGCGGTGTAGCGGCGGGTGATCCGCTCGAGCTCGCCCGCGCGAGAGCGACCGCGGATCGCAGATGACGCCGCCCTTGGCGCCGCCGAAGGGGATGTTGACCACGGCGCACTTCCAGGTCATCCACGCGGCGAGCGCCCGGACCTCGTCGAGCGTGACGTTCGGGGCGAAGCGGATGCCGCCCTTGCCGGGGCCGCGCGCGATGTTGTGGAGCACGCGATATCCCGTGAAGACCTCGATGCGGCCGTCGTCCATCGCGATCGGGATCGACACCTTGGTTTCGCGGACCGGCTCGCGGAGGACCTTGTAGAGTCCGGGGTCGAGGCCGAGCTTCTGCGCCGCCAGGTCGAAGCGGGACATCATCTCCTCGAAGGGGCTCGCGGAGTCGGTGCCCTGCGGGAGCGATCCGATGGTGGGAAACTGCGGCTCGGCGACAGTGCTCACGTGCCTCTCCCCCGGGCAGCGGCCCGGTTCCACGACTAAGATGTCTGCGGATTCTACCGAAGGCGCCCGGAGAAAGCAGCTTGTGCGACAAGGAGTCGGAGTCGAAGGTGAGCCCGGCAGCCCCGTCCTCGAGGACGGGGAGCTCGTCCGCCGTGTCCTCGGCGGCGAGGAGAACCTCTTCGAAACGCTCGTTCGGCGGTACCAGGTGCGGGTCGTTTCCCACGTCAGCCGGATGGTGGGCAGCCGCGAGGATGCGCTCGACCTCGCGCAGGAGATCTTCCTGAAGGTCTTCCAGGCGCTCGATCGCTACAACCCCGCGTACAAGTTCTCGACCTGGCTCTTCCGGATCGCCGGCAACGCGGCGATCGACCATCTCCGCAAGCGCCGTCCCCGGACCGTGCCCCTCGAAGCCCCGGCGGACCCGGACGGAACCGGGCCGTTCCCGCCCGAGCAGCGATCCAACTGGCTCGACCCCTATGGGGAGCTGCGGAACACCGAAAGGGGACAGGCGATCCACCGGGCGATCCAGGAGCTCCCGCCGGACTTTCGGGAACTCATCGCCCTCCGGCACTTTGCGGGGCTGTCCTACGAGGAGATCGCCGAGGTCAAGAAGATGCCTCTCGGGACGGTGAAGAACAAACTCTTTCGCGCCAGAGTCGTATTGAAGGACAGGTTGGCTGGAGAACTGACGTGAGACCGTGCCCTCGCCCCCTGGATCCGATTGACGCCGAGGCGGTTGCCGCCGGGGCGGAACCCCTGTTTGCCTCGGACGCCGCGGCGCATGCGCGGGAGTGCTCCCCCTGCCAGGCCGCGATTGCGGCTGCCAGGGCCGTTTGCGAGGCTCTGGAGAGGGTTTCGGGGCTGCCGGAGCCTGCGGCCGATCTGGTCGGCCTGGCCGGAAAGGTCACGCGCCTTCGGGCCTTTTCCCGCCGGGAGCGCCGGACTTACGCCCTCTGGAACACCCCGGTTCTTCTGACGGCCGGCCTCTCGATCGCCGGCGTGGCGCTGCTGGCCCTGCCGGCCTTGACCGGCCCGGAGCAGGCCTCCCTCGGGGCCGCGGCTCTGGCCCCCGCTCTCGCCCTCGCCCGGTCGGCCGTCCGCTGGGCTGCCGATCTCCTGCGCCTGGCGCCGACGGGCCTCTCGGCCCTGTCCGAGGGGATGCGGCAGGAAGGCGGCCTCGGGATCGTGGCCCTGCTCCTTCTGCCTCCGCTGTCGCTCGGGCTGCGGCGGGTCCTCGCGCGCGCCTCCGGCCGCCGGTGAACGTCCCGCCGGCCCGTCTCGTCTTCGTCCTCGCCGGCCTGATTCTCCTTTGCGCGCGCGAATCCGCGCGGGCGGTCCCGGCCTCCATCACGTCCGTCCGGCGCGACATCGTCGTTTCGCAGGCGATTCCGGGCCGCGTCGTCGCGGTGCTCGCCGACGTGCGGATCGCGGCCCGTGTCTCCGGCGACGTGATCGTCTGG
Source organism: uncultured Acidobacteriota bacterium (assembly GCA_963742245.1). Lineage (GTDB taxonomy): Bacteria > Acidobacteriota > Thermoanaerobaculia > UBA5066 > Gp7-AA6 > DAHUXD01. The sequence goes on from CAVULG010000008.1 coordinate 260,589, forward strand.
GGCGGCAATGTTTCGTTCGCGCCCGAGGGCGCCGTCGCCGGCGACCTGCTCGTGTTCGGCGGCAACGTCGAGCTGCCGCCGGGGCGGACGGTGGCTCCGGTCGAGGGCCGGGTGTCGACTCCCGGCAGCCTGCTCCATCTTTATCTGTCGGAGATGCGGCGCGCGCCGTGGGAGGAGAACGCCTTCGGGACGTCCGTCCTTTCGGGCCTGCACCTGATCGCGCTTTCCGTCTGGCTCGCCGTGGCGCTCGGGTTGCTCTGGTTTTTCTCTTCGCCCCTCTCCCGCGCCGCGATGCTCGCCGAGGAGGACTGGTCGGGATCGCTTCTGGCCGGAGCCCTGGGCGTGCTGACGCTCTTCCTGGCGGCCGGGGCGGCGCTTTCGCTTCTGCCCGCGAGCCTCGGCATTCCCATCGCCCTGGCTTCGGCCGCGGTCGCGGTCGTCGCGAAGATCTTCGGGATGGCCGCGCTCTTCCTCATCGTCGGACAGAAACTGGTCAAGAGCGTCGCGCCTGCGCGCCGACCCGCGGCGCTCGCCGCCGGCTTCGCGGTGCTCGGCGGGATTTCCCTGCTGCCCTTCGTCGGCGCGCTCGTCTGGAGCGTGGCCTCGATCGTGGCCGTCGGCGTGGCTCTCGTCTCCCGCTTCGGTACCCCTCGCTACCGGCTGGCGTTCTAGAGCTCGCCTCGCCGCAGGCGAGCGTCGAGGGCCGCTTCAGATAGAGTCTCGCCCGTGCAGATCCGCACCCTGGGGGTGATCGGCGGCGGGCAGATGGGCGGGGGGATCGCCCACGTCGCGGCGGCTTCCGGATGTGACGTCGTCCTCGTCGACGTCTCCGAGGCGCTCCTGACGAAAGCCCGCGCGACGATCGACAAGAACCTGGACCGCGAAGTCGCCAAGGGCAAGCGCACCCCGGAGGACAAGGCGGCCGCGCTCGGCCGGCTGACGACGACGACCGACCTCGCCGCGCTCGCCAATGCGGATGCCGTGGTCGAGGCCATCGTCGAGAACGAGGGCGTCAAGAAGGACCTGTTCGGCCGGCTCGATGCGGTTTGCCGGCCCGAGGCCATCCTGGCCTCGAACACGTCCTCGATCTCGATCACGCGCCTGGCCGCCGCGACCCGCCGGCCCGACCGGTTCATCGGGATGCACTTCATGAACCCGGTGCCGGTGATGGCCCTCGTCGAGGTGATTCGCGGCATCGCGACCTCGGACGCCACGGCCGAGGCCGTGGATGAGCTCGCGAAGCGGATGGGCAAGACGCCGATCTCCTGCAACGACTACCCGGGGTTCGTCTCCAACCGCGTCCTCATGCCCATGATCAACGAAGCGATCGAGACCGTGCGCGAGGGCGTGGCCACGAAGGAGGCGGTCGACGGGATCATGAAGCTCGGCATGAACCACCCGATGGGCCCCCTCCAGCTCGCGGACTTCATCGGCCTCGACACGTGCCTCGCCATCCTCCGCGTCCTCCACGACGGGTTCGGCGACCCGAAGTACCGGCCGAGCCCGCTCCTCGTGCGCATGGTCGACGCCGGCTGGCTCGGCAAGAAGTCGGGCCGCGGATTCTACGAGTACTCCGCCTGATGTACTGCCAGGTCTGCGGCCTGAAGAACTCGGACGAAGACGAGTACTGCGCACGCTGCAACTCGAAGCTTCTCGTCCTCTCCGGAGTCGGGGTCGTCGAGGAGTCGGGGGAGCCGCAGGAGGAGATCCCCTTCGACGAGCATCTCCTCGAGCGCATTTCCACGCTCGAGGACGTCGTGAAACGCACCGCCGAGGCCGTCAAGTCGCTCTTCGAATCCATGGGAAATCTCGAGAAGAACCTTTTCGTCGCCCACACCGGCATCCTCGCCCTCCAGGAGACGCTCGAGCGCCGCGGCGCCGTGCGGGCCGAGGAGGTCGTCGACCTCTGGGAATCCAAGATGGACGAGAGGATGCAGGCGGTCGAGAAAAAGGACCGTTTTCTCGAGCGCCGTGACCGGATCATCGCGCGCTCCACCGGCAACGACCGCGAGAGCTTCATGAAGAAGCTGCGCGAGGCGGAGTTTGCGATCCTGGCCCTCGATGCCGACCGCGGCATCCGCGTGCTCGAGGACCTCTACCGCACCGACCGGGCCAACGTCGAGCTCGGCTTCTACCTCGCGGAGACCTTCTTTTCGAGCGGCGAGCTCGAGCGCGCGTCCGCCTACTTCAAGAAGATCCTTGCCGCCGACCCGAACCACTTCGAGGCCCTGGTCTACAGCGGCATCGCCTCCTCGGAATCCGGCGACACCGGCGCGGCGCAGTCGGCGCTGGAGCGAGCCATCGTGCGCAAGCCCGACGCCTTCCTTCCGCACTTCGCGCTCGGAACGCTCTTCGCGCACCTCTCGCGGTGGGAGGAGGCCGAGCGGGAGCTGACGCGGGCGATCGAGGCGGCGCCCGTGCCTTCGGCCCACATCCTGCTCGGCAACGTCCTGCGGGAGACGGGAGAGCTGTCGCGCGCGATCCAGCAGTTCGAGGAGGCGCTGCGGCTGGCGCCCGAGTCCGAGGAGGCCGTCTTTCAGCTCGGCCTCTGCTACCTCGAGAAGAACTGGTCCAAGCGCGCGCTCGAGTGCTTCCAGCAGGCGCTCGAGAAGAACCCGCGCCGCCTCGAATACCAGGAGGCCGTGCGCCTGCTCGAGCGCAAGGGGGGCTACGAGCTCCCTCGGGTCGACGGCCCCGGGGCGGCCGCGTTCAAGGACGCCGAGGAGAGCGCGGCACGCGGCTACCTCGAGCGCGCGCAGGAGCTCTACCGGAAGGCGATGCGCGCAGAGCCGCGCAACCCCACGATCCGTGTCTCCTTCGCGCTGCTCTCGGCCTCGATGGGACGGTGGAAGGAGGCGATCGCCGCCTGCCGCGAGGTCCTCGCCGCGGATCCCGAGGACGTCGTGGCCGCGGCCGCATGCTCGACGCTCGCCGAGGCGCTGCGCGCCGAAGGGGATCCCCGCGGCGCCGCGGAGTTCCTGCGCGAATTTCTCGACAAGCACCCCTCCAAGACGGCGCAGGCGGTCGGCTACTACGAGCTCGCGACGAGCCTCGCGGAGTCGGGCGAGGACCTCGATCTCGCGCTCGACTACGCCGGCCGGGCGCTCGCGGCTGCTCCGGAGGAGCTCAAGCCCTATCCCCTCGCCGCCCTCGGCTGGGTCCACTACAAACGGCGCGAGTACGACCGGGCGATCGAATGCCTGCGCCGCTCGAGCGAGCGCGCGGCCGCGCCGACGACGTTCCACCACCTCGGCATGGCGTACCTCGCGGCAGGCCGGGCCGACGACGCCAAGGCCGCCTTCACCAAGGCCAAGACGGCCGCGCGCGGATCCGGCATCGAAGACCGCATGATGCAGCAGCTCCGTTCCAACCTGCGCCTCGTCGAAAAGGTCGGTCCCCGCCGCAAGGAGTCGGCGCCCGCCAAGCCCCGCGCGTAGCCCTCTTCTCTTCTCTTCTCTTCTCTTCTCCAAACACCATCCCCTCAGCCGGAGCGCTCGAGCAGTGCTCCAGGTGGCCTGCGGCGTCTCCCGGAGGAGGTGCTATGCGTCGGCCCGCCGCAGCCTCCTCCGAGCCGCAGCGCGACCGGGCCGACGCATGCAGCGGCGGCCGGCACCCACCCTCGAGGACGGCCGCCGCGTGCCTCCGCAGGGAGATGCCGCAGGCCCGGTCGAAGCGCCGTGCCGCGCGCCCCTCCTGCTATCCTCCCGACCCTATGCGCTGGACCCGTTATTTCCTGCAAACCGTTCGCGAAGTCCCCGGCGACGCGGACGCGACTTCCCACATCCTTCTTTCGCGGGCGGGGATGATCCGCCGGCTCGCCGCCGGAATCTACTCGTTGACGCCGCTCGGGCTGCGCTCGCACCGGAAGACGGAGCAGATCGTCCGGGAGGAGATCGACCGCGCCGGGTGCCACGAAGTCGAGCTTCCGATCCTCCAGCCGCGCGAGCTCTGGGAAGAGAGCCGTCGCTGGGACCGCTACGAGAAGGAGGAGATCCTCTTTCACCTCAAGGACCGCAAGGAGGGCGAGTACTGCCTCGCGCCGACGGCGGAGGAAGCCGTGACTTCGATGGTGCGGTCCGGGGTGACCTCCTACCGGCAGCTGCCGGTGACGCTCTACCAGATCCGTACCAAGTTCCGCGACGAGATCCGCCCGCGCTTCGGACTCATGCGGGGCCGCGAGTTTCTGATGTACGACGGCTACTCCTTCGACGCCGACGCCGAGGGTCTCGACCGGTCGTACAAGGCGCAGGACGCCGCCTACCGGCGGATCTTCGAGCGCTGCGGACTCGACTTCACGGTCGTCCAGGCGGATTCGGGCGCGATCGGCGGCACGGCCTCCGAGGAGTTCATGGTTCTCGCCGACACCGGCGAAGACGCCGTCGTGCGCTGCGCCGCCTGCGGCTACGGCGCCAACCTCGAGAAGGCAGAGACGGGAGCCCGCCCCGCGCCCTGGAAGGACGAAACGGAGACGCCGCTCGTCGAGGTCGAGACGCCCGGCAAGGGGGGCATCGACGACGTCGTCACCTTCCTCGGGATCACGGCGTCGCGCATGATCAAGTGTCTCGTCTACGAGACCGAGAAGGGCTTCGCCGTCGCGCTCCTGCGCGGAGACCTCGAGGTCAACGAGGTCGCCCTGAAGAACATGTTGAAGGTCGATCACCTCGCGCTCGCCGCGGAGGACAAGGTCGAGAAGGCGACCGGCGCTCCCGTCGGCTACGTCGGGCCGCACAAGCTGCCGGGCGGAGCGCTGACGATCGTCGGCGACCACTCGATCCGGGACGCCGTCAACGCCGTCACAGGCGCGGGACGACGCGACTGGCACGTCGCCGGCTTCGTGCAGCGCCGGGATGCGAAGGTCGAGGCGTGGGGCAGCTTCGCGCAGGCGCGGGCGGGCGACCCCTGTCCCCGCTGCGGCAAGCCCCTCGACATCGCGCGCGGCATCGAAGTCGGCCACATCTTCAAGCTCGGCACCAAGTACTCCGAGGCCCTCGGCTGCGCCTTCACCGACGAGAAGGGGGAGTCCCACCCGGCGATCATGGGGACCTACGGCATCGGAGTGGGCCGGACCATGGCCTCCGCGGTCGAGCAGCACCACGACGCCGACGGGATCCTGTGGCCTCTGGCGCTCGCGCCCTTCGAGATCGTCCTCGTCTCGCTCAACCCGACCGACGAAGCGACCCGCCGCGAGGCGGACGGCCTTTACGAGGCGCTTCTCGGCGCGGGGCTCGACGTCTTCTACGACGATCGCGACGAGCGCCCGGGCGTGAAGTTCAAGGACGCGGACCTGATCGGATTTCCGATCCGCGTCAACGTCGGCGGCCGCACGCTCAAGGAGGGCAAGGTGGAAGTCGTCCTGCGCCGCGACAAGAGCGCGCGCGCGGTGCCGAAGGAGGAGGCGCTCGAGGCCGTCCAGCGGCTCCGGGCCGAGGTCGCGGGGCGCTAGGCGATGCGCAATGCGTAAGATGACGGCCGAGGAGGCCCTCGAGTACCACTCCCGCGGCCGTAAGGGAAAAGTCGAGGTCGTGCCTTCCAAGCCCTGCCGCACGCAGGAGGACCTCTCGCTCGCCTACAGCCCCGGCGTCGCCGAGCCCTGCCTCGCGATCGCGAAGGATCCGGACAAGGTCTACGAGTACACGTCGAAGGGCAATCTGGTCGCCGTGATCTCGAACGGAACGGCCGTGCTCGGCCTCGGCAACATCGGGCCCCTCGCGAGCAAGCCGGTCATGGAGGGCAAGGGCGTCCTCTTCAAGCGCTTTGCCGACATCGACGTGTTCGACATCGAGGTCGATGCCACGGAGGTCGACGCGTTCGTCGATACGGTCGCGCGGATCGCACCGACTTTCGGCGGGATCAATCTCGAGGACGTCAAGTCGCCGGAGTGTTTCGAGATCGAGGAGCGCCTCAAGAAACGGCTCCAGATCCCGGTCTTCCACGACGACCAGCACGGGACCGCGATCATCTCGGCCGCGGCATTCCTGAACGCGCTGGAGATCGTCGGCAAGAAGATCGACCACGCGAAAGTCGTCTTCTGCGGCGCCGGCGCCTCGGCGATCGCATGCGCCAAGCTCTACCTCTCCTACGGCGTCCGGCCCGAGAACCTCCGCATGGTCGACAAGTCGGGCGTCATCCACCTCGGCCGCACCAACGACATGAACCCCTACAAGGCGCAGTTCGCGGTCGAGACCTTCGAGCGCACGCTGCAGGATGCGCTGACCGGCGCGGATGCGTTCATCGGCCTCTCCTCGGGCGGCATCGTCAAGGGCGACATGCTGAAGGGGATGGCCCGCGACCCGATCGTCTTTGCCCTCGCCAACCCGAATCCCGAGATCACCCCGGAGGAGGCGCGTGCCGCGCGGCCGGACGTGATCATGGCGACCGGCCGGAGCGACTATCCCAACCAGGTCAACAACGTCCTCGGTTTCCCGTTCATCTTCCGCGGCGCGCTCGACGTCCGTGCGACGGAGATCAACGAGGCCATGAAGCGCGCCGCGTCGCAGGCCCTGGCGGCCCTGGCGAAAATGGACGTGCCGGACGCGGTGTCGAAGGCCTACGGCGGGCAGAGTTTCCGATTCGGGCGCGAGTACCTGATCCCGAAACCCTTCGACCACCGGGTGCTTCTCTGGGTGGCGCCCGCCGTCGCCGAGGCCGCGATGCGCTCGGGAGTCGCCCGCGAGCCGATCACCGACATGGGCGCCTACCTGCGGCGGCTCGAGGCGCTGCTCTCGCGTTCGCGCGAGGTCATGAGCGTCGTCATCGAGAAGGCGCGGCGCGACCCCCGGCGCATCGTCTTCCCGGAAGGGGAGCACCCCAAGATCCTCCGCGCGGCCAAGATCCTGGCCGAGGAGGGGATCTGCCGGCCGATCCTGCTCGCCCGCGAGGCCGAGATCGAGGCGCTCGCGCGCGACCTGCAGCTTCCGATGGACCGGATCGACTTCATCAACACCAACCGCAGCGACAAGCTGCCGGCCTACGCGAAGCGTCTCGAGGCCCTGCGCCGTCGCAGCGGCATGACCCCGGCGGAGGCGGAGCGCCAGGCGCGCGTCCGCAACGTCTTCGGTCCCCTCATGCTCGACGCCGGCGACGCGGACGGCGTGATCTCGGGCATGACGCAGTCCTATGCGGACACCATCCGCCCGGCGCTCCAGATCTTTGGCACGGCTCCGGGTGTGCGGCGCGTTTCGGGCCTCTACATCCTCATGCTCAAGCAGCAGACCTTCTTCTTCGCCGACACGACCGTCAACATCGACCCGAGCGCCGAGGAGCTCGCCGAGATCGCGCTCCTGACTGCGGAGGCCGTGCGGCGCTTCGACATGGAGCCGCGGATCGCGATGATCTCGTTCTCCAATTTCGGCTCCAACACGCACGCCAACGCGCTCAAGGTCAAGAAGGCCGTCGCGCTCGTGCGCGCGGCGCAACCGCAGCTTCCGATCGACGGCGAGATGCAGGCGGACTACGCGGTCGTTCCCGAGATGCTCGAAGCCGAATACCCGTGGGCCGCCGTGAATCGGCCCAACGTGCTGATCTTCCCGGATCTCCAGTCCGCCAACGCGGCGTACAAGCTCGTGTGGCGGCTCGCGGGAGCGGAGGCGATCGGTCCGATCCTGCTCGGACTGAAGAGGCCGGTCCACGTGCTCCAACGGGGCGTCGACGTCGCCGACATCGTCAACATGGCTGCGATCGCCGTCGTCGACGCGCAGGAACTGGGAGTCGGAGGCTCGTAGGGGCAGCGTGAGGGAGATGCCGCGGGCCGTCCTCCGAGTCCGATCGTGGTCGCGGCCACTGGTCTGCGCGTTCGCGGCCGTCGCGACGGCGGCAGGCCCAGGACCCGGTCGCGGACCGCGTCGCCGAAATCGCCCGCGGGCTGATGCAGACGCAGCAGCTGCCGAGCGTGGCGGTCGGCGTCGTCGACCACGGCCGGGCGTCGATCCAGGTGTTCGGCGCCGTTTCCCGGGATGGTCCGGCGGCCAACGCGCGGACCGAGTACGAGATCGGCTCGGTGACGAAGGTGTTCACCGCGACGCTTCTGGCGCTCGACGTGGAGCAGGGCATCGTGGCGCTGGACGATCCGCTGCAGAAGTGGGTGCCGCCGAAGGTGCGCGTGCCGACTTTCCAGGGGCAGGCCATCACCCTGCTCGACCTGGCGACGCATACCTCGGGATTCCCGGACGATCCGCCGCTCGACGGGATCGAACACCTGCGCGACGACGACCTCTGGGCGTTCGTCAATGGGTACCGGCTCACCGTCGCGCCCGGAACGCGCTGGCTGTACTCGAACACGGGCTTCGCGCTGCTCGGCCACGCCCTGCAGAGATCCGGTCACGGGATGTGGCCCGAGATCATCCGGCGGCAAGTCTGCGTGCCCCTCGGACTCAACGACACGGTGCTGCATCTGTCCGAGGAGCAGCAATCGCGGTTTGCCCGGGGCTACGGGCCGAAGGGGGAGCCCGCGCCGGCGGCGATGCGCACGTGGCCGGCGTTCTGGTCGGCCGGGGCCCTGCGCTCGACGATCACCGACATGACGCGCTTTCTGCAGTACAACCTGGGGCTCCTCGGTACACCGCTCGACCCGCTGCTTCCGGCCCTTCAGAAAGTGCGCAAGCCCGCGGATGGCCGGATGCAGATGGCTCTGGGGTGGCAGACCCTTCCGTCCATGCCGGAGCGGGGCATTCCGGACCGCGTCTTCTTCAAGAACGGAGGCACGACCGGGTTCCACGCGTTCATCGCGTTCGTGCCGGCGACGAAGACCGGCGTGGTCTTCCTGACGAACAAGGCCTACCGGCTGGATCCGGACGGATTCGACCTGCTGGTGTTCCTCCACCGGCCCGCCGCGCCGGGGCCGTGAGGGCGGTCTACCTCAGGTATCCCCAATTGTGGAGTTTGTCCGAGTCCTCGGCCCACCGCTCGCCGATGTCGTCGCGGTAATACATGTTGGGGATGAGGATGTTCCTCACTCGCGCGTAGGCCTGCTCACGGGCCTGCTTCATCGTCTGGCCGAGGCCGACCACCGTCAGCACCACGCCCGAGGTTCCTGCGACGAGCCACTGGCCCTCGACGATCTTGACGTCCTCGATGTGGACTTCCTCGGGCGTGCCCCGCTTGAAGACGATGACCGCGTTGCGCGAGAAGGACTCGAAGGTGGCGTCGTCGTCGAAGGGGAAGGGCGGCATGACGATCCGCACGCCGACCTGGAAGCCGCTCTTGACCTTCAGCTTCGGGTCAATGCCGTGCGCGAGGTCGGCCAGAAAGAGGCCGATCGGCGTGATCATGCCCTCCTGCTGGATGAAGATCGTCGGGTACCCGAAGCGGGACGTGAACTCGAGCGGGTAGATCCCGTTGTTGTTCACGATGCAGTTGACGTCGATGTAGCCGACGTAGCCTTCCTCGGCGAGCTTGGACGCCATCTTCAGGAGCGTCTGCTCGAAGATCTTGTTCGGCTCCGACCAGAACATCGTCGTGCCCATCTCGCCCGTGGGCGGTCCGCTGTTGCCCGGGAAGAGCTTCTTGTGCTCGAAGTTCGTGTTGACGGGGTAGACGAAGCTCTTGCCGTTGAAGAAGGCCCCGACCGCGACCTCGACGCCGACGACCCGCTTCTGGAGCTGGAAGATCTTGATCTCGTCGGAAAAGGCCTTCTTGTAGGCCTCGAGCATCCGGACGACGTCCCCGCCGTCCTCCTCGTCGCCGACGAAGAGCCGCCGCTTGACGTTGCCGGCGGCGCCGGAGGGCTTGATGACGTACCGGCTCGGGTTCTCCTGGACGTAGGCGATCGCCTCGTCGAAGTTGTCGAATTCCTTGTACGGGATGATCGTGACGCCGGCCTTCTTGAGCTCCTCCTGGCCGAAGGAGCGGTCGTCCTCGAGGGCATCGGTGTACGGCGTGCCGCCGACGACGGCCTTCCCCTTCGCGCGCAGGGCGACCGCCTTCTCGCCCTGCCCGAGCGTGTCGTCGAAGACGATCACGTCGGCCCAGTCGACGTCCTTTTCCCAGTCGTCGGTCTTCGGCACGAATCCGTCGGCGATGTCGCGCTCCTCGGCGTCGCCGATGAAGTAGCGGACCTCGTGGCCCTCCTTGCGGACCTGCCACGCGATGTCGCCGACGAGACCGGTCAGGGAGACGAAGAGGAACTTGCGCTTTTTTTCCATCGAGGTTGGCGGAATTCTACACGGGCGCAGCGAGATCGCGAGGAAGCGTCGGGAGATGTGGTGCGTGGGCTCGCTTTATCGGGCCGCGCGGGAGCCGACGGCAAGTTTCCGCGTCTTGCGCGTGGCCGGGTGGTCCTCCCCGAGAGTCTGTTGCAGGTGCGCGAGCGCTTCGCCCAGGGACGCCTGGCCGGCTTCGGCCTGGCCGCGGGCCAGCTGCGCCTCTCCGAGGGAGCTCCGGGACAGGCCGACCAGGTAGGAAGGCGCGCCGGATTCGACGAACGTCTCGGCCAGCGCGATCGCCTGAAGGGCGGCGGCTTCGGCGGCCTCGAACCGGCCCAGGGCGCGCTCGGCATTCGAGAGGCCGACCAACGCAAACACGTTCAAGCTGAATTTCGCCTTCACGGTATCGAAGAGCACCAGTGATTCGGCAAACTGAGCGCTCGCCCCCTTCGCGTCGTCCCGGGACAATGCCAGAAGACCCCTCGAGTAGGCGAGGTGGGCCTGTCGAAGGGGGCTGAGCGCAGTCGGGTTCAAGAAGGGTTCCTCGAGCAATGCCGCCGCCCGATCCGGTTGCCCGCTGTCGACGTACATGCCGACACTCCACGCCGAACGCTTTACGCCTGCTGATAGGCCCTGAATTCGGCCGGGTTCTCGTCGCGGGCGCGCGACATGGCGATCGTGTGGTTGCAATTGTCCCGCCTGCGAATTTCGTCAACTCGCCTCTCGAACCAGTGCACAGCTTCCGACTTCATGACCGGAGCAGAGGAAGCTTCGGCGACGCGCTCCAATCCCTCCGGCCGGTACACTCTAAGCAGAGCCGGATAAAGTGTGCGGGCTCGTGACATGGCCTCGCATTTGGATACGCTCTCCCTACTTGCGATTGCAAGATACGCTTCCTCAAACGTTCTCCGCTCCGCAGGCGGTGGCGTGACCTTGCGAATTACGACCTCAGCCGCCGGGCCAAGGTTCGAGGGTTCTCGACGGCCGTTCCTGACTTGGCCTTGCATGTCGTTCTCCGGTCCTTCCGTATCGCTCTTGAAGATGGCTATCCGCGCCTTCTTGTTAGCGGGGCGATCGACCAGGGACAGCTCTGCCAGTTTGAGGTTTCTCAGATAGGTTCGGCCATCACGAAAACTGCGCCTCCAATCGGTGACGCACTTGGTAGCTTCACTCCCAAATGTCGGCTTGTGTACGATTGCCGGTGCCTTCGAAGCGGCGAATAGCGTCCTGGATGTATTCGCGTCGCTCAACTTCAAGGGCGTCGAGAAAGCGTCTCCGCCTCTCCGCGACCTTCGCGTCGTCCTGCTCCTGAACCTCACGTCCTGTTCCGCCTGTTGCTGTTCGACTGCCTCGATGGCGAGCGCAAGGGTCTCGACCTCACCCCTCTGGCGGGCCGCTTGTGTCTCTAGCTGAGCGATCATGTTCTGTGACGTGGCGTCGCCTGTCACGGGGGCCAAGGCGCAGCGCTTCTTCATTCCAACGGTGTCTCCAAGCCGGGAGCGAACATACGTAGCCGCACCCGCAACTCGTCCCTTTGGATATCCAAAGGCGGGCGCTCATCGATCAATTTTCATCCCCAAGTGGTCCTATTCGTCCCCCAATCTGATTTTTTGGAAGGCAGTAATCTCGCGAGCGCGGCGAAACCTGCTTGTCCAACCATTCAACGCGGCCCGCTACCAGAGCGTCCGGCTGCGACCGTAAAGCGGGAGTATGTCCGACACACCAACACAACGAATTCTCTTGATGGCCTGATCTCGCTCTTGAAAGCTGCCGCGGCATTCGCTGTAGGTGCCTGTCGGCGGATAAGCGCCCACCACAAGAAACTTTTTACTCGCCTTCAGACATTCGTGCCCGACACCAGCGGGAACAACAATGACGTCGCCTGCCGACACCTTGACGTCCGTCCCTTGTTTCCGCCAAGCCGAAGCGTGGCGAAACCGTGAGCTACTGCGATAGACCTCGTGGATCATCGGGTGATAATGCACGAAGTCATAGATGCCGTTGCGCCACGCACCCCCCCATCCGTGGAGGTTGAATAACTTCTCGAGCAATGCGGTTATATTTGCGACCGAAGCGCACAGCTTTTCCAAGATAGAGAAGCGGAAATTCGGATTGTTCGGGATGTAACCGTCGTCCCTAAATTTTAGTTGCAAGGCATGACATTCACAAACGCAAGCAAGCGCTTCGTCCCGGTTTGGAATGCCAATGCCAGTCGCGTTCCCGGCGAGGCGCTTAAGGGGTTCAATAATGTCCATGCGGTTCCCTAATGCACAATGCCACCCCATCAACGACTACACCCGCCAAGTCCGCTCTGATGACGCGGCTTGGCCGAACACCAATGTTGAAGAGAGCAATCTTTCGGGTCAGATCGCTGCGGCGCTACGCCGTCGGCTGCGAATTTGCCACTAGAACTAAAAAAGCGCGGCCAAAGCCGCGCCAAGGTCGTCAACGCAAAAGGCGGCTTTGGTAAGCGGACTAGACCGCTGGCTGCGCCGCCGCGTGCCCATATTAAATAATGCCCGCATGAACAGCCGCATTTTGAACCGCCGCAAGAACGAGTTGAATCTTTCAGGACCAGTTGGGGACCCGCGAAAGAAAAATGAGCCCACTAACCCGATGAGGGCTGGCGCATCCACACGGTAAAAAGGTCGCAGGAGGGGGCAGCGCTTCCTGACCTTGGATTCGCGGAGTGGGAGGCTGTGGAGAAGCGCTGCCATCCATCTAACGTAACAGCTGTGGATTGGTTCTGGTGTCGCTTCCACTTCGGGCAATTTTCTTCGAGAACTGTCCGAAACTGGTACTCGGTTTTCTCTTGTGCCAGCGGGCCGTGTTGCCGAAAAAAATATTCTTCGGGGTGCGCGAGGCTGGGAGGAAAGGTTGGGCACATCTGAGCAGGGGTTCGTTGACCGGCTGGTGAATGAAGAAATCAGGCGCTTGGTGGCTGAAGCCGTTGAAGACGGCGGGATGTTGTCGACAGCGGATTGTGCGACGGAAATTCTCCGCGCCTATCAAGGCTGCGGTCTTTCGGAGGCTGAGCTTGCCGATCGCGTCATGATGGCGGCGGCGAGCGCGGGCGTGGTCGTCGAGATCGGTTAGCGGCGAGGTTAGAGCACCTTCGTCAGGCTGGCGTGCCGGAGCATGCCTCCGGTTCGCTGTGCCTCGCGCCGATGAAATTTCCGGCCTAGTAAAAGGTCACTACCGGCGGGTTTCACGTCAGCAGACGCACCATCCACGCCGCGAAGCCTATGCCGATAGCGATGGCGACCAACCACAGAAGGTATTCGACACTATCTCGCCACCTATTCACGTCCGTCTGAAAGCCTCCACTGGCTCAGATCGCCCGGTGACGGCGGCAACCACCTCCGTATATAAGCCCTGACGCGCATTCGGAGGGCGAACAATGGAACTGTCCCTGGGGTTGGCGCTGTTCGGTTCCGCCGTAATCTTGCTGTTCGTAGCCCGCCCGAGGGAAGGCGCCGTTGTTTCGTTCCTTCAGCCTCGAAACGCCGACGTGATGTACGCGGTAGTGACAACAGCCTTGATTGGCTTGGGCCTTGCGACCGTGTTTGATGGGATTGTCGGCTTGAGTGGGTGAAAGCCGCCTAGCGCGTCAGCCTGGTGGGTTTTCAAAAAGCTCTACGATGAATGACCCGCAACCTCCTGGCGATGACGACCCGGCTCGGAACAATAGCGAGGAGGCACGTGTGCGCGGATTAGCGCGTCAAAAGGGCTTTCGCGTGGTTTGCGAGCGCGAGGGGGCTTACACGCTCATCGATCATACAGACGCCAGGCTATATCATTTCCAGGGCGTAAGCCTGGAGGAGGTCGCGACCTTTCTAGCCAGCGAGCGCTCGAAGTAAGAGCCCCCGTTCGACCTAGCGCGGCAGGGTTCTCGCGCACCACCAGGGCTCGTGTATTTGGTTGTTGGCAGGAACCCTTGGAGGAGCCGATGAAGGCCACCGCCGATATGACCGGGCGGCACCTTCGAAGCCGGGTCCGGAGGCGTCGCTCGTTATGCGCTGAGACTCATGCATGACGGCTATCGCCTCAAGCACAACGTGACTTCCCAGCAACTCCACACAGAATTGACGCCCGATTCACACCTAATTGTCGCGGCAACTGGTCCCTAAAACCTATAAACAGAGGGACGTTTTGCCGGGAATTCGGTGCGAGCACCGCCTTTCCTGGCCATCCGTCTAGCGCCGCCAGTCAACCCGTGGAACCCATCCCATGCGCATCCGACCGCTTCTCGTCTCCATATCCGCCCTGACGCTCCTTGCTCTGCTCAGTGTTCAGGCGTCGTCACAGGACGGCAGCAGTTCCAATCGGGAGTGTATGCTGTCGGAAAAGCTCTGCGAGATCATCCGGGGCTGGAATGCCGGCAGCGCCTATCCTCTACCCGCGGATAACACCCGGTTCGCGATACAGAATGATGCGACCGACACGCCCGCGGGGGCTCCGAACACGCCCGGCACGGACGCGTTGAACGCCCCCGGCACGGGCTTCGGCATCCTTGGTCTCGTTGGCACCACCAGCGGCGGTTCCAGCGGCTCCTCGAATGGCGACGATGAGGGCGACGACGACGACGGCGGCACCAGCGGCGGCTCCAGCGGCACCAGTCCGAGCGGCACCAGCGGCGGCACAGCAGCGGCGGCTCCAGCGGCACCAGCAGCCGGCGGCTCCAGCGGCCGTCCAGCGGCCCTCCAGCGGCACAGTCCAGCGGCTCTTCAGCGGCAGCTCCAGCGGCGCTTCGGGTAGCTCCTCGGGTGGCGGTGTGCGCAACGACGACGGCGGCTACGACGACCCTCCCTCGGATAGCCGCGATGAGGACGACGATGAGCCCGAGGACGGCAGCCCGACCTGATCGGAGCGGACGGATTGCTCGCGGGGACGTTGAAGAAAGTATGGCCTTGCATTCAGGCCCGCGCCCTAGAGAAACACAAAGCCGCCTAAGTGCCTTGGCAAGCATCTCGCGGGAAGGGCCCTCGGAGAATGCGATGAAACTGCGCAGCTACGAGATGCTCAACGTCGCCGACGAAGACGCGCTCGTCTCCCATCGCCTATTGACGGCGCTGGTAATGGGCTGGGACCTCGTGCCGATTACCGCGCAAATACGGCTCGTCCAGGACACCTGCCTGATCAATGGCGAAAGCGAGTTGTCCGTGCCGGACGACGTGCTTGGCTTTATCACCCGTCAGAAGATCGCTGGCTCCCAAGCTGATCAGTCTTCCATTTCGACAGGCTATTATAGAGTAGGTCAGTCCTTCTTGAACTCAAATAGCTCGATCATGTTACCCGATGGATCGACAAGCAGGATGGCCCGGCCAGCTCCGCCATCGCTGATGTCGCCGCGGAATTTTGCGTCGGCCCGACGCAACCGTTCGATCAGAGCATCCAGCTCCTTGGTGACGACCATAAACCGGTTCCATCCGCCCGGCTTCGGATTGCCGCCTGCCTGACCACCGCTTCCCGCACCTGGGGCGCTGAGATACAGGGTCAAGTCGTCGCGTAGGAGCGCAGCGAACTTGCCGGGATTGTGCATGTCGACCTTGAAATCGAGATTGTCTCGATAGAACTCGACTGCCTTCTCCACGTCGATAACAATATATCGGAAGGATGCCATCAACCCTCCAGCGCCACCGCTATTACCGATCCTCGTGGATATCCACGACGCCCCACTGCCGCGCTCCTTCGATTAGTTGCAGGGGATTGTCGATGCCGAGGTTCAGCATCCACTCAGCGGCTTCGTTCGGATCGATGGTTGTGAAGAGCTCCGCGCCATCCCGGAAGAGCTTGAGGGTGAAGTGGTCGCCGGCGAATTCGGCTGTGAGCCGGAACATGCGGCTATTCTGCGCTGGAACTTGTCCTATGGCTATTGTGGCCTCGCGCCGGCCGGGGACGGCGGCAGGTACTTCAGACCAATCTGCGCACGACCCCAGCCGGCTAACCTCACAGGCACCCAGGAGATGCGGCGGACCTGAACTGGCCAATGAGGCGGCCAGAGTGAAGGGTCCATTGATAGCAGAGTCAAATAATGTTTTGGGTTCAATTAGTTAGCCGCGATACTAGTGCCGCCAGCCGTCCTTGTCGAAGGCGGTTCTGAAGCCCGCCGGCAAGCGCGGCGGGTGCTCAGCGTCACTCGGATTGCAGTCGGGGCAAGGATCGCCGGCGCCACATTCACATCCGTTCGGCACTCTAATGTCCCACGGCCGCTCAGGATGGTTCTCGCAAACCCAGCCGGTATCGGCGCAGCGCTTGCAATGCGGCTGGGGTTGGTTGTCGTTTCCTGCGGAGGGGATCATGAGCGAACAATAGCGCGCGTAGCCCGGATGCCCAGCGGGCCGTCATCTAGCACCCCGGAGCTACTCGGTTCTCACGAAGCTCACGACGAGAGCGATGGTGGCCAGGAGGAATGCGGCTGCGGAAATCCAGGTCGCCACCCTGGCGGCTTTTTTGGCGGACTCTGCAAGCTCGGTTTGCTTAACTTCCGCTGCCAGAGATCGACGCTGGCGCTCCTCGGCTCGCGCATCATCTCTCTGTCGCAGCCATTCCTCGGCAGCCGCTTGGTGTGGGCCGAAATACCGATAAAGGCTTTGGTTTTCTCTGACGGCCTTTTCGCCGAGCGCATCGAACTCACCGAACCATTCATCGATTCGGCTCATTCCTCAGCCCTCCAAGCGCATCTGCGCCTCGTTCAGGGCGAGCTGCAGAAGATACGCCAGTATCGGCAGCTCCTTCGCGGCATTCGCTTGCTGGATCAGGCGCTCAAGGTCGGCTGCCATGGATTCGAGGGCAGCACTGCCACCGTCCATCGTGGATGACCGCTCCGCCATGCCGGCGGGGAATTCGTGGATACTCATGGGTACGCTCGCACTAGACTACAGGCCGAATAACGCAGATCGCAGCCGCTTGTTGCGCAAGAAATACTCGCCACGGCGACTATCCAGATGGGCAATAGCACCGAGGTAACGAATGAAGATAGGGCGCGTGCTGCTCGGGTGGTGGCGGCGGAAGCTGGTCCCGCGGTCGGTCAAAATCGTGTGGCAATTGGCGGATGAGCAGATCTGCGCGGAATGCTCAGTTCGCGTCGCGACAGATGGCGCCAGATTATGGCTCGCAGAAGGAGGTGGAAGAGTCGCGGTGGGACTATGACCATCAGAAGTTCGTGGGGCATGCCGTGCTGGATTTGCCCTAGGAGCTAGTCGGCTTTTGTCACAGGTAAGATATGGGTAAGGAACATCGACGGATGCTCTAGCAGAGAGGTCGTAGAGGCTGCCTGTAAAGACGAGATAATAAAAAAAGTCAATCAATTCAGATGTTAAAAGCCATATTGGCGGAGGGAGAGAGTATCGAAATCGCCGGTTTGCTTACCGAAGCGGCAAGCTAAAGAGGGCATGCTGTCCGGGTATGAAATCCGTGTTCGGAATAGGTGTCTTCGGGTCCGTGATTTGAACCTGCTGCACACCTGCTAATCTCGGGCCAAGAAGCTATGGCCCACGAGTGTCCATTCTGCCCAGAAGTTCGCGCTCATCCGCTTACGCAGATCCTTGAAGGAAGCCATGCTTTCCTGGACGTCGCAGCATCTCTCAAAATCGATCACCAAGTTCGTTCGATCGCCCAACCCTTAAGATCAACGTCGATCCATGGGGTTGGTATAGACGCTGGCGTAGGGAGAGAGTTTGATGTCGCGCGTGACTATTGACCGAAGTGGGTGGCGGCCACATCGTGGCTGAAGGTGGGTGAGCGCGGCTATTGCGATCGCCGGCTACGGCTCGGGATACTCCGCGTCTAGCTGCCTTATCCACGCCTGATGCGCGGAGTCGCTTTCGCTGCAGGTGACTTGCTCTCCCTCTAGTCGGCACGCTGCGACCTCACCTGTGCGGGCGTCCGCCACGAAGATCGTGCTGCCATGCTGAATGAAGGCGTAGTCGAGGGGGCGGATGCGGCCGCAGCAGGGCGGCGGCCCAGACGATGGCAATTCCGAGGGCAGCGGTAACGATCACGATGGCAATGTCGTAGCGGGGTCGTCGCCGGATGCGTTTGAGCATCTCGCTGCTGTCGAGGAAGACGTCCTCGGGATGGCCGACCATGACGGCGGGGCCTAGGCCGATGCAGGTTTGGTGGGCGGGGACGCGCGCCGCCGGAACTCGTCGATGATGAGATGGCCGATTGCATCCTCGCCGGAGGCGCGCCAGAGGGCGAGCGCAAGGGCGAAGGGGTTGATGTCGTGGCGCCTCCAGAAGTCGAGCTCGCGGCCCTGATGTTGCGCCTCCTCGCCGAAGAGATGGTGCTCGCCGCAGAGGGGCGTGGTCCAGCAATCGTCGGGCTTCTCGGCCAGGCCGATCGCCACCTTGCCGAACTGCAGGGAGGCGGCTCTGACATGGGCGGCATGGATATTGCGGAAGGAGCCGCAGACGGCGCAGGGGAGGGTGCCGCGTGCGGCTCGCCTTTCAAGTTTCATTTGCAGCGAAATGCGGGACAGATAAGATGCGTATGGCATTTGAGTCGCCGGCTGTGCCGGCATCCCCGTAGCCACATCCCCTTTTGGGGAGCAGCGCCCGCGCGGCGCCGCCCAACGCTACGGAGACGATTAGTGCCTTCTAAACAAACATCCGCGAACCCTCAGGCGGTATCCTCAAGAGACGCAGCGTCTGCGGAAGGCCAACTGCCGGCGAAAACCCTTGCCTCGACATCTCCTGCCCTGATCGCGCGGCGCCTGGCAAAACGTTACTATGGACCGCCAATTCTGCCCGGCGAGACCGCGTTGGACTACTTCCACAATACTGAAGATATAACGCGAGCATTCGAGCCGCAGGACGCAATCGAACGGCTTTTTGTGAAGGACATCGTGGATATTGCTCTTGAGATCGATCGGCTGAAGCATGTCATAAATACACTAGTGAAGACCAAGTTTCATTCGCTTGCCGAGAAGGCTATCTTGCATAACGTCGAAAGGGCTTCTCTGGAAAGCGCCAAGACTTTCGTAAAGCTTGCTCTTGTCGGTGGCGACGAGCATCTGATCAAGGAGCTGCGGAAACTCGCAATCGATCCCGACGAACTTCTGGCGGACAGCCTTCGGGCTCACATTGAAGACATCGAGCGCTTCACCAAGCTGATCGAAGCGGCGGAGAAGCGTCGTAACAATGCCATCATGGTCGGCAGACGGTATCAAGTTAAGCGCATGAAGCGTTCGCGCTCGAGCCGTCATCCCACCATTGAATTGCAGGCGGTGAACGAGTCTTCCGGCTACTCCGACGAGAATTCCTGAGGGGCAGGAAAGTGGCGTCGGAGAAGCAGCTTCTGGCGAACAGCCGGAATGCCAAGCTGAGCAAAGGGCCGCGAAGCTTAGCCGGGAAGAAAAGGTCGAGCATGAATGCGCTGCGGCACGGGCTTGCTATCAACATGCAGCGCGACCTTCGGCACTTCTCGCAGATCTGGAATCTCGCCCAGCATTTTGCCGATGATCTTCACGACCCGGCGGTAGCGACCCATGCGCTACTACTTGCCGAGGCCTGCTTCGACCTCCATCGCATCGAAGAGCTTAAGGCGCTGATTGTGAATCGCATCCTGAATGATCCCCAGCCGCGGCCTCTCACCTTTGGCGATGCTTATGACTGCCTGGTGTTCGCCGAGAAGTGGGCGGCCGGCGCCGTGCGCAATCAGGTGGCGGCGGCGAAGGAAAAGGCGGGATGCGCAACGCAGGAGGACAGGCGCCGCGCGGACATGGTCGGCTCCTGGAATTTCTACATGGCCGGCCAATGGCGGCGGATGCAGCGCCGCATACTGGGTAACGAAGGTGGCTATTTGGAGCAGGCAGCAAACGAGCTTGCCAAGCTGAACCGTTATCACCAGCGCGCCTTGGCGAAAAAGCAGAAAGCCGTTCGCGGCCTTGGAAGGCGTCGTCTACGGCAACTAGCCGTCGACTCGGGCTCCAAGCGCGACGAAGCGCCGGGCGTGAGTTCACCCGTTACCAGCATGTCGCCGAGGCGGATGACCTTTCCCCCCGCCGGGTGCTGTGCCCAACGGCCTCGTGCCATGTCGAACGAGACTCTGAAATCGGCAGAACGAACCCAATTTTTGCAGCGCGATCAAGGCTCCGGCCCCCATCACAGCAAGTTTGGGGCTGTCCACTAGGCGTGCGTTGATGCCGTGCCTCCATGATCTGTTGAAAAAGGCCATCGGCTGCTGCTGCGGCAGTTGGCACGCAGATCTTATTGTAGCATCAGCGCTACTGCTGCTTCGACGTTTGGCCCGTTAAACGGCG
>CAVULG010000009.1:0-687136 GCA_963742245.1 uncultured Acidobacteriota bacterium
CCTGCGCAATGCCGGCTATGACGAGGCAGCAATCAAGAAGCTGCGCGCGTCCGGCGCGGTGGCGTAAGCGGCTACAGCGCAAAAACGTCGGCGAAAACGATACGGCGCGCGACGCGCAATTGATCCGGAAAGAAGGCTCGTTTTTCTGGCCCCGTCGGCGCTGGTGCGTCGTCGGTCCGGAATCACTCCAATTCCCTAACGGTCAAGCGGAACAGACCGGGAGACAACGGCACAGTCGAGGTGACATCGCCCTCCCATTTGCCAGGCGTGGCGGGATTTTGAAAAAACACCACCCGCGTCGCCTCGATCGGTTTCCAGGCCAGTTCGTCGGCCGCGTCCCCGGCGGGATCAATTTGCTCAATCGTCGCCTCGATTTCGCTGAGACCGTTGCTGCCGGACGAGCCACCGAAGGCGAAAGCATCGGTCCCACCGTTTCGATCAACTCGGAATTGACATAGGCCGGTCCGTCGACGGTCACGTGAATTTTCAACCCGCTAACACTCATTTTGGTATGCCGCGTCGGTGGAAGCTGGATGAAATCCGACCGGATCACGCGCGAAAGATGCGCGCCGTGAACGGATTTTGGCTGGAACCTTGCGAGCGCCAGCGAACGAAGGGCCAGCAGGCGCCGGTGTCGATGTGATGTCGACGCGCCAAAGCTGACGCTCGTTGTCGAAGACAGGTTTGTAGCCGGCCGCGAGGACCAGTTCTGCGCTCTCCTCCAGCGTCAGCCCGCCCGGGATTTCCTTGGCATTTTTGAAATTTGACTTCGCAGCGCTCACGGTTGCGGCATCGCCACCCGAGATCGGATCTGCGCCCCACTGCGTCACGAGGGGCTTCAGCGACGGGTCGAGTGTGAGGAATCCGTGCGATCGAGGAAGACGACGCCAAGCAGTTCGCCTTCGCCGGAAGAATACCAGGGTCGCGCCAGGTAAATTCTTAAGCCCCCGCCGGTGCGGGTGCGCCCGAAAATCCCCGGGGTCGCCGGCAGCGTGTCCCACTCGAACAACGGCAGGGCGTAAAGCAATTTGGGCGCGGCGGGGCGCGCCGAATTCAATACGTCAACTGCGAAATTTCCACCGCGGTTGGTCGTAGCGGCTTCGGTGTTTGTCGCGGACGGAAAATACTCCCGAAAACGCGTGACCGCGACCGGCAGTATTCGACGTGATGGTATTTGGTGTCGCCAAATTCGTGTTTCGGCGCCGACCCGGTTCCGGCATCGATGATGTGGACGGGATCGATGCCCTCAGCCACTTCGATTTCGCAGACATGGGAGTTCTGCTCCTGCGTCGTCGGCGCTGACAACGCGGGATCGTCGGCGTCGACAGGGTCGATCCATCGCGCCAGCAACTGGACGCGGCCGGTGCTCGGCCAATCGACCGTGATCAGGCCGTCGTCGCCCGGCGCCACGCCGGTAAGGGTTGCGATAGTTTCGCCGAGTCTTCTGCGCGACAGCGACCGTGATCGCTGGAGCGGTAATCGGCATCTGCACCGCGTGCAGCAGTGTCAGGTCACGCCAGGGCATATGCGCCCAATGCTGCCCGGCCAGCGCCGAGGTTTTCACAGTCGGGAGATTGGGCGGCGTCAGGTCCTCGGTCCACTTCCACACGCCGCGACTATCGAGATCGCCGGGATCGATGAAACAATTGATCCGAACCGTGGCCCGTTGCGCCGGCGCCAATTCCAGCTTCAACACCCGGCCGACGGCGTCCCAGGCCGGCGCGGCGGGACGCGGCGGCGACGGCCTTCAAGTCGATCCGGAAGGGAAGAAGGTCCGGCCACAACCGTCGAACGGAACAGATTGGATCGTTCCCGGGCCTGGCACAGCGGGCAGACCGGTAAGCGCGACACCGCGGGCCTGCGGGTCCGGCAAATAGGCGACGCTAACTTGCGCCGCGGGTTGGAACCAAAGTCCGTCTTCGCCGGGTTTGGTTTGTTACGCCCCGTCATGGATGTTGACGGATTTGCGCGCCGCAAGGGCATATCCTGCCGCCGAGCCATCCACGGCGCCGACGTCGAACTTGCCATGCAGCTCCGCCAGCAGCTGCGGAGCTTCGGCGGCGCGACGTGACGCGCGGTCAAGCTGCCGAGACCTCCAATCACCGGCGTGCGGACAACCATGCGCTCGACGGATTCGCCCTCGACCGGGGCGGCCCGCAGCATGAGGATCGGCGGCGGCACCGGCTCGTAACGTACCACGGTAAATTCCGCCGTCTTCTCGGTCGGATCATCGGAAAAGGCCGGGTCGGCGGGCCTGGGTCACGCTGTTGCCGGCAAGATCGGCGACGCGCGCGCGCAGCCGGTACGAGCGTCCGAACCGCAAACGCGGAAGGCTTCCGGCTTGGCGGTGAAGTTGGTTTCGATTCTGAAAGGCGTGACGGCGGGATTTTGCCGCGCCTCGTGACTGTCGTCCGGCATGATGTAAGCCCTGGGCGGGGAGCGACAGACTCCAGCCGTTCCAGGTAAACAGCGACTCGCCGGCACGCATGGCAGGCGCGGCGGTCGGGGCGCCCGATGTCGTCATGGCGAGCTGCACGAAGCCTTCGTCTTCGGTCGTCTCGTCCGCCGGCCCGCCCAGCGCGTCGAGAAAACGGTAGTGGCCGTTTCGTTCGCAAAGCGACCGCCATTTCGCGGCCTTGGTGTCGAAAACGTCGATGCGATAGCCCTGACGATATCCTCGGCGAAGAGTTCATCCGAAGGCGCGGGCGGCGCGCCGCTAGCTGCGACAGGCGGAGGTTCCGGCGATTGATCCTTGGCGGCGAAAAACGATTGAGGGCAACCGAACGCAGGAACTGATCGGTAAGACCAGCCGCCGTGTCGCGCCGGACCAGCGAAACGCCGGCGGTCCGAAGCGCCGGGCAACCCGCCTTCCCCGGGCATGTTTTGCGGCCGATCCACCGCGTGGGCGAAGCGGAGAAAGTGCGTCGCCGCGTTGCGTAGTTTGACAGCGTCGCCCGGCACGTCGTTCTGCACCACCCGGAAGCGGGTGGCGTCTCGAGCCCGAGAAAGCCGTTCGAGATATCCGGGAGCACCGGCCGCGGGGCCGCCGTGAACAGCGGCGGCCGTCGTCGGAAGTGGGTTCGAGGCGCGACGATCGTGGTATCAGGTGCCAAGGCGACGCCGGTCGGCGAAACCTGGATGGTTCCAGCGGCCGGCAACGGCGCGCCTGCCGGCAACAGCAAGTCGACCACCAGACCGAGGCGACGCATCATCGCGGGATAATCGCCGAGCGAAGATACGGCCTGATGGAAATCCCATTTTTCCGCCAGCGCCGCATTGTCTGGCAGCGGCGGTGCTATTCCATCGAATGGTTTCAGGAAAGCCTCGAGCGCCTCGAACGCGGCATGCGTCTGTTGCTGCGCCGGCGTCAACGGCGGCGGCAGAAAACTCTTGCCGGGTGATGGCGGTGGCGACGGCGCAGGCAGGCGTGACGTCGGTCTTGAACGAAGGGGTCGGCGCGACCTTGACGTCGGCGCTTCCGGCGAAATCGGCGCTTCCGCGTCGGCTGCCACAGGGACCAAAACCGAACAGCCGCTTCAGCCAGCAAAACAACCAGCAGAACAGGCGGCAAAAAATCCAGAGGCAACCTTTTCGGCGCCGGCTTGGGCAGGCTCAGGCTCCGGCGTTTCGATGACGGGCGACGCATCGGGGAACGGAACAGGGGCGGTCTGCGGCGGGTTCCAGTTCGGCTCCGGCTTCCGGAAACGACGGCCGCGCCATGGCGCCGATATCCGGATCAACAGCCAGCACGCCAAGTCCGGGACGGTTGCTCCCGGCGCCATAGGCGGGATCCGAGGACGCCCGCCCATAGAGGCCCGCGATGGTCTCGTGCAGCGACCAGATCGGGATCGTCTCGATCGGCGTTCCCCGGAAATCTTCGAACAGAAACGGATTCACCTGCGTGGTGTCGTTGAACAGCGCCGCCCACAGTTCGGGCTTCAACGGGTTCAGCGGATCGGCGTCGACCGACAGCGCAAGCGCCGGGCGCCCCATCGATACTGGCTTGCCACCCGATCGCCGCGACGCGCGCAGGCCAGTTCAGCAGATCCGGATATTTGTCGAGCGTCAGCTGGCCTCCGCCCGTCACATCCGACCACAGCCGCGGCGAGATGAAGACCGACAGACGCGCCACGCCGCCAGCGCCAAATCCATTCGGCAGCGCCGTGAAGGTGAGCGTTTGCTTTTCCATTCAACCCTCCGGGGCTTCAGGCCGCTTCCAGCGCGAAAGCGTCGCAGTACTCGGCCCAGTCGCCGGGACTTACGGTCTGGATGAAGGTCGGGTCGCTGCCGGAAAATTCACGTTCGATGCTCACGGCCACGGATATGCTGAAAAATACGATCTTGATCTTCACTTTCACCGACGCAGTGCCGTAGAGATAGCCGCCATGCGGCTTGGCCTTGTCCGACTCGAAGCCAAGCCCGACATAAAGCTCGACGGACACAGTGATCAGTCCGAGCACACTGAGGGATCCCGCCGCGCGGAAGAACGCGGTGATATTGAAGCCGGCGCCGGACTTCTGGTAATAGACCCCGCCGGTGATCGAGGCTTGACCTGCCGCCACGCCGAGATTGATGGCGATGGCCGCGCCGAATTCCAGCGACGCCTCGACGCTGGTGACTTTTTCGGTATCGAGATCGATCGCAAAAAAGCCGCCGCCGCCGAACAGCGTGACCGTCAGCAGGAATGGATGGTCCCTTTCGCAAAACGCGAAACGCAGGCCGGCGGCGCCGCCCACGAAAGGCAAGTGGAATCCGGCACCGAGACTGATGTTCTGCAGGCTGAAAATGCCGATCCCGATCGTGGGAATGCCGAGCGTGTAGCCCGCGCTCACGCCGGACGTGTTGACGTCCAGATATGGCGGGTCGATGAAACCGTCGAGCGGGATGTATTTGCGGATTTCATTGACAAAGGACAGCGGTCCCTCAAAGACGATCTCGTCGAATTGCACCGACACGTCGAGCTTTTGGCCCGTGCCGGCGACAAAGCGTATGTGATCGAACTGCGCACCGATCAACGCGTCGTTGCCGGGTGGCAGAACGATCTTGAATTTTTCCAATGCGCCCGAGACGCGAAACTGCGGCGGCTTGCCGTCCAGCGGAGTGTCGATGACGCTCTCCAGACCGAACTTGGCATTGGCCAGCGGCACAAAGATGGGTTGTTGCTGAAGCTGCTGCTCGCCGACGTTCCAGACGTAGCGCGTCTGGATGACGTCCGTGCTCACGCCGCCGATGGTTGCGGTCGTGCGCACGCTGGTCAGTCCGGGAACCCTGTCCCCCGCTTGCCCCGGAAAGCCGAACGGGACCAATTTGAATATCTTGTCCAGCGGCACGCCGCCCAGGATCTTGATGCCGGCAAAAATGGCGCCGGGATTGAAAGTGCCTGTTGTAAACGCCGCAACGTCGCCCGCCGCGCCGAAGCTTCGCGAGATGCCCTGAGGCGTAAAATCCGGTGCGACCAGGCCGCCGGTCTTCTCGACCGGAAACGCTACGCCAGCCGGCGCATCGATCCTGGCAAAGATTTCGCCGGCATTGCCGAATGTGGAACTGGGCGCATCGAGAAAACTCTTCTCGAACCGGATCAGCGATGGTCCGGCATTCTTTGATATCTGCCGCAGCGACTGGTCGTTGACCCTGGCGCCGCTCATGGCCGGCAGGAAGTGCGGCGAACCGGTCGCATTCAAGGCACCGAGGATCAGTGAAACCGTCTCCAACTCGGTGTCGCCCGGCTTCTGCGACGGCGCGAAGGCGACCTTTTGCCCGCCGATGGGAACGTTGCGGCGCGCGTTGGTTTCCGCAATGGCGGGAAGCCCACCGGCCTGGCCATTATAGGCGTCGACCAGCTTGCCAATGTCGGCGCCCTCATCGGAGGAAGCCGGAACGAAAATCAGCGGCGCGGCAAAACCAGTGATATTGCCGTCCCAGTCGGCGCCCTCGATGTGGAACTGGACATCGCGGCTGACGCCAGCGACTTCGAACCTCGGCCAGAACGTCTTTTCGGTTCCCGGTGCGAGATCGAATTTCTCATCGGGCGGATCGATGAGATTTGGCGTGATCAGCGTCTTGAAGGTGACGGTCCGGAACGGAAATGCGCGATGGGAAAATTGCTTTACCGGTTCGCGCAGCGCGATGAATGTGCGCTGGCGCAAATAGGCGACCGGTTTTCCTTCGGTGGCGCCTCGCCGGCCCATGTCGACCTTTCGTTCGGTGATCGTAATGGAGACGGCACGGTTGCCGAGCGGAAAAAGAAAGCCCTTTTTGACGACTTTGACGAATTGATCGCGGCCCAGCGTGCTGAGATGCCGCCATTCGACCAGGTCGAGGCTCGTATTCCAAGCACCATGGACCTGCAGCCAACTCCCCAACGAACTCAGCATCAGCCGCTCGACCGCGACCGGGGCATTTCCCGAGAGCGACCGATCCGCGGTGGAGCGCACGATCAGATCGCGGTCGGCTCGCCTCAGGGAGCCGCGGAAGGGCTCCGCCACAGGCGGATCGTCCGAGAAATCCGGCGAAAAAAACCGCGCGCGCGGTGCGGTTCGCCGTCGAGCGTTCATCGACGCCTGCACCTGCCGCCCGGCGGACGCCGAGACGCGTGTGCCAGAGTTCGGCTTTCAGACCGTCGCTTACCGGCTTTGGCGCGTGCGCCCAGCGCCCGTCCGGATGCGGTGACAGAACCAGCCGCCACGGCGCCTCAATGGCCGTAAACTGCGAAAGCGTCGGCGATACCGAGGCAAAAAACAGGTGTAGCCAGCCGAAATCAGCGAGCCCGCCAACAGGCGGCGTCGCCGGCGGATGGCCGATGCGGTCATTAACGATCGGCGCGGATTGAGACAGCGCCGCCAGGATTTTCGCCAGATCAAAATCCAGCGGCAACAGAGCCGGATCGAGCGCGAATACCACCCGGCTTTCGCCCGAAAGGCGCGCCGAGACGGGCGGCCCCCGAAGCGGATCGCTGGAATTGTCCTCGGCAAAGGCCTGTTCGGCGATGCTTTGAGACGGGAAGTGAACGACGACGAATGAATCTCCGGCGCCATCCGGGATCATCCGGCCGGCTGCCAGCCGCAGATTGTAGAAATCCAGCGTCAGAACCAGCAGATCATCGGCGCGCAGAACGCTGGCTGAAAAATTCTTGCGCTGCGTTTGCCTCGCCACCGGCGAGGGTGGACCAAACAGCCCGCCTGTCAGCGGCAGAAAAATCCCCACAATCTGGTTCAGGAGCGCTACGAAAAATTTGGCCATCGGAGAATGCGCCTCATGAATTCGTTGCTTCGCAGAGAAAATTGCCAGCGATCGCTACCGAGCGAGCCTCCAACCGACATTTGCGGTCTTCCGCAATCTGTTCGTCGTGAAAGCGCGGACAGGATTGGCAACGGTGTTGCCGCGGCCAGGGAGGTGCGATCCGCGGAACCTTCCTCTCGGCCGCGCTGACGCCGGCAGAGAACGATGGGATTGAAATGCCTTCACCGCATGTCTGGGAATCTTGCTGCGCATGGCCACACCAAGCGGTTGAAAGACCCGATCATCATTCAGTAAAAGTAGCGCCACTCGACGCGCCTAGCAAGGCAACAAATGTGGCAAACGAAAGTCGGCGGCGATCACGGCGCGGCATCGCAAGTGGTTGAGACGCGGCTCGATGGGGTTTCGCAGAAACGGATGGTGCGAGCTGCGGTTTCCAGACCTTGGCGGGAAAATCGATTCCGATTTCCGCGACCACGGCGCGGCGCATGCCCGATTGCATATTGGAGAATAGCTAAACCGAGACGATTTAAGGCAATCTGCGCAAGTCTGCCGTTGCGGAGCAAACCCAGCCGACCGCAACTCGAACCGTTGGATTGGCAAGTCGAGGAATGGCAAGGAGCACGGAATGCCCACCTACCGCCTGCATTATTTCCCGGAGTCGGGAAACAGCTACAAGCTCGCGCTGATGCTGACCCTGTGCGGCCAGACCTTCGAGCCGGTCTGGACCGATTTCGGCGGCGGCATCACGCGGACGGCTGAATGGCGGCGTGACGTCAACGAGATGGGCGAAATCCCGGTGCTGGAAGAGGACGGCGTCCGTCTCACCCAGACCGCGCCGATCCTGCTGAAGCTCGCGCGAGCAATTCGGCCAGTTCGGCGGCGAGACCGAGCAAGAACAGTTCGAGCTGTTGCGCTGGCTGTTCTGGGATAACCACAAGCTCACCGGCTACATGGCGTCATACCGGTTCATGCGGACGTTCATCCCCGTCTGGCCGATCCCGCAGGTGCTGAAATATTACCGCAAGCGGCTCGACGATTTTCTGGGGATTCTGGAGACGCATCTGCAACAGAACGCTTTCGCGATCGGCGCGCGGCCGACCATCGCCGATATTTCGATGATGGCCTATCTGCATTATCCGAGCGACGAGACCGGATATGATTTCGCAGCGAGCCACCCGGCCATCAGCGCCTGGCTCGGCCGCATGGCGGCCCTGCCCGGCTGGAAGTCGCGCCTACGATCTGCTGCCGGGCAAGCGGCTGACGCATTACGCGAACTAACGGCTCAGCGGCTCAACCACGCCCAGACGATGCCAAAGACGATCACACCGGCAATGACGGTGACGGCGATCGCCCAGCTGCTGACGCGGACATTGCTGACGATCTCGCGTTTGGCTTCGTTCTCGGCGATCTCGCGATTCCGCTGCCTGTTCTCCTGGTCGGAAGAGCTCATCGCCGGTCCCCGCTCGGTTGGTGCTGACGCCTTGTGCATCCTAGCATCAAACGATGACGGCGCATCAGCACTGATGCCGGCCGGCTACCGGCCTTTCACAAAGCACATGCCCATGCGCGAGGTCTTGCCGGCGACCTGACAGGCCAGCCCCTCGGCGCAGGTCCAGCCACGAAAACTGGCGTCGTTGCTGGCGGCTGGATTTGCCCGGAGCATAGCAATGCGCGCCCCAGCCGTCACTGTATTCGGTTCCGGCCAGTTCCGCGCTGCCGCGCAATTGCGGGCGGCTGGCAAAGCCCCGGGAATAATCCGGCGCCTTGCCGTCTCGCAATGCGGCGAGGATATCGCGGCGGCGAACCTGGTCGCCGAAGAAATGCGGCGACGCCGGCACCACCGTTGAATTGGAGGGATTGGCCGCCATCCAGTCGACGCCGGGAAAATGAAAGCCGCCGATGCCGCGCGTCTGGTGGCAGCCCGAACAGGTGACGTCGTTCAGCCGCCGCTCAAAGCCGCCGGCCGAGCGGATGTTTTGCAGCTTGATGCCGTCAGCCGCGGCCTTCTTCAGTGCCGTGACGATGTCAGCTTCGCCGAACACCGGCATTGGTCGCCCTCGCCCTGCATCAGGCCGAATTCCGGCTGCAGAGTCGGAAGCGTCAAATCCGACCGGCGTTGCGGCGATCGCGCCGTTGGCGAGAAATTTTTCCGGGATCAGGACCGTGCCGCGATCGAACTCGGCCAGATGTTTGGGATCGAGCAGCCATGACCTTGAATTCGCGCTTGAGGTTGTCGTCGGCCAGAATGCGGTCGCGGTCGATCTGGTTCTCCATCGGCGCTTCCAGGAATTCGCGCGCCTGCGCGTCGTAGCGAAACACCTTCAAGCAGATAATCGGTGCGGAAATCGCGCACCGCCGATTTCGGCGCATGCGCGATCTGAAGATTGGTCTCGATGCGATCGATGTTTTCGATAGCCGAACAGATCGAGCGGACCGTCTTCGCCCAGCAACTTCTCCGCAAGCGCTGCGCCGGTCAGCGACAATTCGCCCGCGGCAAGCCAGCGCTTGGCGATTTCGGGACAGGTGATCGGTTTGCCCTTGCGATCGATCGGCATGGCCGCCCTTGGCCTTCAGTACGAGATTCAGCGTCATCGGCAGGCGGGGCAAAATTGCCTTGTCGTCGGTTCCTGGCGCATTCGTCCGCGTCAGCCGGTAGATCAGCCGGATCTCGCCGCAGCCGGCCGCATCGACATAGGCGCGGTCCATGCGGTTGACGATGCCCGCCAGCACGAAGCGCGTATCGCCGGCATCAAGCTGGGCCCGGTCGAACAGTTGAAAATCAAAGCCCTCGCCGACGCCGATCGTCTCGTTCGGCAGGCTCGTTCTTATGCCGCGCGATATAGCGATCGAACTCGCCGTCGATCGCCTTGCGGACCGGAACCATCGACGCCAGCGCAAACAATTGTCCGCTGCTGAGCGGGATATTCGCCGACCGCTCCGGCAGCAGCATGCGGCCGATGCCAAATCGGCCATGGTCGAGTTCGCGCAGCGCCAGGGGATCGATGATCGCCGTGCCGCGCTCCAGCGCCGCTTCGGGCGCAGCGCGCGCCGGCAATGCACCGCACAGCAGGGCGAACAGTGAGGACAAGAAATCGCAGCGCGGGGCTCATGCCCCACTAACACCGCGCAAAGTGGCCTATTCAAGCAAAAAGGCGCTTCACATCACGGTGAAGCGCCTTCGTTCTTCAGATCTCGCGCAATCAGCGCGCGACGATCAGGCCCTTGCTGGTCACGACCACCCATTTGCCGTCCTGCTTGCGGATGGCGTCGACCCGGCCGAGGCCGGGGACGGGATCGCCGGCATAGACTTCGTAGACGCCCTGGCGGCCTTCGATCAGCGCGCTGCCGTTCTCGACGTCACGCAGCACCCAGCCTTCCACGGTCGGCAACCGCGCAATTTCGGGCTTCGGCGCCGGCAGCGGAACGGGCGCGGCTGCGGCCGTTGCAGGAGGCGCGATCGAGCCGGTGACGTCGCGCGGCAGCCGGCAGGCGCGGCGGCAACCGGCGGGCGCCGGTGCGGCGCGGAGTTTTTCCACGGCTTCGCTGAGCTTGGCGAGCTTGGCGGCGGGCTCTGCCTGCGCCTTCTCGACCTTGTCGAGGCGGTCGCTGGTCTTGTTGAACTGGCTCGTCCCGGCCTTGGAGGTGTGTTCGACGCTGGCCTTCAGCGCAACGATATCGGCATCGATCCGCGCCACGGAGGCTTCGAGCACGAGATTGTTCGAGGCTGGCGCCGCTGCCAAGGAAATGTCCGAGACCTGCGGTCGCCAGCGCGCCACCCATCGCACCGGCGACGGTCGCCAGCGCCACCACGGCCGCCATCGCCGACATCCGGCGCTTGCCGGACGACGCTTCGCTTGACGCCGCTTCCGGCTCGGCGCGGCCTCGTCGCCGGTCCAGGCGCGCTCGCCGGGCGACATGATCAGCAGTTTGCCGGGAATGCGCGGCGGCTCAGCCTTGGCCGTTTCAGCCTTGGCAGCTTCAACCTTGGGAGCTTCGACCTTGGGCGCCTCAACCTTGGGAGCTTCAGCCTTGGTCGCTTCCACCTTGGGCGCGTCCGGCTTGGGAGAGGTCTCTTCCTGATCGGGCGCCAGCATCGGCGACTTCGACCAGGGACGGCGTCGCCGCCATCAACTGCTCGCTCGCCGCCGACATATCGGGAGCGGCCGGCCCGGTGCCGACGGTACCGGTTTCACCTTTGGTGGGCTCGGACTGCTGTTCGCTCACGTTCAATTCTCCAGAATGGGTTGACCTTTTGGTAACTTTTATTGCTTGCGAAATCGTTACCGGGCTGGGGGCTTACCGAAATTTTAGGAAGTCATCCGGGCCGGTTTGCGGCGGCAAAGCGACGGCCGCGCGGCCGGAGATTGCGGCCTTCGTTCATGTTGCCCTGCGGCAATCCCCGACAGCTCCGTTTGCGCCCGTTCATTTCCCGACTAACATGGCCCGACCAACCAGCCAGAAGGCAGGGGGCGCGCCATGACCATCGAAAAATGCATCAACGAGTTTGGTGTGGATGACGTCATTTTTGAGGAAGGCTCGACCGGGCGCGAGCTGTTCGTCGTGCTCGACGGCCAGGTCGAGATCGCCAAGATGAACGGCGCCAGCAAGACCGTCATCGTCACGCTCGGCAAGGGCGAGTTCTTCGGCGAGATGGCCGTGATCGACGGCTCGTCCCGCTCGGCGACGGCGATTGCCGCAGCGCCGCACACCCGCGTGATGCGGATCAATCACGCCCGCTTCGTCTATCTGGTCAGCCAGCAGCCGGCCTTTGCGCTGATGATCATGGACGCGCTCAGCAAGCGGCTGCGCGCGTCGAACGCCGTCACCTTCCGCGCCGCGGCCAATTCATGAGCGAGCGCCGGCCGAGCCCGTTCAAGACCCTGCTCGACAGCGACGTCTGCACGCTGATCGAGGCGGCCGAGGACGTCTACCAGATCCGCTTCAAGAACCGCGCGGCCAACGCCTATCTGGTGCGCGGCAGTTCGCGGACCATCATGATCGATGTCGGCCTGTCGTCGAACTATCCGCATCTCGTGACCTGCCTGCAGCATGTCGGCTGTCCGCCCGAGAAGATCGACATGGTGGTGCTGAGCCACGAGCATCTCGATCACATCGGCGCGGCCTATCATTTCGCCGGCCGCAGTTTTATCGCCGCGCATCGGCTGGCCGCCAACAAGATCATGCTGCGCGACGATTTCTCGATGCTGCGCAAGATGTTCAACGAGCCGAACGTGCCGATCAATGTCGACATCTGGCTGGAGGAAGGCAATCTGCTCGACCTCGGCAATTTCCGCCTCAACGTGATGTACACGCCGGGCCATACCTCGGCCTGCATCACGCTGTTCGACCAGGACAAGGGCCTGCTGTTCGCCGCCGACACGCTGATGCCCGGCGGCGTGATGGGCGGCGTGTTCGGCTCCGGCAGCATCGCCGACTACATCCAGTCGCTGGAGCGGCTGAAGGGGCTGAACTCGAAGATCCTGCTGTCCGGCCACGGCCGGCTTTCCGACACGCCGCAGGACGACGTGCGGATCGCGATCCAGCGCTCGCACGCGCTGCTGTCGGACACCGCGCAATTGTTCGACGCGCTCGACGCGCGCTCGAATTTCGAGCCGATCATGCAGTCGGTGCGCGACCTCAACAAGCTGGATGACGGCTAGAGGGTCGGGCCTACGGTTCGAGACGCGCAGTCTTGCGCGCTCCTCACCATGAGGGTCTAGACCTCATCCTGAGGAGCATCGCGAAGCGATGCGTCTCGAAGGATGAAGCCACCGCGCGAATTCGCCGCAGCGAGACTCAGCCATTTGACAAAATCTCCGGCGGCCTGTTCAACAATGGCAACAATGACGCCTCCAAGAGGCACAGGGAGAGAGGGCACCATGAAGCTTTACGACTCGGTCGGACCGAACCCGCGCATTGTCCGCATGTTCATGGCGGAAAAGGGCATCGAGATGCCGAAGCAGACGGTCGACCTGCGCAAGGGCGAGAACCGCGAGGCCGAGCATCTGAAGCGCAATCCGCACGGCCAGATGCCGACGCTCGAACTCGACGATGGCAGCTATCTCTCCGAGATCATCCCGATCTGCGAATATCTCGAAGAGAAGAACCCGGCGCCAGCGATGATCGGGACGACGGCGGAGGAGCGCGCCGAATGCCGGATGTGGACGCGCCGCGTCGATCTCAACATCTGCGAACATATGGGCAATGGCTTCCGCTTCGGCGAAGGCCTGAAGTTCTTCGAGAAGCGCATTCCCTGCGCACCCGAAGCCTCGCCCGGCCTGAAGATGATCGCGGCCAACCGCCTGCAATGGCTCGACGGCCAGATGGCGGGCAGGGACTATATCTGCGGCAAGCGCTTCACGCTGGCCGACATCCTGCTCTATGGCTGGCTCGATTTCGCCGGCACGGTCGGCCAGCCGCTGGACCAGGCCAACAACAACATCGTGGCGTGGGTGGCGCGGGTGGCGGAGCGGCCGTCAGTGAAGGCCTGACCGTCATTGCCTGCGACAAGCGCGAAGCGCTTGCGCAAGGGAGCGCAAGCGACGAAGCAATCCAGCACTCTGCTTTGAGGCTATGGATTGCTTCGCTTCGCTCGCAATGACGTTGAGAGGCCGGAGAATCTAAATCACCACCGGCGCATCCGGCAGTTCATTCGCCCCGCCGCCCTGCGGCGGAAAATGCGCCGCCAATTAGCCGCGACACCGCCTCGATCCCCTTGATCACGCCGCGCTCGAAACTGCCCGCGCGAAACTCCGTTTCCATCTCGACGCAGATCTTCTCCCAGCCGGCGGTGCCGACATGCGCGTCGATGCCGCGGTCGGCGACGATTTCGACGTCGCGGTCGGCGAGCAGCAGATAGATCAGCACGCCATTGTTGTGCGCGGTGTCCCAGATCCGCAGCTGCGAGAAAATATCGAGCGCGCGCTCCCGCGCCGGCTGGTTGCGGAACAGCGGCGCGCCGTCGAGCGCGCCTTCGACGACGAAACGCACCTGGCCGGAATGCGTGGCCTCGCCGGCCTTGATCGCCGCCTCGATCGCGGCCAGCACTTTTGGCGGAAAGTCGCGCCGCTCCCGCCAGCGGTGGTGCAGCAGATGCCTGCCGATGCGTTTGATGCCCATATCGCCTCTACCAGCTCCCCGACGCGCCGCCGCCGCCGAAACTGCCGCCCCCGCCGCCGCTGTCGCTCGAGCTGCTGCTCGAACCGCCTCCGGACCATGAGCCGCCGCTGCTGCCGCCGGACCAGCCGCCGCCGCTGCCACTGCTTCCGGCGTCGACGACGCGATGGCGTCGCTGAACAGCACGAAGATCGATGCGATCACGCCTGCGAACAGCGCCGCGGCCAGCGAGCCGAACAGGAACCAGGCGATCAGCGTCACCACGCCGCCGCTGACGGCCGAGCCGACCAGCCGGCCCAGCATGGTCCGCATCACCCCGCCGAACAGGAACACCGGGATCAGGAGGAACGGATTGAACATGTCGGAGACGTCGAACAGCCCGGTATTTTGCCAATGCGGCGGCTCCGGCGCCGGCAGCTTCTCGCCGTCGATGACCCGGATCATCTTGTTGACGCCGGCCGAAACGCCGCCGGCAAAATCGCCGGACTTGAATTTCGGCGTGATCTCCTCGTCGATGATGCGCTTGGTGGTGACGTCGGTCAGCGCGCCTTCGAGGCCATAGCCGACCTCGATGCGCAAGTGACGGTCGTTCTTGGCGATGACGAGCAGCGCGCCGTCGTCGATCTTCTTGCGGCCGATCTTCCAGGCTTCCGCCACCCGGAGCGAGAATTGCTCGATCGCCTCGCCGTCGGTCGTCGGCACGATCAGCACCGCGATCTGGCTGCCTTTGCGCGCCTCGAAATTCCGGATGGTCTGGTTCAGCGAGGCGATGTCGCCGCTGCTGAGCGTGCCGGTCTGGTCGACCACGCGCCCGACGAGCGGCGGCACCGCGACGAGGGCGAGGGCGACGCGAGCCCAGCACAGCAGCAGCGCAAGCAGGGAGGCTCTTGCAGCGTTCATCGCGGTTGGTCTTTGTCCGCTACTTCGCGGGCGCGGCCGGTGTCGGATTGAAATCCACCTTCGGCGCCTTCGAGATTTCCTTCTCGTTCTCGACCGAGAAGTTCGGCTTTTCCTTGTAGCCGAACATCATCGCCGTCAGATTGTTCGGAAAGGTGCGGATGCCGACATTATAATCCTGCACCGACTTGATGTAGCGGTTGCGCGCCACGGTGATGCGGTTCTCGGTGCCTTCGAGCTGCGACATCAGGTCCTTGAACAGCGCATCCGATTTCAGCTGCGGATAGTTCTCGGTCACGACCAGCAGTCGCGACAGCGCGCTGGAGAGTTCACCCTGGGCGGCGGTGAATTTCTGGAACGCGGCGGGATCGTTCAGCACTTCGGGCGTGGCCTGGATGCTGCCGACCTTGGCGCGGGCGTTGGTGACGCCGAGCAGCACGTCCTTTTCCTGCTGCGCAAAGCCCTTCACCGAATTGACGAGGTTGGGCACCAGATCGGCGCGGCGCTGGTACTGGTTGACCACCTCCGACCAGCCCGCCTTGACCTGCTCGTCATTGGTCTGGATCGCGTTGTAGCCGCAATTGGTCAGGCTCAGCATCGCCAGCGCCGCCAGCACGGTCCAAAATCTGCGCATCATATTCTCCCGGTCTAATTTCGCGGCACGGTATCAGAATGGTTGCGCCGGGTAAGCCCGTGAATGCTCGCCGGCAGCCTATTTTGCGGTGCGGGTCACTTTCGCGACTGCATAGCTCTTGCCTATCATTCGCTGAAATAGTCACATGGCCACATAATAATAACGGGAGGGCCCATGACCGCGTTCGAAACCATCGTCGTGGAGCGGCCGGAACCGCGCATCGCGCGGATCGTGATGAACCGGCCCGAGGCGCGCAACGCGCAGAACCTGCAGATGACCTACGACCTCAACGCCGCCTTCGACGCGGCGGTGCAGGACGATGCGGTCAAGGTCATCATCCTCGCCGGCAACGGCCCGCATTTCTCCGCCGGCCACGATCTGCGGCCCGGGCGGCAAGAACGCCGCCGGCGTGGATTTTCCGCCGGTCGGAAATTGGGGCGGCTTTGCCGAGCCCAACGCCCATGGCCGCTTCGCCCGCGAGCAGGAAATCTATCTGCAGATCACGCGGCGCTGGCGCAATCTGGCGAAGCCGACGATTGCCGAAGTGCACGGCAAGTGCATCGCCGGCGGGCTGATGCTGGCCTGGGCCTGCGACCTGATCGTTGCCAGCACTGATGCCGAATTCTGCGATCCCGTGGTCACCATGGGCGTCTGCGGCGTCGAATGGTTCGTGCATCCCTGGGAACTCGGCCCGCGCAAGGCCAAGGAATTGCTGTTCACGGCCGACGCCTGGAGCGCGGACGAGGCGCACCGGCTCGGCATGGTCAATCATGTCGTGCCGCGCGGCGGAGCTGTCGTCGTTCGTGATGGCGCTGGCGCAGAAGATCGCGGCAAAGCCTGCCTTTGCGCTGAAGCTGACCAAGGAGGCCGTCAATCGCTCGGTCGACGTGATGGGACAGCCCGCGGCGATCGAGCAGGCGTTCGCGCTGCATCAGCTCTGCCACGCGCATAATCTTCAGGAATTCGGAATGGTGGTGGACCCCGCGGGGCTGCATCCATCCGTGCGGAAACCGGCCGTAGCGAAGTAGATCAGATGGACCTTACCTTGAGCGACGAGCAGCGCATGCTGCGCGAGAGTGCCGAACGATTTGTCGGCGAGACCTACAACGCCGATCATCGCCGCCGGATCGCGACCGATCCGCTCGGCTTCAGCGCCGCGATCTGGAAGCAGTTCGCCGATCTCGGCTGGCTGGCGTTGCCGATCGCCGGAAGAACATGGCGGGCTCGGCGGCGGCGCGGTCGAGATCGGCATCCTGATGGAAGCGTTCGGGCGCGGGCTGGTTTCCGAACCCTATCTTTCCACCGTCGTGATCGGCGCGGCGCTGATAGCCGAATGCGGCAGCGAGGCACAGAAGCAGGCGTTGCTGCCCAAGGTCGCCGACGGTTCGCTCTATCTCGCCTTCGCGCATGCGGAACGCGCGGCGCGCTTCGATCTTGGCCAAGGTCGAAACGACGGCGCGGAAGACGCCGGACGGCTGGCGCCTCGATGGCCGGAAGATCGCGGTGCTCGACGGCAATGCCGCCGGGCAGATCATCGTTTCGGCGCGGACCGCCAACGCCAATGGCGTCCGGCGAGCTCGGCCTGTTCCTGGTGCCGGCGGATACGTCCGGCCTGACCATGCGCGATTTCCCGCGCCTCGGCGGCGGGCGCGCCTGCAGCATCGATCTTCGCGATGTCTTTGTTGCCGGCCGATGCCTTGCTCGGCGACGGCAGCGATGCGCTGCCGGCCATCGAGGCCGTCGTCGATCGCGCGATGGCCGCGCTCGGCGCGGAAGCCGTCGGCATCATGCAGACGCTGCTCGACACGACGCTCGAATACACCAAGATCAGAAAGCAGTTCGGCCGGCCGCTGTCGGCCAACCAGGTGATCCGCCACCGCCTCGCCGACATGGCGATGAACTGCGACGAGGCGCGCTCGATGGCGCTGCGCGCGGCGCTGATGGTCGATGCCGAACCGGTGGCGCGCGGCCGCGCCGCCTCGGGCGCCAAGGCCAAGATCGGCAAATGCGCGCGCTTCGTCGCCGAACAATCGGTGCAGCTGCATGGCGCCATGGGCGTCACCGAAGAACTCGACATCGGTCTCTATTTCAAGCGGCTGCTCGCCTTCGACACGCTGTTCGGCGGCAGCGACCATCATTATCGCCGTCACGCCGCCCTCGGCGGCCGACTGTTCAACGCATAAGGGAGCGCAGCCATGGACCTGACGTTCAGCACTGAGGAGCGCGCCTTCGAACAGGAAGTCCGCGACTTCATCGCCGACGAATCTGCACGCCGGAAATGAAGCGCGCCACTGCGCTGACCCCATCGGTGTTTTCCGATCCCGACATCGGCATGGCCTGGCAGCGCGCGCTGCACAAAAAGGGCTGGGGCGCGCCGGGCTGGCCGGTCGAGCATGGCGGGCCGGACTGGACGCCGGCGCAGCGCTGGATCTTCGAGGCCGAATGCGCGCGCGCCGGCGTGCCGAATGTCAATGTGATGGGCGTCAAAATGGTCGGCCCGGTCATCATCGGCTTTGGCTCGGCCGAGCAGAAGAATTTTTATCTGCCGCGAATCCTCTCCGGCGAGGACTACTGGTGCCAGGGCTATTCCGAGCCGGGCTCCGGCTCCGACCTCTCGTCATTGAAGACGCGCGCGGTGCGCGACGGCGACGACTACATCATCAACGGCACCAAGATCTGGACCACGCATGCCCATCACGCCAACCGCATGTTCGCGCTGGTGCGCACCAACGACAGCGAGCGGCAGCAGGACGGCATCAGCTTCATCCTGATCGACATGAAGACGCCGGGCATCACCACGCGGCCGATCCTCACCATCGGCGGCGACCACGAAGTCAACCAGGTGTTTTTCGACGACGTCCGCGTGCCCGTCGCCAACCGTGTCGGCGAGGAAGGCAAGGGCTGGACCTACGGCAAATATCTGCTGGAGTTCGAGCGCGGCGCCGGCATTGCGTCGGCCAAATTGCGCGCGGCGCTGCAGACGATCTCCGAGCTTGCGGAATCCGACGCCACCGGCCGCGCCATCGACGATCCCGATATCTAGCTTGCGCATGTCGGAGGTCGAGGTCGATATCGACGCGCTGGAAATGACCGAGCTGCGGGTGCTCTCGGCGCTGCAGACCGGGCAAAATCCCGGCGCGGTGTCATCGATCCTGAAGCTGCGCAACAGCGAAATCCGCCAGGCGGTGACGCGGCTCGGCGTCGATGTGATCGGCCATGACGGGCTTGCGGTGGAGCCGGTGCGGCCGCTCTACCGCCTCAACACGAGCCGCCGGGAATGCCGGAGGAGATGCTGACGGTGGTGCCGGAATATCTCAACGGCCGCGCCTACACGATCTTCGGCGGCTCGTCGGAAATCCAGCGCGAGATCATCGCCAAGATGGTGCTGGGGCTGTAGCTCGATCGGGTAGCGCCAACTTCCTGCCGGCGGCCGACAATCTCGTGGGCAGTTGGCGCGGCGTTCCCAGCCGCGATCGAAGATGATGAGCGGCGAGCATCTCCAGCCGCGCGGTGACCAGAGGCAGCAGTGCGTCGGGCGGCCGCCGGGCGTCGAACTCGTCGAGATCGTCGACAGCGGTCGAGTCCCCGCGGATAGATTCGCGGAAGATGATCACCCGTTCGGCCAGGCCGTCGATGCAGCGGAATTCAGCCGCTGCGACAAATGCTGGATGCTCTCGCCGACGAGACGCTTGTTGCGCGAGCCGAGTGTCGAGAGCCGGTTGCGCAGCACGATCCAGTCGGTGACTCCGCAGATAGCGCACGCGTCGCCGGCCCCGCGCCTCTTCCACCATGCCAGCATAATGGCTGGTGCCGGTGACGCGAAGGTTTCGGGATCGACGGTGCCGAGCACGTCGAGATCGACAAAGCTGTCGTTGAGCGGCGTGATCAGCGTGTC
Source organism: uncultured Acidobacteriota bacterium (assembly GCA_963742245.1). Classification (GTDB taxonomy): domain Bacteria; phylum Acidobacteriota; class Thermoanaerobaculia; order UBA5066; family Gp7-AA6; genus DAHUXD01. Next base: position 19,782 of record CAVULG010000009.1, read on the forward strand.
CGCCATCGCATGCGCGACGCGCGCCAAATAGTCGTCATGTCCGGGGGTATCGATGACCACGACGCCATAGCGGCCGGCCAGCGGTCTCGACGGTTTTCTCCAGTGCCCGGCAGCCGGCGGCCTCTTCCACGGCCGAGGGATGATCGAGTTGCTCGAAGCAGAAATGCTGCGGCATGCCGAGATCACGGCCGACATGCCGGGCCCAGGCGCGACGGTTCTCGATGTGATGGGTGAGGCTTTTTTGCCTGGTGTCGAGATCAATGGTGGCGACCGCCTGGCCCGATTTGATGAGCGCGATCGCGATATGCATGGCGACGGTGGATTTTCCCGAGCCGCCCTTTTCGTTGCCGACGACGATCACACGAGCAGACAGCGCCCGCATTGACGCCTTCAATCGACATGAGATCGCCTCCCGCGAGTCTGGCTACGTTCTTGCTTCTTGATGCGCTCATTGCGGCTTGATTCGCCGGATTCCCGCAACGGTACGGGGTGCTGATTTTTGAGGCGTGCTGCATTAAGTGGCATCGCGCACTTTGCACCCGCCGTCATTCCGGGGCGTGCGAAGCACGAGCCCGGAATCCAGTTTCACGACGGAGCATGCGGCCCGAATCGAAATACCGGGCTCGTCGCTGCGCAGCCGCCCCGGAATGACGCGAAACTAATGCCACCCTCGCATTCCTGATCGCCTGCCAGACCTTGGCCGGCGTCAGCGGCGTATTCAGCTGCTTGATCCCGAGTTCGCTCAAGGCATCCATCACGCCGTTGGTGATGCAGGGCGGGCCGCCGATCGCGCCGGATTCACCGCAGCCCTTGGCGCCGAGCGGATTGGTGCGGCAGGGCGCGGAATCATCCAGCGTCACGGCGATCAGCGGAATGTCGTCGGCGCGCGGCACGCAGTAATCCTGATAGCTCGCGGTCAGCAGCTGGCCTTCCTCGTTGTAGGACACGCCTTCATACAACGCCTGGCCGATGCCCTGCGCGACGCCGCCGTGCACCTGGCCCGTGACCAGCATCGGATTGACGGCAATGCCGACGTCGTCGACCGTGGTGTAGCGCACCACCCGCGTGATGCCGGTCTCGGGATCGATCTCGACCTCGCAGATATGGGTACCGTTCGGCCAGCTCGGGCCGTCGACCTCGCCTTCCTGTCGACGCTGAGCCGCGCGCCGTCTTCCTTCTTCGCGATCTCGAACAGGCTGATACGCCTGTCGGTGCCGACCACTGTCAGAAAGCCGTCGCGGTACTCGATGTCCTCGACCGAGGTCTCCAGCACGTTGGACGCCTTCTCGCGCGCCTTGTTGATCATGTCGTTGGTGGAGACGGCGACCGCGGTGCCGCCGACGAACAGCGAGCGCGAACCGACGGAGCCGAAACCGGTCGCCAGATCGGTATCGCCCTGCACCACGTCGATCTTGTCCATGGCAATGCCGAGCGTATCCGACACCATTTGGGTGTAGGTGGTCTGCAGGCCCTGCCCCATCGCCATGGTGCCGGAATGCAGGATGATGCGGCCCTCGGCCGTGGCGTGCAGGGAGACCTTTTCCGTATGCGCGCGCCCGCCGGTCCATTCGATGTAGCTGGTAAGCCCGCGGCCGTACAGCAGGCCCTTCTTCTTCGCCGCTTTCTTGCGCGCGGCAAAACCGTCCCAATCCGCAAGATCGCAAGCACGCTGCATCATGTGCGCGAACGCGCCGGAATCGTAGACCTGGCCGGCGGCGTTGGTGTAGGGCAATTGCGCCGGCTTGATGTAGTTGACTTTGCGGATCGCGCGCGGGTCCATTCCGATCTGGCGCGCGGCAGCGTCCATCAGCCGTTCGACGATGAACACGGCCTCGGGGCGGCCCGCGCCGCGATAGGCGCCGACCGGCGCGGTGTTGGTCATCACGGATTTGCGGGTCAGCGGCGAGCCCCGAAGCGAAGCGCAGGGGCGAGTCCGCTGCACCCGCGGGTTAGGCGCCGCCCGCCTTCCGTGCCCGAAGAACACCTGCTGCTCCTATCGATAGGGCGCCCAACAACCAGGCGCCGAAAATGAGTCGCGTAAGCAGAGGATCACCGACTTCAAGGTTTGAACGCCACGCGATTCCCCAGCGGGGACCTACCCACGCGAAACTTGCGGCCCAAAGTAGCGCAAACGTCAGCACGAACTTGCCGAGGAATCGGAGGGCCCAATGTCGTACGGAAAGAAGCGCAGCCCCAAGACAGACGAGAGCGAGCGTACCTGCGAAGATGCCGCCCAACGTGCCTGCTTGGATCGGACAGTCCCAGCACCTGACCGGATCAAAAGACACAGCGGTCCCAGCGCGCGCCTAACAGGTGGCGGGTCAGCGGCGAGCCCCGTAGCGAAGCGTAGGGGCGAGTCCGCTGCACCCGCGGGTTAGGCAGCCGCTCACCCGCCAGAAGTAGACCAAGCAGATCGCTGACCAAGCCGTGAACCTGCGCCTTCCGCCACGACGCCACTCTCTGACGCCTTGACCGCACCGGGGCTGTCGCCTCGATCTCTCATCTGCCTGCTTCTACTTGGACACCCTATCGTCCTCGCCGGTTCCGGAACTCTGCTGGGGGAAGGCTGACCGAGGCGAACTGATCAGGGTGCGATTTCGGCGGCCTAACAGGTGGCGGGTCAGCGGCGAGCCGGGGCGCGCGCAGCGCGCCACGCGAGTCCGCTGCACCCGCGGGTTAGGCTGCCGACCATTCGCCAGAGGTAGACCGCGCAGAACGCTGACCGAGCCGGGAACCTGCGGCTTGCGCCACGACGCTACCCTCTAGCGTCTTGACGGGACCGGGGCTAACGCCACGCTCTCTCATCAGCCTGCTTCTACGGACACCCTATTGTCCCAGCGGTTCCGGAACTCTGCTGGGGGAAGGCTGACCGAGCCGAACTGATGAGGGTGCGTTCGGCGGCCTAACAGGTGGCGGGTCAGCGGCGAGCCCCGTAGCGAAGCGTAGGGGCGAGTCCGCTGCACCCGCGGGTTAGGCAGCCGCAAACCCGCCAGAAGTAGACCAAGCAGACCGTGACCAAGCCGTGAACCTGCGCCTTCCGCCACGACGCCACCGCTCTGACGCCTTGACCGCACCGGGGCTGTCGCCTCGATCTCTCATCTGCCTGCTTCTACGTTAGACACCCGATCGTCTCGCCGGTTCCGGAACTCTGCTGGGGGAAGGCTGACCGAGGCGAACTGATCAGGGTGCGTTCGGCGGCCTAACAGGTGGCGGGTCAGCGGCGAGCCCCGTAGCGAAGCGTAGGGGCGAGTCCGCTGCACCCGCGGGTTAGGCGGCTGCGCCTTCACGCTGATTCCACCACTCAGCACGCTGATCATGCGGCCGAGCCGCGCCGGCCTTTACGACCACGACGCCTGCTGCCGGCAGTGACAGTGGCTTGAGACCAGCGCGATGACGCTCCTCTCATCGGCCTTGCCATCTACAGGCGGAGATTTCAACCTTGCGAGCCAAGTGCCGGATCCGGCAGCTGCTCAAGCGACGACGACCGTGCGTCAGGTTGCACTTCGACTCTCAAGGTTACGGCCGGCATCTCTTCAGCGGCCTAACAGGTGGCGGGTCAGCGGCGAGCCCGGAGCGAAGCGCAGGGGCGAGTCCGCTGCACCCGCGGGTTAGGCGGCGCTTCACAGCCACCATGACCCCCAGCCGACAGCCTTTCGACCACTACGCCCACGACCGCGATTCTTCAGGTGCCACGACCGCCCCATATATATAGACACCGCAGCTCGGCAGCGACCGCCGATTTCGTTGTCGACCCAGCCGCCTCGCCACGCTGGAAGAGCCTTGGGCAGCAAGGTGTAACTCGGGGGCCCTCATTGCTCTCCCACGTCCGCCTAACAGGTGGCGGGTCAGCGGCGAGCCCCGTAGCGAAGCGTAGGGGCGAGTCCGCTGCACCCGCGGGTTAGGCTGCCGACCATTCGCCAGAGCTAGACCGCGCGAAGCGGTGACCGAGCCGGGAACCTGCGGCTTGCGCCACGACGCTACGCTCTAGCGCCTTGACGGGACCGGGGCTAACGCCACGCTCTCTCATCAGCCTGCTTCTACGGACACCCTATCGTCCCAGCGGTTCCGGAACTTTCCTGGGGGAAGGCTGGCCGAGCCGAACTGATGAGGGTGCGTTCGGCGGCCTAACAGGTGGCGGGTCAGCGGCGAGCCCCGTAGCGAAGCGTAGGGGCAGCGTCCGCTGCACCCGCGGGTTAGGTCAGCCGCTGAACGCCAGAAGTAGACCAAGCAGGTCGGTGACCAAGCCGGCAACCTGCGGCTTCCGCCACGACGCCACTCTCTGACGCTTGACAGCACCGGTGGCTGTCGCCTCGATCTCTCATCTGCCTGCTTCGCTGACACCCGATCTCGCCCGCCGGTTCCAGAACTCTCCTGGGCGAAGGCTGACCGAGGCGAACTGATCAGGGCGCTTCGGCGGCCTAACCGTTGCATAGGCTGTAACTTCGACTCCCTACGCAAATCTGTCAACTCCCGCAACTGAAGCTGCCTATTCATCTACGTTCTCGTCGGTCGGTTCGTCGGTAACGTCCTCACCGGTCCCCAGCTGTCGCTCCGGAGGAACGGGCGACGTCAGATAGTTAGACAGCGAATCGAGCTGTCTAGTTCCCGAACTGGCGGATAAACCGGCCCACAGGATGTCGACCGGGCTGCGGACGCCGCGGCCGCCGCGGTTGAGCACGTGTGTGTAGATCATCGTCGTCTTGACGTCTCTGTGGCCGAGCAGCTCCTGGATCGTGCGGATATCGTACCCCTCTTCGAGCAGGTGGGTCGCGAAGGAGTGACGGAAGGTGTGGCAGCTGATCCGGCGCGCGATGCCGACGTCGAGAACGGCACGGCGCAGCGCCCGCTGGATGACGGTCTCATGTAAGTGATGGCGGCGCTCGGGTTCGCCGGGCCGGGCGGGGGGGTCGCCGGCCGGCCGGGCCACCGGATCGCTTCGCCCGGGCCTCTTGACCTCCCCTCCCCGCGGGTCGCGGCTGCGGTGCTCGCCGGGAAAGACGTACTGCCAGCCCCACTCGCGCTCGGCGCCGGGGAACTTTTTCGCGATGGCGTCGGGCAGGTAGACGCTCCCGAACCCATCGGCGAGGTCGCGGCGGTGGATGCGGCGCACACGCGAGAGCCACGAGGGCATCTCGGCGCGGGCGACCATGGGAAACGGGACGACACGATCCTCGCCGCCCTTGGTGTCGCGGACGACGATGCGGTTGTTGCCGAACTCGACGTCCTTGACGCGCAGGCGCAGGCATTCGAGCAGGCGCATGCCGGTGCCGTAGAGAAGCGTCGCGACGAGGCGGGGCGTGCCGTTCATGCGGCCGAGGATGCGGCGCACTTCCCCGCGGGTCAGCACGCTCGGCAGCCGGCCGGGCCGCTTGGCGCGGATGACCGTATCCAGATCGGGCAGGGGCTTGGCGAGCACGTGGCGGTACAGGAACATCAGGGCCGAGAGCGCCTGGGTCTGGGTCGAGGCGCTGACGGGGCCCTGGACGGCGAGGTGGGTGACGAAGGCATTGATCTCGGGCTCGGCCATCTCCAAAGGGTGGCGCTTGTTGTGAAAGAGGATGTAGCGGCGGATCCAGCCGACATAGGCCTCCTCGGTGCGCAGGCTGTAGTGGCGGGCGCGGATCGCTTCGCGCACGCGGTCGAGCAGGCGGGGCTTTCCCGGGGGCGGCGGGGCAAAGCCCGATCCCGAGGCGGACATCTATATATGTGTTGTCGCGAGGAGGGGTCGGCGGGAGCCCCTACTGGTGCAGGGACGTCGCCCAGGGCTGGATCTGGAGGGCGTTCATGACGAGCTCGACGGAGAGGGACGCCAGGATGATGCCCATGACGCGCACCAGGATCGACGCGCCCTGGCGCCCGATGATGCGCAGGATCCTCTCGGACAGAAGAAACAGCCCGTAAGTCATGAGGAGCACGACGAGCAAAACGCCGGCCGTCGCGGCCTGCTGGGGAACGGTGTAGACGTCGTTGTCGGTCTGGAGGATGACGGCCATGATGGTTCCGGGCCCGGCGATCGACGGAACGGCGAGCGGGAAGATGGCGATGTCGCGCCCCGTGTCGGTCGAGCCGGCGTTGTTCTCGAGCTGGCCGAAGAGCATCTGGAGGGAGAAGAGGAAGAGGATGATGCCGCCGGCGAGCTTCAACGAGAGCAGGTGGATGCCCATCGCGTCGAGGATGATCTGGCCGAGGGCGACGGCGGCGACGAGAATGATGGCCGCATAGGTCGTGGCGCGGCGGGCGACGTTGCGGCGCTCGGCGGTCGTGAGCGAGGCGGTCAGGCCGGCGAAGAGTGCGAGGTTGCCGATCGGATCGACGGTCGTCCAGATCAGCATGAAGTCGCGAAAGAGTTTGCCGAGCATCGCTTTGGGGTTCTTGGCGGCGGACTATATCGCTAGTCGTAGACGCCGTCGGAGAACCACGCGCCGTCGCGCCGCTCGCGGTAGATGCGGTAGAGGCCGCCGCTCGAGAGCTCGACGTCCCAGTAGTCGCGGTCGGCGGGAGCGTCGGTCCACCAGCCATCCTCGACGGACCAGGGTCCCGAGGCGACGCGAACGGATCCCGCGATCGCCGGCGCGGCGTCGGGAGGCGACTGGAGTGAGGTCGGACGGTTCTGTGTAGGGGCGGGGCTTGTCCCCGCCCGATTCTCCACCAGCACCGCCAGCGGCACGGGCGGCCGCAGCACGCGCACCGAGAGAAGCCCGCGTCCGTTCTTCGCGGGGGCGCGAAGCCTCGGCGGAGGCGGCGGCGCGAAGCCGCTGGGGCTCATCGCGTAGCGCTCGGGGCGGTGTCCGGCGACCGAGCGCGGCGAGCCGATGCGGTCGGCGCCGAGAAGGGCCGCGAGGCGCGCGATCGTCGTCGCGAGGCGGTCGGGCGAGAGCGCGGAGGGGCCAAAAAGAGAAAGCTGCGCGCGACGCGGGGCGTCGGGATGGGCGGCGAACGCGAAGCCGGCGACGGGCGCGCCGGGGGGCCGCGCCTCGAGCTCGAGGCGGACGAGCGTGAGCAGCGTCTTGGCGTCGCGCGTGGGAGCGGGCAGCGCGATCGCGCGGGCGTCGTGGCCGTCGGGGTCGAGCTTGAGCATCACTTCCAGGCGCGTGCAGGAGAGGGCGCGCGCCTCGAGCCGCGCGAGCAGGCGCTCGAGCGCGGTGTGGGCGAGAAAGAGGAAGGGCTCGAGGGTCGCGAGCGGCCACTCGAGGTCCATGCCTTCGGTGAAGGAGGGCGGCGGGACCCAGGGCTCCAGCGGCTGCGGGTCGATGCCGCGGGCGGACATGTGGAGCGCGCGGCCGATCTCGCCGAGACGGCTCGCGACTTCGCCCTCCGGCAGCTTCGCGAGCTCGCCGATCGTCGTCAGCCCCCAGCGGTCGAGGGTCGCGGCGATCTCCATCTGCGGCGCGAGCTTCTCGAGCGGGAGGGGCGCGAGGAAGCGCGCCTCCTCGCCCTCGGGAACGACGGTCGGCGACTCGGGAAGTCCCGCGGCCACGCGCGCGGAGAGCTTCGACGCAGCCACACCCGCGCGCGCGGGCAGCCCCGCCTTCTCCGCCGCGCGGATCATGTCGCGCGCGAGTTCGCGCACCGCGTCGTCGACGAGCGTCGCGTGGGGCCGGGCGCCCGCAAGGGGCGCCCCTACGACCGGGGCCCCTGCGACATCCGATGTCTTCGTAGGGGCGGGGCTTGCCCCCGCCCCGTTGGGCCGGGCCGTCAACCGCGCGTGCCCGTCCAGCTCCACGTACACCACACCCTCCCCCGCGTCCTCGACGCGCGGCGAGAAGGACTCGGCGACCTCGAGCAGCGCCTCTTCCGCCGCGCGTTCGCACTCCGTGTCGCGTCCGCGCGCGACGAGGCCGGGCATGCGGGCGCGCGCCTGGGGCAGCGTCATGCCGGGCGCGATGCCGGCGCGGCGCGCCTTCTTCGTCGCGGCGACGACGCGCGCGGCGTTGCCGTTGCCTTCGAAGATCGCGACGGCCTCGCCCTTCAATTCCGGCTCGCTGCGCAGACGCGCCGCGAGCGGGAAGAGCGGGACGTAGAGACAGGCGATCACGCTCGCGCGCGCCGGGCGGGGACGAGCCCCGCCCCTACACCCGCGCCCGCCGGACCGTCGTAGGGGCGGCCCTCGCGGCCGCCCTCTTCGGCAATCGAAAGGCTCATCCCCTCCGCCGCCCCCTCGCGCATGCGCGCGTCCTTCTCGAGCGTCAGCCGCGCGCCGATCCCGTCGAGCAGCCGCGGCGAATTTCCCGCGCCGTGCCACGCGGGGCGCGCCGCGTCGAGCGCGACGGCCGTCTCGGCGGCGATGCCGCTGACGCGGTAGGGCGAAAGCAGCAGGAGCGCCGCGCGGCGGTCGCGGGCCGCGCGCGTCAGGCGCACCCACGCGGCGTCGGGCATGGAGCGGCCGCGCACGGGCGGAATGCCCAGGTCGACGACGACGAGCGGGAACCCCGTCGAAAGCAGCATCTCCGCGCTCGCGACCGCCTCCTTCAGCTTCGCCGGCCGCACCCAGAGCAGGCGCGTCAGGTCCACACCCGCCTCCTCCGCCGACTGCGGATCGAGGTGGCCGCCTAAATCGACGAGCGCGGCCGATTCACCGGCGGAGGTCGCCGCGGCCAGTGTCGCGATGCCGATCGAGAAACGGCCGCACGAACGGCGGCCCGTGATCTCCGTCAGCGCGCCGCGCGGAATCCCGCCGGAAAGGAGGCGGTCGAGCGCGGGGACTCTCGTCGCGAACGGATCGCGCGTGGACGCGGGCGACGCGAGGTCGCAGGCGCGCGTCAGCCTCGCGCCGAGGCCGGCAAGAAGGTCGCGCGCCGCCTCTTTGCGCACCAGTCCCGATCCCTCGAGAATCCGCTCGATCACCAGAGCGCCCATGTCGCCTCCCCGCTTGGAGAGGCAATATAGGCGTAAAAAAGGCGTAATACAAGAGTGTAAAGATCAATTGACTTAATGTCAATCATGCATTACATCTGCACCCATGAGAAACCGCCTGCGCGTGCTCCGCGCCGAGCAGGACTGGTCCCAGGCGGATCTGGCGGAGCGGCTCGCGGTTTCGCGTCAGACCGTCAACGCCGTCGAAACCGGCCGCAACGACCCCTCGCTCCCCCTCGCCTTCCGCATCGCCAGGACCTTCGACGCGCTCATCGAGGAGATCTTCGTGCCCGACGGCGAGCCCTGGCCGCAGTCGTTCGGGACGTAGGGCTAGGGTGCCGCCGCGGCCTCGCGCAGCGCGCGCTCGGTTTCTTCCAACCACGCGTCGCCGTTGCCCATGAACCCGAACTCCTCGCGCACGATCCGGCCGCGCCGGTCGATGACGTAGCTCATCGGAATGCCTCCGCGGGGCGACCAGCGGAACAGGCCGCCCGCCTCGGCGAGTAGCACGGGAAACGTGAACTTCTCCTTTTCCAGGAACGGCGCGATCAGCCCGGGATTGTCGTCGACGCTGACGGTGACGACTCCCACGTCGCGGCTGTTCTTGATCTTCTCGTAGAGCTTCTGGACGCTCGGCAGCTCTTGGCGACAGGGACCGCACCAGGTCGCCCACACGTTGATCAGGACGGCCTTGCCGGCGAGATCCTTCGCGCTCCACTTCCGCCCGGAGAGATCCGACAGGGTGAAATCGGGCAATGGCCGATCGACGCTCTTCGCCGGCCGCGCCTCGGCGGTTCGACCTGAGTCCACGGCCGTCTGGCGCCAGGCCTCGAATCCTGCGTCGCTCCCATTCAGACGCGCGTAGACGGAACGCGCGCTGCGGCCGACGCTTGCGTCGTCGGGCGATGCTCCGAGCGAGGAGCCATAGGCGGCGAGGGCTTCGGCCTCTTTCCCGGACAGGAGCGCGCGCTCCGCGCGGAGGCTCCACAGCAACCCTTCCTGCGACGCGAACATCCGTTCGTCCTCATCCGGAGCGGCCTTTCGGTTCTCCTCGAGAATCCCCACGAGCCGGCTCAGCGCGAGATCGGCGGAACCGGCGTCCCTGCGCGCGAGCGCCAGCCGCGCGCGGAGCACCTGGTTCTGGAAGCGCTCGTAGGCTTGCTTCTGCGAGTAGACCTTGAGCATCTCGCCCTCGATGCCGGCCGCCCGGACCATTTCCCAGTCGCGACGGCTCCTTTCTTCGGCTCCCTCGATCAAGCCCGCCACGCGCTCGAGACGCATTCCCTTCTTCAGGTAGGCGTCCGCGAGCATCTCGCTCGCGTGTGTCCCGAGAAGCTGCGTCAACCGGTCGGCGACGCGCTCGACGTCGGCAGCCGGAGCGCTGTCCCAGGCGAGGAGATCGTCGAGGTAGTACTGCCAGACGAGCATCTCGCCGGGGCACGGCAAGGCCCAGGCCGCCGACACCGCCGCTCCGTCCGCGGCCGCACGCGCCTGCACCGCATCGTCTTTCGCCGGCGCGTTTGCCGCGTCGGCCTTCCAGCGCTTGAGGCGGATCCGGGTCGCTTCGGCCGTGCACGGAAAGCGCGCGAGCCATTCGTCGTCGGCAACCTGCGCCTGCGTTTCGTCGGCCGTGAGTGCATATCCCTTCCGGAGCGCCGCCAGCTGCTCGCGAGTCCGTGGCTCGGCGCGCGCGAGCTCGACAAGGTCCGCGCGGATCCTCTCGCGAAGGGCAGCGTGCTCCGAGGGAGGCGCGAAGCGAAACTCGAGCTCCCAAAGGTCGGGAAGACTCCGGGCGAGCGCGCTCGAGGGTGTGATGCGGCGCCGCAGATCTCCGGCGTATGCGTGCCATGACTCCGCGTCGTTGACGGAACCGAGAAGCTCCAGAATCTCGGCGGACTCTTCGGGACATGCGCGCACGAAAGCCGCGAGGTGCTCGCGCATCTGCCGCCGGTCGTCCTCCGAAGGCTGAAAGGCGAGATCCCGGATCCAGGCCTGCCGGGCCCATGGAAAGCCCGGATCGAGCTGTACGGCGTGCGCGAGATGAACGCGTATCGCATTACGGTTCTCGACGATCCGCGCCAGGAAATACGGGTATGCCGGATTGCTCGGATACGCGGCCGCAAGCTCCGCGTACTCGCTCTCGAGCTGACGGCGCAGGTCCGCGCCTTCCGGAACTGTCCGCGCGGCCCAGAGCGTCCGGGTCACGTACACCCGGTGAGCGAGGAGCTCTTGGGGATGCGTGTCGCGTACCTGGCGACCCTCCTCGGCCGCACGCCGCCAGCAAACGGCGTCGTATCCGCAGCGTTCGGCAAGTCCGTCCAGCGACCACCAGGCCGCGTCGACCTCCGGCGGCCGCGCGCATTCGAGGTTCGTGATCTCGCCGGGCCGCGAGCACGCCGCAGCGCAAAGGACCAGCGCCAACACGAGGCTCGAAAGCATCCGGGCGGGACGGGCGGGTCTGGCCATGGCGGGCGCCTCCCGGCATAGAATTCTCGCATTACTGCCACGCCGTCGGGCTCGAGGAAGGCGTCCAGCGTCTTCATCAGCTACTCCAACCGGGACCGGTCGGTGGCGCAGAAAGTGTGCGACGGGCTGGAGTCGAGCGGCCTGACGTGCTGGATCGCCCCTCGCGACATTACGGCGGGCACGGACTGGAGCGGCGCGATCGTCGACGCGATCTCGCGCTCCGACGTTCTCGTCCTGATCTTCTCGTCCCACGCCAACGAGTCGCCGCAGATCCGCCGCGAGGTCGAACGCGCGGTGGCCAAGAACGTCCGCGTGATCCCGTTCCGGATCGAGGATGTCCCGCCGTCGCGCAGTCTCGAGTACTTCGTCTCGACCTCGCACTGGCTCGACGCATTCACCGAGCCGCTCGACGGCCACGTCCGCACGCTCGCCGAGACGATCGGGATGCTCGGGCAGACGCGCGACTCGAAACAGATTCCTCCTCCGCTCCACAAGCACACGGGCGCCCGGCTCGGCGACCGGGACCCGATGCCCCCTGGAGTCGTCCCCAACGCCAACACCTGGAAGAGGCCGGCCGTCGGCTCGCTCGTGGCCGCGGCGGTCATCGCCGCCGTCTACTTTTTTTTCCTTCGCAAGGAGCCGCCGGAAATCAAGGCCGTCAACTTTCCCCCGGTCATCGTCGCGGGGAACCGCGATACCGTGGGCACCGTGCAGTTCGCGGCCGGACAGGACGACGTCGCCGAGGCGCGGTTCGAGGTCATCGCGGCGGAGCGGTTCGAGCCGTTCACGGTGCGGCCTCCGGGCGGCGACGTGCAGCAGGGCAGCTTCCCCTTCCGCATCCGCTCGTCGACGCCCCAGCAGGTGACGCTGCGCGCGACGCTCATCGACGCGCAGGGACGCCGTTCGCGGCCCGTCTCCTTCTCCTTCGAGGTCCGCAAGGCCGCTGCGGCAGGGCGGGAGCGCTCGATCGAGATTCCGCTGCCCCAGGGACTCCGGCTGAAGCTGCCCCACTGAGAACGCCGAACTCTCGATGAGCCTCTACGTCAAAGGACTGATCGTCGGATTCTGCCTCGCGGCGCCCGTGGGGCCGATCGCGGCGCTGTGCGTCCAGCGCACGATCTCCAAGCGATGGCTGTCGGGACTCGTGACGGGCCTCGGCGCCGCCACGGCGGACGCGATGTACGGCGCGATCGCGGCCTTCGGCGCGACGATGGTCTCCGAGTTCCTCATCAACGAGCACGCGTGGCTCCAGCGGGTCGGCGGCTTCATCCTGCTCGTTCTCGGACTGCGGCTCCTGCTCGTCAAGATGAAAGACGAGCGCGGTCCGGTCGACGGCAAGGGCCTCACGGGCGACTTCCTGTCGACGCTCATTCTCACTCTGACCAATCCGATGACGTTCGTCGCGTTCGCCGCCATCTTCGCCACGATGGGCATCGGCGCCGTGCACGGCCGGCCGCTCCTGACGATCGAGCTCGTCGGCGGCGTCTTCAGCGGGTCGCTTCTGTGGTGGGTCGTCCTCTGCGCCGGCGCGCACGCCGTGCGCAATCACTTCGACATGCGCAAGCTCACCCTCATCAACCGCGCGACCGGCGTCTTCGTCATCGTCGTCGGATTCGTCTACCTCTTCGTCAACATGTCCAGCGAGCCGACGATCCCGATCCCCCAGCGCCTCCGCCAGGAGTTCGCGACCCCCATCCCCGGCTCCGACGCCGTAGCCGGGCGGCCGCGACTGGGCTCGCATCGTAGGGGCGGGGCTTGCCCCCGCCCTCCTGCGCCCTCGCGACAAATGAATGCATATGCCCCGCCGCAAACGCATCCGCATGGCGCCAGGCGTCTACTCGGAACCGGGACGCATCTTCTCCGTCACGATCGCAACTTGGAATCGCGAAGAGGTGTTCGCCGACACCGACTTCGGTCGTGAATGCATCGGCCTCCTCCGTGACCTCTGTATCGGACCCCGGTTGCGCGGGCACGCGTACTGCCTCATGCCGGATCACGTGCACCTGCTTCTCGGTGTTGACGCCGGCGCCGATCTCGTAACCGAAGTCGGCAGTTGGAAATCGCGATGCTCCCTTGCCGCCGCCCGAAGAGGGCGACAGGCCCGTATCTGGCAGCGCAGCTTCTACGACCACGCCCTTCGGACGGATGAAGACGTGCTCGTCGTCGCGCGCTACATCATCGAGAATCCCGTACGAGCCAAGCTGGTCGCGCGAAGCGAGGACTACCCGCTCTCCGGCTCGTTCGAATACCAGTTGTGGGGGTAGGGGCGGGGCTTGCCCCCGCCCTCGGCGAAAAGGGCGGCCGCGACCCGACCACCGAAGGCAAACCCCCAGCAGTAGGGAACGCCGGGCGCAGCCCGGCGGTAACGCCGCCCCTACGAACACGGCGCGGGTCTAACGTCGCGTCCATACCCGCCGGCTCGTACCGCGCGCACCCGGGACTCTTCGTAGGGGCGGGGCTTGCCCCCGCCCCGTTACGCCGCGCAGTCCCTATGTCTCAAACCCCATCGTCCGATGGGTGTTGTCGCAAAACGGCTTGTTGCCGGAGCCGCCGCACCGGCACAGGGCGTAACGGTGGCCGGCATCGTCCCGGCGGTTGCCCTGGGCGTCGTTGAGCGGCATCGGGCCGCGCACGTGGATGGGGCCGTCCTTGACGAGCGTCAGCGTGGCCTCCACCGGCACGGCTTCGGGCGGGCCGCCGTCGAGGCGCTCATAGCGCAGCGCTCCCGTCGGGCAGCGCGCGATCACGTCGGCGAGCTTCCCGGCGGGCGCGTTGTCCGGCTGAATCCAGGGACGCGCGTTCGGATCGAAGACCTCGGGCGCGCCCTCGACACAGCGCGCGGCGTGGATGCATCGGCGCGGATCGAACGTGACGGCGATGTCCGGCGTCGCGTAGCGCTTTCTCACCGAGAGACCCCGCCCCTACACCGTCAACCGCTGGAGAGCCGCACGCGCCTTCGCGAGCGCCCGCTCGAGCGACTCGTCGACGCCCGAAGCGAGCGCCTCTTCGTAGCCGCGCCACTCCATCGGGCGCGCCGGATCCTCCGAGGCGGAGCGGTCGAAGTCCGTGTCGGCCGTGACGAGGAACCGCACGTCGAAGTGATGGTGCGCGGGATCGCGGCGGCGCGCCGGGATCAGGTGGACGTCGACGTCGAGGATCTCGTCGGAAAGCGGCGCGGTGAAGGTCGCGATGCCCGTCTCCTCGCGCGCCTCGCGAAGCGCGGCGTCGAAGGCGGACGCGTCGGTCGACTCGACGTGGCCTCCCGGCTGAAGCCAGCGGCCGAGGGTCCGGTGGAGGATCAGAAGGAACGCCTCGCCATCCGCGCGCGCGATGACGGCGCTGGCGGTGACGTGGCCCTCCGGGTTGTCGCGCGCGAACGGATCCGCGGGACCCGCGACGAAGCGCCGCATCCACTCCAGGGATTCCTGTTCGTGCGCGTCGGCGGCGCGATGGCGCGCGAGCGCCGCGAGCAGCTCGTCGCGGTTCACGCGGTCCGCTCCAGGATGAGGACGGTCCAGTCGTCGGCGAGCGTGGGCGCCGTCGCCGCGCGCACCGAGGCGAAGATGGTCTCGGGGCTCGCGCCGTCGGTTGCCAGGAGCGCCTCGAAGCGCTCGTAGCCGAGCGGCTCGCCGGCAAGCGTCGGCGCTTCGGGCAAGTCCGTCGGAGAGAAGCAGCAGCCGCTCTCCGGGCGCCAGAGTCCCCGCGACCTTCTCGTACGCCACTTCCGCGCGCACGCCCAGGGGAAAACGCGGGCCCGGCGCCGAAACGGCTCGCGGCTTCGCGTTCGGCGACAACACGTAAGGATCCGGCAGCCCCGCGTTTCCGAGCTCGAAGCGGCCGGTCTTCGGCTCGTAGCGCGCGTAGGTCAGCGCGACGAACTCCCGCGGCGCCAGACGCGCCTTGAGCCTGCGGCTCGCCTCGCGGAGCACTTCGTCGACGCCGCGCTCGGCGGCCAGGAACGGAAGCGCCGCCTTCGCCGTCGCCATGATCAGGCCCGCGCCCATCCCCTTGCCGGCGACGTCCGCGACCACCACACCCACGGCCCCGTCGGGCAGACTGAACACGTCGTAGAAGTCGCCCGCGACGCCGCGCGCGGGCAGGTTGCGCGCCTTGATGCGATAGCCCTCGCCCGAAATCTCCTCCGGCGGCAGGATCCGCTGCTGCATCGCCCGGGCGAGCTCGATCTCCTTCTCCGCAAACTCGGCTTCCTTCAGCCGCTCGACGGACGTGGCGAGCCGCTGCTGCAGCAGGCTGAACGCGTAGAAGACGAGACCCACGAGAACGCCGATGCCGCCCGCGATCGGAAAGTAACCGCGCAGCTCCTGCACGGACGCCCGGAAGTGCACCAGCTCGAGCGCCATCGCGATCCGGTTGGCGAGCAGCCACCCGATGACGCCGCCGACGAAATAGACCGCCCCGTGCGCGAGCCACTTGGGCAGCCGCGTCTTCTCGAGCCATCCGCGCAGGAGCCATGCGAGGCCCGCGCAGAAGACGAACCCCATCGCGCCGATCAGCGCGCCGTACGCGGCGAGCTGCCAGCGGAAGCCCTGCGGATCGTCGACCGTCACGAGGAACACGATCCCGACGCCGACGCCGGCCGAGATCAGGATGTCGCGGATCTGCGCGAGGGCCAGCTTGCGGGCGGCGTGCTGCACGCGGGGATCGTACAGCCGGAGGAGGCGGGCTACGGGCGCGGATCGACCGGACGCGACCCCGATCGCTGCCTCGCCGCGGGCTCGACGGAACGGGGATGCTCGACGCGCAACGCCGACTCCGGAATCGCCCAGAGCTCCTGGCCGGTCACTCCGTCGTCCGCGCTGAAGTAGACGAGGCCGCCGGTCGCCGTGAAGGACGATGGGTTCGATGAGGGAGCACCCGGCGCGATGTCCTGGACCAGGAACGTGCCGCCCTCGCTGCCGTCGGTCGTCCAGAGCTCCACGCCGTGCACGCCGTCGCTCGCGGCGAAGACCGCCCGAGTGCCCACGGTGCCGATTGGCCACAGCGGCGAGGACTCCATCATCGAGCTCTCGGGTCCGGGACGAACGTCGCGAACGAGCTTCGTTCCGCTCTCGCTGCCGTCGGAGCGCCAGAGCTCCATGCCGTGTGCGCTGTCCACGCTCATGAAGTAGAGAAGGCTCGAAGAGCCGACGAGGTTGGCCGCGCGGCCCCGTCGGACCATGAACGTGCCCTCGGTCGTCCCGTCGCTGCGCCAGAGCTCGTCCAGCCAGTAGTCCGTGAAGAAGACGAGGTCCCCCGCGGTCGTGAGCTGGTGCGGATCGAACGGGCCGAGCGAACGCGTTCCCGCGGCCGTGCCGTCGGAGGTCCACAAGCCGAATGACGAGCCGTCGTAGGCGCCCAGAAAGACGCGGCCGAGCGCCACGGTCATGCCCTGGAAAGTGAAGCCCTCGGGGCCGGGACGGATGTCGGCAACGAGTGTCGTGCCCGCTTCCGTGCCGTCGCTCACCCAGAGCTCCGGACCGTGGACACCGTCGTCCGCGGCAAAGAACACGCGATTGCCGACCGCCACGAGGCTCGAGGGCCAGGAATCTGCTCGACCGCCGCGGATGTCGCGAATCATTCGCGTGCCCTCGGCCGTACCGTCTGTGGCCCAAAGCTCGTTTCCATGGACGTCGTCCCAGGCCGAGAAGAAGAGGGTGGCTCCGGCAGCCGTCATTTGCGCCGCACCGTTCGGTGTCCCGCTGACGTGCAACGTCCCTGCGGACGTTCCATTGGTCTTCCAGAGCTCCGAGCGCTGCTCCGCGGCGAGAAAGACGGAGAAGAAGAGCGTGTCTAAGAGCACTCCTCTCGATCCGGCCTGGCCGGAAGCGAGAGAATCGAAGGCTGCGACGCGTTCGGTGCCGTTTTCAGTCCCGTCGCTGATCCAGAGCTCTCGAAGGGGCGTGTCGATCCAGGCGATTCCGTCGGCCGGCGAGAACATGAGACGTCCCCCAACGGCCGTGAGCAGGGTGGGATGCGAGCCGAGGTCCGAATCGAATGCGTCCACGATACGTGTGCCCGCGCTCGTGCCGTCCGTTCTCCAGAGGAGCGATCCGCCGATCACGTCCTGGAGGAAGAGGAGCCCGCCCGGAACGGCCGCGAAGCTGCGGGGGCCGACACCGTCGCCCGGCGACAGGTCGGCGAGCGGATGGGCGGAGGTCGGCCCGTCCGTGATCCAGATGTCGTCGAACCAGGCGACAGCGAAGAGGACGCGGTCGCCGATCGCGGCGACCGTCCCGCCGAGACTCGACGCCGGGCCCGGCGTCGCGTCGATAACGAGGGCGGTGCCGGCGTCGGTTCCGTCGCTCGACCAGAGCTCCCGCCCGTGCTCGAGCTCTCCGGCCACGAAGTAGATCCGGCCGCCGGCGGCGAGGAGACCAGCGGCCGAGGACTCCGGGCCTGAATTCACGTCGCTCACGAGCACGGTGCCCGCGGCCGTGCCGTCGGTTCGCCAGAGCTCGCGTCCGTGCACGCCGTCGTTGGCGACGAAGTAGAGCCGGCCGCCGAGCGCCGTGAGCTCCCCCGGACCGACGTCCGGGCAACTCATCGGGCAGACCCCGGCGGAATCGCCGACGAACGTAGCGAGCGGCTCTGTGCCCTCCGCGGTTCCATCCGAGCGCCAGAGCGTGAACGGACGCTCGGCCTCGACGGAGCTCGTTACGAAGACGAGCCCGTCGCCGAGAGTGGCCACTTCGTACAGCCACCAGGTTGCGAGCTCGACGCGGAGACCGGTACCTGTCGCTGTTCCGTCGGTGCTCCAGATCTCGAGGAGCCCCGATACGTCGTTTCGCACGAAAAAGTAAACCGCGTCGCCGACGCGCGTCAGTCCGGACTCGGCTTGCGTGCTCGACAGCCGAAACGTGCCATCGGGGGTTCCGTCGCTTCGCCAGATCTCCGTGCCGTATCCCAGCTGCAGGATTACGGACGCATCCAGCGACGCCGTTCTCCAGGCTTCCGCCGGGAGCTCGTGGACGAAGGCGACCGCGCCGGCGGCGTCCATCCGCCAGAGCTTGCGTCCGGTAAAGAAGAGCGCCTCGTCGCCGAGCGCGGTGAAGTGGCCGGGCCAGGCAAATCCCGTGGCGTCGAAGTCGCGGATCTTGCGGGTTCCCTGTGCCGTGCCGTCGCTCGACCAGAGCTGCTCGTAACTCCGCGCGTTGCCCGCTCCGAAGAAGACCGAGGAGCCGAACGCGAAGAGGTCGTTGGCTTGAACCTGTCCGACAGCGGCCGCCGTCTCGATGTCCTTGACCAGGTGCGCCGGCTGCGCCACTCCGCGACCTGCGCAGAGAAGCGACAACCCGCAGAAAAGGAAGGTCCGCGAAGAACGCATGGCTGAAACCGCCTCAAAGGGTATCAGCAATAATGCTCGCAACACACACGGGAGGCGCATGAGCGACGCGGACTTCGCCACGATCGACAGCATCATCACGGCCATGTACGACGCGATCTCCGGGCCCAAAGGGACGCCGGGACAGTGGGAGCGCGACCGCGCGCTGCACCATCCGAAGGCGCTTCTCATCCCGGCGAAGCAGGCCCCGGGCGGGCCGGCCTCGGGCGTCTTCGACTTCGACGAGTTCGTCGCGTCGCGGGCAAAGTATCTCGAGGAAAGCGACTTCTACGAGGTCGAGATCGGCCGGCAGGAGTTCCGCTTCGGCGTGATCGCGCACGTGCTCTCCTCCTATGAGGCCCGCACGGCGCCCGCGCCCGAAGGCAAGGTCCTGCGGCGCGGCGTCAACAGCATCCAGCTCATGCACGATGGGAAACGCTGGTGGATCCTCTCCACCCTCTGGGACAACGAGCGTGAGGGCGTGGAGCTGCCGCCGGAGCTGACCTGAAGTTTCAGTTTCGAAGCCGCGGCGCTCCGGGAGGCGGCGAGGTCGGCGGCCGGATCGTCGCGACGATCGTCTTCCTCTTCTTTCTCGGGATGGGCTGCATCTTCCTCGCCTTCACGGTCCAGGGCGCGTGGCGGGCGATCCAGACGTACGGCTGGGAGAAGACGACCTGCCGGATCCTCGACTCGAGCGTGACGCGCGCCGACGGCGGCACCGGCAACTACGAGTTCCAGCCGCGCTACTCCTACTCGGCCGGCGGCGAAGAGCGCGAAGGCACGGTCTACGAGCCGGGGTACACCGGCTCCGACAAGGTCTCCGACGCCTCGGCCATCGCGAGCCGCTACGAGAAAGGAGCGAAGGTCCCCTGCTACGTCTCGGGCAGCGATCCCGGCGACGCGGCGCTCGAGCGGCCGAGCCTGTGGATGCTTCTCATGATCCTTCTTCCTCTCGTGTTCGTGGCCGCGGGCTCGGGCGGGCTCATGTTCGCGTGGAGCCCCAAAGGCCAGGTGGACGACAAGAAGGACGAGCCGAGCAAGCGCGCGCTCTCGACAAAAGCGATGTCTTCCGCCAAAGCCGCGGGCTGCCTCGCGGCGTTCTTCTCGGTGTTCCTGCTCGTGGGGCTCGGAATGTCGCTCTTCTTCGTGCTGCCGGCGTTGAAGGTCCTGAAGGCGCAGTCGTGGCGCGAGGTGCCGTGCACGGTCATCGAGAGCAGCGTGCGCTCGCACCCCGGAAGCGATTCGACGACCTACAGCGTCGACATCCTCTACGAGTACGAAGCGGGCGGGCGCACGCGCCGGTCCAACCGCTGGGAGTTTCTCGGCGGCTCCTCCGGCGGCGCGTCGGCCAAGCAGGAGATCGTCTCCGCGAATCCGCCGGGCACGCGGCGCTCCTGCTACGTCAATCCCGACGATCCCGACGACGCGGTCATGCATCGCGGGCTCTCGAAGGCTTACTGGATCGTGCTCGTGCCGCTGCTCTTCGCGGCCGCGGGCTCGGGCGGCATCCTTTACGCCTTCAAGATCCGCAAGGGCGGACCGAGAAAGCCCGGCGACGCCGCGTCGTTCGCGACGCCGCGGACCGGGACGGCCGGGCCCGTCAAGCTCCCGACCGCCCATCCGGTCGCGAAGATCTTCGGCATGCTCTTCATCGCGCTCTTCTGGAACGGCATCGTGTCGGTGTTTCTCTGGAAGATGCTCCAGGAGTGGAAGGGCGGCGGAAAGCCGTTCGGCCTGACCTGCTTCCTCGTGCCCTTCGTCCTGATCGGGCTCGGGCTCATCGTCGGCGTCTTCTACACGATCCTCGGCGCGTTCAATCCGCGGCCGGCGTTGACGCTCTCGGCGGCATCGATCCCGCTCGGCGGCGAGGCCACGCTCTCGTGGACGTTCACGGGCGCCGTCTCGCGCATGACCGGGTTGAAGGTCACGCTCTCAGGGGTCGAGGAGGCGCAGTACCGCCGCGGCACCAAGACGTACACCGACCGCGAGACCTTCGCGACCATCTCCGTCTTCGAGTCGCCGGGCGGCGTCGCCTCGTCCGGGAGCGCCTCGGTGCGCGTCCCCGCGGGCACGATGCATACCTTCTCGGGCGGAAACAACCGCATCGTCTGGACGTTGAAGCTCACCGGCACGATCCCGAAGTGGCCCGACGTCACCGAGAGTGTCGAGGTCGAGGTCACACCCGCATGAGCGAGATCTCCGTCATCCTGAAGGACCGCAAGACCGCGTACGCGCCGGGCGAGATGGTGCGCGGCGCGGCGTATTGGACTTTCACAGGGGAGGACGATCCGGAGTCCGTCGAAGTGCGCCTCTTCTGGCGCACCGAGGGCAAGGGGTCGACGGACACCGAGATCGTGGCGTCGAAGGCATTCACGACGCCCGGCCGTGTCGACCGGCGGGACTTCGAGCTCGCGATTCCGAAAGGGCCATACAGCTTCGCGGGCAAGCTGATCGCGATCATCTGGAGCGTGGAGATCGTCGCGGAGCCGGGCGCGCAGGCGGGCCGCGAGGACATCGTCGTCTCGCCGAGCGGAGAGCCCGTCAAGCCGTGAACGCTGCGGCGAATCCCTTTCGGGCATCGAGGATCGAGGCGTTTCGATACCGGTTCCTCGAGTCGGACTGGGACGGCCTCCTCGCGCGTCTGACGGCGGCGGGCATGCGCGGCGCGATCGTCGGACCGGAAGGAAGCGGCAAGACGACGCTCCTCGAAGAGCTCGGACAGAGGCTCGGACCGGACGTCATGCTCTTCGACGGCGCCGACCTCCTGACGGCGCGCGAGTGGCGGCGCGTCGTGCGCGACTCGGCCCGCGCCGGCGGGCTCGTCGTCACCGCCCACCGCGAGGGGCTCCTTCCGACGGTCCTGCGGACGCGCACGACCCCGGAGATCCTAGAGACCGCAGTCGTCGCGGCGTCCGGCGAGGGATGCGCCCACTTCGGCGTCTCGGCGTCGGAGCTCTGGACGCGCCACAGCGGCAACATCCGCGACGCGCTGCGCGAGCTCTACGACGTCTGCGCCAACCGAAAACCCGAGGGGGTCAGGTCTCGTTTTTTCGGTTCGTCGGCAAACCGAAATTTTCAGACCTGACCCCCTTCGTTTTTCGGACTAGGGCCAGTGCAGCCCCAACGCCTTCGCCAGGAAGACGGCCATCTGGCCGCGCGTCAGGGGCGCGTCCGGGCAGAACAACGGCGGCGCTTCGTTGCATCCGGCTGTGATGTACGACGCCGAGAGCGCCTCGATGTACTGGAAGAACGGGTGGTCGGTGGGCACGTCGTTGAACGTCGCCACGGCGGGCGCCGGGCTCACCTGCCGCTCCCACAGCGCTCGCACCTTGTAGAGCCGGAGCGTGTTGCCGACGACATCGAAGCGGATCGTGATCCGGTAGGTGCAGGCTTCGTTGTCCACGGTTTCGAGGCCCGCGACGTTGATGAACCCGCTGGTGTCGCCGGGGGTGCCGGACGAATAGCCATCCTGGAGCTGCGTGAACGCTGGCGAGCCGGCTCCATTGGCCGGCAGGCACGTCTTGGTGACGAAGAAGGACAGGTTTTGCGGGTCCGCGTTGTCGAAGCCCCACCACCGAACGCCCTTGAAGCTGGATCCGCTGGGCATTTCGATCTGCACCGAGGCGAGGTTGTCGCCGCCGGTGAAATACACCTCGCCCGCGCCAATGCAGGAGTCGCACGTGTAGGAGTAGGTGCTGGAGCGGCCGCGGAACTGGTCGCCGTCGTAGGCCGAGTAACCGGAGACGGTCGTGCCGTACTCGTCGGGCGTCCGGGGCACCCACCCGGCCGCGGTTTGCCCCGTTGCGGCGGCCGTGAAGACGAACACCCCGAGCGCTATCCCGACAAAAGCGGCCATCCGATTCTTCGTTCCCCTGGTCATGAGTCCTCCCTTCGCAACCCCATTAAGCCAGTCCCCATCGAACATTCTTAACGTTTGCTGCGTATTACAGGGGCGTGGCCCGAGTTTTCAGCTCTTTAGGGGGGTTTCTCGTGAAAAGGAAGAAGTGGATCGCGGTCCTGACGGTCGTCCTGGTCCTGGCCGGCGCCGCCCTGGTGTGGGCCAAGAACAAGGACAAGGGCGACCCGAAGCTCGAAAACTCGCCCTTCCGGCTGGGCAAGGTCCAGGCCGAAGACCTTCAGGTGTCCGTCCGCGAGGTCGGCGTGGTCGACCCGGTGACCAAGGTCGAAGTGAAGTCGGTCGGTGTCCGGGCGCGTCCTGTCGCTCTCGGTCCGCGAGGGCGACGGTCGTGAAGTCCGGCGACGTGCTGGCCACGATCGAGCCCGACGTCAACCAGGCGCAGTCGCTCTCCGACGTCCAGGCGAGCGTGCGCGAGTTCGATCTCAAGCTCCAGGACGCCGAGCGCGAATACGCGATGCAGAAGGCGCTCTTCGACCAGGGTCTCGTCGGCCGCGACCCGTTCCGCGCGGCCGAGATCAAGCGCGACCAGGCCGCCGACAGTCTGCGCGCGGCAAAGATGCGCGTACCAGATCGTCGAGGACCGCGGCATCCCGATCTCCGGCAACGCCTCGTCGCAGAACGCCCGGGTGACCTCGCCGATGTCGGGCGTCGTGATCACGAAGGGCGTCGAGCTCGGCGAGACGGTGACCTCCGGCGTCTCGTCCTTCAACGCGGGCACGGTGCTCTTCACCGTCGCGGATCTGAAGTCGCTCATCATCCGCGTCAACCTGAACGAGGTCGACATCGCGAAGGTCCACGTCGGCCAGCCCGCGCGCATCACGCTCGACGCGTATCCGCAGAAGGTCTTCACGGGCAAGGTCAGCTTCGTCGCGCCGTCGGCGGAGCTCGTCGAGAAGATCAAGGTGTTCAAGGTCGAGGTCACCCTCGACGAGCTCGGCGACTCCTTCCGCACCGGCATGAGCGCCAACGTCGAGATCCTCGGCGAGAAGCGCGACAAGGCGATCTCGATCCCGCTCGAGGCGCTCCAGAAGCGCGAGGGCCAGACGGTCGTCGTACCGCCTCAAGGCGAACCTCGAGCCCAAGAAGGTCGAAGTCGCGCGCGACGGGCTCTCGACGGCCGCAACAAGTTCATCTGGCTCTCCGACCACTGGAAGGACTACTTCGACGTCGTCCCGGTCCAGGGCGGCATCGCCACCCTCGAGCGCGTCGAGATCCTGTCGGGCCTGAAGGCCGGCGAGGAAGTGGCGCTCGAGGACCCGACGAAGAAGCGGGTCGAGAAGGACGAAGAGGATAATTAGTCCGGCTTGACGGGGCGGGGTCAAGCCCCGCCCCTACGATCCCGTAGGTTCACCATTCGGGTTCCGTCGCGGGCTTCGTAGGGGCGGCCCTTGCGGCCGCCCCGAGTCGCGGAGGTGCAAAATGACGGCGATCATCCACACATCCGGCCTCACCAAGACCTTCGGCTCCAACGGCGCCGCGGTGCACGCGCTCCGCGGCATCGACCTCGAGATCTCGCGCGGCGAGTTCGTCGCTCTCATCGGCCCGTCGGGCTCCGGCAAGTCGACGCTCATGGCGATCCTGGGATGCCTCGACAAGCCGTCGACCGGGACCTACTCCCTGGACGGCGAGCGCGTCGAGGGGCTCTCGGGCCGCGAGCTCGCCGAGATCCGCAACGAGAAGATCGGCTTCGTCTTCCAGCAGTACAACCTGCTTCCGAAGGCCTCGGTCGTGCGCAACGTCGAGCTTCCGATGCTCTACGCCGGCGTGGCGCGCAAGGTGCGGCGCCAGCGCGCGCTCGACCTGCTCGAGAAGGTCGGCATTCCGGACAAGGCGAAGGTTCTTCCCGCGGCGCTCTCCGGCGGCCAGCGCCAGCGCGTCGCCGTCGCGCGCGCGCTCGCCAACCGCCCGGCCCTGCTGCTCGCCGACGAGCCGACCGGGGCGCTCGACTCCAAGACCGGCCACGAGGTCCTCGAGCTCTTCGCCGACCTCCACCGGCAGGGCAACACCATCATCATCGTCACCCACGACCTCCAGATCGCGGCCATGGCGAACCGGCAGGTCGAGATCCACGACGGATTGATCAAGCTGCCGGAAGCGGCGTAGTCGTTCCCCGATGACCTTCAACGGCGCCTTCCGCGAGCGGCTCAAGAACTCCTGGGTGGAGATGCGGGAGAACCTCACCCGCTCGATCCTCCAGTCGCTCGGGGTCATTCTCGGCGTCGCCGCCGTGCTCGGGGGCTTCTCCATCTCCGACTCGATGCGCAAGCGCTCGATGGAGCTCTACATCAAGATGGGCGGGCTCGATAAGTTGAACGTCCGCCAGTCCGCCGTCGTCCGCGAGGGCGCGCCGACGGCGCTCCAGATGGCGAACCTGGGACTCCGCACCGCCGACGCGCAGGACGGCGAGGACATCGACACCTCGGCCGTGCACGGCATCTCGATCCGCAAGGACGCGCGGGCGCGCGTGCGCTCGCCGTACGCCGACGAGGAGCGCGAGGTCCGCGGCATCGGCGGCGACTTCCTCGCGATGGACGGCTACGAGATCTCGGAGGGCCGCAATTTCTCGCAGCACGACATCGACACCGCCGCGCCCGTCGCGATCCTCGGCACGGAAGCGCTCTCGGTCTTCTTCCCCAACGGCGACGCGATCGGCCGCTCCATGCGCATCGGCGACACGCCCGTCACCGTGATCGGCGTGCTCCAGGAGCGCGTCTTCCGGTACCGCAAATCGCAGCGCAACATGTTCCGCTGGAGAAACCGCATCATCGCGATCCCGACGACGCTCGTGGCGCGCCGCTTCGAGGGCGACCGGTACCAGCGGGTCGATCGGGTCACGTTCAAGATCCCCAACCTCGAGGCGATGGCGGACTTCTCGAAGAATCTCTCGGCCGTCCTTCGCGCGAACCACCGCCAGCAGGAGGACTTCCGGCTCGACGACGTCGGCGCGCGCATCCGCAAGGAGCAGTCGCAGGGCGACGTCTACGACATCATCTTCATGCTGTCGGGGTTTCTCTCGCTGATCGGCGGCGGCATCGTCAACGTCAACATCCAGATGGCGACCCTCAAGGAGCGCATCCGCGAGGTCGGCGTGAAGATGGCGATCGGCGCGCCCGGCCGCGAGATCTTCAAGGAGTTCATGACCGAGGCGCTGCTGCTGACCGCGGCGGGCTCGCTCGCCGGTCTCGTGCTCGGCGTCGGCTTCTCCAAGATCATCACGTCCTCGATCGGCATCCCGCTCCACATCGACGCGAAGAGCTTCGTCTCGGCATACGTGCTCGCCGCCGTCTTCGGCTTCCTGTTCGCGCTCTACCCGGCGTGGAAGGCTTCGCGCCTCTCGCCGATGGAGGCGCTGCGCTATGAGTGACGCGGTCGCGACGACGGCGGTTTCCCCGATGCCGGCGGCCGCGGAAGGCCGGCCGGGCCGGCGCCTCTCCGCCGGCGCCAAGCTGTCGCTCGGCTGGGAGATCGTCAAGGGCGGCTTCGTCGAGCTCTGGGCGCACAAGCTGCGCTCGTTTCTGACGCTCACGCTCCTGACGCTCGGCGTCTTCGCGCTCGTCGTCATGACTTCGGTCATGGACGGCGTCATGGACAAGATCGCGATGGGCTTCGCGGGAATGAGCTGGGACGGCACGATCATGCTCGCGCCCAAGTCGCCGGCGACGACCGAGGAACAGAAGAGGTTCGCGATGAGCCCGGGCCTGCGCGGCGAGGACCTGCCGCGCATCGCCGCTCCCGACGAACGCGTGCTCGCGTTCCTGCCCCGCGCGACGACGATGTCGGCCGTCAAGGTCGCGGGCGGCACCGAGCGGTGCTGGGTCAACGGCGTGTGGCCCGACTACGGCCGCTGGATGAACCGCAACATCGCGATGGGCCGCGGCCTGACCGACGACGACGAACGCCGCCGCTCGACGGTGGCGGTCGTGGGCGGCACGCTCGGTTCCAAGCTCTTCGGCGGGGCCGATCCCGTGGGCCGCGACATCACCGTCGAGGGCGTGCGCTTCCGGGTCGTCGGCGTGCAGGCCCCGAGCCAGATCTTCACCGAGGAGCTCTGGTACGACTCCAACGGCATCACGATCCCGCTGCAGACCTACATGGACCGCATCGACCCCGATCACAAGCTCGCCCATGTCGGCGTGAAGCTCGCGCGCACGCGCGACATGGCCGAGGTCTCGGCGATGATGATCGGCCGCGCGCAAGCAGGCCCACCACGGAATCGAGGACGTCGAGATCACGGACCTCGAGGCCGAGCAGGCGCGGGCCTGGGGTCAGTTCCTCGAACAGATCTTCGGCTGGCGCGTCGTTCTCATGAGCCTCGCGGCGACGGTGCTTCTCGTCGGCGGCGTCGGCGTGCTGTCGGTGATGCTCATCTCGTTCTCCGACCGCCGCTACGAGATCGGGCTGCGCAAGGCGATGGGGGCTTCGGACTTCGAGATCCTCGTCCAGTTTCTGCTCGAAGCCTGCGTGCTCGCGGCGGTCGGCGCCTCGATCGGCACGTTCCTCGGGACGGTCGTCTGCAAAGCGCTTTCGGCGAGCTTCCCCTACGGCCTCGTGGTCAACCCGATGGGACTCCTCGTCGCCTGGGTGACCGCGCTCGTCCTCGCGATCGTCTTCGGCCTCTACCCCGCCGTCCGCGCGTCGCGGCTGTCGCCCATGGAGGCGATGCGGTGAGCGGTAGGGGCGGGGCTTGCCCCCGCCCTCTTTCGCCACCCAAGAAAAAGGGCGGCCGCGAGGGCCGCCCCTACGAAGACCGTGAACGGTTCCGTTATTTCTTGGTCGACTTGCCTTCGGCCGCGGTCTTCCAGGTCTTGCCGCCGTCGTCGGACATTTCCCACTTGAAGGTCTGCGAGGTCGGCGAGACGTTGACGATCGTGTACTTGGACTTGATGACCTTGCCGCCCATCTTGTCCTCGCCGGTCCAGGCCCAGGTGTTGCCCGAGAGGGTTCCGGTCGCCGTGGACATCGTGCCCATGCTGTCGAAGCCCATGTACTTGTAGACCTTGTCCTCGGCGCTCCAGCCGAGCACCGCCTCGGACTTCATCTTGCCCATCGCGCCCGACGAGCTGTCGCGGCAGACCATCTGAAATCCGCCCTCGTACCAGGTGCAATCCGATTCGGTCGTCATCGCGCCGCCCGGGCCCCAGGGTCCCGGCGACATCGTCGACTCGCCCTTCCATTTCCCGGCGAACGCCTCGAGCTTCTTCGCCTCGGGCCCCGGCTTGGGGGCCTCCGTGTGCTGGTTGGCCAGGGCCACGCTGGCCACGAAACACGATCCCGCGAGAACCGCGGCTGCCTTCAGAAACTTCATGCCGTCCTCCTCTACAAAAAGACTGGTCACACCCGATTCTATTCAACGGGAGGCCGGATTCCTTTAGGCTGCGCGCCATGAGGACAATCAAGACGCTCCTTTTCATGGGCCTCGGCCTCGCCCTCGCCGCCCCTTCCCGGACCGCCGTGCCGCCCGCGAGCTCGGCCGGAGGGGTCCGCTGGACGGTTCCCGCCGCCTGGCAGGCCGCCCCGGAACGCCCGATGCGGGTGGCCACGTACACGATCCCGGCTGCGGCCGGAGCCGAGCCCGGGGAGTGCGGCGTGTTCTTCTTCGGCCGCGGGCAGGGCGGCTCCGTCGAGGACAACCTCGAGCGCTGGAGGAGCCAGTTCGAGCCGCGTCCCGACGCCAAGCCCGCGGTCCGGACGGTCAACGGCCTCAAGGTGCACGAGTTGGAGCTTGCCGGGACCTACCTCGCGCCCGGCGGTCCGATGATGCAGTCCCAGGGCAAGAAGCCGGGCTGGAGGCTGGTCGGGGCGATCGTCGAGGCGCCCGACGGCCTGGTGTTCTTCAAGTGCACCGGCCCGGAGGCCACGATGAAGAAGGCGAAGGCGGATTTCGACGCGCTGGCGAAGTCCGTGAGCAAGGCGGCCAAGGCATAGGGCGAAAAACGGGGGGGTCAGGTCTCGTTTTTTCGGTTGTTGGGTTGTTGGATGTCCAAACCGAAAAATCCAGACCTGACCCCATTGGTTTTTCGGCGGGTCAGTACCTCTCCAGCTCCTCCCGCAGGCTCCCCTCCTGCGCGCCGCGCAGCGCGATGCACAGGTCCGTGCCCTCGAGCACCCTGGCGAGGTTGCGCGAGCCGCCGGGCAGCTTCTCGGCGCGCTCCTCGAAGAACTCCGCGACCTCGCGGCGGTGCTTCACGTCGCAGAAACCCGACGCGTAGAGCGGCAGGTAACCGGTCGCCTCGCGCGGCATGCGCGCGACGGTGGCGTCGTAGTGGGTCTGCATGAAGTTCCACGCGGCCTCGCGGCCCTGGGGCGTTCCGAGCGCGGTGTAGATGATCCCGCCTCCCTCACGCGCGTCGTAGTCTCCCGAGAGCGCGAAGGGGAACGCGTCGGCGAGGATCGCGGGATCCGTGAACGACCCGAGGCCGCGGAAGAGCCGGACCCGATCGCGCCGCTCCTTCGCGGCCTTGATCCCGTCCTTGTACTTCTCGAAGAGGGCGCGATCGCCGTGGCGGGCGGCGGTCTCGAGCACGCCTCCGACCATCTCGGCCTCGACGGCGGTCCGGTCGGCGAGCCACGCGAGCGCGAGCTTGCGCGCCTGCGCCTGGAGCGCCTTCTCGTCACCGTCCTGCGCGGCGAACGGAACGAGGTACGAGCGCAGCAGCTTCGTCTCCTCGTCTTCGCCCGACTTGCTCGTGAAGCCGAGCGCGCGGGCGCGGGCACCGAACGTCTTCGAGACGTAACGCGCGTAGGCCGGACGCAGCTCCTCGGGCAGCACGTTCTCCCCCGCGTCGGACGCGATGCGGATCGTCGCCTGCACGACCTGCCGGTCCCGATCTCCCGCGAACCGGGGCACGAGCGCGAGGGCCTCGCCCATCGGCATCGCGCCGCCCATGGCGAGCGCGTCGACGTCGCGCAGGATCCCGACGCGCTCGGCGACAGTGAGCTTCGATCCGGAGGTGGTCAGGAGCTTGTCGAGCATGCCGCCCGCATACCGCGCGCGGTAGTAACCGACCTCGCCGTCGTTGGCGAGGACCCAGGTCGGGCAGCCGCCCGGGCCCGGCACCGGCATCGTTCCCGAGGCCGCCGTCAGCAGCGAGCAGGCGCGGGCTTCTTCCCCTTGCCCGCCTCCCGCGCCGGAAACAGGGACCCGCGCGCACACCGGCACCTTCCAGGTCTCGTTGACGGAGCCCGTCGTGCCGACCGGCAGGAAGCGCTTCTGCGCGAGCGTGAGCTTCGCGGCTCCCGAGGCGCCGGGCGCGCCGTCGCAGTCGAGAGCGACGTCGACGAGCGGAACGCCCGGCTGGTCGAGAAACGTCGAGAAGGCCGCGGCGACGCCCGGGTGGCTCTCGGCCTCGATGGCCGCGAGGAACTCCCGGGAAGTCCCGGTTCCGTACGCGTGCGCGGCCATGTACCGGCGCACGCCGGCGCGGAACTTCTCCGGACCGATCCACGCCTCGAACATCGAGATGACCGCGCCGCCCTTCTGGTACGAGATCGAGTCGAACGCGTTGTAGATGTCGTCGGCGCTCTTGATTTCCTGGCGGATCTTGCGCGCCGACACGAGCGTGTCGTCGGCCATGACGTTGGAGCGGTCGACGATGCGGTCGATCCCGACGCCCCAGCCGGGCTGCCACGCCTGCAGCGTCTTGTCGGCCATCCAGGTCGCGAAGGACTCGTTGAGCCACACGTCGTCCCACCAGGCGAGCGTCACGTAGTCGCCGAACCACTGGTGCGCGATCTCGTGAGCGTTGATCGAGGCCTGGAGGCGCTTCCACTTGATCGTCTCGTCCTGCGGCAGGGCGAGCAGCACCGACTCGGACCAGGTCACGAGGCCTGCGTTCTCCATCGCGGAGAAGGTCACGGTCTGCGGAATCACCAGCTGGTCGAGCTTGGCGAACGGGAACGGCATGCCGAAGTACGTCTCGAGCCACTCGAGGAGCGGAGCCGTCGTTTCGGCGGCGTAGCGGGCGCGCGCGGCCTTGCCCTTCGGCACGATGATGCGGATCGGCGTCTTCTTCATTCCCGCGCGGCCCGCGTCGACGTAGTCGAAGGGACCGACTCCGAAGGCGAGGAGATAAGCGGGAAGCGGCTCCGTCTTCCCGAAGCGGACGACCTTGCCGCCGCCGGGAGCCGGCGTCTCGGAAGCGATCGGCGTGTTCGAAACGGCGGAGACACCCGCGGGGATCGTCAGCGTGAGCTCCCAGGGCGTCTTGAAGGCCGGCTCGTCGAAGCAGGGAAACGCGCGGCGCGCGTCGGTCGTCTCGAGCTGGGTGTAGACGTACCAGGCGTCGCCGTCCTTCTGGCGAAAGACTCCCTGCGTCGAGGTCTCATCGATCTTTCCGCTGTACTCGACATGGAGCGCGAGGTCGCCGGGGGCAACCCTGCGGTCGAACGCGAAGCCCGCGAAATCCTCGCCGCCGGCCACGACCCGCACGCCGACCGGCGAGCCGCCGGCGGACGCGGTCACCTTTGCGATGTCGAGCTCGGTGGCGTTGAGCCACAGGATGTCGAGGGGCTCGGAAACGCGGATCCCGATGTCGGCCGTGCCCTGGAAGGTCGGCTGGGCGGGGTCGACCGTCAGCGCGACCCTGTACCCGGACGGGGACGCCCCGGCGGGCAGCCGGAAGGCGGGCGGCGCGGGGTCGGCAGCCGACAGGCCGGCGGCCGTTGCGAAGGCCAGGCCGAGAATCGCGAAGGTTCGTTTGACCATGGCCTCTTATTCGTATCCCCGCCCCGAAAGTTAAGGGGGTCAGGTCTCAAAATTTCGGTTTTCCGCCCGGCGCGGCCCCGATACGACCCCAAGAACCGAAAAATCCAGACCTGACCCCCGGTAGACTGCCCGGCCGGAGGCCCTTGGCATGCAGTTGATTGCCGCGTTTTTCGGAGCGCTCGTTCTGGGACTCGGTGCGGAACAGAGCGCCCAGGGAGGTCCGACACCCGCCATGCAGCAGACGATCGACCGCCTCCAGGAAGAACTGGTCACCCGGTACGGACAGGCCGAGCGGCCTCGCATCGAACAGGGCATCAAGCAGGCCGCCGGGTTCTGGCGCCCCGAGGACGGCGACGAGAAGGCCTTCGCGGCGGTCGTGACGACCTACTTCGCGGGCGACTCGGTCGCGCGCAACGCCTTCTTCACCCGCATGGAGAAGTCCGTCGAGTCCCTCGACGGACACATGACCGAGATCGCGCGCGACTTCCGCTGGCAGACCGACCTCGACCTCGGCGAGGTGTATCCGTTCGACGAGGTCCTCGCGGGCTACGACCCCTCGGCGCATTTCGTCGATGACTCTTTCAGGAACAAGCTGGCCTTCGCGGTGCTCCTCAACTTCCCGGTCACGACGCTGAAGGAGCGGCTCGAGCTCGGGCCCGGCTGGTCCCGGCGCCAGTGGGCCGAGGCGCGGCTGGCGGAGCGCTTCTCCAAGCGCGTGCCGGCGAGCGTCAACCTCTCGATCACCGAGGCCGCCGCCGAGGCCGACCGGTACATCGCCGGCTACAACATCTGGATGCACCACCTCGTCGACGCGAAGGGCGTGCGCCTCTTCCCGCCGAAGATGCGCCTGCTCTCGCACTGGAACCTCCGCGACCAGATCAAGGCCGACTACTCCGAGGGCAAGAACGGTTTGGCGAAGCAGCGCCAGATCGCGAATGTGATGGACCGCATCGTCACGCAGACGATTCCCCAGGTCGTCGTCGACAACCCCTACGTCGACTGGGATCCCGCGACCAACGTCGTCAAGGCGTCGCTCGAGCGCGACTCGGACAAGCCCGCGCCTCCGGGACAGAAGCCCGTCGCCAATCCCGAGCCCGACACCCGCTACGCGATGCTGCTGAAGACCTTCCAGGCGGCGCGCCTGGAGGACCCGTACTCGCCGACCGCGCCGACCCTCATCGCACGCCGCTTCGACGAGAACCGCCAGATCCCCGAAGAGCGCGTCAAGGCGATGCTCGTCGACGTGCTCTCCTCGCCGCTCGCCCCGCGCGTCGCGGCGCTCATCGAGAGCCGCCTGGGCCGGCCGCTGGAGCCCTTCGACGTCTGGTACAACGGCTTCCGGCCGCGCGGCAAGTACACCGAGGACGAGCTCGACGCGATCGTCAAGAAGAAGTACCCCACGGCCAAGGACTTCGAGGAGGACCTTCCCTCGATCCTCGTCAAGCTCGGCTTCTCCAAGGAGCGGGCCGACTATCTCGCGGCGCGGATCACCGTCGATCCGGCGCGCGGCTCGGGCCACGCCCTCGGCGCGCAGCGGCGCGGCGACAAGGCGCACCTGCGGACGCGCGTCGAGAAGGACGGGATGAACTACAAGGGCTTCAACATCGCCGTCCACGAGCTCGGTCACAACGTCGAGCAGACCTTCTCCCTGAACGACATCGATTCGACCCTGCTCGAGGGCGTGCCGAACACCGCCTTCACGGAAGCCCTCGCCTTCGTCTTCCAGGCGCACGATCTCGAGCTCCTCGGCCTCGCCAGGCCGGACGCGCAGAGCGAAGCGCTGCGGGCCCTGAACGACTACTGGGCCACCTTCGAGATCGCCGGCGTGGCGCTCGTCGACATCGCCGTGTGGCACTGGATGTACGAGCATCCCAACGCCACGCCCGCGGAGCTGAAAAACGCGACGCTCCAGATCTGCAAGGACGTCTGGAACACCTACTACGCGCCCCTCTTCAAGAAGAAGGACGTCGTCTACACGCTCGGCATCTACTCGCACATGATCGACGCGTTCCTCTACCTGCCGGACTACCCGATCGGGCACCTGATCGCATTTCAGATCGAGGCGCAGGTCGCCAAGGCGGGCAATCTCGGCCGCGAGTTCGAGCGGATGTCGAAGGCGGGCAACATCGCTCCCGACATCTGGATGACGCAGGCCACCGGCGCGCCCGTCGGCGCAAAGGCCCTTCTCGCCGCGACCGAGAAGGCGCTGACGCAGATCAAGTGACGTAGGTAGGGGTCAATCGTGTATTCCTGTATTCCGAACTGATTCCGCGTCCCGCCCAGCAGTTGGACGCGCCCTGAATACAGGAATACACGATTGACCCCAGACCGCGGCCTCCGGAAGCTCATCTTCGCCTCCAGCCTCGGCACTCTCTTCGAGTGGTACGACTTCTACCTCTACGGCTCGCTCGCCGTCTTCTTCGGCGAGCTCTTCTTCCCGCCGGGCAACGCGCGCGCGGCCCTGCTCGCGAGCCTCGCGACTTTCGGAGCGGGCTTCGGCGTGCGGCCGCTCGGCGCGCTCGTCTTCGGCCGCATCGGCGACCGCGTCGGGCGCAAGTACACCTTCCTCGTCACGATGGTCACCATGGGCCTCGCGACGGCCCTCGTCGGCTTCCTCCCGACCTACGCGAGCGCCGGGCTGCTCGCTCCCGTGCTGCTCGTTCTCCTGCGCCTGGTCCAGGGACTCGCGCTCGGCGGCGAGTACGGCGGCGCCGCGACGTACGTGGCCGAGCACGTGCCCGACGCGCGGCGCGGGTTCTACACGAGCTTCATCCAGACGACCGCGACGCTCGGCTTCTTTCTCTCCCTCGGCGTCATCGGCGCCTGCCGCGCGGGCTTCGGGGCGGAAGCCTTCCGGGCCTGGGGCTGGCGCGTTCCGTTTCTCGTGTCCTTTCCGCTGCTCGGCGTGTCGCTCTACATCCGCCTGCGGATGCGCGAGTCGCCGCTCTTCACGAAGCTGAAGACGGAGGGGCGCGTCTCGAAGAACCCGTTGAAGGAGAGCTTCGCGAACAAGCGCAACCTCAAGTACGTGCTGCTCGCGCTCTTCGGCGCGACCGCGGGCCAGGGCGTCGTCTGGTACACGGGGCAGTTCTACGCGCTGACCTTCCTGCAGAAGCCGCTCAACCTCGACTGGCGGCTCGCGTATCCGATCGTCGCCGCGGCGCTCGCGCTCGGCACGCCGTTCTTCGTCGTCTTCGGCGCCCTGTCGGACCGCATCGGAAGGAAGCGCATCATGATCGGCGGGTGCCTGCTGGCGGCGCTGACCTACGTTCCGCTGTACATGGCGCACGAAGGCCCTCGCCAACCCCACGATGGCGGGCAGCGTCACGGAGCTCTCCTTCGCGCGCGCGGCCGGTCTCGTCGCGATCCTCTTCGTCCAGATGATCTACGTCGCCATGGTCTACGGCCCGATCGCCGCCTTCCTGGTCGAGCTCTTCCCGACGTCGATCCGATACACCTCCATGTCGCTGCCCTACCACCTCGGAAACGGCTGGTTTGGAGGATTCTTGCCTTTGATCGCGACCGCCGTGACGACCTCGGTCTGGGCGAAGGCGACCTTCGGCGGGGACGCCATCTACACCGGCCTCGCCTACCCGATCGCGATCTGCCTCATGACCGTCGCCGTCGGCGGGCTCTTCCTCCGGGAGACCAAGGACCACCGGATCGACACGCCGATCGGGTGATCGGATAGCATTCCCTCCTTCGCCATGACCGACGATCCGGACGACACCGCCGAGCTGCCGGCGTGGAACGCGCCGGGATCGCCCCGGCCCGCGGGCGAGTCCTCCTCGGTCGAGGTCGACCTCGCCGCGCTCTCGGACCCCGGCCGGGTGCGCAGCACGAACGAAGACCACTTCCTCGCGGTCCGCATCGATCGCTCGATGCGCACCCTCACGTCGAACCTGCCCGAGGGCGACGTCCCGATGCACTACAGCGAAACCGCGTACGGGATGCTCGTCGCCGACGGCGTCGGCGGTGCCGCGGCCGGCGAGGTCGCCAGCCGGTCGGCGGTCCACGCGCTCGTCGACCTCGTGATCGACACGCCCGACTGGATCATGCGGTACGACGAAGCGCGCGCGCGCGAGGTGCTCCAGCGCATGGAGCGGCGGTTCCAGCAGATCCGGCAGATCCTCGTCGACCGCGCCGCGGCCGACCCGTCGCTGCGCGGCATGGGAACGACGATGACCGTCGCGTGCACGCTCGGGCCGGAGCTTCTGTCCGCCCACGTCGGCGACTCGCGCATCTACATTTACCGGCGCGAAGGGCGCCTCGAACAGCTCACGCGCGACCAGACGCTCGCCCAGTCGCTCGCCGACTCCGGAGCGATCGCGCAGGACGACGTCGCGACACACCCCTCGCGTCACGTCCTGACGAGCGCCATCGCCACGCGCGGCGCATTCGTGCAGGTGGAGCTCCGGCGCGCGGTGCTGCGCGACGGCGATCAGGTGCTGCTGTGCTCCGACGGCCTGACCGAGATGGTGGGCAACGAGTCGGTCGCGCGCGAGCTCGCGGTCGCGGGCCCCGCGAAGGCCGTCTGCCGCCGTCTCGTCGATCTCGCGCTCGAGGCCGGCGGCAAGGACAACGTCACCGTGGTCCTCGCGCGCTACCGCATGCCGCTCGCCGCCGGATCGGCCGACGATCCGAAGCCGCAGCCGCCTCCGCAACCGCCGCCCAAGCCCCCGCATCTTCACTGATTCCATACAGGAGGAGGGTTCGATGTCGCTTCGCCGCTCGTTTCTCGCCGTGATCCTCGCCCTCGCCCCGGCGGTCTCGCTCCTCGCCCAGGAGGGCTACCCGCTCTTCACGACCGATTTCCCGCCGGAAGAGTTCGCGGCGCGCCGCGCGAAGGTCTACGAAGCGATCGGGACGCAGGCGATCGCGGTCCTCCAGGGCGCGTCCAATCCGCCGGGCTACACGCGCTTCCGGCAGTCCAACGAGTTCTACTACCTCTGCGGGATCGAGACGCCGCACGCGTACATCCTCATGGACGGCAGGACGAAGAAGGCGACGCTCTTTCTCCCGCACCGCAACGAGAAGCGCGAGTCGGGCGAAGGCCGCATGCTCTCGGCCGAGGACGTCGACGAGGTCAAGAAACTCTCGGGCGTCGACGACGTCGTCGCGACGGATCTGTTCGCCGAGCAGCTCGAGGGCAAGTACTTGAAGAGTGGCGCGCGCGTCCTCTTCACGCCTCTCGCTCCGGCCGAGGGCGGCTCGATGAGCCGCGACCTCGCCATGCGCTACGTCGCCGACATCGGCTCCGACCCGTTCGACGGCGGCATCTCGCGCGAGGGCCGCTTCACCGAGCTCATCCGGCTGCGCTTCCCGGTCTTCGAGATCAAGGATCTCTCGCCGACCCTCGACGCGCTCCGTCTCATCAAGAGCCCGCGGGAGCTCGACGTCATCCGCAAGTCCACGAAGCTCGCCGGCCTCGCGCTGATCGAAGGCATGAAATCGACGAAGCCGGGCCAGTACGAGCGGGAGCTCGACGCCGTCGGCAAGTTCGTCTTCTACCGAAACGGCGCCCAGGGCGACGCGTACTACTCGCTCATCGGCAGCGGCCGCAACGCCTACTGGCCCCACTACAACGCCGGCAAGCGCCAGATGCTCGACGGCGACTTCCTGCTCATGGACTACGCGCCCGACTACGGCTACTACATGGCCGACGTCACGCGCATGTGGCCGGTCAACGGCAAGTTCTCCGGCTGGCAGCGGGAGCTCTACGGCTTCTACCTCGCCTGCTACCGCGAGATCCTCAAGGCCCTCGGCCCGGGCAAGACCGGCGTCGACGTCTTCCGGCAGGCGGGCACCGCGATGGAACCCATCCTCGCCGCCGCCAGGTTCACCAAGCCCTCCCACCGCAAAGCCGCCGAGGACTTCGTCGCCGCCTACAAGAAGAGCGGCGATAGCGAGTATCCCTACATCGGCCACTGGGTCGGCATGGCCACCCACGACGTCGGCTCCCACGACGGACCGTTGAAGCCCGGCATGGTCTTCACCATCGAGCCCGCCCTCACCGTCCCCGACGAAAAGATCTACGTGCGCCTCGAAGACATGGTCTTCATCACCGAAACCGGCGCCGAGATCGTCTCCAACGACGCCCCCTGGGACATCGACGCGATCGAGAAGATGATGAAGGAAGACGGGATGCTGGAGCGGTATCCCAGGACCTACCCGCCGCCGGGCAAGTAACCGAACCCGCACCGTGGGGGGGCGGCCACGACCCGACCACCAGAGGCATGCCCCCGGCAGTAGGGAACGTCGCGCGGAGCGCGGCGGTAACGCCGCCCCTACGATGGAAATCCGACGTGCGGAAGCATCCGCTCGCGGCGCGAGAAGTCTCCCGACCGAAGGGAGGGAGGAGGCTCGCGCCGCGGGAGCGAAGCACGGACGGAGGGATCAGGCGAGCGGTCGAGCCGGCATCCCGGCGAGCCGCTCGCCGGTGCGCCGGCGGGCGCAGATCCCGGAGTCCGCGCGTAGCGACGGTTGCCGCAGGCCCTCGGATCAAACCGGAGGTTTTTCCGGCTCTACGACAACCGGCTGCGGCGCCGGCGGCACTTCCGGTTTGGGCTCCCCCGCCTCCCAGTCGATCGACCCCCCGATCTCGACGACCTGCGCTCCGCCCCTCACCGTGTCGATCGTCAGCGGCAGATTCGCCGGCATCTGAAACAGCTTCATCTCGCTGTACGTCTTCGTCAGGAACGGCGTCAGGAAATTGATGACGAACCCCACGACGCCCTTGCAGTGCGTCTCGATCTTGACGTCCTTCAGGACGAACGCCCGGTTCGGCTTGTCGACGAAGAGGTTCGCCGATCCGATGGGAGCGCAGTACTGCGAGAAGAGCTTCTTCAACTTGTTCTTCGACGATCGCTTCTCGGCGGTGACCTCGATCGCCATCGTGAAGCAGGACTCGCCGCAGGGCCGGAACATCTTCGGAACGATCGCGAAGTCGATGTTCTTGACCGCCAGGTCCTGCTGCCACTTCGCCTCGAGCGCCGCGAGCGCCGCCTGCTCGATGGGGTCCCAGGGGGCCTTGAACACGTAGGTGCCCGTCACCTCGCCGTCGTCGCCGCCGGCGTCCTTGAGGATCAGCGACGCCGCGAAGGGGCCGTGAAAATCGAGCATCAGCTTCTTCTCGGGAATCTCGTCGATCGGGTACTTCACGACGAACGGATACTCGAGCTGATACCTGAAGGCCAGCTCGAGCGGGCCGCTCGCCTTTCCGTCGACGACGGTCAGCCCTGGGGTCTTCAGCGTGATGTCCGAAGCGGAGATCGTCGCGCCCTTGCGTGTCAGCTCCCCGGTCTTCCCGGCGAGGTCGAGCTTCGCCACACCCGAGAAGTGTCCGTCGGACGAAACCTTCACCTGCGCCACCTCGAAGATCGAGCCCGCGTCGAGCGCCACCCCCATGCCCCCGGGCACCACGAAGTTTCCCGAAGACAGCTCGAAGAAGAGATCGTCCGCCGAAAGGGCCGTCTGGAGCTTGCCTTCCGGGCTGCTCTTCGCCTCGAAGGCGGCCCCGCGAATACGGCCTTTCGCGATGGCGCAGCGGTTGGCCTGGAACTCCATCTCGCCGTTTTCGATCTCGCCGTCGAGCGTTCCGGAAAACTCCACGTAGTTGGGCGCGCCGTCCCGGCCGGGCCGGAAGACGCCTTTCGTCACCGTGACCTTCATCGCGTCGCCCGAGTCCGGCTGCTCGGCCGTGTAGAACGCGACGAACGGACGCAGGACCATCGGCTTCCCGCCGAAGGCCGTGACTTCCATCTGATCGATGCGTACTTCCTTGACGAGATCCATGAAGGTCGGGGCCGGTGTCGCCGGCGGCGCTCCGGGAGCCGGTGTGGGCGTCGGCGCGGCGCCGGGCGTCGACTTCTTGCCCCCGAGGATTTCCCCCTTCATCACCGACGGCATGTCGGTGCGGAACTCCATCTTCCGGACCGCCGAGCGCGCGATGCCCCCGAAGATCGCCACGATCGGCTTCCAGATGCCGAGGCCGTGGAACTTCATCTTCGTGATCCCCTTGGGATCCTCGAAGTCGAGCGCTTCGATCGCGACCTTGGGACGCAGACCCTTCCCGCGCACGACGAGCTTTCCCTCGGCGACGTCGAAGTGCAGGCGGGTGACGCGGCCATTGACCGCGTCGGCTTCGATCGTCGTCGTCGGATCCCCCTGCACCTCCAGGGTGTACTTGGGAATCGCCGGCACGCTGCCGGCCATCAGGTCGGCCTGGATGCGAAGACGGCCGTCCTTGACCAGATTGGCGAGACGGTCGATCGCTTCGGAAACGTTGGTCGCCGGCTCGGGCGCCGCGACTCCGACTTGGGGCGACGCGCTCGCCGACGGAACGGAGATCCCGGGAGAGCCGCTCGCGGCTGGAGCCGACAGCGCCGGAGGTTCCGGAGTCTCCTGGGCGAGGACCGCTGCCGCCGGCAACGACAGCGACAGCGCCAGCACGAGCACGGTCAGCGCGCGCCGCATGCGTTCGGACATATCACAGGCTGCGCGGGCCTATCGGAAAGACACTCGTTGCATTGCGTTATACTGCATTGTCATGCGTGACCAGATGACCGTCCGGCTCCCCGCCGACCTGAGTCGATTGCTCACGGCGGCCGCTCGGCGTTCGCAGCGGAAACCGTCCGAAATCGTCCGCCTCGCGCTGCGGAGCTACCTCGAACCCGCACCTGATCGGCCCGGCTGGGCTTACGACCGTGTGGCCGATCTGATCGGGTCGCTCGACTCCGGCATCTCCGATCTCGCGGAGAAGCACAGCGAGTACGTGCTCGAGTCGTTGAAACGTGGGAGGTGAGCTCCTTCTCGACAGCGGGGCGCTCGTCTCGCTGCTCGATCGCCGGCAGCCGGCACACGAGAGGTGTCGTGAGGTCCTGCGGGAGTGGCGTCGTCCCATCGTTTCGACGGAAGCCGTCCTGACGGAAGCTTCCCATCTGCTCGGAGCCCTCCCCGGGGGGCGAGAGGCGTGCGTGAGCTACTTCCTTCGCGGGGCCGCAATCCTCGTGCCTATGGGCATCCCTCTGCTCGGCCGCTGCCGCGCCCTGATGGAGCGATACACGGAGCTTCCCATGGACTACGCGGACGCGACTCTGGTGGCCCTGGCAGAAGAGCTCGACACGGACACGGTCCTCACGACGGATCGACGCGACTTCTCCGTCTATCGGATCGCGGAAAAGCGGTCGTTCCGGATTCTCCCGGAATGAGCGGCGCCCGCTCCGTTCGCGCGGTCTTCATGACCGCACCCGGGAAGGCGCTCGAGACCCGGCGCATCGCGGCACCCGTCGCGCGCGAGGGCGGCGCGATTCTCGAGACCGTCGCGAGCGAGGTCTGCGGAACCGACGTGCATCTGCACCACGGACGCCTCTCGGGCGTGCCGTACCCGATCATTCCCGGCCACGTCGAGTGTCGGCCGCGTGCTCGAGACCGGCGGGACTCTCGAGGACGTCGAGGGCCGTTCGATCGCGCCCGGAGCCCTCGTCACGTTCTACGACGTGTACGGAACCTGCGGCGCGTGCTGGCACTGTCTCGTCGCGCGCGCGGCGACGCGCTGCCCGAAGCGCCGCGTCTACGGCATCACGGCGCCGGCCGCCGACGGGCTCCTCGGAGGCTGGGCGGAGCGCATCGAGATCCTGCCCGGCGTGCGGCTCGTGCCGCTGCCGGAGAACGTTTCGACCGAGACGTTTCTCGGGGGCGGCTGCGGCCTGCCGACCGGCTTCCACGCAGTCGAGCGCGCCGGAATCGCGATGGGCGACACGGTCGTGGTGCAGGGCTCCGGCCCCGTCGGATTGAACGCAGCGATCTTCGCGCAGCTTGCCGGGGCACTGCGCGTCCTCGTCGTCGGCGCGCCGAAAGCGCGGCTCGACGCGGCCCGTCGCCTGGGTGCCGAGGACACGCTCGACGTCACCGTCGATCGCGATCCCGCATCGCGCGCCGCCTGGGTGCGCGCGCGGACGTCCGGCCGCGGCGCCGACGTCGTGATCGAGGCCTCCGGCAATCCGGCCGCCGTCCCCGAGGGGCTCGACATGCTTCGCGACGGCGGGCGCTACGTCGTCGTCGGCCAGTACACCGACTCCGGCGATGCGACCCTGAACCCGCACCGCCAGATCAATCGCCGGCACGCGACGATCCTCGGCTGCTGGGGCTACGAGTTCTCGCACCTCCACCGCGCCCTCGCGATGATGGGCAGGCACGACGCGCGGTTCCGGTGGAAGGAGCTCGTCACGCGCGAGTACCCGCTCGCGAAGGCGAACGAGGCGCTCGCCGACATGGAGGCGTTGTCCGTGGTGAAGGCGTTGATCCGGCCATAGGGGTCAATCGTGTATTCGTGTATTCCGCGGAAGCACGTGAGCGCGGTAGGAGGCGAATACAGGAATACACGATTGACCCTTAGCGCGCTCCTCGCCGCTACCGCTTGCGCTGGCTCGAAACCTGCGGAGGCGGTGCGAGGATCGGGTATCCGTTCGGCCCGATCCGCGGCGGAACGGACCCCGGGGTTCCCGGAGGCGCGAGGATCGGGTACCCGTTCGGGTCCGATCCGCGACGGGGGCAGGGGCCCCGGCGGACGCGGCGGGACGTACCCTCCGCCCCCGCCCCAGGAGTAGCCGCTGTACCCGTAGTCATAACTGTCGGGGTAGGCGTAACCGTCCGGGGGTTGAGACGCGGGAGGCAGCTCGTAGGATGGTCCCTGGACCGCATTGCCGACGTACAACGTCTCGCCCGGGGCGAGCTTCTCCGCCGGCGGCGGCTGGACGTCGAGCGTGCTGACCGTTTCCACCTCGGAAGCGGGAAGGCTCGAGTAGACCCCGTCCGGGTACCTGTGGAAAAGCATCACCCGGCCCTTCCGAACGGGCGCGTCCAGGGAAAAAACGCGAGAACCGCCGCGCACTTCGAGCGCGTAGTAAGTCTTCGTGGCAGCCGTGACGGAAGTCGTTGCGAGGAAACCCGCGAGAAGCCATCCGAAGGCGTTTTTCACCGCTCCCTCCCCCCTGTACCCGGGTACAGGACAGCAATGGTATAGACTCATAGGTCTGGGCGAAACAGGGCCGTCTCCGGCACAGGTGGTGGGGAACCCGCCCAGTTCAAGAAACCTGAAGACATCGAGGGTAGAGGAAGATGTCCGTCCGAAACGATACGGGCTTGGGGCCCGATAGCGTCCCGAGCCAGCCGCGGCGCGTCTCCGTCCGAAACGCAGTCGAGGCGGCGCAGCGCTATCTCCTTTCGATTCAGGCAGAGGACGGCCACTGGTGCGGCGAGCTCGAGGGGGACACGATCCTCGAGTCCGAGTACGTCCTCACCATGCACTTTCTCGGTCGCGTCCAGGAAAACCGGTGCCGCAAGGCCGCGGAGCACCTGAGACGCAGACAGCTGGCCGAGGGCGGCTGGGCGATCTACGAGGGCGGGCCCGCCGAAGTCTCCTCGTCCGTAAAGGCCTACTTCGTCCTCAAGCTCATGGGCGACTCCCCCGACGCGCCCCACATGGTCCGCGCGCGCAACACGATTCTCTCGCTCGGCGGGATCGAAGCCTGCAACTCCTTCACGCGGATCTATCTCGCGATCTTCGGCCAGTGCTCCTGGGACGACTGTCCGGCGGTCCCCCCGGAGATCGTTCTCCTTCCCGATACCTTCGTCTTCAACATCTACAAGATGTCGTCCTGGTCGCGCGGCATCGTCGTTCCGCTCTCGGTCATCTGGGCCTCCAAGCCCTCGTGTCCGGTTCCGGACTTCGCCGCGATCCCCGAGCTCCACATCAAGCACCGCAAGGCGCCGCACGAGCCCCGTTCCCGCAAGGAGCGCTACTGGCGGCGGTTCTTCACGCGCATCGATCACATCTTCAAGCGCCTCGAAGCTTCGGGCCTGACGCCCTACCGCAAGAAGGCCCTCGCGGCCTGCGAGACGTGGATCCACGAGCGGCTGGTCCAGTCCGACGGCCTGGGCGCGATCTTTCCGCCGATCATCAACACGATCATCGCCTTCCGGTGCCTCGGCTACGCGATGGATGATCCCCGGCTCATCAGTCAGGTGCGCGAGCTCGAGAAGCTCGAGCTCGAGGACGACGAGACGCTCCACATCCAGCCCTGCTTCTCCCCGGTCTGGGACACGGCGCTCGCCATGGAGGCGCTCTCCGACGGCGGCACGCCAGCCGACGATCCGGCGATGTTGAAGGCCGCGCGCTGGATGCTGGACAAGGAAGTCAAGCAGGTCGGCGACTGGAAGAAGGCCTGCCCCGCGGCCGAGCCCGGCGGCTGGTACTTCGAGTATGCCAACGAGTGGTACCCCGACACCGACGACACCGCCGAGGTGCTGACGGCCCTCTCGCGCGCAAAGTTCCCGGGCGAGGCGGACGATCTCGCCCGCCAGGGAGCCATCGCCCGCGGCCAGGCCTGGCTGCTCGCGATGCAGAACCGCGACGGCGGCTGGGGCGCGTTCGACAAGGACTGCGACAACGAGGTCCTCACGTACATCCCCTTCGCGGACCACAACGCGATGATCGACCCGAGCTGCGAGGACATCACCGGACGCGCGCTCGAGGCGCTCCACGCGATCGGCCTGCCGGCGGACCACACGGCGGTCCGGCGCGCCGCGGCCTTCGTGGAGAGCAAGCAGTTCCCCGACGGCACGTGGTACGGACGCTGGGGCTGCAACTACATCTACGGCTCGTTCCTGGCGCTGCGCGGACTGCTGCACGCCGGCGCGGACCTGCGCGAGCGGCGCTTCCAGAAGACGGCCGACTGGATCCGCTCCTGCCAGAACGCCGACGGCGGCTGGGGCGAGCTCCCGCATTCCTACGAAGATCCGTCGACCAAGGGCCAGGGACCCTCGACGCCGTCCCAGACCGCCTGGGCGCTCGTCACCCTCTTCTCGACCGGCGATCGCGACTCCGAGGCCGTGCGGCGCGGCGTCGAGTATCTCCTTTCGCATCAGCTCTATGACGGGTCCTGGAAGGACGAGCATTGGACCGCGACAGGGTTCCCCAAGGTCTTCTACCTGCGCTACCACCTCTATGCGACATACTTCCCGCTTCGCGCTCTCGCGCTCTACGCGCGCGAGGGAACGACGGGAGTTTCTCGACGGGCCGAGGACGGCGAAACCGCCGCAACCGTCCGGCGCCTCGATCACGGAGTGAACTGATGCGTTTCCCCACCCACATCATGACGGACACGATTCACAACTCGGTCCGTAACGTCCTCCGCGGCAACAAGCGGTACCCGTTCGTGCTGATGCTCGAACCGCTGTACACGTGCAACCTCGCATGCATCGGCTGCGCGGTCGAGCG
This sequence comes from uncultured Acidobacteriota bacterium, assembly GCA_963742245.1. Classification (GTDB taxonomy): domain Bacteria; phylum Acidobacteriota; class Thermoanaerobaculia; order UBA5066; family Gp7-AA6; genus DAHUXD01. Next base: position 64,324 of record CAVULG010000009.1, read on the forward strand.
CCACACCGGCAAGCTCAAGGACCGGCTCTCTCTCGAGCAGTGCATCGAGGCCGTCGAGCGCTCCGAGGCGCCGGTCGTCTCGATCTGCGGCGGCGAGCCGACGATCTATCCCGAGCTGCCGCAGCTGGTCGAGGAGATCATCAAGCGCAAGCGCCACATCTACCTCTGCACCAACGGCCTCCTGCTCGACGAAAACGTGTACGGCGAGATCAAGCCCCACAAGCGCCTCATGATCAACGTGCACCTGGACGGCATGCGCGAAACGCACGACTACGTCTGCGCGCGCACGGGCGTCTTCGACAAGGCAGTCGCCATGATCGAGAAGGGCGTCTCGCTCGGCCACCACATGATGGCCAACACGACCGTCTTCAAGGAGACCAACGTCGACGAGGTCGAGGAGCTCTGCGAGCTGCTGACGAAGATGGGTGTGGAGGGGATGCTCGTCTCGCCCGGCTACCACTATGACTCCGTCGGCGCCGACATCTTCCTGACGAAATCCGAGATCCACAAGAAGTTCAAGCGCGTCCTCGACATCTCCAAGAAGTACAAGTTGACGTCGACGCCGATGTTCCTCGAGTTCGCCGCGGGCCTGCGCGACTACAAGTGCTCGCCCTGGTCGACCGTGACCTACACGCCCAACGGCTGGAAGGGGCCCTGCTACCTGATCGGCAAGACCTGGTCGAAGACCTTCGAGGAGTTCTGGAACGGCACCGACTGGGCGTACTGGGAGTCGCGCCAGGACCCCCTCTGCCAGAACTGCCTGATGCACTCGGGCTTCGAGGCGTCGGTCGTCATGGAGCTGCCCAAGCACCCGGGCGACATGGTCCGGATGATCGCCTGGAACCTGGCGGCCTGAGACCAGGTGGTAAAGTTGAGTTGATGGCTGCGGCCAAAGAGGTCCTCGACGAGGCCTTGAAACTGGCGCCGGACGAGCGAGCGAGCGTCGCCGTGGAGCTCCTGGAAAGCCTCGAAGACGCTCCCGATGAGACGGCGGACGTCGAAGCCGCTTGGGCTGCGGAGATCGACCGGCGCGCACGAAGAGTTCTCAGGGGGGAATCGCGCGGAGCCTCCTGGAACGAAGTACGCAGCCAAGCCGAGGCGAACCTCACGAAGCGGTGACAAAGCCGTTTCGGACACAACCCGAGGCTGCCGAAGAGCTCAATCATGCCGCTGGATGGTACGAGGATCGCCGGCCCGGCCTGGGTCAGCGTTTCCTGGCCTCGGTAGACGCCACCCTGGACCAAATTCGCCGCTTTCCTGAAGCCGGTGCGCCTGTTCCGGGAGTACCAGTCGATCTCGCAGTGCGGCGCGCTCCGATAAAGGGGTTCCCCTACCATCTGGTCTATCTCGAGACCAATGAGGCCATGCACATCCTCGGCTTCGCGCACGACAAACGACGACCCGCTTACTGGCTGCGCCGAACCGACGCTGGCCTCCCTTCGGGCTCCTGACTATGGATCTCGTCACCGGCGGAACGGGGTTCGTCGGGACGCACGTGGTGCGCGCGCTCGTGGCGCGGGGCGGGAAGGTTCGCTGCCTGGCGCGGCCGTCGAGTCCCCGCGGAAACCTCGAAGATCTCGACGTCGAGGTCGTCGAAGGCGACCTGACCGATCCCGCCTCGCTCGCCCGCGCGATGAAAGGCGTCGCGACGCTGTACCACGTCGCCGCGGACTACCGGCTCTGGACGCGGGATCCGCAGGAGCTCTATCGCGCCAACGCCGGCGGCACCGAAAACGTTCTCCGTGCAGCGGCGGACGCCGGCGTCTCGAAGGTCGTCTACACGAGCTCCGTCGCGGCGCTCGGGCTGACGGCCGACGGGTCGCCGGGCAACGAGGCGACGCCGGTCGTCCGCGAGCGCATCATCGGCCACTACAAGAAGTCCAAGTTCGACGCCCAGCGCGTGGCCGAGGGCTGGGCGCAGCGGGGCCTGCCCGTCGTCATCGTGAACCCCTCGACGCCGATCGGCGAGCGCGACCTCAAGCCCACCCCGACGGGACAGATGGTCGTCGACTTCCTGAACCGCCGGATGCCGGCGTACGTCGACACGGGCCTGAACCTGATCGACGTGCGCGACGTCGCCGCGGGCCACCTCGCGGCCGCCCGGATCGGAAAGCCCGGCGAGCGCTACATCCTGGGTCACCGCAACATGACCCTGAAGGAGATCCTCGAGACACTTTCGCGGCTCACCGGTCTGCCGGCGCCGACGGTGCGCCTCCCGCACTGGATCCCGCTGACGGCCGCGGCCTTCGCGACCGGTTGGGCGCGCCTGTCCGGTTCGCCGCCGCGCTTCTCGCTCGAGAGCGTGCGCATGTCGACGCACCGGATGTTCTTCGACGCTTCCCGGGCGGTCCACGAGCTGTCGCTCCCGCAGACCCCCGTCGAGGAGCCGCTCGCCCGCGCCGTCGCGTGGTTTCGCGAGAACGGGTATGTCCGTTCCTGAGGGTCCGCCCGCCCTCGTCGTGACCGCGATCCCCGAGGAGCGCGCGGCGATCGCGCGGCGCCTCGCCGGCAAGAACGTCGTGGTCGTGTCGACGGGAGACGGCCCGCGCAATGCCGCGCGGGGCGCGCGCGAGGCCCTCGCGCGCCATCGCCCCGCGCTGCTCGTCGGAGCCGGAGTGGGCGGGGCGTTGACGCCAGGGCTCGCCACCGGCGACCTCGTGGCGTCGGCGCGCGTTCTCGACGCCGCCGGCGAGGCGCCTCCGCCCGCGCGGCAGCTGCTCGAGGCCGCGCTCGCGGCAACCGGCATCCGCGCGGGTACGCTTCTCACGATCGAGCGTCCCGCCGTCTCCGCCGCCGAAAAGGCCGCGCTCGCGGCGACGACCGGAGCGCCCGCCGTCTGCGACATGGAGTCTGCGGCGTGGGCCCGCGCGGCCGCCGAGGCCGGCGTCCCCTACCTCGTCGTGCGCGCCGTCAGCGACGAGGCCGGCGAGGATCTGCCGCGATATCTTGCGCGATGCATGAACCGGGACGGAGGCATCAGTCGGGCGGCGGTGACGGTGCGGGCATTGCTCGCGCCGGCGACGATTCCGGAGCTCCTTCGCCTGCGCCGCCGCGTCGCCGACTGCGGCGAGCGCCTCGCGTCATTTCTCGATGCATGGCTGTGATGCCGCGGCTCAACGGGGCGGGGACGAGCCCCGCCCCTACGACGGCGAGGCGATCGCTGTGCCGACGCACTCGTAGGGGCGGCCCTTGCGGCCGCCCGACAACGCCGAAAAGGGTTTGATGCCGACCCTCGACGATCTCCTCGAAAAGACCAGCCGCACCTTCGCGCTGTCGATCCCGGTTCTCCCGGAACCGACGCGGCGCGAGGTGATGATCGCGTACCTCCTCTTCCGCATCGCGGACACGTTCGAGGACGCCTCGCACTGGCCTCCCGAGGACCGCATCGCCGCGCTCGCCGAATTCAAGCAACTCCTCTCGGGCTACTCGGGCGATCGGGCGCAGACCCTGGCGAAGGACTGGGTCGGCCGTCAGGTCGCGCACCACGCGGGGTACCAGGAGCTGATGGCCGACGTGCCGTTCGTCCTCGACGCCTTCTTCGCCCTCCCGCCCGGAGCGATCGCCTCGATCCGCGAGCACGTCGGCCGGTCGGCCGACGGCATGGCTTCGATCGTCTCGCGAACGCAGGGCGGCGAGCTCACGCTGCACTCGATCCCGGAGCTCAAGGACTACTGCTACATCGTCGCCGGCATCGTGGGCGAGATGCTGACGGAGCTCTTCCTGCTCGAGCGGCCGGTGCTGGTGCCGGTCGCGCCCTTTCTGCGCGAGCGCGCCGCGACGTTCGGCGAAGCGCTGCAGCTCGTCAACATCCTCAAGGACTCCGCCGTCGACGCGACGGAGGGCCGCCGCTACCTGCCCGCGGAGGTTGCGACCTCCGAGGTCTTCGCCCTCGCCCGCCGCGACCTCGGCGTCGCGGGCGACTACATCCGCAAGCTCCAGGAAGCCGGGGCGCCGCGGGGTCTGGTCGAGTTCACGGCGCTTCCCGGTGCAGCTCGCCTGGGCGGCCCTCGAGCGCGTCGAGAAGCACGGCCCGGGCTCGAAGGTCTCGCGGCCCGGAGGTCTTCCTGATCACGCAGCGCTGAAGCGCGCCCTCGATCGCAACGAGCCGGCGGTGTGAATCGGCGGGTTGAGGGGTCAATCGTGTATTCCTGTATTCCCGGCACGGATTAGGACCGAAAGCGCCTCAACCCGAGCTCGCAGAGTCGGATCCCGCGCCATGGATTTCTCGAGGCGCTGCACACCCCTGTTGATCGTCGACTCCTCGCGGCCGAGACAACGCGCCATCGCTGCGGTCGAAAGGCCTCCTTCACGCTTCCCAAGGTACGCGGCAAGCAGTCGCACCCGCGACTCTTTCAAGGCCTTTCCGGGGCGTCGCAGGTGCTCCAACGAGAGGCCCTCGGCGTTCGCGATCGTTCCTGCGAGCCCTTCCGGTGTCGACGGAAACTCTACCCGGCGTGACTCGCCGACGGCCGCCAGGGCTCGATTGGCAAAGTCCCGCTCACCCTTGATGGCCGCCAGAAAAGCAGGAACTTCCTCGTAGGTCTGGCACTCGCGATCCGCCATCAGACGCTGATAAACGGCTCGAGCCGCCTGTCGGTCAGCCGCGAGCCTGCCGAGCAGCAGGTCTGTATTCATCCACGCTGGGCTCTCGGTCGCGCGATAGTGACGGTCGCTCGACCAGCGAAACGCATCCGCGCGCCGTACGACGCCCGCCGCCACCGGATTGAGGTGGATGTAACGGATCAGCGCCAGCAAGTGCCGCTCCTCCTGGACCAGAAAGGCTTTGTACCGCCCCTGAAACAGGTGCCCGACTCGCCGGTGCCGGCGGTTGAACCGCTGAACGTAGACGGACTGGAGGTTCAGCATGATTCTGGAGAGAGCGATGGGCCCTCGCTCGACCGCGAGATGGACATGGTTGTCCATCAGGCAGTAGGCGAGGATGCGAAACCGAAAGAACGAGCAGCAATCGGCCAATCGGTCCAGGTAGACACTGCGATCCTCGTCATCGCGGAAGATCGCCTTGCGCTCGTTCCCTCGGGCGATCACATGGTAGACGCCACCGGCGAGCTCGACCCGAAGCGGTCGCGCCACAAGAGCCTCCAAGCAAGGGGCCTACGGCCCTCTACCTAGAGTTGTCGCGACGAGTCCTCGCCCGGAATACAGGAATACACGATTGACCCCTGGCTACGGCCCGATCGCCAGCGGGACGCGGAAGGGATTGTCGGGGTAGCGCGCCGGATCGTAGACCGCGTCGACCGGCGAGGTGCCGTCCCAGTCGAGCTTGTTCGGGAACGACGGCCGCGGCTGGCCGTCGACGAAGGCCGCGATCTCCTGCGCGTCCCGGTCGCCGAGCGTGCCGACCTCGTCGCGTGGCATCCCGTGGCGGAGAAATCCTGCGAGCATGTACACGCGCGCGAGCCCGGCCGTGTCGTCGTAGGAGCGCGGGCCCCAGACGGGCGGGACGTAGTCGTAGGGCAGGGGCGTGCGGCGCTCGCGGTACCCCTGGCCGTCGAGGCCGTGGCATCCGGAACACAGATCTCCGTAGCGGGCGCGTCCGCGCTCGGCGTTGAGCTGCCCGATCGGTATCAGGTTGCCCGCGGCGATGCGGCTCTCGTCCGCCGGACCGGACTCGCCGGGCTTCGCGATCGACGCAAGATAGGCGACGAGCGCGACGACCGCATCGCTGCCGGGCTCCGGCGCGCGCCCCGCGAGGCTGTGCGTGAAACACCGCAGGACCCGGTCCTCGAGCGTGACCTCGCGGCCCCCGGCGTCCTTCTGCGGATAGGCCGCCCGCACTCCCGTCAGAGCGAGAACGCCGGCCATCTTCCCGCCCTCGAGATGGCAGTTGGTGCAGGCGAGGGCATTGGCCCCGAGGCCCGGCGCCAGGGTCTGCGTCCGCATGAAGATCCGCTCGCCGAGGGCCGCGTCGCGCCGGGCGACGCCGCTCGAACCGCGCTCACAACCGGACGCAGCCAGCAACGCGGCCAGAAACGCGGCCGCCAGCGCGATGCGGCGGAAAAGGACGATCGGGTGCATGCTCCGGCAATACAGGATACGCACGATTGGCGGCGCCGTCGACTTGAGGATGCCGCTTGGAGATAATGCGGCGTCCTTTCAGCGCAAAGCATGACTTCCAGCCTTCCTCCCGTTTCGAGAGTCCGCATCGCGCTCGCCGCGCTGCTGGCCGCCGTCCTCATGGCGGCCGCCGGCCGCGCCGGCGCGGAAGAGGGCGGAGCATTCCACCTCTTCGAAGACTCTCCGCCAACGCCGCGGAACCCTCGGCGGCCTGCACCGCGAGGCCTCGCCGGCGACGTTCATCGCGCTGGCCTCGCCGCTGGAAGCCGCGTATCTGCAGGACGCCGCGGCGGCGGGCGCTCCCTCCGCCGGGGACGCCGAGGCTCCCCCGCCCAAGCTCTTCACGACGGGCACGACCCTCGTCACCGCGGGCGTCCTCGTCGGCGGGGTGCTCCAGGGCATCGGCGCACCGCTCCAGTACGGCTGGATCCCGTGGAACACGACGAACGAGGGGTGGTTCGGCCGCGACACCTACACCGGCGGCGCGGACAAGGTCTCGCACTTCGTCATCTCGAGCGGCGTCGCGCGGGCTGCGTACGAGGCCTACGTGTATCAGGGCCATCCCAAGGACCAGTCCTTCAAGCTCGCCTTCGCCTCCGCCTTCGCGGCCGGGACGATGGTGGAGGTGTTCGACGCGTTTTCGGTCTACGGTTTTTCTTTCCAGGACCTGACCGCGGACTTCCTCGGCGTCGCCTCGGGCCTCCTCATCCAGAGAAACGGCCTGCAGGACCTGCTCGGTCTCAGGCTCGGGCTCGCCGAAACGCCGATTCCCCCCGCCGCGGTCGGCGACAGCGTGCCGACCCTCGGCCGCAGCTACAGCGACGAGATCTACGCGGCGGACTTGAAGCTCGGCGGCCTCGTCAAGCGTCTCGGCGGCAAGCCCGGCTTCGAGCGCTTCTTCCTGACGTCCTTCGTCTACATGACGAAGGGCTTCGGCTACGACCCGCCCCTTCCCACGCGCTACCAGGAGGTCGGGTTCGAGGTCGGCCTGAACTTCCCCGAGATCCTGAGGGCGTTCGGGGTCAAGGAAGGCACCTGGTGGGGAACGGGATTGATCGCGATCTTCAACTTCTTCCGCTTCCCGTTCACACAGATCGGCGTCTACTACAACCTCTACGACAACAAGTGGTACGGGCCCGGGGCGCCGTACCACTACTACTAGCAGGTTGCTGAAAAAGGGTGTGGGACGGCGTTACGAGCGCCGTGGGGTCAGATGCAAGGAAGCGCGACGACGGCGATGCCTTGGCATCGTCGAGGAGCGATGACGCAGCAGATGGCCCCGCGCCGCCGTAACCCGAAGGGTGGCCGGCACTTTGCCGGTCCCAGTCAGCGAGCCACGAGAGCCCGGCTTGCTGTTGCGTCGAACGCACACCGGATGCAAAGTGCCGGACACGACGCCCGCATCCATTTTTCAGCAGCCTGCTAGCTCGGCGCGGTTCCCGCCAGCGGCCGGGGCCGGCCGGATGCCCCGTCCCGCCCGCGTCCGACGAGTGCCATCACAAGCAGCGCGACGAAGAAGGCCGGCGTGCCGACGGCGACCGGCGCGAGGAACCAGTACGCCTTCCCGAAGAGCGCGAAGATCATCACGAGGTAGATGAAGTCGCGCCGGGCGAGCGCGTCGAGGACGCCGGAGAGGCGCGACCGGCGCGCCGGCGAAACGGTCGTCAGGAGCGGACCCCCTCCGGCCCGCGGCTTCATCGCGTAGGTGTAGATGAAGGCGGCGCAGAGGATCGTTCCGCCGACCGCGAGCGCGCCGAGCAGGTAGGGCCAGGGCTTCCCGATCGCGCTGCTCCAGGCGACGGCGAACGCGGAGAACACCGCGACGTGGACGAGGTTGTCGCCGAGAAAGTCGAGCGTGCCGCCGAGGCGCGACTCCTGGAACTTCAGCCGCGCGAGCTCCCCGTCGCAGCCGTCGAGGATCGAGTGCAGGAGAAAGAGCACGCCTCCCGCGATCTGGCGCGCCGGATCGGGCGAGGCGAACGACCACGCGGCCGCCAGGCCCAGCGCGAAGCAGACGAGCGTCATCGCGTTGGGCGTGACCGAGGTTCCCGCCAGCCGCCGGGTCACGGCGAGCGAGATCCGGCGGCTGACGAGCCGCGTCAGGATGCCGTCCTCCTTCTTGCGGAGGGTCGCGAGCATCCGCTCCTCGGCGGCCGCGAGGTCGGACGCGCGCGTCACTTCGAGCGGCGGCTCGATTCCGGGGGGCGCATCGGATTCCGGCGGCGGGAGCATCCCGGCCCAGGCGGCGACTACGGCGGACAGCGCCGGGTGGTTCGCGAGCGCCCGCGCAAACGGGGCAGCATCGGAGGTTTCGAGGAGGGCCCCGGAGCCGAGCCGGTGGAGCCTGCCGGGCTCGACCGGGGTCTCGTGCAGGGAACGAAGCCACTGCGGGCTCGCGGCGATCCGGTCCGACAGCAGGACGATGCGCCCGGGCGGCAGCGCCGCATCCGCCGCCGCCGCGTCGCCGGGAAAGGGCTGCGCGATCGTCCCGGCGAGCGACGGGCTCGCTCCGCCCTCCAGAGAGGAGCCGAGCACGAGAACGCGGTCGAAGCCGGCGCGGGCGGCGGCCAGGGCCGTTCGGCGCACGAGCGACATTCCGAAAAGAACCGTCTCCGCCGACGGGGCGCGGGGGTCGGCGGCTTCCGCGCGCGCGAGCACGAGTGTGGCGGCGCGCGTCATACCGCCACGCGCGCCGCGCGGTTGAGCCGCGCCGCCAGGTGCGTCGCGATGTGCTCCGACGCCGCGTCCCGGTAGAGCGCGAAGCTCGGCCACGCGTTGACGTCGATCACGAGGATCGCGCCGGCGGGCGTGACGATGGCGTCGCCGCCCCAGACGTCGAGAGCGAGCGCGGCCGCGGCGCGGCCGGCGATGTCGCAGAGGGCGAGCGCGTCGAAGGCGTGGCCCGCGGCGCGGCGCTCCTTCGGATAGAACCACTCGAACCACGACGGAGCCGATGCCGCGTCGCCGGCCGGCGACACGCCGTAGAACTTGACGAGGTCGCCCTCGACGTGCCGCTGCGCGACGGCACGGGAGAGGCCCCGACCCCGCAGGTGTTCGAGCGCGTCTTCGACCGCTGCGGAATCCGCGGCGAAGAGCACGTCGCCCTCGCGCGTCTTGTGCCCGGTCGCCTGCTTGATCCAGCAGGCGGAGTAGAAGGCGTCGTCCTCCTTGCCGCGAGGAAGAGCCGCGCCGCAGTCGAGCAGCCGGCTCTCCGGTACCGGAATCCGCTGCCCGGCGAGGAGCGGCGCCGCTGCCTCCCGGTGCGTGTTGGCGATCGAGCGCGCGCTGTTGACGACGCGGACACCCCGGCTCTCCCAGCGGCCGAGGGATTCGAGCGCCGCCTCCCCTTCGCACATCGCGAAGGCGAGCGCCGGCAGGTTCGGCTCGTCGCCGGTCAACGTCGCCGGCGCGCGATAGTCGACGCGCCACCCGCTTCCCGCCTCTTCGAGCCGCCGGCCCGTGGCCTGCAGGATTCCGGCGTCGTCGGCTTCGCGTCCCGGCGAGTGCTCGACCTCCCGGAAGATGCCCCAGCAGGTCGCGGTCGTCATAGATCGAGCGCCAGCAGGTCCGCAAGCCGCGCGATCACGGGATCTCCCGGGCAGCAGGCGCCGCCGTTGCCGCTGCCGGCAGTTCCGTTGCCGGGCGCGTCTGCCGGCCGCAGCCAGACGTGCCGCATTCCCATGCCGCGGGCGCCGGCCATGTCCCGCTTCTGCGAATCCCCGACGAACACGGCGTCGGAGACCGTGGCGTCGAGCGCGTCGAGCGCCGCCTGGAAGATCCGCGGGTCCGGCTTCTTGCAGCCGACGACCGTCGAGTCGACGGCCACGCCGACGAACGGCGACAGACCCGCCTCGTCGCAGACGGCGCGCAGGTTTCCGTAGAAGTTGGAGACGATCCCGATGCGGTACCTGCCGTCGTCCCGCAGCTTCGACAGCACCGCGGCGCTCGCCGAAAGCTGCGCGAGAGAATCCGCGGCGAACCGGTCGCCGATTCGCTGCAGAAGGCTCTGGTCGCGTCCGAGCCGGACCGCGAGCCCGTCGGACACCCGCTGCACCGTGTCGCGCAGTCCGGACGAGGCCGGGATCGTTCCCTCGAGCGTGTCCGTCGCTCCGTAGAAAGCCCTGTCGAACTCGGCCTGGGGCATCTCGAGTCCCTCTTCGCGCGCGAGCCGCTGGAAGCGATCCTTCCACGGGACGCCTTCGGCGTCGAGCGTTCCGCCGAAGTCGAAGAGCAAGACACGAGCCTTCATCGCGCCTGCCCGGATCCGGCGAGCTCGGGTTCGGGCTCGGGTTGCTTTGGGACGCCGTGATGCGCCGCCTGGAACGGGTGGTGCGGCCGACGGGCCAGAAAGAGGAGGCCCGGCAGGACCCAGAGCAATTCGCGGCCCCGGCGGATCAGGCCGTAGGCCACTCCGGTCGCCGCCGGCAGACCCAGAAGCGCGAAGACACCCGTGCGCACGCCCTCGGCCGTGCCGGCGCGGCCCGGAACGAACAGGAACATGTTGTTCAGGAGCATCGCGAGGGACTCGGCGGCGAAGGCCGTTTCCCAGCCGCGCTCCGGAGCCAGGATCCGCACGACGATGTACGTCTCGAGGAGTCCGAAGCACCAGCCGGCGAGGCACCAGAGCGTCGCGACGAAGAAGTGCGAGCGCCGGTCGATGTAGAAGCGCTGGATGAGCTCATCGAGGGTGAGGGCGTGTTGCCGGTACCGCTCGAGCCGGTGCCGGAGCGGCTTGAACCTGGAGAGGATCGAGAGGACCAGCGTGAAGCTGCCACGCTGGAGCCCCCACGTCATGGCCGCGAGCAGAAGGACCAGCACCACGAGGCTCGCGAGCGCCGCGGTGCGAACGCCGGTGGAGAGGTCGAAGTAGACGATCGCCACCAGGAGACCCATGGCGACGAAGAAGGCCTGGGACAGCATGTGGGCGTGCTTGAAGATCGTCACCGACGCGATGGCGCGCGCGGTCGGCATCCGATCCCGCAGCATGCTCGCGCGGACGGGCTCGCCCGCGACGCTTCCGGGCGCGAGGTAGTTCAGCGTGTTGCCGACGAGGTAGATCCGGAGCAACGCCGGCAGGCTGGATAAGGGCGGGTGGGGCTCCATGACCGCTCGCCAGCCCAGGACGAAGGCGATCTCGGCGAAGAGGTAGAGGGCGGTCAGCCCGAAGAACACCCAGCCGATCGAGGCCAGGTTCGCCTGGATGGCCGGCCAGCCGATTCGCCACACCAGGACGACAGCGAGCGCAATGCCCGCCAGGAAGAGGACGATGCGGACCAGTCTGGCGCGCGAATCACGCCTTTCTTCGGAAGGCATTTCGACCTTCCAAACGATACCAGCTGAGCCACGACGGATGACCGGGCAGGGCGGGGACAAGCCCCGCCCCTACGCGAGAAACTCAAATTCCCCTGCCGAACTGCACAATCTGCTCGCGGCGAGCGAAGTCTCCCGACCGAAGGGAGGGAGGAGGCGCTCGCCGCGGGAGCGAAGCGCGGAGCGAAAGGTCAGGCGAGCGGTCGAGCCCACAGGCGAGCCGCTCGCCGGTGCGCCCGCAGGGCGCAGACCCGGAGCGCAGCGCTCGCGACGGTTAGGCCGCTTTCTCCTCGGAGCGTTGCCGGGCCGCGGCGCGGCGGGGCAGCACCTTGACCACCTTCCGGATCACCGACGGAACGAGCATCGGCCGAAGCAGCCGCGGATCGTAGGGCGCGAGTCGCCGGTCGTTCTCCGCGAGGCACGTCTCCAGGAAAGCCCGGAGCGAAAAATCGCCGAAAACCGAGTGGGCCTTCAGCGTGAAACCCGCCTGCGTCCGATCGCGATCGCCGTCAGCCGTTGCGGCCGGATCCGTCGTCTTCGGTTCTTTTTTCTTCCCGTCGCCGCCCGCCATCGCGAGCGCACCCTTGAGCCGATCGAACGCCTGGCCCGCGATGTTCCAGCCGCGCCACAGGTCGAATCCGGGCCGCTTCACCGCCGGACGATTGGCTCGGAGCAGCGCCGCCCAGTTCACGATGAAGAGGATGTGCCGGGCCTCTTCCTGCATGATCTTCTCGAAAATGGCGATGAATTCCTGCGGAAAGAGCTTCGCGTCGGCCCCGAGCCGGAAGAGGCCGAATGCGAAGAACGAGTCGAGGCACTCGCCGTAGCCGGTCCTGAGGAACGCGCGGGTCGGGTCCGCGGGCACTTCCGCCGGAGGGAAAGGCTTGACGTCGATCCCGTAGTGCTTCGTCAGGATGAGCAGGACCTCGGCGTGGCGGGCCTCTTCGTAGCCCTGGAGGCTGATCGCCTCGGCCAGAAGGGGGTCCTTTTCGGTGTTTCCGAGCGACTGGACCTTGACCGCGGTCGCCGCCTCGGTCCGGGTGGCCTCGTTCCAGATCGGCATGGCCTTCAACCGACCCAGGGTCACCTCGTCCAGGTCCGGCCACCGGATCTCGGAGGGCTTGAAGGGGTCGTGGGTGTCGATGAAGGTGCGGCAGAGCAGCTCTTTGTGCTCCTGACTGCCGATCTTGAGCATATTTTCCATAGGCGGAGGTAGAGTATCATCCGCGTTTCTTTTCGCCGGGGGGTAGGGAACCGTATGTCCATTCTCAGCCGCGTCCAGGGTCCTCAGGACCTCAAAGGACTCTCCTACGGAGAGTTAGAGGAGCTTTCGCAGGACTGCCGCGAGATCATCATCCAGACCATCACGAAGACCGGCGGTCACCTCGCCTCCAACCTCGGCGTGGTCGAGCTGACGATCGCCATGCACCGCAGCTTCGAGAGTCCCAAGGACTGGCTCGTCTGGGATACCTCGAACCAGTGTTACACCCACAAGCTGGTGACCGGCCGGCGGGACCAGTTCCCGTCGATCCGGACGCCCGGCGGCCTCTCGGGTTTTGCCGAGCCCTCCGAAAGCGACCACGACACGCTGGCCGCGGGCCATGCCGGTACGGGGCTCTCCTACGGCCTCGGCGTTTCGATGGCCCTTCAGGGCGAGCCGAATGACCCCTACGTCGTCGTGATCGTCGGCGACGGCGCGCTGACCTCGGGACCCTCGTACGAGGCGCTCAACAACATCGTCCACGTCAAGCCCAAGCGGCTCATCGTGATCCTGAACGACAACGGCTGGTCGATCTCCGAGAACGTCGGCTGGCTCTCCCACTGGAGGAATCGCTTCGAGCTTCACCCGACGTACCAGAAGTTCGTCGACGCGGGCCACAGCTTCTTCAAGCGGCTTCCCCACGGCGACAAGGCCTGGGAGCTCGCGCGCAAGTTGAAGTCATCGGTCGAGGGGCTCTTCTTCCCCAACCTGATCTGGGACGAGCTCGGCTTCCATTACGTGGGACCGGTCAATGGCCACGACTTCAAGGAGCTCGAGGAAGCGCTCGCGCGCGCCAGGGACGTCTCCAAGGACGGAACGCCCGTCGTCATCCACGCGCTCACGCACAAGGGCCGGGGTTTCCAGCAGGCCGAGCAGAACCCTTCCAAGTTCCACCAGCCCGGCACGCCGACGGGGCTTGCGGGCGCGGGCGTGCGGTTCACCTACTCGCAGGTCTTCGCGAAGACGCTGATCGCCATGATGGAGAAGGACCCGAAGATCGTGGCGCTGTCGGCCGCGATGCTCGAGGGCACCGGCCTGATCGAGGTCAAGAAGAAGTTCCCGGATCGCGTCTTCGACGTCGGCATCGCCGAGGAGCACGCCATCATCTGCGCGGGCGGCATGGCGAAGGCCGGCTGGAAGCCGGTCGTCTCGATCTACTCGACCTTCCTCCAGCGCTCCTTCGACCAGCTGATCCACGACGTCGCGCTCCAGAAGCTTCCCGTCACGGTCTGCATCGACCGGGCGGGGCTCGTGGGCGACGACGGCAAGACGCACCAGGGCGTCTTCGACATCTCCTACACGCGCATGATTCCGAACATGACGGTCGCCGCCCCGAAGGACGAGAACGAGCTCCAGCACGTGCTGTACAGCGCGATCACGTCGGGACATCCCTGGGCGGTGCGCTACCCGCGCGGCGTGGCGCTCGGCGTCGAGCTCGAGCCGTCCCTCAGGACGATCCCGGCGGGCAAGGGCGAGATCGTGCGCGAGGGCAAGGACCTGACCTTCATCGCCTACGGCTCGATGGTCTCGGTCGCGAGCGCGGCGGCGGACGAGCTCGCCAAGCGCGGGCTTTCGGTCGGCGTCGTCAACGCGCGGTTCGCCAAGCCGCTCGACATGGATCTGCTCGCGAAAGTCGCCGCGTCGTGTCCGCGGCTCCTGACCCTCGAGGAGCACCTCGCGGCCGGGGGCTTCGGCGCCGGCGTCCTCGAGGCGTTCCACGCGGCGAACCTGCCGACGGCCGGCCTCAAGGTCCACGCGATCGACGATCAGTTCATCGACCACAGCCCGCAGCTCCAGCAGCGCCACAACCTGAAGCTCGACGTCGAAGGCGTCGTCGCCCGGGCCCTCGAGATCTATCCGGACCTGGCGCGCTCCGCGGGCGCCGGCGAAGCGGACCCGCGCAAGGAGCGCAAGTTCGCCGAGACGGTGAACTGGTGACCGTTCCCGGCGATTTCTCCGCCGTCCGGGTCGAGAAGCTCCTCGTCGCGGGCCTGCGCGGCTTCTGCGCCGGCGTCGTCCGCGCCATCGACGTCGTCGAGCAGGCACTCGACGTGCTCGAAGGGCCGGTCTACGTCCGCAAGGAGATCATCCACAACCGCTACGTCGTCGACCAGCTCCGCGAGAAGGGCGCACGGTTCGTGGAAGAGGTCGACGAGGTCCCCGACAACGCGTCGCTCATCTTCTCGGCCCACGGCATCGCGCCGCAGGTCCGGCGGACGGCCATGCAGAAGAAGCTGCAGACGATCGACGCGACCTGCCCCCTCGTCACGAAGGTCCATCTCGAGGCGATCCACTACGCCAAGCAGGGGTACACCATCATCCTCGTCGGCCACCACGACCACGACGAGACCGTCGGCACGCTCGGCGAGGCGCCGGATGCGATCCGTCTCGTCGAGACGAAAGAGGACGCCGAAAAGGTCACGGTCCCGGATCCGGACCGCGTGGCCTACCTGACGCAGACGACGCTCTCGATCGACGACACGCGCGAGATCCTCGCGGTTCTCAAGCGCCGGTTCCCGAACCTTCGGGCGCCGTCGAAGCAGGACATCTGCTACGCGACGCAGAACCGCCAGGATGCCGTCAAGGCGATGGCGCCGCACGTCGACATGCTGCTCGTGCTGGGCGCTCCGAACTCTTCCAACTCGCTGCGCATGTGCGAAGTCGCGCGCGCCAACGGCGTCGCGTCCTACCTCATCGAGCGGGCCCGCGACATCCGGCCGGAGTGGCTGGAGGGCGTGAAGGTCCTGGGACTGACCGCATCGGCCTCGGCGCCCGAGATTCTCGTCCAGGAAGTCGTCAGCTTCGCGCGCGAGAGGCTCGGCGTCGAGACGGTCGAGGAGTTCGAGACCGTGAAGGAGGACGTCTCCTTCCCCCTGCCCCAGGAGCTCAAGGCGCTGCTGCCCGTCAAGGTCTGACGCGGTTGAGGGTTTCATGACCGCTCCCTGCGCGCCGGTGTCCGGCGCCGTCATCGCCGCTGGAGAGGGCTCTCGCCTGAAGGCGCTCGGGCGGCCCAAGCCCCTCGTCGAGGTCGCGGGCGCGCCGCTGATCGCGCACGTGCTCTCCAACTTCGAGGCGGCGGGGATCGCGTCGGCCGCGGTCATCTTCAACGAGTCCGAGCGCGACTGCGAGGCCTACGTGCGGCAGCGGTACCCGCGCCTCGTCGCGACCGTGCTCGTCAAGAACACGCGCTCCTCCTTCGAGAGCTTCCGCGAGATCCTGGCGGCCGCGCCGCCCGGCCGGCTGCTCGTCTCCACGGTCGACGCCTTCTGTCCGCGCGAGGACTTCGTGGAGTTCGTGCGCCGCGCCGGGGAGCTACCCGCGGACGCGACCGTGCTCGCGGTCACGGGCTACGTCCACGACGAGAAACCGCTCTGGGTGCGGATCGGGCAGGCGGGCCGGGTCGCCGCGATCGGCGGCGACGCGGGCGACGCCGTGACCGCGGGAATCTACGTCGTCCCCGAGCGGATCCGGAAGATGGCCATCCCGGATTTCCCGCGCCTGCGCGACTTTCTCGCCTGGATCGCGAAACAGGACGAGCCGGTCGAGGCCGTCTCGATCCGGAAAGTCGTCGACGTCGACCGCGCGGAGGACCTGGCCGAAGCGGAAGCTCTGGCGGGAAGCGCGCCATGACCATGCGCCCGGCCGCCTGGGGCGTCTACCGCGAGCTCGCGCACTCCCCCGGACGCGAGACCGACGACGCGGACATCCTGAAAGCCACCGCCGCGGAGCTTTCCGCGCGCGGCTACGACGTGACGCTCAAGACTCCCGACGAGCTGCCCGACGAAAACATCCCGCCGTTTCTCTTCGTGATGTGCGAGCGTCCGGCCGCCGTCGAGCGCCTGGCCGCCTGGGAGCGCCGCGGCGCGCGGATCGTCAACCGGCCCGCGGGCATCCGCAACACCGACCGTGAGCGCACGCTCGCTCTCTTCGCGGAGCATGCCGTTCCGTTCCCCCGAAGCGTCCTCGTTTCGACCGGCGACCCCCGGGCCGCGGCGTTCCCCGGCGCCTGCTGGGTCAAGCGCGGCGACGTGCACGCGACCGAAGCGGGCGACGTCGCGCACGCCGCCGACGCGGGGGCACTCGCGGCGCACCTGGAGCGTCTGGCCGCGCGGGGCATCACGCGCGCCGTCGTGCAGGACCACGTGCCGGGCGACCTCGTGAAGTTCTACGGAGTCGCGGGGATCCACGGCGAGGCGGATGCGGATCCGGATGCGAATCGCCCCTCGTGGTTCGAGTGGTTCTACCACCGCGATCAGGAGCTTCGGAGCCACGCCTTCGACCCCTCCACGCTGGCCGCCTCCGCCGCGCGGGCGGCTGCCGCCCTTTCGCTCGAGGTTTACGGGGGCGACGCGATCGTTTCCGCCGACGGCACGATCTCCATCATCGATCTCAACGCCTGGCCGAGCTTCGCGCTGTTTCGCGGGGTGGCCGCCCGGCAGATCGCCGCGCTGCTCGCCGCGCGCTTCGTCCGCGCGACGCTCTCCGTCGGGGCCGCGTGACCGTCGAGGACGTCCGCAGCCGGACGGAGGTCGGCCCGCGCTCGCGCGCGATCGTCGAGCTCGAGCAGCGCCACATGGCGCCGGGGCTTCAGTCCTTCGCCCTCTACTCCGGTCTCGCGATGGCCCGCGGCGAGGGAAGCCGCATCTTCGACGAGGACGGCAACGCCTACGTCGACTTCATCGCGGGCATCGCCGTCGGCTCGGTCGGCCACTGTCACCCGCACTACGTCAAGGCCCTGCAGGAGCAGGCGGCGAAGCTGACCTTCGGCTCCTTCACGACCGAGACGCGGGCGAAGTTCCTCGACCTCTTCGGCAGCGTCACGCCGCCGGGCCTGACGCGCATCCAGCTCTTCTCCGGGGGGGCGGAGGCCGTCGAGGCCGCCTTCCGGCTCGCCAAGGCCGCCACGAAGAAGTTCGAGTTCGTCGGCTTCACCGGGGCCTTTCACGGCAAGACCGGCGGCGTGCTGCCGCTGCTCTGGGGCGACTTCAAGGAGGGCCTCGGGCCGTTCGTCCCGGGCATGTACGCGGCGCCCTACCCGTACTGCTACCGCTGCCCGTTCGGGTTGAAGCACCCCGAGTGCGGCCTCGCCTGCGCCGACGCGACCCGCGACCTCATCCGAAAGGAGACGCAGGGAAAGATCGCCGCGATCGTCGTCGAGCCGATGCAGGGGACGGCGGGCAACGTCATCCCGCCCCCCGGGTTTCTTCCCGCGATCCAGGCGGTCGCCCGCGAGAACGGAGCCCTCTTCATTGCCGACGAGATGATCACCGGCTTCGGCCGGACGGGCAAGTTCTGGGGCGTCGACCACGACGGCGTCGTCCCGGACGTGATGACCTGCGGCAAGGGAATCGGCGGCGGCTTCCCGCTCGCCGCGGTCGTGTCGACCGACGCGATCACGGCTTCCCGGCCCTGGTCGAATCCTTCGGGCAGCTCGTCCTCCTACGGCGGTAATCCGCTGGCGGCGGCTGCCGGTCTCGCGGCCCTCGAGATCATCACCACGGAGAACCTCGTCGAGAACGCCCGGCGCGTCGGCGCGGCGATGCTCGCGCGCCTCCGGGCGATGCAGGAAAAGCACCGCGTCATCGGCGACGTCCGGGGCAAGGGCCTGCTCCTCGGCATCGAGCTCGTCAAAGACCGGCAGACCAAGGAGCTCGTCTCGAAGGAGTTCGCGAAGGCCCTCTTCCAGGAGTGTCTGCGCCGGGGACTCCTCGCGATGTCGTACACCCCGATCATCCGCATCAACCCGCCGCTCTCGATCGACGAGGCGACGGCGCTGGAAGGGCTCGAGATCCTCGACGAGGCGATCGGAGCGACGGTCCATGCCCATGGTCTGTAACCGGAGGGCGGCCACACCCGACCACCGAAGGCAAACCCTCGGCGGTAGGGAACGCCGGGCGAAGCCCGGCGGTAACGCCGCCGCTACAACGTCTCGTAGGGGCGGGTTGCCGCCGTCCTGCGGACGGCGTCTCCTACCGCCGGGGGTCGCCCGCTGGTGGGCGGACCGCCCCCGCCCTCCCCACGCATGCTGAGGGGCGCGTTCCTCGGCTTCGGCCACGTCGCCGAGCACGGGCACGCCCCCGGGTGGAAGGCGCGCACCGACGTGGAGATCGTCGCCGGCACCGACGCGCGGCTCGCGCGGCGCGACGCGTTCCTCGAGACTTTCCCGCTGGGACGCTGGTACACGAATGCGGAGGACCTGCTCACCGGCGAGCGCCTCGACTTCGTCGACATCTGCACGCCGCCCGGAACGCACGCCCTGCTCGTCCGGCAGGCCCTCGCCCGCTCGCTCCACGTCCTCTGCGAAAAGCCCCTCGTCGTCTCGCCCGTGGAGCTGCGCGGCCTGCCGGCCCTCTCGGCCGAGAAGGAGCGGGTCGTCTGCACCGTGCACAACTGGAAGCACGCGCCGGCCCTCGCCAAGATCGGCCGCGTCATCGCGTCGGGCGCGCTCGGCGAGATCCGCCGCGTGCGCTGGGAGACCCTCCGCGACAAGCCGGCCGCCTCGGCGAACACAGGCGGCGGCGACGCCGGAAACTGGCGGCTCGATCCCACCCAGTCCGGCGGCGGGATTCTCATCGACCACGGCTGGCATGCGTTCTACGTCGTCTCGGGCTGGCTCGGCACGGCGCCGCGGACGATCGCGGCGCGCCTCGAAACCCGCCAGCATCACGAGCATCCGGTCGAAGACACGGCCGATCTCTTCCTCGTGTTCCCGTCGGCCTCCGCGGAGATCTTTCTCACGTGGGCGGGCACCGAGCGCGCGAATCGGGCCGAGGTCTCGGGAACCAAGGGCGTGCTCCGTCTCGACGGCGGAACGCTCACGCACCTCGATGCCGACGGCCTGGAGACGGTCGAGGAATGGAGCGTTCCTCCGGTCTCCGAGGGCTCGCATCACCCCGACTGGTTCGCGGGCGTCGTCGAGAGCTTCTTCGACGAGATGGCGGACCCCAAGTGGCGCGGCCGCAACCTTTCCGAGGCGACGCTCTGCGCGAACGCGCTCTCCCAGGCCCGCGAGTCGAGCCGCGCCGGCGGCGTCCCTCTCCCGATCGAGCGCATTCGCCGGTGAGCGCGGCTCTCGCGCTCGTCTCGCCTGCGCAGGACGGGATGTCTCCCGACACGCCCCTGCTCGGGCTTCCGCTGGCGCGCCGCACCGTGCTGGCCGCGCGTCGCGCCGGTTTCGACTCCGTGGCCGTCGTCGACGCGACGCCGGGGCTGCGCGCGGCCCTGTCGGGAACGGACGCCGCGTTCGTCGGCGCGCCGCCCGCGGGAGCGCGCACTCTGCCCTGGAACCGCGTCGTTTCCGTGCGCGACCTCGAGGCCGTGCGTGGCGGCGACGCGGATGCGGGAACCGCGGTCGTCTCGGCCGGGGATCTCGCCCTCGCCGAAAAACGCCTGCTCGGAAGCCTCGTCAAGGACACCGAAGGCTTCATGTCGCGCCATTTCGAGCGCAGGATCTCGCTCGCGGTCAGCCGGCGCCTCGCCTCGACGTCCGTGACGCCGAACGCGATGACGCTCTTCTCGATCGCGGTCGGCCTCGCCGGCGCCCTCTTCTTTCTGACGCCGACCCGGGGCTCCGAGATCGCGGGCGCGGTCCTCTTTCTTCTCCATTCGATCCTCGACGGCTGCGACGGGGAGCTCGCGCGCCTGAAGTTCCAGGAGTCGCGCTGGGGAGGCGTCCTCGACTTCTGGGGCGACAACGTCGTGCACGCTGCCGTGTTCGCCGCCATGGCCGTCGGATGGGCGCGGCTCGCCGGCGCCGCCTGGCCGCTCGTCCTCGGCGCCAGCGCCGTCGCGGGCACGCTCGCCTCGGCGCTCTTCGTCTACCGGCGCACGATGGCCGGAGCGAAGTCGCCGGAAGGCCCGCTCTACACCTCCGTCGCCACGCAGGAGCCCACGCCGCTCTCGCGGCTCGCGGACGCCCTGTCGCGGCGCGATTTCATCTATCTCGTTCTGATACTGTCCGCCCTCGGCAAGGCCCGCTGGTTCCTGGCGCTTGCGGCCGCGGGCGCCCCGCTCTATCTTCTGGCGCTCGTCGTCATCGCCACGGGCGAACGGCGCGCTGCGATTTCGAGGAAAGGTTCATGAACGACCGCACGTCCTTCTATCCGGAGCTCGCCAAGAAGATCGCGCCCGCCGACGGGCGGCTCGCGGTGCTGCTTCCCGGCCTCGGCGCCGTCTCGACGACGCTCATCGCCGGAGTCCACCTGATCGAGAAGGGCCTCGCCAAGCCCTTCGGCTCGGTCACGCAGATGCAGAAGCTCCGGCTCGGCAAGCGTTCGCAGCCGCGCTTCACGCCGATCCACGAGCTCGTGCCGCTGGCGAAGCTGCCGGACCTGGTCTTCGGCGGCTGGGATCTTTTCCCCGACAACGCGTACGAAGCCGCGGTCAAGGCCGGCGTGCTGTCCGGGGAGATGCTCGGTGCGGTGCGCACGGAGCTCGAATCCGTCACGCCGATGCCCGCCGTGTTCGAGCGGACGTGGGTCAAGAACCTCGACGGGCCGAACGTGAAGAAGGCGCCGACGAAGATGCACCTCGCCGAAGAGCTCATGAAGGACATCGCGTCCTTCCGCAAGGCGTCCGGCGCATCGCGCGCGGTCATGGTCTGGTGCGGCTCGACCGAGGTCTACGCGCAGCAGAAGCCGGTTCACGAAACGCTCGAGGCGTTCGAGAAAGGCCTGAAGGAGAACTCTCCCGACATCCCGCCCTCGATGATCTACGCCTACGCGGCGATCGCGAGCGGAACCCCCTACGCCAACGGCGCGCCGAACCTCTCGGTCGACGTGCCGGCGCTCTGGGACCTCGCCCGGGCGAAGGGCGTCCCGATCGCCGGCAAGGACTTCAAGACCGGCCAGACGCTGATGAAGACGATCATCGCGCCGGGGCTCAAGGCCCGGATGCTCGGACTGCAGGGCTGGTTCTCGACCAACATCCTCGGCAACCGCGACGGCGAGGTCCTCGACGACCCGGGCTCTTTCCGCTCCAAGGAAGTCTCGAAGGCCTCGGTGCTCGACGCGATCCTCCAGCCCGAGCTCTACCCGGACCTCTATGGCGACTACTTCCACAAGGTCCGCATCGAGTACTACCCGCCCCGCGGCGACGCGAAAGAGGGCTGGGACAACATCGACATCGTCGGATGGCTCGGCCAGCCAATGCAGATCAAGATCGACTTCCTCTGCCGGGATTCGATCCTCGCGGCGCCGGTCGTCCTCGACCTGCTCCTCTTCCTCGACCTCGCGAGCCGCGCGGGCCTGTCGGGGATCCAAGAATGGCTGTCGTTCTATTTCAAGTCGCCCATGGCCCGGCCGGACCTGAAGCCCGAGCACGATCTCTTCATCCAGCACATGAAGCTGTCGAACACCCTGCGGATCCTGGTCGGCGAAGAGGTCATCGACCACTCCGGCCTCGACTACTACGAGGGGGCGCAGAGCTAGGGCTTACGGAGGTCCACCTTGGGAGCGTCGCCGGCGGGGATCGTCTCGACGGTGAGCTCCTCGGGCAGGTACTTCACGTCCGCCGACCAGCCGGTCACGCGGCTGCCCTTCTCGTCTCGCATTTCCGAGACGGATCGCATCTCCCACTGGAGCGAGTACGGGCCCACGCGCAGGGTGGGGAACGGGCTCTCGGAGTCCTCGGTCTCCCCGGACGTGTCGGAGTTCGAGGACGCGCCCCGGAAACGCCAGCGGTACTTGACCGACTTCAGGCTCGGTTCGACGACCTCGATCACGCCTCGCCCCTGCGGGCCCTGGACGAGCAATGCGCGATCGGGACCGAGCGTGATCGAGCTCCCCGCTTCCATGAGGGCGATGAGACGGCCTCCGCCTTCCCTTTCGAACCGGGGCGTGACGCGGGCCATCTGCTCGTTGCGGTCCGGAAAGAGCGTCGCGAGGGCGTGCGCCTGCGCGAGGTCCAGGGACTCGAAGGAATCGCCGGGGAGCGGAATGACGTCCACCCCGCCGGCGAAGCCGACCGAAAACCCATCGTTCGTTCGGGCAAAAGGCGAGTGAGGCATCCAGAAGAGGCGGAAAGGACCCGCCCGGAGGGTCGCGGAAACCGGCACCGCGCCGCTGGTCTCCTTCCCACCCGGTTCCCGAAACCGCCACCGATAGGCGACCTGCTCCCCCGTCGTCCCGGTCACCTTAAGAAGCGCCTCGCCTTCCGGACCCGAGACGAGGAATGCGGAGCCCACGCGCGCCTCGAGGGCCGTGCGGACGGAACCCTCGTCGTCGGGCGGGCCCTGGATCCGGTTGTATTGAGCGCTCAGCCGCGCCGCCTCGGACTGCATGCGCGCACCGAGCTCCGCCGGGTAGACGCTGGCCCTGACGCTCAAGCGGACGAGCGGGGCCTTGCTGGTCTCGGGCGCCTCATAGGCGAAGGCGTAGCTGGCCCGATCGTCGCCGGAGTTCTTCCAGTCCGACGCCCAGGAATACCGCTGGACGTGCTCGGGCTTCCGGGCGTCCACGAAGCTCGTCCAGCCCCGGACCATCGAGGTCGGGGTCCCGGGATTGAGCGAGTCCTCTTTGAGCGGCGTCCAGCCGAGCTTCTCGAGACGCTTCACGATTTCGAGGATCGGCCCGGCCGCCGGAAAGGGGGCGTTCAACTCGTAGCTCGCGCTGCGGGCGTCGCCGTGTGTCTGGCGCCGGACATTCTCGGCGTCCGGGAGGACGATCAGCGCGTCGTCGAGACCGCTCGGAGGCCTCGCCGCCGCGTCGCGCCCACAGCCGAGCAGCGCCGCCAACACGGCGGACGCCACGGCCGGACCCAAGCGACACAATTGTGACAAACGGAAACCTTGCGCCCGATTCTATGCCTCAAGTCCGTCCAATAGACTCCCCTGGCGTGGCCGTCCGCCGAATCCTCCACGTCGACATGGACGCCTTCTACGCGTCCGTGGAGCAGCGCGACGATCCGTCGCTCAAGGGCCGGCCCGTCGCCGTGGGCGGATCGCCCGAGAGCCGCGGCGTCGTCGCGGCCGCGAGCTACGAGGCCCGCAAGTTCGGCGTGCGCTCGGCGATCCCGATGGCGCGGGCGGTGCGGCTGTGTCCGGAGCTGACGATCCTCCGGCCCGACTTTCAGAAGTACGCCGCGGTCTCGAAACAGGTCATGGAGCTCTTCCGGAGCGTCACGCCGCTCGTCGAGCCCCTGTCGCTCGACGAGGCGTACCTCGACGTCACGGAGAACGCGCTGGGGCTCGGGCTGGGCGTCGAGGTCGCCCGGCACCTGAAGGCCCGGATCCTGGAAGAGACGCGCCTGACGGCGTCG
Source organism: uncultured Acidobacteriota bacterium (assembly GCA_963742245.1). Taxonomy (GTDB): domain Bacteria; phylum Acidobacteriota; class Thermoanaerobaculia; order UBA5066; family Gp7-AA6; genus DAHUXD01. Next base: position 88,226 of record CAVULG010000009.1, read on the forward strand.
GCGGGTGTCGCGCCGAACAAGTTCCTCGCCAAGATCGCGTCGGGCTGGCGAAAGCCCGACGGGCTGACCGTGATCGCGCCCGAGCGTGTCGAGCGCTTCCTGCAGGACCTGCCCGTGGACGCGCTCTGGGGCGTGGGGCCCGTGACCGCGGGCAAGCTGCGGGCCGCGGGGATCGACCGGCTGGTCGACGTCCGGACCGCCGCACCCGACGTTCTGCAGAAAGCCGTCGGAAGCTGGGCCGAGGGGCTGCGACGCCTCTCGTTCGGGGAGGACGACCGCGCCGTCGAGCCCAACCGCGAGCGCAAGTCCGTGGGCTGCGAGGAAACCTACGCCAAGGACCTCACCGAGCTTGCGGTGATCCGCGCGGAGGTCGAAGCGCTCGCGCGGCATGCGGCCGACATCCTCGGGCGTAAGGACCTCTACGCGCGCACCGTGACGCTGAAGCTGCGCTACTCCGACTTCACCACCATCACGCGCAGCGCCACGCAGGACCCCGCCACACGCGACGCCGGCGCGATCGTCGAGCGGGCGGTGTCTCTGCTCGCGAAGACGGAAGCCGGAGCGCGGCCCGTGCGGCTGCTCGGCGTATCGACGCACGGCCTGAGCGAGACCCCGCCGACCATCGAGGTCCCGGAACCCCCGGAGGAGCTCCTGCCGCTCTCCGAGTGAGGAGCCGGCCTGACTAGGAGCCGGTCGTGATCCCGCGCCGCACGGCCGAGAGCGGCGCCGCGTCGTCGTAGACGATCCGCTCGCCCGCGGAGGCCACGCCCAGGCGCTTCCACAGGTCCGCGAGGTCGACCTTCTCCGGCATGGGCGCCTTGCCCATCCTCTCGTAGAGCTCGGTCAGCACCGGAACGCCGGTGGCGCGGTCTCCTTCGGAAAGCACCTTCTCGATCGGCCAGGATCGCGTCACTTCGCCGCCGGCGCGCACGATCCCGCGGAGGGCGTCGTCGAGCGAGAAGCGGTTGTTCGTCCGCTTGCGGATCTCGACGTCTGCGAGAAAGCAGAAGGCCGCCCCACCCCAGTACGTCGCGCTGTGGCCGCGCGCCTCGTCGAGCGACACGCCGCGCGCGCTCGCGAGCCCCTTCGGAATGCCCCACACGAGCCAGGTCCAGATCTCGTCGGCCGGCGCGAGCCCCGCCCGGGCCCGGACCAGCGGCTCGACGTAGGTCGCGAGCCCCTCCTCGAGCCACGCGTGGCCGTTCACGGAGGGAAGCGCCAGGTGCACCATCTCGTGCACCAGGATCCAGCTCTCGGAGAGATCCCGCGCGGTCGCGTCGTCGCCGACCCGGATGCGGATCGAGGGCTCGCCGCGTCCTTCGGTACGCCCGCCCGATACGGCGCCGCGCCCGCCGACGTGAATCAGGACGGCCACGCGCGGCACCGGAAAAGTTCCGTAATAGCTCGCGACCGCGCGGCCGGCGCCGATCACCCATCCCACCAGGTCCTCGTCGGAGAGAACCGGGTGTCGCCCCGAGATGCCGATGTCGAGGACGCCGCCGGGAACAGTGACCTCGGAGGCGCGGGCCGGTGTGGCCCCGGAAAGCGCCAGGCCCCCGACGAGCAGGGCCGCGACGAGGCTGGGCTTGCTCATTCCGGGGAGCGACACTGCATTAACCGGGCCAGAAGGAGAGGCGTGTTCCTAGCGTTTCTCCATCGGCACGAACGCCCGTTCGCCCTCGCCGAGGTACACCTGGCGGGGCCGCGCGATCTTCTCCTCGGGATCCTCGAGCAGCTCCTCCCACTGGGCGAGCCAGCCGGAGGTCCGCGGGATCGCGAAGAGCACCGTGAAGGCCGCCGTGGGGATGCCGATCGCCTGGTAGATCAGGCCGGAGTAGAAGTCGACGTTCGGGTAGAGCTTGCGCTTGACGAAGTACTCGTCCTGCAGCGCGATGCGCTCGAGCTCGAGCGCGATGTCGAGCAGCGGGTTGCGTCCCGTGACCTCGAAGACCTCCTCGGCCATGCGCTTGATGATCTTGGCGCGCGGATCGAAGTTCTTGTAGACGCGGTGGCCGAAGCCCATGAGCCGCTTCTCGCCTTTGCCTTCCTTGACCTCTTTGATGAACGCGGGCACGCGGTCCTTCGTGCCGATCTCCTCGAGCATCTTGAGGACTTCCTCGTTCGCGCCGCCATGGAGCGGGCCGTAGAGGGCCGCCGCCGCACCCGCCACCGCCGAGTACGGGTCGGTGTGCGCCGAGCCGATGCCCCGCATCGCGTTGGTGCCGCAGTTCTGCTCGTGGTCCGCGTGGAGGATGAAGAGCGCGTCGAGCGCGCGCACGAGCGTCGGGTTCGGCTTGTAGTTCTCGGCCGGCGTCTTGAAGAGCATCGTCAGGAAGTTGGCCGTGTAATCGAGCTCGTTGGACGGGTAGACGTAGGGCATGCCCATCGAGTGCTTGTAAGCGAAGGCCGCGATCGTCGGCATCTTGGCGATCAGGCGGTGGATCTGTTTGGTCCGCACGGCCGGATCGTGGACGTCGCGCGCCTCCGGGTAAAAAGTCGACATGGCCGCGACCGTTGCGATGAGCATCCCCATCGGGTGCGCGTCGTAGTTGAAGGCGTCCATGACCTTCTTCAGGCTCTCGTGGATCATGGTGTGGTACGTGACCGCGTGGACCCAGTCCTCGTACTGCTGCCGGTTCGGGAGCTCGCCGTAAAGAAGAAGGTACGCGACCTCCATGTAGTTGCACTTCTCGGCGAGCACGTCGATCGGATAGCCGCGGTACCGGAGGATGCCCTTGTCGCCGTCGATGTACGTGATGCGGCTGGCGCAGGCGGCGGTGTTGAGAAACGCCGGGTCGTAGGTCATGAGGCCGAAGTCTTCCGGCCCGGTCTTGATCTGGCGCAGGTCCGTGGCGCGGATGGTGCCGTGGGCGATCGGGACTTCGTAGACGCGCCCCGTCCGCTCGTCGCGGATCGTGAGCGCGTCCCGCTTGTCGCCGGCGGGGGCCGCCTTGTCTTCTTTTTCCTCGCCTTTGGCCGCTTCCACGGTGCCCATGGGGACCTCCGCGGCTATTCTCTAACGGATTTCGCGAGAAACCTCGCGAGCGTCGAACTGCTCTTAGAATTGCCGCCGTGCCGGACACACCGAGCCTTCAGGACACCTTCGCGCCGAACAACCTCTGCTTCGGCTGCGGGCCGGCCAATGCAAAGGGTCTCCGGATCAAAAGCTTCGTCGAGGGGGACACGCTCGTCGCGCAATGGCGCCCCGAGCCGCACCACGTCGCCTTCGACGGGATCGTCAACGGCGGCATCTGCGGCGCGCTGCTGGACTGCCACAGCAACTGGACGGCGGCCTGGCACCTCATGCGGCGGTCCGGCGCCTCGACGCCGCCCTGCACGGTGACAGCCGACTTTCACGTCACGTTGAAGCGCCCGACCCCGATCGACGCGACCCTGCTTCTCACCGCCCGGGTCGCCGAGTCCTCCGAGGACCGGGCCGTCATCGACGCCACCCTCGAGGCCAACGGAAAGGTCACGGCCACCTGCCGCGGCACGTTCGTGGCGGTCCAGCCGGGTCACCCGGCGTACCACCGATGGTGAGGTGGTGAAAGGCCGGGCCCTGCTCGCCGCGGCCCTCTTCGCGGGCCTCCCGGCGCTGGCCGCGGCGGCGCCGCCGCCCGAAGTCGCCGAGCGGACGGTCCTCTCCCGCGAGAAGAAGCGCACCTACGCTTTCTACGTCCCCGCATCCGTCAAGCCGGACGCGAAGGCGCCCCTGCTCGTCCTGATCCACGGCTCGACGTCCAACGGAAAGACCATCCTGTCGCGCTGGACCGGCATGGCGGATGCCCACGGGATCATCCTGGCGGCGCCGAACGCCATCGACAACTCCCGCTGGGCCTCGCCGGAAGACGGGCCGCTCTTTCTCAAAGACGTCGTCGACGACGTCGCAAAGCTATACGCGATCGACGGCCGCCGCATGTACATTTTCGGCCACTCCGCCGGCGCCGTTTTCGCGCTCCAGATGGCGTGCCTCGAATCGCTCTATTTCGCGGCGGGCGCGATCCACGCCGGCGCGGTGAGCTCGGACTTCTTCTCGCTCTTCGACTTCGCGCAGCGGAAGATCCCGCTCGCGATCTTCATCGGGACCCGGGACCAGTTCTTTCCGCTCGACGTCGTCCGCGCCACGAACGAGGCCCTGAAGAAGCGCAATTTCCCGCTCCTCTACGAGGAGATTCTCGACCACGCGCACGACTACTCGAAGGTGGCGCCGGACATCAACCCCAGGATCTGGACGTTTTTCGAGGCCCATCCCCTGCCCGAGGACCCGCGCTACACGGCCTTCAAGGACCCCTAGGCCAGCCTGTCTCTCTTACCGGCCGGGAGGCCAGTCGCCAAAGCACCGGCCGAGCCGTACACTTCCTGCACCTTGAAATCCGGCCTGCTTCGTGCCGCAGCGGCTTCCTGCGCGCTGATCGCCGCGGGGACCGCGTCCGCCGCGACGAGCTTCCAGCTCGCGTACCTGTCGGCGACCTCGGGACCCGCCTCGGGGGGAACGCCACTGTCGCTCGTCGGCAACCAGTTCACCGCGGGCGCCTCCGCGTCGATCGGCGGCACGCCGGTCTCCGCCTCGGTCGCGAGTCCCACGCGGATTGCCGCGACGGCTCCCGCGCTGACCGCCGGGATGCTCCACGACGTCACCGTCACGTCGGGCGGCCCCTCGGCGACGTTGCCGAAGGCCTGGTTCGCCGATTACCTCGACGTTCCGCAGTCGAGCCCCTTCCACGCGCCGGTCGAGACGATCGCGCGCGACGGAATCACCTCCGGCTGCGGCGGGGGCAACTACTGCCCGGGCAACTCGATCACCCGCGCGCAGATGGCCGTGTTTCTGCTCCGCGCGGCGCACGGCGGCGGATACACGCCGCCTCCGGCGACCGGAACGGTCTTCGCCGACGTACCCCTCGGCACCTTCGCGGCCGACTGGATCGAGCAGCTCTATTACGACGGCGTCACCGGGGGCTGCGCGGTCTCGCCGTTGCGCTACTGTCCCACCGCATCCGTGACGCGCGGCCAGATGGCCGTCTTTCTCCTGAAGGTCTACCACGCGATCTCCTACGCGCCCCCGCCGGCGCAGGGCGTGTTCGGCGACGTGCCGGTCTCTTCGCCGCTCGCGCCCTGGATCGAGGAGCTCGCGCGCCTCGCGGTGACCTCGGGCTGCGGCGGCACCTCCTACTGCCCCGGCAACGCCGTCACGCGCGGGCAGATGGCGGTCTTCATGGCGAAGACCTTCCACCGCGACGAGGCCGTCCGGTTCCTCGAGCAGGCGACCTGGGGCCCGAACGACGAAGAGATCGGCAAGCTCCTCGGGCTCGGGATCCTCCCGTGGCTCGGCGCGCAGTACGCCACGCCGGCGACGAGCTATCCGGTCCTGCCGATGTGGCCGGACACGGTGCCCGACTCCTGCGACGAGGCGTGCCTCATCGCGAACTACTCGATGTATCCGATGTACACCCGGCTCTTCCGCAACGCGATGTACGCGCCCGATCAGCTCCGCCAGCGGATCGCCTGGGCGCTTCACAAGCTCGTCGTCGTCTCCGCGGACACCGTCTATCAGCCCAGCCGCATGTCGCCGTACCTGCGCCTGCTCGACCAGCACGCGTTCGGCAACTACCGCGACCTGCTCTTCAACGTCACGCTCAACCCGGGCATGGGCGAGTTTCTCAACATGTCGACGAGCACGAAGTACGACCCCAACGAGAACTACGCGCGCGAGATCCTCCAGCTCTTCACGATCGGGACGGAGAAGCTGAATCCGGACGGCACGACGCAGAACGACGGCGGCGGGCTCCCCCTGCCGACGTACAACCAGGCCGTCATCGACCAGCTCAAACTCGTGTTCACGGGTTGGTACATCCCGGACATCCAGTGCCCGGCGCCCAACGGCGGCGACGACTGCTGGGACTACGGGCCGCCGATGGCCCACGACCCGGACTACCACGACACCAACTCCAAGACGCTCTTCGCGGGCTTCCTTCCCAACGCGACCGTGATCCCGGCCGGACAGACGGGCGCGCAGGACCTCGACGCCGCGATCACCGCGATCTTCCAGCATCCCAACGTCGGGCCCTACCTCTCGCGCGAGCTCATCAAGAGCCTCGTCACGTCCAATCCCTCGCCGGCGTACATCGAGCGCGTCGCCGGATTTTTCGACGACAACGGCTCGGGGGCGCGCGGCAGCCTCTGGGCGGTCGTCAAGGCGATCCTGCTCGATCCCGAGGCGCGCACCGAGCCTGCCGACCCGGTCTACGGCCACCTGCGCGAGCCGGTGCTCTACATCAGCGCGATCCTGCGGGCGTTCGACGCGCGCGGCGCCGATCGGGCGACCGAGAGCGATGGAAACCTCTGGTGGGAAGCGCGCCAGCTCGGCCAGAGCCCTTTCCGGCCGCCGTCCGTGTTCTCGTACTTTCCGCAGTTCTACAACGCGCCTCCGGCGGCCGCCGGGATCCGGGGCCCGGAGTTCGGGATCCTGAACGCGAAGACCGCGCTCCAGCGAGCCAACTTCGTCAACCTCATGACGTTCTGGGGCGGGCTCCCCGCCGAGCCCGAGTGGCAGCTGCCGCTCGGAACCTCGCTCGATTTCTCGGAGCTCACGCTGCTCGCGAGCAATCCGGCGAACCTCGTCGACCGGCTCGACCGGCTGCTGCTCCACGGCACGATGTCCGACGCGCTGCGCGGCGCGATCGTCGACGCCGTCGCGGCCGTCGACCCGGGCTGGCCCGAGGGACGCGCATACCAGGCGCTCTATCTCGTCGCCGTTTCGTCCCAGTACCAGATCCAGAGGTGACACGCATGCGCCGAAGCTCGAGATCCTCCCGACGCGAATTCCTGAGGCGCACGGCGTGCGCCGCTGCGAGCGCCGCGGCCGCCCAGGCCGGCTTTTCGAAGCTCGGCCTCATGAACCTCTACGCGCGTCCGCTCGCGCCGAGCGACTACCGCGCCCTCGTCTGCGTGTTCCTCGACGGAGGCAGCGACACCAACAACGTGATCATCCCGACCGACACGACGCACTACAACCAGTACATCGCGGCACGCCCCATCGACTCGGGTCTCGGCATCGACGCGGCGGACCTGCTGCCGATCGACACGCCGCCCGTCTTCGGCGGCACCGGGCGCACGTTCGGTCTGCACCCGAGCCTCACGGAGCTCCAGGGGCTCTTCAACGACAACAAGATGGCGGTCGTCTGCAACGTCGGCCCGCTCGTCGAGCCGGTGACCCAGCAGGACATCACCGACGAGAGCAAGCCTCTCCCCTACGCCCTCTTCTCCCACTCCGACCAGGTCGGCTGCTGGGCGACGGGACGCGCGGACCAGCGGATCCCGACGGGCTGGGGCGGCCGCATCGCGGACGCGACGCTCGCCTGCAACACGGCCTCGGGCTTTCCGACGGTCACCTCGATCGACGGGGCGGCCGTCTTCACGCTCGGTCTCGCGCAGAACCCCCTCGCGATCGACACGGGCGCGCTGGACCAGGTCCTCGTCCTGAACGGCTACTACGGCTCGCCCGGGGACGTGGCCCGCAAGAACGCGATGGACTTCGCGCGCACGATCGACCGTTCGGCCCTGCTGATGGCGGCGACGAGCGACCTCACGCAGCAGGCGGTCGACATCAGCGGCGCCTTCTCAGTCGATCCGACGATCGGGACGACGTTTCCCTCGACGTGGCTCGGCGACCAGCTCCTCCAGGTCGCCAAGGTCATGAAGCTCAACCTGACCTCGCCGCAGCTCTCGCTCAACCGTCAGATCTTCTTCGTCACGCAGGGCGGGTACGACACCCACCAGAGCCAGGGCCCCGATCACGCGGCCCTCCTCTCGGATCTCTCGGCCGCGCTCTCCGCCTTCTACGCCGCGACGCAGGAGCTCGGCCTCGCCGACCGCGTCACGTCCTTCACCCTCTCCGACTTCGGCCGCACGCTCGGGCCTTCCGGCGACTACGGCTCGGTCGGCACGGATCACGGCTGGGGCAGCCACCAGCTCGTTCTCGGCGGCGGCGTCAACGGCGGCGACTTCTACGGCACGCCCAACGGCGCCACCGGCTCGATGTTCCCGGAATTGGTCTACGGCGGGCCCGACGACGTCTCGCCGTACGACCGGGGACGCTGGATTCCGACGACGGCTGTGGAGCAGTACGGCGCGACGCTGGCGAGCTGGTTCGGCGTGCCGGCGGGAGATCTCTCGACGGTCTTCCCGCTCATCGGCAACTTCGGCAGCACGAACCTCGGTTTCCTCGGCGCCGGCTCGGGCTGCTGACGGGACCGGGCCGGGGACGAGCCCCGCCCCTACGAAGACGGCCGGGGCTGCACGCCGGGTAGAATCCGCCTACGAACCCCGAAGTCGCCGCTGCCATCGACTCGCTTCGCGACCGAAGCATCCTGACTGATGCCCAGGCGGCTGCCTTCCGTCCCGTTGCGCGCGGGGATCTCGTCTCCGTTCGCGCGCTGCTCCGCCTGCTCCTCTACGGCGGCGTGCTTCTCGCCGCGGGAGGGATCGGTCTCTTCCTCAAGGAGAACCACGACCGGCTCGGGCCCGCGCTCGTCGCGAGCCTGGCGGGCACAGCGGCCATCGCGTGTCTGGCTTACGTCGTCCGCCGCGCTCCCCGATTCTCCTGGGGCGAGGTCGAGTCGTCGCACGTCGCCGTGGACTACCTGCTCCTGCTCGGAATGCTCCTCGTGGCCGCCGACCTCGCGTACATCGAGGCCCAGTTTCGTTGGCTCGGACCGAACTGGGCGTATCACCTGCTGGCGGTCGCGATCCTCTACTTTGCCGCGGCCTACCGGTTCGACTCGCGCGCGGTGCTCACGCTCGCGCTGACTTCGTTCGCGGCGTGGCGCGGCGTCGAGGTCGGAATGCCGTTCGCCGGCCGGCGGCTGGCGGCCGCCGTCGCCTCGCCCGGCGTCGTGCGCGCCAACGCGATCGCCTGCGGGTTGCTGTACCTCGCCGCGGGAGCCGTGACGCTGCGGCTGCGGCGCAAGCCGCACTTCGAGCAGGTCTACGTCGCGGGCGGGCTCCTGCTGGTCTTCGGCGCGATGGTCAACGGCGCGTGGGACGAGCGGTTCGCCACTTGGCATCTCTGGCTCGCCGCGCTGGCCGTCGCAGCTGTCGTCGTCGCCGTCGTCACGTATCGGCTGCGCCGGGCGCTCGACTTCGGGATCGCGATCGCGGCTTTCTACCTTGCCGGCATGCGGACGATCGGCGAGATTTTCTACAGTCGTTCGAGCGCCTTCATGCTCGCCCTGTGGAGCGTGCTCGCGCTCGTCGTCCTGATCCGGGCGACGCGCCGGATGCGGAGCGAGGCGTGAACCGCGCGTGGGTCGCCGCCGCGCGCGCCGCCGAGGTGCGCGGCGCTGCGCGAGGGTGGACCGATGCGAAGGCGATCGATGCACCGACGCGCGCCGCCATCGAGTCTGCCTATCCCGACGCGCGCATCGCGCTGCACCCCGTCTGGCGCGTCCTCGTCTTCATGGCGGCGTGCGTCGCCGTCTTCGCGCTGTACTTCGCCGTCTTCCACAACGACCTCGAAGGGCTGTGGCCGGCTTCGGCAGCCGCGACGGTCCTGGTGCTGGCGACCGAGGCCATCCGGGGCTCCCGAGCCTCCGGCACCGGAGCCGACGCGGCGACCGCCTTCCTGGGTTACGTCTTCGCTCTCGTCGCCACACTCGTGCTCCTGGGCGACCTGGGGGGCATCGACGGCGATGCGACCCTCAATGTCCTCCTCGAGCTCTCCTGTGTGCTGGCGGCTCTCTTCGCGTGGCGTTGGGGGTTCTGGGGCTTCGCCGCGGTTTCGGCGGCAAGCGCCTTCGCTCTGGCCGCGCGGGCGCCGGCCGGACGCGCCATCTGGATGGTCTTGTCGCTGGGCCTTCTCTTTGCAACGGACCGGCTTCGCGATCGCGCATCGATCGCGCCACCCCACCGCAGGAGCCTCGCGGCCGTGTTCGTCGTGTCCGCGGCCGCCTTGTACTGCACCGTCAGTCTCTACGCGCTCGATCATTTCTGGATCGAGGCAATCAGGGTCCTGTTCCAACGCCCGCCCGCGCCGCCTCCGCTGCCCTCCGCGTTGCGGATCTTCGCAGGGGTTGCCACGGCGGTCTTCCCGGTCGTCTTCCTTGCCTGGGGCCTCCGCACCCGCCGCCCGCTTCTCCTCGTGATCGCGATCGCTTCGGGCGCTCTCTCCGTCGCAACCTTCCGCCACTACGTTCCGATCGGGCCGCGCTGGGCGTTCCTCACGGTCTGCGGCGCGCTCGTCGTCGGAGCGGCGCTCTGGATCCACCGGCGTCTGCGCGACGCGCCCGGCGGCGTCTGGAGAGGCTTCACCGCGAGCCCCCTCTACTCGGGCGACGCGGGTCTCTCCCCCCTCTCGGCCCTCGGAGCCGGCCTCGTCCTGCCGCACGCGCCGGAGCCGGACCGCGGCGGTCTCACGACCGGCGGCGGCCAGTACGGCGGCGGTGGCGCGTCGGGGCAGTACTGACTAGGTTCGCGGCATGATCGGGCGGGGACAAGCCCCGCCCCTACCCAAGCTTGCGATCCTCGTAGGGGCGGCCCTCGCGGCCGCCCTTCTGCGCCGCCCTATTTCCCCTTCAGGATCTCGATCGAGCCGTTGGAGTCCGCGAGCGTCAGCGGGCACTTGCCGTCGCCGATGCGGCCGTTCAGGACCTCGCTCGAGGGCGAGCCCGAAACGGTCAGCGGCAGCTCGGTGTTGATCTTGCCGAACGACGTGCGCGCGTCGACCGTGTAGCCCGCCCCCTCCGGAAGACGCACGGTGATCGGACCGAACGAGGTCTTGAGCGAGACCGGCTGGCACGCGCCGGGCTTGCCCGCTGCCGTGAAGACCTCGATCGCGCCGTTGGAGTTCTCGACGTCGATGCGCCCGGCCACGTCCTGGAGCCATACCGCGGCGAACGACGTCCGCACGTCGGCGCCGCCCTTGATCGCCTGCGCCTTGACGGCGCCGTTGGAGTTCCGGACTTCCAGGTCCCCGTTGATGCGCGTCGCCTCCGCGGCGCCGAAGCTCGTCTCGAGAGACGCCGCGCCCCCGATGTCGGCCGCCGACACGGGAGAGTTCTGGCCGACGATCTTGACGCCCTTCTGGATCTTCGTCGCCGAGATCTTCGCGAACGATCCGCTGAGGTCCGCCGTCCCCGCGACGTCGTTGACGGCGATCGAGCCGTTGTCGTTCTTCACGGTGGCATCGCCGCCGATCGCCGACAGCACCACGCTTCCGAACGACGACCGGATCGTGGCCGCCCCGCGGATCGTTTCGGCGTTGACGGCGCCGTTGGAATTTTCGATGTCGAGCGGGCCGCCCAGGTTGCGCGCCTCGACACTGCCGAACGAGTTCTCGATCGAGACCGCGCCCTTGGTGTCGTTGACGATCGCAGCGCCGTTGGAGCCCGAGATCACGAGCTTGCCCGAGATCCGCGACGCCGCGACCTTGCCGAACCGGTTGCGGATGACCGCCTCGCCGGTGATGTCGGAAACCTCGACACCCCCGTTGGAGCCCTGGACCTCGACGTTGCCCGCGTTGGTCACGACCTCGATCGATCCGAAGGCGTTCTCGATCCTCTGCGAGCCCCTGCCGTTGCGGAAGACGACCTTCCCGTTCGCGTTGGAGATCGCGCCGTTCGCCTTGAGGTTCTCGACGGACACGTCGCCGAACTTGTTGTGCGCCGAGAGCGGCATGGTCTCCGGGAGCACGATGTCGTAGTCGACCGAGTAGGACACGAAGCCCGACCCCGAAAAGTGCCACTTCTTCTGCGGGTATTTCGTTTCGACGACGATCGCCGAGCCGGATTCCGCGACCTCGATCCGGATGCCGTCCCCGAAGGTCTTCGCCTCGCCCGAGGCCGACGTCGAGACCTCGACGCGGGCCCGGATCCGGACCTCCGGCAGGGCGTGCGTCGTGATCCGGAGCTTCCCCTGGCTGTGATCGATTTCGAAACGCTGTCCCGGCTTGGCCGTCAGCGTCCTCGAGAAGTCGCGGTTGTAGTCGTCGCGGGACTCGCGGCTTTCCGACGCGAGGCCGGGGGATGCCGCAAGGACGGCGACAGCACACAGGGCGGCGCCTGCGAAGAGACGGTATCGGCGGTTCATGACTTGACCTCTTTCATCAGATCCTGCAGCGTCTTCTGCTTCTCGCGGTAGACCGCGAGGAGCTCGCGCCGCAGGTGGGTGTTGTAGCGGTTCTGCTCGATCGAAGACTGAAGGTCCGCAATCGCGGAATCGAGGACGGCGAGCTTCTCGCGGAAGTTCAGGGCGAGCGGGGTCGAGGCCGAGGCCAGGCGCGGCTGCGCGAGGCGCGAGAGTTTCTCGATCGAGGCGAGGTAGACCTTCTCCGCGTCCTCGACCTCGTCGGCGGCGGACTCGGCGAGGATCGGATCGCGCGTCGTCTCCCAGTGGGACACGAGCGGGTCCCGGCCGCCGCCGTCGCGGAAGACGAAGAGCCCGGCGGCCGCGATCGCGAAAAGCGCCGCAAGCGCCCCGGCCGGGAGGAAGCGCAGCCAGCTTGCCCGTTGCGGCGCTACCGCGCCGGCGGCTTGTGACTCCTCGGCGAGCCGCTGCCGGATCGCCGGCCAGAGATTCGGCGAGCTCCACGCCGTTTTCAACGACGGCCCCGCAGCGGAGAGGCGGCGCCACTCCGAGAGCTCGCGCGCGCAGTCGGCGCAGGTCCGGGCGTGCCCCTCGAAGGCCGCGGACAGCGCGGAATCCTCGCCCGACAGAGCGCGCTCGAGGTCGCGGCAGGAGGCCTTCACTGCGCCTCCTCCGGAAGGAACGCGCCGCCCGCCGACAGGGTCTTCTGGAGCCGGCGCTTGGCGCGGAACAGCAGCGAGCGCGACGTCGACTCGGGCACCTCGAGGATCTCGGCCGCCTCGCGATGCGAGAAGCCTTCGACCTCGCAGAGAAGAAACGCCGACCGCTCCCGCGGCTCGAGCCGCTTCAACGCCATCTCGATCGCGATGCGCAGCGCATGGTCTCCGCCTTCCCCGCCGAGGGCGATCTCCGCGGGCATCGGCCCCTCCGGGCGCCGGCGGTTGCGGCGGATGAAGTCGTAGCAGGTGTTCACGAGGATCCGGTAGAGCCAGGTCGACACGCTCGCGCCGCCGCGAAAGCCCGCCGCACCGCGGTAGGCCTTGAGCATCGCCTCCTGCACGGCATCCTCCGCATCCGCGAGGTTGCCGAGAAGACTGGCCGCGATCGACTTCATCCTGTCTCCGTGCTCCAAAAAGATCCGTTCATAGGCCGCGAGGCTGCCTGTCCGGAGCTCTTCGAGAAGCTGTGACGGGGCCCCTTCGCCGGGCCGGGATTCGGTGCCTGACAGGTCGAACTCCTTTGCCGTCTGTGCGATGGGAACGAGCGAATCCAGCCTACACCTGCCTCCGGGATCGTCGAAGGAACCATTCCCGGCTCCTTAGACGTCGGGGCGGGGCGTTTCGTTGTGGGACGGGGGCCGAAATTTCGTTGGGGTCAGGTCTCGATTTTTCGGACGCCCCGCTGCCGGATGAACACCGAAAATTCGAGACCTGACCCCCGGGGTTTTTCGGTTACTGCTCGAAGGGGTCCGCGAGGCCGGCGGATCTCTCCCCGGATATCCTCCGTCCCGGGAGGCCCCATGCGCCGAGCTCCTGTTTTCGCCCTGCTCGCCCTGGCAACGCTGCTTTCCGGCATGGCCGCGGGCGCCGGCGCCCAGGAGGCCGTCTTCGTGGTCCGTCACGGCGAGAAGATTTCGGACGAGGACGAGCGCCTGACGGACGCCGGCCGCGCCCGCGCGGCGCGCCTCGCGGCGATGCTCGGCAAGTCGGGAGTCACCGCGATCTACTCGACCGACACCGACCGGACGCTCGGAACGGCCCGCCCCCTCGCCGTCGCGCTCGGCTTGAAGATCGGGATCTACGAGGTGACGACCCCGACCGCGCGCGCGGACTCGGCCGCCCTCGTCGAGCGCATCCGCCGCGAAGCGCCCCGCGGGACCGTCCTCGTCGTCGGCCACAGCAACACCGTGCCGCTGCTGCTCACGGCCTTCGGGTGCGCGGAGACCGTCACGATCGGCAGCGACGAATACGACAACCTGTTCGTCGTCGTGCCGAAGGCAGAAACGGCGACGGCGCTCGTGCGGCTGAGGTACTGAGCCGGGTCGGGATGCCGGCTACCAGCCGACCGGTTTGCCCTTGTTCTGCTCGTCGAGCCACTTCTGCAGCGGGGCGAAGTAGTCGCGGATGGCAGTGGCGTCCATCTGCCGCTGTCCGGTGAGCGCTTCGAGCGCGTCCGGCCACGGCTTCGACTGGCCCATCGCCAGCATGTCGCGCAGTCGCTTGCCGGCGGCCTCGTTGCCGTAGATCGAGCACCGGTTGAGCGGGCCCGTGCAGCCCGCGGTCTTCGTCAGCGCGCGGTGGAACTGGAACTGCAGGATGTCCGCGAGGAAGTAGCGCGTGTAGGGAACGTTCGCCGGCACGTGGTACTTCGCGCCCGGATCGAAGTCGTCGTCCGTGCGCGCGATCGCCGGCGCGACGCCCTGGTACTTCAGCCGCAGCTCCCACCAGGCCTTGTTGTAGTCCGCCGGCGAGATCTCGCCCGCGAAGACCTTCCAGCGCCACTGATCGATCAGCAGGCCGAACGGCAGGAAGGCGATCTTCTCGAGCGCTTTCTGCAGCAGCAGGCCGATGTCCTTGGAAGTGTCGGGCGCCTTGTCCAGCAGGCCGAGCTTCACGAGATACTCCGGCGTGACCGAGAGCGCGATCGTGTCGCCGATCGCCTCGTGGAAGCCGTCGTTCGCGCTGTCGCGGAAGAGCATCGGCTGCTTGTTGTAGGCGCGCTGGTAGATAGTTGTGGCCGAGCTCGTGGTGGATGGTGACGAAGTCCTCGTCCGTGATCTCGATGCACATCTTGATGCGCAGATCGTCGACGTAGTCGACGTCCCATGCGCTCGCGTGGCAGACCACCTCGCGGTCGCGCGGGCTTGACGAACAGCGAGCGCTCCCAGAAGGTCTTCGGCAGCGGATCGAAGCCGAGCGAGCGTGAAGAAGCCCTCGCCGTACTTGACCATCTGCATCGGCGTCGGTCTTGCGCGACTTCAGGATCTGCGGTAAGGTCGTAGCCCGGATCGGCGCCCTGCGGGGCGACGAGCGGGTAGACGTTGTCCCAGTTCTGCGCCCACATGTTGCCGAGCAGGTGCGCCGGAATCGGGCCGTTGGCCGGGACCGCGTCGCCGTACTTTTCGCGGAGCTTCGCAGCGCACGTAGGCGTGGAGCGAAACGTAGAGCGGCCGGACCTGCTCCCACAGCCGGTCGAGCTCCTTGGCGAACTGCTCCGGCGTCATGTCGTACTTGGAGCGCCACATCGCGCCCGTGTCCTTGAAGCCGAGCTCCTTGGCGCCCTTGTTCGCGAGCTCGACGTAGCGGACGAAGTTCTTCTTGATCGGCGGAGCGATCGCGTGCCAGCCGGCCCACACGTCCAGCAGCGTCTTCGCGTCCCGCGACGTCGCCATGATCTTCGTGATGTCTTCGAGGTTGAGGCACTTGCCCTCGGGCGGGCAGTACTTGCCCTTCCCGTACATGCCCTCCATCGCCGCGCCGAGGCGCGTGAGCTCCGAGGCCTCGTCCGGATCCGCGGGAGCGGCGACGGTCAGCGAGAGCTTGAGCAACCGCAGCTTGCGCGCCGTCTCCGCGTCGACCTGCACGCCGTCGAAGCGGGCGGCCTGCTTCGCGTACGCGACGCCGGCCGAGATCGCCTTCTCGTTGGCCTGCGCGGCGAGGATCTCCGTGTCGTCGGTGATGTAGGTCGACTTGACCCAGTCGGCGCGGCTGGCGTTGATCCAGAGCTTCAGGAGCTCCTGCTCGGCCGAGTCGACGAATTTCTTCGCGCCCTCCGCTGTCGGGGGCCCGGCGGTCCCCGCCGGCGCCTGGGCGGTCACCTCAGCGCTCACGGCCACCCCCGCCAGAAGCAAACACGACGCCGACCGTGTGCCCCGCGCCGATCTCGCCGGCGTCGACCTTCTCGTCGCGAAACTGCGCGTCGTCGATGTCGCGGTTCTCGTACCCGAGCAGTCGATAGCGGGAGACGACCGCCGGATCGAACTCGACCTGCACCTGCGCATCCGAGGCGATCGTCTGGAGCGTGCCGGTGAGGTTCTCGACGAAGGCCCGCTGCGCCTCGCGCAGCGTGTCGACGTAGATGTAGCGCCCGTTGCCCTTGTCGGCCAGCTGCTCCATGAGCACGTCGTTGTAGTTGCCCATTCCGAAACCGACGGTCGTCAGCTCGATGCCGGCCTTCGTTTCGCGCTCGATCGTGCCGAGGATGCCGTCCGCGCCGGTCAGACCCTCGTTGGCCACGCCGTCGGAGCAGAGGATCACGCGGTGGAGCCCGTCCTCGCGCCGGTTCCGCACCGCCATCTCGTAGCCCACGCGCAGCCCGGCTTCGGCGTTGGTCGATCCGCTGGCCTCGAGCCGGTCGATGGCGGCCCCTGCGCATCGGCCCCATGGAAACCTCCCGTCATCGGACGGGAACTCTAACCCACGCGCACGAAATCGATGAACCCGCGCTCGACGTCCGTCGAGATGAGCTTGACCCGCAGCTTGTCGCCGACCTCGAGGCCCTCCCAGCCGTGGACGAGCTTGCCCTCGACGGGGGGCCGGAAGATGCGCACCCAGGTGCCCTTGTCCGAAGCGCCCGTGACGACCGCGTCGAAACGCTCGCCGAGCTTCTGTTCGAGAAGGAGCGCCGCGGCCGATTTGCGAACCAGCCGCTCGACCTTGTCGGCGTCGTCTTCCTGCTCGGTGCAGTGCACCGCGAGCGCCTGCAGCTCGGCGACCTCGTACGGCGCCGGCTCGCCCGCCAGCGCCGCCTTGACGAGGCGCTGCGTGATCAGGTCGGGGTAGCGCCGGTTCGGCGCGGTCGAATGCGTGTAGTCGCGCACCGCGAGGCCGAAGTGGCCGACGGGCGTCTGGCCAGGCCGCTCGACGACGTACTCCCCGGCGCCCATCAGCTTCACGATCACGAGCGAGAGGTCCGGGAAGCGCAGCGGATCCGCGCGCCTCCGTTTGACGAGGAACGCTTCGAGGGCGCGCGCGTCGGGCTCGGCGGGCAGGCGGTCCCCCGTCTCGGCCGCGAGGGCCACGATCTTCTGCCAGCGCTCGGGCGAGCGGACGACGCGCCGCAGCGACGGCACGCCTTTGCCTGCGAGAAAGCGCGCCGTCGCGCCGTTGGCCGCGATCATGAAGTCTTCGATGAGCTGGCGCGCCCGATTCTTCTCCTGCACCGCGAGATCGACGACCGTGTCGTCCTGGAAGACGGCGCGCGGCTCGATCGTCTCCAGATCCAGCGCGCCCTCCTCGTGGCGACGGGCGCGGAGGGCCTGCGCCACCGCGTCCTGCGCCCGGAGCTGATCGACGACTCCCGCGAACGACTGCGCCTTCTCCGGAAACGCGCCCCCCTCGAAGCCGACGGACACCGCGTCGTAAGCGAGCTTGACGTGGTTGTGCACGGCAGCGCGGTAGAGCGCGCAGCGCCCCAGGCTCCCGTCCTTCGCGACCTCCATGTCGGCGACGACGGCGAGGCGATCCACTCCCTCGTTCAAGGACGTGAGGTCGGTCGAGAGCTTCTCCGGCAACATGGGAAAGATCTCCGCCGCCGTGTAGACGCTCGTCGTGTTCGTGCGCGCATGGACGTCGATCGCCGAGCCCTTGGCGACGAGCGCGTCGACGTCCGCGACGGCCACGAGGATCCGCGTGCCGCCGCCGGCGAGCGGCTCGGAGACCGTGAGCTGGTCGAGGTCGCGGGAATCGTCGTTGTCGATCGAGACCCAGAGCCGATCGCGCAGGTCGCGGATCCCGGCTCCGCCGGGCGGCGCGGGACCGCGGATCGCCGCGAGCTCGGCGTGGACATCCCGCGAGAAGTCGGGCTCGAGGCCCTTCTCGACCATGGCGCGCCGCGCGATGGCCTTCAGATCCGCCCGGTCGTGGCGCTCGGGACGCTTCACGCGCCGGAGTCTAGCGCGGCCCCTTTTCGAGCCGGGCGAGTCTTTCCGCAGCTTCGCGCACGCGCGGGTTGTCGGGAGGCAGCTTCGCCTTGAGCGCCGCGTGGCTCTCCTCGAGAAGCGGCCGCGCCTCGCCGGTGCGGCCCTGCAGAGCGAGGCTCTCGCCCAGGATGCTGCGGCTGGCGGCAATCAGCCAGTGATCCGGCGGCAGCGTCCTTTCCCGCAATGCGAGGCTCTCCCGCAGAAATGGCTCGGCGCCGGACGGATCGTTCACGCCCAGGCGGCATCGGCCGACGACCTGGAGCGTCGCCGCGACCATGGGATGCTCGTCGGGCAGCGTCTTTCCGCGATTGGCGAGGGCCTCGCGCGCCAGCGCTTCCGCCCGCGCGAGCGCGCCCTGCTCGAGGAGCATGTAGGCATAGTTGTAGAGCGTCCAGGAGACATCCGGATGCTCCGCGCCGAGCAGCTGCCGCCGCATCGCGAGCGTCTCGGCAAAGAGCGTCTCGGCCTCGGCCCCGTCGCGCCGGCCGTCCCACACGGCGGCCGCGAGCGCGCTCATCGCCGAGGCGACGTCCGGGTGCGGACCCGGGTGCGCGCGGCGGATGATGGCGAGCGCCTCCCGCTGCAGCGGCTCGGCGGCCGCGAGGTCGCCTTTCGTGCCGAGCGTGACCGCGAGATTGTTGAGGGCTTCCGCGAGAGCCGGGCTCTCCGGAGCGCTGGCGCGCAGGATCTTCACGGCGCGCTCCTCGGTGGCTTGCGCCGCCTCGAGCTTGCCCTCCGCCTGCTCGATCCCGCCGATCGCGGTCAACGCCCGCGCGGCTGCCTCGGAGTTTGCGCCGTGGAGGCCCTCGCGGATTTTCAACGCTTCGCGCGCGGGCGCCTCCGCCTTCTCCGGCTCTCCGCGGCTGAGGAGGACGGTCGAAAGAGCGAGCAGCGCATCGGCGACCGCGTCCGAATCGGTTCCGCGAACGCTCCGAAGGAGCTCCACCGAGCGCCGGAGCTCCGGCTCCGCCTTGTCGTACAGACCCAGGCCCGAGTACGTCTCGCCGACCGTCTGCCGCACCCCGGCCTCGACCTCCGGCTGGCCGGCGAGATCGGAGGCGATCCGCAGCGAGGCGCGGTCGAGCACCTCCGCGACGGTCACCTGGCTGCCGTCCTTCCAGGGGTTCGCGGCGCCCAGGACTTCCTGGACGAACGCGTTGATCTGTGCGGCTTTCTTCGCTTCGCGCCGAGCGGACGCCGCGGAGGCGAGCGACAGCGCCAGCCCGACTGCCAGCGCCGCGACGACCGCCGCGGTGGCGGCCGCCCCGATCCGGTGGCGGCGAACGAACTTCGACGCGCGGTACGCGAGGGTATCGGGCCGCGCGGCCACCGGCTCGTTGGTGAGGCACCGGCGCAGGTCCTCCGAGAGCTCGACGACCGACGCGTAGCGCCGCGCCGGCTCTTTCGCCAGCGCCTTGCCGAGGATCGTGTCGAGATCGTCCGAGAGCCCGGGCGGCTCGGGCTTCTGCTCGCAGACGATCTTTTCGATCTCGCTCGAGCGTCCGCTCGGAAAACGGTAGGGCGAGCGGCCCGTGAGAAGGCGGTACAGGACGACTCCCAGCGAGTAGACGTCCGTGGCGGTGGTGACGGGCTCGCCGCGGATCTGCTCGGGGCTCGCGTAGTCCGGCGTCAGCACGCGCTCTCCCGCGCGCGTCAGGCCCGGATCCTCTTCGCCGAGGAACTTCGCGATGCCGAAGTCGAGCAGCTTGGGCTCACCCTCGCGTGTGACCAGGATGTTCGCGGGCTTGATGTCCCGATGGACGATGAGGCGCGCGTGCGCATACTGGACCGCCGCGCAGACCGAGCGAAACAGAAGGATGCGCGCCTCGCGATCGAGCCCGTGCGCGTCGGCATACACGTCGATCGGCTGCCCTTCGACGTGCTCCATGACGAGATACGGAATGCCTTCCCCCGTCGTTCCGCCGTCGAGCAGACGCGCGATGCCGGGATGGGCGAGCCGGGCGAGGGCCTGCCGCTCGGCGCGGAAGCGGCGAAGGGTCTCCGTCGAGAAGAGCCCGGGGCGAACGATCTTCACGGCGACCTTCGCCTCGTACTCCGCGTCGGCGCGGCGCGCCAGGAAGACCGTTCCCATGCCGCCCGAGCCGAGCTCCTCGAGGATTTCGTAGACGCCGAACCGTCCGCGCAGTGTCCCGCCTCCCGCCGGCACCACGCCTCGCGCGCCGTCGGCCACGATCTCCTCGAGAAAACCCTCGTCCTTCGTGTGGGCCTCGAGAAGACCGCGCAGCTCCGCCGCGAAGGCCACGTCGGCGCCGGATGCCTCGTCGACGAAGGCCGCGCGCTCTTCGGGCGGCCGCTCGAGGGCCTCCGCGAAGAGCGTCTTCAGCCGGCGAAAGCGCTCAGACGGCGCCGGGTCCGCCACCCGTAAGCTCCTTGAGCAACCAGGCGCGGGCCATCGCCGAATCGCGTTTCACCGTCGTCGGCGAGACGGAGAGCGCCTCGCCCGTTTCCTCCACGGTCATCCCGGCGATGAAGCGCATCTCGACGATGCGGACGAGCTGGCCGTCGAGGGCGGAGAGCCGCTCGAGCGCCTCGTCGAGCGCGAGCAGGTCGTACGGCGCGCCGGCGGATGCCGCGACTTCTTCGGAAAGGGTCACGCGGACGCTGCCTCCGCCGCGCTTGGCGGCCCGGCGCGCGCGGGCGTGGTCGACGAGGATCCGGCGCATCACCTGCGCTGCGAGAGCCATGAACTGCGGACGGCTCTCCACGGTGAGGGCGTGGATGCGGGCGAGCTCGAGGTACGCCTCGTGGACGAGCGCCGTGGTCTGGAGGGTGTGGTCCGAGCGCTCGCCGCTCATGACCTTCCCGGCCAGGCGTCGGAGCTCTTCATAGATCTCCGGAATCAAGGCGTCGAGGTCCGTCCGGTCGCCGCCGCCCATTGGGCGGGAATCCTACCGGGGGATCGAGGACCGATGGTCCCTGCCTTCGAGGTTTCTCGCTTCCTGCAGCAGAGGTTCAGGAGGAACGGCCATGAGCCGCATCGCCACTTCGCTCTCGAGTCCGGCCCTCGGCGGCGGTGCGATCCCGCAAGCCCTGAGCGCTCAGCAGCTTCGGCCCCTTTCGTCAGCGGATCTCACTTGCGGATGTCCCAATCAGGAGGCTTGGATAACCATGAAGGCCAGAACCCTCGCGGTGCTCCTCTTCGCGGCGTGCGCGTCGCCCGCCCTCGCGCAGACGCCGGTTCTCGGCGGAGAGTTTCCGATCAACACCTACACGACGGATCAGCAGATCTCCTCCTCCGTCGCGTCGGACCACCAGGGCAACTTCGTCGTGACGTGGAGCGAAACCTCCCAGGAAGACATCTACGCCCGCCGCCTCGACGCGAACTCGAATCCGCTCGGCCCTGAGTTTCGCGTCAACTCCTTCACCGGGGGGTTTCAGATCGACTCCCACGTGAGCGCGGACGCTTCGGGCAAGTTCGTCGTGGTCTGGACCGACGCCGGCGGCAGCGACGGCTCGCTCTCGGGCGTCTTCGGCCGCCGGTTCGACGCCGCTGGAGCCCCGATCGGCTCGGACTTCCCGATCAACACCTACACGAGCTCGACCCAGCAGTCGCCCGCCGTCGCCGTCGATCCGTCGGGCTCGTTCGTCGTGGTCTGGCAGAGCAACGGGGCGGACGGTTCGGGCTTTGGAGTTCGCGGCCGCCGATTCAACGCCGCCGGAGCGCCGTTGGGCGACGAGTTCGCCGTCAACACTTACACCACCGATCGGCAGTCAGCTCCGCGCGTCGCCGCCGTCCCGTCCGGCGGGTTCATCGTCGTGTGGGAGAGCCAGGGCCAGGACGGCTCGCCCTACAGCATCTACGGCCGGCGCTTCGACGGCTCGGGGAACGGGTCGGCGGAGTTCGCGGTCAACTCGGTGACGACCGGATATCAGACGCTGCCCGACCTCGCCGTCAGCTCCGACGGCGGTTTCGTCGTGGCCTGGGGGGGCGAGACGGGCCCGAACAACGTCGACGTCTTCGCCCGGCGTTTCGCCAGCGACGGCACACCGCTCGGATCGGACTTCCCCGTCAGCAACCCGGCGACGACCATCGAACTGAGGCCCCGCCTCGCCTTCGACGACGAAGACAACCTCCTGATCACCTGGATGGGCTTCGGCACGGACGTGCCTCTCTCCCACACCCCCAACGCGCCCGACGGAGGCAACCCCGAGATCGGCGCCTACGCCCGGCGCTTCGGCCCCGAGGGGCAGCGTATCGGCCCGCAGTTCCTCGTCAACGTCTACACGACCGGCGAGCAGAGCAGCCCGGCCGTGGCCGCCGGCGAGAACGGACAGTTCGTCATCACGTGGGAGAGCTATCAGGACGGGGGGTTCCGCGGAATCTACGGCCGCTCGACGGGCTTTGTCGATGCAAAGCCGATGACCGTCGACGCGAGCGCGTCGGGGGGAACCTCCAACGTCAACGGCGTTCTGGAGCCCGGCGAACGGGTGCTCGTCGCGCCGGCCTACCGCAACCGCTCGGAGGCCGGCATGACGCTGCCCGGCATCGCAACGAATCTGACGGGGCTGGCCGGCCCCACCTACACGATCAACGACGCCTCCGCCAGCTACGGGACGATCGCCCCGGACGCGACGACCGATTGCCTCGAAGCGACGGCCAACTGCTACGAGTTCACCGTCGCCGGGGCCCGGCCGGTCGTGCACTGGGACGCCGAATTCGACGAGCTCCTCGAGGTGCCCGGCTCGTTCGACGCGAAGAAGACCTGGGCCCTCCACGTCGGGGAAAGTTTTCCCGACGTCCCGGCGTCGAGCCCGTTCTATCCCTTCATCGAGAACATCCTCCATCACGGTGTGACCGGCGGCGGAGCCTGCGGCCCCGGCGTCTACTGCCCGCAGGACGGCGTGCTCCGCCAGCAGATGGCGGTCTTCCTGCTGCGCTCGCGCTACGGTCCCGGCTACGCGCCGCCGGCGGCGACGGGCTCTCTCTTCAGCGACGTGCCGGCATCCAATCCGTTCGCTGCCTGGATCGAGGAGCTGTACCGGCAGGGCGTGACGGGAGGCTGCGGGGGCGGTCCCCCGAATCCCCTGTTCTACTGTCCGACGGCGGTGGTCAACCGGCAGCAGATGGCCGCGTTCCTGCTGATCATGCGCGAAGGCGCCGGCTACGCGCCGCCGCCCTGCCAGATTCCCCTCTTCGACGACGTGCCGTGCTCGAACGGCTTCGCGCCGTTCATCGAGGCTCTGTACAACCAGCAGATCGCGGCGGGCTGCTCGACGAATCCGCTTCGGTACTGCCCGGCCAATCCGACGACGCGGCAGCAGATGGCCGCGTTCCTCGTCCGGACCTTCGGGTTGGCTCTCTATGGGCCCTGAGACGACGTGGACGGAGACGGGATCAGGACCAGGTCTTCCTGGGGCGGATTCAGGTACTCCGCCCCTTTCTCCGTGACCACGGCCATCTCCTCGACGGAAATGCCCTTGGTCGTCTTCGCGGCCGCGTCGAGCTCCCAGCAGAAGAAGCCGTCGAAGGCGAAGGTCTGGCCCGGCACGAGCTTGCGCAGCGCACGCTCCCCCGGCGGCCGGTCGCTCTGCGCGCCCGATAGCCCGGGGCCGGGATCGTGGGCCCAGTATCCGACGGGATGCCCCGTGCCCCACGGCATCGGCAGCGAGCCGGCTTCCTTCATCCACGCGCGCTGCGCCTTGTCGACGTCGTAGCCGGTCGCCCCGGGCTTCATCGCGGCGAGCGCGACGCGGCTGCCGCGCTTGCCCTTCTCCCACTTCTCGATCGCCGACTTCGGCGCGGCCGCCTCGCCGGGCGCGAGCACGTAGGCGAAGCGCTGGATGTCCGTGACCCAGCGGCCGTGGACCTTGATGCCGAAGTCGGTCTGGATGAAATCGCCCGGCTGGATGACCTTGTCGGTCGCGTGCGAGTGCCCGCGGTCGGGGCCCGAGTTGACGTTGGGGTTCTGGTCGGGCGCCCAACCGTCCTCGTAGCCGAGCTCGCGCAGCCGCTTCTTCAGGTACCCCGCGAGGTCGGAATCGCGCGTCTTGCCCGGGACGACCGTCTTGTACGCCTCGATCTCGAGCTCCGCGGTCACCGCCGCCGCGCGCCGCATGATCTCGACTTCCTCGGGCAGCTTGACGGACAGCCACGCGGCGACGAGCTCCTGGGCCGAGACCAGGCGGCTCCTCCACTCGGGACCGAGCGCCGTCTCGAGCTCCTCGCGCTGTGTCCAGGAGAGGCCGTCGGAGACGGGGTCGCCGCCCGAGTTCACGGCGATCTTCTTCGGAGCGGCGGCTCGAACCCGCGCGGCCGCGGCGTCCCAGACGCTCTGGCCCGGCTCGACCACGACGACCTCGTCCACGACGCCGACGTCTTTCAACGCCGTCGCCTCGCCCGAAGGCGAGACCGCGACGGAGGAGACGCGTCCGTCCTTCCGGAAGAACAAGAACGCAGCGGTGCCGCCGGCGTTTTCGCCGCCGACGTGCGCGGCCAGCGGGTCGTTGTCGTTCTCGCGGCAGACGACGATCCAGGCATCCACGCCCGTCCGCTCCATCGCCGACGGCAGGAGCTTCTGGATCCGCTCCTTGCGGATGCGGGGCCAGGGGTTCTCGGAGGAGAACGCGGGGACCGCGCTCGAGACCAGGAGGGCACACAGGGCCGCCGTGCGGAGTCGCATCGGCGGATGCTACTCGATGGGTGCGGGCTCTTCGCGCGGCACGAGAGCGAATCGCGCGCGCCGGTAGTCGAGCGTCAGCTTGAAGAAGTCGAGAAATCCCAGGCCGACGTTGCCGTCCGTCGCGCGATCCCGAAAGAGCGCGCGGGACGGGTTCTCGGTGAAGAAGGCGACGACGTCGGGCACGCGCCTTCCGGCGATCTCGAGCCATTCGATCGAGGACATGAGAAGCGTTTCGGTGCCGGCGGGAATCCTCGGTCCCTCGCGGCCTTCGAGCAGGCGCAGCCGCTCGACGGTCGGCCAGAAAAAGATGACGGCGGGCCCGGCCCCGAGGTCGATTCGAAAAAGTCCGGAATGGCCGCCATCCCACCGGCCCGGGACAATGGGGAGCTTCGACTCGAATCGCAGAGGGATCCAGAGCGCCGGCGAGGAGGGCGGATGCGCGGCGAACGTGACTCGGGGCACGGCACTCTCGACCGTCGCGACGCACCGGCTCAGAACGTCGTAGCCGACGATGCCGTGGATCGGCCGTCCGAGAGGCTCCGCGAGGAAATCGAGATCCATCTCGACGGCGGGAAGGCCGCGAACCGTCAGCGGGCCGATCGAGAGCGTCGCCGCGCGGCGGACGGGAGCGGCCATGAAGCCGTAGGCGCTCGCGAGCGGGGACCGGCCGACGATCGGAAGGTCGTTGCGCCAGCCGGCCGCGAGGACCGTCACCGCGGCCCCCGTGTCGAGGATGAACCAGCCGCGCGTGCCGTCGACCTCGGTCTCGACGAGGACGTGGCCGCTCGGCGCGCGCTCCGCGCGGATCCCGTCCCCATCGGCCGCCGAGAACGAGAAATCGTCGGGCTCCGGAAACCCCGGCGCCGAGAGCCCGACGGTCGCGGGTTCTCCGACGACCGCCGCGACGCGCTCGAAGTCGGTCATCGCGACCCCTTCGACGGTGTGCCGGAGGCGGGTGGGGACCCAGGGGAGGTCCGGATCGCCCCAGGTGACGTCGAGCCTCTCCGTGCCGCCCAGCGATTCGAACTCGAAGGCAGCGGGCCGACCCGATGAATCCGGGTCGAGCAGGGCGCGCCCGGCGAGAAGACCGCCGCGCACCTGGATCGGGATCGAAGAATCGCCCGGCTCCCCGCGACCGACCTCGAGGGCGGAGCCGTCCGAGAGCCAGACACCGGTGAGGATCGAGGAGAGGAACCGGGCACTCTCGAGGTCCTGGCCTTCGAGCGGATACGGCATGCCGGTCCAGTCCGACGCCCGGGCGTCTTCACCACCGTCGCCACCTTCGGTTCCGGCCCAGTAGACCTGCGGCAGCGGCGCGTCGATGCGCAGGAGCATCGCGCCGCCGGCCGCCGCTGCAATGACGGCACTACCGGGGCCGTCGAGGTGCCGCACGCGCGCCTCGACGCGCGTCGCGCTACCGGGTTGCGGGGCTCTCCAGTGGACTGCTTCGCGCAGCGAAGCGAGGGAGGCCGCGCTCATCCGGTCAGGCTCGTTCGACGGCCCGTCGCAGCGTGACGATGTCGACGAGCCCCGCGCATCCGTAGAGCGCGGGCAGAACTTTCGCCGCGGGGTGCTTGCGACGCAGGTCTGCGACGACCTCGGTGCCCGCGCGATAGGCGGGCAGGTTCATCCGGCCGAAAAGCGGATGCTTGCCCCACGCACCCGCGAACTTCCCGGCGCGCTCCTCGGAGACGAGGCAGTCGCGCCGGAGCGATGCCGCGATCTCCTCCTGCGGCGCGCGCTCTTCCCACGTGCGGTACGACGCCTGGTTCTTCGCGTCGTCCTGGAGGTGCGCGAGCCAGAGGCCGATCTGCAGGTCCTCGTCGGGCACCTGCTCGATTTCGGTCAGCCCCATCGCCATCAGAACCGCGTTGTTGCCGATGCCCTCCGCGAGCGTGCCCCAGCGTGTGTTCATGGCGAGGATCGTGGCCTCGAAACCGACGCGCCCGCGCACGTAGAGCCCCTGCATGAGGGCGCCCGTCGTGACGTGGCCCGGCACGACCTCGTGGCCGACGAGCTGCTCGAACTCGGGCACGGAAATCTGCAGCGACGCGTTGATCTCGTACAACGCCTCGTACTGCGGCGAACCGTCCGGATTTCGGGCGCGCCCGACGTAGCTCATGAATCCCGAAAAGAACGCGTCCGGGATCGGCACGAACGTCATGTTGGCGCGCGGAACACTCTGGAGATCCGCGGGCAGGTGCGGCGCGAGATGCTTCGTCGTCCCGGAGTCGAATCGCGCGATGAACGCATTCGCGAGCGTCGCGATGGTCTTCGGCGGGACCATGCGCTCGCGCCGCCAGGCGTCGACGGCCGCGAGCAGCTCCTCCGGAGTCTTCGACGGGTAGCCCGCGCGCGCGAGCAGGTCCGTGAGGCGGCGGCGCTTCTCATCCGGCCGCGACGGCGACGGCGTCCTGCCCGTCGACGCGACGACGCACCGCTCGTAGGACACGGCCGGTCCGCGTCCGAGCAGGTGCATCGAGAGGTCCCACATCGCCGACAGCGCCTCGCCGAGACCGTCGAAGAAGGCGCCCCGCAGCCCCGGAAGCTTCGCGCCCTCGGCCCGCAGGCCGTCGATCGCACCCTGCACGTCGATCGCCGCGAGGTACTCGTCGATCGCCGCTGTGTCCGGCTCCTTCGCGGCCGCTCCGCCGCTCGCCCGGAGCCGGCCCGCCGCGGGATGCGTGTACGCCTCGGGCATCGGCGCGTCGGAGAACCAGGAGTCGACCACCGCGCGAGCCCGTGCCCGATGGGTTCATCACGTCGCCGCCCCAGAGGGCGTCGATTCCCAGCAGCGCCGTCGCGGTCAGCGCGTCGAGGTTGCGCGTGCCGGAGTCCGTCAGGCCGGTTTCTCCTTCTTCATGGAGCCGCGCCACAGGTACACGCAGAGAAGGATGAATCCGACCGAGCTGACCATCTGGGAGACGGGCTCGTTGTCGTAGAACGGCAGCTTGATCAGGTCCTCGCGGTACCAGCCGAAGAGCCGCAGACCCGCGCCGAACACGCCGCCGAGTGCGCCGCCGGCCATCAGGCCCGATGCGATGATGATGGCCCGCTCGCGCATCGTCCGCCCCGCCTCGCCGCCCGTCTTCTCGGAACGCTTCTGGACGTAGTGGGAGAGGATGCCGCCGACGAGCGCCGGCGAATTGAGCTCGAGCGGCAGGTACATGCCGAGCGCGAAGATGAGCGGGGGCACGCGGAGCATCTCCATCGCGACCGCGACGAAGGCGCCGGCCGCGAAGAGGACGTAGGCCACCGGCTGGCGGCTCATGAAGCCCTCCACCAGCGCCTTCATGATCGAGGCCTGGGGCGAGGCGAGCACCAGCCGCGTGTCTCCCGGGGCGGCTTCGCCGAACTGGAAGGTCTTCGCGAGCGCGACGATGACGAGGCCGACGACGACGGCCGAGCAGACGACTCCGAGGAACTTGACCTTCTCCTGCGCCGCAGGCGTGGAGCCCAGCCAGTAACCGGTCTTCAGGTCCGTGATCGTCTGGCCCGAAACCGACAGCGCCGTGCAGACCATGCCGGCGATCGCCATGACGAAGAACATGCCGGTCCGTCCCGAAACGCCGAACTCGAGCAGGACGACCGACGAAATGATGATCGTCAGCATGGTCATGCCGGAGACCGGGTTGCGCGCCGTCGTCGCGATGGCGTTGGCGGCGACCGACGTGAAGAAGAACGAGAAGACGAGGGTCAGACCGAGGCCCACGAGCGCGATGACCGCCGTCGTTCCGAGGTTGCCCAGGAAGATCGCGACGGCGAGCGCCGAGACGACGACGCCGAGCAGGATCTTCCCGATCGCCATGTCGCGGTCGGTCCGTTCCGCGCCATGGTGCTCGCCCTTCTGGAAGGCCTTCGCGGCGATGGAGAAAGAGCCGACGACGACCTTGAGGGACTTGACGATGCCGAAGATCCCGGCCGTCGCGATCGCTCCGACGCCGATGAACCGCACGTAGCTGCGGAAGATGTCGGCCGCGGCCATCTGCGAGATCGGGACCGTCCCCGGGTAGATCGCGTCCGGAAACCGCTGGCCGAGAAACCAGATCAGCGGCACGAGGACCAGGTTCGAGAAGACGCCCCCCGCGCACAGCAGGGTCGAGGCCCGCAGGCCCATCACGTAGCCGAGGCCGAGGATGAAGGCGATCAGGTCGAAGCGCAGAATCATCCGCGCCTTCTCGTTGATCGTGGCGATCGCGGGCACCCACTGGTAGTCGACGAACTCTTTCCACACCTGGAAGGTCGTCACGAAGAAATCGTAGACGGCCGAGATGCCGGTGGCCTGGAGAAGCAGCTTCGCCTGCGAGCCGCCCTTCTCGCCGGTGACGAGCACTTCCGTGATCGCCGTCGCCTCGGGGTACGGCAGCTCCCCGTGCATGTCGTGGACGAAGTAGCGTCGCAGGGGAATCAGGAACAGAACGCCGAGGCATCCGCCCGCGAGGCAGATGAAGATCGTCTGCCAGGGGTGCGGATCGAGCTTCAGGATGTAGAGGGCGGGCAGCGTGAAGATCGCTCCGGCGACGACCGAGCCCGACACGCCGCCGATGCCCGTGATGATGACGTTCTCGAGGATGCTCGACCGGCGGCCGTAGACACGGGCGAGGCCGATCGCGAGGATCGAGATCGGAATCGCGGCCTCCATGACCTGGCCGACCTTCAGACCCGAGTAGGCCGAGGCCGCCGTGAAGATCGCGCAGAGGAAGAGCCCCCACAAAACCGAGCGCCAGGTCGTCTCGGGCAGGTTCGCCGAGGCCGGAATCACCGGCACGTAGATCTCACCGGGCTTCAGGGGTCGATAGGCGTTCTCCGGAAGGGACTTCGTCTCGGACGCAACTTCCCCCATATCGGGCCTCCTGCGTGAACCTTGCGCGGGATCTTATCGGAGTCTTCCTTGGCGAATCCTCGGAAGGCCCGCGACGTATAGTCGTTCGTGGAAAGGGAGTGCCCGTGAACAAAACTCGACGTTTCCTCTGCGCGGCCGCGAGCGCGATCCTGGTCGCCACCGTTTCGACAGCGCAGCTTCCGACGCGCCCGCCTGTGGGCCGGCCCGACAGCGGAGCCATCGACGGCGCCTCGCCCGACGCGATCCTCACCGCGCTCTACGAATCGGTCAGCCACCCCGACGGCGTCGAGCCCGACTGGAAGCGCATGCGCGCCATCTTCATGTCCGTCGGCGTGCTCATCCCACCGAAGCGCCCGACCGAGGACATCTTCACCGTCGTCGACGTCGACGGCTTCCGGGACCGCGTCCGCGAGTCCGCCGCGAACGCGAAGAAGAAGGGCGAGTCGACGGCGTTCTTCGAGAAGGAGGTCGCGCGCCGGCTCGACTGCTTCGGCAACGTCTGCCAGGCGTTCTCGACCTACGAAGCGCGGCGTTCGCCGTCGGACGAGAAGCCCTTCGTCCGGGGGATCAACAGCATCCAGCTCCTCAACGACGGCAAACGCTGGTGGGTCGCGTCGGTCGCCTGGGACACCGAGCGTCCCAACAACCCGATCCCCGCGCAGTACCAACAACAATAGCGGGGTCTGACGTGCACATCGCGAGCCCCCGAAGGACGACTTCGAAGCCGCGATGTGCAGGTCTGACCCCAGGTGCCCTCAACTGTCAGGACTGCAGGTCAGGCCCCACTTTGCAGGATTGCAGGGCTGACCCTACAGCCTAGACCCCGCCGAGCTCCTTCGAGCGGGCCGTCGCCGCCTCGACGGCGTCCATGAGGATCGCGCGCAGCCGATTGCGCTCGAGGCTGTGGAGCGCGGCGATCGCCGTGCCGCCGGGCGAAGTGACCATGTCCTTCAGGACCGCGGGGTGGATCTTCAGGACCTCGGCCATCTTCGCCGCGCCGAGGACCGTCTGCACCGTCAGCGCCGTCGCGACGTCGCGCGAGAGTCCGACGCGCACGCCGGCGTCGGACAGGCCCTCGACGATCTGGAAGACGTACATGGGACCGCTGCCGGAGAGACCCGTGACCGCGTCGAGCTGGTACTCCGGAAGCTCGACGACGAGTCCGATCGACTCGAAGATCTTGCGGGCCTCTGCCATGCGCGCCGGCGTCGCGTGCTTGCCGCCGCAGAGCACCGTGGCCGAAAGGCGCACGACCGCCGCGACGTTGGGCATCGCGCGCACGACCGGGACACGGGGTCCGGCGATCGCCTCGATGCGCGCGGTCGGAAACCCGGCCGCGATCGAGACGAGCAGGCGCTCACGCGAGATCGCCGGCTTGATCTCGGTCAGCACCTTCTCGAGGATCTGCGGCTTGACGGCGAGGATCACGATGTCGGCCGAGCGCGCGGCCTCGAGGTTCGACGCGACGACGCGGATGCGGAGCTCCTTCGCGAGGGCCGCCGCCTTGGCGGCCTTGGGGTGCGATGCCGTCAGCCGGCCGCGGCGTCCCCAGCCGGAGGCGAGGATCCCGCGAAGAAGCGCCGCGCCCATGTTGCCCGCTCCGAGAACGGCGATGCGTTTCTTCTCCATGGCCGCAGGATAGCGCGCGCGCCTGCGGTAGGCTCGCCGGTGCGCACCATGGCCAGGATCAACTTCGGGCGGGTCGTTCTCGGCGGAATCCTCGCCGGCATCCTGATCAACGTCTCCGAGTACCTGCGCTACGACGTCGTGATGCGCGGCGAGTTCGAGGCAGGTCTCCGCGCTCTCGGCAAGGGCCTCCCGCAGGGGGGCGCCGTGACCGTCGTCTGGACGCTCTGGGGATTCGCGGTCGGCATCGCGGCCGTCTGGCTCTACGCCGCGATCCGGCCCCGCTACGGCAAGGGCGCCGCGACGGCGGTTCGGGCCGGTGTCGCGATCTGGTTCCTGACGTCCCTCCTCGCGATCGTTGCGATGAAGGCCATGGGCCTCTTCCAGATCTCCGTGGTCGCCCTCGTCTGGACGCTCGTCGAATCCGTCGCAGCGACCCTCGCGGGAGCGTGGCTCTACCGGGAGACGGAGGCGTAGCGGGGGCGGCCACAAGGGCCGCCCCTACGAAGACAGGGTAGCGTTCCTGGCGTAGGGGCGGCCCTTGCGGCCGCCCTCTTACGCGAGCGCCTGCCGGAGATCCTCGATCAGATCGTCCGCGTGCTCGAGGCCGACGGAGACGCGGAGCAGGTTCTGCGGCGTCGGCGAGCCCGGGCCCTCGCTCGACGCGCGGTGCTCCAGGAGGCTCTCGGTCGCACCGAGGCTCGTCGCGTTGACGAAGAGCTTCACGCGCGAAGCGGCGCGCACCGCGGCGTCCCGGCCGCCCCGCACGCGCAGCGACAGCATTCCGCCGAAGGCACTCATCTGGCGGCGCGCGACGGCGTGGCCCGGGTGCGACTCCAGCCCCGGATAATGCACGGCCTCGATGGCCGGATGCGCTTCGAGCGCGCGTGCAATCGCGAGCGCGTTCTCGGAATGCCGGTCCATGCGGCAGCCGAGCGTGCGCAGCCCGCGCAGGATGAGCCAGGAGTTGAAGGGCGACGCGACCCCGCCGAGGATGTAGCGGACCTGCTCCGCCCTCTCGAAGGTCTCGTCCTTTTTCCGGAAGACGAGGGCTCCCCCCTGCACGTCGCTGTGACCGCCGAGGTACTTCGTCGTCGAGTGGAGCACGACGTCCGCGCCGAGCTCGAGCGGGCCGCTGGAGCGCGGGCGTCGCGAACGTTCCGTCGACGGCGAGGAGCGCTCCCGCCTTCTTCGCGATCGCGGCGAGCCCGGCGAGGTCCACGACGTTCATCAGCGGGTTCGACGGCGTCTCCGCCCAGATCAGCCGCGTGTTCGGACGCATCGCGGCTGCGACGCGGGCGAGGTCGCCCATGTCGACGGCCGACGACTCCATGCCCCAGCGCGGCAGGAAGTCTTTCGCCATCTGGCGAAACCCGTAGTAGAGGTCCTCCTGAAAGAGAACGTGCGTGCCGGCCGGCATGGCCTGCAGATACGCCGCGCCGGCCGACAGGCCCGAGGCGAAGACGAGCGCCGCCTCGCCGGCGTCGAGCGCGGCGAGGGCCTCGCAGAGCTGCGCCTGGTTCGGGTTGGATTCCCGGATGTACATGTGTCCGCCGGGCGTCTCCCCGGCCGGGCCGTGCTCGAAGGTCGTCGAGAGATGAATCGGAGGCGCGACGTCGAAGGTCGACGGGTCGCGGCGGCGGCCGGCGTGGACCGCGAGCGTTTCGAATCTCATGGCGTTCCCCCTTTGCCCGCGGGCGGCTTGCGCTTGCCGCGATACACGCCGTCGGGCTGGATGACGAGAAGCTCGTCGATGACACCCTTGTCGTCCGGCAGGAAGCGAATCGAGTAACCCGTGAGCTCGCGAAACCGGAACTCGGTTCCGCGATACGCCTCGAGCGTGTACGGAGGCTGGCCCGGGACGAGCGCCGTGAGCGCATCGCCCTCGAGGGTCACCGTCACGGCGACCGAGGGCTGGTCAACGAGCACGAAGGTCCCGGTGGCCGACTTCAGGAACGCGGGATCCGACAGCCGCGCCGGCGGCTTCTTCTCGAAGACGATCTCGGCCGTCTGGGCCTCGAGCGGCATGGCGAGCGCGTCGACGTCTCCCTTCGCGTTCGTGTGGAAGAGGACGAACATCTTCTCGTCGGCAAGCGCCGGGTCCTCGAACACGGCGCGGAACGTCTCGTAGTGCCAGTGCTCGAGACGCATCGGAATCGCGTGGATCGTGGCTTTCAGCCCGGATGCGCCATCCCGGGATACCGCCATCGTCCCGTAGGCCGGGTGGGCGTAGTCGCCCGCGTACTCTTCGAGCGCGTGCGCGGGTTTCGTTCCCTTCTTGCGGTCGAAGGTCTCGAGCCCGCCTTTGGCCTTTTCGGCGCCCGCCTCGGCTTCGTCGACGCGGGTTTTCAAACGCGCGCTCCAGTCGATGGGCGAAAGCTCGAGCATCCGGTCGATCGCGACGCGGCTCACGATCTCGGGCAGCGGCGTCCCGTCCAGGTTCGCGAGCGCGACGACGCCGAGCTTCTCCGCCGGAAGAAACGTCACCATCGCCGAGAATCCGTCGATGTTGCCTCCGTGGTGCACGCGCTTCTTGCCCCGGTAGGACTCGACGAACCAGCCCATCGCGTACGTCGGCAGGATGATCTCCGGGTCCTTCCCCTCCTGGCGCATGACCATCTGGGGCTGATGCATTTCCGCGAGGTTGGCCTCGCCGACGACACGTATCCCGCCGCCGCCTGCCGTCCCGTTGGAGAGCTGGAGCTTCAGCCATCGGACCATGTCGGTCAGGTTGGAGTTGATGGAGCCGGCCGGACCCACCGCGTCGATGTTGCGGAACGGGATCTCGGAGACCTTCTCGTCCTTCTCGGTGTACGGCGCGGCGAAGTCCGCGGCCTTCTTCGACTCTTCGACCGAGAAGTTGCTCGCCGTCATGCCGAGCGGGCCGAAGATGCGGGCGCGCACGAGGTCCTCCCAGGACTTTCCCGCGACCTCGCCGGCGAGATACCCCGCCGTCAGAAACATGAGGTTCTGGTACTGCCACTTCGCGCGAAAATCCGCGTTGGGCTCGAGGTATCGCAGGCGCGCGAAGATCTCCGCCCGCGAGAGAGGCGCGTTGTACCAGACGAGATCGTGGCGCGGCAGGCCCGATCGGTGCGTGACGAGGTCCCGCGGCGTCATGCGCGCGCTCGCAAACTCGTCGGCGAGCGCGAAGGACGGCAGGTAGTCCTTGACGGGAACGTCCCAGTCGAGCTTGCCGTCGTCGACGAGGACCCCGAGGCTCATCACCGTGAAGGCCTTCGTCGCCGAGCCGATGGCGAAGAGGGTGTCCTCCGTGACCGGGAGCTTCTTCTCGACGTTGCGCAGGCCGTAGCCCTTCGCGAGCACGACCTCGCCATCTTTCACGATGGCGACCGCAATCCCGGGAACGTTCCAGGTTTTCAGCGCGGCGTCGACGAACGCGTCGAAGCCCTCGAGCGCGCGCGCCGCGGCGGTGGCGGGAGGAAGGCGCCGCTCGAGACGGAAGGGAAACGTCTGTCCGCCCTGCGTGAAGTCGCCCGCCAGAGTCGCGCCGTCCGTCGCGAGCCGGCCGCGGAAGGTCGGATCGCCCGGGACCCCCCCGATCGCGAAACGGACCGTCTCGCCCGCGACGTCGAAGCCCGAGAGGGGCAGGGCCCGCGCGCCCTGTGCCGGAATGTCGATCGTCCCGCTCCAGACGCCGCCCGGGCCGGCCGCGATCGCGACGAGCACTTCGAGCTTCTGGCCGGGCAGCTCGATCGCTCCCTGCCAGCGTCCATCCGGCGCGGGCGCATCGGGGCTGGGGAAGGCGGCGACGGCAAGGGCGAGAGAAAGGCCCGCGAGGAATGCGGCGACCGGTAGAAAGCGTTTTCGATACATAGCCCCCCTCGCGGTGCCGGAACTCTTACATAGACAGGACCGCGACCGAAGAATCCGCCCGCTTGCGCGCAGCGTACTCCGTGCGAAACCTCGGCCCGGCGCCGGAATCTAAGGCATCCCGGCGCCGTTATCGGTTCGCCGAGGCAGGAGGGCCATCTTGCAACCCTTGCATCCCTTGAGACCCCGCAGGTTCTTGCTTCTCGCGCTTCCGGCTCTGGTGCTGGTGCTGTTCGCCGCCGCCGCGCCCGCCTACGCCGCACCCCACGAGACCGCGATCTTCGCGGGCGGCTGCTTCTGGTGCGAGGAAAGCGCCTTCCAGGATCTTCCCGGAGTGTCCTCCGTCGTCTCGGGTTACATCGGGGGCACGACGCCGAACCCGACCTACGAACAGGTCTCGACCGGGCGCACGGGCCACGCCGAGGCGGCCGAGGTCACTTTCGATCCGGCGAAGATCTCGTACGCGAAGCTCCTCGACGTCTATTGGCACAACATCGATCCGACCCAGGTCGACGGACAGTTCTGCGACCACGGTTCCCAGTACCGCACGGCGATCTTCTACAAGACCGACGCGCAGCAGCGCGCCGCCGAGGCGTCGAAGGCGAAGCTCGAGCAGGAGCCGCGCTTCCGGGGAAAGATCGCGACGCAGATCCAGCCCGCGACGAAGTTCTACCCGGCCGAGGAGTACCACCAGGACTACTGCAAGGTGAACCCGGAGCGATACAAGTCTTACTACGAGGGCTGCGGCCGCGGAACGCGCCTGAAGCAGATCTGGGGCGATCAAGCGGGAGGCCACTGATGCGAACTCTGGGAATCATCGCCGTGATCGCGATCGGGATCGGAGTGGCCGTCGCCTTCGCGCGAAGCCCCGAACCGCAGTCGGCCTCTGCGTCCTCTGCGTCGGCCGGCTCGCCGGCGCCGCGCTGGACGGGGACCTTCGTAAAGCCTTCCGAGGAGGAGCTGAAGAAGCGGCTGACTGCCCTTCAATACCAGGTCACCCAGCACGAGGGAACCGAGCGCGCGTTTGCCAACACGTACTGGGACGAGAAGCGGCCCGGGATCTACGTCGACATCGTCTCGGGCGAGGTGCTCTTCTCGTCACTCGAGAAGTACGACTCGGGTACGGGCTGGCCGAGCTTCTGGAAGCCGCTGGAGGCCGAGAACGTCAAGCGCGGCGCCAACCTCGGGTCTTTTCTCGGAACGTGGGCGGAGGTCCGCTCCGCGCATGCCGACTCGCACCTGGGTCACGTCTTCTCCGACGGCCCGGCGCCGACGGGCCTGCGCTACTGCATGAACTCCGCGGCGATGTGGTTCATACCGGTGGAGGATCTGGAGAAGGCGGGCTACGGCCAGTACGCGGTTCTGTTTACGAAGAAGTAGCCGCGAAAAAGGGGCCGGCGGCATCTCCCTGCGTCGGCACGCGGCGGCCGTCCTCTGGCGGAACTGCCGGCCGCCGCTGACGACCACGAGGCAGACAGGCAGTAGGGAACGCCGCGCGAAGCGCGGCGGTACCGCGTCGGCCCACTTACTGTGTGGCCAAGGACGCAGGTCGGTGTGGGCCGCCGCAGATCACCTCCTCCGGGAGACGCCGCCGGCCCGGCCTCAACGCGGTTCGGGCGGCCGCGCCCCAGAAAAAGAAGGGTGTAGGGGCGGGGGTGGTCGCCGTCCTGTCGGACGGCGCCTCCTACTGCCGAGGGTTTGCCGTTGGTGGGCGGACGGTCCCCGCCCTCCCTCCTCTACGGTGCGAGCCCCGGCTCGTAGTACATGAGGAACTCCAGGAACTTGATCGCCTCGATCATGTCCTTGCCGCGGAACCGGATCGCGTGCGCGTCGGTGCGCTCGACGATCGGGAGATAGGCGAGGACCTCGGACGGCCGGTAGTTCTTGAAGCGCACGTCGAGGACGACGGGCGGGGCGACCACGTAGGGTTTGAAGCTCGAGAGCCGTCCGAGCGCCGTCTTCGCCGCCTCGCGGATCTTGTCGCAGCTCGCTTCGGGGGTGAGCGTGCGCGCGGAGTGAAAACCATAGTTCCACTTGACGACGGCGCCCTCGATCGGCCCCAGCAGCGCCTGCGCCTCCTTGACCGCCGCGTCGTCGCCCGTGATCAGCGCGACGGGCACCTTGAAGTGCCCCGCGACCGCAGCGTCGAGGCCCGCCTCCGGAACGGAGACGCCGTTCAGGCGCACGTCCGCGAGGTTGGCGGACGACATCGTGTGCGCCCGGACTCCCTCGGTCGCCGTGGTCGAGGAATGGAACCCGACGAAGAGCACGGCGTCGAAGGAGGCGTCGATCCCCTGCATCATCGCGAGGGGCCGCGGCCACGAGCGGACGATCTGGACGTCCTTCGGGAAGCGCTCGATCAGGAGGTTCTGTCCGTTCCCGTGCGAGTCCGCGACCAGGATCTCGGTCGCGCCGGCGGCCCGCGCGCCTTCGATCGCGGCGAGCACCTCGTTGGTCATGAAGCCGCGGAACCGCTCGTACTCGAAGCCCGGGGGTCCGAGCTGTTCGCCGCTCACGACGCCGGCGATGCCTTCCATGTCGGCGGCGATGAAAACCTTGAGCTTCCTCGGCTGCGCGAGCGCTGGAAAAGCGAGAAGGAACGCGAGCGCGGGAAGGAACCGGGCGCCGCGCCTCACAGCCCGCCGCCCGTCGCCGGGGCTTCCGTCTTCGCCCCCTTCGGCATCGCGAAGCGCGAATCGTCGATCGTCACGTCGAGCTCGATCTTGTCGAACACGAGCGACTGCGTCTCCTCCACGTCGGGCGTGGACGCCGAGTACGAGTGCGGCAGCATGAGACCGCCGACCTTGCGGTAGTCGCCGATCCGGCTCTTGATCTCGATGGGCCGTCCGTCGACGCTCCGGCGCGACACCGTCAGAACCTGGAGGTATGTCTTCGCGTCGAGGTACAGATCGCGCGACTCGCCGTTCTTGCGCGTGATGCGCAGGCGCCAGGCTTCGATCGCGCGGCCGCCTTCGCCCTCGCCCTCGAGCGTTTCCTTGCCGACGAGCTCGATCGTGTTGCCCTTGGCCAGGGCGTCGACGAGCGGTCCGTCCATGTCGGCCTGCATCTCGATGTCGCGGGTCTCGGCATCGGTCATGATCCGCGGCTCGACCTGCCCCGCGAACGGCATCACGGCCCAGGCCGTTTTTCCGTCGAACGCCTGGATGGCCATTTGGCCGTCGAGCGTGAACTCCCAGCGCGCTTTGGCAGGACGCTTGAGCTCCAGCACGGTCGGCAGCTTGTCCTGCCCCAGCCGCATCGCCCCCGTCATGCGCATCGATTGAACGGCCTGGATCTTCTCCAGGCCGCCGCGCGCCTCGAGGTTCTTTGCCACGAGCTCCTCGGCGGTGGGGGTCTGTTCGGCCGCGAGGGCCGCGGCAAGTCCGAGGGCCGCAGCGAGTCCGAGGGCCGGCACGGGCAAACCGCGCATCGTTTTGTTCATTCCACGCTCCCGTTCGGCGCGACTCTAACCCAGGCCCCCCGGCCGAGGGTGTATATAGAGCCCCACCAAACACTCGGAGGGAGGCGCGCGTGGTCTACAAGCCCTCGCCCCGCGACACTTCGGGCGTCCGCCTGCCTCGCGAGATCGCCGAGCTGACGGAGCTGCTCGCGAGGAACACGCACGAGAACTGGGCGCGCCAGCGCATCGCCGAAGGCTGGCGCCACGGCCCGCAGCGCGACGACGCGAAGAAGGAGCACCCTTCGCTCGTTCCCTACGAAGAGCTGCCCGAGTCCGAGAAGGAATACGACCGCACGACCGCGATGGAATCGATCAAGACGATCCTCGCGCTGGGATACCGGATCGAGAAGAAGTCGTGAGCGCCGCCGACGCGCCGCGCAAGCCCGACACGGCCGAGCGCGACGACGACATGCACGACCCGACCGATCGGGGCAAGGCGTTTCCGCTGGGTCCCTTCCTGCGCCTCTGCGATCCGTACGACGGGAAGAAGGGGCCCGAGCCGTGCCTGCGCACGGACTTCGATGACGCGGACCGGCGCGCGGCCGGAGGTCAGGGTGCGCACAGTTTTCTCGTGGTCGCATCGGTGCTCTGCGGTCTGACCGCGATTTTCTGGGGACTCGGGTCGCAGCTGCGTCGGCCGTGGCCTCCCTCCCCCGACGAAGTGCACGGTGGCGCGGGTTGGTGGTTCGAGGCGGGATTGACCGGTCTGGCTTTGATCCTCGTGCTCTGGACCCTGATTCGCGCGACCCAGAAAACGTGGCTGATCGAGCGATACAAGGCCGAGCACCTGCGCCTCATCAAGTTCCGGCTTCTCATCGAGCCGTCCCTCTGGAACGGCGACGTCAAAGACATGCAGGACCTGCAACACGATCTGGAGACGCGGCGCGCGAAAGTCGCCCATGCCCCGCACAAGCTGCTCGAAGCGCTCGCGCACAGCGATGCCCTTCCCGATCTCCCGTCGACCGAGTCCTGCCGCCGCGTCGATCTCGTACAGCTCCAACGGCTCCTCGATTACTACCGGCGCAAGCGCCTCGACTTTCAGCTGCGGTATTTCGAACGGAAGATGGGCGAGAAGCTGTCGTGGCTCGACAACAGTCTCTGGCAACCGGTCTTCTTTTTCGTCGCGATCGGACTGAGCGCCTTCAATCTCATGCTCGAGAGTCCGTGGAGCCAGCCCTCCAACGCAGCGATCGTGCGGGTTCTGGTGTTCGGATCCCTGGCGGTGCCCTTCGGTTGGGCCGCCATCCGAACGCTTCGGGGCGCACACGAGCGTGTCCGCAACCAGGCGCGCTCCCACGCCCGGTACGACTCGCTCGCGGAGATTCGCCGCAGCCTCGACGCCGAGGTCGCCCGGGACGCCGAGCATCTCGACCCGACCAAGATCTTCGGCTACCTCTACCTCTGCGAGGGCCTCCTCGCGGCCGACCAGCACGAGTGGCTGCGGCTGATGACCGAGGCCGAGGCGTATGGCTGACGTCTTCATCTCTTACGCGCACCAGGACGGCGAGATCGTCCGGGAGCTCTCGCCCGCGCTCGAGGCCGCCGGCTACACGACCTGGTACTACGAGGACAAAGGCGCCGTCGGCGCCTCTTATCTCCTGCAGATCGACCAGGAGATCGAGCGCTGCCACGCCGTCGTCGTCGTCATCTCTCCGGACTCGGTCGGCTCGGACCAGGTTTCCAAGGAAGTCATCCGCGCGCACGAGTCGCGCAAGAAGTTCATCCCCGTCCGCCACGGCCTCACGCACGACGAGTTCCAGCGGCGGCAGCCCGAGTGGCGGATGGCGTTCGGCGCCGCCGTCTCCGCGGAAGTCCCGCCCGAGGGCGCGCGCGCGATGGCGGGACGAATCGTCGCCGGGTTGAAGAAGCTCGGCGTGGAGCCGGGCGGCCCGCCCGCCCTGCCGTCCTCGCCGCTGCGGCGGCTCTCGCGCGGCGCGATCAAAGGCCTGCCGGCGACCGACACGGGTCTCGGAGGCATCGTGGCCGGAATCGTCGGCCTGCTCGGGATTCCGTGGGCGCTCTTCTATCTCCTGAAGGCTCTGACGCCGCCGGAGGGAACGGCCGGAGGTTTCGTCCTGTCCACGTTTCCGGGTTTTCGGACCGCGACGATCCTGCTGAATCTCGCGGGCCTCGCCCAGAACGCGCTCCTGCTCTATGGAGCCTGGCTGCTGCGCCGCAAGGACGCCCGCGGCGCGCCGCTTCTGAAGAAGGTCTCCGTCTCGATGCTCGCGACCGTCGGGCTCTGGCTGCTGGTGTCGCTCGCGTCCTTCACGGGCGAGAGCGCGCGACGCGCCATTCCAGATGCCAACTCGCGCAGCGGTCTCGTCGTGGCGACGATCGTGGCCGGAATGATCGCTCTCGTTCCGTCGGGCCTCGTCTTCGGCCTCTTCCGCAACGCCGGCAAGCGCTAAGAGCTAAGGATAGTCTTCCGTCCGCATGCAACGGATCGAAGACCTCCCGACGCCCTCGGTCCTCGTCGACCTCGACATTCTCGAGCGCAACGTCCGCGCGATGCAGGATCGGGCGCGGGAGGCCGGCGTGAAGCTGCGGCCCCACGCGAAGACCCACAAGTCCCCGGAAGTCGCGCGCCTGCAGCTTTCGGCGGGGGCGAGCGGGCTCACCCTCGCGAAGACGTCGGAGGCGGAGGTGTTCGCGGCTCTCGGCTTCGACGACATCTTCCTCGGCTATCCCATATTCGGCGCGGACAAGGCGCGCCGCCTCCTGGCTCTGGCGGACCGAATCGCCTTGACCGTCGGAGTCGACAGCGAGGAGGGCGCACGGAGTCTCGGCGCCGTCTTCCACGCCGCCGGACGCCGGCTGCCCGTGCGCCTCAAGATCGACTGCGGCTATCACCGCGTCGGCGTCGCGCCGGAGGCCGCCGTCGGGATCGCCCGACGCGTCGCGGAGATACCGGGCATTGCGTTTTCCGGTGTCTTCACTCACGGCGGGCAGGGATACGCCGGCAGAACTCCGGAAGAGGTCGCCGAGGCCGGTCACATCGAGGGCCGCGTGGTCGCCGAATCCGCCGACGCGATCCGCTCCGCCGGGCTTCCGGTCGAGGAGGTGTCGCTCGGCTCGACACCCACCGTGCGCTCGGCGCTCGGAGAGAGCGGCATCACCGAGTGCCGTCCGGGCACCTACGTGTACAACGACTTTTCCCAGGCCACGCTCGGCAGCTGCGGTCTCGAGGACTGCGCCATGACGGTCGTCGCCACCGTCGTCAGCGTGCCGGCCGCGGACCGCGCCGTGTGCGACGCGGGTTCGAAGACGCTTTCGACCGATCCGCTGCGCCCCACGGGCGCGGGGCACGGGGCGATTCTCGGCGAGGGCACGGCCAATCTGCGCAAGAGCCGGATCGCGAAGCTCTCGGAGGAGCACGGCGTGATCGCCGTCGAGCCCGGCGAGTCCTTTCGCGTCGGCGAGCGCATCCGCATTCTTCCCAACCACGCCTGCATCGTTTCCAACCTCCACGACCGTCTGGTCGCGGTCCGCGGCGGACAGGTCGAGGGCGTCATCACGGTCGCCGCGCGCGGCTGCGTGCAGTAGAAAAACCGGAACCGAGAACCCGCGACCTCGCGTAGTTCTTCCGTACAGCGAAAGGACCCCCGATGCCGACCATGTCCATGTCCCGCAGATCCCGCTTCCTTCCGGCGATCCCGCTCGTGGCCGCGTTCCTGGTCCCCTCGGAGTCCGCCACGGCCGCCGACGCCTGGACCGTCGACAAGGCGCACTCGGACGCGAGCTTCACGATCCGCCACTTCACCTCGAAGGTCCGCGGGGGTTTCACGGACTTCGAAGGCGTGATCCAGGCCGACGCCGCCAAGCCCGACCTCTCTTCCGTCGCCTTCACGATGAAGACCGCCTCCATCGATACCAACAACGCCGACCGGGACAAGCACCTTCAGTCGCCCGACTTCTTCGACGCCACGAAGTGCCCGGACATCTCGTTCAAGAGCTCGAAGATCACCTCGACCGGGAAGGACAAGTACGACGTCGCGGGCACGCTGACGATGCGCTGCGTCGCCAGGCCCGTGACCGTGCCGGTGACCTTCACGGGCTTCGTCAAGGACCCGTGGGGCAACGAGCGGGCGGGCTTCGAGATCGCGACGAAGCTGAACCGAAAGGACTTCGGCATCGACTGGAACAAGGCCCTCGACGCCGGCGGGTTCATCCTGTCGGACGACGTGGACGTCTCGATCAACATCGAGGCGGTCAAGAAGAAGCCCGAGGCCGCGCCGGCCAAGTGAGCCGGCGCCCGGACGGACTAAGATTCGCGCCATGACGACCCCGGACGCCGCCCCGCACCGCTCCCACCGGATCCGCCCCGCCTCGCTGGCGGGCTTCGTGCTCGTCCACCTGGCGGCGCTGGGTGTCTTCGCCGTGGGGTTTTCCTGGTGGGGCGTTGCGCTGTGTGTCGCCTCCTACTACCTCCGCATGTTCGCGATCACGGCGGGCTTCCACCGTTACTTCAGCCACCGCACCTACCGTCTATCCCGCGTCCCGCAGTTCCTGCTCGCGCTGCTCGGACAGACGGCCGCGCAGAAGGGCGTGCTCTGGTGGGCGTCGAACCACCGCCACCACCACAAATACTCGGACCGGCCCGAGGACATCCACAGCCCGATGCAGAGCGGCTTCTGGTGGAGTCACATGGGCTGGATCCTCTCGCCGGACCAGGACCGCACGGACTTTTCGCGCATCCCGGATCTCGCGAAGTACCCGGAGCTCGTGTGGCTCGACCGCCACAAGTACGTGGCGACCCTCGCCTACGGCGTCGCGTTGTCTCTCGCCTTCGGGCCGGTCGGCCTCTTCTACGGCTACTTCCTGTCGACCGTGCTCCTGTGGCACGGCACCTTCTCGATCAACAGCGTGATGCACGTCTTCGGCCGCCGCGTCTTCGCGACGACGGACGACTCGCGCAACAGCTTCCTCTTCGCGCTCATCACGATGGGCGAGGGCTGGCACAACAACCACCACTACGCCCCCGCCTCGGCCGCCCAGGGATTCCGCTGGTGGGAGGTCGACCCGAGCTATTACCTGCTCTGGGCCGGCGAGAAGCTCGGCGTCGTCCGGGGACTGCGCCGCCCTCCCCGCCGCTGGCGCGAGGCCGCGCTCGAGGCGGACCGGACGGGACGCGCGTTCTCCTCGGCGCGCCTCCACGTCGAAGTCCGGACCTTGACGGAGCGCTGGTCGCGCCTGCGCGCCTCCGTGCGCGTCACGGCGCACGACGCGCTGGCCGACCTCGAGTCGGCGCGGGAACGCGCCGCCGCGCGACTCGAGCATCTCCACGCGGAGGCCGCCGCCGCGGGCGCGCGGGCCGGACGCCGCCTCGAGGACATCCATCGCGAGATCGAAAGGGCGCGCGCGCATCTCGTCGAGATCCTGCGCCGCCTCGTGGCGACCGCGGAATCGCTCGGCATGCCGGATCCGCAGCCGGGCTAGAAGCTCGAAGCCCGACGTCGTGAGGGAGCTCTTCCGGCGGCGGATCGCCGGGCCGATTCGTCAGCAGCTCACGCAGGGCCTCTCTCCGGACACACTCGCGCTGACGATCGGGGTCGGTCTCGCGATCGCCGTCATCCCGATCGTCGGCGTCACGACGATCCTCTCGTTCCTCGCGGCCTGGGCGCTGCGCCTGAACCAGCCCGTCATCCAGGCGATCAACTGGACGAGTGCTCCGCTCCAGATCCTCATGATCTTTCCCTTCATCCGGCTGGGCGAGCGGCTCTTCTCCGCGCCGAGGCTCACGCTCTCGCTCGACGAGCTCGTCGCGGCCGGGAAGGCCGACCCCGTCGGCACGATCGGGCGCCTCGGATCGACGGCCGCGCACGCGGTCGTGGCGTGGGCGCTCGTCGTGCCGCTCATCGTCGGGGGCGTCTACGTCGCGGCCCGCCCGGCGCTGCGCGCCCTCGCGCGCCGGTCCCGGCCCGCGTCCGCCGTGAGCGATCCGACGCCGCCTGCGGTAACGTAGACGCAGTGGAGCTTCCCAGCCCGCTCGAACGGGCGCCGGAGAGCCTTTCCGCGGGACGGACGCTGTACTTGAAACGCGAGGACGCGCACGAGCTCGGCGCGTTCAAGTGGCGAGGCGCTCTGCCG
This sequence comes from uncultured Acidobacteriota bacterium, assembly GCA_963742245.1. GTDB lineage: Bacteria > Acidobacteriota > Thermoanaerobaculia > UBA5066 > Gp7-AA6 > DAHUXD01. Next base: position 132,718 of record CAVULG010000009.1, read on the forward strand.
ACCATCGAAGGCTACAAGGCCAACGGCGCGGCCGCCGTCGTGACCGCGTCGACCGGCAATCACGGCGCCGCGGTCGCCTGGGCGTGCCGACGTCTGGGAATGCGCGCCATGGTCTACGCCCCCGCCGGCGCGTCGCTTTCCAAGCTCGCGCTCATCCACTCGCTCGGCGCCGAGATCCGCCTGATCGGCACCGACCTCGACTTCGCCAAGGACGAGGGCAAGCGCTTCGCCGAGGAAGCGCGCGTGCCTTTCTTCGAAGACGGCGTGGAGGCGGCGCAGTACGAAGGCTACGGCGCAATCGCCGCCGAGATCCTCGACCAGCTCGAGGCGCCGCCCGCGGCGGTCGTGGTGCCGGTGGGCAACGGGGCGCTCATCGGAGGGATGGGCCGCGTCCTGAAGGCGCGCGCGCCCGAGACCGTGCTCGCGGGAGTGGCTGCGAAGGAGGCTCCGGTCATGGGCCTTTCGTTCGAGGCGCGGCACGCCGTCCCCTGCGACCGGATGGCGACCTTCGCCGACGGCCTCGCCGTGCGCGTCGCGATCCCGGAGGCCGTCGTGCGCGTCAACGACGTCGTCGATCGCATGCTGCTCGTCTCCGAGCGCGCGATGGCCGAGGCGGTCGGCGCGTACGAGCGCGCGGGCATCCGCGCGGAGGGCGCCGCGGCCGCGGCCCTCGCGGGTCTGCCGCAGCTCTCCGACGTGACGGGTCCGATCGTCCTCGTCGTCACGGGACGCAACATCGACGAGCCGCTGCGGCGCCGGGCGATCGACGATCCGGAGTCGTTTCCGGAGTAGACGGACCAGCCGCCACGCAGCGCGTCTGGCCGACGCATTACCGCCGCGCTTCGCGCGGCGTTCCCTACTGCCGTGGGTCTGCTTTCGGTGGTCGGGTCAGCGGCGGCCGGCAGTCACCCTCAAGGACGGCCGCCGCGTGCCGACGCAGGGAGACGCCGCAGGCCCCTATGTCGCGAGGTCCGCCGTCGCGAGAAACCGCGGCGGCTTGCGCGCCTGCGTCGCTTGCTCGAACGCGTAGGCGATCCGGAAGAGCGTCGGCTCGCTGCCGGCGCGTCCGAAGAACGAGAGCCCGACGGGCAGCCCGAAGTGCCACCCGGCCGGAACGGTCACATCCGGGTAGCCCGCGATCGCGGGCAGCGAGGAGCTGCCTCCGGGACCGTACGAGCCGATCACGAGATCGATGAGGGAGGCCGGTCCCGACGTCGGCGCCACGAGGCAGTCGAGGCGATGCGTCTCCATGGTCTTGTCGATGCCCTCGATGCGCGACAGCCGGAGATCGCTCGCGAGCGCGTCGACGTAGGCCTTCTCCGAGAGCGGCCCCTTCGCCTGCGCCTTCTCGAAGATCTCCTGGCCGAAGTACGGCATCTCGCGGGCGCGGTTCTTCTGGTTGAAGACGATCAGGTCCGCGAGCGTGCGGTACGGCGTGCGTGCGCCGAGGCCCGCGAGGTAAGCGTTCAGGTCCGCCTTGAATTCGTACAGCAGCACGTCGAACTCGAACTCGTCCGTCTCCCCCACGGTCGCGATGTCGGCCGGATCGACGATGATCGCGCCCTCGCGCTTCATCACCGCGAGGGCCTCCTCGGCGATGGCGTCGGCTGCCGGATTCTGGCCGTACAGCTTCTTGCGGGGCACCCCGATGCGCGCGCCTCGCAGGCCCTTCGCGTCCAGAAACGTCGTGTAGTCGAGCGGGGCCTTGCCCGCGAGCTCGCGCGTCGCCGGGTCCGCCGGGTCGTAGCCGCAGAGCACCGTCAGGAGGGCCGCCGCATCCGCCACGGTGCGCGTCATCGGGCCCGCGGTGTCCTGCGAGTGGGCGATCGGGATGATCCCGGTGCGCGACACCAGGCCGAGCGTGGGCTTGAAGCCGACGAGCGCGCAGTTGTTCGCCGGCGACACGATCGAGCCGTCGGTCTCGGTCCCCACGGTCAGGGCCGCGAGGCTCGCGGCCGCGGCGGCGCCGGAGCCCGAGCTCGAGCCCGAGGGATCGCGGTCGAGTACGTACGGGTTGCGGCACTGTCCGCCGCGTCCGCTCCAGCCGCTCTGCGAGTGAGTCGAGCGGAAGTTCGCCCATTCGGAGAGGTTCGTCTTCCCGAGGATCACCGCGCCCGCGTCGCGCAGCCTCTTGACGATCGGCGCGTCGGCGGCCGGGATCGCGCCCACGAGGGCGAGCGAGCCCGCCGTCGTCTGCATGCGATCCGCCGTCCCGATGTTGTCCTTGAGCAGCACCGGGATGCCGTGGAGCGGGCCCCGGACCCGCCCGGCCTTGCGCTCCGCGTCGAGACCGTCGGCGATCGCGAGCGCGTCCGGGTTGATTTCGAGCACGCAGCGCAGCTCCGGCCCCCGCTTGTCGAGGGCCTCGATCCGCGCGATGTACCTCTCGGCGAGGGTGCGCGCGGAATCTTCTCCGGAGCCCATGCGCTTCTGAAGGTCGACGACCGTCAGCTCGTCGAGCTCGAAGGCGGGCGGGGCGAGCGGCGAGGAAACCGCCGGCGTCGAAGTCGAGGCGGGGGTCGGGCGCGAGAGGCCGAGCGCGGCGCCGCCGAGGACTCCGCTCTTCAGCAGCGAACGGCGATCGATCATGGTGTCCTCCCCAAAGGCGCCGCGAGAGATATCACGGGAGGCCGAAGCGGGCGATAGGATCTGACGCGCGTGACCGATCGACGCGCGCTCCTCCTCTTCGCCGCGCTTGCGATTCTCACGGCGTTTTATCCCGCGTTCTTCGGCGAGCTCCCGGTGCCTGCCGGCGGCGCCCGCCTCATCGTCCCCGGAGGCTCGCCGCCCGAAGACCGCAACGACGAGCTCGGCGACGTGCCGACGCAGTTTCTTCCCTGGACGACGGCCGTCGCCGACGCCTACCGCGCCGGACGGCTGCCGCTGCGTTTCGCGGCCAACGGCTGCGGCACGCCTCTCTGGGCCGATCCCCAGGCGCAGGCCGTCACGCCGACCACGCTCTTCGCGGTCCTCTTTGGCCCCGCCTGGGGCTTCGGCGCGGCGGCGGCCTTCAAGCTGTTCCTGGCCTCCGCCGGCGCGTACCTCTTCGCCCGGGCGCGTGCGCTCTCGTTCTCCGCGAGCGCCTGGACCGGGGTCGCGTTCGGCTTTGCCCTGCAGATGACGGCGTGGATGCACTTCCCGCACACGTGGCCGGTCGCCCTCCTGCCGTTCGCGCTGCTCGCGCTCGAACGCCTCGCGGCCGGGCGGCGCGGGGGGTTCGCCGCGACGACCGCGATCGTCGCCCTGCTCCTCTGCGGCGGCTATCCGGAGGGCGAGTTCTTCGTGGCGCTCTGCGGCTGCGCCTGGTTCGCCGCACTCCTGCTGTCGCAGCGGGAGCCGGTGCGGCTGCGTCTGCGGCGCCTCGGCCTCGCGGCCGCCGCGTCGCTGCTCGGGCTCGGGCTCACCGCCGCGTACACGCTGCCGGCCACGCTCGCGATCGCGCGCGGCGAGCGCTCGGTGCAGGTCGCGCGGTGGGCGCGCGGGTTCGATCCGACGCTGTCCGCCCGCGACTTCGTGCGTCCGCCGATCTACTGGGACGTCATGCGCTTCTGGGTGGTGCCGGAGGCCCAGGGCAATCCCCGCGACGAGGACAAGTTCGGTCCCTACTCTTTCGCCGGACGCGCGAGCGGCTACGCCGGCGTCCTGGTCCTCGCCTTCGCTCTGGCCACGTTCTTCTGGCGGCGCGCGCCGCGCACGGTGCGCCTCGCCCGCGCGGGCGCCGTGCTCGCGGCCCTGTATCTCCTCTGGTATCCGCCGCTCGTCTACTTCCTGCAGGCCACACCCGGGATCTCGCACCTGGCGACGCGGCTGACCTCCAACCGTGCCAACGCAATCCTCGTCCTGCTCTTAGCGCTCCTCGCCGGCTTCCAGCTCGACCGGATCCGCGCGGCGGGCCGCACGGCCGCCACGCCGGTCGCGCTCGCGATCCTCCTCGCCGCGACGGCCCTGGTGTTCCGTGAGCACGCGCTCGCGCCGGAACGACTTCCGTGGACCGCCTGGCGGTCCGTCCGGTTCGTTCTGCCGGCCGTGCTGCTGCTCGCGGCCTTCGTGCTCGTGATCATGCTCCGGGCGGGTCGCACGACGCCCCGGCATCTGCGCGTTCTCGCGGTCTTCCTCGTCGGCGCCACGGCCCTCGACCTGATGCGGATCGGCGCGCGCTTCAATCCGGGAACGCGGCGCGCGGATTATTTTCCCGTCACGCCGCAGGTCCGCGCGCTGCAGGAGACCGCGCGCGGCGGCCGCTTCGCCGACGCCGGGCTGTCCCTCACCGGTATGGCCGCGATGTACGGCCTCGAGGATCTGCGCGTGCACGACCCGCTCGGGCCCGCGGATTACCAGGACGTGCTCGCGGCGGCCGCGGGCTACACGGGGCCGGGCGAGTACAGCGCCCGCGTCACGAACCTCGAGGCGCCGATCCTCGCGTTCCTCAACACGCGCGCGCTCGTGGGCCCCGGACGAACCGGTCCGCCCCCGCATCGGCCCCGCGCCCGAGGCGATCCTCCCCGACACCCTCGCGGGATGGCCCGACTCCGGCGCCCTCTGCGCGCCCTGGCTGCAGAGACGGATTTTCTGCGCCGCGCCCACGTCGTCGGCGAAAGCGAAGCGTTCTCCGGAGCGGCGCGGATCGTCTCTCACGCTCAGCCGCGGCCCGAGGAGATTCGCGTGCGCATCGAGACGGACGGCGCCGCGCGTCCTCGTCGTCCCCGTCACGACCGACGGCGGCTGGACGGCGCAGGCTGAGGGCGACGGCAAGCCGCTCGAGACCCTCACGGCCAACGGAGCGTTTCTCGCTGTGCGCGTGCCGGCGGGCGCGACCGAGATCGTCTGCCGCTACACGCCGCCGGGATTGCGGGCGGGGCTTCTCGTCTCCGCCGGGTCCGCGCTCATCCTGGCGCTCCTCGCGTGGCGCCGGCTCAGAAGAGGTGGGCGATCGAGCTCGCGTAGTAACGAAGCAGGGGAATCTCCTCGGGGCGGGCCCGAAAAAGACCTTCCCCGTCGGCCGAATCGACCAGCCGGCGCAGCGTCAGCATCCGCAGGCCCACCGTGATCGCGTAGTCCTGGTCGCCCCGCGGCACGTAGACGTGCGCGCCGCGGCCCTCGAGCTCGTCCGATCAGGCGCAGGACCTCGCCCTTGAGCTCGAGCTCGCTGAAGCTGCGCTCCGGCGCTCGGACGAACACGGTCGCGACGAGCGACACCGGCACGACCGGGATCACCTTGGCGATCTCCGCCATGAGCTCGCGCGCGAGATCCTGCAGGCGCCCCGAGCGTTCCTCGGACGAGAGCTGGCGGAAGTCGAATTGGTGTCGGGCCAGATGGCGCCGCAGCGAGAAAGGCGAGCCGAAGTTGACGCACGCGTAGCCGAAGCGGTGCCAGCGGCTGCGCGCGCGCAGCCATGCGTTGCGCGCGACGAAACGCGCCGTCGTGCCGGCCGCAGAACCGCCGCTGCGCGGCGCCGACTGCGGGTCGAGCTCCTGGAGGAATGAGCGATCCTCGAAGGTGCGGTCGTAGTTGATTCCCACGGGCACGAAGACGAGGTCCCGCTCGCCCGCCGGATCGAATGCGCGCACCATGTAGTCGAGGATCCCGAGCTTCGGCGGCCGCAGTTTTCCGTCGCGCGAGAGCCCGCCCTCGGGAAAGACCGCCTGCGTCACGCCGGCCGCCGTCGCCATCCCGACGTACCGCTCGAGGACCTTCCGGTAGAGCGGATCTTTCGAGTTGCGCCGGACGAAGTACGCGCCCATCGAGCGGATGAGCGCCTGAAGCGGCCAGATGCGCGCCCACTCGCCCACGGCGTAGGAGAGCGCGGCCTTCTCCGCCGCGAGGTACGACACCAGGATGTAGTCCATGTTGCTGCGGTGATTGATGAGGAAGACGACCGTCGACTGCGGCGCGATGGCCGCCAGCCCCGCCTCGTCCTCGTAGCCCAGCCGCACGCGGTACAGCGAGCGCGCGATGTTGCGGGCGAGCCAGTAGCCGAGGCGGAAATAGACGTAGGCGTTGAAGGCCGGAACGATCTCGCGGGCGTACCGGCCGATCCGCTCCATGACGACCTCGCGCGGCATCGCCTTCTCGACGGCCTCGGCCTCCGCGGCCTGCTGCACCTGGGGATCGTAGAGGAGGCGGTCGATCAGGACGTCGCGCCTGGTCAGCTCGAACGGGGCAATGCGAATCTTGAGCCGGGTATTGATTTCCTCGAGGACGCGATTGACCCGCCGCCGCAGCACCCAGCGCACGCTCGGAAGGAGCAGCCGGTCGAGCACCGCCCACGCCGCGAGCAGGCCGACGACCACCGCGAGCCAGACGGGAAGAGAGACCACGTCGGTCGTAGAGGACTCCGTTGCGCGGAGCATACTGCCCTCATGCCGCGTCACGTCTTCGTCGCCGGCGGGACGGGTTATCTCGGTCGCGCCGTGATTCCGCTCCTCGCCGGGCGCGGTCACACCGTCCGCGCGCTCGTCCGGCCCGGCTCGGAGCGCAAGCTCCCCGCGGGATGCGCGCCGGTGCCCGGAGACGCGCTCGACGCCGCCTCGTTCACGGACCGCGTCGCTCCGGCCGACACGTTTCTCCAGCTCGTCGGCGTGCCGCATCCCTCGCCCGCAAAGGCGGCGCTCTTTCGCAGCGTGGACCTCGCGTCGGCGAAGGCCTCGGCGCAGGCGGCCGCAGCCGCGGGCGTTTCGCACTTCGTCTACGTCAGCGTCGCGCATCCGGCTCCGGTGATGCGCGCCTACTGGGAGGCCCGGGTCGAGGCCGAGGCGTTCATCGCCGGGCAGGGATTGAAGGCAACGATCCTGCGCCCCTGGTACGTGCTCGGGCCGGGGCACCTCTGGCCGTATGTTCTCCTGCCCGGCTACTGGCTCGCCGAACGCCTGCCCGCGACACGCGCCTCCGCGCGGCGGCTCGGGCTCGTCACGCTGCCGCAGATGGCCGCGGCAATCGTCGCGGCGATTGAGAGCGAAAGCGGGAGCCCGGTCTCCGGCACGCGCATCGTCGAGGTGCCGGAGATCCGGGCCAGCTCGTAGGGGCGGGCCTTGCGCCCGCCCGTCTCAGCGTCCCGTAGGGGCGGGCCTTGCGCCCGCCGTCTCAGCGCGGCCAGAGCCAGGCGAACACTCCGGCCGTCAGCAACCCGTACACCGCGCCGTCGATCCCTTCCTTGATGGTCGACGACCAGCTCCGGCCCCACCACACCGCGCCCGGAACGACACCGGCCGCGTACGCGAGCATCGCGATGCCGCCGGTCAGCCGGAACACGCCGCGGTACGAGGCGCCCCACGGCATCACGTGCCCGGCCAGGTACGCGACGCACGCGGAAACGGCCAGCAGATAGAGGAACCAGGTCACGAGCTGCTTGCCCATGCCCATCGGTCCCGGCGGCCAGATGACCATGGTGCCGAGCGGCCCCTCTTCCAGCTTCTTCTTCGTTTCGGGGCTCTTGTCGCGCGGGTCGCAGAACGGGAAGCGGTACTGGCCGCGCGTCACCCCCGCCCGCCGCATCGCCTCGAGCAAGCCCGCTTCACCGGGCAGCACCGACCAGTCCGACTTGTGATGGGGCAGGAGCATCCAGACGATCGAGCTCGCGATGTAGACCACCACTCCCGAAACCAGGATGGGAAGCCACAGGCTGGCGACCGAAACCATACCCACCTCCTGCGAAATTGAGGCGCATTATCCTCCCCGCATGGAATGGACGCGCGGGACATTCACGATTTCGACGGATCCGGCCCGCCTGGACCGCGAGCTCATCCATGGCTTCCTCGCCGGCTCCTACTGGGCCCGGGGCATTTCCCGCGAGATCGTGGACCGCTCGATCGACGGCGCGCTCTGCTTCGGGCTGTACGAGGGCCCCGGCTCCGAGCAGATCGGCTTTGCCCGCGTCATCACCGACCGCGCGACCTTCGCCTATCTCGCTGACGTCTTCGTGCTCGAGTCCCACCGGGGCCGCGGGCTCGCCGTCTGGCTCATGGAGGTCATCCGCGCGCACCCCGACCTCCAGGGCCTGCGCCGGTGGATCCTCATGACCCGCGACGCGCAGGGCCTGTACCGCAAGTTCGGGTTCAACGAGATCGAGGACCCGGCGCGCTGCATGGAGGTCGTCGACCGCGACGTGTACCTGCGTCCTCGGAGCGGTTAGACTTTCCCTGCTGCCTATGATCGCCTCTCGCTAAGCACGACACGTCGGGTCTCAAAACTTGTGTCGCCCGCGGCGCGCATTGCGTCGCGAGGAGAGGAGATTTTCTTGAACGCACCGCATGACTGGTGGAGCACTTTTTTCTCCGGCCTCGCCGTGGAAATGTGGCGCGGAGCGCTGCCGCCCGAAGCCACGCAGGCCGATGCCGATTTCCTCTGGAAGCACCTGAAGCTCGCGAAGGGCGCGTGCGTCCTCGACGTTGCGTGCGGCGCCGGCCGGCTCGCGCTGCCGCTCGCCGAGCGCGGCTGCGCGGTGACGGGTGTCGACATCTCGCAGGATTTTCTGGACGCGGCCGCCGCGACGGCGACTGCGAAGGGCCTGTCGCTCAAGCTGCGCCGCGCGGACATGCGCGATCTGCCGGGCGGAGCGACGTTCGACGCGGCCTTCTGCTTCGGCAACAGCTTCGGCTACCTCGACGACCGGGGCAACGAGGAGTTCGTCGCGGCGGCCGCCGGGGCGCTTCGCCAGGGCGGCCGTTTCGCCATCGACTTCGGCCAGACGGCCGAGGGCGTTCTCCCCGCTCTCGCGCCAAAACAGCAGGCGTACCTCGGCAGCATTCACTTCGAGGAGGAGACGCGCTTCGACGCCCGCAGCTCGCGCATCGAGAACGTGTTCACCTTTTCGCGGGGCGATCAGAGCGAGACCAAGCTCGCTTCGCAGCGGCTGTACCTCGGGGGCGACGTCGCGCGGATGCTCGAGCACGCGGGCTTCGCGATCGCCGGCTTCTACGGCTCGCCCGCGGAAGAGCCCTTCGCGCTGAAGTCCCCGCGCCTGCTCATCGTGGGCGAGAAGCGATGAGCGCCTTCGTCAGCGAGTAGAGGCTGATGAGCGTCCAGGATCCTTCGAGCACGATGAGACCCCAGTTGCCGAGCTCGATGGCGAAGTACGTCAGGATCGCCGCTCCGACGAGGTTGAGGATGAGATACGGGCGGCTGTCTCCGGACAGCTTTCCGGCCTGCTGGCCGGCGTACGCGGCGAGGATCATGGCGGCGCCGACGAGCGAGACGGCCTGCCCGATCATCGCGCGGCTCCGGCGGGCACGGCCCTTCCGAGGGCCTCCGCGAGGCGTCCGAGAGCCTCGTCGAGCATGCGCTCGATCCGGACACCCGCCCCTTCTGGCAGGTCCCAGGAGAGGACGCGGGCTCCGACGACCTTTCCCTGCCCGGGGAACCGGAAGCCCTTCAGCTCCAGCATGCCATGGACCTCCTCCCACGACAGCGCCACCTCCCACCGCGTCTTCGCCAGGACTCGGCCCGTCAGGGTCGTTCCCCCGGCGAACCGCAGCGCGCACGGGTCGCCCGGCTCGCCGATGGCGGCGCCTCCCGCGCTCGTCAACCAGCGTCCGAGGCCTTCGGCCGTCGCGTAGTACGGGAGCAGCCGGTCGTAGGCGTACTCCGCCGGCCGCATGACGAGGATCGAGGTCTTCGGACGGCCGCGATACGTCTCCAGGTAGAGCTTGAGCGCCGCGAGCGCGCTGGTCCATCCCGAGGCGATCCCTTCGATCTCGTCGTCCCACTGCGACCCGTCGAGAAAGCCCGAGTTGACGAGGGTGACGAGCGTTTCGCCGCCGTCCCGCTCGATCCTGACTTCGAGGAGAAACGGCCCGCTTCCCGGCGCTTCGCCCCCGAGCGCGAAGCGTTTCCCGGGCTCGGCGGCGACGACTTCGTAGGGGATCTCGTAGCCGAACTTCTCGAAGACCCAGGTGAACGTCGAACCGACCTCGGGTTTGCCGGTCGCCCGGTCCACGAACCAGCGTGCGATCTCCGCGGGGTCGGCCCAGGCACTCCAGACCTCTTCCGGCGTTGCGCGCGTTCGCATCGTCACGGTCATCTGCCGGCCGCGATGCTGCCTTTCCGTCATCGGATCCTCCCTTCGCGTCTCATCCCTCGGGCTCCTCGGAATCCGTTTCCCCCTCTTGCACCTCTTCCGCCTCTTCCGCCGCTTCCACACTGGCCGCGACGGGATAGCATGCGAGGACCAGCCGGTAGGGCCTGCCCCGTCCCGGCCGTCCGTCCGCGCGCAGGTTGGGCGAGGAGTACCGCGCGATGACGTCGACGACCGCCTGTCGCACCGCCTCGGCGAACCGCGTCCGCTCCGCCGGCGTCTCGAAGCGAAACTGCGACTTGAGCGACAGCGTCGACAGGCGCTTGCCCTCCCGGCCGGCCTCCTCCGAGGCACGGCCCACGTCGGACCGCACCTGCTCGGCAAGGGCGATCAGGTAGTCCGCGGAGGCCGGGTCCGCGATCGTCCGCCAGTCGGCTGCGAGCGGGCCGAGCAGCTCCGGGGAAAGCGTGTAGGTGCGGGCGGTGGCGACATAGCGTTGCTCGATGAGGTTGCGCCGGCGCCGGCGACCGGCGGCCTTCAGGAGACCGGCCTTCTCCAGGGCCCGGACGTGGTAGTTGACGCGCTGCCGCGGCAGTCCGAGGCGCCGCGCGAGCTCGCTCGAGGACGAAGGCTCCCGGGCCAGAGCCAGCAGCCGCGAGCGAAGGGGGTGCAAGAGGGCGTTCGCTCGGCGTGCCGTGCCGACGGCTTCGAGCTGAGTGGAGGGCATCGCGGAAGGCGGAGATGAGCTCAATGACAACTATACTTGTACAGACAAATTTGTTTGTCAATATGGAAAGTGCGCCCTCCGCGCTACAGGATGCATAGTTGGAACGTATGGCTCGACTGGGCTTTGCCGGCGGCGGTCTCTCCTCCCGCTCCTCGAAAGCGGAACGGGGTGGCGGTGGGGCAACCCGCAGGGCCGCCTCCCGGGGAGAGCCGGAGAAGAAGAAGAGCCTTCCCCTGAAGGTGCTGCTCCGCGACGCCGCGGAGCTGATCCATGCCCGCAAGGGGCGCCTGGCGCTCGGATTCGGCCTGCTGCTGACGAGCCGCCTGTGCGGTCTCGTCCTGCCCGGCACGACCAAGGTGCTTCTGGACGACGTCATCGGCAAGGGCCGCCAGGACCTCCTCACGAAGATCGTCCTGATCACGGGGGCCGCAACCATCGTCCAGGCGATCACGGGCTTCGCGCTTTCCCAGGTCCTCGGAAAGGCCGCCCAGCGCTCGATCACCGAGATGCGCCGCTCGGTCCAGTCCCACGTGGGCCGCCTGCGCGTGGCGTTCTTCGACCAGACGAAAACGGGGGTCCTGCTCTCCCGCGTGATGACCGACGCCGAGGGCATCCGCAACCTCGTCGGAACGGGCCTGGTCGAGCTCGCCGGCGGGATCGTGACCGCGCTGCTCGCCCTCGGCATCCTCTTCTACTTCAGCGCGAAGCTGACCCTGATCGCCCTGACCGTCCTTTCTCTCTTCGGCCTGGTGCTGCTCTATGCGTTCCGGACGCTTCGCCCCCTGTTTCGGGAGCGCTCGAAGATCAATGCCGAAGTCTCGGGCCGCCTGACCGAGTCTTTTTCCGGGATCCGTGTCGTCAAGGCCTACCGCGCCGAGCGCCGCGAGGCCCTCGTCTTCACCCGGGGCGCCCACAAGCTCTTCCGCAACGTCGCGAAGACGATGACGAGCTTTTCCGCCGTCGCGGCCCTCTCGACCCTCCTGCTCGGCGTCGTGGGCGTGACGATCATGTGGGTCGGGGCTCACGAAATCGAAGCCGGCCGCATGACCGTGGGCTCCTTCGTGTCCTTCACGCTGTACCTGGGCCTTCTCGTCGGGCCGGTCATTCAGATCGTGTCGATCGGGAGCCAGGTGACCGAGGCCTTCGCCGGCCTCGAGCGGATCCGGGAGCTGCGGGAGGAGATCGCCGAAGACGCCGGCGATCTCGCCCGTGAGCCCCTGCCCCCGATCGAGGGCCGCGTCGAGTTTCGCGACGTCCGCTTCGCCTACGACGAGAAGGTTCCCGTGCTGCACGGCATCTCGTTCGTCTCTCCCCCGGACACCGTGACGGCCCTCGTCGGCCCGTCGGGCTCGGGCAAGAGCACGATCATCGGCCTCGTGGCCGCGTTCCATCGCCCGACCTCCGGGTCGATCCTCGTCGACGGCCGGGACCTCGCCGACGTGCGCCTGGCCGACTACCGCGGCCAGATCGGCGTCGTCTTCCAGGACAACTTCCTGTTCGACGGCACGGTCTACGAGAACATCGCCTACTCGCAGCCCGACGCGCCCCGCGAGGAGGTCCTGCGCGCCGCGCGCATCGCCAACTGCGACGAGTTCGTCGAGAAGCTCGCCGACGGCTACGAGACCATCGTCGGCGAGCGCGGCGTCAAGCTCTCCGGCGGCCAGCGTCAGCGGGTGGCGATCGCGCGCGCGATCCTCGCCGATCCGCGCATCCTGATCCTCGACGAGGCGACCTCGTCGCTCGACAGCGAGAGCGAGGCCCTGATCCAGGAGGGCCTGGCGGAGCTCATGAAGGGCCGGACGACGTTCGTCATCGCCCACCGGCTCTCGACGATCCGGCGGGCCGACGCGATTCTCGTGGTCGAGGGAGGCCGCATCGTCGAGAGCGGCCGCCACGAGGCGCTGCTCGCACGGGGCGGCCGCTACGCGGACCTCTACACGCGCCAGTACGGCCTGGAGTCGAACCTTTTCCTGAATCCCGGCGAGGCGGTCGCCGTCGAGGACGACACGGCTTCGCCCGTCAGCGCCGCGGATTCCCGGATCGGGAGCCTGCCGCTCGTCGGGGGCGGATCCTCGGAATGAGAAGGGCGCCCGCAAGGGGCGCCCCTACGAGACCGGATTCACCGCGACGTCCGCGTAGGGGAGGGGCTTGCCCCCTCCCCTGTCAGCCGCCCCGCTAGCTCCGGCGCCCGCCCATCAGGCGGAGCAGCATCAGGAACAGGTTGATGAAGGTGATGTACAGCGCGAGCGCGCCCACGACCGAGTACGCGCCGTGCCGCTCTTCCGGAATGCTGACGGCCATGACCTTCATCCGCTGCGCGTCGTAGGCCGCGAGACCCGTGAAGACGATGACGCCCACGATCGTGATCACGAACTGCAGCCCCGAGTTGCCCGCCGCCCCCTTCCAGAACGCGCTCACGAGCAGCGCCAGGAAAACGCCGACGAAGCCCATGAAGAGGAACTGGCCCCAGCCGGCGAGGCTGCGCTTCGTCGTCGTTCCATAGAGCGCGAGCGCGCCGAACATCCCCGCGGCGACGAGAAACGTCGTCGCGACGGAGCCGCCCGTGTAGACCAGGAGGATCGGCGAGAGCCAGGCGCCGACCAGCGCCGAGAACACGACGAAGAGAACGGTCGCCAGACCCGGCGACGAGCTTTTCGACGCGCGCCTGCAGGTAGAACGCCAGACCGAGAGTGGCGATCCAGAGCCCCCAGTAGAGGACGGGTGTCCGGACGATCGTCAGCGCGGCGCCGGGCGTCCCGATGATCGCGAAGGCCACCGCCGTCGAGATCCCGAGGCCCACGAACATCCACCCGTAAACCTTGCGCAGGAAACCCGTCACGCGCTCGGCCGTGGCCGTCGCGGTCGGTGAAAACGCGGACTGAGGCGTCATTTCAAATTCGTTCATGGTGTCTCCTCCGGAAACCCGGATTCTATCGCTCCATCGTGTCCCAGCCGGCGTCAGTTGACCTTGTAACGCAGAGCCTCCAGGGCCCGCAGTGCCAGAGGATCGCCCGGGCTCTCGGCCAGTGCGCCCTCGAACTCCGCCACGGCCTCCGCGATCTCTCCCCGGGAAGCCCGCAGGCGCCCGAGATTCAGGTACGGAAAGTGCCTCGGCTCGTAGCGGGGCGCCGTCTTCGCGCGCTCGAACCAGTCGATCGCGCCATCGCCGTCGCCCTGCTCCATCAGGTAACAGCCGATGTCGTTGTAGGGATTCCCGAAGGAGGGGTCGGTCGCGATGGCCTTGCGGCATTCCTCGATCGCATCCGCCAGGCGTCCCGCGAAGGAGTAGGCCCAGCCGCGAAACGTGTACGCCTCGGCGGTCGGCTCGGTCTCGAGCGACCGCGTGAAGAGAGCGATCGCCTCCGTCAGCTCGCCCTCGAGGAGCTTTCCGGTGCCCTCGCGCCAGAGCGAGAGTGCTTCTTCGGATCGCGCGCCCATGCCCGATTATAGAATTCGTCCACCCGATGAGCGACGACCGCAAATACCGCCACCGCGGCTACCAGGAGTCCGACTCGCAGCCTTCCGGCGGCCGGCGCTCCGGCGGGCCGCGGCCGCCGCGCGACGACGACGGCGCTCCCCGCGGGCGCGGGATCGATCAGGACAAGGCGGTGGTCTTCCGGTGCAAGCACTGCGGCGAGAAGGTGCTCGATCTCGACTCGATCGGCGCCGAGGCGACCTGCCGCAAGTGCGGCGGTGCTCTCCACGCCTGCAGCCAGTGCTCGTTCTTCGACACGTCGGCCCGCTTCGAGTGCACGCAGCCGATCCCCGCGCGCATCCCGTCGAAGCAGGCCGCCAACACGTGCACCTTCTACGCGCCGTCGAAGACGTTCGACCTGACCGGCAGCCGCGGCGTCGAGGCCACGCCCGACGACGCCCGCTCGGCCTTCGACGCGCTGTTTCGCAAACCGTAGGGCGGCGCTAGATCCGCTTCGCCGCGGCCACCGCTTTCCTCAACACCGCGCGGAGCATCGCGGGCGTCAGCTTCCCCGTGAACGTGTTCTGCTGACTCGGGTGGTAGGTCGCGAGCAGACGGTCGCGGCCGATCTGGAAATCCGCTCCGTGGGAAAAGCGCGGCCGCGGTTTCGGCAGCGTCGTGCCCTCGGCCGCGAGGGACTCGAGACACGCGGTGAACGCGAGGGCTCCGAGGGCGACCAGCACGCTCGGCTCCGGAAGCAGCGCGAGCTCGCGAAGCAGGTACTCGCGACAGTTGCCGAGCTCTTCGGGCAGCGGCCGGTTGTCCGGCGGCGCGCAGCGGGCGGTGGCCGTCACGAGCGCGCCGTCGAGCGCGAGGCCGTCGCCCCGGTGAATCGACTCCGGCTGATTGGCCAGGCCGACGGCATGGAGCGCGGCGAAGAGAAAGCGCCCCGACTCGTCGCCCGTGAAGATGCGCCCCGTCCGATTCCCCCCGTGCGCCGCGGGCGCCAGGCCGACGATCAGGATCCGGGCCTTCGAATCGCCGAAAGCCGGGACCGGCCGCGCCCAGTATTTCTGACCGGCGAAGCGCCTCGGGGGATGCCGCGCCGCCTCTTCGCGCCACGCGACCAGACGCGGGCAGCGGCGGCATGCGACGACGTCGCGGGCGACCGAAGCGAGCGAGTCCCGCCGGGCCGCGGTCGTGCGTCGCATGGCTACTTCTTGGCGGGAAGCCCCTTCGGCACGCCCATCGCGCGCCAGCGCTTCTTCTTTTCTTCCCAGTCCTTCTCGGCGCGCTTGCGGTTGGCGGTCGCGGCCGCGGCGCGGGCGTCGTCGGCGCTTTCGGCCGGGATCGGGTCTGCCGGGGCACCCTCTTTCGCGTCGGTCACGGACGTCATCTTAACGCCGGCGCCGGCCTACTCGATCAGGAGGAAGCCGATCATGCCCGCGTGCTGCTCCGGATCCCCGCCGCAGTCGCTCTGCGTGCAGAGAAACGGATACGTCCCGCGCTGCCAGGCCTGAGGCGCCACCCCGGAGATGACGAAGTCGTGGCCGGGCGAGATGTCGTCGGTCGCCGGCATCCCGAGCTCCGAGATGCCCGAAAACCCGTGGCGCGCATTGACCGTGCCCGGCAGGTCGGCGTTGCGGAAGACGAGCGTGTACGTCTTTCCGACGGTGAGCCGGAGCGGCGGCGACTGCGGTCCTCCCGGCGCGAAATCCCAGGCGCGCACCGCGACGACGACGGTCTCCGGCCCGACCGGAGCGGGCGGCGGCGCATCCTCGGCTCCGAGAACGAGGATCGGATCGCTCGTCGCGTTGTCGATGACTGCGGCGTAGGCAAAGAGCGCCCCGGCCCCTCCGGCGTCGACGACGACGGACGCGTTGCCGGTCGAGAGGCCCGCGGCGCCCACGCGCGTGAAGACGTCGTTGATCTGACCGCCCGACCCCGGAGCGAGCGGCGCATCGAACCGCACCGTGCCGACGAGCGCCGCGCCGTCGTAGACGGTGAAGGTCGGATCGACCGTAGCGGGTCCCGGGTTGTAGACCCCGACGTTGGTGCGGAAGCCCGCGCCCGGTCCCGCGTTTCGGACCGAGGTCAGCAGCGACACCGCGTGCGCCGCGTCGGCGGCGAGCCCCGGAACGAACATCCCCACGGTGGGGCTGGGCGAGGTCGAATAGAGCCGGCTCGTCACGACGAGCGCTCCCGCCGCGCCCGCGTGCGTGAGCTCGATCGCGCCGGCCGAGTCCGGAGACGCGAAGAGCGACACGCAGACGTCGTCGAAGGCGCGCGACTCGCGCGGCCCGAGCGTGAAAGTTTGTGGCGCGCCGGCGCACGTACCGATGAAACAGCGGTAGTCCGCGGTGACGGTGAGGGCGTCGGTGTAGGACGTGTTGAACGCCCGCACGTCCGAGTAGAACGGGGCAACCCCCTGCACCGACGCGGCGGCGGGCAGCGTGACCGTCTCGCCGAGGGCGGCGCCCGGGTGACCCCCCAGGGCCGCCAGAGACGACACCCAGCCGGCCGCCAGACACCGGAGGAACGCTCGTCGCGCCACGTGGGATCCGACGAGCGGGGAGGGGTTCCGTTTACGGCCCCGGGGTTCGGTTCGAGCCCCGCGCCGAGCGAAAAATCAGGGGCCGCCTCGAGATCGAAGCGGCCCCCGGGAACGGGAAAGCCGGGAGATCAGGGGTTCGAGACGAGGACCTGGCCTTGCATCATCGCGCGGTGAACGTTGCAGAAGTAGTCGAAGTCGCCCGCGGTGTTGAACGTGTGCTCGAAGGTCAGGCCGGAGCCCGACGTCGAGCTCCAGATGCCGTCCGCGGTGCATGTGCCTCCGGGACAGCTTCCCGAGGTCGTCGAGTGGAATCCGCTCAACCAGACCCAGCGGACGGTCGTTCCGGTCGTGATCGACGTGGTGCTGTTGCCGCTGACGGTGTCGGTGAAGTTGAAGCCCGATCCGCCCACGTTGACGATCCGGACCCCGGGCGCCGGCTGGGTCGGTGTCGGCGTCGGCGTGCGCGTAGGGGTGGCTGCCGGCTGCGAGGGCGTGACCGTGTTGACGGGGGTGACGGGCTGCTCGGGCTCATCCTCGGCACCCACGACGAAGATCGGGTCGGTCGTGTTGTTGTCGATCACCGCCGCGTACGAAAACACCTCGTGCGACGCCGACACCACGATCACCGCGTTCTCCGTCGCGTGCCCCGCTTGTCCCGCCGCGGTGAACACCCCGTTGACCTGTGTGCCCGAGTGCGCCCCCACGCTGCGCGTCACCGGGTTGCCCACCTGCACGCCCGCGTCGAAAATCGTGAACGTCACGTTCACCGACGAGTCCTCGCGGTTGTACACGCCCACGTTCGTCCGGAACCCCGCTCCGGCTCCGCCGTTGCGGATCGACGTCAGCACCGTCGTCGCGTGCGCTTCCGAGTTGCGCAGCCCCGGGATGAACATCCCCACCGTCGGCTCGGGAGCCGTCGAGTACAGACGGCTCGTCACCACCAGCTGGTCCCCGCTGCCCGAATGCTCGAACTCCACGCCACCGGCCGTGTCCGGCGACGCGAACGCCACAGCCACCATGTCGTTGAATGCCCGCGACTCCCGCGGCGCCAGCTCGAACTGGATCTCCACGTTCGTCGCCGTGCAGCCCGGAGGCAGAAAACACCGGTACCGCGCCGTCACCGTCAGGTCGTCCGTGTACGACGTGTTGAACGCGCGCACGTCCGAGAAAAACGGCGCCCCGCCCACGATCGACGCCGCCGCGGGCAGCGTCAGGTCCTCCGCGAGGCCGGCCCGCGCCGGGAGGATCAGGACGGAGGGCGAGGGCGAGCAGCCGCGCCGCACGCCCGAGGATGCAGAGAGGCCGAAGGCTTTCCATCACTGCGCCGTCACGACGACCCGGCCCTGCATCATCGAGCCGTGGACGTTGCAGTAGTAGTTGAAGTCGCCGACGGTGTTGAACGTGTGGTCGAACGTGATCCCCTCTCCCTCCGGCGACGACCAGGCGCCGTCCGGCGTGCAATTACCGCCGGGGCAGTCTCCGGAGGTCGTCGTGTGCGCACCGCTGATCCATGCCCAGTGGACCGTCGTCCCGACCGTGATCGAGGACGTGCCGTTGCCGCTGACGGTGTCGATGAAGTTGTCGCCTCCCACTCCGACGTTGACCGTGCGGACGGTCTGTCCCTGCGTCGGCGTGACGGTCGGCGTGCGTGTCGGCGTCCGCGTCGCGGTGGCGCCCGGCTGCGTGGGCGTCGCGGTCGGCGTCGGGCCGCCCGGCGTGACCGTGTTGACGGGGGTGACGGGCTGCTCGGGCTCATCCTCGGCACCGACGACGAAGATCGGGTCGGTCGTGTTGTTGTCGATCACCGCCGCGTACGAAAACACCTCGTGCGACGCCGACACCACGATCACCGCGTTCTCCGTCGCGTGCCCCGCTTGTCCCGCCGCGGTGAACACCCCGTTGACCTGTGTGCCCGAATGCGCGCCCACGCTGCGCGTCACCGGGTTGCCCACCTGCACGCCCGCGTCGAAAATCGTGAACGTCACGCTCACCGACGAGTCCTCGCGGTTGTACACGCCCACGTTCGTCCGGAACCCCGCCCCCGCTCCGCCGTTGCGGATCGACGTCAGCACCGTCGTCGCGTGCGCTTCCGAGTTCCTCAGCCCGGGGATGAACATCCCCACCGTCGGCTCGGGCGCCGTCGAGTACAGACGGCTCGTCACCACCAGCTGGTCCCCGCTGCCCGAATGCTCGAACTCCACGCCACCGGCCGTGTCCGGCGACGCGAACGCCACAGCCACCATGTCGTTGAACGCCCGCGACTCCCGCGGCGCCAGCTCGAACTGGATCTCCACGTTCGTCGCCGTGCAGCCCGGAGGCAGAAAACACCGGTACCGCGCCGTCACCGCCAGGTCGTCCGTGTACGACGTGTTGAACGCACGCACGTCCGAGAAAAACGGCGCCCCGCCCACGATCGACGCTGCCGCAGGCAGCGTCAGGTCCTCCGCGCGCAGCGCGCCGGCGACCGCGATCGCGAAGACCCCCACCAGGAACTTACGCATGTTCACCTCGCTCCCTCCAGCCTTCGCAGGCTAAGCGCGCCGTCCCTCCGGCAGCGGCCGATTTAGAAAGCCTTGAGGAAGCCGCACGTATAATGCTCAGCCAACGTGACTTCCACCTCGCCGGCTCTGGAGCTACTGCGCCGGGGCGCCGTCGATCTGATCGACGAGTCCGATCTCGCCCGCAAGATCGCGAAGGGGCCGCTGACGGTCAAGGTCGGTTTCGACCCGTCGGCACCGGACATCCACCTCGGGCACACGGTGATCCTGCGGAAGATGCGTCACTTCCAGGACGCGGGCCACCGGGTCGTGTTCGTGATCGGCGACTTCACGGGCGCGATCGGCGACCCCACCGGCAAGAAAACGACGCGGCCGCAGCTCTCCCGCGAAGAGATCGAAGCCAACGCCCGCACCTACACGCAACAGGCCTTCAAGATCCTCGACGAGGCGAAGACCGTCATCGCTTTCAATGGCAAGTGGCTGGCCGAGCTCGGCGCGGCGGGTCTGGTGAAGCTCGCGGCGCGCGTGACGGTCGCACGGATTCTCGAGCGCGACGACTTCCAGAAACGCTGGAACGCCCGCCAGCCGATCGCCCTCCACGAGCTCCTCTATCCCCTGGCCCAGGGCTACGACTCGGTGGCTCTGAAGGCCGACGTCGAGCTGGGAGGCACCGATCAGCTCTTCAACCTGCTCGTCGGCCGCGACCTGATGCGCGCCGAGGGCCTCGAGCCGCAGGTCGTGATGACGCTGCCGCTGCTCGTCGGCATCGACGGCGTCGAAAAGATGTCCAAGTCGCTCGGCAACGCGATCGGCGTCCTCGACCCGCCGGGGGACATGTACGGCAAGGTCATGTCGATCCCCGACGCGCTCCTGTGGAGCTGGTACGAGCTGCTCACGGACGTGCCGGCTCCCGAAATCGCCGCCCGGCGGCAGCGGGTCGAGGCCGGCGAGGAGAATCCGCGGGACGCCAAGGCCGAGCTCGCGCGAAGGATCGTCGCCGATTTCCATGGCGCCGAGCCAGCGTTGCGAGCGGCCGAAGACTTCCGGCGCGCCTTTTCGCGGGGCGAAGTGCCGGAGGACGTCGAGACCCGGCAGCTGCCCGCGGCGGGCGCCGGCGGCAGTCCCGCCGCCAAAACGCTCGTCGCGCTGGGCCTTTCCGCCTCGATGCGGGAGGCCCGCCGCAAGATCGACGAGGGGGCTCTGAAGATCTACGCCGAGGGGAGCGCCGTGCCGCAGGAAGTCCGCGACCCCGAACAGGCGCTCGCCGGTTCTCCCGGGACCTCGATCGTGCTGCGCCTGGGGCGCCGCTTCATCCGCGTGGTCTGGGCGTGAACGGGACGGTGCCGCGGCCGAGACGCTCGTCGGCGGCATCCACCGCGCCTGCGTCCGACTTCTGACGGCGCGGGCGGCACGAGCGGCAGATGCCGCGCATCTGGTGGGTGTGGGAGAGCAGGACGAATCCGTGCTTCTCGGCGACCTGATCCTGGAGCTCCTCGATGCGCGGCTCCATGAACTCGATGACGCGGCCGCAGTGGTCGCAGATCAGGTGATCGTGGTGGTCGCCGGCGCGCATCCGCTCGTACCGGTAGCCCGCCTCGCCGATCCGCAACCGGCCGACGATCCCGGCGTCGACCATGAGCTCGAGCGTGCGGTAGATCGTGGCCCGCGAAATCTTCTTGTGCTTCGCGCGCAGCCGCACGAGCAGCTCGTCGGCTTCGACGTGCTCGTGCCGGCTGAAGATCTCGTCGAACAGGGCCTCGCGCTCGTGGGTGAGCTTGAGGTTTCGCCGCTCGAGGTACTTGCGGAAGATCGTGTGCTCGCGCTTTTCCATGTGATTGCGACTCGGTCTCAATTGGGATACTCTCCCCGATCCCCGGCGCTGTCAAGCCGGGAACCGACGAGCGGGGTAAAGAGCCATGTGGCAGGGATTCACGATCGCGCTCCGGGAGGGCATCGAGGCGTTCCTCATCATCGCGCTGACCCTTTCCTACCTCTCCCGGACCGGCCGGAAGGCCCTTTCCCGGGCGGTCTATGTGGCGATCGCGGTCTCGGTCTTCACGTGCGCGGCCGCCGGCTACATCTTCTCGAAGGCCGTCAACCAGCCGCTCTGGGAGGGCATCCTGGCGCTGACGGCCGCGGCGCTCGTCGGCAGCCTGCTCGTCTACATGAAACGCGTGGCGGGGCGCCTCAAGTCCGACATCGAAGGCCGTCTCGAGGCCCGCGCGCAGGCCGGCGATCCCCGGCGCGCCTGGTGGGGCGTGTTCTTCTTCGTTCTCCTGATGATCACGCGCGAGGGCATGGAGACGGCCCTGCTCGTCGCCACGGCACTCTTCCAGATGAAGTCCACGGCGGTTTTCGCGGGGCTCGTGCTGGGCCTCGTCGCCGCGGCCGCGATCGGTGTCCTCTGGACCCGTCTCGGAAAGGGCGTCGATCTGAAGACCCTCCTGAACGTTTCGGCCGTCTTCCTCGCCATCTTCCTCGTCCAGCTCGTTCTCTACGGCATCCACGAGCTCTCGGAGGCGCGGCTCTTCCCCGCCTCGCAGGCGATCCACGACGCGACCGAGATCCTCGGCCCGGAAGGCAAGATCGGTCAGCTGCTCGCCTACGCGCTCGCCGTGATTCCAACGGTCTGGCTGGGCGCCCTCGCCTGGAAGCGTTGGCGTTCGGGCTCCGCGGCCGCTCCCCCGCGCTCCAACGCGGCTTAGGCCTCAGGGCGCGGGCGTGCGCGTCGACGTGACGGGACCGCGCCCGGATCGCAGCATGGCCTCGATGACCCGCTGCGACACGCCCGCGTCCTGGAGCTTCTGCAGGTCCCGCGTCGTCAGCGCGTAGCGCTTGCCCGGCTCCGCGGCGATCCGGTCGAGGAGCTTCTGTTCGGACGCGCCTTCCGCTTTGAGCCGGAGAATCGCGGAGTACGACTTCTCGCTCGCGTCCGGGGTGCCAACGTACGGCTGATCCGGAACGATGTCCGCGGGATGCGGCGGCGCGGGAGTCGGCGTCGGCGGCGCGATCTCCCGCAGGTACCCGTCCGGGTGGCCCTCCGGGAGACTGCAGCCCTTGCCGCTCCCGGACGCGTGCGTGAACCGGATCTGGTCGCCCTTGGCGCCCTTCACGTATTCGCCGGAGAGCTGGACCTTGTCGCTCACCGCCAGCGCGAGCTCTTCCGCATCGCACCCGAGGACGTGCGCCACGGTCACGGGCGCCTCGAGATCGACGGCCGTGTTGCGGTCGCCGCCCGGCGGCTGCTCCGGAGCGACCGTGAAGGCCGAGAGCACGATCTCGAAGTCCAGGTACTCGCGGCCCTTGCGGCTGGCACGCCGGGGTTTCGTTGCGACCTCGCCCCGGGCGACGACCTGGATGCGCGTGCCCTTCGCGGGTGACGCAGGCGCAGGCGACGCTGGTTTCGTCGGCACCGCCGCGGCCGCCGCGAAAGCGCTGCAGGACGCCGCAAGGAGTCCCGCCGCTGCCGCTGCCGCTGCCGCCGCCGCCACAGATCGCGCGATGCGCCGCACCGGCGCATTATGGGTCAACGCGCGCCGGATCCGGGCGCCCGGACTACATCGTGGGTTCGCCGCGGACCGAGTGGTTTCGCTGTGCACGAACCGCGCGGTCCGTCTCGGAGATCGTCTCGACGAGCAGGTCCCAGTCCCGCGGAAAGAAGTGGAGCGTGACGTTGTTCCAGACGAGGTGCACGCATCCGTTGGCGCACTGGTAAGTCGAGCAGATCGGGGCCCTCTCTGTCGCGGCGTTCTCGCACATCGTTCACCTCGCATCCCGGTCCCACAGGGGACTGAGACTCAGTCTCAATAGACTCTCTCACGCCCGGGCGGCCGGTGTCAACGGGCGTTCACCGCGGCAGGCGCACCCAACCGGTGCCTTCGTGCCCGAACGCGAAGGCCCCGGGGTGCAGGATCTCGCCGAGGATCTCGAGGGTTTCGCAGAGTCGCGGCCCCGGCCGGTTGAAGAACTGGTTGCCCTCGCAGAGAAGGACGTTTCCGGAGCGGACGGCCGTCAACGCCTCCCATCCCGGCCGGTTCGCGAGGACGCCCGCCTCCCGCACGACCCGCTCGAGGGCGAAGCCGCAGGGGAAGACGAGGATCACGTCCGGATCCGCTTCCCGGAGGTCCTCCCACGCGAGCCACGACGAGTGGCGGCCGGCGTGGCCGAAGACGTCGTCTCCCCCGGCCATGGCGACGAGTTCGGGCATCCAGTTGCCCGCGGTCATGAGCGGCGACATCCACTCGATCGTGACGACCCGCGGTCTCTCCGCGCGCATCGACGCCGCCGCGCGGATCGTTTCCATGCGCGCCCGCATGCGTGCCGTCAAACGCGCCCCGCGCTCCGGCGCGCCGAGCGCCGCGGCGACCCTTTCGATGTCCGCGAAGACGTCCGCGAGGCTCGCGGGGTTGAGCGGGGTCAGCTGCGGGCGGATGCCGTCCGCGTGCCATCCCGAAAGCGCCGCCTCCACCTCCGCGAGCGAGACCGCGCACACATCGCACTGCACCTGCGTCACGACGTGGCTCGGCGCGAGCGCGCGCAGCCTCTCGGCGTCCACCCGGTAGACGGAGAGGGCCTGCGCGAGCAGCACTTCGACCGAGCGGTGGATCTCCTCCGACGAGCCGGCGGGATCCACCTTGGGCTCCGTGCAGACCGGAAGCTCCGCCACCTCGTCGGGGAAATCGCATTCGTGCGACCGGCCGACCAGCGCATCGGCGAAACCGAGCGCCGCGACGATCTCCGTCGCCGAGGGCAGAAGCGAGACGACGCGCACGCGCGGACTCCGAACGCCTAGGAGCGGCTGTCCCAGAGCACGTCGGGCACGCCGCGGCGGCGGTTCTCGTGGCGGGCCATGACGAAGAGCGCGTCGGAGAGGCGGTTCAGGTAGGTGACCGTGAAGGCGCCGACGGGCTCCTTGCGCGACAGGGCGATGACCAGCCGCTCCGCCCGCCGGCAGACGGTGCGCGCCACGTGGAGCTGCGCCGCCGAAAGAGCGCCGCCGGGCAGGATGAAGTTCTCGAGCGGCTGGAGCTCTTCGGACAGCCGGTCCATCAGGTCCTCGAGCGCCTTGACGTGCCGGTCCTCGATGCGCGGGGCCGGCCGCGTCGCCTTGTCGGACTCGAGGATGCAGAGGTCCGAGCCCAGGTGAAAGAGCTCGTTCTGGATCGCGGCCAGCGGCTCGCGCAGCGCCGTGCTCACGCCGGCGGCGACGGCGACGCCGATGTGGCTGTTGAGCTCGTCGACGGTGCCGTAGGCGGCGATGCGTACCGAGTCCTTCGGAACGCGCTGTCCGCCGCCCAGGCCCGTCGTGCCGTCGTCGCCGGTGCGGGTGTAGACCCGCGTGATTCGAGGCATCGTTTCTAGAACTTTACGTCCAATCCGCCGGCGACGAGCCGCCCCGCCGCCGGATATCCCGCGGCGTCCTCGTAGGCGTGATTCGTCGCGTTGATCATCCGCAGGTACGGGGCGAGATAAGTCGTCGCCTGCCAGCGGGCGACGAAGTCGAGACGCAGGTACGACGGGTCCTCCACCGGATCGCCCGTCAGCGGGTTCGAGTCCGCGCGCTCGCCGACGTAAAGAAGCCGCGGCGAGAAGTTGATCCCGGGAATCGGCATCCACGAAAGGCCGATCGAGGCCGTGTTTTCGGGACGCCGAAGTAACTGTCCGCCTGTCTCGAGGTCCTCGGTCTTCAGGAACATGTAGGTGAGCTCGACGGCGAGCTCGGGAACGAGCGTCTGCTGCCAGCCGAGCTCGACACCGTAGGTCCGCGCGCGGCCGATGTTCAGGTTGGTGAAGGTCGCGAAGTCGTAGACGATCAAGTCCTTGAGGTCGTTCCAGAAGACGGAGACTTCGGCGCGGCCATTCGCGTCGCCGAAGTACCGCTCGCCGCCGATCTCCGCCGAAACCGACTTCTCGGGCAGGAGGTCCGGGTTGCCGCTGAACGGGTAGTAGAGCTCGCCGATCGACGGCGCCCGGAAACCGGTGCCGCCCGACGCCCGCACTTTCCAGAGCTTGTCCGGCGAGAGCCACGAGACCGTGCCGCGCGGCGACCAGGCCTCCCCATAGGTCGTGTAGTGGTCGTAGCGAAGCCCGGCCGTGACCGTGAACGCGCCGAACGTCACGCTGTCCTGGGCGCCGAGTCCCCAGAGCGTCGTCCGGTCGTTGACGAGGTTGGGCCCGAAGTTGCTTTCGTCCGAGACTTCCCAGCGCTCCCAGGAGACGAAGCCCGTGAGCGTGTGATCGCCGAGCTTCGCCGTGTCGGAGATCGTCCCCTGGTACGTGCGGGCGTCCGTCTCCGACTCGTATCCCCCCGCGGTGTCGCGGTACGCCGGCTCCGAACGGACCCCGCCGAGCACGACGTCGAGCTGATTGGTGTCGGACAGCGCGAAGGTCGCGGGGATCGAGAGCCGCCCCTCGTGCGTGAATCCGCGGGCGGTGGAATCGAGGCCGACCGGGCCGGGATTGCCGACCTCGCCGTCGAGAAGCCCCCACTCGACACCGATCCGGCTTCCCTCGCCGAGTTGCGCGAAGACGTTCGCCGACGCGTTGCGCTGCCGCCAGTCGGTGTTCGGCCGATCGCCGTCGTAGGCGATGTAACGGTAGCTCGCGGCCGCCGAGACGGGACCCGCGCCGTAGGAGGCGAACGCCGAGCCCTGCCCGGCGCCCTGGTTGCCGAACTCCCCCGTCGCCCGCCCGGCGAGGCCCTCGGCGCCCGGCCGCGTGAAGACCTGGACCACGCCGCCAATGGCGTCCGAGCCATAGAGCGCGGAGAACGGCCCGCGGGCGATCTCGATCCGGTCGATGTTCTCGGTCGTCATGCCGGACCAGTCGTATCCGGCGAAGTAGGGCGAGTTCATGCGCAGGCCGTCGACGAGGACGAGCGTCTGGTTCGAGTTGGTGCCGCGCGTGAAGAGCGACGTCAGCGATCCGGGCGTGCCGTACTGGGTCAGATCGAGCCCCGGCACCGAGCGCAGAACGTCGGCGACGACGACGGCTTCGTACTTCTCGATTTCCTCGCGGGTGATAACCGTGATCGCGGAGCCGACGTCCTTCTCGTCCTCGGGAACGGAGGTCGCCGTGACGACGATCGATTCGGAAGCGGGCGGCGGCTGCTGGGCGAGCAGGGGCGCCGATGTCGAGGCCAGAAACGCGGCAATGACGAGAAAACGAAACCGGACTGCGGTCGCCATTCGAACCTCCCGTTCGAGAAGACGGTTTTCTCGAACGGGCAAAGAGCGTCCCGCGCTTCGGTGATTCGAAGGCGCGTCTCTCGATGTCCCCGTGCGAGAAGCGTGTCGTCCGGCAGGTCTCCTGGCTTCCGGATCCTCCGCCCGCGAGCTCCTTCCCGGATGCGCAACCGGCGTGTGCCGATCTCTCGCATCCAGTGGATTGCCGCTCGGGGCGTCCCCGGTGACAGTGGCGGGGGCCGCGTGGGATTCACACCCACTTCCCTTGGCCGTACGACTCAAAGAGCAAACGAGACGAAGAAGTCCCGAAACATAACCCTTCGTCGGACTTCGCGCAACCGACGCGCAACGGTGAACATAGAATGCCGGAAGGATGCGCGGCCCCGACTACACGCTGGATCTCGACCGTCTGCGGCGCGTCGGGTTCCCGGAGGTCGTCCTCGCCGAGGGCAAGGCGACGACCCAGATCGTCGAGATCTGCCGCCAGCTCGCCCGGGCCCACGACGTGCTCGTGACGCGCCTCTCCCCCGACGCGTGGGAGGACGTTTCGACCTTGCCCCTGCCCGGCCGCGCCGACTACGACCCGCGTTCGTCGACGCTCCACCTCTCGGTCGGCAAGCCGATGCGCCGGGTCGAGGGCATCGTCGCGGTCGTCACGGCCGGCACGTCCGACATGCCGGTCGCCGAAGAGGCGCGCCGGTCGCTCGAGTACCTCGGCGTGGCCTCGGCGCTCGTGCCGGACGTCGGGGTCGCGGGAGTCCTGAGGCTGCTCTCGCGCCTCGAGGAGATCGAGCGCGCCGACGTCATCATCGCGGTCGCCGGGATGGAGGCGTCCCTCTTCTCGGTACTCGGCGGCCTCGTCGGGCGTCCGATCATCGCCGTCCCGACTTCGCGCGGCTACGGCGCCGCGTTCTCCGGGCTCGCGTCGCTCCTGTCGGCCGTCAATTCCTGCGCCAACGGAATCACGGCGGTGAACATCGACTCCGGATACGCCGCGGCGATGGCGGCATACCGCATTCTCTCGGGAGGACCGCGACGATGGGATCGAAAAGAAAAGGCTCCCTCTCCAACGCCAAGGAATACATCCACGCCGCGGCGGTCGGCGTCGACCGCAAGAGGAAGAGGGCGCTCCTCGGCCGCCCGACGACGGCGGTAAAGGTCGAGAAGTCGACCACCGTCTCGCAGCTTCTCGACTCCTACCGCGAGGCCTCGTTCCAGGCGCGCGCCCTCGGCAAGGCCGCGGCGGTCTTCGACGCGATGCTGCGCGACCGGCAGCGGCCCACGATCTTTCTCGGCATGGCGGGCTCGCTGATCGCCGCCGGCATGCGCCAGGTCATCGTCGACTTGATCGAACAGAACATGGTCGACGTCGTCGTCTCGACCGGCGCGATCATCTCGCAGGACTTCTACCAGGTGCGCGGCGGGCGGCACTACCACGGCACGCCCGAGGCGGACGACAAGGAGCTGCGCGATCTCTACATCGACCGGCTCTACGACACCTTCATCGACGAGGAGAAGTACTGGGCGACGGACCTCGCCATCTCGAAGTTCGCCGACGCCCTCTCGGGCCAGTCGATGTCCTCCCGCCAGTTCCTGGCGCTGCTCGCGGAAGAGGCGCGGCACGACAAGGGCTCGATCCTCGGGGCCTGCGCGCGCCACGGCATCCCCCTCTTCGTCCCCGCGTTGAACGACTCCTCGATCGGCATCGGTTTGACCGAGCACTACCACCGGGCGCGCAAGGAAGGCCGCGCGCCGTTTCGCATCAGCTCGATCGCCGACAACTACGAGCTCACGCAGATCGTCGTGAAGAGCCCGGCGACGGCTGCGCTGTACATCTCGGGCGGCGTGCCCAAGAACTACATCAACGATTCGATCGTGATGTCCTACATCTTCGGGATCGACACGGGCGGCCACAAGTACGCCCTCCAGATCACGACCGACGCGCCGCACTGGGGCGGGCTCGGCGGCTCGACGCTGTCCGAGGCGACCTCCTGGGGCAAGGTCTCCAAGAAAGCCACGCACGAGATGGCGTTCATCGAGACGTCCGTCGCTCTGCCGATGCTCTACGGCTACGCCCTCCAGAAAGACGCCGCCCGCGGCCGCAAGCGCCTCGCGCACACCTGGAAGGGCGACATCCTCGAAAGCGTCCGCCGGGTTTGAACCGGACACGATGACTCCGATCGGCCGCGTCGTCCGCCTGCAGATCCAGACCGGAAGCTTGAAGCTCGGCGAGAAGCCGAACCGGGTCTACGATCCGTCGCCCCTGGTCCCCGTGGCGGCGCTCCACCTTTCGCCACGCGGGGCATCGGCAACCGCGGGGGACGGCGAATCGCTCTTCGACGTGCACCACGCCGACCACCCGGCCACAAAGTACGAGGCGGGCCGGGAGGTTTCCTTCGGGTTTACGAGCCACTACGACCACATGCGGGCGCGGTACGGGGAGCGCATCGCGACCGGATGCGCCGGCGAGAACATCCTGCTCGAAACCGCGGGTCCCGAGCGCATGTACCGCCTGGAGGACTTCGCAGGCGGCCTCGCGTTCGTCAGCGCCGACGCGGGAGCCACCGTGGCCCTCGACGCCGTGACCGTGGCGGATCCGTGCGTCGAGTTCTCCCGGTTCTCGCTCGGCGACACGAACGCCTCGCCGCAGGACTTGAAGCCCGTGCTCCAGTTCCTCGGGGAGGGCGTGCGCGGCTACTGCTTCACGCCGGCCGGCGAGATCAATCTTCGTCCGGGCGACTGGCTCGTCGCCCTTCGAGACTGAGGGCCGTGCGCCGCCTCTTCCCCTGGCTCCTCGCGCTCTTCTTCGCCGGGGCGACGGCACTTCTCCTGATCCGTCTGGCGACGTCGGTCCGCGAGCACCGCCGCGCCGAGGCCGCGCCCGTCGTCAACGCGATCAGGAAGATCGCGCACCTGGCGACCGTCGAGGCCCAGATCACCGACGTGCTCCGCTTCGAGGAGCTCAAGTCGTTTCTCATTTTCGACTTCCCCAAGTCGGCGACGATCCGGATGCGGGGCAAGGCGATCGCGGGGTTCGACATGGAGTCTCCGGATTTTCGCGTCCGGGCCGACGAGAAGGCGCGGGTCCTCGAGGTCGATCTGCCGCCCCCGCGCATCCTCGCGATCGATCCTCGCCTCGAGTGGTTCGACGAGGACGCCGGGATCCTCAACCCGATCACCCCGGAAGACCGGACGCGCTGGATGCTCTGGGCGCGCGGCCAGCTCGCGCGCGCGGCCAAGCAGTCGGGCATCGAGGCCCGCGCCATCGCGCACGCCGAGGAGCTCCTCGGCGCCGCCGGCACCGCGCTCGGCTGGAAGGTCGTGGTGACCTCGGCCGGCAAGGTCGGCGCCGGCGCGACGCCCGTTCCGACGCCGTAGCGCCGCGTCAATGAAAAACGCCCCGGTTGCCCGGGGCGTTGAGGTTTCGTTCGGTCCGCGGACGGACTACAGCGCTTCGCCCTTCAGCGGGATCTCGATGATGCCCTTGTCCTTGTCGGTGGTGTGCAGCGTGACCTTGCCGTCGACCGCGCCCTTCTTGACCTTGTCCGACGCCTTGACGACGACGGTGTAGGAGACGCCCTCCTGGGTCGGAACGACGTCGGTCATGAAGCCCGGCACGCTGACCTCGGCCTTGGTCACCTTGACCGGCGTTCCCGGCTTGTTGTTCGTGACGACGATGTTGCGCGTGATCGGGTCCTTGCCAGCGGTGAAGTTGCCGAAGTTGACGGCGATCGGCGAGATCGAGACGCGCGGCCGGACGATTCCGGAGACCGGCACCTCGAGCGTCGGCTGCTGCGTCACACCGGTCGTGATCCGCACCGGAGCGTTCAGGAGTCCCTCGGGCGCGTCGGCGAGAACCGAGACGGCGAGCTTGTACTGGTCGCCCGGGCGTCCCGCGATCTTGTCCTTGTCGCCGGCCGGCGAAATCTCGGCCTTCACGTAGGGCTGCGCGGTCTCCGCGACGGTCGGCTTGAAGCCCTTCTCCTCGGAGATGAGGATCACGTCCTGCGAGGCCGAGTCACCCTTGACGACGGAGAACCGCACGTACTGCTGCGGGGCCACGTCGACGAAGGGCTTGACGACGGCCTTCACGAAGAGGTTCAGCTGCGGGCGGTCGGGATCGTTGGAGACGACCAGCACCGACTTGGAGATCGGGCCGGAGAAGCTCTTGGTGTCGACGCTCGTGTGGACCTTGCCCTCGGCGCCCGGCTTGATGACCTTGTCGAAGTTCGACACGGTGCAGCCGCAGGAGGGGCGGGCGTCCGAGATGATGAGGTCTGAGCCGCCCGTGTTCCGGATGATGAAGTCGGACTCGATGACGCCGCCCTTGGGCACCGTCCCCATGTCCTTGGTTTCCTGAGCGACGTCGATCTTGGGAGCGGCGACCGCCTTCGCGGGCGCCTGCGCCTTGGCGGCCTGGGGAGCGGGGGAAGCCGAAGCCGCCGGCTTGGATTCGGCGGGCTTCTGGGCTTGACCCACAGCCGCAATCCCGGCCGTCAGAAGCGCGGCGACTGCGATGGGGAGCCGGCCGATATTTGAGACAGAACGCATCTTCCATTCCTCCTGTATTTCGGGGTGCCGAAGCGGGGAAACCTGCCAAATTCAGGGCTTATTTCCGAAAACCCTCTAATTAGACCAGACTCCGGGTTCCGATGCCCGGAATCCGCCACTTTCACTTCGTTCCGGTCGGCGGCACGGCGATGGTCCCCCTCGCGGCGCTCCTTCTCGAGGAGGGCCATCGCGTCACCGGAAGCGACCATGCCCTGTATCCCCCCATGTCCACGACGCTCGAACGCCTGGGTGTCCGGGTCGCCGAAGGCTTCGCCCCGGACCACATCCCCGAGGACACCCACGTCGTCGTCGTGGGCAACGCCGCCCGCAGGGACAACGTCGAGGCCGAGGAGGCATTCCGCCGGGGCCTGCCTGTCCTCTCCCTGCCACAGGCGGTCCGCGAGTTCCTGCTTCCCGGCAAGCGCTCGGTCGTGATCACGGGAACGCACGGCAAGACGACGACCTCCGCGCTGACGGCCTGGCTCCTGCTCGATTCCGGGCGCGATCCGGGTTTCCTCGTCGGCGGGGAGCTCAAGAACGTCGGCCGCGGCTACCGGCGCGGAGCCGGCCCCGACTTCGTCCTCGAGGGCGACGAGTACAACGCGGCGTTCTTCGACCGCGGCCCCAAGTTCCTCCACTACGAGCCCCGGCACCTCTTCGTCGGCAACATCGAGTTCGACCACGCGGATCTCTATCCGGACCTGCCCGCGATCGTCGAGGCCTTTCGGAAGGTCGTGGCGCTCGTACCGGAGGAAGGCGCCGTCGTCGTCAACGCCGACGACCCGCGCGCCATGGACGTCGCGCGTGAGGCGCTCGCGCCCGTCGTCCGCGTCTCGCTCGACGGATCCGGGAGCGGACTTCTCGGCGCGCGAGATCGCGTTCGGCGAAAACGGCGCATCCTTCACCCTCGTCGAAGCGGGCCTGTCCGGCCGTCCGGCTCGAGTCGCCGCTGGCCGGCCTCCACAACGTGCGCAACGCCCTGGGCGCCATCGCCCTCGTCCGCGGGCTCGGACTCTCCCACGGCGAGATCGCGCGCTCCCTGCCGCGCTTTGTCGGGTGTCCGCAGGCGGCTCGAGGTTAAAGGCGAGAAGAACGGCATCACCGTCGTCGACGATTTCGCCCATCACCCGACCGCTGTCGCGGGCACGCTCCAGGCCGCGCGGTCGCGTTTTCCCGGACGCCGCATCTGGGCCCTCTTCGAGCCTCGCTCGAACACGGCGGGAAGGAAGCTGTTCGAGGACGAGTACGCCGAGGCGTTCGCGGGAGCAGACGCCCTGGTGCTCGCGCCCGTCTTCCACGCGCAGCGGCTCACTCCGGACACCGTCATCGATCGCGCCGCGCTCGTCCGGCGCTTTTCTGCCGCCCCGGGAGGACGTCCGGCTTTCGCGCCGGAAACCATCGAGGAGATCCCGGGGATTCTTCGCAGCGAGGCTCGAAGCGGCGACGTGCTGCTGCTGATGTCCTCCGGCGCGTTCGGCGGGCTGCCCGAGACCCTGCTCGAGCGGCTGTGAATCGTCAGGCCTGGTGCAGAGGCGGACGCGCGAAGAGCGCCGAGCCTTCGAGGAGTCTTCCCAACCGCGCGCCGAGCACGATCGCGAAGGCTGGAAACAGCGTCATCGTGATCCGGCGAAACGAACCGTCCATTGCATACATGGGGCCGAAGGAGGAGACGGTGAAGGCTATGGTGTAGACGCACATCTGCGCCACGAACACCTTCTTCATTGAGTCGGCAATTCCGGGCTTGGTCACGAGAAGGAAAGCGAGGATCGCAGCGATCCCCGGAAGCACATGAGCATCTCCGGGCCGAAAATGCGGGTCACAACCGATTCGAAGCGCGATGGCAACTCGGTCCAACGATCCGGTATGAAAAGAGTCAGGTCGTAGTCGCCGGGTCTGACTCCCTCGAAGTATGTAGAGCGCGATCCAGTGCACCGCTGCAGGCGAAAGGAGCGCTGCCGCACCTCGTATCCCGGCCGCTCGGTCCGACTTCCGCAGGCTCCAGAAAACGACGACCGCAACCAGGGTCGCGAACACGGTCCCTCCTGCTTGAGCGTCGCGCAGAAGAGCGCAGCCACCGACAAACGCCACGCGCTGGCGGACGCGTCACGCCTTAGAAAGTCGAGCGCGGCGGATACAAGAAGCACGAGCCCCAGCGCCAGTGGTACCTCAGAGGTTCCGGCGTTAGCGGGACGGTAGAGAGAAACAGACGGACGCGAGCGCCGCTGCCGCTGCTCCGGAGAGCCTCGAGACCCGCCGTGTAGAAATCCGAAGAGCGCCAGAAGCGTCACGGCTTCGCAAGCCGGATAGAGAAGCGCGAGCGCCTGGTCGTTCCACTCTCCGACGACCAAGGCGATGGCCGCCAGGGACAAGGGCACCAGAAGCGGATACTCCTTGTGCGCGAAGTACAGCGCAGGGTCATCAAAAAGGCGCCTGGGGATCTCGGAGGTGAGGAAGACAACCTTCCCCTTGTACCCCCAGAAGGCAACGAAATCGGTTGTCCACATCGAGTCCGCGATCGCACCGACAAGAAACACGAGCCATGCGCAGAAGGCCACCGATCCCAAAACCCAGGTGATCGCAGGGTGAGCGATCCGCGCTGTGCGGAGATTTCGGAGCCAAGCCTCGCTTGCCGATAAGAAGCGCACCGACGGCAATGCCGCCCTCCAGAAGCAGGAGCGGGATCGCGGGGGACTTGACTCCGATGGCCAGGAGCAGCAGCAGACACGCGGCCTCGAACGAGAAGACCCGCCGCAAGGCTCCAGCCCGCCTTCTCGAGCACCGTTACGCCGCGGGTCCAGGGACGACTGACGGCCGCCCCGACGCCGAAGACCGCCATAAGTCCGAGGACAACGCCTCCGAGCGCCGCCGGCACGCTCATCGCGTCCAAAGCTTTCCGTGCGCGATCGCGCGCCCTCCTGGGCCGCGCGTCGCGTGGGTGCGGTACGTCGCCACTGCGGACGCTTCATCCTTCCACTTTTCTTCGACGACGCGTCGCGGCGCCAGTTGATAGCAGGCCTGGTACAAATACATGTCGGGACGCTCCGGAACCAGCACAGCGACTGTCGCGGTCTCCGAAGTCGCGGCTTTCACTTCCGCGAGAAACTCGGTGTAGTCCGGATCGAACCAGAAACCGGCGGCATCCCGTTGAGCCAGCGGCGAGCCGCGCAGGCCAGATGCGAGCTTCCGAGCTCTCTTCAGCGTTTCGGACGGTTCAAACGAAAGCGTCAGGGTCGCCGCAAGCACGACGAGCGAGCAGACCGCGGCAACAACGCGGAAAGTCTGGCCCCTACGGGCGAGGGCGCGATTCATCCGCCACACGATTGCTCAGCACACCGATCCGCTCGATCTCCACTTCGACCACGTCCCCCGGGGACAGCGGCCCCACGCCGGCCGGCGTTCCCGTGAGGATGAGGTCGCCGGGGAAGAGCGTCATCATCCGGGAGATGTAGCCGACGAGGAACGCGGGCGAGAAGACCATCGCCGAGGTGCGCGAGGACTGGCGCACGGCTCCGTTCACGCGCGTCTCGATCGCGAGGTCGGAGGGATCGAGATCGGCGACGATCGCGGGTCCCACCGGGCAGAACGTGTCGAACGACTTGGATCGTGCGAACTGCTTGTCCTTCTTCTGGAGATCGCGCGCGGTGACGTCGTTGGCGCAGCAGACGCCCGCGAGGGCCTCGCGCCAGCGGTCCTGCGGCCACGACTTGATTTTCCGGCCGATGACCAGCGCGAGCTCGCCCTCGTAGTCCACGCGCTCGGACTCGGGAGGCAGGACGATGTCGCCGCCGTCGAGAACGAGCGCCGAGGGCGCCTTGAGAAAGAGGAGCGGCTCGTCCTCGGGGGCCGTGCCGCCGAACTCGGCCGCGTGATCGCGGTAGTTCTTTCCGACGGCGACGATTTTCGACGGAAGCGGCGGCGCGCCGGCAGAGCCGAACGCGATCGCGCCGCTCATCGGCCGTCGAGCGGGCGGGGACGAGCCCCGCCCCTACGGGCCCGGATACAGGCGGTATGCGAACGTGCCCCCGGTTCGTAGGGGCGGCCCTTGTGGAAGCCGCCGCCCTTTACGCCTGCCACGACTCCTCGAGGAGCTCGCCCGCGTAGACCTCGCGCGCATCGCCGGTCAGGCGCACGCCGGTGAAGGTTTCCTTCTCGTCGGAGAACTCGACGATCAGATCCACGCCGCTCTTCGTCGCGCAGGTCACGGGCGAGGACGCGAGGCCCGCACGGCCGGCGACGATCGCCGCGGCGACGACCCCCGAGCCGCAGGAGAGCGTCTCCCCTTCGACTCCCCGCTCCCACGTGCGCACCTCGATGCGGTTGTCCTTGCCGGCGCGCACGAAGTTGGCGTTGGCCCCCTCGGGCATCGCGGGATGCTGGCGCACGAGCGGTCCCAGCCGCTCGATCGCGAGCTGCGAGAGATCCCCGCGCATGAAGACGACGAGGTGCGGCACACCGACTTTCATCGGGATCGCCGTCGGCGGCAGGCCCTTTCCGGAGATCGGCACGGGATCCTGCGGCGCGGGCACGGTGGGCAGCGCGAGCGTGACCTTGTCTCCCTCGACGTGCGCGGCGATCGGGCCCCAGCCCGTCTCGAGAACCAGGCTCGGGCCGGTGGCCAGACCGCGCCGGATGGCGTAGCGCGCCGCGCAGCGCGTGCCGTTGGCGCAGAAGGTCGCGGGCCCGCCGTCGGAGTTGAAGTAGTCGACGCGGATCTTGCCGGGGCCCTCGGGCGTCAGGAAGAGAGCGCCGTCCGCACCGACGGAAAGGCCCCGCCGGCAGACGAGCGCGAGCCGCTTGCGGTCCTCCTCGGTCAGGTTGCGGCCGTCCGCGTCGAAAACGAGGAAATCGTTTCCGCCGCCGGCCATCTTGATGAAGCGACTGGGCAGGGACATGGGAGCGGGAGTGTAAACGAACCCTGAAATCGCCGGGAACCCCCTGTCTTTGTCGGACTTAGAAGGGCTCGGCCGAAGCCTCCGGCGAGGGCGAGCTTTCGTTGCCGTTTCGGTCGATCGAGCGCACCGTGTACCGGTAGCGCACGCCGGGCCGCACGGTCCGGTCGGTGAAGAAGGGCTCGGCCACCGGCGCGGCGGTCAACCTCGCCAGCGCGCCGCCGCCCTCGGCCCGATCGATCAGGTAACCGGAGAGATCGGACGCGTCCACGGGATCCCAGAGCAGGCGCACGAGGCTCGCCTCCGAAAGCGCGTCGAGCCGCACCGGGGAAGGCGGCGGATAGGTGTCGCGCGTGACGACGACGAGCTCCTCCGCGGGCAGGCCCTCGATTTTCGGGTTCTTCGCGAGGACCGCGCGCACCGTGTAGGCGAGGGGAACGCCGTACGGGGCCGTCCGATCGACGTAGGCCGTTCCGATGACCGGATTGGCGTCGAGCGGCGCGCCGTACTCCTCCTCCGACAGGGGCCGGCGGTAGACGCGGTATCCGCCGATCTGCGCCGGCTGAAAAAGGACGTTCTGCGTGGGCGCCGTCCATTCGAGGCACACCCGGCCCTCGTCGATCAGGGGCTGCAGGAACTCGGGCGCCTGCGGCGCGATGTCGGGAGTGAGCGCCACGATGTTGGAAAGCGGGCTGCGCTCACCGTTGCGGCGGACCGAGACGACGGCGTAGGCGAGCGGATGCGGGCCCGTCCTCCTGGGGGAAGAGCGTCTCGAGCGAGTCCCGGTAGACGACGGACGCCCCGCGCGTCGCTTCGTTGATCTCGGGCAGCGTGAGCGTCGCCACGAGCGCGGCGTCGTCGTAGAACGCCTCTTCCGCCATGCGCACGTTCGTCGCGGTTTTCCGCTCCGCCGCGCCGAGACCGCGGAGCTCGCCGGATGTGCCCGTGCCACTCGAGGGCGGCGGAGCCGCGCCGGGACGCGCCGGCATCAGGAGCGCCGAGGAGGGATTGACGACGCGATAGACCTCGATCGACTGGAGGTCCGTCAGCGGCGCGCCCGTCTGGAGTCGATCCGGAAACGAGAAGGTCATCACCACGTCGTCGGCTTCCTGCTCGACGACGAGGTCCTTGACGGCGTTGGGCCCGCGCGGCAGCGGCGGCTGCGGGTCGCCCTTCTTGCCGCAGGCGGCGGCGACGAGCGTGAGTAAGACCAGCGCGCGAACGGCCGCGCGGCTCACAACACGTAGCGGGACAGGTCCTCGTCTTTTACGAGATCGGCGAGCGCGTCCTGCACGTCGGAGAGCTCGATCCGGATCGACTTGCCCGCGTTCTCCGGCCCCGCGAAGGAAATGTCCTCGAGCAGGCGCTCGAGGATCGTGTGAAGCCGGCGCGCGCCGATGTTCTCGAGCGCGCGGTTGACGCGCTCGGCGTCGCGCGCGATCTCGCCGATCGCGTCCTCAGAGAAGGAGAGGTCGACCTTTTCGGCGCCGAGAAGCGCGTTGTACTGCTTGAGCAACGCGTTCTCGGGCTCCGTCAGGATGCGGACGAAATCCGCTTCCGTCAGCGAATCGAGCTCGACGCGGATCGGAAAGCGGCCCTGCAGCTCCGGGATCAGATCCGAGGGCTTCGAGACGTGGAAGGCGCCGGCCGCGATGAAGAGCACGTGGTCGGTCTTGACGAAGCCGTACTTCGTGTTGACCGACGTGCCTTCGACGATCGGCAGCAGGTCGCGCTGGACACCCTCGCGGGAAACGTCGGGTCCCCGGCCGCCCGACTCGCGGCCCGCGA
Source organism: uncultured Acidobacteriota bacterium (assembly GCA_963742245.1). Taxonomy (GTDB): domain Bacteria; phylum Acidobacteriota; class Thermoanaerobaculia; order UBA5066; family Gp7-AA6; genus DAHUXD01. The sequence continues at coordinate 170,334 of CAVULG010000009.1, forward strand.
CCTTGTCGATCTCGTCGAGGAAGACGATGCCCGAGGACTGCGCCCGCTCGACCGCCTCGCGGGCGACCTGCCCCGGGTCGATGAGCCGGCCTTCTTCCTCGGCCTGGAGGATCTGGCGCGCCTCGGCGACCGAGGTCTTGCGGCGCTTCTTCTTGCCGCCGAAGAGACCCGGGAGCATCTCCTTGACGTTGATGTCCATCTCCTCGACGCCCTGGTTCGTCACGATCTCGAAGGACGGGAAGGTCTTGTCGGCCACCTCGACCTCGACCATGCGGTCCTCGAGCTTGCCCTCGCGCAGCATCGTGCGCAGGCGCGCGCGCGTCTCTTCCGCCTCGGTGTCCGGCAGTGCCGGCAGCAGGAGCTCGAGCAGCCGCTGCTCCGCGCGCCCCTGCGCGCGGTCGCGGATCTCGACGGTCTTCTCCTCGCGCACCATCTGCACGGCGACCTCGGTCAGGTCGCGGACGATCGATTCGACGTCGCGCCCCACGTAGCCGACCTCGGTGAACTTCGAAGCCTCGACCTTCAGAAACGGCGCGTCCGCCAGGCGCGCGAGCCGCCGCGCGATCTCGGTCTTGCCGACGCCCGTAGGACCGATCATCAGGATGTTCTTCGGCAGAATCTCGCGCGACATCTCGGGCGTGAGCTGCTGCCGCCGCCAGCGATTGCGGAGCGCAATCGCCACGGCCTTCTTGGCGCGCTTCTGGCCGATGACGTACTTGTCGAGCTCGGCCACGATCTCGCGGGGCGTGCGCGCGTCGGCCAGCGGGGCCTCCGCCTCCTTCTCGCCCGGCATCAGGAAAACCACCTCAGAGCTCCTCGAGCGTGATGTGGTCGTTGGTGTAGATGTCGATCTGCGACGCGATGAGAAGCGACTCGCGTGTGACGTCCTTCGCGGACATGTCGGGCCGGTGCTTCAGGAGCGTGCGCGCGGCCGCGAGGGCGTACGAGCCGCCGGAGCCGATCGCGAGGACGCCCTCTTCGGGCGAGATGAGGTCGCCGGTGCCGGAGATCAGGAGGGAGCTCTGCCGGTCGGCGACGATCAGGAGCGCCTCGAGCTGACGGAGCATCTTGTCGGTCCGCCAGTCTTTGGCGAGCTCGATCGCGGAGCGCTCGAGGTTGCCGCGATGCTCGTCGAGCTTGCCCTCGAAACGGGAGAAGAGCGCGAACGCGTCGGCGGAGGAGCCCGCGAAGCCCGCGATGACGGACCCGGCGGCGAGACGGCGGATCTTCGCGGCCGTCTGCTTCATGATGGTCGTTCCGAGGGTGACCTGCCCGTCGGAGGCCATGGCGACCTTGCCGCCGTGGCGCACGCAAACTACGGTCGTTGAATGCCAGATACCCTGTCCCGTCGGCCCCGTCGGCCCCATCGGCCTCGTCGTCATCGTCGAAGGATAACTTAGGGGGCGCTTCGCGCCGAGAGGGCCCGGATGGCGGCCTCGACGATCGCGTCTTCCTGACCCGCGGCCACAGGGGGACGGTCGGCGACCGCGACGTCCGGCTCCACACCCCGGCCCTCGTAGCTCTTCCCGTCGAGGCTCTCGATCGCCCGCTCGGAGAACCAGAGCATCGAGCCGTCGGAAAGCTTGATCGCGGAGGCGCCGCCGCTCGCCATCCCGGCCGTGGTCTCGCCGACGATGGGGCCGATGGCGTGCGTGCGGAACTTCAGCGCCAGGGCCTCGGCGTTCGAGGCCGTGCCGGAGTTGGTCAGGAGTGCTACGGGAAGCGGCTTGTAGGCGGGAGGCACGAGACGCTTTCCGTCGCGGGAAATCACGTAGTAGTCGGCCGAGCTCCACTGGCCGCGCAGGAACGTCGGCAGGATGTTGGGGTCGTAGCCCCCGCTGTTGCCGCGCACGTCGAGCAGGAAGCCGTCGATGCCGGAGAGGCCGGCGAGACCCCGGGAGCCCTCCGCGCCTTTCGGGTCGGACAGCATGTCGACGATCGCGAGCGCCGCGTCGGCGTTCAGGCCCCAGAGACGCGCATAGCCGTAGGACTTGCCGTCCTTGCGGATGACGCGCGCGCTCTTCCAGGCGAGCGCGTCGGCGGCTTCTTCGGCAACGCGCGAGAGCTTCTGGGCCTTCGCGGGTTTTCCCTCCGACTGCCAGCCGACCTCGACGAGCGAACCCGCCGGCCCTTCGAGGACGAAAAACAGATCGCGAAAGTCGACGCGCTCGCGGCCGTAGGGCGTTCCGTCGATCGTCAGAATCCGGTCGCCGAGGCGGAGCCCCGCACGCTCGGCCGGTCCGCCCGGAACGACGCCTTTGACCGCATAGCCGCCGCCGTCCTGCCCGATGCGCAGTCCCGCGGTCGCCCAGTCGCGGTCGGGCAGCCGGCCCGGCGGAACGCGGAACGTGTGGGAATCCGTCAGCGTCGCGAGAAGCCGGTCGTAGATCGCGTTCTGCTCGCCAGGCGTCTTCGCGCGTGCAAGCTCCCCCGCCGCCTTCGACACGGCGGCGTCCCAATCGACGCCCTTCAGCTTGGGATCGAAGAAGCGATCGCGGATCGTGCGGTCGATCTCGACAAGCACCGGCGGCCGCGGAGACTCGGCGGCTCCCGCGAGCGCCGCGACGAGAAGGGCGGCCGCCCCGGCGTTAAGCCTTCGGATGCGCATTCCGATACACCTCGACAAGCCGCGCGGCATCGAGGTGCGTGTACTTCTGCGTCGTCGAGAGCGACGCGTGACCGAGCAGCTCCTGGATCGCGCGCAGGTCCGCGCCGGCCTGGAGCAGATGCGTCGCGAAGGTGTGCCGCAGCGCGTGGGGCGAGATCTCCTCCGGAAGCCCGGCCGCGCGCAGCCGGCGCTTCAAGAGCCGCGCCATCGAGCGGGACGTCAACCGCCCGCCCCGCGCGTTGACGAAAAGGGGCTCGCCGCCGCGCCGCCCGGCGATCCGGTGACGCAGCGCTTCGCGCGACGGCAGATAGGCGCGCAGCGCCGCCAACGCGTCCTCGCCGAAGGGCACAATGCGTTCCCGATTCCCCTTGCCGGTCACGCGCACCAGGCGCGACGAGAAATCGACGTCGGAAAGGTCCAGCCCCGCCGCCTCCGAAACGCGCAGGCCCGTCGCGTAGAGAAGCTCGAAGAGGGCCCGCTCGCGCTCGGGCACGAACGCCTCCTCGTCCTCGGCGGCGAGCAGACGCTCCGTGTCTGGCAGCGACAACGCGCGCGGCAGCGTCTTCGGAACCCGCGGCGACGGCAGTCCCTTCGCCGGGTTCTTCTCGAGGTGCCCCTCGCGGCACGCCCAGCGGAAGAAGGATCGGAGCGTCGACAGGTGCCGCGCGAGCGAGCGGTTGGCGAGGCGGTCGCGGTGCAGGTGCGCGAGGTACGAGCGCACGGCGAGCGTGTCGACCTTGGACAGCGGCGTCTTCTCCGCCGGCGTGTTGGCGAAGGCGTCCTCCCAGAATGCCGTGAAGCGGGCGAGGTCCTTGCCGTATGCCTCGACGGTGCGGGGCGAGAAGCGCCGCTCGTCGGCCACGTAGCCGACGAACCCTTCGATCGCCCGCGCGAGGGAGATCACGCCTTAGTGTAGCTTCGCGCGTCCGGAGCCGATGTACTTCTCGTAGCTGTCGCTCGCGAGACGCGACGCCTCCGTAAACTCCTCCCCGCCAAATACGATGATCCTCCCGCCGGCGCCGATCGTCGCCGTAGCCCGTTTCTCCGGGCCCGGATAGGTCCCACCGATCTGCAGCACGGCCTCGTAAACGAGTCGGTAGCTCACGTCGATCGTGGAGCCCTGTCGCACCACCCATTTTCCGATCGAGACGGCTTGCCCGTCGCCGGGAGAGATTTCCAACTGGTTGTCGACCTCGATGATCCAGCAGTGGATCATCGAGAATTCGTGATCCGGGCGGAAGCGCAGGAGGCGTGGCCGGCGCCGATCGATACGGGTCGGCGTCGGGTTGTCGGAGTCCGCGGGAGGCGACATCCAGTCGCGCGGAAATGTGGATCCACGGCGTCTCCGCACCCGTCCACTTCGGCGCGGGCGGATTCGCGGGGGCGCGGGCAGCAGCCAACCGCGACGAGGAGAGGCAGAACCCGCAGCGCGACGTTCCGCCGATTCAGCACAACGAGAGTCTTAGCGGTGTCGCGGATCGGGCATGACCCCGTAGAATCCCCGCCATGGAGCTGCGACCGTTTCGCTCGATTCGCTTCTCCCCGCGCGTCCTTCGCGAGCGGGGGCTTTCGAACGTCTTTGCGCCCCCCTACGACCAGATCTCGCCGGAGACTCAGGAACGGCTCTACGGCCGGGCGCCCGAGAACATCGTGCGCGTGACACATCCCGAAACGCGACGGCGATCCGTACGCCGACGCCGCGAAGACGCAGGCCGACTGGCTGGCGGCCGGCATCCTCGAGAAGGAGAGGCGGCCCGCCCTCTGGACGTACCGCCAGACGTTCACCGAGGAGGGGCGAACGGTGGTGCGCGACGCCCTCGTCGGGCTCGTGCGCCTCGAGGACTACGCGGCCGGCTCGATCCGCCCGCACGAGCGCACGCTCGCCAAGCCGAAGGAGGATCGCCTGGCGCTGCTCGCGGCGACCAAAGCGGACCTCGAGCTCATCTTTCTCCTGACACGCGCTCCGCTGACCTCGGCCCTCGCGACCCGACGGTCGCCGAACCTCTCCGCGACCGACGACCATGGCGTGCGGCACGACGCCTTCCGCATCTCCGACTACGCCGCGCACGTCGAGCTCCAGGGCCTCGTCAAGAACGCGGGCGCGTTCATCGCCGACGGGCACCACCGCTACGAGACGGCGCTCGCCTTCTCGAAGGACCCGGCGGCCGCGAAGATGCCGGGCGCGAAGTACAAGCTCTGCGCGATCGTCGACATCGCTTCGCCGGGCGTCATCGTGCGTCCGATCCACCGGCTGCTCAACGGACTGCCCGACTGGCGCCCGGTCAAGACGCTGCACGCGGCACGCGACTACTTCGACCTCAAGGAGTTCGACTCGGCGAAGGAGGCGTACGAGGCGCTCGATGCCCACGCCCGCCGCTTCCCTTCCTTCGTCCTGTACGCCGCCGGCGCGAAGCCGACTCTCATGACCCTGAAGGAGAAGACCGAGCCTCTTCCCTGGCCCGAGGGACGCTCCGAGGCCTGGAAGGCCCTGGACGTCGCCGCGCTCGAGGTCGCCTTCTTCGACAAGCTCCTCGGGATCCGCACCGACGACATCGCGAAGGGCGACCGCATCTCGTTCACGTCCGACGCGGACGCGGCGATTGCGGCAGTCGACGCCGGACGCGTGCAGGCCGCGATCCTCATGCGCGCCACGAGCGTCTCGGACGTCGAGGCCGTGGTCGGCGCGGGCGACCGCCTTCCCCAGAAGTCGACGCACTTCTTTCCGAAGATGTACTCCGGGATCTTCGGCGTCGCGCTCGAGGACGCGGTGTACTGACGACGCCGCGGGCAGGGGCGGGTATCCTCATCCCGTGGCCCGCCGCTTCTCCGCCTTCGTTTCCCGCCGGTGGCCGCTGCTCCTCGCGCTCGCGATCGGGCTGGCGCTGCGGCTGCTCGTCGCGCGGAACCATCCGATCGACTACAACGGCTTCTGGCACGTCTTCATCGCGCGCAACCTCTCGCGCGAGTACTACGGCCTGGCGCACCCACCCCTCTTCCTGGTTCTCCTGAAGGCGATCGACGCGGTGAGCCAGTCGCGGGTGGCGTACCAGGGCGTCTCGATTCTCGCGGGGCTCGGGACGATCGCCTGCGTGCACCGGATCCTCGAGAAGCTGAAGACCTCGAACAGCGTGGCGTTTCTCGGAGCGCTGACGATGGCCGTGGCGCAGCCCGCCGTGTTCCTGTCGCGCGAGGTTCAGTCATACATGATGGCGATCTTTTTCATCCTCGCGTCGTTCATCCCGTACCTCGACATCGTCGGGACGCGGCCGTCGGGGTGGAAGCCGCGCGCCGCGTTCGCGGTCCTCGCGAGCCTCGCTCTTCTGACCGAGTACTTCGCCGGCCTGTATCTCGTCGCCGCCGTCCTCGCGCCGCTTCTCGTCGCCGGGTTTCGGCCGCTGTACCGGCGCGGTCTGCTTCAGGCGCTGCGTCGCCGGTTTCTGCCCGACTTCGCGACGCTTCTGCTCCCCCTCGCCGTCGGCATCGCTCTCTACGAGATCATCGCCAAGCCCTGGGTGCGCCGGCTCAATCACCTGCCGGAGTTCTATTTCGTGCCCGGGAGCGAGACGGCCGCGGCATTTCTGACGCGCAACCTCTGGAACCTCTTCAACCTCTTCTCACCCGCGATCCTCTGGAGCCCGCGGCGCGCGGCCGCGCTGGTGCTCGGCTTCGCGGTCATCGCGTTCCTCGTCGCCGTCACACAGCGCCGGCGGGATGCCGATGGCGAGGCGCGCGCGATGCCGGCCGCCGTCCTGCTCCTGCTGCTGGCGATCGGGATCGCGCTGGGTCTCGCGGGTCTCTACCCCTTCGGCGGCGCGATGCGGCAGCAGTTCCTGTACTTCCCGTTTCTCATTCTCGCGGGCTTTGTCGCCCTCGACCGCGCGCTCGCCTCCGTGCCCGCGGCCGCGCGAAAAGCCGCGCTCGCACTCGGCATTGCCGTTCTGGGCGTGGCGGTTGCGGCGCACTGGCAGAATTTCCGTCGTCCCGGCCGCGACCCGTTCATGGCGCAGGGCCGCGCGTTCGATCGCGTCATTCCGGATGCGTCGGTCGTCCAGGCGGACCAGTTCAACCTCATCGGTTTCTTCATCCCCCACCACGACTGGAAGTGGCGCTACGCGGGCACCCTGCCGGGGCTTCCGGCCGTGCAGCGCTACGAGCTCGACAAGAGCGGCCGCCGGCTGACGCTGCTCGCCCACCGGACCCGCTGGAACTTCGACGTCTCGGATCCGGCCACGTACGCGGCTCTCCGCACCGCCGCGGACGCCGCCGGCGCGCGCTGCACGAGCGTCTTCGACGTGCACCAGAACCTGTACAAGCCCGTCGAGAGAAAGCTCCCGCACCTGGACGGGTTCGTGGTGGAACCGCAGGCGCGGGCGCTGGCTGCGAAGGAAGGCCTGTTCGTCGGGCGCATGGCCGTCCGCGGGGACGACGTCTTCATGGAGATCTGCGAGACGAAGCCCTGAGGGGTCCTACTTCTGGGCTTCGCAGATCAGGATCGAGTCCTTGCGCGTCTCGCGGTTGCGCAGCTCCGCGGTCTCGCTCTCTCCCCACGCGACGTCGCGAAAGCGCGTGAAGCCGGCTTCCTTCAAGCGGCGGTGGAACTCCTCGCGATCGTAGAACCACTGGTGGCCCCACCAGTGAAACGCCATGTTGAGCATCTCGGCGCGTGTCTGGACGAACTGGTAGTCCGGCCATGTCAGCCAGTCCTGATCGCGCCAGTTGCCCGAGCAGACCCGTTCCAGCACGAAATCGAGCGAGGGCATCGCGAAGCGGAGCACGCCGTCCGGGGCGAGCACGCGCCGGCACTCGCGAAGGAGGGCCACGCCGTCCTCGGCCTTCATGTGCTCGAGCAGATGCTCGGAATAGATGAGGCCGCAGGAGTCGTCCGGAACCGGAAAGCCGAGAGACAGGTCCCAGACGACGTCCGGCGTGCTCACGGAGGGATCGGAGTCGATGTTGATCCACCCCGGGAACACGATCCGGCCGCAGCCGATGTTCAACTTGTACGGCGGCAGCGCGAGGCTGCGGATGTTCGCTTCCGCGGCGCGCCGTTCGGCGGCTCGCTGGCCCGCGAGCGTCTCTCCGGGACGAAGCGGCGCCTTGCACACCACGCGGTCGAGGAACGCGAAGCGGACTCCGAGGTTACGCATCCGTTCCCAGAGGTGCGCGTCGCCGCCGATTCCCGCCTTCCAGGCCTCGGGGTCGTAGCGGAGGAACTTGAGGTACGACCGGTAGAGGACTGAGGAGTGCATGACGTTGCCGGGCGTCGACGGAACCGCACCGATCCGCAGCCACTCCTTCTCCGAACGCTGGAACTCACCCGCGCCGTAGGCGAACTCGGCGTTCTCCTGCGCGGCGAACCGGAGGAGCTGCTCCAGGTGATCCTCGACGAGCACGTCGTCGTCGTCGAGGTAGGCGATCCACTCTCCGCGGGCGAGCTCGAGCGCGCGATTGGCGGGCGCCGTTCCGGCCACCATCCAGCGATGGAAGGGCGCCTCGGGGTACGTGCCGCGTTCGCGGAGGTTCTCGAACCGGATCCGCGGGTCGCCGAGCGCCGCGATCCGGGCGGCCGTGTCGTCCGTGCAGGCGTCGCCGACGACGACCGCTTCCCAGTTCGCGTACGTCTGGCGCAGGAGCGAAGGAAGGGTGCGCGTCGTCAGCAGCTCCGCGCGGTTCCAGGTGGGCGTCAGGACGCTGACGAGGGGGCGATCGGAGCGGGACTTGATGCCCCAGACGAGACGGCCGAACGCGAGGCGGCGCGCCGCGCCGGTGTCACCCGCGCTCATAGAACCGCAGCACGAGATCGCAGACGCGATCGACGTCGTCGTCGGACAGGTCGTTGAACATCGGAAGGCAGAGAACGGCGTCGGCGACCGCGTCGGTGTCGCGCAGGTCGTCGTTCTTGGAGCGGAAGCGCTCGAACGCCGGCATCGGATGGAGGGGCCGGAAGTACTTCTTCGTCTGGACTTCGTTGCGCGCCAGGAAATCCGCCAGCGCGTCCCGGCGGTCGGGACACAGGACCGCGAAGTCCTTGTAGGTCGAGCGGCAGCCCGCGAGATGCTCCTGAAAGCGCATCCCCGGGATCGCCGAGAGCCGCCCCCGGTATCGCTCGGCCTTCCGGCCGCGCGCCGTCGACCGCGTCCTCGACGCCGTCGACTGCCAGGCACGCGAGCGCGGCGTGGATCTCCGAGAGCTTGCCGTTCAAGCCGGGCACGCGCGAGACGTAGTCGTGCTGGAAGCCGTAGGCACGGCGGTACTCGAAGCGACGCGCGAGCTCTTCGCTGCCCGCCGCGACGAGTCCGCCCTCGGCCGACGTGATCTGTTTGGTGCCGCTGAAGCTGAAGACCTGGTAGTCGCCGAGGCTCGGCGCGCCGATGCGGCACACCCTCGTAGGTCGCACCGTAACCGTGCGCGGCGTCGACGACGACCGGCAGGCCCCGCGAGCGCGCGAGGGCGAGGACCCCCTTCAGGTCGAGCGGGCTGCCGAAGATGTGCGTGACGAGGATGGCCTTCGTCTTGCGGCGAGATCCGGCGCTCGAGATCCGCGACGTCGACGTTGAAGGTCTTCGGGTCGATGTCGACGTAGACGGGACGCAGCCGGTTCCAGAGAACGGCGTTGACCGTCGAGTTGAACGTGAACGACTGGACGAGACACTCTCCGCCCTCCGGAAGCTCGAGCGCCGCCAGCGAGAGCACGAGGCCGATGTCGCAATTGACGAGCGAGCGCGCCCAGGGATTGCCGAGATACGCCTGCGCCTTCTCCTCGAACCGCACGGCGTACTTGCCGAAGTTCGAGAGCATGCGGCTCTCCCAGATGTCCTCGAGGAGCTCGACGAAGCGATCGAGGGGCGGGAGCGTGGGGCGGGAAACGGGGAGCACGATCCCTCGTCACTCCCCGCGCTGGCGTCGCGGGATGTACCGGCCGCCTGGCATCGTAGACCTTCGCGCCGGAGCTGCCGCTCCAGACGCTCGGAATGCGGTCCGCGCGCGGACGCGCCTTGAGCGGTCTCGCCGGCGCGCCCGGCATAGATCGTCCACGGCTCACAGTCCTTGTTGACGAGCGCGAGCGCGCCGATCGCGCAGCCCTCCCCGAGGGTGATTCCGGGGAACACGACGCGTTGGCTCCGATCGAGACGTACTTGCCGACGTGAAGCGAGGACCGTTTGGGCTCGCGGTATCCGGCCGGAATTCCTCCGCCGGTCAGGCGTGTCTCCCGAAAAATCGTCGATGCCGCTGTACAGGCGGACGCCGCTCGCGATTCCGACGAAGTCCTCGATGACGAGGCGGCCCGCGCCCAGGTAGGTCGAGAACGAGGCGAGGTGCGACGAAGCTCCCGATGCGCGTTTCGACCCCGCCCATGATGAACACGAAGTCGTCGATGATGACCGAGTCGCCGATCGTGATGACCTCGGGGGACACGATCTGCGCCCGCGGATAGATCGTGACGTCCTCGCCGCAGGCGCGAAACGGCAAGCGCCTCGGATCCGTGCTGTCGGCCTGGGGTTCCACTCGCGGGCGCAGTATACCCGCCGGTTTCGCTGCTACTTCTTCGGGACGAAGCCCCGCACGTCGACTTTCACGAGGCTCTCGATCTGCTCCGGCCGTCAGCTTCTTGCCGAACGCCGGCATGTCGTCGTCGCCTTCGGCCACGGCCTTGATCAGGTCGGCGTCGCTCTCCCCGGCCTGCCACTCGGCGTCGGTGAAGTCCTGCGCCTTGAGCATCTTTCCGCGCTGCGTCTGGCCCTTGCCGTCGTCGCCGTGGCACTTGGAGCAGTACTCCTTGAAGAGCGCCGAGGGGTGAGACGCGGACGTCTCGTCGGCAAACAGCGCCACGCCGAGCCCCAGGATCGCACCGAACACGAGGCCTGCCAGAACGCGGGTCCGACTCCTCATCCCTTCCTCGCTTTCTGCATCTCCTCGAGCACCGCTTCGGGCTCCCACTGCTCGCCGTAGAACGCCGTCGCCAGACGGCCATCCGCGCCGACGATCGCGACACCCTGCGAGTGCACGATCTGTCCCTTGTCCGGGTAATAGAGCGCGCCGAAACGCTCGGCCACGCGCGCGACGTCCTTCGGATCGCCCGTCAGGAACTTCCAGCGCGCCGGGTCTGCGCCGATCCGCTTCGCGTAGTCCTTCAGCGCCGCCGGCGTGTCGTTGTCGGGATCGACCGTGACGCAGAGCAGCGCTCCGTACTTGTCCTTCTTGAGCGCGGCGTCGATCTTCGAAAACCGCGCGACCGTCAGCGGGCACGCCGTCGCGATCGGGCACCGGGTGTAGACGAAGGTCACCGCGACGGGCTCGCCGCGGAACTGCGAGAGCTTGACCTTCGCGCCGGTCTGGTCCGTGAGCGTGAAGTCCGGAACGGTGTCGCCGACTCCGACGCCCTTGTTCGGCTCGGGCTTGACCCCCGGTCCGCCGAACGGTGTCGGCGTCGGGACGAACCCCTTGGTCAGGACCTCTTCGAGAAAGTACGTCTCCCCGTCGACGACGAGGGTCGCCTCGATGCGGTCGCCCGGCCGGAGAAACGCGACGACCTTCGGATCGTCGCGGATCGGGAAGGCCATCGTCATCGCGGACATGTAGCCCGGAATCTCCTCGTGGTCGACGGTGATTTTCGCCTGCGCCGGGTCGATCGCGGTGACCACGCCCTTGAGCGGATACCGCTTGGCGTTCGGACCGACCGTGGGCCCGGCCGGGACCGCGATCGCGGGCTTCGACGGCGCGTCGGCGGGCACGGGCCGTTCCGCCTTGCGACAGGCGGCGGCTCCTAAAGACGCTCCCGAGAGCGGCGAGACCGAAAAGCGCGACCAGGCTTCTTTTCACGGCGTCCTTCCTACCGGATTTGATGGTCCATTTTCAAAGGTTAACGAAGCCCACAGGCTCTGCCATTCCGCATCGACGCCCGCCGGGGCCGGCCCCATCTCGACGGCCTTGACGAGCCAGAAGCCCGTACGCGGCAGACGCAGCCGGACACGGCCGGCCTTGTCCGTGCGGGCCGCAGCCTTCACCGACGGGTCCCCGTGCAGGAGGGCCTGGACGAGGGCTCCCGCGAGCGGCTTTCCGTCGTGGAGGAGGCGGACCGGAAGCTCGCCGCCGGCGATCAGCCCGTAGGGGTTCTTTTCCGGCACGAGCTCGAGCGTGAAGCCGAGGACCCGGTCGAAGCCGGCTCCTTCGCGTCCGGCCGGCGCCACGTCGAGAAGCGCCTTCGCGCAGCGCGAGAAGGCCTCGCGCGCGGGTTTGCCCGTCTCGCCGCGCGATGCGCGCATCGCCGCAATCTTCTCGAGGCCCTCTTCCGTCAGGTACTCCTCGAACTTCGCTGCCGTCGATCGTGGCCTGGTAGTCGAAGCTCCGGTAGCCGAGAACCTCGAGCCCCGGCTCCTCGATGCGGATCCTTCCCGCCGGATCCTCGCCCGGCCGTCCCGGGATCGCTCGCTCGCCGGAAGCCGACGCGAGGACGAACTTCGAGACCAGCTGCGGCACCCGCGGAAAAGGCTCGCCCACGAAGTGCGGACCGACGAAGAGGCGGACGTCGACCGTCGATCCGACGGCGGGACGGAAGCTCGACGGCTCGATCCAGAAGTCGTGGGCGGACAGCGTTGCCGCGAGCCAGCGCCGCGGCGACGGCAGCGGCCGCGAGGAGACGCCGCTTCATCGCGCCGCGGCTGGGACGGGTACTGGGGCTGCGGAGCGCGAGGCGATGTAGCCCGAGAGCTTTTCGAGGTCGACGTTGCCGCCCGAGAGGACCACGCCGACCTTGCGGCCGCGGAAGTCGGCCTTCCGGTGGCGGACCGCCGCTGCGGCCGCCGCGCCCGACGGCTCGATCAGGACCTTCATGCGCTCGAGCATGAAGGTCAGCGTTTCGACCATCTCGTCGTCGGAGACGAGGAGGATGTCGGCGACCTTCTCCTGAACGATCGGGAACGTCAGCCGGCCCGGCGTCGTGACGCGCAGTCCGTCGGCGATCGTCGGGTTCACCTTGACCTCGACGCGCTTTCCGGCCGCGAACGAACGCTTGAAGTCGTCGGCGGTCTCGGGCTCCGCGCCGTAGACGCGGATCTCGGGCCGCATCGCTTTCGCCGCGGTCGCCCAGCCGCCGATGAGTCCGCCGCCCGAGACGCAGACGACGACCGCGTCGAGATCCGGCACGTCCTCGAGAAGCTCGACCGCGCCCGTCGCGGCGCCGGCCATGATGAGCTCGTCGTCGAAGGGCGGCACGAGCAGCGCGTTCTTCTCGCGCGCGATCTCGGCGGCGAGATCGTCGCGGCTCTGGGCTTCACGGTCGTAGAGCACCACTTCGGCTCCGTAGCCGCGCGTCGCGTCGATCTTGGACTGCGGCGCGTCTTTCGGCATGACGATCGTCGCGCGGATGCCGAGCAGGCGCGAGACGAGCGCGACGGCCTGGGCGTGGTTGCCCGAGGAGAACGCGACGACGGCCTCGACCTTCTGGCGCTCGCTCTCCGTCTTGATCTTGTTGTACGCGCCCCGGAACTTGAAGGCGCCCCCGCGCTGCAGGTTCTCGGCCTTGAAGAAGACCCGAGCGCCGCACTCCGCGTCGAACTGGCCCGACGTGAGAACGGGGGTCCGGTGGGCCACGCCGGCGAGGCGTTTGCGGGCGGCTTGGATGTCGTCCCAGGTCGGCATCTTCGTCTCTCCGGGCGGCCACAAGGGCCGCCCCTACACCCGAATCCCAAGGACCCGTCCCTACGACGCGGAACGTAGGGGCGGGGCTTGTCCCCGCCCTCCTACGATACGACGGCCGCGGCCGGGGCGATCTCTTCCTTCCAGGACGCGATCTCCGAGAGCGCCCGGTCGACCATCTTCTGACGCCTCAACTGTTTGTCCCGGATCGGCGAGTGGGAGGTGTCCTCGATCAGGCCGAACGTCACGTTCATCGGCTCGAATTTCTCCTCCGGGGGCCGCTCCGAGCAGTGCCGCGCGAGCGATCCGATGGCGGTCGCGTACGGGATCGGCACGGGCTCGCGTCCTTCGAGGATCTGGGCGAGGGCCAGACCCACCGCGAGCCCCGTCGCCGCGCTCTCGACGTAACCCTCCACACCCGTGATCTGCCCGGCGAAGAAAATCCGCGGCTCCCGGCGCATCCGGAAGAACCGGTCGATGTGCGCGGGCGCGTGGATGTACGTGTTGCGGTGGAGCATCCCGTAGCGCGCGAAGACGGCGTTCTCGAGGCCCGGGATCATCCGGAAGACGCGCTGCTGCTCCGGGATCTTCAGCTTCGTCTGGAATCCCACGAGGTTGAAGTGCTCCTTCGCGAGGTCGTCCTGGCGGAGCTGCACGACCGCCCAGGGATTGCGTCCCGTCTTCGGATCCGGCAGCCCCATCGGCTTCATCGGCCCGTGGCGGAGCGTCTCGCGGCCGCGCTCCGCCATGACCTCGATCGGGAGGCACCCCTCGAAGTAGATGCCCTTCTCGAAGTCCTTGATCGGCACGGTCTCGCCGGCGAGCAGCGCGTCGAGGAACCCCTCGTACTCCTCGCGGGTCATCGGGCAGTTCCAGTAGTCCTCGCCGCCTCCCTTTCCGTAGCGCGAGAGCGCGTACATCTTCGAAAAGTCGAGCGAGGAGGATTCGACGATCGGCGCCATCGAGTCGTAGAAGTAGAGGTCCTCGGTGCCGAGGAGCGCGCCGATCGCGCGGTCGAGGGCCGGCGAGGTCAGCGGGCCCGTGGCGATCACCGCGAACCCGTCTTCGGGAATCGCCGTGACTTCCTCGCGGACGATCTCGATGCGCGGCTCTCCCGAGAGCGCCTCGGTCACGAAGCCCGCGAAGACGAGGCGGTCCATCGCCAGAGCGTCGCCCGCAGGCACGGCCGCCCGCCGCGCGCTCGCGATGACGAGCGAGTCGAGTGCCTCCATCTCGCGCTTCAGGAGCCCGACGGCATTGCGCGGGTTGTCCGAGCGAAACGAGTTCGAGCAGACGAGCTCGGCGCAGCGATCGGTCTGGTGCGCCGTCGTCGAAACCTTCGGCCGCATCTCGAAAAGGCGCACGCGGTGCCCGCGGCGGGCGAGCTGCCACGCGCACTCGGAGCCGGCCAGGCCGGCGCCGACGATCGAGACGCTATCGTTCACGGGGCGGATTGTACGGGTGACGGGGCTACCCCTTACCAGCCTCCGCCGCCTCCGCCGCCGGAGCTGCCCCCGCCTCCTCCGCCCCCGCCTCCTCCCGAGGAGGAAGACGACGGTGCGGACACACCGGCAGCGAGCGCGCCCGCGGCCGCCGCCCACGAGGCCGACGCCCCGGCGCCGCCGAAGGATCCGCCGCCGCCCGTCCAGCCGCCGCCCGGCGGGGAAGACGAGGACGACGAAGACGACGACGTCGTCGAACCGCGCGAGGAGTCTGCTCCGACAACGGCCGCAGCGGCCGCCCCGTGCGCGCGAAACCACCGGTCCGCCTCCGAAGTCAGACCGAACGCGACGACGTACGGAAACCACTCGTCCTTCAAGCGCGGCGCCGCGGCGTCGAGCTCGTGGTCGAAGAAGCCCCGCGCGGAAGCGAGCTGCTTGCGGCGCGCGATGCGTCGTGGGCCGTTGCGCGTCCGCGCCATGTGGAAGAGGGACACGACGATGGCGAGGCGCAGGAGCATGGATCCCATGACGACCGACATCGGCAAGCGCGCGGCCTCGCGCACACCGAGCCACGCGAAGAAGAAGAGGACCGCGGGCGCCCAGAGGAAGAGGATCGACCACGCGTCGATGCGGACGATGCGGTTCCGGAACGCGTAGGCGCAACCGAGGCCGATCACATAAAGGAGCCCGTAGGTGATGGCCGTCCCGACGAGAAGGCCCGGCTCGGCGCGACCGGTCACGAGCGCGAAGACGTGACACGCGAGCCCTGCGAGCAGGAGAAGCGCCGCGGGCCACCGCCAGGCGCCGGCCGATTTGTCCTGGAAGTCCGGCAGCGTCTTCAGCTTCGCCTCCAGACCCGGCTTGATCTTGGAGGTCGGATCGAAGCCTTTCGACTTGTAGTGCGCCTTGACCGCGTCGGTGTCGGTCTCCTTGCGGCCGCCGAAGAAGAGCGCCTCGACGAGGTCCCGGTCGTAGCCCTCGAGGTCAGACACCGGGACCAGGAGGCGCATCGAGAGTTTCTTGCCCACCGCCTCCGTCGCGATCTTCTTCTCGGAGGCCAGCCGCGCGAGCACGGCGGCGACCTCGGGCGGACCGATCTTCTCGTCCCACAGCGCCCCGGCTTCCTCCGGCGCGAGCGTGAAGAGGTTCTTCTCGAGCCAGGCCTCGTCGATCGCGCCCGCGGGAGTCAGCGGCGCGAAGCGGCCGAGCGCCCCGTCGCGCCGGCGCCACGCGAACCAGCAGTAGACGATCGCGGCCGCGAGCACCCCGAGCAGGCCCTGCCGCAGCGCCGGGCTCGCGACCGCCGTCGCCGCCGGGGCTCCGGCGCCCGTGTACGTGAGCGGAACGCGCACCGTGTAGTTGGACCCGGGCGACAGCGGGCCCGCCGTGTAGCGGCCCGTGAATCCCTCCGCCGGCTTCCAGACAGGATCGAGCTCCAGCGCGACGGTGAGCTTGCCGATGGGGTACTCCGCATCGGGCAGGCCGAAGTTGTGGTCGAGCACGTAGAGCGAGCCCTCTTTGACGAGGACGCGCGCCAGGGAATAGGCCAGCTCGTAGACGATCTCCGTCGCCGCGAATTCCGGATCGCTCGGGAGACGGCTGCGCCAGCGCAGCACGTTCTCCTCCGTGAAGGACCACTCGTCGACCGCCGAGAGCCCTCCCTGCGTCAGCGGATGGCGGCTGCCGTCGGGAGCGATCCGCGTGATCGATTCGAGGGTGAGGACCTGTCCCGGAGCGACGCGGAACCGGCGTTCTCCCCCGTTCCAGTCGCCGGTGAAGACCATCGCCTGCGTCTCGACGACGTGGAGCGTGCCCTCGGCATCCAGGCGCGCCCGCACGTCGATAGCGCTCCACGAGAGCTCGCGGGCCAAACCGGTTGCCGAAAGGACGACCACGGCGAAAAGTGCCGCACCGAGGACGCGAGCGAACCGTGCAGCAGCGTTCATGCACGGCATTCTAAGACGCCGGGCTTGACCCTTCCGGGCGCCGCGGCTACCCTCGGTCGAGCTCCTCGTTCGCACCCAAAAGATGCGTGCACGCGTTCTGACGGCCGCCCTCGCCGCGCTCCTGCTGCGCGGCGCCGCGTCGTCTCAGTCGCTCGAGAGCTGGGCGCAGCAGAGCACCATGACGGGCGACTGGGGCGGCCTGCGCACGCGCTGGGCCGACGCCGGTGTCTCGATCTTCGCGACCTACGGCGTCAACCTCGCCGGCAATCCCGTCGGCGGCCTCGACAAGGGCGTCACGTACGTCGACGACCAGTCGTGGGGCGCGGACTTCGACCTCGGCAAGCTCGCGAAGCTGAAGGGAACCGCCGTGCGCCTCTCCTTCAACAACCGCGACGGCGTGAACCTCTCTGCCGGCATGGGCGCGCTCTTCGCCGTGCAGCAGCTCTTCGGCGGAGGCGAGCGGCCGCGCCTGATGGAGCTCGCGATCTCGCAGGATTTCTTCGGCGGAACGTTCAACATCCGCGCGGGCCGGGTCCTCGGCGCCGCCGACTTCGCGACGAGCCCGCTCTACTGCGAGTACATGAACCAGGCGCTCTGCGGCAACCTCGGCAACCTCGGCAAGAACATCACGTTCTCCTTCTACCCCGTGGCCTCCTGGGGAGGCCGCGTCAAGTGGACCCCCAACGACCGGTTCCTCGTCCAGGCCGGGGTCTTCGAGGCGAATCCGACGTTGAACGACGACAACGGGTTCGATTGGTCGACGGCGGGAGCGATCGGCACGGTCACGATCGGCGAGGTCTGGTTCATGCCGGGCTCGCGCGCCGGCGAAAAGCCGGGGCACTACAAGTTCGGCGGCTACTACTCTTCGGCGAACGCTGCGGACCTCTATTTCGACGCCGAGGGGCATTCGTACGTCGAGTCCGGCCAGCCTCCGCTCGAGCACTCGGGGCAGAGCGGCGTCTACTTCCTGGCCGACCAGGTCCTGACGCGCGAGGCCGAGGAAGGAAACCAGGGCCTGACGGCCTTGGGCGGCGTCGCGGTCGCGAGCGAGGCGGACAACTTCATGCCCGTCTTCTTCTTCCTGGGCCTCCAGTACCGGGGACCCATCGAGGGCCGGCCCGACGACGTCGCGGGCTTCACCGTCGCTCAGGGTCAGGTGAGCACGAGCCTCGCCAACACCCAGCGGCTCCAGGGCCAGGCCCCGCAGAACGCCGAAACGCTCTTCGAGCTCAACTACTCGATCCACCTCACGAAGTGGTTCGTCTTCGAGCCCAATCTCCAGTACATCGTGACGCCCGGAGGCACGGGCGATATCCCCAACGCGTTCGTGCTCGGGCTGCAGACGAGCCTGACGTTCTAGGAGGGCGGGGACAGTCCGACCACCAACGGCCAGCCCCCGGCAGTAGGAGACGCCGTCCGCAGGACGGCGACAACCCCCCGCCCCTACGACCTTCTCGAATGCCCTCCTTCAGCGCGGCGGGTCGGAGACCACGCGCGCGCCGACGACGCGGCCGTCGGCGAGGGTGACCGGATCGGTGAGCGCGCGCGCCTGCGCGGCCGGCATGCCCTGCGCGTCGAGGTAGACCTCGGTCTGCTGGCCGGGCGCGATCATGACGGGGACGAGGACCGTACCCACCTTCGCGGCCCGCGCCTGCACCTCGTAGAGTCCCGGCGCCAGCGGGACCTTCTCCGGTTCGGCTTCGACATCCGAGGCGTTGTTGTCGACGCGGACGACGAGGGTCCCGCGGGGCTTCCTGACGACGTACCCGGAGTGCGGGTAGACGGGAGGGCTGCGGTGCTTCGAGGTCGTGAGCGTGTCCGAGTAGACGACGAGCGTTCCGGTCTCCGGCGCTCCGGAATCCGCCGCCGACGCCGCGGTTGCAGCGGGTTGCGCGGGTCCGGAGGGCCCGACCGCCGGAAGCGCGAGCGGCACGGACGTGGCGCAGGCGCCGAGAGCGAGCAGCACCGGGAGGAGAAGCCGGCGCGTCATGCGGCGATCTTACGCTCCGCCGTCACGCCTTCGCGTCCTTCGGCTTGCGCCGCGCAACGGGGATCACGAAGCGGATCGAGGTGAGCCGCGGCGAGAACGCCGCGATCTTGTTGTCGACGAGCCCGGCCGCGAGGCCGGCCTTCTGAACCTCGATCCACATGTAGGGGAAATCGAGCTCCGCGGCGAACGGCTTCTTCGGGAAGACGACCCAGAGCGAGCCCGCGGGCTCGAGCCGCTTCTCGAGGTCGCCGAAGAACGCCGAGAGCGACCCCTCCGCGGGCACCTCCGCCATGAGCCAGGCGTGCAGACCCGCCGGGAACTTTTCGACACGGTCGACGAGCGGGCCGAAGGTCGCGCGCATCGTCTTGACGAACTCGGGCGAGCGGCCCGTGGCGAGGGCCTCCGCGTGTGCGGGCAGCGAGAATTTCTCCCAGGAGGCTTTCACGCGGCAATTCTAGAACCCCTCGGAGCCCAAGCCCCAGGGCCTAAGATTGGGCCGATGACCTTCGAGGCGGACCTCTATCCGGACGAGTACTACGACGGGCTCCACAAGGTCACGTCCTTCGCCGCGCCCGAGCGCAAGTGGCGCGAGCGCGACCGGGACATACTCCGCCTCGCGCTCTCCGGTCTCGCCCGCCCGGCGGCCGAAAGCGTCGTCCTCGACCTCGGCTCGGCGCGCGGCGACGTCTGCTTCCTGCTCGCGCCGCGCGTCGCCCGCGCGATCGGCGTCGACGCCTCGCCGAAGGCACTCGAGCTGGCGGAGGGCGAGCGCGTCCGGCGCGGGCTCGAGAACGTTCGTTTCGTGCGCTGCGACGTCGCCACACTCGACGGCATCCCCGATGCCTCGGTCGACGTCGCCGGCGCCTTCGACCTCCTCGAGCACGTCGACGACGCCACGGTGCGCCAGATGCTGCGCGCGCTGAGGCGGGTTCTCAAGCCCGGAGGCGTCTTCGCGGCCTACACGCCCAACCGCGAGCACTACGTCGAACGGATGAAGGCCCGCAACTTCGTCCTGAAGCAGTTTCCCGAGCACATCGCCGTGCGGCGGCCTCGCGAGATCCGCGGGCTCCTCGAAGGGGAGGGCTGGAGGGTCCTCGAGATGACCTACTCGACGGCCCCGTTTCCCGTGGTTCGCTGGATCGAGCGGCTCCTGTGGCGCATTCCCGGGCTCGGCCGGCTCTTCCGCTACCGCACCCTCCTCCGGGCGGCGCCCGCTCGGGACGTCAGGAAGATAGACTGACCGGTTCATGCGAGCGAGCGTCGTCATCCCCTGCCGCAACGCCTCCGCGACCGTGCGGGACGCGGTTGCCTCGGCCTTCGGCCAGACCGAGCCGCCGGCCGAGGTGGTCGTGGTCGACGACGCGTCGACGGACGGCTCGGCCGACGCGGCGCGCGAGGCCGGAGCGCGCGTCATACGCAACACGGCGCGGCGAAACGCCGGCGGCGCCCGCAACGCCGGCATCGAAGCGACCGAGGGCGACCTCCTCGCGTTCCTCGACGCGGACGCCGTCGCTCCGAAGGACTGGCTCTCCCGCGCCCGCCGCGCGCTCGAGGGCGACGCTTCGATCGCGGGTGTCGGCGGACGGATCGTGAACGGCCGCCCGAGCCGCTACGGCGAGCTCGACTACTACCTGAATCACTCGGAGTGGATCGCCGAAGGCGACGCCGGGCAGCGACGCAACATCCCCACGATGGCGATCGTGTACCGGCGCGCCGCCATCGGTCCCGTGCGCTTCCCCGAGTCCAACACCGGCGAGGACACGGCGTTCGCCCTCGCGGTCACCGCGCGCGGCGGCCGGCTCTGGTACGACCCGGGCATCGTCGTCACGCACCGCCACGAGCGGCTCGACCACCACGCGTTCTGGGAGAAGCAGGTCGCCTGCGGACGCACCATCTACGAAACGCGGCGCGACTACGACCGGCCGGGCAAGTCGCTCGTGCGGTTCCCGGCGCTTCTCTTTCTCTTTCCGCATCTCTGGATCACCCTCGGCCGCATGCTCCGCGCCGGGCACGGCGGCAAGGCCCTGAAGCTCTTCCCCTGGCTCGTCACCGGCGAAGTCGCGCGCATCAAGGGATTCTTTCAGGCCAGGGCGCGCATGAGCGCCGGGAAAGCTCGGTCACGCCCTCGCTCTCGCGCGCGACTGGATCGCGCCGGGCGACGCGATCGCGCAGTGGACGCACTTCGTCACTTCCGTCTGCAACGCGCGCTGCGCGCACTGCTTCTACCCGATCAACGCGGGCAAGAGCGAGCTGACGCTCGAAGAGATGGACCGCTTCGCGGCGACGCTGCCGCCGATCCGCTTGCTTCTCATCTCCGGCGGCGAGCCCTTTCTCCGGCGCGATCTGCCGGAGCTCATGAAGATCTACTTCGACCGCTGCGGGTTCTTCTCCGCCTCGATCCCGACCAACGGCTTCTCGCCCGACGAGATCGCGCGCGCGGCGGAGAAGATCTGCGGCTTCTCGCCGGACCTCTCGCTCGGCGTCACGGTCTCGATCGACGGCTTCCGGGACTTCCACGACAAGGTCCGCGCCGTGCCCGGTCTCTACGACCGCGCGCTCGCGACCCTCGAAGCCCTGATCGCCCTCTCCCGGCGCACGCCGAACCTGACCGCCGGCGTGACGACCGTCTTCATGCGCGACAACCAGAAAGAGGTCGAGGAGTTCTGCGAGTTCGTCTACTCGAAATTCCGGCCCAACCACCACTCGCTCGGCTTCGTCCGCGGCGACGCCTACGACCCGGGCGTCAAGGAAGACCTCGACGTCGACCTGTACTTGAAGCTGTCGCGGCGGATCGACCTTCGCTATCCTCCGGACGAGGCGCGCGGCGGCTGGAAGGGCGCGCGGACCCGGGCGCGGCGCGAGGTCAATCGGCGGCGCTTCGAGTACATCGGCCGCCAGGCCAAAGGCGGCGGCTTCGAGGGTTTCTGCCTCGCGGGGGAAAGGGAGTACGTCCTGACGGAAGAAGGCAACATCCACGGCTGCGAGCTGATCGGCGACGTGCTCGGCAACGTCCGCGCCGCCGGCTACGACTGGGGCCGCATCCGCGAGAGCGAGGCCACGCGCGCTTTCGTGGACTCCAAGCACGCCCGGCTCTGCCGGTGCACCCACGAGTGCAACGCGCGCACGATGATCCTGTTCGACAAGAAGAACGCGCTGCCGGTCGTCGCGGCCATGGCGGGGCTGGAAGCCCGGAGGCCGTCCTGAGCAAGGGAAAGAACGGCCTGCGCCTCAATTCGCTCAAGTTCATGCTCGAGCTGACCTCCCGCTGCAACCTGCGCTGCGGGATGTGCCCGATGGACGTCCTGACGCGGCCCTTCGAGGACGCGCCCTTCGACATGGTCGAGGACGTCGCCCGGCAGATGCGGGAGCTCAAGCTCCCGATGAAGTACCTCCACGAGATGGGCGAGCCCTTCCTCTACAAGCGGCTCTGCGAGGCGATCGACCTCTTTCCGGGCGTCTGCGTGTCGACCAACGGGACGCTCCTGAACGAGCAGTGGGCGAAGGACATCCTCGTCTTCGTCCCTGTCGAAGCTCCGCATCTGCATCGACACCCTGAAGCCCGAGGTCTACCCGATCGTGCGCAAGGGCGGGAAATTCGACGTCGTCGTCGAGAACATCCGCCGGTTCCTCGAGATGTCGAAGGGCAAGAAGATCGTGGTCGAGATCCAGCGCATGATCACGACCCAGACGCACGACGAAAGTGTCAAGAGCTTCCGCGAGTTCTTCCACCTCGACCGCTATCCCAACGCGAAGATCATCCAGAAGACCTGCGAGGGGCTCGACACCTCCGAGGTCACCGAGCTCCACCAGTCCTACTACGGCTGCTTCCAGGGCACGCCCTGGCAGTGGTTCGTCATCCTCTGCAACGGCGACGTCACGCACTGCTGCTACGACTACGACGGCACGCAGAAGCTCGGCAACGTCCGCGAAAAGTCGATCGTCGAGATCGCCAACTCGCCGTTTCTCACCGTGATCGAGGAGGGCTTCAAGAACCACGACTTCTCGCAGCTGCCCCGCTGCGCCGAGTGCTTCAAGAACCCCGCGGCCAAGCCGCCGCTGACGGACCGGCTGTGGCGCTACGCGCAGGCGTTCCCGTGGAAGGATCCGTTCCGGCGCTTCCTGAACGTGCCGGACGTCCCGAACGGGGAAAATTGATTCTTCGCTCGTAGGGGCGGGGCTTGTCCCCGCCCGGGCGGCCGCAAGGGCCGCCCCTACGACCGAGCGGCTCTTTTCGCTCTCGGCTTCGCGGCCTTGTTCGCCTTCGCCACGACCACCGGATCCGGCAGATCGGGCGGCGCCTCGGGAGTGAACTCGACGATCGGCGGGATCTCCCCCGGGGGCTTCTCGAACCCGCAGCCGGCCTTGTCGCAGGCGAAGACGTTGCCGGACTTGCGCTCGCGGAAGAGGAGGTATTCGTTGCCGCACTGCGGGCACTTCTCCGGGATCGGGCGCACCGAGAGCGAGAAGTCGCAGTTGGGATAGTTGACGCAGCCGTAGAACGGGCGGAAGCGTCCGCGACGCTCGGCGAGGATGCCGCCGTCCTTGGGGCATCGCACGCCCGTGTCCTTGATCGGCTTGGGCGGCTTGTACTTGCAGGCCGGGTAGTTCGAGCACGAGACGTAGGCCCCGAAGCGGCCGTGCCGCCGCACGAGGCCGTTGCCGCAGCGCGGGCACAGCTGCCCGGTCGGCTCGTCGGGGCGCGCCTCGGCCTTGCCGCCGGCGACGGCGATGTTGACGACGTTGCGGCACTTGGGAAACGCCGTGCAGCCCAGAAACGTCGAGCCGGTGCGGCTCTGGCGCACCTTCATCGGCTCGCCGCATTCTTCGCACATCGTCTTCTCGATGTCGGACATGTCGACGGCGTCTTCCTCGGGATCCGGGATGTCCTGCGTGAAGGTGCAGCTCGGGTAGCCGCTGCACGCGATGAAGAGGCCGTTCTTGCCCATGCGGAGCTTGAGCTTTTTGCCGCAGGTGGGGCACTTCTCGTCCATCGCGGGGACGACGGAGAGCTTGAGCTTCCTCGCCTGCGCCAGCGGAATGCCGGCTTTGCCGGATTGCATGCCCTCGAGCGCGCGATTGCGGTCGCGCGTGAAGGTCTTGTCGAAGTCCGCGAGGGCCTTCGTCCAGGAGAGCTTGCCCTCTTCGACGTCGTCGAGCGTGTCCTCCATGCGGGCGGTGTAGGCGGTCTCGAAGAAGTCGTCGAAGTACGGGATCAGGAGCTCGATGACCGTGCGCCCGAGCGCGGTCGGGATGAACCGCCGGTCCTTGCGGTGCACGTAGCGCCGCTCCTCGATCTTGCGGAGGATCTCGACGTAGGTCGAGGGCCGGCCGATGCCGTTTTCCTCGAGGAACTTGACGAGCGACGCCTCGTTGAAGCGCGGCGGCGGCTGCGTGGCCTTCCTCTCGGGCAGGACTTCGACGAGCTTCAGCTTCTCGCCCTGGCTCAGAGGAGGCAGCTTCGGCGAATCCTTGTCGCCCTCGTCCTCTTCCTCCCCCGAAGTGGCCGAGACACCGTAGGCCGCGAGGTAGCCGGCGAACTTGAGGGTCGAGCCCGAGGCGCGGTAGAGCGCGCGCCCGGCCGTGATCTCCGCGGCGGTCGTGTCGTAGACCGCGGGCGACATCTGCGAGGCGACGAAGCGTTCCCAGATGATCCGATAGAGCTTCGCCTCGTCGGGAGCGACGTATTTGGCCACCTCGTCGGGCGGCAGGTCGAGGTACGTCGGCCGGATCGCCTCGTGCGCGTCCTGGGTGTCGCGGCGGCTCTTGAAGTAGCGCGGCGACTCGGGCAGGGACTCGGGACCGTACTGGCCTCCGATCAGCTCCCGCACCGACTTGAGCGCGTCGTCGGAGACGCGCGTCGAGTCCGTGCGCATGTACGTGATCAGCCCGACGGTCCCCCGTCCGGCGATTTCGCGGCCTTCATAGAGTCGTTGCGCGATCTGCATGGTCCGCCGCACGGCGAAGCCGAGGCGGCGCGCCGAGGCCTGCTGGAGCTGCGAGGTGATGAAGGGCGGCGCCGGGTTCTTGCGCCGTTCCGACGTCTCGACGGACGAGACGACCCAGTCGGCGTTTCGGACTTCGTCGACGACACGGGTCGCCGACGCTTCGTCCGGCAGACGCGGGTCCGTGCCGTCGAACTTGAGCTTCCCGCCGTCGAACGTGGACAGGCGGGCGGTGAACTCCGGCGGCACCCTGCCCGAGAGCCGCGCGTCGACCGACCAGTACTCGACGGGGACGAACGCTTCGATCTCGCTCTCGCGCTCGCAGATGATCCGCAGCGCCACCGTCTGGACGCGGCCGGCCGAGAGGCCCCGCCACACCTTCTTCCAGAGGAGGTCCGACACTTCGTATCCGACGAGCCGGTCGATGATGCGCCGGGCCTGCTGGGCGTCGACGCGTTTCGAGTCGATCTCGCCCGCGTCCTCCATGGCCGCGAGCACGGCCTTCTTGGTGATCTCGTTGAAGCGCACGCGGCGGAACTTCACGTCCGCGTTGCCGGGCTGGAGCGTCTCGCGCAGATGCCACGAGATCGCTTCGCCCTCGCGGTCGGGGTCGGCGGCGAGGTAGACGGCGTCGGCCGTCTTGGTCGCGCGCTTCAACTCGTTGATCGTCTTTTCCTTGCCCTGCAGGACTTCGTAGGTCGGTTCGTAGGCGTTCGCGCGGTCGACGCCCAGGCCCTTGCGGGGCAGATCCCGCACGTGGCCGTACGAGGCCATGACCTTGAAGCCCTTGCCGAGGAACTTCTCGAGGGTCTTGGCCTTCGCGGGCGACTCGACGATGACGATGGACTTGGGCATTAGGGCGCGGACCCTCTCACAACAGTCGGGAAAGCGCAAACTCGCGGTTTCGCGACAGCTGGCAACAAATCCGTATTCCCGGGCCTCGTCCTGGTCCCGGACTCACCGGCGCCGGATCCCGTATCGTCCTCCATCTGCGGCGGCGGCGAGGCCCGCCGCCTCGAGCTCGAAGAGCCCCGCGAGAACCGTCGCCGCGGGCAGGTCGAGCGCCTGGGCAAGATCCTCGGCCGAGAGCGTGTCGTCCCGGGCGAGCGCCTCGAGCATACGCCTCGCCTCGGCAGAGAGGTCCGGAGAGGGAGGAGTCAGAGGCGTTGCGGCCGCGGACGCCAGCGGCGGCGCGCCCGGCAGCACCGTCGGGAAGAGCTCCGCGAGCACGTCCTCCGCGCCCCGGCAGAGGATCGCGCCGTCCTTCAGGAGCGCGTGCGTCCCGACGGCGGTTTCGGAGAAGATCGACCCCGGCACGGCGAAGACGTCGCGGCCGAAGTCGTTGGCGAGCCGCGCCGTGATGAGCGACCCCGAGCGCCGCGAAGCCTCGACCACCACGACCCCGGAAGAAATCCCCGCGATGATCCTGTTGCGTACAGGGAAGTGATGCGGTTGTGGCTCCGTACCCGGCGCGTACTCGGACACCAGCAGGTGTCCGGCCGCGAGCTTCTCGCGCAGCCGCCGGTGCTCGCGGGGATAGTCGACGTCGATTCCGCAACCGAGGACCGCGATGGTCCCTCCGGGGCCGTCGAGCGCCGCCTCGTGGGCCGCGGCATCGACGCCGCGGGCGAAGCCCGACGCGACCGTGACTCCGGCCGCGGAGAGCTCGTGGGAGAGGCGCCACGCGACGTCCCGGCCGTAGCGCGAGGCGTCGCGGGATCCCACGATCGCGACCACGGGGAGCTTGAGCCGTTCGAGCCGGCCGAGCGCAAAGAAGAGGAAGGGCGGGTCGGGAATCTCCCGCAGGGCATCCGGGTACTCGGGCTCGAAAGCCGTCACGAGGCGGATGCCGGCCTGCTCGATCCGGGCCGCCCAACGCTCGGCCTCGGTGTCGCTGCCCGCCCGGAGCACGGCGCGCGCGCGGTCCCGAGAGCCCAAAAAAGCGGACAACTCCTCTTCTTCGGAGGACAGAAGCCCCTCGACGCCTCCGCGCGCGCGCAGCAGCGGCCAGAGCTTCTGCGGGGTCACGCTGCCCCGCGCCCACGAGAGCGCGGCGCGGCGGGCGAGGGCGTGCGCGGTCACGGCCTTAAGCAATCTTTCATCGACGGCGCGGCGACAATTCCCCGATCTCCCGTCGAAGCCAAACCTATAATAGCCACCCCGACCCGGGAGGCGGGCGACAGCTTGAAGCGAAGCGGCACGTGGGTCCTCACCTTACTGATTGTCGCGAGCGGCTGCACGTCGTCCTACCCTCATACGGACCGCGCGTCGACGCAGCTCTCGTTCGGAACCGACGTCGCCAAGGAAGGCCACTGGCGCGAGGCCGCGTTCCGTTTCGAGCAGGCGATCGCGCGCGATCCGGACAACGCGCGCGCCCACAACAATCTCGCCGTCGCCATGGAAGCCAACGGCGATTTCGCGAAGGCGCTGGCCGAATACAAGAAGGCGCTCGAGCTCGCTCCGAACAACGAGTACATCCGGCGCAACTATGCGCGCTTCGCCGAGTTCTACACGTCGTACACGAAGACGACCGGAAAGGCCGCCAGTGCGCCGACGCCTTAAGCTCAAGTTTGTTGCGGCAATCCTCGCGCTGCTCGCCGCGGCGCTGCCCGTCCTCGCCGGCGTCGACCAGGTGCGGCTGCGGCTGCCGCTGAAGGCGAAGCTGCCGCTGCGCGGCAACGAGCGCATCGCGCTCGCGCCGATGATCATCGTGACCGACGCCGAGAAGGCCCGCGACAAGCGGCTCGCCAACGTCGATCTGCAGGGCGAGTTCCAGCGCTTTCTGAAGAAGCAGCTCGAGAAGCGCACGCGTTTCGAGATCGTGCAGACCGGTCCGGACGTCAAACTCCCCACGCAGATCCTGACCGAGCTCGCGAAGGCGCAGGAGTACTGGGTGTCGGTCGGCACGACGACGGGAGCGGAGATCATCGTGTCCGGCAGCCTCGAGTTCAAGATCGAGGATCGCTCGGGCTACAAGACCGAGGAATACACCTCCCCCATCGACGGGCGCACGTACTACCGCCAGGTCTACGTCGAGCAGACGGGCTTCCTCTTCGACATCGTGCTGCTCGTCCTCGACGGGCGCACCGGCGAAAAGCTCCTCCAGGACCAGTTCAAGGACTTCCGCCAGACCGGCAGCCGGCGCGCCGACGAGCTTCAGGGTCTCTTCGAGAATCTCTTCTCGCTCGAGAGCCAGATTCTGAACACCTTCGTCGCGCGCGACCGCGAGGCCGAGCGCTACATCTTCACCAACTAGATCCCCCGAGGACAAAAGATGATGAGGAAGAAGCTCTTCGTCGCCGCCGGGCTGGCCGCCGCCGTCGCCGTCGCACTTCTGGCGGCGCCCGCGCCCGCCGCGGCCCAGGTGATCGATCCGTACTACACGTACTTCGGCGTCAACAAGATCGCCTACGACACCTTCCACTGGAAGACGTACCGCTCGACGCACTTCCTCATCTACTTCCACGACCGCGAGGAAAGCTCGCTCCAGAAGGTCGCGTCCTACGCCGAGAGCGCCTACGACGACATCTCCCGGGCGCTCAACTTCCAGATCCCCAAGCCGATCAACATCATCTATTACGCGACCCACAGCGAGTTCGAGCAGACCAACACGCTTTCGGGCTTCATCCCCGAGGGGGTCGGCGCCTTCGCCCTGCCGACGCGCAACCGCATGGTCCTGCCGATCGACATGCCGGACGAGGAGCTCCAGAAGCTCGTCTCCCACGAGCTGACGCACGTCTTCCAGTTCGAGATCTTCTTCGGCGGCAGCTTCATCCGGGCCTACACCTCGGGCGCTCCGCAGTGGCTGACGGAGGGCATGGCGTCCTACTTCGCGGACGACGAGGACGCGCGCGACATGATGGTGCTGCGCGACGCGGTGCTGTCGGACCAGGTGCCCGAGATCGCCGAGCGCGGCATCTTCGGTTTCTTCGCCTACCGTTTCGGCCACGCCGTCTTCGACTTCATCGAAGCCGAGTGGGGCAAGGACGGCGTGCGCGACTTCGTCTTCGAGTACCGCGGGCAGCTCGGGCCCAACATCGACCGCGTCCTCAAGCGGACCTACGGCGTCTCGGCCGAGGACTTCGACATCCGGTTCCGCCGGTACCTGCGGCAGCGCTTCCTGAAGATGCTGACCGAGCGCGGCGAGCCGATCGATTTCGGCGACCAGGTTCGCCTCTCGCAGGAGGGCTCCGCCGAAGTGTCGGTCCGTCCCTTCCCCTCGGGCGACTTCGGGGCCGCCATCTCGACCCTCGGCGAAGATGCCAACGTCGTCGTCTTCTCGCCCCGGGACCGCAAGCTCTACCGCAACCTCACGAAGGGCTTCAAGACCGACTACGAGTACATCGTCGCGCAGTGGCTGACGACGGGGCCTGTCGGCGGCGTCGACCTCGCCGTCTCGCCCGACGGCAACACGCTCGCCTTCTTCGTGCGGCGCGAGCGCGGGCGCGAGCTCCTGCTCCTGAACGCCCTCGACGGCAAGATCGAGACGATGATCCCGATGCCGGGCCTCGACCAGCAGTTGAATCCGGCGTTCTCGCCCGACGGCAAGCAGATCGCGTTCATGGCCTTCAAGGGCGGCGACGCCGACATCTACACGTACGGCCTCGAGTCCAAGGCGATCGTCAACGTCACGCAGGACCGGTCCTTCGACTTCGCGCCGTCCTTCTCGCCCGACGGGCAGTGGATCTACTACTCCGGCGTCCAGGGCACCAACGCCAAGATCTTCCGCCTGCGGCCGGGCGTCGAGGGCTCGCGCGAGCAGGTCACCTACGGAGACTCCAACGACGAGGACGCCGCCATCTCGCCCGACGGCAAGCGTCTCTTCTTCGCATCGGACCGCAACGGCGGCGTCTACAACATCTACTCCGTCGACCTTGCCAACGGCGAGACCAACGCCTTCACCAACGTCGTCGGCGGCTGCTTCTCGCCCGCGATCCTGACCGCCCGCGACGGCTCGGAGAGGCTGGTCTTTTCGGCGTACTACAAGCGCCGCTTCATGCTCTACGTGACCGACGCCAAGAAACCGTTCCGGAAGCTCGCGGAGTTGAACCCCGCGCCCTCCCCCGCCGGCCCCGCGACGATCGCGCCCTTCCAGCCCACGATCGAGGTGGCCGTCGATCCGTCGAAGATCGAGAAGCCCAGCCGCAAGCTCTTCCTCGAAGACGCGCAGATCCTCGCGGGTGTCGCGACGGACGGCCAGTTCCTGTCCAACACGATCCTGACCTTCGGCGACAACCTCGGGGACCGGCGGCTCCAGGCCATCCTTTGGACGGTGTCGGGTTACACCAACGGCAGCCTCTCGTACACCGACATCAGCTCGCGACTCCAGAAAGGCGTCGCCGCCTACTACAACCGCGCCTACTACTACGTCCTGAACCCCGACAACTCGGTATCGACCCAGACCAACTACACCTTCATCGGGGGCAACTTCTTCGGCTCGTATCCTCTCAACCGGTACTACCGGATCGAGGGAGACGTCGGCTTCATCTCCCGCGAGTACAACGGGTACCCCGTCTGGGTCGAGACCGACGAAGGCCAGGGAATCATCGGGATCCCGAGCCAGAACAACTATCCCCAGATCGGCGGGCGACTCGTCGGCGACACGGCGCAGTACGAGTCGTTCGGACCGGTCTCGGGCCGCAAGCTCTCCCTCGGCATTTCCTGGGCGCCGTACATCAGCGGCACGCGGCTGCCCGGCGAGGACCAGACGACGCTCTCGTTCGACACGACGATCGACCTGCGCCACTACTTCAAGATCACGCGCCGTTCGCTCTTCGCCATCCGCCTCTACGGTTTCCGCGCGACGGGCGCGCTGCCCGACGTCCTCGCCTTCGGCGGCATCGACACGCTGCGCACGTTCCCGATCTACGGCATCCTCGGCAACACGGCGGGCTTCCTGAACGTCGAGTTCCGGTTCCCCCTCATCGACCTGATCGCGACGCCGTTTCTGGGGATCCGGGAGATCCGCGGCAAGGTGTTCATCGACATCGGCGGCGCGAAGCTCAAGGACCAGCCCTGGCAGTTCTGGGACGACTACACCCTCTGCGGCAACGGCACCTTCATCGGCGGCGCCCCGGCCGGCTGCAACGGCTCGCAGGGCGGTTACTCCGACTGGGGATTCGGATTCCAGACGAACTTCCTCGGTCTGCCGCTCCACTTCGACATCGCGCGCCAGTGGAACTTCAAGCAGCAGCTGACCGACTTCAAACTCTTCTTCTACCTCGGCCAGGAGTTCTAGAGCACGTCGTCTCGGAGGCCGTCTCCCTTACAATCGAGGGAACGTGCCGTCCGGCCAATCTCTCGCGATCCGGGTGCTGGGCCCCTACGGAGGCTCGGCGCCCGGCTACCGCATGACCTGCTTCCTGATCGACGGCGAGACCGCGCTCGACGCCGGCGCGCTCACCGAGACCCTGCCGCTGCCGGCGCAGCGCCGCCTGCGCCGCGTCGTGCTCACGCACGCGCACCTCGACCATGTCGCGTCGCTGCCGTTTCTCGTCGAGAACATCTACGGCCGCGAGCGGCCCCTCGAGCTCGTCGCGCCTTCCCCCGTTCTCCAGGCCCTGTCGCGGCACGTCTTCAACGACTCGACCTGGCCCGACTTCACGAAGCTGCCGTCGCGCGCCCGGCCGACGATCGTCTACCGGCCGGTCGCCGTGGGAAGTACGTTCCGCGCCGGCAGCGCGCGCTTCACGCCCCTGCCCGTCGATCACGTCGTCCCGGCATACGGGTACCTGGTCTCCAAGCCCGGTCGCGCGGTGCTCTTCTCGGGCGACACGATGCCGACGCGCCGGCTCTGGGCACACGCGGCGCGCGCCCGGGACCTGAAAGCCGTGTTCCTCGAGGTGTCCTTCTCGGACGCGCAGGCGGCCGTCGCCCGCGCCTCGTGTCACCTGACGCCGAGCCTGCTTCTCGCGGAGGTCGCGAAAGCGCCGCCCCGCGTGCCCGTTTTTCTGTACCACATGAAGCCGCCGTCGCTGCCGCGCATCCGGAGGGAAGTGGCGGCGTTGAAGGAACCGCGACTGCGCCTGCTCGAGTCGGAACGCTCGTTCCGGTTTTAGAGCATCCTCTTCCACGCGAGCAGGTCGAGCGCCAGCGGGCCGGCGAGGCGGCCGCGGAGCGAGTCGTTGCGCAGCAGATCCTCGCGCACGCCGGGCAGCGTCGCCTCGCGGATCAGGAAAGTCCGGCCGTCGCGCTTCTGCGCGGAGTAGACGGAGCGATAGGCGGAGGCTCCCGAGCGGCGCACGATGGAAAGGCGCCGGCGCTCGATGTCCGGCGCGACGTCTTCCTCGAGAGCGGCGACGCCGGCCGCGCCCCCGTCCGGCGTGCCCGAAGAAAGCGCGAGCGTGAAGCCGCCGGGCGTTTCCCGCAGCGCCCCGACCGATCCCACGCCCTCGATCAATCGGCGGTAGCCCTCGGGGCGCGCGATCGCCGCAAACGCCGCCTCGGGCGTTCCGTCGTGCTCGAGGTAGGCGGTGAGTGTCGAATCCGTCTCGGGCGCCGCCGGATCCCCGACGATCGCGAAGGCGCGCTCGAGCAGCGGCGCGTCCATGCCGAAGAGGGCGGCGACTGCCGCGGCCCGCGGAGCGGGAAGGGGGACCCGCAGCCGTGAATGCAGATCGTCCACGCGGGCCTCGCCGCGCGTGAACGCGACCGCGCGCCCTGGCAGCTCGCGCCGGAGCGTCACTTCCCGAAGAAACGGCGCTCCCGGCGCGAACGTCCGGCGCCAGCCTTCGTCGTAGCGTTCCGGCGAGACCGGCGCCGCGTCGATCGCGATCGCCTGCGGGCCTTCCGGCACACCGGCCTCGAACCGGATGCGCAGGCCGCCTTGCGCGTCGAGGCTCTCGACGCGGTAGGCGCCGGTCGATCCTTCGACGAATCCCGCGCGCGCCGGCAGCACGACCGGCACGGGGAATCCCACGTCGACGAGGACCTCCCCCGCCGGCGTCTCGACGAAGAGCGCCGCGTGGTCTCCGGGATTGCGGACCATGCCGAGGCGCCGCTTCGTCCGGAAACCGATAGCCGTCAGGAGCGCATCGAAGGCCGCGACGCGCGCAAAGCACGTCCCGCCCGCGCCGCGCTCGAGGTGGTCGGACCAGAAAACCTCGGGAGTTCGCGGCTTGGCGGCCGGATCCGCGACGTCGGCGTCGCGAACGATCTTGGATGCGTTCTCGAAGGGAACCCGGTCGATGAAGCGCACGAACAGCGCCTCGAGAAATCCCGACCCGGGCTCGGCCCGCGACAGGTCGAGCACTTCGAGGACCTCGTCGAGAGAAAACCCGGAGGTTCCCGTCACTCCCGGATCACGCTTCGCGGCTCGTCAGCCTCGCGACCATGTCCTTGACGCGGACGCGGGCGTCCTCCGAGAACCAGAAATCCAGAAAGGGATCGTGATCGCGGGCCTGGTCGAAACGCGCGAGGGCCGCCGCGCGCGAGCGCCGCTTGATCGCGGCGTAGGCCGGTCCCGAGAGTCCGGCGAGCAGCCGCGCCCGCTCCACCGCCCGCTCGAGAAGCTCCCCCGCGGGAACGGCGCGATCGACGAGGCCGATCGCGAGCGCCTGCTCGACCGTCAGGTTCTCTCCGGTCGCCGCCAGCCGCTCCATGGGGCGCGGGCCGATCGCGTGGCGAAACGGCTCCATGAGGCACTGCGGAACCGAGACGCCGAGGATCACCTCGGAGAGGCCGAACTTGCCCTTCCCTTCCGTCGCGATCCGCTCGTCCGCCGCCATGGCCACGATGAGGCCTCCGGCGATCGCATGGCCGGAGAGGGCCGCGACGACGGGCGGGCCCGCGACGAAGATCTGCCGGACGAGGTCGCAGTAGTCCGACACGAAGGAGGCCATGGACTTCCGATCGCGATCGACGAGGAGCGGAAGGTCCCAGCCGGCCGAAAAGATGCCGGGCAGCGACGAGGCCAGGACGATCGCCCGGGCCTTCTCCTGCGCGGAGAAAGCCGCCGAGAGCTCCGCGACGAGCTCGGGCGAGAACGCGTTGGCCTTCGGCCGCGACAGAGTGAGAATCGCGACGTCGTCGCGGGTCTCGACGGAAACGAGGCCCGTGGACGTGCTCATGGTCATGCGGAAGCGCTCCTTCGCGCGGCCAGTCCGTCGCCGGCTCGAAACAGGAGCCGGTGGAGGCGGCGATCGGCCGTCAGCTCCGGATGAAACGTCGCCGCGGTCACGTTGCCCTGCCGAACGAGGACGGGCTCGCCGCGATGCGCGCCGAGGACCTCGACTCCGGAGCCGGTCGTCAGGATGCGCGGCGCGCGGATGAAGACCGCCGGAAGGCTTCCCCCGAGGGATGGGGCCTCGACCTCGGCAATGAAGGAATCGACCTGGCGGCCGTAGGCGTTGCGCGCCACGGCAATGTCGATGAGCCCCACGCCCGGCTGCGCGGGGTTGGAGACCTCGCGCGCGAGCACGATCGCGCCGGCGCAGGTGCCGAGCACCGGACGGCCCGTCGCGGCGAACGCGCGGAACGCCTCGACCCAGGGCTCGGCCTCGAAGAACTTCCAGAGGGTCGTCGATTCGCCGCCCGGGATGACGAGCCCGTCCGCCCCGGCGAGATCCGCCGGCCGCCGGGCCTCGAAGCTTGCGACGCCGATCTCGGAGAGCGCGCGCCGGTGCGCCTCGAAGTCGCCCTGGAGGGCGAGCACGGCGACGCCCGTCCCTGCCGCCGGAGACCCCTCCGTCTTCACGAGCCTCACCAGCCGCGCGTCTGGAGCTGGGCCTCTTCGGGGAGGCTCGCGGCCTCGATGCCCTTCATGCCCGAGCCCAGGGATTCCTCGGCCGCGAGCAGCGCTTGGGCGTCCTTCCAGTGTGTCGTCGCCTGGACGATCGCGCGCGCCCGCCGCTCCGGATCGTCGGACTTGAAGATGCCGGAACCGACGAAGACCGCTTCGGCGCCCAGCTGCATGCAGAGGGCCGCGTCCGAAGGCGTCGCGATTCCGCCGGCCGCGAAGTTCGGGACCGGGAGCCTGCCCTTCTCGGCCACCTCGACGACGAGCTCGAACGGGGCCTGGAGCTTCTTGGCCGCCGTCATGAGTTCGTCTTTCGAAAGCTGCGTGAGCATCTTGATTTCGCGGTGGACCTCCCGGAGGTGCTTGACCGCGTGCACGATGTCGCCGGTGCCGGCCTCCCCTTTCGTCCGGATCATCGCCGCGCCTTCGCCGATTCTCCGGAGGGCTTCGCCGAGATTGCGGCAGCCGCAGACGAAAGGAATCGTGAAGTCGTGTTTGAACACGTGGTTCTCTTCGTCCGCGGGCGTGAGCACTTCGGACTCGTCGATGAAGTCGACCTTGAGCGCCTCGAGCACGCGCGCTTCGGCGAGGTGGCCGATCCGGCACTTGGCCATCACCGGAATCGAGACCGCCTGCTGGATCTCGCGGATCTTGGAGACCGGCGACATCCGCGCCACTCCCCCGTCGCGCCGGATGTCCGCCGGAACGCGCTCGAGCGCCATGACCGCGGCAGCGCCCGCGGCCTCCGCGATCTTCGCCTGGTCCGCGTTGACGACGTCCATGATGACGCCGCCCTTCAGCATCTCGGCCAGACCGACCTTGAGACGAAACGTTTCTTCCCGGCTCATGTCCCCTCCCCTGTCGTCGATCTCAAACGACCGGCGCCCCGAGCGCCGCTCGCGAACGTGTCTGCACTTCCCGAACCGCTTCCGCCAGGACCGCGATGCCGCGGCCGATGTCCCGCCGTTCGACCCGCGAAACCGAGAGGCGCACGTTCGCCGTGTCCTCGCCGCGCGGGTCGAAGTCCTCGCCCGGCGCGACACCGACGCCCCGCGCCGCCGCCGCTTCCGCCACGCGCCGCCCCGAAATCCCCTCCGGCAGGTGGAGCCAGAAGAGCGGATTGGCCCCGGCTCCCCCCCACCACGTGACCTGCGGCAGCTGCTCGCGCAGCGCCTGCTTGGCCGCGACCGCCCGGAGCGCAACTTCCTCCGCGCGCGCCTGCCGGACCTTCCGGTCGCCGCCGGCCCGGAGAAACGCCGCGACGGCCGCCTGCAGCGGCACGGGTGTCGCGAAGTCCGTCGCCTTCTTGACCCGCGCGAGCCTCTCGACGATCGGCCGGTCGGCCGCGATCCAGCCGATGCGGAAGCCCGGGACGAGATCCTTGGAGAGAGTCCCCAGCCAGACCGTGCGCGTGGGCTCCCGCGCGGACAGCGGCGGCTCGCCCGACTCGGGCTCCTCGTAGCCGTCCTCGACGATCAGCGCCGAGGCCGCGAGGGCCGCCTGGAGCAACGCCTCCCGCCGGCGCGGGCCCGTCGTGATGCCGGTGGGATTCTGCCGCTCGGGCATCAGGTAGCAAAGCTTGACCCGCCGGCCGTACAGACGGGCCGGATCGGGTCCGCCCGGGTCCATGGGCAGCGGCAGGATCGTGACGCCGGCCAGACGAGCCAGGGACAGCGCGCCGGAGTAGGTCGGCGATTCCATCGCGACGAGGTCGCCCGGATCGACGAAGGTCCGGAAGAGCAGATCCAGACCCTGCTGCGCTCCCGCGACCACGATGATCTCGTCGGGCGACCGTGTCAGCCCGATCTCGGCGAGGCGC
Source organism: uncultured Acidobacteriota bacterium (assembly GCA_963742245.1). Lineage (GTDB taxonomy): Bacteria > Acidobacteriota > Thermoanaerobaculia > UBA5066 > Gp7-AA6 > DAHUXD01. The sequence goes on from CAVULG010000009.1 coordinate 206,452, forward strand.
CGCGAGATCTCGATGCGAAGCTCCTCGAGCCCCAGAGGCGGCGCGTATTGCCAGAGGTCGCGCCGCCGGCTCCAGGCGTAAGCGAGCGTGCGGGTGAACTCCTCGAGCGGAAAGAAGCGCTCGTCCGGGGCCAGGCGCGAAAAATCCGCCACCGCCGGTTCGGCGAGCACGATGGGGGACTCGGCCGGCAGCTCGGCGGCACGCTGGGAAAGCAGGTCCGACAGCCGAAACGCCGATGCGGGAGCGGCAGGGGAGCCGCGCACCACCGTGCCGCTGCCGATACGCCCTTCGACCAGGCCGCGCTGCTGCAGCCGCCGGTAGGCAGTCTGGACCGTTCCTCGATTGACTCCGAGCGCGGCCGCAAGCTCGCGCGTCGTCGGCAAGCGGCTATTCTCCGGATACAGCCCGCCGACGATCCGGCCTTCGATGGCGTCGTAGACCTGATCGGCGAGCGGTGTCGCCGCAGCGCGATCGATGTTGATCTGGTTGAGATCCAATTGGGCTGCCACCGACCCAATTGTACAAAACAGGAGCCCCGATGCAAGCTGGGATGAAACTGCAGTCAGCGGCTGCTAAATACCCTGGTTGCAGGCGCATATCCTGAATCTACAGTAGCTTTTCAGGCCCCATGCTTGCGGAGCTCGTCTTCGAAGGACCTCGCGAACTCGAAGTCGCGATCTTTTTCCGACATGGAGCGCCTTTTGGCGAGCGCGGCCCGGACCTTTTCCTCGAGCGCATCGAGCTCACCGAACGTATCGGTCAACTCCCGGACCACCGCGCGTCGCACCGTCTCGTCGTCGGATTTCTGTTCGAGATTGCGGCTGTCCTTGAGTGTCTTCATGACGATCCGGGCGAGGTAGAGGATCCGATCGGCCGAGGCCTTCACGAGGGCCTCCCCGCCAGAATTTCGTCGGACAGCGGATGGCGGAACAGCTGCTCGATGACCGCCGCCGGCAGCGCCGCGACGTCGGCTCCCATGAGGGCGGCGTCGAGCAGGTGGACGGGATTGCTGGCTTCGGAAACCACGATCTGGGTCTGGTAGCCGTAGTTGTCGTAGAGCCGGATGACCTGCTCCACGAGGTCCATACCGATCGTCCCGACGGCGTCCAGAGGCGTCACGGCCGGGGCGACGTAGGCGACGTTGGCCTTTGCGGCGATCAGCGCCTGAGGCGCCGAGAAGCAGCCCGAAGCGCAGATGGCGACCTGATCCTGGGCGAGCAGCCGGGCGATCCGGAGTCCTTCCGGTTTCAGAGGCACGCGGACGACCACGTCCTTGCCGAGCTTGGCGAGCTCGCGCGCCTCCTTGTACATGCCCTTGGCGTCGCCTGCGGAAAGCTCGGCCAGGACCGGGCCGTCGGTCAGCGACGCCAGCTCGCGAATGGCCTTTCGATACTCCGAGCCGGCCTTCTCGGCCGCGGAAACGGAGAGCCACACGCCGTCCAGAAGGCCGAGGTCCTTGATGCGGCGCGCCTCTTCGGCGCTCCCGCTGTCGAGAAAAAATCGCATGGGGGCGGGATTCTATATTGGCCGGGGCGGGGGCCGGGGGAGACGTCGGACGGAGGGGTGGGTCTCAGTCCTCGTCGTCGTCTTCGCCGTCATCCTCGTCGGCGAGGAACTCCGTCCCGCCCTTGCCGGCCTTCGGTTTCGCGGCGGGCGCCCCGGCCGCCGGCTTACCCGGCGTATCCGGCGGGGGAACCGGAAGCGCGGCCTGCGCCTCCTCCTCGGCGTCGTCGCTCTCGGCGAGCTTGGCCAGGGCGACCAGGCGATCGCCCTCATCGAGATTGATCACGCGAACCCCCTGGGCCGCCCGACCCGTCTCGCGGATGTCTTTGACCTTGATTCGGATCAACTGCCCGCGCTGGCTGATGAGCAGCAGCTGGTCGGCGTCGGTGACGGACTTGATGCCGACGACGGGACCGTTTTTCTCGGTGACCTTGACGTTGATGACGCCCGAGCCGCCGCGGCCCTGGTACCGGTACTCGGTGACCTCGGAGCGCTTGCCGTAGCCGCTTTCGGTCACCGACAGGAGGTGCGCCTTCTCGTCGACGACGTCCATCTCGACGACGAAGTCGTCCTTCTTCTTGAGCGAGACGCCGTTGACGCCGGTCGTGTCGCGGCCCATGGCTCGGACGTCTTTCTCGGAGAAGCGGATGCCCATGCCCTGGCGGGTGCCGATGAAAATCTGGTTCTCGCCGTTGGTGATGCGCACGGAGAGCAGGAAGTCGCCTTCCTCGAGGTTGATCGCGATGATCCCGCCCGAGCGCACGTTCGAGTAGGCGGAGAGCGCCGTCTTCTTCACGAGCCCGTTCCGGGTCGCGAACATGAGGAACCGGTCCTCGGGAAAGTCCTTGGTCGCGGCCATGGCGACGATGCCCTCGTTCGGACCGAGCGAGAGCAGGTTCACGATCGCCTTGCCGCGCGTCGCCGGACCCAGCTGCGGCAGGTCGTAGACCTTGATCCAGTGCATGCGGCCGCGCGAGGTGAACGCGAGCACGTAGGCGTGCGTCGAGGCGACGAACAGGTGCTCGACGAGATCCTCTTCCTTGGTCGTCGCGCCGATTCTCCCCTTGCCGCCGCGGCGCTGCGCGCGGTAGAGCGACAGGGGAGAGCGCTTGATGTATCCGCCGCGGGACACGGTGATGACCATGTCCTCTTCGACGATCAGGTCCTCGATGTCGATGTCCGAGGCCTCGGCCACGATCTCCGTGCGGCGCTCGTCGCCGAACTGCTTCCGGATCTGCTGGAGCTCCTCGACGACGATCTCGAGCACGAGCTTCTCGGACCCGAGGATCTCGCGGAGCTTCGCGATCAGCGCGAGGACTTCCTTGAACTCGGCGACGATCTTCTCGCGCTCGAGTCCCGTCAGGCGGTGCAGGCGCATGTCGAGGATCGCCTGCGTCTGGATCTCGTCGAGCTTGAGGACCTGGGTCGCCTTGCCGCCCTCGTCGCCGAGCGAGCTGCCGATGAACTTCTCGAGGGCCGCGCGCGTCATCGAGACCTCGGCCGACAGGCGGGCCTTGGCCTCCTGGGGGTCCTTGGACGACCGGATGATCTTGATGACGAGGTCGAGGTTCGCCAGCGCCAGCGCGAGGCCGCGCAGCAAATGCGCCCGCTCCTCGGCCTTCTTCAGGTCGAACTGCGTCCGCCGGATGACGACGATCTTGCGGTGGTCGACGAAGTGGCGGAGCAGATCGTGGAGCGGCAGGACCCGCGGCTGGCTCTCGACGATCGCGAGGAAGATGATCCCGAACGAGGACTGCATGGGGGTCAGGGTGTAGAGCTTGTTCAGGACGACCTGGGCGTTCTCGCCGCGTTTGAGCTCGACGACGATCCGCATGCCCTCGCGGTTGGACTCGTCGCGCAGGTCGGCGACGCCCTCGATCTTCTTGTCGTTGACGAGCTCGGCGATGCGCTCGATCAGCTTCGCCTTGTTGACCTGGTAGGGGATTTCCGTGACGACGATCGACTCCTTGTCGCCGCGAGCGGTCTTCTCGATCACCGCGCGGGCGCGCACCTGGACGGACCCGCGGCCGGTCTTGTAGGCGTCCCGGATGCCCTCGGGCTCCGTGGATGAAAGCGCCGGTGGGGAAGTCGGGACCCGGGAGCTTCTTCATGAGCTGGCCGAGCGTGGCGTCGGGGTGCCGGATCAGCTCGATCGTCGCGTCGATGACCTCGGAGAGGTTGTGCGGCGGAATGTTCGTCGCCATGCCGACGGCGATCCCGGTCGAACCGTTGACGAGCAGGTTCGGGAACTTGGCCGGCAGGACGACGGGCTCGACCAGCGACCCGTCGTAGTTCGGCGTCCAGTCGACCGTCTCCTTGTCGATGTCGTCGCCGAGGAGCTCCGCCGAGAGCTTGGTGAGACGGACCTCCGTGTAGCGCATCGCCGCGGCGTTGTCGCCGTCGACCGAGCCGAAGTTGCCCTGCCCGTCCACGAGCGGGTAGCGCAGCGAAAACTCCTGCGCCATGCGGACGACCGAGTCGTAGACGGCGCTCTCGCCGTGGGGGTGGTACTTGCCGAGGACGTCTCCGACGATGCGCGCCGACTTGCGGTACGGCTTGTTGTGGAGGTTCCCCTGCTCCCACATGCCGTACAGGCAGCGGCGATGCACGGGCTTCAAGCCGTCGCGCACGTCCGGCAGCGCGCGGCCGATGATGACGGACATCGCGTAGTCGAGGTACGAGCGTCGGACCTCGTCTTCGATCGTGACGGGGATTTTTTCGTCGGGGGTCAGGAGGTTGGTGCTCATCTCTGTCGCTCGGGCGTCGGGGCGGCTCTCTTTGCTAGATGTCCAGGTTCCTCACGTTCAACGCGTTCTGCTCGATGAACTCGCGCCGCGGCTCGACGGCGTCGCCCATGAGGATCGAGAAGACTTCGTTCGCCTCGACGGCGTCCTCGACGGCCACCTGGAGCAGGCGCCGCGTCTCGGGGTTCATCGTCGTGTCCCAGAGCTGCTCGGGGTTCATCTCGCCGAGGCCCTTGTACCGGTTGATCACGAGGCCCTTCTTGGCCGATTCGTAGACGGCATCGACGACCGCGGCGAGCGTCTCGTGCTTCGCGGATGTCGCCGGCGCGCGTGACGACATAGGGCCCGTCGAGGAATCCGCCGATCACCTTGGCGGTCTCCTTGATGCGCCGGAACTCGAAGGACCCGGACGAACTCCGACGTCGATGCGGGCCGAGCGCGGCACGCCGTTGACCTTGCGCGTGATCTCGAGCGCCCAGCCCGAGTGCTCCTCGTCCGCGACGACGCTCGGCCTTCTCGACCCGAACGCCCGCACGATCTTGCGCGAGGTCCTCGAGCTTCTTCTTGTCGGCGAACTCGCGCCTTGGCCGTCATCCCGCGGTCGAGCAGCGCGCGCAGCGAGCCCCTCGGGAATGCCGCGCAGGCCGAGCTTGCCGACGTGGGTGCGGTACTCCTCCATCTTCTCGAGGAGCGCCGCGAGCTTGGCGCCGCGAGACGCTCGTACCGGACATCTCCGAGGAGAGGGTGCGGTCCTCGCCGAGACGGCCGAGGAGGAACTTCGACATTTCCTTCTCGTCCTTCAGGTACGTCTCCTTCTTGCCCTCGGCGACCTTGTAGAGCGGCGGCTGCGCGATGTAGAGGAAGCCCTTGTCGATCAAGCGCCGCCATGTGCCGGAAGAAGAACGTCAGCAGCAGCGTCCGGATGTGCGATCCGTCGACGTCGGCGTCGGTCATGATCACGATCTTGTGGTACCGGACCTTCTCGGCGTCGAAGTCGGTCGAGATGCCGGCGCCGAGCGCGGTGATCAGCGTCCGGATCTCGGCCGAGGCGAGCATCTTGTCCAGGCGCGCCTTCTCGACGTTCAGGATCTTGCCGCGCAGCGGCAGGATCGCCTGCGAGCGGCGGTCGCGGCCCATCTTGGCCGAGCCGCCGGCCGAGTCGCCCTCGACGATGAAGATCTCGGAGAACGCGGGGTCCTTTTCCTGGCAGTCGGCGAGCTTGCCCGGAAGCGCCCCGGAATCGAGCGCGCCCTTGCGGCGCACGAGCTCCCGGGCCTTGCGGGCGGCCTCGCGGGCGCGCGCGGACTCGACGATCTTCTCGACGATCTTCTTGCCGACGCGCGGGTTCTCCTCGAGATACGAGCCCGAGCTTGCTCGTAGACGACCTGCTGGACCCAGGTCTTGACCTCGGAGGAGACGAGCTTGTCCTTGGTCTGCGAGGAGAACTTGGGGTCGCGGACCTTGACCGACACGACGGCGGTCAGGCCCTCGCGGCAGTCGTCGCCGGAGAGCGTCGTCTCCTTGAGCGCCTTCGTCAGGCCGTTGGCCTCGGCGTACTTCTGGATCGCGCGCGTCAGGGCCGTCTTGAAGCCCTCGACGTGCGTGCCGCCGTCGCGGTTGTTGATCGTGTTCGTGAAGGAGAAGAGTCGTCTCGGCGTAGCCCTCGTTCCACTGCAGGGCGACCTCGACGCGCTCCTTGTCGGCGTCCCGCTTGGCGTCGCCGGTGCTGTTCTTGACGTCCTGGAAGAAGATGACCTTGTCGTGGATCGGCTGCTTGGTCTTGTTCAGGTGCTCGACGAAGGTCTTGATGCCGCCCTCGTAGGCGAAGTCGTGCTTCTTCTCGGTGCGCTCGTCGAGGATCGAGATGCGGACGCCGGGGTTCAGGAACGAGAGCTCGCGCAGGCGCTGCGAAAGGCTGTCGAAGTGGAACTCGGTGACGGAGAAAATCTTCGGGTCGGCCCAGAAGGTGACGCTGGGTGCCCGGTCTTCTTGGAGGTCCCGACGTTCTTGATCGGCGCGACCGGCTTGCCCTGCTCGTAGGCCTGCTGCCAGACCTTGCCGTCGCGCCGGATCTCGACCTCGAGCCGCTTGGAGAGCGCGTTGACGACCGACACGCCGACGCCGTGGAGGCCGCCCGAGACCTTGTAGGAGTTGTCGTCGAACTTTCCGCCCGAGTGCAGGTCCGTCATGATGATCTCGAGGGTTTCCCGCTTGTGCTCGTTGTGGAGCCCGACGGGAATGCCGCGGCCGTTGTCCTCGACGGTGACGGAGTTGTCGGCATGGATCGTCACGGCGACGTGGTCCGCGAATAGCCGACCTGGGCCTCGTCGATCGAGTTGTCGACGAGCTCGAAGACCATGTGGTGCAGGCCCGAGAGGTCGTCGGTGTCGCCGATGTACATGCCGGGGCGCTTGCGGACGGCCTCGAGGCCCTTGAGCAGCTTGATCGAGTCGGTGGTGTAGGCGGTGCTCATCGGACTCCCTCAGGGCTGGACGGGCGTCCGCGGCGCCCGGAATCGCGCGGGCGCTGCCCGCGCACATCTCGAGGACGGCGGACGCGCGGCCTGCCCAGCGCGCCGCGTGGCGCCGCCGTCGTCAGCAGCACGGCGGCTTGCGCCGGCAGCGCGTCGAAGAACTCCTCGACCCAGCCCTCCGAAAGGCCCGCGTCGAAATCGTCGGCGGCGAAGAAGCGGCGGCTCGCCCGAAGCCCTGCGCGACGCGCGCTCCACTCGGCGAGCTTGACGAGCGCCACGGTGCGGGCGACCTCGCCCGCGGAGGCCTGCGCGGCCAGCGGCCGGCCGTCGCGCGTCCAGAGCAGGTCGTCGCGGTGCGGGCCGGCGAGCGAATAGCCACGCCGCCGCTCGAGCGCCAGAAGGCGCTGGCACGCGGCGCGCAGCGCGTCGGCCGAGTCGTCCGGAGGCGGAATAGCGTCGGCCTGGACGTCGCGTAGCCGCTGCCGGCCGCGCCGGGCGAGCGTCCCGAACTCCCTGCCCAGAGCCGCGAGCGCCGCGATGCGGTGGCGCCGCACCGCGGACCCGGCCACGGCAAGCTCCTCGGTCCACGCCTCGAGCTCCCCCGCCGCCGCCGGAGCGGCCGGCGCGGGCGCGCGCGCGAGCAGCGCGTTGCGCTCCTTCAGGGCCGTCGCGTAGCGCCCGAGGTCGTCGCCGGACGCGGGCTTGAGCCCGAGGACGCAGCCGGTCGAGAAACCGCCGCCGCACGCGCGGGGGCTGCCGGTCAGGAGCTCCCGGTGCTCGGGCGCGAGGAAGACCGCCGGCGCAAGCGCCGAGGAACGTCGCGGAAACCCGACGGGCTTGCCGCCGCGCAGGAATCGCGGCCCTCCTCGCTCGACCACGTGACCGCGAGGCGGTCCGAGCGCGCCGCGGCGCCGTGCGACGACGCCCGTGATCGCGAAGCGCCTGCGCCGTCGCGCGCCATGGCCGCGGAGGCGGCGCCGCGAAACGAGCGCTGTCCGCACACGAGGGCCGCCGCCTCGAGGAGGTTGGTCTTGCCCTGCGCGTTCTCTCCCGTGATCAGGGTGACACCCTCGCCGAAGAAGACGGGGTCGGAGGAGAGGTTGCGGAAGCCCTGGTTCGAAATCTCGGAAAGCTGCAAGCGGTCGTGTCCCCACCTCGAAGAGTCAGAGTCGCATCGGCATGACGACGTAGAGGTATCGGGAGGCGCCCTCGAGGCCTCCCTCCGGCTGGCAGAGGCACTGCGTGTTCTCGTCCTTCAACTCCAGCCGCACCGTTTCCGTCTCGGCCTCCTCGAAGAAATCGAGGAGGTACTGCGCGTTCAGGCCGATCGAGAGCGGCTCGCCGTCGAAGTCGACGTCGAGCGTCTCGGTGCCCTCGCCGAGCTCCTGGCTCGCCGAGGCGACGGTCAGGAGATTCTTCTCGAAGGAGAGCTTCACGCCGCGCGAGCGCTCCGAGGAAAAAAGCGCGACGCGGCGGATCGCGTCGCTTGGTGGCCGACGCCGGGACCTTCGCCACGCGGTCGTTGTTCTTCGAAAGGATCTTTTCGTAGTCGGGGAAGTTGACGTCGAGCAGGCGCGCCACGAGCTGGCGGCTGCCGACCGTGAAGAGCAGATGGTTCTCGGAGTGGCGGATCTCCAGCGCGCGCGTCCGCTCCCCCGTCCATCTTGAGGATCTCGGCCAGGGCCTTCTTCGGGATCAGGACGTTGGGGATCGTGGCCTTGGCGTCTTCCTTCGGAAAATCGATCAGGGCCAGGCGGTGGCCGTCGGTCGCGACGAGCTCGAATTCCTTGCCCTTGTCCTTGAGCAGCGCGCCCATGAGCTGGAAGCGGGTTTCTTCGGCCGAAACGGCGTATAAGACCTTACGGGTCAGTCGTTTCCATAGATCCAGGGGAAACGAAACCCCCTTCTTCGCTTCGACCTTCGGGACCGTCGGAAAGTCCTCCGCCGGCTGGGCCACGAGGCGGAAGTTCGACCGCTGGCAGGTCACGCCCAGGTAGTGGTTGTCGAGGAGCTTCAGGGCGACGTCGGCCTCGGGCAGGTTGCGGATCAGGTCGAAAAGCTTGCGCGCCGGGAACCGTCACGCTGCCCGGCCGCGTGACCTTCGCCTCGGCCTGCGAGAGGAGAGTCAGGTCGAGATCCGTCGACGTGAACGAGAGGTGGCCGTCGGCGGCCTTGAGCAGAATGTTGGAGAGGATCGGGATCGTGTTTTTCCTCTCGACGACTCCCTGCATGAGCGTGAGCTCATTCAAGAAGTCGCCTCGTCTTAACGTCAATTCCATGGGATTCGCGCACCTCCGGAAAGAGAAAAAAGTCTATCACATTTAGCCGCATTCGTAGGGACGATGAAGAATCGGGAACACGAAAAAACCCAATAAAAATGGGGTCGAAATCGATGTCGCTCCCTGTGGACGCCATCCGGGAATCTTCCGCAGAGCGCGAGGCCCTCGCGAGATGCGGTCGCGGAGTGCGGAAAACGCCGCGGCGGAAAACTCGCGCGCGGCCGCGAGCTTCGCTCAGCGGTAGGGCTGCAGAAACCCTCGACGACCCTGCGGAAATCGGCGTCGTCCTCGATCATGCGGCTCGATCTTTTCGACCGAGTGCATGACGGTCGAGTGGTGCTTGTCGTTGAAGAGGCGGCCGATCTCCGGGTACGAGAGCTCGGTCAGCTTCCGGCAGAGGTACATCGCCACCTGGCGGGGAAAGGCGACGGGCTTGGCGTTGGATTTGGCCTTCATGTCGGAGACCCGGAGGCCGTAGTGGGAGGCCACGGTCTTCAGGATCTCGAGCGGGTACGGCCCGGTGCTCCTCGTTGCCCACGATGTCCCGCAGGGTCTCCCGGGCTAACTCGACGGAAGTCGGCTTTCCGGTCAGCGAGGAGAAGGCCATGACCCGGTTCAGCCGGCCTTCGAGCTCCCGGACGTTCGACTTGACCGTGCCGGCGATGTACATGGCGACGTCGTTGGGGACGTCGAGTCTTCTCGGCGGCCGCCTTCTTGCGGATGATCGCGACCTTCATCTCCAGGTCCGGCGGCTGGATGTCGGCGATCAGCCCCCACTCGAACCGGGAGCGCAGCCGCTCCTCGAGCGTCGGGATCTCCTTGGGCAGGGCGTCGGAGGTCACGACGATCTGCTTCTGCGCATCGTGCAGCGCGTTGAAGGTGTGGAAGAACTCTTCCTGGGTCGAGTCCTTGCCCGCGATGAACTGGACGTCGTCCATCAGCAGCACGTCGAGCTCGCGGTAGCGGCGCTTGAACTCGTGCATACTTCTCGAAGCGCAGGGCGTTGATGAGGTCGTTCAGGAAGCGCTCGGCCGACAGGTACAGCACGCGCGCGTCGGGGTTGCGCGCGCAGGACCTCCTGCGCGATCGCGTGCATCAGGTGGGTCTTTCCCAGACCGACGCCGCCGTAGAGGAAGAGCGGGTTGTACGAGCGCGACGGCGACTCGGCGACGGCGCGCGCCGCGGCGTGGGCGAACTGGTTGGAGGAGCCGACGACGAAGTTGTCGAAGGTGAATCGCGGGTTGGCGGAGTGGCCGCGCTCCGATGCGGCGCGGCGGCGGCGGCCGATCGCGCCGAGTGGCGGCGACCGCGGGCTCGCCGCGTTCGAGGCTCGAAGCGGATCTCGAGACCCGGGAATCCGGCGGCCTCGGCCTCGCGCGCCAGCAGCGCTCCGTGCCGCGACTCGATCCAGTCCGCGAAAACCCGCGACGGGACCGAGAACCGTCAGCACGCCGGCGCCGGCCGACACGTCGAACTGCCAGCTGCCGGGTCGGACCGAACCAGGTCTTGAGCTCCTTGGGGTCGAGCTTCCCTCGATCTGCTTGAGGATGGAGCTCCAGAGCTCGGTCATTGCATGCGCCGCCGGATTTCCACAAGTTTTCCACAGCTGTGGAAGCGCTGCGGGAAGCCGGGGCGGGGAGTATATCGAGTTTTGACCGGGCGTCGTGAGGAATGCGGCCGCGCAGCAGCCGGTGGGCCGTCTGACTTGACTTATCCACCCCCCGCACCTAGCATTCGCCCTCCTTATGAAGCGCACCTACCAGCCCAACAATCGGCGCCGCAAGCGCACCCACGGTTTCTCGTCCGCATGCGGACTCGGGCAGGCCGGGCCGTGCATCTCGGCTCGCCGGCGCAAGGGGCGCAAGAAACTCACGGTGTGAACTCGGGGCGAGTCGTCTCCGAGACCTTCTCGAAGGACGACCGCCTCCGCAAACGCAGGGAATTCGAAGAGTGCTACGCCTCCGGGGTGCGCGTTTCCGGGCGACACATCCAGGTGTTCCTCCTTGCCGACCCTTCCGGTCGGCCGCGACTCGGCATATCGGTTCCTCGCCGCGTCGGCCCGTCCGTGACGCGCAACCGGGTCCGGCGTCGGCTGCGGGAGATTTTCCGGCGCAACCGCGGTCTCTTCCGGCTCAGCGGCGGGACGCTCTGGTCGATCAACGCGCGGCCGTCGGCCGCCCGCGGCGCAGTTCCAGGAGCTCTTCGAGGACTACCGCGCCGCGGTGACGCGCGCGCTCTCGCGGCTGCCGGGACGGTGACCGCGCCCTCGCGGCTCGCGCCCTCGCGCATCGTCATCGCCCTTCTCGACTTCTACAAGCGCTTCGTTTCGCCGCTCCTTCCGCGGGCCTGCCGCTTCGAGCCGACCTGCTCGGTCTACGCGCGGCAGGCCATCGCAAAGCACGGGCTCGCCCGCGGCGGCGCGCTCGCCGCTCCGGCGTCTCATGCGCTGCCACCCGTTCCACCGGGGCGGTCTGGATCCGGTGCCCTGAGGAGACACGCTGATGGACATGAAACGTCTCCTCCTGGCGGCCGGGCTGTCGCTCGGCGTTCTTCTGGCGTGGGAATGGATCGTTCCCAAGCCAAAGAAGCCGGCTCTGCCCGTGCCCGCGGCGTCCGCAACACCGGCGCCGGGTCGGACAGCGGGCGAGACGGCGTCGGGTGGATCCCCGTCGACGTCGGCCGGGGCTCCCGCGCCGGCGGCCGCCATCGCGGCTCCGGCGATGCCGGCGCCGGCCAGCGGCTCCGCGGAAGAGTCCGTGAAGATCGGCAACGACCTCTTCACCGCCACCTTCTCCAGCCGCGGCGCCGTCCTGACCTCCTTCGTCCTCGCGCGCTACACCGACGAGAAGAACCAGCCCCTCGATCTCGTGCGCGCGCTGCCCGCGGACCTGCCGAAACCCTTCGGCCTCGACTTCGGGCGCGACGCCGCGGTCACGAAGGCCGTGGCCAACGCCCTCTTCGTCGTCGAAAAGGCCTCCGACCGCGGGCTCACGCTGCGCTACGCGGATGCCTCGATCGCCGTCGCGAAGACCTTCCGGATCGCCGACGGGTACGTGTTCGACGTCGAGGTCGACGTCACGGGCCCGCCCTTCGAGGTGCTTCTCGGGCCGGGGCTGCGCAACCCCACGGATGCCGAACGCAAGTCGAGCTACGTCATGCCGGCCGCCGCCGTCCTCGCGACGACGGAGGGCCTGAAGCTCGTGCGGGCCGACAAGGCGAAGGCGGGGGATTCCTGGACGGTGCCGGCGAAAAGTCCTTCGCCGGGATCGAGGACAACTACTTCCTCGAGGTGCTCCTGCCCGCGCGGCCCGCGACGGCGCGGCTCTTCACGTTCTCCGTGCCGCGTCCCGAGGGCAAGCCCTCGATCGAGATCGCGACGGGCCTGTCCGGGCAGGGTCAGTTCTCCGGCCTGGCGTACGTCGGCCCCAAGGACGTCTCGATCCTCGAGAGCTACCAGCTGGGCCTCGAGCGCACCGTCGATTTCGGCTGGTACGGCATCCTCGCGCGGCCCCTGCTCTGGATGATGAAGAAGTCCTACGCGATCGTTCCCAACTGGGGCGTCGCGATTCTCGTGGTCACCTTCCTCATCCGGCTGCTCCTCTTCCCGCTGACGGCCAAGAGCTACACCTCGATGAAGAAGATGCAGAAGCTCGCGCCGAAGATGAACGCGATCCGCGACAAGTACAAGAAGTCCAAGACCGACGCGGCGCAGCGCCAGAAGATGAACGCGGAGCTGATGACGCTCTATCAATCCGAGGGCTACAACCCGATGAGCGGCTGCCTGCCGCTGATCCTGCAGCTCCCCGTGCTCGTGGCGTTCTACAACGTGCTCTCGCGCACGATCGAGCTGCGGCACGCCCCGTTCGTGTTCTGGATCAAGGATCTCTCGGCGATCGATCACACCTACGTGCTCGTCATCCTGATGATCGCCTCGATGTACGTCCAGCAGGCGATGACGCCGTCCACACTCGACCCGGCGCAGAAAAAGATTTTCATGTTCATGCCGGTGCTCTGGGGATTTTTCCTGAAGGACATGCCGTCGGGCCTCGTGCTCTACTGGCTGTTCTCCAACCTGCTGACGATCGTGCAGCAGCTCGTCATGAACAAGATCGTGAAGGAGGACGACCCCGCGCCGCCCGCCAAGGGCGCCAAGGCCCTGAAGCAGGCGCGCGCGTAGTCGAAGCAAAGTCCAATGAGGTACGAAGCGAAAACAGTCGAGGAAGCGGTCGAGGGCGCCGCGCGCGCGCTCGGAAAAACCGCCGCGGAGCTCAAGTACACGGTGATCCGGGACGAGAAGTCGTTCTGGGGCGGGCGTGTCGTGGAGATCGAGGTTCAGGAAGACGGGGGAGCCGCGGCCGGGCAGTCCGGGCGGCCCGCGCCGGAGCCCGACGAAGCGCCGGCCGACATGGCGCGCGAAGCCGCGGAAGCGTTCGAGGGCCAGCCGGCGCCCGCGATGGAGCCGGCGGCGAGGCAGCCGAGAGAGCCTCGCGCTCCCCGCGAACGCGAGCGCGAAAAGGAGCCCCGCGGGCCCCGCGAGCCGCGCGAGAGCCTGCCCGGCGCGACGGATGCCGAAGCCGTGACGCTCGTCGAGTCGACGCTGACCGAGCTGCTCTCGGCCGCGGGTCTGCTCGTCGAGATCCGGCGGCGCGAGTCCACAGGCGACGAGCTCCTCTTCGAGCTGATCGGCGACGACGTCGAGCCGCTCCTCGCCAACAAGGGCGAGGGCCTGACCGGCCTCGAGGTCCTCGTGGGCCGCATCGCGGCCAAGCGCCTCGGAAAGCCGGTGCATCCCCGCCTGGATGCGGACGGCTTCCGCGCGCACCGCCAGGACGCCCTCGAGGAGCTCGCGCGCCAGTCCGCCGACGAGGTCCGGCGTTCGCGCCGGCCGCAGCTGCTGCCGCCGCTGGCGCCCTGGGAGCGCCGTCTCGTGCACCTGGCGCTGGCCGAGGCAGCGGACGTGGAAACCGAGTCGGAAGGCGACGGGTTCCTCAAACGCGTGGAGGTTCGCCTCAAGAGAGGGTAGGAGGCCGCTCCCGCGATGCGGCCCTCCGACGCGCACCTCGACACGATCGTCGCCCTCGCGACACCCGCGGGGCGCTCCGCGATCGCGCTCGTGCGACTCTCCGGCCCGGACAGCGAGCGCGTGCTGCGCGCGCTCTGTCCGGGACTTCCGTCCTCTTCGGCCCTGCGGCCGCGGCGGCCGTACCTGGCCTCGGTGCGCGACGCCGCGGGGGAGCCCATCGACTCCGGCCTCGCCACGTACTTCGCCGCGCCCGCCTCGTACACCGGCGAAGACGCCGCCGAGCTTTCCGTGCACGGCAGCCCCGCCGTCGTCGCACGGGTGCTCGAAGCGGCGCGGGCCGCGGGCGCGCGCCCGGCCCGGCCCGGAGAGTTCACCGAGCGCGCCTTTCGCTCGGGCAAGATCGATCTCGTGCGCGCCGAGGCCGTCCAGGAGCTCGTCGACGCGAGGACCCCCGCGGCTGCGCGGTTCTCCGCCCGGCGCCTCGAGGGCGGGCTCTCGCAGCGTCTCGAAGCCGTCCGGGAGGACCTGCTCGGCGCGGCCGCCGCGCTCTCGGCCACGCTCGACTTCGCCGACGACGTGGGCGAGGGAATCGATCCTCGGGCGCTCGAACGCCTCGAGTCCGCTGCGGCGGAGCTCTCGCGGCTGGAGGCGACGCATCGCACGGGGAGGCTTCTCTCGGCCGGCTGCCGCGTCGCGATTCTCGGGCGGCCGAACGCCGGTAAATCGACGCTCTTCAACGCCCTCGCGGGCTCGCCGAGGGCGATCGTCACGGAGTTTCCCGGAACGACGCGCGACGCGCTCGAAGTCGCCCTCGATCTCTCCGGCGTTCCGGTCACGCTCGTCGACACGGCGGGCCTGCGCGCGAGCGAAGATCCCGTCGAGAAGCTCGGGGTCGCGCGCGCCCGCGAAGAGGCGCAGAAAGCGGACGCGATCCTCTACGTTTTCGACGGTTCGGAAGGTTTCGACCCCGAAGACGCGGCGGTGCTCGAGGAGCTCACCGGAAAGCCTCTGGTCCTCGTCGCGAACAAGGCCGACCGGAACATCCGAGGCCCTCGGCGCGAGGATGCAGCGCCGGTCTGCGGGCTCGAGCCGGACGCGGGTCGAATCCTGCGGGATCTGCTCGCCGCCCGAATCGCTGCCGACGTGGACACGGACGCGACCTCCGAGGTGCTCGCGTCCATTCGCCAGAAGGACCTCGTCGAGCGCGCGCGCCGCGCCGCACAGGAAACCCTGGCCGCGCTCGCGCGCGGCGACTCACCCGAATACGCCGTGACGCACTGCCACGCGGCGCTCGATGCGCTCGCGGATCTGACCGGCGAAACAACCGCCGACGACGTGCTCGACCGCCTCTTTTCGACGTTCTGCATCGGAAAATAGGTTCCTAAGGAACCTCAGGACCGGGCCAGTGCAGCCCGAGCGCCTTCGCCAGAAAGACCGCCATCTGGCCGCGTGTCAGGGCCGCGTCGGGGCAGTAGTTGCCCGAACCGCATCCGGCCGTGATGCCCGACGTCGCGAGCGCCTCGACGAACTGGAAGAACGGGTGCGAGGGCGGCACGTCGCCGAAGGTCGCGAGAGCCGGCGCCGGAGAGATCTGGCGTCGGAAGAGGAGGCGCGCGGAGCGGAGTCGGATCTGACCCGGGACGTCGCTCGGGCTGAAGAACACCCACAGGAAGTGGCTCACGACTTCCTCTTCGCCGTCGGCGTCCACATCGAACTGATAGCGGACCTGAATGTTCGGATCGCCCCCGATGACCGTGTCGCCCGGGCCCCCCGAGGTGCTGACGAGGAGCGGGCAGTCGCCGTCGAGGTCTCCGCCGTCCACGTCGACCCAGGAGCGGCAGAGCCTGCCGCTGATATCCACCGGCAACGCTGCCTGGGTGTCGAGGACGTAGAACGAGACGTCGACGAGATCGGCTCCGTTCGGAACGAGACCCGCGTCGATCGACGCGAGCAGCACGCCGCCGGTCGACTCGACGATCCACCGTTCGCCGGCCAGGCCCTGCTGGCAGCAGTTGCTCGCGAAATCCACAGAGGAGCCGAGCGGCAGAAATCGGTCGAAGGTCACGTTGACGACCTGAAGGTCCTCCGTGCCGTAGCCGCTGGGCGCCGGCGGCGCGGATTGCGCCAGAGCGATCGCGGGCGCCGCACTGAAGAGCAGAGCGAGGAGCGAAATTTTGCGCATGGGGACCTCCTTGATCGTTGAGGGCTATGGAACCACGGGTCCGGGCCAGTGCAGTCCGAGAGCCTTGGCGAGGAAGACGGCCATCTGGCCGCGCGTCAGCGGCGCGTCGGGGCAGTAGTTGCCCGAACCGCAGCCGGCCGTGACGCCCGAGGCGGCGAGCGCCTCGACGAACTGGAAGAACGGATGCGACGTCGGCACGTCGCCGAAAGTCGCGACGGCGGGCGCCGGCGAGACCTGCCGGCGGTAGAAGAGGCGGACCATGCGGAGGCGAATCGACCCGTCGTACACGAACTCGGTGCCGACGCCGAAGGTCGCGAAGACGTGGTAGCTGACGCTGTCCAGGTCGCCGTCGGCGTCGATGTCTTCCGTATAGAGCACCGGCACGGCCGACGTGGCCGTCAAGACCGTTTCGCCCGGCGCCGAGACGCTCGTCACGTCCACCGGACAGGCTCCCTGCGAGGCGACGCCCGTCGCGGCGTCGACCGAGCTGCGGCAAAGGAGGCCTCGGAAGTTCCGATCGGCGATGGGATCTTCGTCGATGAAGTAGAAATCGACGCGCTCGACCAGCGCTCCGTTCGGGACGAGACCGGCGTCGATCCCCGTGGCGAAAGTCCTCTCGCCGCCGGTCGGCCAGCGCTCTCCGATGCCCTGGTTGAAACAGCAGAAACTCGAGAACGTTCCCGTCCCTTGCTGGCCGAAGTTCGTCATTGGCAGCGTCACGACCTGAAGGTCGTCGGTGCCGTAGCCGCTCCGGGGCGCGGGACTCTGCGCCAGGGCGAACGCGGGCGCGCAGAGGATGCCGAGAAGAGCAACGGCGAAGCGAAATGGAGTCCGGATCATCGAAGGCCTCCTTGAACCGTCGTGAACGACGCGTCAGGGGATCGCGGGGCCGGGCCAGTGGAGCCCCAAAGCCTTCGCGAGAAAGACCGCCATCTGGCCGCGCGTCAACGGGTTTTCGGGGCAGTAGTTGCCGCCGCCGCACCCCACCGTAATCCCCGACGCCGCGAGCGCTTCGACGAATTGGAAAAGCGGGTGCCCGGCCGGAACGTCGCCGAACGTCGCGCTCGTCGGCGCGGGCGAGACCTGCCGGCGATAGAGCATGCGTACGTGCGCGCAGCCGCATGGCCAGCGTGTAGTCGCGGCGCGCCGTGCCGAACATCGCGCCGAGCATGTAGTCGATCGACGTCCTCGTCCCCGTCCCCGTCGGCGTCGATCTCGTATAGAACGCTGTGCATCCGGCTCCATCGCGGACACCGTGTCGCCCGGCGATCCCGAGGTCTCGCCGACACCGGGGCAGTCGGACCCGCCGAAGTCCGAGCCCGTCGAGGTCGACCCACGATGCGGCAGAGCAGGAGCGTCGAGGTCTCGATCCGGAGCGCCGTCGGAGTCGCGGACGAAAACGTCGATCCGCTCGAGCGCGCGCGCCGTTGGGAATGAGTCCCGGCGTGCATGCGCCGCGACGAGAACGTGCGGGCCGGCCGTCGGGATGGCGATAGCTGTCGTCCGGCGCGAGGCAGCACAGCGATGAAGTAGGTCGTCGACGAGTCGTGCGGCTGGAAACGGCGGATGAACGAGAGTGACGAGCCTGCAGGTCGTCCGTGCCGAAACCGCTCGGCGCGGACGCCGAAGTCTGGCGCGAGCGTCGGCGGCGACAGCGAGAAGGCGGCGGCGAAGAAGAGGAACGGCGCGAAGCGCGAGGCCGGACGAGAGTCCATGGCGACCTCCGGAATGCCGGCCATCGTAGCAACGACATCCGCTCCGATTGGGAGACAATCCGCCCGTGGGCGAACGTTGGGAGGTTCTCGTCGTCGGCGGCGGCCACGCAGGCATCGAGGCCGCGCACGCAGCCGCGCGGATGGGGCGCCGGACGGCGCTGCTGACCGGGTCGCTTCCGGCGATCGGCCGCATGTCCTGCAACCCGGCGATCGGCGGTCTCGCCAAGGGCCAGCTGGTGCGGGAGATCGACGCGCTCGGCGGGCTCATGGGCGGTCTCGCCGACGCCGCGGGGATCCAGTTCCGCATCCTGAATCGCTCGCGCGGACCGGCGGTCTGGGGCCCGCGCGCGCAGTGCGATCGGGCCCTGTACGCGCGGCTGGCGCGCGAGCGGCTGGAGCAGACCGGGAACCTGACGCTCCTGGAAGGGATGGCCGAGGAAATCCTCGTCGAGGGCGGCCGCGCGGTGGGCGTCGCGACGGCCGACGGCGCGCGCATCGCGGCCGACGCGGTCGTCGTCACGACGGGAACGTTTCTGAACGGCCTCATGCACACGGGCGCGCGTCGGACCGCCGGCGGGCGCGTGGGCGAGGCGGCGGCGGCGGGACTCTCGGGTTCTCTCGCGCGCCTGGGGCTCGCGCTCGGCCGCTTCAAGACGGGCACTCCCCCGCGCGTGCATCGCGACTCGGTCGATTACGACGCCTGCACGCCGCAGGAGGGCGACGATCCGCCGGTCCCCTTCTCGTTTCGCACCGACGCGGCGCGGCTCGCGCGGCCGCAGGCCCGCTGCTGGCTCACGGCGACCAATGCGCGCGCGCACGCGATCATCCGCGCCCGCCTGCACGAAAGCCCCATGTACTCGGGGCAGATCCACGGCACCGGGCCGCGGTATTGCCCGTCGGTCGAGGACAAGGTCGTCAAGTTCGCCGACAAGGATTCCCACACGCTCTTTCTCGAGCCCGACGGATGGGAGTCGGAAGAGATCTACATCAACGGTCTCTCGACGTCGCTGCCCGAGGATGCGCAGCGCGCGATCCTCGCGGAGATTCCGGGACTGACGCGTGCCGCGATGATCCGGCCCGGGTACGCCGTCGAGTACGACTTCGTTTTTCCGCAGCAGCTTTCGCCCGCGCTCGAGGCGCTCGATGTGCCGCGACTCTTTCTCGGCGGGCAGATCAACGGCACGTCCGGCTACGAAGAAGCCGCCGCCCAGGGACTGCTCGCCGGAATCAACGCCGCGCTCGCCGTCGAGGGCCGCGACGCGTTCGTGCTCGATCGCTCGGAGGCTTACGCGGCGGTGATGGTCGACGACCTGACGCGCCTCGGTGTCGAGGAGCCGTACCGCCTTTTCACCTCGCGCGCCGAGTACCGCCTGCTCCTCGGCGCCGACACGGTCCTGCCCCGTCTCGCGCCGCACGGGCGGCGCCTCGGGCTTCTCGACGAAGGGGAGCACGAGCTCGCGATGCGCAGCGAAGGTCGGCTTCGGCGTGCGGAGACCGCGCTTCGCGAACGCGTTTTCAATCCGACGGCGGAGAACCGGCGGCGGCTGAAGGATGGGCTCGGAATCGAGTTCGAAAGCCCGGTGTCAGCACTTAAACTATTGCAGCGTAATGACTTAGCGGCAGATTCGGTCTCCGCTCTGGTCCCTGAGGCCTTCGAGGAGCTCTCGCGTGAGGAGCGGGCGTGCCTCCAAAGCCGCGTCCGGTACGAGGGTTACATCAAACGCGAGCTCGAACGCCTGGAACGGCTCCGACCTTTTGAAGCTCGCGCAGATTCCGGAGGCCTTCGACTACGACAACGTCCCCGGTCTCTCCCGGGAGGTGGTCGAGAAATGCGCGCGACGCCGGCCGCGGACCGTCGGCGACGCGTCGCGGATCCCGGGCGTGACGGCCGCGGCCATCGCGATAATCTCGGCGCATGTCGCCCGGTCCGGAGGCTCCGCCGCTCGACTCTGAGGGGTTCCGCGAGCTCCTCGAAACAGAGAGCTCCGTCTTCGGGCTGGAGCTCGCACCGACGGTTCGTTCCGGACTCGCCAACTACCTCGCCGAGCTCGATGTCTGGCGGCGGAACACTAACCTCACCGGCCCTCTCCCGCCCCGCGCGCTTGCGCGGCATGCCCTGGAGTCGATTGTTCCTGTCTCCCTAATTGTTCATGGAGCACAGGTTGTCGACATCGGATCCGGCGCCGGCTTCCCCGGACTGCCCCTCGCGATCGCTCGCCCGGATCTCCAGCTGACGCTCGTCGAGCCTCGGAAGAAGCGCACGGCCTTCCTCCGTCACGCCGCACGGGTCCTCGAGCTCTCGGCGGTTCAGGTGGCCGAGACACGAATAGAAAAAATGGAAAAAGTCGGCGGGCAGACTTTTCAGGTCGCCGTCACGCGAGCCGTTGGCCGTTTCGACGAGTGGCTCGGAGATGCCTCATTCCTCGAGGCGGCAGGCCTCCTGCTGGCCTGGACGACTGCGGCCGTGCGCCCCGATCGGGTCCTGTCGAGAGGATTCCGCACGGAGTCGGCTCTGCCAATCCCCGGAACCGAGCGGGGGGAGATCGCGGTGTATCGGAAGCGCTGAGACGCTGGGAGGCGGAGTGTTCCACGTGGAACGTGTCGATTTCGCTCCCCATCCTCAGCAACCCGACCCATAATCCGCGACCACATGAGCCGCATCGTTGCTGTCGCCAATCAGAAGGGCGGGGTCGGGAAGACGACGACGGCGATCAACCTGGCGGCTGCCCTGGCGGCCTTCGACAAGAAGGTTCTCCTGATCGACCTCGACCCGCAGGCCAACGCGACCTCGGGGCTGGGGTTCTCCAAGCGGGAGGAGGCGACGGTCTATTCGGCGCTCCTCTCGGGCCACATGGCCGCTTCCGTGCGCCCAACCGGCTTCTCCAACCTCTCGCTGGTACCGTCGGGGCGGGACCTGGTCGGAGCCGAGATCGAGCTCGTCGATCAGTCGGACCGAGAGGCGCGGCTGCGCTTCGCGCTCGGAGAGGTGCGCGGGTCCTTCGACGTCCTGATCATCGACTGCCCCCCGTCCCTTTCGCTGCTGACCGTCAATGCGCTCACGGCGGCCGACTCGGTCCTGGTGCCGATCCAGACCGAGTACTTCGCCCTCGAGGGCCTGACGGAGCTTCTGGAGACGGTCGAGCGCGTGCGCGACTCGTTCAATCCCATGCTCGCGATGGAAGGGATCGTGTTGACCATGTTCGACGAGCGGACTAACCTCTCCAAACAGGTCGTCGACGACATCCGCCAGCACTTCGGCGACAAGGTTTTCGAAACCGTGATCCCGAGAAACATCCGTCTGGGCGAGGCTCCGTCGTTCGGAAAACCCGTGCTCTCGTACGACATCAAGTCCAAGGGCGCCGAGGCCTACCTCGCACTCGGCCGGGAGTTCATCAAGCGCAGGGAGGCCTCATGACGACTTCAAGCGAAGCGGAAGCGGAAAGAAGTCGGCGTTGGGTCGAGGGCTCTCGGCCCTGCTTCCCGGGAAGGATGACGTTCCCCGGGGAACCTCCGCCCGGGAGGCCGAGATCGGCTCCCTCAAGCCCGTCCCGGTTCCAGCCGCGGCGGGACTTCTCGGAAGCCGCTCTTGCCGACCTGGCCCGGTCGATCCGGGAGCAAGGCATCCTCCAGCCGATCGTCGTCGTGCCGCGCGGAGAGGGCTTCGAGATCATCGCGGGGGAGCGTCGCTGGAGGGCGGCGCGGCTTGCGGGGCTCGAGCGGGTTCCCATCACGGTCCGCGACCACGCGTCCGACCGGGACCTCCTCGAGCTGGCGCTCGTCGAGAATCTGCAGCGCGAGGACCTCAACCCCCTGGAGGCCGCCGAGGCGTATGCGCGGCTGCGCGAGGAGTTCCAGCTCACGCAGGATCAGATCGCCGACCGCGTCGGCAAAGAGCGAGCGACAGTGTCTAACTCGTTGAGACTATTGAAGTTATCAGCCGTGATCAAGGATCGCGTGCGAAACGGCGAGCTCTCCGCGGGTCATGCGAAGGCTCTCCTCGCCCTCTCCTCCGTGGACGACCAGGAACGCCTCGCCGAGGAGATCCTGCGGCGCGCGCTCTCGGTCCGGCAGGCGGAGAAGCGGGCCGCCAGCATGGCCGCAGGGCGATCGCGTGGTGCACGAGAAGCGCCGGGAGCCCTTCACGCGCGACGCCGAAGAGAAGCTCTCCAGGCGGCTCCAGACGCAAAGTCCGCATCGTCCGCAAGCGGCGGGGAGGCAGGATCGAGCTCTCGTTTGCGTCGGAAGAAGAGCTCATCGGCCTCTTCGAGAAGATGATGAAAAACCAGTGGCAGTAGGTCGAGTCCGGACCAACCAGGGGGAAGCATGAAACCACGCAGCGACGGGGCGACGCTCAACGGATTTCTGGACAAGGGGAGCCACTTCAAGGGCGAGCTTTCCTTCGAGGAGACCTTCCGCATCGACGGGAAGTTCGAGGGCACGATTCCCATGGGCAGCGAGCTCATCCTGGGCGACTCGGCCGAGGTCGACGCGGAGATTCGCGTCGAGCGCGTTTCGATCAACGGCACCCTCAAGGGCACGGTGCACGCGAGCGAGCGCATCGAGATCCACCCGAAGCGCGCGCGTCACGGCGGACCTCCACGCGCCGGTTCTGCGCATCGAAGAAGGAGCGTTTTTCCAGGGCTCCTGCGACATGGCGCCGTCATCGGCGCCGAAGCTCGTCGAGATGCCGGGCTCGGGTTCTCGGAAATAACGACGGCGTAACGAGTTACGGGGCCTCGGGCCGAGGGTTCGATCGCCACGCGGCGCGCACGTCCGCGGCGGCCTCTATCCCTCCGCACGGTCCTGTGTTATTCATCCGCGGTTTCGCTTTCGTTTATCGCGTTTCGGACGCTAGGAAATCTCCATGATCGGTCTCCCCAACGTCACGCTGCTCTATGTGCTTCTTGCCTTCGGGGTGAGCTACTTCATCCTGAAGAGGTCGCTCTTCGTTCCGCTCTACGGGGATCCTCGAGACGCGCGAGCGCGAGGAGCATGAGGCCCAGAAGGCGTACGCCGAGAGCCTCGAGACGCTCGAGAAGGCGGTGGCCGCGGGCGAGCAGAAGCTGTCGCTCGCGCGGCGCGAGGCGCTGAAGACCCGCGAGGAGCTCCGCGGAGAGGGCACGGCGCTCCTCGACTCCAAGCTCGCGGATGCGCGCGAGCGCGCGAACGGGACGATCGCGACGCGGCAGTCGCCGAGATTGAAGTGCAGGCCAACGAATCCGCGCGCACGATTCCCGAGCGCGCGAAGAGCCTCGCGCGCGAGCTCGCCGAGAAGGTTCTCGGCCGAAAGCTCGCCGCGTGAGTTTGACCGCCCTCGTCGTCCACGCGCACACGGCCGTTCTGTCGGCCGCGCTCCTTTCTTCCTCGGAGGAAGGCGGACATGCCTCCTCGTTCCTGGGGATTTCCAGCGGCGTCTGGCAGGTCGTCAACCTCGTGCTCTTCGTCGCCGTGCTCGTCTACTTCGTCGGCCGGCCGATGGCCGCGGGGTTCCGCAAGCGGCAGGAGGAGATCGAGGAGCGGCGCCGGGTCGCGGAGAAGCAGCGGGGCGACGTCGAGCGGCTCTCCGCCGACATCCGGGAGCGCACGGCCAAGCTCGAGCGCGAGATCGAGGAGATCCGCAAGCAGGCCGTCGCGGAAGGCGAGATCGCCCGGGCCGAGCTTGCCAAACGCGCCGACGAGGAAGTGGCCCGCGCCGGCCAGGAGGCGCAGGACGAGATCGCCCGGCGCCTGAATGCGGCGCGCGAGATGCTCCAGCGGACGGCTGCGGATCTGACGGCCGGAGCCGCGGAGGGGATTCTCGCGCGGGAGGTCACGGACGCGGATCGCGAGCGCCTGCTGGCCGAGGGCATCGAGAAGATGAAGGTCGCACGATGAGCGCGTTCGCGCATCCCTACGCGAAGGCTTTTCTCGAGATGGCGCCGAAGGGGTACGACGTCGAGCGATTCCTGTCCAACGCCGGAGAGCTCGCGAAGGCGATCACGTCGGATTCGCCGCTCAAGGCGTTCCTCGCGACTCCCGCGGTCCCCGAGGACGCCAAGCGCAAGGCGGTCGCCGCGCTCGCAGCGCGGGTCGGGCTCGACGAGTTCGGCGCGCGCTTTCTTCGAGGTGCTGCTGAAGAACCGCCGCATCCTCGAGACCGGCGTGATTCTCAAGAGCCTGCGGGAGAGCTGGGACGCGCAGCCGCGGAGTGGTCGAGGGCCGCGTCACGGTGGCCGCTCCGATCGGCGAGGCCGAGAAGGCCTCGATCGAGCGAGGCGCTGTCGGAGCGGATGGGCGGCTCCGTGAAAGTCGAAGTCGACGTCGATCCGGAGATCCTGGCGGGGTTCGTGGCCCACGTGGGCTCGAACGTGTTCGACGCCTCGGCGCGCGGCCGGGATCCGGCGTTTCCAGGAGAAAGCGAAAGGAACGGGGGCCTGAAGATGGAGATCAAGGCGGACGAGATCACGGCGATCCTGAAGCAGCAGCTGGCCGGCTACGAGAAGGCGATCGACGTGGCCGAGGTCGGCACCGTGCTCTCGGTCGGAGACGGCATCGCGCGCATCTACGGCCTCGACAAGGTCATGGCGGGCGAGCTCGTCGACTTCGGGCACGACATCTTCGGCCTCGCGCTCAACCTCGAGCAGGACCAGGTCGGCGTCGTGCTCCTGGGCGAATCGCAGCAGGTCAAGGAGGGCCAGGAGGTCCGCCGCACGCGGCGCATCATCCAGGTGCCCGTCGGACCGGCGCTCGTCGGACGCGTCGTCGACGCGCTCGGCCGCCCGATCGACGACAAGGGTCCCATCGCGGCGACCGAGTTCTACCCGATCGAGCGCATCGCCCCGGGCGTCATCGACCGGCAGGGCGTCAAGGAGCCCGTCCAGACGGGCCTGAAGGCGATCGACGCCATGATCCCGATCGGCCGCGGGCAGCGCGAGCTGATCATCGGCGACCGCCAGACCGGCAAGACGGCCATCGCCCTCGACACGATCATCAACCAGAAGGGCAAGGGCGTCGTCTGCATCTACGTCGTCATCGGCCAGAAGAAGTCGACCGTCGCCCAGGTCGCCAAGACGCTCGCAGAGAACGGAGCGATGGAGCACACGATCATCGTGTCCGCGACAGCCTCGGACCCGGCGCCGATGCTCTACATCGCTCCTTACGCCGGATGCGCGATGGGCGAGTGGTTCCTCTACAACAAGAAGCACGCCCTGACGATCTACGACGACCTCTCCAAGCACGCCGCGGCGTACCGCGAGATCTCGCTCCTCCTGCGCCGCCCGCCGGGGCGCGAGGCGTATCCCGGCGACGTGTTCTACCTGCACTCGCGCCTGCTCGAGCGCGCGGCCAAGCTGTCGGACGCCGAGGGCGGCGGTTCGCTGACGTCGCTGCCGATCATCGAGACGCAGGCGGGCGACGTGTCGGCGTACATCCCGACGAACGTCATCTCGATCACCGACGGCCAGATCTACCTCGAGAGCGACCTCTTCTACTCGGGCGTGCGGCCTGCCGTCAACGTCGGCATCTCGGTCTCCCGCGTCGGCGGCAACGCCCAGATCAAGGCCATGAAACAGGTCGCCGGCACGCTGCGCCTGGATCTGGCGCAGTACCGCAACCTCGCGGCTTTCGCCCAGTTCGGCTCGGACCTCGACAAGGCCTCGCAGGCGCAGCTCGCCCGCGGCCAGCGGATGGTCGAGCTCCTGAAGCAGCCCCAGTTCGCCCCGATGGACGTCGAGATTCAGATCGCCTCGATCTACGCGGGAACCAAGGGCTACCTGGACTCTTTGAAGGTCGCATTCTGTCCTCCCGTTCGAGCAGGGCCTCGCGGCGTTCCTGAAGTCGTCGAAGAAAGAGATCCTGTCGGCCATCGTTTCGACCGGGAAGCTCGAAAAGGCGACCGAGGAGTCGCTGGTTGCCGCGATCAAGGAGTTCAAGGACCGCTTCGTCAAGGAGAATCCGGACGCCGCGGTGGCAGCCGCCTAGCGGCGCCACGGCACAGACGAAACCATGGCCTCCCTCATCGACATCCGCCGCCGGCTGCGTTCGGTCAAGAGCACGCAGCAGATCACCAAGGCCATGAAGATGGTCGCGGCGGCGAAGCTGCGGCGCGCGCAGGAACGGGTCATCGGTGCGCGGCCCTACGCGAAGCTTCTGGGCGACGTCCTCGCCTCGGTGCGCGCGCACGCCGGCGACGTGAAGCATCCCCTCCTCGCCTCCCGCGAAGAAAAGCGGGTGATCGTGGTCGTCGTGGCGGGCGACCGCGGACTCGCCGGCGCCTTCAACACGAACGTGAACCGTGCCGCGACGCACCTGCTCGCATCGCACCCGGAGTGGACCGAGGTCCGCCTCCTGCCCGTCGGCAAGAAGGCCGTCGAGTACTGGAAGCGGCGCAAGCACCCGTTCACGGAAAAGACGTACCCGGGCATCTTCGGCGCGCTCAAGTACGAGCATGCCCGCGAGATCGCCGGGTTCCTGTCGGCGGAGTTCCTCGCCGACAAGATCGACGCCGTCTACATCGTCGTCAACGAGTTCCGGTCGATCCTTTCGCAGGTCGTCCAGGTCTCCAAGCTTCTGCCCCTTTCGGCGCCTGGGGACGGCGATGCGGATGCAAAGGCGAAGTCCGAAGGCGACAACGTCGATTACCTCTTCGAGCCCGACGCGCCTTCGATCCTGGCGTGGCTCCTGCCGCGGTACCTCGAGTTCACGATCTACCGCGCGCTCGCCGAGTCCGCCGCCGCCGAAATGGGCGCGCGCATGACCGCGATGGACTCGGCCACGAAGAACGCGGGCGACCTGATCGACAGGCTCACGCTGACCTATAACCGCGCCCGCCAGGCGCGCATCACCAAGGAACTGATCGAGATCGTTTCGGGCGCCGCGGCCCTGGAGTAAAGAGGAAAACATGGCAGAGCAGAACGTCGGAAGAGTCGTCGCGATCATCGGGCCGGTCCTCGACATCGAGTTCCCGGAGGGCAAGCTCCCGGCGATCTACAACGCCGTCCACATCCTCGACGAGGGCAAGGAGACGGGCGAGAAGATCGACGTCATCGTGGAAGTCGCCCAGCAGCTGGGCGAGTCGGTCGCCCGCTGCGTCGCGATGAAGCCGACCGACGGCATGGTGCGCGGCATGAAGGCGGTCGACCTCGGTCAGCCGATCTCGGTCCCCGTCGGCCGCGAGACGCTCGGCCGGATCCTGAACGTCATCGGCGACCCGATCGACGGCCTCGGTGAGGTCAAGGCCAAGGAGCGCTGGCCGATCCACCGCGAGCCGCCCGCGTACGACGAGCAGGCGACGTCGGTGGAGATGTTCGAAACCGGCATCAAGGTCATCGACCTGCTCGAGCCGTACACCAAGGGCGGCAAGACCGGCCTCTTCGGCGGCGCCGGCGTCGGCAAGACGGTCATGATCCAGGAGCTCATCAACAACGTCGCCATGCACCACGGCGGCTTCTCGGTCTTCTCGGGCGTCGGCGAGCGCACCCGCGAGGGCAACGACCTGTACCACGAGATGACGGAGTCGGGCGTCATCACGCCGGGGGACCCGGTCAAGTCCAAGGCCGCCCTCATCTACGGCCAGATGACCGAGCCGCCGGGCGCGCGACTGCGCGTGGGGCTGACGGGCCTGACGGTCGCCGAGTACTTCCGCGACACCGAGGGCAAGGACGTCCTGCTCTTCATCGACAACATCTTCCGCTTCACGCAGGCGGGCTCCGAGGTCTCGGCGCTTCTGGGCCGCATGCCCTCGGCCGTCGGCTACCAGCCCAACCTCGCGACCGAGATGGGCGAGCTCCAGGAGCGCATCACCTCGACGAAGAAGGGCTCGATCACCTCCGTCCAGGCGATCTACGTGCCGGCCGACGACCTGACGGACCCCGCGCCCGCGGCGGCGTTCGCGCATCTGGACGCGACGACCGTTCTTTCGCGCGCGATTTCGGAGATGGGCATCTACCCGGCCGTCGATCCGCTCGCGTCGACCTCGACGATCCTGTCGGCGCGCGTCGTCGGCGAGGAGCATTACAAGTGCGCCCGCGACGTCCAGGCGGTGCTCCAGAAATACAAGGACCTCCAGGACATCATCGCGATCCTCGGTATCGACGAGCTCTCCGAAGAGGACAAGCAGACCGTCGCGCGCGCCCGGAAGATCCAGCGCTTCCTGTCGCAGCCGTTCTTCGTCGCCCAGCAGTTCACGGGCCTCGAGGGCCGCTACGTCAAGATCGCCGACACCATCAAGGGCTTCCGCGAGATCGTCGACGGCAAGTGCGACGACATGCCCGAGCAGGCTTTCTACATGGTCGGCACGATCGAAGAGGCCCGCGAGAAGGCCGCGCAACTGGCGAAGGTCGCGTAGCTTCCCATGGCCCTGCAACTTCTCGTCGTGACCCCGGAGCGCAAGGTCCTCGAGACCGAGGCGGACGAGGTCGAGCTTCCCGGATCCGAGGGGTACCTCGGGATCCTGCCCGGCCACACCGCGCTCATCACGTTGCTGAAGGCCGGAGTCCTGACCGTCAAGCAGGGCGGACGGTCGCAGGCTTTCGCGGTGTCCGCGGGCTTCGCCGAGGTCATCGCCGACAGGGTGTCGGTCCTCGTCGACTCCGCCGAAGGCGGCCCCGAGGTCGACGCGGCCGCCGCCGAGCGGGAGCGGGGAGAGGCCGAAGAAGCCATGAGGGCCGCGGGGGCGGACACGATGGACGCTGCCCGCGCCCGATTCGACCTCGCCGAAGCGCGGCTGACGGCCGCCCGCCGTCCCAGCTAGCCCTGCTGGCCTCTTTCGCCCGGTACTGACGAGTCTCCCGGCAGGGGAGGTTCGTCATGCCGTCTCGGGCCCGGCTTCGTGTCGCGACCGTCCTTGCCGCCGGCCTGTTCGCCGCCGCGGTCCTCTGTGCTCAGGGCACCGACTGCTGCGAGATTCTCCAGGTCCCGGCGTCTGCATTCCGGACCTTCAACTTCGACGGCGGGATCGGGTATCAGGACCACGGATACCTGTGCCGTCAGACCGGCGGGTCGGATCTCTGGGCGCCCGTCACGCTCCCGACCGGCGCGAAACTGGTCTCAATGGGCTTCTTCTACTACGACGAGTCTCCAACCAGTGAAATCCACGCGCGCCTGTACACGTTCCGCGGCGGCAACCCGGCGGTGGGCGGCTCGGGCACGCCTCACGGCGGTCAGCTCGTGGAGGTCGCGTCCACGGCGGCGCCGGGTTATGCGTACGGGCAGACCGTTCTGGACTTCGACCTCACGGTCAAGAACGACGTCGCTTTCGACACCGAGGCAGGGCAGTTCTCGGTGATCGTGAACCTGACGCCGGGCGGATGCGTGCTCGGTTTCAAGTCCGTCGAGTTGCGCTGGCAGAGGCAGGTCTCGCCCTCACCCGCCGGCGCGTCTTTCAACGACGTGCCCCTCGACGATCCGGCGTTCCAGTTCATCGAAGCCCTCGCGGCTTCCGGCGTCACCGCGGGCTGCGGCGGCGGCAACTACTGCCCGGACGCGCCGCTGACCCGCCGGCAGATGGCCGTCTTTCTTTCGAAGGCCCTCGGGCTGCACTGGCCGAACTGACGGCCGAAGTTTGCCGGAGGCTACACTGGCCGGACGGAGGCCGACGATCATGAGGCGACACTTCGCAGTTTGGATCGGAGTTCTGGCCGCGCTGGCGATTTCGGCTGAGGCGCAGACCCCGCCGGCGGACCCGGACTATGGAACGGAGTGCTGTCAGATCCTCCAGATTTCCACGGCCGCGTTCGATCCTCTGGACTTCGTCGGTACGGGATGGGCGCGCAACTTCGGCTACTTCTGCCGTTCGGGAACGGGCAATCCAACGGGTTTCTGGGCGCCGGTCGACCTGCCCTCGGGGTCTCGGATCGTCTCGATCGGTCTCTTCTTCCTCGACAACACGCTCGAGGCCGACATTCAAGCAGCCCTCTACGCGAACAAGGGTGGCAATCCGGCGCCGGGGGGTTCGGGCCCGCCGGCCGAAGTGGCGGGGGTCCAGGTGACGTCCTCGGCAGCGCCCGGCTATGGATACGCGTCGGCCGCGACCGACGTCACCGTGTTGAATGACGTCGCTTTCGACCCCGACGCCGCGCAGTACTACGTCTACGTCAACCAGGCGTCGGCGGCCGACGTCGCGTTCTGCTCGCTCGGCTTCAAGGCCGTCGAGATCCGGTGGCAGCGGCAGGTCAGTCCGGCGCCGGCCACCGCAACCTTCAACGACGTGCCGACGAATCACCCGTTCTTCCAATTCGTCGAGGCGCTGGCCAGCTCGGCGATCACCGCAGGTTGCGGCTCCGGCAACTACTGTCCCGACGCTCCGCTGACTCGAGGCCAGATGGCCGTCTTTCTGAGCAAAGCCCTGGGGCTTCACTGGGCGAACTGAATCGGCGTTGGCCCCGGCGGGCCCGATTCGTCGAGAAGGTGAGCGGGGGGAACGTCATGACACGCCGTCTCGTCGGGCTCGCCTTTCTGCTCACCGCGGTTCTTCTCTGCACGCTCATCGCGCGGCGCGTGGCGCCCGCCGACGGCGGACTGATGCCGGCCGGTCTCCTCGTGCTCACCCTGACGGCCCTCGCCGTACGCCGGGTCTCGGTTCCGCCCTCGCACCGCGCCGGCTGAACTGCCTGCGCCGCGCGCTGCGAATAAGATCCCGGCGGTGGCCGGCACGGAGGAAGACGAGCAGCTCCCGCCCGAAGACGGGCCGCGCACCGTCGAGGCCAACCCGTCGCCTCCCGAGCGCCTCTTCCTCGAAGGGCCGCGGTCCCGCCGCAAGGAGCTCGGCTCGGTCCTCGGAATCGCCTGGGAATTCATCATGGGATTCCGGGCGCTCCACTTCGTCGGCCCGTGCGTCACAGTCTTCGGCTCGGCGCGGTTTCTCGAGGGCAACCCGTACTACGAGCTCACGCGCAAGGTCGGGGCCGGTCTCGCGCGTCTCGGCTTCACGGTCATGACGGGCGGCGGCCCCGGTGTCATGGAGGCCGCGACGCGGGGCGCGAAGGAGGCCGGCGGCTACACGGTCGGCTGCAACATCGTTCTGCCCGAGGAGCAGAAGGTCAATCCGTGGATCGACAAGTCGGTGACCTTCGAGCACTTCTTCGTGCGCAAGGTCATGCTCGTGAAGTACTCCTACGCGTTCGTCGTCATGCCCGGCGGCCTCGGGACGATGGACGAGCTCTTCGAGGCGTTGACGCTCATCCAGACGAAGAAGATCGAGAACTTTCCCGTCGTGCTGATGTCGACGGAGTACTACCGGCCGATCATGGGCCTGCTCGCCAAGATGGTCGCGGGCGGGACGATCTCGAACACCGATCTCGATCTGCTGCTCGTGACCGACTCGGTCGAGGAAGCCATGGAGCACATCGAGAAGCACGCCATCCGCGGCTTCGGCCTGGACAAACCGCGCGAGCGGATGGCGGTGCTGGGGGAATAGGTTTTCGGATCGCCGGTTTGAAGTAATCCTCGAACCAGTTCCCTCGTCTTACCAGCGGACCGCGGGCCCCGGAGGCCGGCGGCCGGAAAGGGGATTCTCTTGAAAACGCGTCTTTACCGACTGATTCCCGCCTTTCTCCTGATCGCGGGCTTCGCCGCGACCGCCCTGGCGCAGGAGGCGCCGGAGGGCCGTCGGCATGCCCGACACCGCTTCCCCCGCTGTCTGCTGGTCCTCGACCTGACGCCCGAGCAGACGACGCAGATCCACGCCATCCTGCAGGCCGCCGGGCCGGAGCTGCAGGAGGACCTGGCCGCCCTCGCGGCGGCACGCGCCGCCCTGCGCGCCGCCCTCAACGCCGAGCCGGCCGAGGCTTGCACCGTCGGCGAGGC
The DNA here is from genome assembly GCA_963742245.1 of uncultured Acidobacteriota bacterium. Taxonomy (GTDB): domain Bacteria; phylum Acidobacteriota; class Thermoanaerobaculia; order UBA5066; family Gp7-AA6; genus DAHUXD01. The sequence goes on from CAVULG010000009.1 coordinate 238,153, forward strand.
GGCTCTCGGAGTCGAAGCCGCTCTTCTGGCCCTCAAGGAGACCAAGGAAGCCCTGAAGGAGAAGATCGCGGCCGTTCTGACGCCCGAGCAGATCGCCCGATTCGAAGGCTGCCTCGACGCTCCGTTCGGGGACGACGCCGGCTCCGGCCTGGAAGGCCGCGGCGGCGACGAAAACGTCATCGTTCGCTAAGCGCTGAAGCGCTGACGCGCTGACGCGCCCGCTGATTTCCTGGGCCGGGCGCCCTGTCCCTAGGGCGCCCGGTATCCCGGTCCGCGAAGGGCTTTCCCGGGCGCTGCGCCGGTGATCTTGCCGTTGTCGACGACGAGGACGCCGTTGACGGCGACGTAGGGGAACCCGGAGCTGTAGACGCGCGGTTCCTCGTAGGTCGCGAGGTCCTTGACCTTCGCCATGTCGACGAGCGCGAGGTCCGCGGCAAAGCCGACCTTCACGAGCCCGCGGCCCTGGAGGCCTGCGGATTCCGCCGGGAACGACGTCATCTTGCGGATCGCTTCCTCGAGGCGCAGGATCTTTTCGTCGCGCACGTACTTGCCGAGGATGCGCGCGGAGGACGCCCAGCCGCGCGGATGGGATTTCTCCTCCGAGAAGATGCCGTCGGTCGCGCCGGCGGGCGAGTCGGTGCAGAAGGCGACGAGCGGGCTCATCAAGCCGGCCTGCACGTCCTTCTCGTCCATCATGAAGATGATGCAGGCGACGTTTGCCCGGTCGGCGATGACCAGGTCGATCAAGGCGTCGCGCGGATCCTTCTTCTCGTCCGCGGCCATCTGCGCGACCGTCTTGCCCTCGTAGGATTTCAGCTTCGGACTGAGGACCGAGGCGATGAGGACGCGGTCCGGCCCGCCGGCGCCGAGGTACTGGTTCGACCAGGCGGCGGTCTCCTCGTTCATCTCCTTCTTGGCGCGCGCGCGCAGCTTCGGATCGGCCAGCCGCTTCAACAACGCCTCGCGTCCGCCCTCGCGGATCCACGGCGGCAGACACGCGTCGAGGCCGTTGGAGCCCGCCGTCCAGGGATACTGGTTGGCCGACACGTCGATGCCCTGGTCGCGCGCGGCCTGGATCTTCGCGAGGACCGCCGGCATCTTGCCCCAGTTGGGCTTGTAGGCGGTCTTCAGGTGCCAGATCTGGCTGCGGATCGGCGTCTCTTTCGCGATCCGGAAGACCTCCTCGAGGGAGCTGTCGATGGCGTTGGCTTCGGAGCGCTGGTGCGTGAAGTACGCGCCGCCGTAGCGCGCGGCGACTTTCGCCATGGCGATGATCTCGTCGGTCGAGTTGTACATGTCGGGCACGTACTGGAGCGACGTCGAGATGCCGAGCGCGCCGTCGCGCATGGCCTGGTCGACGAGGTCCGCCATGCGCTTGAGCTCTTCAGGCGTCGCGCGCCGGTCCGCCTTGCCGATGACGAAGTCGCGGACGGTCCCGAGGCCGATGAAAGTCCCGAGGTTGACGGCCGTGCCGCGCTTGCCGAGGGTGTCGTAGAAACCGCCGATGGTGCGGAACTCCGGCGTGTAGCCGTAGCGGGCGTAGACGTCCTTCGCCTCGGCCATCATCGCGTCGTTCAGCGGCGCGATCGAGGCGCCTTCGCCGGTGACCTCGGTCGTGATGCCCTGGGTGATCTTGGAGGCCGCGCGCTTGTCGACGAGGACGTTGTATTCGGATTGCCCGAGCAGGTCGATGAAGCCGGGAACGACGAGAAGGCCCTTCGCATCGATCGTGCGCTTCGCGGTCCTTCCCGAGAGCGCTCCGACGGCCGCGATCCTTCCGTCCTTGACGCCGACGTCGCCCGCAAACCACGGGGCGCCGCTGCCGTCGACGACCCGGCCGCCCGTGATGAGGAGGTCGTAGGGCTCGTCGGACTGGGGCGCAGGCGGTGAGAGCGCGATCAGGCACAGGGGAATCGCGAGCAGAGCGATCCACGACAGTTTCTTCATGGGGCGTAACTCTATGCCGGCGATCCGCTAGCGGCCGACCGCGGCCGAAAGCGCCGGAGCCTGCTTCGCGAGCCAGATCGAGACCTGCACGCACGCCGCCACGAACCCTCCTCCGGCAATCGCGACGGCGACGATCGTCCCGGAGCGCCGCGAGGCCGTCCAGAGCGCGGCGTAGACGGCGGCCGGCGTGAGGATCGGATAGAGGGGCAGCGAGAACCGGTTCTCGACGGCGACCGGCAGGTAGACCGCCACGAGCGCCGCGGTGAAGAGGGCCGCGCCCGCGCCGTAGAGCCCCGCCGGACTCTCGCGATCCCGCATGAGGATCCGCGCCAGACCGAGACCGGCGAGGAAGAGAAACGCGTAGTTGGCGAGCGAGAGCGGCCAGCGGTACGCCGGCCGCGGATCCGTCACGTAGGTGAAGGGCAGGTCCTGGTCGAACATCGCGAATCCGTGGACCGCGAGGGTCTTGACGTAACCGAACGGCCGTTGACGGAAGAACTCCCGCGGTGTGCCGACTCCTTCGGGACGCAGCGGGTTGCCGTAGACGATCTGGGGCTCCCGCCCCGGCACGACGAGCGTGCCGTACTTCAGGACCGCCGTGCCCCACTCGGCCTGCCGGGCGTAGAGGCGGTCGACGAGCAGGGGCGTCCACGCGCCCCAGGCCTTGACGTTGCCGTGGAGCTGCGGAGCGAGGGCAATCGCGACGGCCAGGACGGCGGGACCGAGGGCGGGCAGCAGACGCTCGCGATGGAGGCGCGAGCGCAGCAGCCACAGCAGAGCGAGAGCCGGGAGCACGGCGAGATTGGCGGGCCGGACCGCGACCGCGCACCCCGCCGCGAGAAACGCGAGGAAGGCGCGCCGTCGCGGGTGCTCCTCGTCGATCGATGCGAAGAGCGCCAGGGACAGAAGCGATGCGGAGAGCGAATCGGCGAGGAGCTCCGTTGCGTGAATGAGCGAAACCGGATTGAGGGCCATGACGGCGTATGTGGCGAGAAACGCGCGGCGCGACACGAAAGCCCTTCCCACCACCCGAGCGGCATAGAGGGCCGCGCCGAGGTGGAGCGCGACTTGCGCGACCGCGGCCAGGAGCCGCACCGTCTCGGGCGCCGGGTCGGAAAAGCCCGTGACGGCGGACAGGAAGAGCGGGTAGCCATACGCGCGCACGCGGGAGTGGAGATTCCAGAGACCCTCGGTCGAGACGATCTGCGAGAGCGTCAGATAATGGAAGGCGTCGTAGATGATCCCGGAGAAGCCCGTCCGGTAGAAGAGGCCGGCGAGCGCCGCGGCGGCCGCCGACACGACTGCGACGAAGCCCGCGCGGCGACTCACGGCGCGTAGGGTACCGGAAACGGCCGCGCTTGCCGGAACACCCGGAGCAGTCGAGAATGCCAGCGTGAAGGAAGCCGGGCAAACGCAGGACGGGCGCCCGGCTCATCGGCGCGAGCTGCTGGCCGCGGGGGTCCTGCTGCTTCTCGGGGTCCTGCCGCGGATCCTCCTCGCGGCGACCCATCCCGCGATCGCCTTCTCCGACTTTCGCGCGCTGATCGAGTTCGGCCGCCTCATGGCGGTGAACGGCTGGGCGACCCCGACGTGGCACTGGATCCAGTTCAACCCCGGCCTCGCCATGATTCTCTCGATCGTCTTTCGCGTTTTCCCGGAGCACGAGACCGCCGCGCGCCTCGCGACCGCCTTGGCGACCGGTCTTCTCCCGCTGCTGCCGTTCTTTCTCTGGCGGCCGATCCTGGGTCTTCGGTGGCGACTGCTCGCGGGCGCGCTGCTCGCACTCTGGCCGGGGCAGATCTTTTTTTCGGGAGTCGTCGCGCAGGAGAACTGGGCGCTCCTGCCGACGGTCGCCCTCGGAGCGCTCGCGGTACGCGTCGTGCGGGCGCCGGGAGGGTCGGCGAGTCCGCTTCCGATCATCGCCGGGCTTCTGCTCGCCGCCGCCGTCGCATTCCGCCAGGAGATGCTCGTCGTGCTCCTGCCAGCGGCGATCGCGGCGGCGGGGCTCCTGCAGAAAGGCGGCCGATGGCGCCGCGCGGTCTGGTTCGGTGTCTCAGCCGGTCTCTGTCTTGCGGCGCTCGCCTGGCAGCGCCAGGCCGCCAGCGGCCGGTTTGCGCTGACGACCGAGCACGGCGGGCTGGCGCTCTTGGGAAGCGTGGCACCCGGGGCCGCCGAGGCGGGCTGGGTCGATCCGCGGGCGTACATCGCCGCGGTCGAGCCGGACCTGCTCGAGGATCGCAGCGCCGCGCGGAACGCGTCCTCGCGCCTGGCGCTCGCCGAGTGGAAGCGCCGGCCGGCGTTCCACGTCGCACGCTCGCTCTCGGTGTCCACGCGCCTGGCCGTCGAGAGCGACGCCGACAGTCTCTACTGGAGCCTCGGTGCGGAGTCGCGCGGACAGGCCCTCCACCTTCGTCTCTTCTCGCTGCTGCGCCTGGAGCTCGCGCTCGTGCAGGGCCTCTTTTTCGCGAGCGTTCTCTTCGCGCTCCGAAGGCGCGACGCCGCGATCCTCGCGCTCGCGGCCTGTGTCCTGCTCAAGTTCGTGCTGCAGTCCGTCGCGTCGCCGCTCGGCCGGCTCATGGTGCCCGCGACGGCGCTCGCGCTTCTCGTCGTCGCCCTCGGCCTCGCGTCTTGCCTCGGCGGTGTCGGGCCCGAGTCGACCCCCCGGAGGCGCGGCGCCTTCGCGTTTCTCACGGTGGTCTTCGCAGCGATGCTCCTCGTCGTCGAGCCGCGCTGGGGGGCGTTCGTCGTTTCGCGAGACGAAGCCCCGCTCCCCGTTGCCCGGTTTCCTCTCGAGATCGCAGGCGGCGCGGGCCACGCGCGATGTCAGGTCGAGAACGGTGTGGTGACCGCGATCGAGTGGCGGCGCGCGTGGCTCCGGCCGGGCGGCGATGGCGCCGCGGCGCGCGTCGTCTGCCGCGTTCCGAGCGGCGCGATCCGCGTGGAGGGCGCTGTCGGTGCCGCGACGGAAGCGCTTCGCGAGGACGGCGCGCTCGAGATCACGCTCGAAGGGGCCGGACCTTCCGGCTTCGCGCTCGCGCCGCGATGAATCCGGCGGCCCCGATCCAGACCATCCAGGACACCGCGCTGGCGGCTCCGAGAAGCGTCTGGTGCGGCACGCGAAATCTCGTCAGCATCTCGTAGTCCCCCGCCGGCAGGACCCAGCCGCGGAACAGGCCGTTGACGCGCACGGCGGAAACGTTTGCGACCTTCCCCCCGGCTGCGGCCGTCCAGCCCGGGAAGTAGACCTCGTTCTCGACCGCCAGCAGCGGCTCCGTGGTCGAGACTTTGTAGCGGGCGCCGTCGATGCTCCAGGAAAGAGGAACGATGCGGGGATCCGGTTCGGCGGCGGCGGCGAGGGCAGGAAAGTCGGCCACGTCGGCGCTGTTGTCGGCGACGAGCGGCGCAGCAGCGACGAGAACCGGCAGCGACTCGCGCCGCATCCAGGCGAGGTAGGCCGGGTTCTTCAGGATCAGATCGCGGGCGCGCAGCACCGGCCCGCCGAAATCGCCCGTCACGGGCTGTCCGGTCAGGTAGCCGCTCGCGCGATACGGAACTTCGCCCTCGGTCCGCGGCGGCCTCCCGCCCTCGCGGATGGCGAAGAGACCGGGGTCGACGACGACACCTGCATCGCTCATGCGCGCGAGGGTCGGCGAGAGCAGGCGCGAGGTCCCGATCAGGTCCGGCACGCGCCACTCCTGGATGCGCGGCAGGACGCGGGTGCCGTCGAGGGCGATCGCCGCGAGCAGCGCGGCGAATCCGGCGACGGGAATGCGCCTCTGCCGGAACGCGAGAAGCGCCAGCACGGTCAGGGCCAGGCACGCGATCGCCAGAGCCGGCCGCGGCCAGGCGGGCAGATCCGCGTACACCTGCCGGATGCTCCAGAGCGCAAAGAGGGCGAGCAGAGCCAGCCGCAGCGCGAAGTCCGCCGGGTTCCAGCGCCGCTGACGCAGGCGCAGGCGCAGGTCCCTCCAGCCGACCGCGGCGAGGACGACGAGCGCGATCGCGGCGAACACGCGGTAGTCGCTGGCCGGAAAACGCGAGTAGCCCAGCGGCCCGAGCAGGCGGCGCAGGAAGGGGTGCAGAGGGAGGACGTCGCCCGCAGCCATCAGGGCCGCGAAGAGGCCGAGGGCCGCCCACGGCCAGAAACGACGCAGGCTCCGCTTCGAGATCAGGCAGACGCCCGCGAGGACCGCGAAGCCCACGAACGTCGACGTCATCGAGACGTCGACCGGCATGCCGCGGTTCTCGAGGACGAGCCCCGGCAGGTGCACGACGGAAAGCGAGGCGCGATAGAGACGCGCGGCCGCGTGCACGTGGTATCGCAGCAGCTCGTCCCGGTAGATCCAGGCGGGGCCGAGATGGATCGCCGCCATCGCGATGCCGAGGGCCAGCGCGCCGGCGACGGCCGCCGCCCAGGTCCGGACTGCGGGTGCGAATCGGCCTTGCACCAGGACGAACAGCGCGAAGACGCAGATCAGAAACAGCGCCGCGATCAGGTTGCCGGGATAGCCGCCGGTCGCGAGCGCGAAGACCAGGAGGGGCGCGGCGAGCATCCGCCGCGCGAGCCCGTTTCCTTCGCGGGCCGGAGACGCCGGCGAAATCGCCCACAGGAGCCAGGGCAGCAGCGCGCAGGCGCGCACGATGTCGACGTGCTCGGAGTTGGAGTAGAAACCGCCGAAGAGCTGGAAGGCGAATGCCCCGAGCAGCGCCTCGCGGCGCGAGCGCACGAGGACGCGCAGGAGCATGAACATCCCGAGCGCCCCTGCAAGAACGTGCAGGCACTGCAGCACGACGGCCGCGTGGAGGGTGTACGGGATCCGGAGCAGAGGAAAGACCCACATCGGCGGATAGAAGAGGCCGGTCTGGATGTTGACGAGGAAGGGATACCCCATCGACTGGAAGGGCATCCACATCGGCAGCCCCCCGGCCGCGTGCTCGACGGCCTGCGTCCAGTACGCCGCGGCCGCGTAGTAGGAGCCGACGAAGTCCCACGGGAAGCCCCAGCCGCCGAAGTAGTGGCGGCGGAAGATCGCGAGGTTCTCGGCGGCGAGGAGGAGGACGGGGACAGCGAGGAGAAGACGGCGTCGCACGCGGAGGCGTGTCAGTTGGACCGCACGGGCGATGTGGCGGCCGCCCGTTCGAGCGCCGCGAGGGCGGCCTCGACGCGCGCGTCCCACGAGTTCTCGCGTCCGAGCGCGCGCAGACGCTCGCGAAACGCGGGCTCGCGGCCCCGCGCGCGGGCGGGGTCGAGGGCGGCCGCGAACGCGCGCGCGTCCTTCGCGATCACGACCTCGGAGAACGCCGCGCACTCCGGCATCGGCGTCGTCACGACGGGCTTTCCGCCCGCGAAGTACTCGTAGAGCTTCAGCGGCGAGGTCGCCGTCGTGATCGGGTTGATCTGGAAAGGGATCGTGGCGACGTCGAAGAGCGCGAGGTAGCCGGGAAGCAGCGCATAGTCGCGCGGTCCGATCCAGCGGACGTTCTCGCGCTTCAACATCGGCTTGCCCTGGAGGCTCTGGTCGTACATCGGGCCGATCAGGAGAAAGCTCCAGTCGGGCCGGGTCCGCGCGGCCTCGTCGAGCAGCACGTAGTCGAACCACTCGGCCAGCGCCCCGTAGTAGCCGGCAATGGGCCGTCCCGCGGAAAGAAGCGGCGCGACGTCCCGATCGCCCGCGGCGGGAGTCGCCTCCGCGGCGAAACGCTCGTATTCGACGCCGTTGGGCAGGTAGATCGCATCGGGCCTCTGCGCGAGCGCCTCCTCGTGGAGCCGCCGGGCGACGGAGGCGACGACGTCGGCGCGCTCGAGGGCGCGCGCGTGGTTCTCCGCGAGCAGCTTCGCGTCGTACGGGAAGACCGACAGGTCGTCGATCCAGTCGTAGAGCACGCGCGCGGAAGGGAACGCGCGCGGTCTGTGCGAAGTTGTACGGGAACGACCACAGAAGCGGCGCCTCGATGCGTTCGAGGACGCCCTCCGGCCCGCGGTACAGAACCAGATTGGGCTCGATCTCCTTGAAGCCGTCGACCCTGTCCTGGGCGTTGGAGCAGTCGAAGATCGAGAGCCATCCGGCGCGGGCGAAGGCACGCGCGAGATGGTGGGGGCGCTGGAAGAGGTGGATGCCCCATCCGATCGACGGAAGGAAGACGACGACGCCCCGGCGGTCGCGCGTCCGCTCGAGAAGCGCCGCGAGCTCCCCGCGGTACCGCGCGACGTCGGCCCGCACGGGAGCCTGCGCGGCCGCCGCCTCCGCGCCCCACTTCTCCTCGTACTTGCGGCGGTTCTCGTCGTAGAGCGCGCGGTACGCGCTCTCACCGAGCTTGCGAAACGACGCCTTCTGCCAGTGGTGGATGAAGGAGTCGCGCGCGCAGCGAATCTCCCAGCCCTGCGCGCGGGCGCGGCGGCAGTAGTCGTCGTCCTCGAACATCCCGGCGCCGAACCGCTCGTCGAGCGGCCCGACGGCTTCCCAGGCCGCGCGCCGGATCGCGACGCAGAAGAAGGCGAGCATCGGGATCGCGAACGACTCACCATCGTGCGCCGCGACCCAGGCCGCGGCCTTCGCCGGAAGGTCCGCCAGGTCGCGGTAGCCCGCGTCGACCTGCGCCTCGTTGGCGATCGCGTTGGTCACGGGACCGACGAGTCCGAGCCGGGGATTGGCGCGCAGATGCGCGAGCAGGCGCGTCAGCCAGCCGCGCGTGACGACGGTGTCGTTGTTGAGCGTCACGAGGACGTCGCCCGTCGCCTCGGCGAACCCCTGGTTGACGGCGGCGGCGAAGCCGCGGTTGTCCGCGTTCTCGATGACGCGAAGCTCCGGCCACGCGCGCGCGAGCTCGCGGAGCAGCTCCACGGTCCCGTCGGTCGAGCCGTTGTCGACGGCGAGCACCTCGAGGTTCGGCCACTCGGTCCGGGCGCGCAGGCTCTCGAAGCAGAGCCGATTCAGGTCCCGGTTGTCTTTCGTCACCACCACGATCGAGGCCCTGGCAAAGAAGCGCGGCACGGCGTGGAGCACGTCCTCGGCAGAGGCCGCCGGATCGAGCACGAGGTCCGCGGGCTCCGGGGAGAGGTCGGGCTCGCCGGTGGTGTCCACCAGAAGCCAGCCGCGCTCGGACCGCATCTGCCGCGCGGCCGGAAAGTGGCGCGGCTCCTCGACGAACAGGGCGACGGCGGAGAGCGCCTCGCGCCGGCGCAGCTGATCGAGGTCCGCGAAATCGAGGGAGCCGTCGCCGGCGGCCGGCGTGAAGACGCGATGACCCGCCTGGGCGTAGCGATCGAGGATCCCGCGCGCGGCGTCCGCCAGAGGTCCGCGCGCGAGCCAGACGACGGCGTAGAGGTTGTCCGCCGCGATGGGGCCGGCGCGGAGTGCCGCTTGCGCCGCCCGGGCGGCGAGATCGGCGCCGGCCCAGTCCGACGGCGGGCGCCCGAGGATGCGCTTGACCGCGGCGGCCGCGCTCCGTCGCAGCCGTCCATACAGATTGGTCAGCCGGATCGCCGGCGACGTCTGGAGCTTCGCGAGCTCCTGACGGGTCTCGCCGAGACGCGTTTCCAGAAGCGCCTTTTCCTTCGCGTGCGCGCGCTCGAGCGCGTCGAGGTGCCCCTTCGCCTCGCCGAGGCTCGCGTCGATCTGGCGCGCCATGCCGAGGTTGGCCTTCAGCGCGTCGTCGAAGAGGGAGAGAAGCCGCGGCGTGAGCTCCGGCGCCGGAGGAGGCTGAACGATCGACTCCGCCGCGCGATCGAGGTCCTCCTCGGCGAGGATCGTCAGCCCCGCGGCGGCGCTCTGGAGCAGCGTCGAGAGCGCGTTCCGGCTCGCGTGGACGCGTGTCAGGGCGGCGAGGATGGTTTCCGCAGTCGCGTTCGTCAGGTCCAGGGCGGCGGCCCCTTCGCCGAGGCGCGCCAGAAGCGCCGAGACCTTGGGGTCGTACGCGAGTCCGACGCACGGAACGCCGCCGGCGGCGGCGAAGACGAGGGCGTGGAGCCGCATTCCGAGCACGAGATCGCAGGCGCCGAGGATGGCCGCCGTTTCGCCGGGGACACGCGGCTCTCCGACGACCGCGGCCCGGTCCCGGTGTGTCAGGGCGGCACGCAGCCGCGCGGCCTGCTCGAAGTCGTCCTTCTCCGACCAGGGGCTCTTCTCGAGCGGGACGAACAGAACCGTGCCCGCGGTCCGCTCGAGAAATCCGTCCAGGGCGTTCGCGACCTCGCGCTCCCAGGCGTCCTGGTCCACGCCGATCGACCAGGGGCGCAGCGCAACCCCCAGGATCGGTCCGCGCGGCTCCACGCCGGCCTGCCGGCAGAGGTCGGCGGGCGAGGGAGCATCCGTCGGCGTCGCGAGCGCGAAGGCCGGATCGGCGGTGACGGTGATCGCCGAGGCCGGCACGCCGCAGGAGGCCAGCAGCGCGCGCGAGGCCTCGTCGCGCACCGAGAGACGCACGGCGGCGTCGGCGACCGCGCGCGCGTATCGCCGCGCCTCCGGCGAGGACAGCGGCCCGAACCCGAGGCCATAAAGAAGGACGGGCTTGCGCGAGAGCGCGGCGAGGACGACGGGCGCGGAGTAGAACGCGATCTCGCCGTGGCGCGGCGTCAGGAACGTCGAAGTGTCGAGCCCCCAGTAGTCCTGAAAGAGCCCGCCGCCCCCGACGATGACGACGTCGCAGTCCGCGATCGCCTTCGAGAGGGCCGCGACGTCCCTCCACCCGAACGACTCCACGCCGTGGCGCCGGCGCGTCGACTCCGGATCCCCCGACGGCACGACGAAGACGGTCCCGGGCGCGCGCCGACGCAGCCCCGCGAGGATCGACGCGAGGATCGCCTCGTCGCCCGTGTTCCCGAAGCCGTAGTAGCCGGCGAGAACGACGGTGCGCCTCATCCGGGGCAGTTTACCCGCTATGCTCCGCGCGATGATCCGCCGCCGAGCGTTGCTGACGCTCCTGACGCTGCTCGCACTCGCCGTCGCAACCGCCGCCTGCCGCAGGGATCCCGCCGACGCGTGGAAGGGGATGAACGTCGTCTGGATCTCCTTCGACTCGGTGCGCGCGGATCACTGCTCCTTCGAGGGCTATGCGCGCAACACGACGCCGGAGCTCGACAAGATCGCGGCCCGCGGCGTCCGCTTCTCGCGAACCATCGCGCAGGCTCCCTACACGCTGCCCTCGTACGCCTCGATGCTCACGTCGCGCTACGTTTCGGAGCTCGCGGTCCAGGAGCAGCGCGACGACAAGGACAAGGCGAAGGTGCTCGGCATCGCTCCGGGCCCCTCGGAGGGCGACTTCCTGCTTTCCGAGGCCCTGCGCGCCGAGGGCTACCGAACGGGAGCCTTCGTCCAGAGCTGGATCTCGAAGCCCCTCGGGTTCGACCAGGGCTGGGACGTCTTCCGGCACGCGCAGGAGACGCTCGCGCAGAAGATGCCCGCGGTTCTGAAGTTCGTCGAAGAGAACAAGGACCGGCGGTTTTTCGCCTTCCTCTACACGACCGACACGCACTATCCCTTCCTGCACGCGCACGCGCGCAAGAACCTCTATGGGACCTACTCGAGCAACTTCGACTTCACGATCGACGCGATCCACCAGGTGCGCGAGGGCAAGCTGCGCCCCTCCGCCGAAGACATCGCCAACGCGATGGCGATGTACGACGAGGGGCTGCACTGGACGGACGCGGACCTGAAACCGCTCTTCGACCTGCTCGAGTCGACCGGCCTCTCGAAGAAGACGATCGTCGTCTTCAACGCCGACCACGGCGAGGAGTTCGACGAGCACGGCGTCATCAGCCACGGCCAGACCTATTACGACGGCGTCATCCACACGCCGCTCGTGATCGCGGTGCCCGGGGCCCCCGCCGCCGGGCGCGCCGTGACGGAGCTCGTGCAGAACCTCGACGTTGCGCCGACGGTCCTCGACCTGGTCGGCGGGAAGCTTCCGCCGGCCTGGAGCGGCCGCAGCCTGAAGTGGGCGTTTGCGGGCACGCCCGGCCCCACGGGCTCCGGCGCAGATTCCCCGGCGGCCTACTCGGAAGGCGCGTGGACGTTCTGGATCGGCAGCGTGATGCGCGGCGACGACAAGTTCATCCTCGTCACGCCGCAGGAGCGCATGCTCTTCGATCTGAAGAAAGACCCGGGCGAGAAGGTCAACCTCGCGCTCGAGGAGCGCGACTCCGTACGGACGCTGTACCACGTCCTCATGAAGCACCTGGGCGGCGTGGGAGCCGCTCCGGGAGAGACGCCTTCCTACGAGACCTGGATCCAGCAGGTCATGGGGCACTACGGCCTGGACGAGCAGAGCGACGTCGTGAAGGAGCTGCGCTCCCTCGGCTATCTGCGCTGACATGGGCCTGACCGAAAATGCGAGGGGGTCAGGTCTCGATTTTTCGGTTTCGGCGAAGGGTGACCGAATCCGAAAATTCCAGACCTGACCCCCCTTGAATTTCGGGTTTCCGGCTACTGGAGATCGAACGTCTTCACCATGAACACCGCCATCTGCCCGCGCGTGTTGGCGTTTTCGGGGCAGTAGCGCAGCGGGTTCGTCAGGCAGCCGCCGGTGATCTCGTCGCTGTAGAGCTCTTCGATCCACGCGGCCCAGGCGTCGCCCGGAGGCACGTCGGCGAAGACGCCGGTCGGGGTGGGGGGCGTGTGGGCCGACCCGTACTTGGTCCTCAGGAGGAACGTCGACATCTGCTTGCGCGTGACGGTCTGGCCGGGGCAGTAGTTGCCGCCGCCGCAGCCGCTCGTGATGCCGAGGCTCGCGAGCTCCTCGATCCAGGCGGCGGCGAACGCATTGGCGGAAACGTCTCCGAAGGTCGTTCCGGTTGCCGGGGGCGGCACGTGCGCGGCGCCGAACTTGGACTTCAACAGGAAGACCGCCATCTGGGCGCGCGTGACGGGGTTGTCGGGGCAGTAGTAGCTCGGCGCGCAGCCGCCGGTGACACCGTTGGCCGCGAGGGTCTCGACGAACTCGAAGAACGGATGCGACGGCGGAACGTCGAGAAACGTCGACGCCTGCGTGAGGCAGGCCGCGGAATTGATCTCGGGCATGAACTGCTCGTCGATGCAGCGCTGATGGAACTCGAAGGACACGTAGTTCCACCCCATCAGGTGGCAGTAGCTCATGATCGTGCCGCCCCCGGCGCCCGGGTTCTCCTGCGGTCCGGAATAGCAGCCCGACTCGCCGTTGTAGCAGTGGTCGATGGCCGGCGAGTAGCAGTGCGTGTGGTGCGAGCCGGAGTTGTGCCCCGTCTCGTGCGCGGTGGCGTACTGGTCCCAGTTGCTCAGCGGATACGTGCCGTTGACCTGCGTCACGCCGTACGCACCGCCCCAGTGGCCGCCGCCCGAGGAGAAGTCGCCCGAGCAGAGCACGGAAAGCCACGCGATGCCGCCGGAGACGGCCTTGCCCGAGAGGAAATGCACCATGGCGCGCGGGTAGGACGCCATCGGCCGGTTCACGTGCCACCAGTCGCCGACCTCGTCGAGCTGCGTGCGCGTGCTCGTCGAGACGTACGGGTCCGAATTGGTGCTCCAGACGTGGACCTCGGCCAGCGCGAGATGGAAGTCGAGGTCGCGCTCGTAGACGACGTTGATCGCTCCGTAAAGCGTCGCGACCCAGGCGGCGACGGCGTCGGCGCTGCCGTGCTTGACGTACATCTCGTAGTCGGTGTCGACGCGCACGGCGCCCTGCTTCAAGCCTGCCAGAGGCGCCTGCGGCGCCGGGAAGGACGGCTCGGCCGTGGCCGTGAGGGCGGCCGGCAGCTCTTCGGTCGCGCAGCTCCAGGGCGTCAGGGCAAGCTCGTTTTCGGGCGAATCGGCCGAGCGGACGACGTAGTCGCCGTCCCTCCCGGAGGGGCCGACGTAGGAAGGCTCGCCGCCGGGAAGGCGCAGGTACGCGTAGAGCGCGCCGCTCTGCGCCGAGAGATACACGGTCGAGTCGGCGACGCCCTCGATCGTGCCCGAGAAATGGGCGATCGAGGGAAAGGGGAGCGACTTCTCGCCGTCCGGGCCGGACACGGTGACCCGCGCGTCGGCCGCGAGCACTTCGAAGCGCTTCACGCGGATCGCGCCGAGCGCTCCCGGCGCGACCGGAAAGTCCGCGATCCGGACTTCGCCGTTCGACGCGCGCAGCGCGGCGAGGCCGGCGCGGTCGAGATCGAGCCCCTCCTGTCCGGGCGCCGCGAGACGGGCCGCGGATGCCGGGGATGCCGCCGGTCGATACGGGCTCGCGACGTTCGAGACCGTCGCCGCGGCCGCCGTGAACGCGGCGGCTGCGGAGGCGATCCCGAGGAAGATCACCCGGAGTGTCCTGTTTTTCATCGTGTCCTCCCGTGGATTCGCACCCTTGCACCTTGCGCCGCCGACAGCTCGGCCCTTACCCCGGGGAAAATCGCAAGGACCGGGCCAGAGGGCGGGCGGATCCAAGGCTATGGGAGGAAACGCCTTGCGGGCGGTGACCCGCGTCACCTGACGACGGATGTCACGCGGGGAACGCTCGCGGTGACATTCGCGAGGGCCTCGGGGTATGTTCGGCCCTCGCAAAGGGGGCACCGCGACCATGACTTCGAATCTCCTCGCGCTCGCGCTGTCCGCGCTCGTCCAGACATCGCCTGTCGCGCCCGCCCCGCCCGGCGCGCTCGCACCGGCCTCACCGCCACCCGCGGCGATCCTCGGCCAGTGGGAGTCCGCCGTGCGCAACAAGGGCGGCGTCGGCAACATCCTGGAGTTCCTTCCCGACGGGCGCGTCACCCAGATCTCGGCGGCGATGGGAGACACCACGTACGAGATCCAGGGCGAGTGGCTGAAGACCTTCTACACCGACGAGACGACGGGCCAGGTCCGCGAGTCGGATCTCAAGATCGAGTTCGAGGGCAGCGATCGCTTCGCCGAGAAAGGCGAGGACGGCGAGGCGCAGAGCTGGTCCGAGCGCATCGGCACCGTCGCCCGCGGTGCGTCGCCGGTCGTCGGCCAGTGGTGCTCGATCTTCATGGAGATGCTGACCCAGTACCGGCAGTTCACGCCCGACGGCAAGCTCTTCGTCCGCATGCCGGCGGTGACCCTGCGCGGCACTTACCGCGTGGACGGCGACATGCTCTCCGTCGAGATCTTCGGCCAGCCGCCGGGGCGCTATCCGTTCAAGATCGAGAACGGCGAGCTGAAGATCAAGAGCCGCGACGGCTCCGAGCGCGTCTACAAGCGGACGGCGTGCACGCTGCTCAAGGGGTACTGAGGCGGGGAAGGGCGGGGGCAAGCCCCGCCCCTACGTCATCCACGCGCCGTGATTCGTAGGGGCGGCCCTCGCGGCCGCCCGCCCTCTTAGGGCAATTCGAACGTCGTGACCAGAAACACCGCCATCTGTCCCCGCGTGTTCGGGTTCCCGGGGCAGTAGAGCGGCGGCGCGACGCTGCATCCCGCGGTGATTCCCCGGTCGGCGATGTCTTCGATCCACGCGTCGAAAATGCCCGAGCAGTCGACGTCGTCGAACATCGTTCCCGTGCACGCCGGCGGCGTGTAGCCCGAACCGAGATCGGTCTTCAGAAGGAAGACCGCCATCTGCGCGCGGGTCACCGGAGCGTCCGGACAGTACGCGCCGCCCCCGCAGCCTCCCGTGATCTGCCGGTCGGCGAGCTCCTCGATCCAGGCATCGAAGATGCCGGCGCAGAGAACGTCCGTGAAGACCGTTCCGGTGCAGGCCGGAGGAAGATAAGCGGCGCCCTCTTTGGACTTCAGCAGGAAGACCGCCATCTGCGCCCGCGTCACCGAGTCGTTGCGGCAATAGTTGCCGCCGCCGCAGCCCGCCGTGACGCCGTTTCGGATCAGCGACTCGACGGCGGCGTGGAACGGGTCAAGCTGCGCCACGTCGAGAAAGTCGGCGAACCAGCCGGCGACGAGCGTCCCGGTCTGCGTGTCCGCGTTGGTGAGCGTCACGTCGTTGAGGGTTCCCGGATCGAGAGCCGGCGTCGTGGCGTCGGCGGTCGTCGCCGAGGTCACGATGACGCCCGTGGCCGCGGCGCCGCCGATCGTCACGCCGGCGCCGTCGAGGAAGTTCGTGCCGGTCACCGTCACGGCCGTGCCGCCCGCCGCCGGTCCCGAGGTCGGCGCGATCGCCGTCACGGTCGGAGCCGGGCCGCCCGCGCCGATCGTGACGAAGCCCGAGCCGCTCGTGACCGACTGCCCGTCGGGGTTGGTGATCGTGACCGTCACCGGTCCGGGCGAGACGCCGATCGTATTGAGATCGAGGGTGACCGACGTCGGGCTGTTGTACGTGACGCTGTTGACGTCGACGCCGCCGGAGACCGAAGCCTGGAGGCGGCTCGGGTACCCGGCGCCCGGATCGAAATAGCCGCGGCCCGAGACGGCCGTGCCCGTCACGACGACGTCGACCGACGCCAGTCCCGACGGGACCGTGTTGGGCGCCGCGGACGCGAAGACCGCCGGAGCCGGCGCCATGAGCTCGACGACCCGCAGACCGTAGGAATCCGCCGCGTCGCAGTACTGCTGGATCGTCCAGAGCGTCATGTCGTCGTTCGGGTCGACGTTCATCGACGAGTAATCGCCCCAGCGCCGCGCCGGTCCGGGATCGCCGGCCGGGTTGTACGACGAGGAGCTCGACGTCAGGAGGAGCGTGCTCTGAAGAGTTCCCGCCGCGTCGCCCGACAGCCTTCCGGCGGTCGCCGCGTTGATGCGCTGCGTCGCGCCGGCCGCGCTCGTTCCCATCGCCGCATGGCCCTGGCCCGAGACGGCGATCGACGGGATGAAGTAGAAGCGCGGGTTCGTCGCGGCGGAGTCGAAGAGCGTGCCCGCCTGAAGGAGGGACGGCGTTCCCGAGGACACGTCGATCTCGTACCAGCGCGCGCCGTCGCGGTCGCCCGGCGAAACGCCCAGCGTGTCGACCGAGATGTTGTGCGCCGTCCAGAGCGTGCCGTCGCGCAGATTCGGCGAGGACAGGCGGTCGTCCACCGCATCGAGCTCTCCATCGGCGCCGAAGGTGTTGCCCTGGTGGGGAACCGTCAGCGGGATCGACGTGGCCGGGACGGCCAGTGTCGAGTTCGCCGAGATGCCGGCGGGCGGCCACGCGCCCGGCGTGCCGAAATCGATCGAGCGGAAGACGAGCGTTCCGAAGCTCGCGTTGTCGACGCCCGCGACCCAGGACTCCGCGGCCGCGGCGTCGTGCAGGTTGTCGACGCCCTGCGGCGAATAGGGGCCGACGCCGTCGGGAGTCGTCGTGAGGTTGCGAAACGCGGCGACGTCGGCGGCCGTGACGAGATTTCCGCCGGGGCCGGCGAGCAGCCGGCTCTTGCGCACCGCGTGAACCGTCGCGCCGAGATACGCCGACGCTTCGTCGAAGAGGTTGCCGCCGATCGTCAACCCGTTCACGTCGACGCCGAGCGACGGCGAGTCGAAGAACAGGTCCGTGTCGCCCGCGGGCGGCGCGAGGTCGTGGCGGAAAAAGAAGTACGTCCAGACGGTCGCGTTGGAGATGACGCCCGCGGAGGCGGCGTCGCTGACCGCGATGAGGATGAAGTTGTTGGTGAAGGACGCATTGAAGTTGTTGATCGTCACGAACCAGCGCGCGGACAGGCGGTCGAAGCGCACCCGCGGCGAGCCCGTGGGGTTCCCGCCCCGGACGCTGTCGAAGAAGACGTCCATTTCGGCGTTCAGGACGCCGTCGGCCGCTCCGGTCGCCTTGGCGAGCGTGCGGATGCGGCCGTTGGCGCCGAGCAGAAACTGCGTGGGGCCGGCGGCGCCGGACATGTCCGGCGGGAAGGCGTTGGTGTCCGCGAGAGTCGCTCCGAGAACGTTGGCGCCGGGAGTCTGCGGCGCCGAGGGGGCGACGGGCGCCGGAGCAGCCGCCGGGAACCCACCGGCGCGCGCGGAGCCGGGGTTGCCGCCGAGGTGGCTCCGGTCGGCCGCGCGTCGGGGCGCCTGGAGTCGCGGGCCGGCCACCGGAGCCCGATCGGCCAGGTTCTGGCTCGCCATGATCGTCTCGACGGTTTTCGCGTAGGCCCCGGTGTCCCTTTCCTTCGCCGCGCCGTCTCCGGACGGTGCAAGAAGGAGCAAAGCAAGCGACGCGCGCAGAGCCAGGGTTCTCGTGAACATCAACGCTCCCGTGTAATGAATGAGTGACGATACATTAGCACCCGCCGGAGGTGGCGCGATGCGATCCAGGGTCCTCGTCGTCGTCCTTGTCTTCCTCGTCGTCCCCGTCGTCGGATTTCTGTGCGCCGCGGCGCGCGCCGACGAGCGGCCCACCCTCAACTACATCCCCAAGCACGAGGAGCTCACGTACACGTTCGGGGGCGTGCCGGCGATTCGCCGGATCGTTCCGGGGACGCGGATCGTCTCGTGGACCGAAGACTGCTACGACGGCGCGGTGACGAAGCCCGGTCAGATGCCGAGCAAGGTCCAGCCGGCCGGCCACGAGAATCCGCAGACGGGCCCCTTCTACGTCGAGGGCGCGGAGCCGGGCGACACGCTCGCGATCCGCATCGAGAAGCTCGAGCCCGCGCGCGACTACGGGATCTCGTCGCTCTTTCCCGGCTTCGGCGCTCTCAACGGCACCGACCGCACCGCGATTCTCCAGCCGGACCTTCCGGAGACGGTCTGGTTTTACGACGTCGACCGCGGCAAGAACGTCGCCCGCACGAAATCGGCCGACGGCCGGCACGTCTGGGAGGTTCCGCTCGCGCCGTTCCTGGGCTGCCTGGGCGTCTCGCCCGCGCACGGCGAGGCGCGTTCGACGATCGTCCCCGACAACTTCGGCGGCAACATGGACTGTCCCGAGGTGCGCGCCGGGAACACGGTCTACCTCGGCGTCCGCGTGAAGGGCGCCCTCGTCTCGTTCGGCGACGGCCACTACGCCCAGGGAGACGGCGAGATCATCGGGACGGCGATCGAGGGCGCCATGAACGTCCAGCTCACCATCGATCTCATCAAGGGGCGCGAGACGCCCTGGCCGCGCATCGAGAACGCCGACTGGATGATGTCGCTCGGCGCCGCGCGTCCCCTCGAAGATGCCGCCCGTATCGCCTACAAGGACATGGTCCAGTGGGTCATGGAGAAGACGGGCATGGGCATGCTCGACGCCTACCAGTTCGTGTCCCAGAACGCGGTCGCCCCCGTGACCGAGATGGTCGACCCCCTCTACACGGTGCTCGTCAAGATCTCCAAGTCCCGCCTCCCGAAAAAATAGGGGGTCAGGTCTCGATTTTTCGGTTCCGGCCCATCCATGCGGCGGGTCGCCCGGGCCTCATGACAACAAGATAGTGATGGCGCGGCCGCTTCGTCTCGAGCACGCAGGGGCGCTCTGGCACATCACGAGCCGCGGCAACGAACGTCGGCCCATTTTCCGGGACGACGAGGATCGGCGAGTTTTCATCAACGTGCTGGCGGGGGCCATTCGACGATTCAAGTGGCGGCTCCACGCGTACGTGCTGATGGGCAACCACTACCACCTCCTGCTCGAGACGCCGCTCCCCAATCTCTCTCGCGGCATGCATCGAATCAACGCGGTCTACTCGGGCGCCTTCAACAGGCGTCATGAGCGCGCCGGGCACCTCCTGCAGGGTCGGTTCAAGGCTATTCTTGTCGAGAAGGAGCGCCACCTTCTCGAGCTCGTCCGATACGTGGTGCTCAACCCGGTTCGCGCTCGTCTCGTCGTTGAACCCGAGCGATGGACTTGGAGCAGTTACCGTTTCACAGCTGGCTTAGCGCGGGCCCCTCGTTGGCTCGAGGTCGAGTGGACGCTCAGTCAGTTCGGGGATGCGACATCCGCGCGACGGGCGTATCAAGAGTTCGTGACGGCCGCAGCGACGAAGGTCGAGGAACCCTGGAAGCGGCTTACGAGCCAGCTATTCCTGGGCAGCGATGAGTTTCGAAAACGGGTTCGCGGATTGCGGCCAGCAGGAGGCGCGAGCGCAGAGGTCCCACTCGGTCAACGCCGCGCAGTGCGGCCGGACCTCCCAGAAATTGTCCAGGCGTCGGCCCGCATTCTAGGGGTCGACCCCGGAGATGTCCGGCAGAGGCGACGCACGCCCTTGCGCCTTCTCGTCGCCTACGTCGGGCGGCGCGATGGGCTGGCGAGGCTCGCGGACGTCGGGCTGACACTGGGCGTTTCGGTCACCTCGGCGCACGAGATTGCGGCTTCGGCAACACGGTTGCTTCGCCTCGAGCCGACGTTTCGCGGCCTCGTGCGGCGGGTCAGGGCTGAAATCCGAAAAATCCAGACCTGACCCCCTATAATTTCGGCTCGATGAAGCTCTGGAAGAAGATCGCGATCGGAGTCGGCGCGCTCCCCGTGATCGCCTTCGGCGCGATGTCGTACATGATGGGCGGGCCCGATCAGCTGATCGGGATGCTGCGCTACGACCAGCGCGAGCAAGGCACGCTCCGGGTCGGCGACCGCGCGCCGGATGTGCGGCTGATCGCCCTCGACGGCTCCACCTCCGTGCAGCTCTCGAGCGAGCTCGGCGGCAAGCCCACCGTTCTCATCTTCGGCAGTTTCACCTGACCGCCCTTCCGGCGCTCGGTCGAGCGCGTCCAGGCGATGAAGCGCCGCTACGGCGAGCACGCCCGCTTCGTCACGCTGTACATCAAAGAAGCCCATCCGCTCGACGAGTGGCAGATGGAGTCGAACGTCGACGACGGCGTCTGCTACCCGCAGCCGACGAACCTGACCGACCGCGTCCGCATTGCCAACGACTTCGTCGCGCGCTTCCGCTACGAGATTCCGCTCTACGTCGACCCCATCGACAATCCGGCCAACGTCGCTTACGCCGGCTGGCCGGAGCGCTTCTACATCGTCGACGAGGGCGGCACGATCGTCTACAAGGGCGAGCCCGGGCCGTTCGGGTACCACCCGGAGCAGGTCGAGGCGTGGCTCGCGAAACGCTTTCCGGACGTCAGCGCGCCGGCGGCGGCTCCCGCCCCTCCGGCCTGAACTCGTCTTTGCGCCGCCAGAGGTAGACGAGGATCGCGGCATTGACCGCGAGCAACAGGTAGCGCCGCAGGCTTTCCGGCCGGCGCGCGATCTCGGCGAGCTCGAAGGGCAGCCCCATCGCCGTCAGGACGACGGAAAGGTACGGGGCCCACCAGACGCGCAGCGCGAGGAGCGTCCCTTCGGCGCCGAACACGAGGGCGAGAAGGATCGCGGCCCCGCCGAGGGCTTCGATCTGATGGGGCGTCAGGACGGACATGGCCGAGGCCACGTACCGGAGAAGCGGCTCCGTGTGGTGCGCGCCGACGAGCTTCATCGCCTCGTGCTCGGACCAGTCGGGCGGAAGCCGGGCGATCTTCAACGCCGCCAGGCCGAGCAGGAGGAACCCCGCCAGCTTGGCGAACTTGAAGGCGATGATCGCTTTGTAGCCGGCGGTCAGACGCGGCTTGGTCACGGGTGGAGCGAGTTTCGCACAGGGAATGAAGCAGCGGCGCGAGCCGTTGCGCCTGCCCGACGGCTGCGATCTCGCGTATGCTTTGAGACCCCCATTTGGGGCTTTTTCGGAGGGTTTTCATGGCCCGTCTCGCCGGCCGCCTCGCCGTCGCCGTCATCGTCGCGCTCCTGAGCGCGTCGGCGTCCCCGCTTCGCGCCGCGAGCTACCAGCCCGGCCCGGACCTCGATCTCGCTGCCCGCGCGCCGATCATCGTCCGCGCGTCGGCGGTGTCCCAGACCTCCCGCCTCGAGAGCGTGAACGGGCGGCTGCGCCCCTTCACGATCGTGACGCTCGCGGCCCTCGAGAAGATCAAGGGCGACCTGCCGGACGCTTTTTCCGTGCGCCTGCCGGGAGGCAAGGTCGGCGAAACCGTGTCGTGGGTGCCCGGCACGCCGACCTTCGAGGCGGGACGCGAATCGGTGCTCTTCCTCGAGCGCGCCCCCGGGCACGCCGGCCTGTACCGGCTGACCGAATTCGGGATGTCCAAGTTCGACCTCGACGGCGGATTCGCCGTCCGGCCCGCCTTCGGACCGCGCGCGGACCTGATCGCCGCCGACCGCGCCGACATCGCCGAGACGCTGGAGGAGAAGGCCGCCGTTCCCGCGCGCGACGGAGAGTCGTTCCTGCGGGCCCTGCGGGCGCTCGCCGCGGGACGCGCGCCCGGCGACATCGAGTGGCGTGAGCGCTCCGAGAAGGATCCTCCCTCCACGCGGCGCCCCAAGTGGGCCAACATCGGAGGGCGCGAGCCGGGAGACTGCGGAGGGACGCCGTGTCTCTTTCGCTGGTTCTGGAGCACGGGGCAGTCGGTCGACGGGGTCGTCACCGTGACGGGCACGCAGACCAACCTGAACAACGACGATCCCTCCGGCTGCGGTACGGATTCCATTTGCGACGTCCAGCACGCAATCGACGAGTGGGACGGCGTGGCCGGCACCGACGTGCGCTACAGCGGACCGCTGTCGGCCGGCAACATCTCGGTCGAGCTCGACGCGCTCCAGGACTTCAACGGAGGCAGCTCGTGGACGACGGCCCTCGGCTGCGGCGGCGGCATCCTGGGGCTCGGAGGCCCGGGCAACGCGACGGGCCCGCGCACGTATCGCGGCGACGGCAACTACTTCGCCGCGCAGCAGGGCGACGTCTCCGTTCGCAAGGTCACTTGCGGGACCGGCTACTCGGCGCGGACCTACAAGACCGTCGTCCTGCACGAGCTCGGGCACACGCTCGGCCTGGGACATCCGGACGACGACGTCAGCATGCACAGCACGACCCCCGCCTCCGCGTACGTCGGCGCGGTCATGCATTCCTCGATTCCGCAGTCCAAGCCCGAGGTCCCGCAGGCCGACGACATCCAGGCGATCCAGTACTACTACACGACCGGCTCGCTCGGCACGCCGCCGACGGCCAACTTCAACTTCGGCCCCTCCGCACCCGTGACCGGGGCGGCGGTTTCGTTCACGGACACCTCGACAGGTTCCCCGACGGCCTGGACGTGGGACTTCGGCGATCCGTCATCGGGCATGTCGAACGAATCGTTCGCGCGCAATCCGACGCACGCGTATGCGTCGCCCGGTACGTACACCGTGCGCCTCACGGCCGGCAGCGGCACGGGCTCCGGTACCACGACGAGGACGGTGACCGTCGGCCAGGGCGCGGGCGGATGCATCGCGACCTCGACGACCATGTGCCTCAACGACGACCGGTTCGCGGTGACCGCAGCCTTCCGCCTCCTCGACGGGCGCACGGGCAACGGCGTCGGGACGGAGCTGACCGCCGACTCGGGGTACTTCTACTTCTTCAATCCCGCCAACATCGAGATCGTGATCAAGGTGCTCAATGCCTGCAGCATCAACAGCAGCTACTGGGTCTTTGCGGCGGGCCTGACGAACGTCGAGGTGACGCTGCGGGTCACCGACACGCTGCACAACGAGACGAAGACTTACGTGAACCCGCTGAGCACGCCCTACGCGCCGGTGCAGGACACCTCGGCGTTCTCGACCTGTCCCTGAAAACCTGCCGTAGGGGCGGCCCTCGCGACGAGTCCGTAGCCGTCTCAGCGCCGCGGCCGGCGCAGGTCCGCGCCGTCGAGGCGCCGCGCCGCAGCGCGGAGCGTTTCCTCGCGCTTGGCGAAGTTGAACCGCGCCTTCGTGCGGCCGCTGCGCGCGCCCGGAGAATAGAAGCTCGAGCCCGGGACGGCGGTGACGCCGACCCGGCGCGCGAGGAAGTCGACGAAGGCCGTGTCGTCCTTCCAGCCGAGCTCCGCGGCGTCGGCCATGACGTAGTAGGCCCCCTCCGGCGTCGCGAAGCGCAGACCCGCCCGCGCGAGCGCGGTGAGCAGGATCTCCCGCCGGGCGGCGTACTTGCCGCGCATTTCGGCGTAGTACGACTCCGGCAGCGCGAGCGCGGCACGGCCGGCCTCCTGGAACGGCGTGGGCGCGCAGATCGTCAGGTAGTCGTGGACCTTCCGTACGAGGGCGGTCAGGCGCGGCGCCGCGACCGCCCAGCCCACGCGCCAGCCCGTCACGGCGTACGTCTTGCCCAGGCCCGAGAGGGTGACGGTCCGATCCTCCATGCCGGGAAGCGATCCGAGGCTGACGTGGCACTTGCCGTCGAACCAGATGTGCTCGTAGATCTCGTCGGTCACCGCGACGAGGCCGTGGCGCTGGCAGAGCTTCGCGATCGCCTCGAGCTCCTCGCGCGCGAAGACGCGGCCGGAAGGGTTGCCCGGCGTGTTGACGAGGATCAGGCGCGTCCGCTTCGTGACGGCGCGGGTGAGGGCCCGGATCGCCTTCCCGTCGAGCCGGAAGTCCGGCTCGGAAAGGGCCACGAACCGCGGCCGCACGCCCGCGAGGACGCAGGCCGGCACGTAGTTCTCGTACCAGGGCTCCAGGATCAGCGCCTCGTCGCCCGGCTCCGTCAGCGCCAGGACCGCCGCGGCGACCGCCTCCGAGACGCCGCAGGTGATCGTGACTTCGGTCTCGGGGTTCGCGCGGATGCCGTTGATGCGGGCGGTCTTCTCCGCGACGGCGGCGCGAAACTCCGGAAGGCCCCACGTGAACCCGTACTGATGGTTCGCGGGCGTCTCGTTCGCGCGCGCGAGCGCCGCGAGGATCGCCGCCGGAGGCTCGAAGTCCGGAAGCCCCTGCGCGAGGTTGACGCCGCCGACTTCCGCGTGCAGGCGCGTCATCTCGCGGATCACCGATTCCTGGAACGGACGGGTCCGGCGCGAGAGCGCGCGCAGTCTTGCCATGCGGCGGATTATGCGGCGTCGGCGTCATCGACGTCGGCGGCGCACGTGCTGCGTCTGGGCTTCGAGTTGGAGCGCTTCGGTGCTAAAATTCGTCGAACCTGGCCTGCCGCTCCGAATGCGAGGTCGCGGTTCGAGGAGGGACGGCCGCATGGTGGGATGGGGCAGGGATCAGCATCAACCGGAGCCCTGGTCGTACGAAGGCCGGGCAATCCTCAACGCCGCCGGCTGGACGCTCGCGAAGACGATCTTCGAATCCGATGCGCGCCGCATCGTCGCCGCGGTCAACGACGTGCTGGGAATCCCGACGGCGGCCCTCGAGGCCGGTTTCATCCGCGAGATCCTCGTGCCGCGCCCCGAAGCCTCGGGCGCCGTCTCGATCCGGATCCACCCTCTGCCGCAGGAAGTCCTGTCGCTCGATCCGGCGGAGTTCTTCATCCACGATCGCCGGGTCGGTGAGCGCCGCTCAGGCGACCGGCGCCAGACCGAGCGGCGTCGCGGCACCGCAGAGAACCGGCGGGTTCTGTCGGTCGCCGACTAGCCGGGGCTTACCACGACGCGGCCGCGCATGGTCATGCCGTGGACGGTGCAGTAGTAGGGGAAGGTCCCCGCCTGGGTGAACTTGTAGGAGTACTCGTACGGGCCCTGGTGCGTTCCCGAAGAGAAGTGTCCGTCGGAGTTGCACCCGCCTGGATCGTAGTAGCCGCCCCCCATCGTGCAGGTCCCGGAAGACACTCCGTGGTTCATCGTGCCGCTCCAGACCCATTTGACGGTGTCACCGGCCCGGATTTCGGACATGCCGCTCTGGCTGAGGGCGTCGACGAAGCCGGTGGTCATCGCGATCTGCACCTCCCGCGTGGCTGGGCCCTGTCCTCCCTGCGCCTCGCGGTCTTCGGCGCCGCGGACGAAGATGGGGTCGGTGGTGTTGTTGTCGATGACGGCGGCGTAGGAGAAGACCTCGCCGGATGAGGAGACGACGACGACGGCGTTTTCCGTGGAGTGGCCGGCCTGGCCCGCCACGGTGAAGACGCCGTTGACCTGGGTGCCCGAATGACCCGCGACGCTGCGCGTGACCGGGTTGCCCACCTGGACCCCCGCGTCGAAGATCGTGAAGGTGACGTTGACCGCGTCATCCTCCCGGTTGAACGCCCCCACGTTGGTCCGGAACCCGGCGCCCGTACCCGCGTTGCGAATCGACGTCAAAACCGTCGTCGCGTGCGCCTCGTTGTTCTTCAGGCCAGGAATGAACATCCCGACCGTCGGCACCGGGGCCGTCGAATAGAGCCGGCTCGTCACCACCAGCTGATCGCTGCCGCCGGAATGCTCGAACTCCACACCCCCGGCCGTGTTGGGCGCGTCGAACTCCTCGGCCACCATATCGTTGAACGCCCGTGACTCCCGCGGCGCCAGCTGGAAGCTGATCTGCGGCGTCCCCACTCCCGAACAGGGCACCGCCGGCAGGAAACACCGGTACCGCGCCGTCACGTCCAGAGCCCCGCTGTAGGACGTGTTGAACACCCGAACATCCGAGAAAAACGGCGCACCCCCCACGATCGATGCCGCGGCCGGAAGCGTCACGTCCTCTGCCGCCAGCGTCGCCGCGGCGAGGAGTGGGAAAAGAACGATCACGAGCTTTCGCATGGTGTTACTCCGGCGCGACGGCCGGGCCCCCGACCACAGAGTATGGCGCGTCGTCCCTCGAGCCAGCCGCTTTAGAAAGGCCTTAGGGGAGGACGGCCTTACCGGTTGCGGGATCGTAGCGGCTGCCGGGGGGCAGGACCGAGAGCTGCACGTCTTTGGCGCCGAGCGCGGGCGCGCCCGCCGGCGTCACCGAGGCGTGCCGGGCGTCGTAGACGACCGCGACGCTTTCGCCGATGACTTTCCAGGGCCAGGGCCCGTCGGGTCCGACCTCCAGTGCGGTCGATTCGTCGATGCCGACACCGATGAGCCGCGGGTTTTCGAGGACGAGCGACAACAGGCGGTTGTTGCGACGGCGCCGCACGAAGTGCTGGTCGACGATCGCTCCCGGGAGCAGAGCGAAACCCTGCTGCCGTCACGACGTTGTCCCGCGCGATCGTCATGAAGGCGTCGCTCGAGTCCTTCGCGGGCGGCCGGCTCCCGCCGGGGTGCTTCTCGTCGCCGGTGATCATCGGCGTCGACATCACTGCCGCGCCGGCCGAGGTTCCGCCCACGACCGCGCCGTCCCGATACAGGACCGCGATCGCCGCTTCCACCTTCGTGCCCCCGATGGCCGCGGTCAGCCGCGCCTGGTCGCCGCCGCCGAACCAGATCCCGGTCGCGCCCGCGAGCAAGCGGACCGCGTCTTCGCTGTCCGCCTGCTCTCGGGTAGAGGACATGGCGATCGGCCACGGCGCCGATCTTTCGAAAGCCACTCGGCGAGCTCGACGCCCGCATCCTCGTACTCGGAGGCCATGGGGAAGAGGACGATGCGCGCGCTTGCCCGGAACCGCCGGCGAGCGCCAGGAAGCGCTCGAAGATCGAGTCGGGAATCGGACCGCCGCCCACGATCAGGAGCGTGCCGCGCGGCGGGGTCTCCGCCGTCGCCGCCATCGCGGCGACCGGCGCGGTCGGCGTGTTCGACGCGCAGGCCGCGCCGAAAGGGACGGTGAGGACTACGAGAGCGACGAGAACGCCGCCGAGGCGGACCGCTCCGCGCGCGCCGAACCACGCACGATCCCTCAAGGATGCCTCCTGACCGAAAGTCACCGCATCCGGAACGCCGATCTCGCGGTACGCGAAATTGGATCGGCCTGTCGCGGCCGTTCTCGTTCGATTGCGGTTGGCGCAACGCGAAACCGGGATAGCATAAATGCAACTTTCAACGGGGCAAGATGAATCAATACGGTGGTGGCGACACGGAACGCTTCCCATTCAATAGTGAGGAGGTCGTCTATGTGGAGGTCCTGCCTGGCTCGAGTGCTCGTCTGGTTCGTGGCGCTCGCGGGCCTCGGAATCCACGCGACTGGCGCAGACGAACACCGGCAACGTCTACGGCAACGTCATCGATGAGCCAGGACCGGCGATCCCCGGCGGCACCGTCGCGCTCGAAGGGCCGCAGGCGCCGCGCACGACGACGGTCGACGCGGGCGGCCGGTTCCGGTTCCTCAAGGTTCCTCCCGGCAACGTACACGTGACGGTCACGATGCCGGGCTTCACGACGCGTCAAGCGCGAGAACGTGCATCGTCGCCCTCGGCGAGAACACCAACGTCGACGTGCCAGATGCGGCTCTCCGCGCGTGCAGGAGAGCCGTCACCGTCACCGACACGACGCCGCTCCTCGACACGCGCAAGGTCGACGACCGGAGCGACCTTCTCGCGCGAGGAGCTCCGGAGATCCCGACGTCGCGCGACGTCTACGCTCTGATCCAGCAGATCCGGGCGTCCAGATCGACACGGTCAACGTCGGCCGGCAACGCGAGCGCGCGCGCCGGCGGGCCCGACTTCATCAGCAAGGGCTCGGGCAACGTCACCTACCAGGTCGACGGCTCGACCATCACCGACAACACCTACGGGAACCCGCTCGGCCGGCAGAACGGCGGAACGAACACGTTCTTCGACTTCGACACGTTCTCAGGACGTCGAGGTGGCGACGGGCGGCTCGCTGCTCGAGCTGCAGAACCCGGGCGTGCAGATCAACGTCGTGACCAAGCGCGGGCACGAACGAGCTCCAGGGCTCGGCCCGCTTCATCTACGCGTCGGCGAACTGGCAGTCGGACAACACGCCGCAGGAAGCCGTCGAGCAGGGGATCCTGACCAACAGACCCGCTGCATCCGCGAGTACGGCGCGGAAGTCGGCGGGCCCGATCGTCAAGGACAAGCTCTGGCTCTGGGTCGCCGGCGCCGCCAGGACATCTCGATCCAGACGACGCAGCCCGGACGTCGACTCCGGCTCGCTACGCGTCGACCGGTCGAGCTCGAGCCCGTGGAGCGCCAAGCTGAACTGGCAGATCTCGTCAGCGCCAACTCGCTCAATCTCTACTTCTCGCGGAGCAACCGCGATCGAGGACGGCGCAACTCGAGCATCGACCGTGACGCTGCGCGCGCCTGGACGCTGACGCAAGCTGACATCCCGACCAACTTCTACAAGATCGAGGACAACCACGTCTTTTCGGCCGTCGCTCTTCGCCTCGATCTTCGCCAACTACCAGAACGTCGACTACACGACTCGCATACCGCCGGGCTGGACGGCGATCCCCGCGGCTTCCCGGCCGACGAGGACGTCCAGATCGACTACTACGATTCCCAGTACCACAACAACTGGTATTACTTCTACGCCAAGGACCCGCAGAAGCAGGCCAACGTCCAGGTCTCCAAGTTTTTCAACACGGGCAGCCTCAACCACGAGCTGAAGTTCAGCTTCAACTACCGCACGCAGATCGCGGACTCGCAGACCGGGCTGCCGGGCGACCAGAACATCGGCTCGAATACTCCTATCCTCGGCCACTCGCGCTGCTCTCGCCGCGGCGTGCGGACGACATACAAGACCAACTACATCAGCGGGACGCTCGGCGACACGATCACGTTCGGGCAACCTGACGATCAACGCCGGAGTCCGGTACGACCTGCCAGCAGTCGAGAAACCTGCCGGGCCGGTCGTTCGAGAACGTCGTGTTCCCGGAGCTCCTCCCGGACGGTCCAGTTCGACGGCGTCCGGACGACTGGCAGTTCGAGTACACGAACTGGCAGCCGCGCGCCTCGGTGACCTACGCGCTCGGCGAGAAGAAGAACACGCTGCTGCGGGCCTCGTACGCGAAGTTCGCGGACCAGCTCGGGTACATCTCCTACTACGGCAGCGGTGTGCCGATATCCAACGGCTACTACTATTACTGGACCGACCTCAACGGCGACCATCTCGTCGAGCGCAACGAGATCGACCTCGAGAACGGGTTCTACGCGTTCTACAACGACATCGATCCGGCGGTCCTGCCGAACATCCCGAACCAGATCCAGCCCGGCTTCAAGACCCCAGCGACCGACGAGATCACGTTCGGCATCGACCACCAGATCTTCGACGACTTCGCGGTCTCGGCCACGTACACCTACCGCAACACGAAGAACATCCAGGACGGGATTCCCATCGGAACCAACATCGGCACCTAGGAGTTCCTCGCCGACGCAACGGAGTCGCGACCGGGCGCACGGGTTCCTGATCGATTCGTGAGCCGCGCGCGGCCAGCGCATCAACGCTCGACCTTCGCGGGCCCGTTCTACGGCCTGACGCTCGCCGGAGCGCGCCCGTCGGCAATCTCTTCTACAACCGCGCCGGGGTGAGCCAGAGGTACAACGGCATCGAGTTCTCGGCCGTCAAGCGACTGTCGAACAAGTGGATGATCCGCGGGAGCTTCGGCTGGCAGAGCTTCAAGCAGCACGTGCCGCGAATCGGCGATCACCGAATCCCAACAACCTCTGGGGCTCGGGAGGCCAGAACGACACCGGAACGCGCACCGCGGTCGGGCTACTCCTCGAAGAGCCTCCGTCTTCATCGGCGCGAACTGGCAGTTCAACGTGACACGGCGCTCTACCAGGGCCCGTGCGGGCATCAACCTCGGCGCGAACTTCTTCGGCCGGCAGGGCTATCCGATGCCCTACTACGTGCGGACGCGCGACCGGGGACGACGCTCGGCAACCAGCCGGTCATCTGCCTGATCGACCAGGTGGACACGTTCCGTCTGCGACAACCTGTACCAGCTCGACATGCGCCTGGACAAGACCTTCAAGATCGGACCGGTGGCCGTGACGCCCGCGGCCGAGCTCTTCAACGTGACCAACAACAGACACGGTCCTGCAGCGGTTCGCGCGGGTCGGCGACTACAGCCGTCAGAACGCGGCGCCACATTCTCGCAGAACCGAGTTTTCAACGAGATCCAGGAGACGCAGAGCCCCGCGATCATGCGCCTCGGCATCAGGGTCTCGCTTCTAGGCCCGGATCAGCTTTCTCCGAGGGCCCGTCCGGGAATTCCGGGCGGGCCCTTTCGTTTTCCGGCGGGGATGAAACCGCGCGGCC
The DNA here is from genome assembly GCA_963742245.1 of uncultured Acidobacteriota bacterium. Classification (GTDB taxonomy): domain Bacteria; phylum Acidobacteriota; class Thermoanaerobaculia; order UBA5066; family Gp7-AA6; genus DAHUXD01. Next base: position 268,762 of record CAVULG010000009.1, read on the forward strand.
GGGCGCTCGTCCGAGGCGCTTGGCGTCCTGCTGCCCTGGCGGCGGCCTGCCGTGCCGGGGCGAGCGGGCGCGGCGCGCCGCGCGGGCGCGGCCGCCGGCGCGCCCCGGGTCCCGCGGGACGTCGTCCTGGTCACGATCGACACGCTGCGCGCCGACGCGACCGGGTTCGACGGGCAACACCCGCGGCACGACTCCCAACCTCGACCGCTTCGCGCGCCGAGGGCCGGGTCTTCGACGAAGGCGCACGCCCACAACGTCATCACGCTGCCGTCGCACACGAACATCCTGACGGGCCTGCTTCCTTACCAGCACGGCGTGCGCGAAAACGCGGGATTCCGGCTCTCGCCGAAGATCGACGACGGCGGCTTCGCGGCTCAAGGCGAAGGGCTACGCCACGGGCGCCTTCGTCGGCGCCTACGTGCTCGACTCGCGCTACGGGCTCGGCCACGGGTTCGACGTCTACGAGGAGCTGTACCGGCACCTCGACGAGCAGCTCGAGTTCAACATCCAGCAGGCCGCGGGCCGAGGACGTCGTGGCGGCGGCGCATGGACTGGTACCGGTCGCAGGCCGGCAAGCCCCGGTTCCTCTGGGTCCACGTCTACGATCCGCATGCCCCCTACGCCCCGCCCGCAGGCCTTCGTCGAGCGATTCAAAGACGACCGGTATCTCGGCGAGGTCGCCTACACGGACTCGGCGCTCGGCGCCGCTGCTCGAGGCCGTGCGCGCGACGGACCCGCCGCCGCTTCTCGTCGTGACCGGCGATCACGGCGAGGCGCGGGGCGATCACGGCGAGCTGACGCACGGGCTCTTCTGTTACGAGGCGACCCTGCATGTGCCGCTCTTCGCGTGGTGCCCGCCGCTTCTTCCGGCGAGCCGGGACGACGACGCCCGCGCGCCACATCGACATCCTGCCGACGATCCTCGACACCGTCGGTCGAAGCGTCGCCGACCCGACCTGCCGGGCCAATCCCTCCTGCCCGCCCGGCGCAAGGAGGCCGAGGGCGGCACGTACTTCGAGGCGCTCTCGGCCGCGTTCAATCGCGGGCTGGGCGCCATTGCGCGGTTTGATGTCCGGCGGGCGAGAAGTACATCGAGCTTCCCATGCCCGAGCTCTACGATCTGCCGAAGGACCCGGGGGAGAAGCAGAACCTGGTCGCCTCCGGACCCGACTCGCTCCGCCGTCTGCGCAAGCGTCTGCTGGAGCTTCCCGCCGCCGTCGGCCGAGCGCGGCACGATCGGCTCGGAGGAGGCCGCGAAGCTCAAGAGCCTCGGCTACCTGACCGGGCCTCGGAGGATGAAAACGACCTACGGCCCCGGCCGACGATCCCAAGAACCTGATCGTCGTGGACCAGAAGATCCATCGTTTCATCGACGCGTACGAGATGAAGCGTACGACGAGGCGCTGAAGATCGCCCGCGAGGTGGTCGACGAGAACCCGAAGATGCGGCTCGGGTACATGCACCTCGTCACGATCCTGCAGGCGCGCGGGGACCTCGCGGCGGCGCTCGCCGCCTGCGAGCGGCCGCCGACAACGGGGCGGGCGGCGAGAGCGTGGATCGGCGCCGCGCGTCTGCTGCTCTCCGAGATGGGCCGGCCCGTAGGAAGCCGTGGAGGTGCTGCCCCCGTTCCGCGAGAGCGAGATCCGGAAACGCTCAACGCTCTCGGAATCGCGCTGGCCGACGTCGGGCCGGGCGGCGGAGGCGCTCCCGGTTTTCGCGCGGGCGATCGAGATCGATCCGTCCAACTCGCAGGCCTACCAGAACACGGGCATCGCGCTCCTGAAGCTCGACCGCCCGACGAGGCCCGGAAGAACCTCGAGCAGGCAATTCGGCCTCGGCAAGCGTCACACCCGCGCGTGGAACGCCCTCGGCGTGGCGTGGATGCGCCTGGGGAGCCCCGCAAGGCGATCGCGGCATGGCAGACGTGCCTCGAGATCAACCCCGAGCAGTACGACGCGCTCTACAACATCGGCCGCGTCGCCGGCCAGCTCGGCGACTGGAAGACGGCCCGCGCCGCGCTGGAGCGCTTCGTCGAAGGCGGCGCCGCCGAAGCAGTACGCCCGGGACCTCGTCGAGGTCCGCGGCGCCCTCGCGGACATGTCCCGCCGCGGGCTCTGACCCGGGTAGAATCGGCCTTCCCATATGGGGAAGGTCCGTCCATTGGGGTCAGGTCTGGACTTTGTCCATCTGCGGCAGGTCGCGGCATTTGCGGCGTAGTGCCGACGCTACCCCGTAGCCTCGCGCATGCGATCCTCGCTGCGTCCAATGCTCTTCGCGGCTTCCACGCCCCCGGCGGAGATCCTGGCTCATTCCTGAGCGGGCCGCGCGTGGGACGGGACGGGCGGGCCGGCATCGCGCGCAGAACGTTCGCGTCGACAGGCGACCGGATTCGCGAGGTCGGAGAGCTCCTGCCCGAGCCCGGCGAGCGGTCGTCAAGGGCAAGCGGATGGTGCTCGCTCCCGGCTTCATCGACGTCCACAACCACTCCGAAGAAGGACTCGGTCACCGACCCCGCGGCGCAGACGCAGGTCTCCCAGGGCATCACGACTCTCGTGCTCGGCCCCGACGGCGGCTCGCCCTGGCCGATCGGGGACATACCTCGAGGCGCGCCGCAAAGAGCGCCGCCGGCGGTCAACGTCATGACGATGGTCGGCCACGAGACCGTGCGCAGCCTCGTGATGGGCGAGGACTACAAGCCGCAAGGCGACGCCCGAGGAGATCGCGAAGATGGCCGCGCTCGTCGACCAGGGCATGCGCGAGGGCGCGATCCGGCCTCTCCTCCGGGCCTCGAGTACGACGTCGGCAGCTACGCGTCGACCGAGGAGCTCGTCGACTCTCGTGCAAGGCGCCGGCGAGCACGGCGGTTTCTACATGACGCACATGCGCGACGAAGCCGAGAAGACCTTCGAGGCCTTCGAGGAGGCGATCAGATCGCGCGGAACGGCGGGCCTGCCGCTCGAGATCTCGCACATCAAGCTCGCGACCGTGGGCGTGTGGGGTCAGACCGAAGCGCGCGATCGTCGCTCTTCGACCCGCGCGCGCAAGCCGGGCTCGATGTCACGGCGGACTGCTATCCGTATGAGGCGTGGCACTCCAACATGGAGGTCTCGTTCCGAACAAGCAGTACGCCAACCCGAAGAGCGTCGCGGAGGCGCTCCGCGGTCGTGGGCGGGCCCGCGCGCATCACCGATCACGTACTGCAAGGCGCACCCGAGCCTATGCCGGGCACAGACCTCGAGGAGATCGCGCCGCAGCGAAGGCATGACCCCGGTGGCCCTGTACTCGAAGATGGTCGCCGAGGAGGCGGCGCGGACATCATCGGCCATTCCATGAAGGAGGAAGACGTCGTCAAGCTTCTACCGGCGCCCTGGGTCATGGTCGGCTCCGACGGCGGGCATCGACAACGACCACCCCCGAGGCGCCGGGACCTACCCGCGCGTGCTCGGCCGGTTCGTCCGCGAGAAGCAGCTCTTCCCGCTGCGAGGAAGCGGTCCGCAAGATGACCTCGCTGCCCGGCGAAGCGCATGAGGTCTCGAAGGACCGCGGCACGATCGCTCCCGGCATGAAAGCGGATCTCGTGCTTTTCGATCCCAGCACCGTCATCGACCGGTCGACCTTCGAGGAGCCGCGGAAGCTCTCGGAAGGAATCGCGAAGGTCTGGGTCAACGGCGAGCTGGTCTGGGCCGACGGAAAGCTCCGCGGGCGCGACGCCCGGCCGCGTGCTCACGCGCGTTTCTTGAAGCCGGCGAGGTCTCCCGTCGCTTCCAGGCCGTGTCCTTGCGGCGACTCCTCGCGGCGCTTCTTCTTGTTGCCGCCGCCGGGGCGCGTGACCGGCGGGATCCCGCCTCTGGCGACGACGCCGCCCGTCATCACGGAGCCCGCCGCCGACGGCCAGGTCATCAGCCCCTTCGACGTGCACATGGTGGCGGGACCCTTCGCGGCTCGCCCGGCGAGAAGCACGTCTGCAGCGATTGGGAGATCCGGGCGGTGTTCTCGGGCTCTGTCGTCTGGGCCGCGCCCTGCGCCGCCGCGACCCGGAGCGTGCACATCCACCTCGGCGACGGAGAGTTCGTCGGCTTGCTCGACGGGCCGGCACCAGCTCAACCCGGGCAACCGATACCGGCTCCGCGTGCGATTCCAGGGCGACGCGGACGGCGGCCGGATGGAGCGAGTGGGCCGGGCGGCGAGTTCGAGACGACCGGACCGCGACGGAGATCCAGCCGCTCGATCCTCTCGGATGTCGCGCCGATCCCGCCGCCGCGGTGGCGGGACGCGGCGAGGCGAGCGACCTCGACGCGATCCTGCCGGGCCCGGGCAGCGCGCGCTGCGGCTCTTCGTCTCGGGAGGCGGGACGGCGCTGACCGTGCCGTCTCGGATGGAAGCGGGAACCAGGTGCCGTCAATCCGCCGGCGCGCTCGGTCGCACGGGCCGCTCCGCGTGATTCTCGAGTCCGGGGATGCTCCGCTTTCGACTGCCGGCCCGCGGATCTCGTTCACCGACGGCAGCGGCGAGGACCGTGAGGTGTTCCTGCCCGCGGTCGCGCTCGCGGCGGGGCAGACCGCGCCGTGCTGGATCTCGGAGACCGGCGGAGCGTTCGCGGACGTCGACGGGAGGCGATCCGGCCGCGCCGCCTGGATTTCCGCGCTCGCGCTGAACGCGCCGCCCGTGCCGTGGGCCGTGCAGCCAGCCGGGATTCCGCGTCGAGCGTGTCGCGACGGGCTTGCAGCTGCCCGTCAATATCGCGTTCGTCGCGGATCCGGCGCCGGGGGCCGCCGGGAGCGACCCTTTCTTCTACGTCACGGAGCTCTACGGGACGATCAAGCGTGGTCACGCGCGACGGGAGCCGTGTCCGACTACGCGACGGACCTCCTCAACTTCGGCCCGACGGGCGGGTTTCCCGGATCCGGCGAGAAAGGGTCTCGACGGGCATCGCGGTCGATCCCGTGTCCGGCGACGTCTTCGTCAGCTCCGTGTTCGCGGTGCCGGGCGCAGACGGACTTCCACTTTCCGGAAGTCGCTGCGGCTCCACAGCACCGACGGCGGCCTCACGGCCGCGAGCCAGACCGCCGATCCTCGAGTTCCCGAACGAGCCGATGGGCGCGTCGCACCAGACCTCGAACGTCTCGATCGGGCCGGACCGGAAGCTCTACGTCCACATCGGCGACGGGCTGCTGACGACGCCCGCGCAGGATCTCGAGTCGGTCCGCGGCAAGATCCTGCGCGTCGAACCTCGACGGGTCGGCGCCGCCGGACAATCCCTTCTGCAGCGACGGCGACGGCCTGACCGCGAAAGACCTCGTCTTCGCGTGGGGCCTGCGCAATCCGTTCGGCGGGGCGTGGCGCGCGGCCGACGGCGCGCTCTGGGAAGTCGAGAACGGTCCGGGAATCGACCGGCTCGCCAAGGTCGTCGCGGGCCGCAACTACCTCTGGGACGGCTCGGACGCGAGCATGCCCAACTTCGCCGCATATCAACTGGTCGCCGTCGCACGCTCCGGTCAACATCGCGTTCACGCAGCCTTCGACGTTCGGCGGCAGCGGTTTTCCGGCGGAGAAGCTGGACCACGCATGGGTGACCGAGTCGGGCCCGACCTACGCGCCGGGGCCGCAGAGCATCGGCAAGCGGATCACCGAGTTCGTGATCGACGGCCCCGGCAACCTCGAGGCCGGTCCGCTGCCGCTGGTCGAGTACGTCGGATCCGGCCGCGGCACGGCCGTCGGGCTCGCCGCGGGGCCCGACGGCCTCTACTTCACCGACCTCTACAAGAATTTCGGCGCGGCGACGCCGATCGACGCGGGAGCGAGCATCTTCCGCATCGTCTGGACCGGCATCGCCGACTTCACCGCCGAGCCCGCATCGGGCTCCGCTCCGCTCGCCGTGCAGTTCCACTCCTCGTCGGTCTCGACCGTTCCCTCACCGACGGCGTGGCACTGGGAGTTCGGCGACGGCGCCACGAGCGACGAGGCCGATCCGGTCCACGTGTACGCGAGCGGCGGTCTGTTCGACGTGCGGCTGACCGTCACCGGCTCCGGCGGGGCCGCATCCCGCCAGAAACCCCGATTCGTCGAGGTCGGCGCTCCGGTACGGCAGCTCGAGCCGCCGGCCCGGCCCCCCCGGCCGACGCCGCGGAGCCTGCCCCCGAGGTAACGCCGCCCCCTTACAATTGACCGGATGGAGACTGCGGCAGAGGACGGCCCCCGGCGTCGCGGCGTCCTGCGCTGGGCGGCGGGCGGCGCGGTCCTCGTGCTTCTCGCGATCCTCGTCATGGCGCTGTCGCGGCCGCGGGGCGTCGAGGTCCAGGTTGCCGACGCGCGGCGCGGAGACCTGGTCGTTCCGGTACAGTGCGACGGCACGCTCGAACCTCCTCCGGGCGGCGAGCTCCGGTCGCCCGAGACGGCTGTCGTGGCGGAGGTCCTGGCGCGCGAAGGCGAAAGCGTGACGGCGGGCACGCCGCTCGTGCGGCTGGAGAACGCCGAGCTCTCGCAGAAAGCGCTCGACGCGCGCTCCGAGGCCCTTCGCCTGAACTCCGAGAAGGCGACCGCCGAGGCCGACCTCGCCGAGAACCTGCGCGACGAGAAGCACCGCCGCGAGGTCGTCGAAGCCGACGCGCGTCTGCTCGCGAGCGGCGCGATCGCGCGCGCCTCGGTCGAGGCGGACGAACGGGCGCTGCGCCAGGCCGAGGACAAGAGCCGGGCGGCGCGGACGCGGCTCGCGGGCCTCGAAGGCTCGGCGTCGCGGCTCGCGCTCGCCGAGCGCTCCGCCGCGGAGCTCGAGCGCCGCGCCGCGGCCCTGACGTTCCGGGCGCCGTCGGCGGGCGTCGTCTACGGGCTGCCGCGGCGCTCCGGCGAAGCCGTCACCGCGGGCCAGGTCGTCGCGAGCATCGTCGATCCCGGCAGCCGCCGCCTGCGGGCGCGCGTCGACCAGCCCGACCTTCCCCGCATCGCCGCCGGACAGCGGATCGTCCTCTCGTTCGACGGCCTGCCGCGCGAGCGCTGGGAGGGCCGCGTCACCTCCGTTTCGCCGGGCCTGTTCCCGTACGAGGGGCGTGAGGTCGGCGAGGTCCTCGGCGAGGTCGCTGACCCCTCCGGCAAGCTGCCCACCAATGCCGTCGTCGAGGTCCAGATCGTCGCGGGGGAGAAGAGCGGCGCGCTCCTCGTGCCCCGGGCCGCGGTTCTGCGCGACGGTGATCGCCGCTATCTCTATCTGCTCGAGGACGGGCGCGCGCGGCGGCGGGACGTCGAGGTCGGCCTTTCGGGATTGAACGAAGTCGAGATCGTCTCCGGAGTCGCCGAGAAGGACCGCGTCATCCTGCCGGGCTCGGCGAGCCTTTCCGAAGGTCTCCGGGTCAAGCCGGGCCGAGCCGCCGTCTAGGGAGCCTCGGGCGTCATGTTCAACCGCGAGATCTTCGGCATGGCTCTGGACCGCTTCCGGAAGCACCCGGTCCAGACCTCGCTCACGCTCGCGGGCCTCGTGGTCGGCACGGCCGCCATCATCCTCGTCGTCAGCCTGGGCCTGACGGGTCGCCAGTACGTCCTGAGGCAGATCGAGGGCGTGGGCTCGCGTCTGGTCTGGGCGAACTATCGCGGGACGGTGACCTCGGGCGTTTCCCGGGCGACCGACGACGTCATGACGGATACCGACGTCAAGGCGATCGCCGCGCGCAGCGACCTCTTCTCCGGCGTGACGGGGATCCTCACGCTGCGCGGCAACGTCACGGTCCAGTCCCAGTCGAAGACGCTGACGGTCCTCGGGGTCATGGCGAACTACGGGCAGGTCCGCAAGAACATGAAGATCCTGCGGGGGCGCTTCATCGACGAGGACGACATGCTCGAGCGCGCGCGGGTCTGCGTCGTCAACAAGCCCCTCTACGAGCAGCTCTTCGCCAACGACGAGTCGGCGGAGAAGACGATCCGAACGCTCGGGACCACCTTTCAGGTCATCGGGGAGTTCGAGGAGCCCGTCGACACTCTCGGGCCGCGGCGAGGTCGTGCCGGAGACCATCCTCATCCCGGCTTCGGTCGCCTGGTACTACACGCCGACCCGGCAGCTCAAGACGCTCTTCGCCGAGGCGCGCGACTTCGAGTCGCTGCCCGCCGCGGTGAAGGCCGTCGAGGAGATCCTCGGTGAGCGGCACCGGACGGGCTCGGTCTACGAGGTCGAGAGCATGACGACGGTCGTGCGCCTCGCGCGCGCCATCTCCGTGGCCCTGATCGTGGTCTTCATCCTCGCGGCCGCCGTGTCGGTCGTCGTCGGAGGCGTGGGCATCATGAACATCCTCCTCGCCTCCGTCGAGCAGCGCACGCGCGAGATCGGGGTCCGGATGTCGGTCGGCGCGCGCCGCCGGGACATCCTCGGCCAGTTTCTCTTCGAGGCCCTCGCCCTCGGCGTGGCCGGCGCGTCCCTCGGCGTCGCGATCGGGGTCGGCCTGCCGTACCTCTCGAGTCTCTTCATCCGGGGCGTCGACGTCCGGATCTCGATTCTCTCGGCCGTCCTCGCCTTCGTCTTCTCGTGTGCCGTCGCAGTCGTTTTCGGCGCGGTACCGGCGTACCGCGCATCGAGCTTGAACCCGTCGGAGGCGCTTCACCATGAATGAGAAATCGCTCTGCCGCTTCGTATTCGTCACGCTGGCCGTTCTCCGGGCTTCGACCGCGCTCGCCCAGGCGCCGCCGCAGGAGCCGCTGACCCTGCGCCGGGCCGTGGAGCTCGCGCTCGAGCGAGCGCCGCTGCTCGCCGCCGCGCGGGCGGCGCGCGACGAAGGCAGCGCCTCGGCGGACCTCGCCCGCGATGCCTTCCACCCGTACGCCTTCTTCTCCACCACCCCCGGGTACACGTACGGGCTTCCCGGAACCGTCGCCGGACAGGTTCCGGCCATCGCCGCCGTTCAGATCCGCCAGACGATCTACGACGTCGACCGCCGCTCGGCCGCGCTGCAGGCCGAGGCCAGCGCATCGTCCCTCGAGGCGACGCTGGAGCGGTCGTGCCGGCTGACGATCGAGGCCACGGTCGCCGCGTACGCCCGGTCGTATCTGGACGGCTCGCGGGTCGCATCGGCGCGCAAGCGCCTCGACGCGGCCGTGGCGATCGAGCGGCGCGAGTCGGCGCTCTTCGAAGAGGGGCGCTCGAGCGAGCTCGACGTCGAGAGGGCGGCGCTCCAGGAAGCGCGCGCCCGGCAGAAGCTCCTGAACGCCGAGTCGGACCGGGACCTCTCGGAGCTCGAGCTCAAGCGGCTGATCGGCTGGCCGGGCACGGCGCCGCTCTACCTGACGGGCGATCCGGAGGCCGTTCTGCCCGAGCTCCAGCAGGCCTCGAACGTCGAGGCGGCCCTTGCGGCGGATCCGGAGCTGCGATCCCTCGGCCGCGAGGTACAGCTGCTCGGCAAGTCGGCGTCTCTCGAGGCCAAGCGCTGGGCTCCGCTGATCGAAGCCTCGGCCCAGTACCAGCGGCTCGCCAAGTTCAACAACTACGATGACTACTACGTGACGTTCACGCCGGACTCGGTGGCCATCGGCGTCTCCGTCCACCTGCCCCTCTGGACCGGAGGGCGCTTCGAGGACGGGAAGCGTCAGGCCCGGGCCCGCCTCGATCGCGCGGAGGCGGACCTGCGCGCCCGGCAGAGCGACATTGCGATGGCCGTGCGGACGGCCGAGGCCGCAGTGGCCCGGTCGACGGCGGAGCGCAGCCTGTCGCGGCGGGCGCGGGGGATCGCCGACCGGACGCGCAGCGCCGAGGAGCTGCTCGTGCGCGAGGGGCGCAGCGCCCCCATCGACCTCGACGAGCGCGAAATGGAGCTGGCGGACTCGGAGGAGGAGGAGGCGCGGGCCAATCTCGATGCGGTGCTCGAGCGTGTCCGTCTCTTCTCGCTCCGGGGCGAGCTCGGAACGGCCCTGCTCGGCGCCGAGCCGGCCTGCGCGGCGACGCCGTAGCGCCGCAAGCGCGCGCGCTTTTCGGGGTCGGGCTCAGCCCCGTTCGGCGAGCACGCGGCGGGCGTAGGCCCGCGGGTCGTCGGTCAGCACGATCTGGCCCCGGTCGAGCAGCGCATCGGCCCGCTCCCGCGCGAGGTCGCGTCCGCGTGCGGAGAGGCGGCTTCCGGTTTCCGCCTCCGGACCCTGCAGGGATTCGATCCGCTGGCAGACCAGGAGGAGGTCCGTCACCTCGCCGAGCTCGCGCGCCAGGACGCCGAGATCCTTTTCGCGGGCCTTCAGGGGAGGGGCGCCGGTGGAAGCGAGGAGCTCGATCTGGTAGCGGAGTTCCTTGACGCGCTTGCGCCAGGAGTGCAGGTCCGTGTCCGTCCGGCTCGCGTGCGCCCGGCGGTGGGCATCCTGCGCCCGGCGGTAGCCACGCTCCACGCCGCGTTCGAGATCCGCCGTCGAGTAGTCGCGCGTGAGAGCGACCTCCAGAGCAGGCGGCAACCGCCGGAGGATCGGGATCGCCGCGGCGAGGACGGTTCCGGGATCGGAACGCGGGGACGCCGCGTCGATCCGCGCCGTGATCTCGGCGGCCTCCACGAAGAGCCCGGCGTCGTCGCCGGCCAGCGCGGCGAGGGTGGCGGCGAGGACGTCGGCGTCGCGCAGAGCGCCCGTCGCGCGGAACGCCTCGGTCAGCTCGGCGGCGAAGGCCCGCGTCGTCTTCGCTCCGAGCGCGGGCCTGAGCAGCGCCACGATGCTGCGCGCCCGGCGGATCGACTTGCGATAGTCGTGAACGGCGCGCTCGGGGTTCTCACCCGGGTGCGTGGCGCAGCGTCGCGCGGTGCGCAGCACGCTCGCGAAGGCCGAGAGCAGGCCGTCCCGCAGCGGAACGTGGCGCCGGAGGCGGAGCTTGCCCCCGCGCACCGGCCGCCGCTTCGTTCGGGGCCGCGACGCGGGCAAGCCCGCGAACGCGATGGGGTCGCTGGCCACGGCCGGGCGATTCTAGCAGCGTCGCCGGCGCGCGGACCCGCCTGCGCGTGCTACCCCGCCTGCGCGCGGCGGGGCCGGAAGTAGATGGCCGCGCCGACGGCGGCCGCGATCGCGCCCGCGACGAACACGCGCATCTGCACGGCCGACAGGAGCATCAGGCAGACGACGACCGCGGCCGCGGGGATCAACGGCCCGCCCGGCAGACGGATTCGAGTCGCGCGGGAGCTTTCCGGAAGCTTGCGCCGCAGGACGGGCACGGCGAGGCAGGTGCCGAGGTACGTGACGAGGCGCGCGATGATCGAGATGAGGGCCAGCTCCTCCGCCACGCCGAAGGCCGAAGGGTTGATCCGATGCAGAACGGTGTCCGCGGCAATCAGCGTCAGGGCGATTCCCGACTGGGTCAGGATCGCGACGTAGGGCGTGCGGTACCGCGAGTGGATGCGGGCGAACACGGAGGGGAGCCGGCCGCCATCGGCGAGCGCGTAAAGGTACCTCGGTCCCGCGAGGATGCTGCCATTGTTCGTGCCGAGGACGGAGAGCGCCGCGCCGAGCGTCAGGAGGAGACCGCCGAACGGCCCCATGAGCAACCGCCCTGCGTCCGAGAGCGGCGTCTTCGCGTGCCCCAGGTCCGGCACGGTCTGGATCGCGACGAGCTGGACGAGCGTGTAGAGACCCGTGACCACGATCAGCTGCGCCAAGAGCGCGAATGGCAGGTTCTTCTTGGGGTTCTGGTACTCGCCCGCCGGCCCCGACGTGGCTTCGAACCCCGAGTACGCATAGAGCACGAGGAGCGCGGCGGGGCCCAGCTGCGCCGTGTCGGGCGCCGCAATGGGAAGGATGCCGTCCCACCGGATCCGGAAGATCCCCGCGATCACCAGCAGCACGAGCGGCAGCAGCTTGCCGACGGTCAGGACCACGGCCGTGCGGGCCCCGGCCTTGATGCCCCGGACGTTGATCCACGTCAACGCAGCCAGGCCCCCCACGACGGTCGCCGCCTGGCCGACACCGTGGCTCGCGCCCGGCCAGACGTCGCCGACGACACGCGCGAAGAACACCGAGAGGCTCGCGACCGCGACCGTCCGCGCGATCCACGTCATCCAGCCGACTTCGAACCCGACGAAGTCGCCGAAGGCGGCGCGCGTGTAGAGATACGCGCCGCCGGGCTGATCGAAGAGGCTCGCCGCCTCCGCGAAGCAGAGCACGAGCAGCAACACGACGGCGCCGCCCAGGAGGATCGCCCAGACGCTCGCGGGGCCGAGCAGCATCGCAGCCGAGACCGGAAGGACGAGGTAGACGCCGCTGCCGACGACGCCGTTGATCGCCAGCGCCACGATCTCCCAGCGGGAGACCGCGCGCAGGAATCCCGGGGAGGTCTCTCCGGGGGACGACGCGCTCAGTCGTCCTCGCGCGGGTGGGAAAGATTCGGGGCTTCGGCCGCCGCGGGAACCGGCCGGGGGCCCATGCGGAGGGCTCGGGCATTCGAGAAGTGCTTGCGCACGCTGTCGATGAAGACGTCGTAGTGCGCGTGCATCGCACGCTCGGACCCGGCCGGATCGCGCTCGGCGATGGAATTGAAGATCCGGCAATGATCGGGATACGAGTACTGCCCCGTGACGGGATAGCCGTTGGCCCAGAACTCCCGCATCGGCACGTTGAGGCTCCAGATCATGTCGAGGGCGGTTTCGAGAAACCGGTTCCCCGCCGCCTTGGCGATCAGCCGGTGAAAGCCCAGGCCCTGCTCCCGCCCGAGGGTCATCGTGCTCAGCTCCTCGCGGTGACGCGCGAGCACGCGGCGCATCTCGGCGACCTGCGTCTTGGTCGCGCGCTCGGCGGCGAGACGCGCGAGGTGCCCGTCGAGCTCCCGCAGGGCGTGGAGAGCCTCGAGGTACTCGCTCTGTGCCGCCGGCTTGGTCTCCTTCAGATCGCTCTCGACCCAGTGGCGCAGCCCCTCCCAGTGGCGCAGATCCTCCAGATGCCGGCGGCCCGCGGCCGTGAGAACACGGCCCTTGTTGGAAATCCGTGAGGTGAGCTTGCGGTGGTCGAGAAGACGCAGCACGCGGCCGACCGTCGCCTGGCTGACGTTGACCTTTTCGTCGCGCAGCAGCAGGAAAAGATTGCCCGAGCCGACTCCCGCACCGGCCAGCGACAGCTTCTCGAGCACGAGGTACTCCAGGTTGGGCGTCACTGCGGTGGAGCCTATCACGGGGCATCCATGATGAGTCGCAGGCCACTGATCCGTGAGGTGGCTTCCGTCACTCGGTGCTTAAGCATCTCAATCAGCTCAACTTATAAGTTTTCGCTTTTCAGTTTGACGGTGACCTGCGCTTACCAATAGACTCCTGTCACTAATCATTGATGATGAGTGGCAAGTATTACGGCGTCCGGATTCAAAGGTTCTCACGCGTCTTGACGCCACACCTCGAGTTGGGATTGAATTCTGCTAGTCTACTAGCAGACTATCACACTCATGACGCAGGCCAAGCGCAACAGCGACAGTTCCCGCGGCCTCTCTCGAGCCTTCGCGGTCCGACGCGACGGCGCGCTCTCGATCCACGTCCAGCTGCTCGAGCAGCTCAAGCACCACATCGAAGAACGCACCTGGGGCCCGGGGGCGCAGCTGCCGCCGGCCCAGCACCTCGCGGGTTCTCTCGGCATCCACTCGAATACGGTGCGCGCGGTCTATCTGGAGCTCGAGCGCGCGGGGTACGTGGTCTCGGCGCAGGGCCGGGGCACCTTCGTCGCGGCGGATTCGCCGGCGGGCAGCGACGCGCTGCAGCGCGTGCACGACCTGCTCGACGAGGCGGTGCTGCAGGCGCGACGTCTGGGCCTCTCGCCCGACGACCTGGCGCGCCATGCGTTTCTGCGCGCGCGCATCTTCACGCCCCACGCGGTCTCAGTACGGATGCTCTTCGTCGAATGCACGCGCTGGGACGTGGAGACGCAGGGCCGGGCCATCGCGGAGGGGACGGGCGTGACGCCCGCCGGAATTCTCGTGCGGGACTACCTCGAGAAGGGCGCGGACTATCTCGACCGCTTCGACGTCATCGCGACGACGCTCTTTCATGTCACGGAAGTCCAGCGCAAGGCGGGCCGCGACCGGCGCGTCTTCACGCTGATGCTCGAGCCTTCCTTCGAGGAAGTCGTGGCGCGGCTCCTGCCGCTGCGGCAGGGCACGCGGATCGCGATCGTCTGCAGCTCGCGCAGCAAGGCGGACAAGTACGTCTCGTCGCTTCTGGCCCGGGGACTCAACCATCTCCGGTACGTCCCGGTCGGCGTGACCAATCGTGCCGCCCTCAAGCAGGCTTTCCAGAAAGCCGACCAGGTCTGGATCTCGAAGGCGGTCGCGGACATCTGGAAGGGTCCGTGGCCGGCCGACAAGCCGGTCTTTCACTTCGTGCAGGTGATCGACGCGACCTCGCTGCGTCTCCTGCGTCGGTTCGTCGGGGAGGTCGAGTCGCGCGGGCAGGCGTCGGCGCAGGCCGCCGCGGCCGGAGCGGTGTCGGTGTGAGCGGAGAAACACGGTTTCTATGTTCCCGGCGCCGCCTCGCGGCCGGCCGCCGGAATCTTTGGGTCTGGGTAGGGCAATAGGAAAGGGGCGAGGCGATGCGTGCAAGGAACCGGCTTCTGATCCTGCTTCTGGTCGGCGCTTTCTGGAGTGGATGGGCGGGCGCGGACATCACGCGCACGGGTGAGATCGTCGGAACCGTCAAGAGCGACGACCTGGCCGCCCTTCCGGGCGCCAGCGTCACGCTGACGGGCGAAGTGCTGATCCAGCGCTCGATCACACAGATCACGGACTCCCGCGGGACGTACCGTTTCACCAACCTTCTGCCGGGCGAATACATGGTCAGCGTCACGATGGACGGGTTCGCGACGAGCCAGACCAAGGTCACCGTCAACGTCGGCCGGACGAGCACGATCGACGTCGCTGCCCCTGACGCGCGCGGCCGAGCAGCTCGTCGTGCGGGCGGAGGCGCCGCTCGTCGACAAGACGACGCCGCAGTGCTCCAGACCAACTACGACGCGACAGCAGCTCGCGGAGATCCCGTCGAGCCGCAACTTCATCGACGTCGTCGACACGGCTCCCGGCCTCGACAATCGCATGGCCTTCGGCGCGGGCGGCAACGTCGACGGCTACGACGCATTCGGCTTCGGCGCCGCGACGAACCAGTACCAGATCAACGGCGTCGGCACGTCGAACCTTCAGTTCGGCAACGCCTGGGTCAACCCGAACTACGACACGATCGCGGAAGTCCAGCTCGTCGGCCCCGGAGCCTCGGCCGAATACTCCCAGTTCACGGGCGGTACGATCAACGTCATCACGAAGACCGGAACGAACGCAGTTCCACGGCGGCACCACGGTCTACGGGACGGTCGAGCGCGTTCCAGGCCAACAACGACGGCGGAATCATCGACCTCGACCAGCCGGCGACCGACTACGAGATCGAGGCCAACGCCTACATCGGCGGCCCGATCATCGCGGAGAAGCTCCTCTTCTTCGCCAGCGGCGCCTACAACCCGTCCTCCCAGGCGCCGATCCAGACGACGACTCTTCGACGACGCGTGGACCAGGGCTATCAGCTCCGCCTGGACTACCTGGCGAACAACGCCAACACGATCAGCGCGATGTACGACTACGAGCCGATCATGTGACGCGATCAGGGGCTCACACCGGGTCGGGTCCCGAGGTCGGGTACTTCCGCGAGCAGCACACCAACACGGGCTACCTGAGCTGGATCTCGACCTGGAACGAACACGATCACCGAGGTCAAGTACGGAGGCGGCGAGGGATACCTCGGGCGGATCCCCAACAACACGACCGACATCGCCGTCTACGACGGGGCACGGGCCTGAACTACAACTCGACAGGCTTCCTGACGCGCACGCAGCGCAACTGGCGCCATGCGGGCGCCGCCAACGTGACGCACTACGTCGACGAGTTCCTCGGAGGGGACGCACGAGCTCAAGGCGGGCGTCGAGTACGAGTGGCAGAAGACGACGCAGGACTCGTCTCGACGAACCAGAACACGATCCTCTCTCTCGATTCCTACTCCGGCGGTAACTGACTTACGTCCAGGGAATCGTGGGCTACAACTACAACGTCAGCACGTCGCTCCAGCGGCCCGGCGTCTTCTCCAGGACAGGGCGACCTGGGATCGCGTGACCGTGAATCTCGGCGTCCGCTACGACAACCGCGGGACCAACGACGAGCAACACGGGCAACAAACTCCT
Organism: uncultured Acidobacteriota bacterium; assembly: GCA_963742245.1. Classification (GTDB taxonomy): domain Bacteria; phylum Acidobacteriota; class Thermoanaerobaculia; order UBA5066; family Gp7-AA6; genus DAHUXD01. The sequence goes on from CAVULG010000009.1 coordinate 284,887, forward strand.
CGAACTTCAACAACTTGTCCCCGCGCGTCGGCGTCTCCTGGGACATCTCGGGACAAGGGCAACGACCATCCTCAGCGCCTCCTACGGCCGCTACTACGACAAGGTGCCGACCTACGGTCCGGCGACCTACGCCGGGACCGGAACCAACGTCACCACTTACTACGGCGCCGTCACGGACCAGGTATTCGACCCCAGCGACTGGCATCGCATCGCGGACTTCATCATCCAGCCCGAAAACCTCACGAACGTCTTCGACAGCATCGCGATCCCCGTGCGCGACAACACCTCGAATCCCTACAGCGACATGGTCACCGCACGCTTCGAGTATCAGTTCTCGCCCAAGGTCGCCGCGTCCGCGACGTATCTGTACCGACATACGCAGGACTACGTCACCCTCGTCCAGTTCGCGGACAACGTGACCTACGCGCCCGTTCGAGTACACCTCGGACTTCACCGGCGAGACGTTCACGTCGTATACCGTGACCGGAGGCGGTCCCCGCCAGTTCGCCCTCGGCAACATGGACTATTGGTTCCAGGAAGGCAACCAGGTGATTCTCGAGGTCCGGTCGCAGCCGACCCAGAACGCGTTCATCAACGCCTCGTTCGTGTGGGAGCACCTCGTGGGAACGCGCAACAGCAACGAGTGCGGCGTTCTGTCGCTCTGCACGAACGGCGTGGATACGGATCCGAACTACGAGCTCAATCCGTTCTACACGGACGGCGAGCTTTCGCAGAACCGGCCGTACTACTTCAAGCTGCTGGGCAGCTACAGGTTCCCGTACGCCGTCACTGTCGGCGCGGACTTCCGCGTCTTCTCGGGGCGGCCCTGGGGCGCGACCGTACCGAACTTCCAGATCGGAGACCCGCGCTTCAACGATCCGTACTACGGGACCATCAATCTCGAGCCCAAGGACGCCCAGATGACCGACGGCTCGGTCCTCTTGAACATGCGCGCCCAGAAGGACTTCAACTTCAACAGCGTGACCGTCTCTCTGATCGTCGACGTCCTCAACGTGACCAACGCGGCGATCGACTACAACACGAACTTCTACACCGACATCTACGACTTCTATCCGCGTCAGTCGACGATCGAAGGCGAGCCCGTCAGCTCCTTCGGACAGCCCTATTCGATCTCCCAGCCCCGGACGACGCGGCTCGGCCTTCGGGTGGTGTTCTAGAGAAAGCGCACGGCGGGCGCCCGGTACCGCTCCTCCCGGGCCGGGCGCCCTTTTCCAACTCGGTCGGTGCCGATTCCGGAGCCAGCGCGGCTCGCTACGGATCGCGGCAGCCTTCTCACGGAAGTTCTTGGAAAGGAGTCGGGGCGATGAGGCAAGAAACCATACCGGGAGGTTCTTGATGCGGTTCGCTCGCCTCGTCCCGATTCTCGGAGCCGGTCTGATCCTCGGAGCCGCGGGTGACACGACGCCCTCGACCACGCGCCCGGCCCTCTTCAAGGACAGCCGGCAGTCCCTCGCGATCGCGCAGGCGCAGGGCCGGACGCACGTGTCGCTCCTGATCGCCGCGAAGCCCGGCGCCTCGCGACAGGTCGCGGCGCAGGCGAAGCGGCTGGGCGGAGACGTTCGCTACGAGGACGCCGAGGTCGGCTACCTGCGCGTGAAGATCCCGATCGGACAGGCCGTCGCGCTCTCCGAATCCGCTTCGATCGAGGCGGTGACCGTCGACTACGACGACGCGTATCCGTCGCGCCTGCGTCCCGGCGCGGACGCGCTCCCGCTCGCCTCGCCGGATCCCGCCTGGCCGCCGAAGCTCTCGGAGTACCCGCTGACGAATCCGTATTCGCCGGTCGCGGACCTCGCGGCGGACGGGTTTCTCGCCGAGCATCCGACCTGGGACGGCCGCGGCGTGACGATCGCGGTTCTCGACGGCAACCTCGACGTGCTCCTGCCCGAGTTCCAGACGGGCCGGCTTCTCGACGGGAGCACCGTGCCTAAGATGGCGGACTACCTGAACGTCACGGACCCGCGCGACGACTTCGAGCTCAATCCTCAGTGGGTCGACATGAAGGAAGTCGTACGTTCTTCCGGAGGCACCATCACGTTCGGAGGCAAGACGCTCCGCGTGCCGCGAGCGGGCACGTACCGCGTCGGCTTCTTCAGCGAGCGGCGTTTCAACATCCGACAGCAACGCGTCCTACATGGACCAGGACATCGACCGCAACGGGAACCCGCGCGGGGACGACGGCCTCTTCGCCGTCCTGTGGGACGAGTCGAGCAACGACGTCTGGGTCGACACCGACCGGGATCTCGATCTCTCGAACGAGAAGGAGCTGACCGACTACGCGCGGCGTCCCGTGTTCGGGGTCTTCGGCAAGGACGACCCCGAGACCCCGTGGCGGGACACCGTGGCCTTCGCCGTGCAGACGGACAGGAAGAACAAGTTCGTGTCGATCAACGTCGCGCATCTACCAGCACTGCCACGACGATCATGGGCTCGGTCGTCGGCAACCGGGAGCACGGCGGACGCATCCAGGGCGTGGCGCCCGGGCGCGCGCATGGTCTCGATCTTCTACGGGGTCAGCAACGCCCACGGGCTGATCGAGGGGCTGATCGCGGCTTTCCGGCATCCCCAGGTGGACCTCATCGTGCTCGAGCAGTCCGTCGCGATCGCGTCGATGTCGTACCTGCTCGCCGACGCCACCCATCCGATCAGCGTCGATCGCGCAGCGCCTCACGGAGCGCTACAGGAAGCTCATGTTCGTTCCGGGCGACAACACCCCGGCGTTCGGCTTCGTCGCGGAGGACGGCCTCGCGCCCGGAGCGATGAGCGTCGGCGGTTACCAGAGCAAGGAGAGCTACCGCGTCAACAACGGCTTCCTCCCCGAGCGCGACGACAACCTGCACTGGGGCGCGCTGTCGCACGGCCCGAGCGGCAATGGCGGCCTCAAGCCGGACCTCCTCGCGCCGAGCGGCCAGATCGGCACGGAGGTCGGCTACCGCAAGGGCGCGGGGCAGAAGGGGCTCTACAGTTCTGCCGCCCGGATACTCGGTGGACGGCGGGACCTCGACGGCCGCGCCCATGGCGGCGGGGGCCGCGGCGCTGGTCGTGAGCGCGGCCAAGCAGACCGGCGTTCCGTACGATGCCGCGCGCCTGAAGGCGGCCCTCACCGGCGCCGCGCGGTTCATTCCGAACCTTGCCGCCAACGAGCAGGGCAACGGCCTCATTCAGGTCGGCCCCGCCTACGAGACTGCTCCGGAAGCTCCAGCCCGCACCGCCGCTGAAGATCGCGGTCCGGGCGCCCGTGCGCACGAAGCTCTCACCGCTGCTGCGGCCCCCCAACGAAGGCATCGGGATCTACGAGCGCGAGGGCTGGAAGACCGGGGACCGCGGCGATCGGACGATCACGTTCACGCGCGAGAGCGGACCGCCCGAGCCCATGACGTTTTCGCTGACCTGGATCGGCAACGACGGCACGTTCTCGAGCGCGGATTCGGTGACCCTGCCTCTCGGTCGAAGCGTCGCGCTGCCCGTCGCGATCGCAGCCGAGAAGGAAGGGCCCCACAGCGCGATCCTCTCGCTCGACCATCCCATGGTCCCCGGCCATGCCAAGCGCGTCCTCAACACGATCGTCGTTCCCCATCGCTTCAGCGCCGAGAACAAGTACGAGATCAAGGCGACGGTGACGCCGGCCTTGCCGGGAGACGCTGGCGTTTTCGTGGAAGTCCCGCCGGGAGTCGATGCCCTGAAGATCGAGGCCGCGTCGCAGGAAGTGGGGCTCTCGCTCGTCGGGCCGGACCGCGACCTCCTCTATCCCTGCCCGTTCGAGCCCAGGGGCCAGGCCAATGCCTGCGCGATCGCGTTTCCGCAGCCGGGCGTCTGGGAGATCAACGTCGGCAACAATCGCGTGGCACGCAACTTCGATCCCGAGGCCTCCGCGCCGGTCAAGAGCGCTCCCGTGGCAGTCACGGCGGCGATCTTCGGCGTCGGGGTCCGCGTCGATTCCGGCGCCGGAGCCGCCGACGGCGCTCCGGTCCCGATCGCGCTCGAGAATCGGCTCGCCCCGGTCTCCTCCGCCGCGGCGGCCTCCGAGCTCGCAAGCGTGCGGCGACAGTCGGTGACGCTGGCGCCGGGCGAACGCCGGCTGACCGAGATCGCCGTGCCGAAAGGAACGACCTCGCTCGTGGCCCGCGTTCAGGGCGTCTCGGATCCCGAAGCCGACATCGACGTGTACCTCCTCAACTGCAGCGAGCCGGAAAAGCCCGCGCCCGACCCCAAGGAAGATCCCGCGAAGAAGGACGAGGAGAAAGACAAGGGCAACAAGTCTCCGGCGGCTCCGGCGGCCCTCTGTGGCGCGGCGTCCAAGGCCGCGGACGTCGGGCCCGGCGGCCTCGTGCGGGTCGTGGATCCGCGACCGGGACGATGGGTCGTGGCGGTCGACGCCTTCCGCGCGCGCGGGCCCGTCACGTTCGAGCTCGTCGACGTCTACACACATCCCGCGCTCGGCGCGGTGGCTGTTCTCGACGTGCCGGCCGACCGGCCGGCCGCGCAGCAGTGGACCGCGCAGGCCCGGCCGTGGCCCGCCGCGCCCAACGCCGACGCCAATCCGGGACGCCACGTCGAAGCCCTCGTCTTCGCCCGCAGCGGCGCCGTGACGTCCTTCAGCGGTCTCTACGGACAGGGCGACAAGATTCCCATTCCGCTCGGAACTCCGGGCGCCGCGATCGCGCCGGTGAAGTGACGTTGGCGAGCCCTGGACGGAGCAGGCGGGCTCGCGTGGGAATCGTGAACGGAGCCCTGGCCGGCGTCGCGGTCCTCCTCGCGGGCACCGACGTTTTCGCGGCCGCGTCCGGTCCGATCCAATCGGGCCCGAACGTTCAGGTCAGCCGGGCCAACTCCGGGCGCCTTCACCACGAGGTGACGATCGCGGCGAGCCCCACAGATCCCGGACGTCTCATCGCCTGCGCGATGGTCTTCGACGCGAAGGATGCCTCGCGCCACGTCGTGGCGTATCTCTCGCGCGACGGCGGCGCGAGCTGGGCGCCGACGCTCGAGATCGGACCGACGACCTTCGTCGGCGATCCGGCCGTCGCCTTCGGACCCGGGGGCGAGGCGTACATCGTGGCGCTCGCGCTGCACTACGAATCGGCGGCCGACCACGAGATGCTCGTCTACCGCTCGGCGGACGCCGGGCAGAGCTGGGGCGCCCCGAAGTCGTTTCCGTTCATCGACCGCGAGTGGGTCGTGGTGGACCAGACCGACGGCCCGCGGCGCGGAACGCTGTACCTCCACGGCAACGCCGTGCGCGACCCCACGGTCGATGGCGACCAGCGCATCGTCTTCACGTTCTACCGCTCGGCCGACGGCGTCGCGTTCGCGGAGCCGAAAAAGCTCCTCCCCGACGGGGAGCGGCAGAACCTCGGCACCGGCAACGCGGTGGTCCTCTCCGACGGGACGTACGCGGCGATCTTCCCGGAATGGACGGATCGCAAAAAGCTCGACTCCGACGACTTCCGCAAGCCGATCGGCGACATCAAGCTCGTGCGCTCGAAGGACGGCGGCGACACTTTCGAGAAGGCCGTCAAGATCGCCGACTGGCACGGATGCGAGGGCTGGACGCCGGGATTGCCGATTCTCGCAACGGACGCGTCGAGCGGTCCGTTCCGCGATCGACTCTACGCGACCTGGCCGGACCGCCGCTCCGGACGCTGCGAGGTCCTGCTGTCGCAGTCCGCCGACGGCGGGTCCAGCTGGTCGCCGCCGATCACGATCAACGACGATCAGTCTCCCGCCGATCGGCAGCGCGGCCGCGATCACCTCCTCCCGGCGGTTGCGGTGAATCCCGCCGGGATCGTCGCCGTCTCGTGGAGCGACCGGCGGGACAGCGCGGACAACGTCCGCGGCTGGCACGCGCGGTTCACGGCTTCGCTCGACGGCGGACAGACGTTCCTCCCGAGCGTGGCCCTCTCGCCGTCGCCCCAGACACAGCCGAACGAGAGCCTGCCCATCATGGCCTTCGCCTCCGGCGGCGGTCACCACCGGCCGCGCGCGCGGGGCGGAAACATCCGCATGGACATCGGGCCCCAGTGGATCGACTTCCTCTGCGCCGCCGACACCGCGGGCATGGCGGCCGGATCCGACGGCGCCTTCCATCCTCTCTGGATCGACCACCGGACGGGGGTTCCGCAGATGTGGACGGCGTCTGTGCGCGTCGACGGAAGGGTCGCGAAGAACGGCTCGTCCGATCTCGATGCCCTGTCGGATGTGACCCAGAGCATCGCGATCGACTACGCGAACACCGGCTACGACCCGAAGCAGAGGATCGTCTCGCTCGACGCGACGCTCGTGAATACGTCGGCGAACACGCTCGAGGCGCCGCTGAAAGTCCGCGTCCTCGCCCTCGGCTCCTCGGCCGCCGTGCCCGAGATCCTCGGCTCCGCCAATGGCCTCTCCGGCGCCGGCGCGGTCTGGGACTTTTCGGGCGCGCTCCCGGGCGGCCGGCTCGGCCCGGGTCAGGCGAGCGCGCCGCTCAGGCTGCGGTTCCGGCTCGACGCGATCGGTTCCTTTCAGTTCGACAAGCGACGTCCCCTGGGAAGCCTTCTCACGGTCGACGCGAAGGTGTTCGGCCGTGAGGTCCCCCCCGCACCGAAGGAGACGAAATGAAGAACGTGTCCGCCGTCCTGGCCCTCTGTCTCGCCACCGCCCCCCGGCTTCTCGCGCAGGCTCCCGCGCCGTCGCCGACGCCCGCGGGGCCGCCCAAAGTCCTCGTCGGGCCGAACATCCTCGTCTCGCGGGACGGGGACGTGCCGCACGTCGAGCTCATGGTCGCCGCGAGCCCGCGCACGGCGAAGAATCTGCTCGGCGCCGGCATCACGGCGACGCGGCCCGAGGGCGGCTGGGCCTGCCGGACGTACTCCTCGAAGGACGGCGGCGCGACCTGGAAGTACTCGGAGTTCCCGGATCACCTCAAGTGGGGAGGCGCCGACCCGCAGGTCGCCTACACGATCCAGGGCACCGCGCTCTTCGTGACGCTGACGATGAACAAGAGCGACAAGGGCCGGGACTGCGCGAGCATGCAGATCTGGCGCTCCGAGGACGGCGGCGACACGTGGGGACCGACGATCAACGTCCCGTGCGATCCCTCCTGGGATCACGAGCAGATCGTCGTCGACTACACCAAGGGCAAGTACGCCGGGCGCATCTACATCGGTGTTCTCTACGACTACCCGGTCTATCGCGTCGGCGTCTTCCGTTCCGACGACGATGGGCGGACCTGGATCGGGCCGGCCGAAGCCGCCAACGGCGGCGGGACGAAGGGCATCAACGACGTCACGCCGATGGTGCTCTCGGACGGGACGCTCGTCGATGCCGTACGGCGACTTCGAGTTCCTGCCCGAGAAGCGCAAGTCCTCGGGCCACTGGCGATCGGCACGACGTGGACGGTCCCTCGACCGACGGCGGCGTGACGTTCGGAGCGCCCCGAAGGCGATCACGCAGGACTACAACATCGACGATAAGGACGCGCCGCTCGGCGGCTTCCCCAAGTTCGCGGCCGACTTCGAGTCCAGGGGCAAGTACCGCGACCGCATGTACGTCGCGTGGGAGGACTCGCGGCTGGGCAAGTACCGCATCCTCTTCGCGCTCGTCCTCGACCGCGGCAAGACCTGGACCGCTCCGAAGCCCCTCGACAACAAGATCCCCGCCGGAGCCCACGCAGTGGCAGCCGACCGTCGCCGTCAACAAGGACGGCGTCGTGGCGGTCACCTGGTACGACACTCGCGACTCCGCCTCGGACGGCAAGCAGTACCACCAGTATTTCGCGGCTCGGTCGACGGCGGCGCGACGTTTCTGCCGACGGTCCGCGTCTCCTCGGGCCTCGGTCCCGACGGACGGCGCGGGCAACTCGCCGGCTGGCGCCCATGGCGTCGGTGCACGAGGGCAGCATCCGCCTGTAGCTTCGTGTCGGCGACAGCCGCTGGAAGTCGGGCGGGGACTACATGGGCCTCGCGGCCGACAAGGACGGCGGTTCCATCCGTTCTGGGCGGATGCGCGCTCGGGACGTTCCAGATCTACACCGCCGCTGTGCGGCTCGAAACTCCCGCTCCGCCGCCGCCGCCCGGCGCCCCGACACCCCCCGCCCCGGCTCCGCGGGTCGAGACGGATCTCGCGGACAAAGTCGATCTTCGTCTTCGATCCGACGAGCTACGACGGCGCGAGCAAGGAGCTCCTCATCCCCACGCGGCTGAAGAACGTCGGGACCCAGACCATCTACGGTCCGATCCGCGTCGAGTTCACGGGCGTGGGATTCCCGCAGTACGAAAGCGAGGATGACAAGAAGAGGAACGCCGACAACGCGCCCCAGATCGTTGGCGCCGACAACGGCAAGACGGGCACCGGCGCGGTGTGGGAGTTCGGCGGCGCGATCGCCGGCGCCGAGGGACTCGAGCCGGGGGCTGTGACGAACCCGGTGGTCCTCCGGCTGAAGCTCGTCGACGCACGCCTGACGCCGAGCCTGCAGCTGAAGGCGACGGGCATGGTTCCGGGGCCGAAGTGATCGCGTTCGTCGCGGCCGGACTCCTTTCCGCGGCGCTGCTCGCGGCGGGGCCGGCCGCGGCGCCCCGGATCGTCGTCGGCCCCAACGTCCTCGTCTCGCGCGACGGCGACGTCGCCCACTGCGAGACGATGATCGCCGCCAACCCGAAGGACCCGAAGAACCTGCTCGGCGGCTCGATCGTCATGGCGATGCCCGACGGCGGCGCCGACGAACAAGGGGTACGTCTCCACCGACGGCGGCGCGACCTGGCGGGACATCGCGTTCGACGAGGGCGAAAGGGGCGGCGGCGATCCGCAGGTCGGCTTCGGCGCCAGCGGGACCGCGTACTTCATGGGCATCAGCCTCGCCAACGGGATCTACGTTTCCCGTTCCGAGGACGGCGGAAAGACCTGGGGCCCGCCGATCCGGTCGGCAAGCGGCGACCACGAGATGCTGGTCACGGATACACGACCGGCCCCTACGCCGGCCGCGTCTACGTCGACGCTCGAAACGAGCGACAGGGGATCACGGAGCTCGAGGACATCGTCATGCGCCGGCGCGTGGTCCTCTACCGGTCTGCCGACGACGCGCGCTCGTTGACGGGGCCGGTCCTCGTCGCCCGCGGAGACGGGCGGGGGCTCGCGGCCTACAACCCGCTGGTGCTGTCCGACGGCACCCTCTTCGTCCCGATGATGGAGTACCCGAACTACGCCAAGGAGAAGGACGCCGACACCTGGAAGGCCAGTCTTCTCGCTCTCGAACGACGGCGGCGTGACGTTCTCGCCCAGGCGGACGATCGCCGAGGTCTTCTTCGGCGGCCTGGCGGCCATGCGGGACAGCAGAAGAGCGGCCGCGTGGACGGGATCACGGGCCCCGTCTTCGGCGTCGATCCCGGAGGCAAGTTCCCGGACCGGATCTACGCGGCGTGGTCGGCGCTCGAGGGGTCGCGGCTGCGCCTCTTCCTGACGCCCTCGAGCGACCGGGGAGCGACGTGGAGCCGGCCGAGGCCGTGAACGCGGCGCCCCGGCGGACGCGTCCGAGTACCTGCCGATGATCGCCGTCAATGCCGGACGGCGTCGCTCGGCGTCTTCTACTACGGCACGGAGGGGTTCCCGAAGCGCGAACAGTCGCACGTCTACTTCACGGCCTCGGTCGACGGCGGCGAGACGTTCCTGCCGAAGGTGCGGGTCTCGAACGAAGCCTCCCGTCCCTTCGGCGCGGGCAACCTCCGGCCGGGTCCGTTCGTGCGACAAGGACCGCGGGATCGTCGTGGTCGTACACGATCTCGGGGCTGTCGCGCTGGCAGAACGGCGGCGACTACATCGGGATGACGGCCGACGCCGACGGCGTGTTCCATCCCCTCTGGGCCGACGGCCGGAGCGGCACGTACCAGCTCTACACCTCCGCGGTGCGGGTCCGGAAGACGCCCCGACCCGCGGCCGCCGGTCGAGAAGCCTCCTCGTCGAGCAGGTCACGCTCGTCTTCGACCCGATCGCAGTACGACGGCGCGGCGCGAGGTCTCGATGCCCGTCCGTCTCAAGAACATCTCGAAGGAGACGCTGTACCCGCCGTTCACGGTCGAGATCAAGGAGAGTCGCGCATCCCTACACGGTCAAGTCCGGCGAGCGGTGACGACGCGCTCAACTTCCTCAACTCCTCCAACGGAAAGACGGGGCGTCGGCGCGACCTTCGACTACGCGAAAGCTCTCGGCGGGCTCGACGGTCCTGGAGCCCGACGCCGTCACCGACGCCGTCGTGTGGAAAGTCCAGGCCGAGTCGCCGGTGAAGACGGACTTCCACATCGGCGCCGAGATCCGCGGTTCGTCCCGCAGAAGGAAACCCGGAAGGAAACGAAGTGAAGCCATCCACGATTCGAAACGCACCGGAAACCTTCAGGAGGTCGGCCGTGAAGTCGGTGAGAGGCATCGGCTCTCTGGTTCTTTTCGCGTGCACCCTCGCCCCGCCGGCTCCCGCGCAGACGAAGGCCGCGGCCGCGCCGGGCGAGCTGCCGCTCGAGCTCGCTTTCTCGGCCAAGACCATACGCCGCTGGGAGAAGCCCGCCGTCAGCGCCAACGGCCAGGTCCTGGCCTTCGATGTCTACACGCCGCCCACGCGCAGCGCGACGAGCGAGCTCGCCGAAGGCATCCGCTTCACGCCGGGGGGCACGCCCGAGGCGTGCGTCGGCCTGCGCGTGCACTATGTGCCGACTGCGGGCGGCGTGGAAAAGGACATCTGCCCCGAAAAAGGGAACTGCTGGAGGCCGTCGCCGTCGCCCGACGGAAAGTGGATCGCCTTCTACTCGGATGCCGACGGTCCGCCGCAGCTCTGGGTCTACGACGTCGCGGCCGGCAAGCCGCGGCGCGTGGCCGAGCCCGCCATCAAGGCCAAGCACTGGCCCGGCGACGAGGCCGTCTGGAGTCCCGACGGGAAAGAAGTCTTCGTGCCGCTGCGCCCGAAGGGCCAGACCTTCGACAAGCCTGCGACGCCCAAGGCGACGCTGCCTCCGGCGGGGGCGAAGCTCGAGAAACCGACGGTCCTCGTCTATGCGACGTCCGGCGGAGCGGCCGCGCCGGTCGGCGCCGCGGCGACGCCCTCGGCGATGCTCGAGCACTTCATCCGCGAGAACAACGCCGAGCTCGCGGCGATCGAGATCGCGAGCGGGAAGGTGCGCACGGTCGTCCCCGCCGAGGCCGAGCCGCGGCCGAGCAGCCTCCGGTTGTCGCCCGACGGCAAGTGGGTGTCCTATCTCTCGGTCTTCAAACAGAAGGGCGAGACCACCTCGGAGACCTACTACGACCTCGCCGTCGTTCCGGCTGCGGGCGGCAAGCCCGCGCTCGTCGCCGCCGACCTCCAGGTTCCCGAGAACGACTACTTCGGCGCCTCCTACCGCTGGATCCCGGGCTCGACGCGCCTGGCCGTCTGGAAAGACCGGAAGCTCTGGCTCATGGACGCGGCGGCCCCTTCGGCGGCGCCGAAGCAGCTCGCCGCTGCCCTCGGCGCGCTCGAGGAAGAGCCGTTCCTGCTGACCGCGGATGGCCGCGCCCTCCTCGTCGGACAGCAGATCGAGGGCGAGAAGACGTACTACAGCGTGGAGCCCAGGGCCATCGCGCTCGTGCCGCTCGACGGGACGGCGCCGAAGATCTACGACTTCACCGGAACGCCCGTCTCCGCGGACGGCGGCACCCGTCTGTGGCAGCCGGACGCGAAACGCTTTGCCGTCGTGCGCAACGACGCGGCGTCCGGCGAGCGGTCGGTCGTCTCCGTCGACGCGGCGAGCGGCGCAACGACGACGCTCTGGAAAGGCCGGGGACGCTTCGAGGCGGCCGGCGCCGGCACGGGCGGAACGATCGTGGCTCGCTTCGAGTCCTTCGACACGCCGCCCAACTTCTACAGCTTCCCGCCGACTCTCGCTTCGAAGACGCGCCTCTCGCACGTCGAGCCGCGGCTCGACTCCGTCGTGGTCGGCCCGATGACGACGTTCACCTCCGCGGTGCCGGGTTACGACGGGCGGCTGCAGAATGTCCAGAGCGCGCTCTTTTTCCCGCCGAGCCGCAAGGACGGCGAGCGCGTTCCGACGATCGTCTACTTCTACTCGGGCTCGCAGACCGGCGCGACCGCGCAGTCGTACGGCGGCGGCGCTCCCAACTCGATTCCCGTGCAGGTCTTCGCGTCGCGCGGCTACGGCGTTCTCCTCGTCGACGTTCCGCTCGGGCCGCAGGGCAAGGGCGGCAATCCCATCCAGGAGATGGGCGACGCGATCCTCGGCCAGGTCTACCGCTCCGCGGGACTCGGGTACACGGACGTCGAGCGCGTGCGCGATCATGGGACAGTCCTACGGCGGCTACTGCGACGGCCGCGATGATCTCGCAGACGAACCTCTTCCGCGGCGCGATCGCCCTCGACGGGCTCTTCGATCTCCCCGGCGAGTATTCGAAGATGGGCCCGGGCGGCAGCACCTTCAACTTCGTGTGGTCCGAGACCGGGCAGGGCCGCATGGGAACGCACCCCTGGGGCGACCTGCGGCGTTACCTCGCGAACTCGCCCTACTACCAGGTCGACAAGATCCACACGCCGTTCCTCCTGATCCACGGCAAGAACGACGACGTGTGCCCGGTCGAGGGAGCCGAGAAGATGTTCAACGCCCTGAAGCGCCTGGACCGCACGGCGGAGCTCGCGATCTACGACGGCGAAGGGCATGTGCCGGGCGACTGGTCGCTCGTCAACGCGGTCGATGCCACGCAGCGCATGGTCGACTGGTTCGGGAAGTACGTGCGGAATCCGGTTTCGGCAGGAAAAGGAGGGACGGGGAAATGACGACGACACGGTTCCGACTGCCGCTGCCGGCGGCGGCCCTGGTATTTCTGTTCGCGGGCTCACTGGCGGCCCAGGCGCCCCCGAAGCGCGAGGCGCTTCCCGTCGAGGTCGCCGCCGACGCGATCGGCCTCAACGGCCGCTCGCCGATCAGCCTCTCGCCGGACGGTCAGTGGGTCGTCTATACGGTCGAGACGGCCGAGACGGTCTCGCGCGCGACCCACCAGTACTCGGCAACCGGTTTTCCGTTCGCCGAAGGCGACTCGCGCATGGAAGCCACGATCACGAATCTGAAGACGGGCGAGACGCTTCGTCTCGGCACCGCGAAGAGCTCGAGCTGGGCTTCCGCCTGGTCTCCCGACGGCAAACGCATCGCCTTCTACTCCGACGAGGGCGGCGAGCCCGGCCTCTGGGTCTGGGACATGGCGTCGCGGAAGGCCGAGCGGTTTCCCGGTGTCATGGCGCGGCCGTTCTTCGGGTTCGAGCTGCCGCGCTGGAGTGCGGACTCGCAGCGGATCCTCTGCAAGATCGTCCCGGCCGGAATGTCCTTGAAGGAGATCACCGATCTCGGGATGAGCCTCGAGGAGGGGCTGAAGTTCCCGGAGGTCGAAGCGGGCAAGCCGTCGGTGATCGTGAAGAAGTCCGAGCCGGCCGACAAGAAGGCCGCGGCCAAGCCGACGGAGGATACGCAGGCCAAGACCGAGGGGCCCGTCGAATGGGGCGTGTCCGACCTCGCCGATGCTGGACCTGAAGTCGAAGGCGGTGACGCGCCTGGTCGACCGGGCGTCCGTTCGCTGGTACGAATTCTCGCCGGACAACACCAAAGTCGCCTACACGGCCCTGAAGGGCTGGGAAGCCAACAGCCAGCAGCCCAACTTCGACGTGGTCGTCGTCGATCTGCCCTCGGGGAAACCGTCGCGCACGCTCGCACTCAACGCGCGCTTCGGCTACGGGTTCGAGTTCATGTGGACGCCGGACAGCCGAGAGATCGCCTACATCTCGAGCGGCCAGGTGACGAAGGGCCCGATCATCGTGCTGCCGGTCGACGGTTCGGCGTCGCGGACGCTCAAGGCGGAAGGCGTTCCGAGCTTCGATCCGGGCGAGGGCGAACAGGCGCCGGTCTCCGGCGCGAAGGGCGACTCGTTCTTGCGTCGGCGACGGCGAGCTGTGGCGGGTCGATGCCAGGACCGGGGCGGGCAAGGCGGTCGGGAAGATCCCGGGGTGGAAGATCCGCGAGGTCATCCAGCCTACGGGCGTCCGACGCTGCTGTCCGCGCCCGACGGCAAGACCGTCTACGTCGTCGCGCGCGAGGCGCCGAAGGAGGCCGGAGCCAGCGGCCCGACGGCTTACTGGAACGACTCGGGCCGCGGGGGCATCTTCGCGCTCGACATAACGACCGGCGACGCGAAGCTGATCTTCGCCGACAACCGCAGCATCCGGACGGTGTTCAACCTGGACGCCGACGCGAAGGCCGGCATCATCGTCTTCTCGTCGACCGACCAGCAGCACTGCACGACCTGTGGGTCCTCGACGCGAAGACCGGCAAGGTCCGCCAGATCACGCACCTGAACCCGGAGATGGAACGCTACGAGCTCGGCCAGTCGAAGCTCATCGAATGGCGAAGCATCACGGGCGATTCGCTCAAAGGCGCGCTGCTTCTGCCGCCGGGCTACAAGGCCGGGACGAAGCTGCCGCTGGTCGTTTTCGTGTACGGCGGCGACTCCGGGTCCCGGATGCTCAACCGGTTCGGCTTCTGGAGTCTCGCGACCTTCAACTGCCACATCCTCGCGACACGGGGCTTCGCGGTCCTCGCTCCGGACGCGCCCCTGCGCGAAGGGATGGCGATGGAAGACCTGATGGGCACGGTCATGCCCGGCGTCAATGCCGCCATCGACCAGGGCTACGCGGATCCGGATCGCATCGCCGTGATGGGGCAGAGCTACGGCTCCTATTGCGTCCTCGCCCTCATCACGCAGACCAACCGCTTCAAGGCGGCGATCATCACGGCCGCGGTGCTGCACCCCGACCTCTTCGCGGACTACCTGGGTGTCCACGGAATGACGGGTGTCGGGTACTACGAGCAGGGCCAGGGCAACATGAAGGGCACCATCTGGGAGCAGCGCGACCGCTATTTCCGCAACTCGCCCATCTTTTTCTTCGACCGGATCGAGACACCGCTCCTGATCGGCCAGGGCTCGACCGACGGGCGCCTCGTTCCGTCCGACGCGATCTTCGCGGCGTTCCAGCGTCTCGGAAAGACCGCGGAGTACCGCGTCTACGAGGGCGAGGGCCACGTGCTCACGCAGCGGATCAACGTGCTCGACTTCTGGAAAGTGCGCTTCGACTTTCTCGGCGAGCACCTCGACCTGACGTACGACGGCAGCGGGCGAGTCGTCTTCGAGGGTGGCCGGGCCAAGGGCCGCCCGAAGCCGCCGGCATCCACCCCGGAGCCGGCGCCCGCGGCAAAGCCGGCATCGTGACCCGCGTGCGCCTCGGGGTGGTTCGTGCCGCCGTGATGTTCGCTTTCGCGGCGGCCGTATGCACGGCGGCGGAGGGAGCCCGCAAGCCGCTCACCCTCGAGGACGTGCTCGAGCGGCCGGGCGCCGACTGGCCGTCGCTGACGTGGCTCCCGGACTCCGACCGCCTCGTCTTCACGCTGGGGCACTACTACGAGCCGCAGAAAACCATCATCTACTCGGCGAAGACCGGGCAACGCCGCGAGATCACCGGGCTCCAGCTCACCTTCGGCGGCGCCGTCCAGCTCTCGCCCGACAAGGCCAAGCTCGCCTACATCAAGGAAGGCGCGGTCTGGACGCAGGCGCTCGACGGCACCGGGGAGCCGAACCGAATCGCCGAGATCGACATGGCCATGGGGAAGGCCTACGACGAGCGCAAGGTCTTCTGCTTCGGCGAGGACGGCGCGATCTATTTCACGCAGCGCCCCAAGAAGCCCGAGAAACCCAAGCCCGGACCCGACGAGCCGACCGCGATCGACTTCGATCCCGACGCCGAGGACCCGCTCCCGCTCGAGGTCTTCCGGCTCGACATCGCGACTGGCAAGAGCACGCTCGTGGCGACCGTCGACGCGGACGTGCGTTCGCTCGTGTGGGACTCCCGCAACCGGGAACTCCACATCTCGGCCGTGCACGCCTGGGGGTACAACGAGAAGGAGATCTGGTCGGCCATCCTCGCGCTCGATCCGAAGACCGGAAAGATGCGGGACGTCGTGCGGACGGCCGGCGGCAGCCAGGGCCTGCGGAGCAACTTCTCGCCCGACGGCAGGTGGATCGCGACGACCTGGGACACCGAGAACGTCATCTACGACTTCCGCCAGCATGCCGTCTTCGTCGATCCGGCCACGGGAAAGCAGACGTTCGCGGCTCCGGGGCTCCACATCGGGGACGACCTGGCGTGGACGCCCGATTCGAAAGCCGTCTACGGCCGGGGCCTCATCCGCGGGTTCAACGGCATCTTCCGGCTCGGCATCGACGGCACGGTCACGAAGATCGAGGCCGGCGACCGCTACATCGACGCGTTCGCGCTCTCCCCGGACGGCAAGCGCTACGCGACGCTGACCCAGGACGGCTACGGCCGGATCCAGATCCGGCTGACCGATGCCGACGGGAAGAACGGCCGCGTCCTGCTCTCGATCGACGACCCGCCGTCGCAGTACGTCATGGGCGACTTCTCGATCGTCTCGTGGAAGAGCTTCGACGGCCTCGAGATCGCGGGCTATGAGATTCGTCCGCCGGGCTTCGATCCGAAGAAGAAGTACCCGATGCTCGTCGACGTCCACGGCGGCGGTCCGGGCTCACGGCTGTATCTCATGGGGGGTGTCGTCGGCAGCTCGATCGAGCGGCATCTCTGGGCGACGCGCGGCTACGTCGTTCTCGTTCCGGATTATCGGTCGGCGGCGCCGTACGGTCCGGGCGTCATCGAGGGCATGCGCGGGAAGGCCTTCACACCCGTTGACAACAAAGACGTGCTGGCCGGCGTCGACTGGATGGTCTCGCGCGGCTACGTCGATCCGAACCGCATCGCACTGCTGGGCCAGAGCGCGGGCGCGCACCGCGCCAACAGCCTGCTCCCGACGACGACGCGCTTCCAGTGCGCCATCTCGAACGAGGGGTGGTCCAACGGCTGGATCGTGGACTCGACCGGCACCCAGACGGGCCACTGGGAGTGGCCCATCAACGTGTGGTTCTTCCGCGGGACGCGGATCGAGAACCCGCAGGCCTATTTCGACGAGGATCCCCTCCAGCGCCTCCACGAGATCAAGACGCCGACGCTGCTGATCGCCGGCAGCACCGAGCTCGGCGGGATCGGCGGCATGACCAACGAGTACCTCTTCTCGATGCTCAAACGCCGGGGCGTCGATACCAGGCTCATTCTCTTCAAGGACGAGGGTCACGGGACCACCAAGATCGCGAACCGCCGCTACGTCATGCAGGCCGCGATCGACTGGGTCGAGAAGCACACGGGTGGGGCGAGCCGATGACGCGTCGATCCGCTCTGCTCGTCGCCATCGCCCTCGCCGTCGCGATCCTTCCGGCGTGCGCGCGCAGGCCGGAGGCGGCGGCGAAGCCGACCCCCGCTCCGAAGCCGCCCCGCGTCGAGTCGCTGCTTCCGGGCTCCGACAACGACTGGGAGCCGGCCCTCGCGGTCGGACCGAAAGGCGAGATCTACGTCACGGCGGGCCGCCAGAAGGGCTCGTTCGAGAAAGGGGACTTCGCGCAGCAGATGGTCCTGTGGCGCTCCGGCGACGCCGGTGAGACGTGGACCGGGCCGACGGTCATCAACGACAAGATGCCCATGCAGGGAGACCAGCGCATTGCCGTCGGCTCGAACGGGGCCCTGCTCGTCTCGTACATCGGGATCGGCGGGACGAAGGAGAAGCCGGTCGGAATCCTCGAGGTCGCGCGCTCGAGCGACGGCGGAAAGACGTTCACGGTGGGCGTCGCCACCGACCAGCTCGTCAGCGACAAGCCCGAGCTCGCGGTCTCACCCGATGGACAGGACGCCTACCTGTTCTACGAATCGCGCGGCGGCCCGAAGCTCATCGCTTCCCACGACGGAGGCGGCACCTGGGGCGAAGCGAAGCTCGTCGTCGCGTCGGAGGGCCGCCATTTCTGGCCGACGGGGCTCGCCGTGGCGCCGGACGGGGTGATCTGGGCCTGCGTCCCGTCGGTTCCGAATGCGGACATCCAGGAGAGGAAGCCCACGACGATGTCCCTGCACGTGTTTCGCTCCGACGACGTCGGCGCGAGCTGGCACGAGTTTCCGTTCGGCAGCTCCCCGTGGGTGCCTTCGGGGTGCGCGCACTTCCCGGATTGCCCCGTCAAGACGACCTACATCGCGCTCGCCGTCGACGCGAAGGGCCGCGTCTACGTGGCGTACACCGAGGGCACGGAGGCGAAGAAACCCTACCGCCTCTTCGTGCGGTCGACCGCCGATGCGGGAAAGACCTGGACGGAGCCGCTGCGGCTGTCCGAAGCCGCGCGGCCCGCGTCGGGAGACGAGGCCGACGCCGACTACACGCACGTGTCCGCGGCCGGCGACGGAAAGGTCTGCGTCGCGTGGGTGGACGACCGGGCGGGAAATCGGAACTTCTTCGCGCGCTGCTCCTCGGACGCCGGACGGACGTGGGGCGCCGAGCTCCTCCTGTCCAATCGCAACGACGGGGCGCCGTACAAGTCCGACGCCGGTTTCCAGTCCTTCCACGGAGACTACGGCGGCATGGCGTTGGCGCCGGATGGCGACCTCGTCGCCGCCTGGGGCGAAGGTACCGGGCGCACCGGCATGGGCCGGATGGGAACGGGCGCCGTCTGGTTCAACCGCGTCGATGCGGGCGCCTTGCAGGCCACGGCCCCCGCCCCGGCGGCGACTCCGGCCGCGAGTCATTGAGGCGGGCGGCCGAAGCCGGACGAAGGAACGGAGGACGGAGCATGCGGCGACTCTGGTGGACGTGGATGGCGGGTTTCGGCGGCATGCTGCTGGTTGCGTCGGCGGCCCGCGGCCAGGGCGCAGCGACGGAGGCGGCGCGCCCGCTCCGCATCGACGACATGTTCGAGATGGAGAGCCTCGGGCAGTACTACGGCGGGCCGTGGGCTTTCGCGCCCGACGGAAAGGCGCTCGCTTTCGAGCGGGTGCGCGCCAAGAAGACGCTCGCGAACCACAAGTGGGAGTACCTCTGGGGCAACGCCGGCGGCGACATCTGGCTCCAGCGGGCGCCCGGCGAGAAGCCGGTCAACCTGACCAACGGCGTCACGGACGGCTCGGGCTGGTTCTCGCCCCAGTGGTCGCCGGACGGGAAGCGCCTCGCGATGCTCTCGACCCGCGGGGGCAATGTGTTCCTCTGGGTGAACGATCTCGACGGCAAACCGCCGCGCAAGCTCACCGACCGCGCCGTCGACATTTCGCAGGTCCGCGAGCGCCCGTACCTCTGGATCGATTCGGCGCGCATCCTCTGCCCCGTCCTGCCCGAGGGCGAGCAGCCCATGAGCATGCGGGTCGAGATCCACACGCCGCAGATCGCGACGCGCGAATGGGCCAAGGTTCCCGCCGGCAAGGAGGTCACGGCGAGCGTCCTGCAGAGCGGCGTCCCCGTCGACCTCGGCAAGCGGCCGCAGGGAAGGCTGCTCCGCATCGACGCCGCGACCGGCGTCTCCGAAACCGTCGCGGACAGCAACACCGCCGCGTGGCAGGTCGCTCCGCGCGGCGACCGCGTCGCGTTCTGCCGGCAGACCGGGATCTACACGCCGAAGGCCGACGAGCCCCTGCGGTTCGCGGATTCGGGCACGTACACGATCGAGATCCGCCGCCTCGACGGCAGCGCGATCGCGGAAAGCGCGGCGCTGCCGAAGGACGTGCTGAAGGAATCGCTCCGCTGGTCGCCCGACGGCAAAGAGCTCGCCTTCTTCGCCTTCGGCGAGAACCGCGGAGCGCCTCCGGAGCTCTACCGGGTCGATGCCGAGTCCGGCCGGGTGCACCGGCGGGCGCTGCCCGCAGGCCTCGACGCGGAGCCCGCGATCCGCCTCATGCCGCAGCTCGAGTGGACGGCGTCGGGAGACCTCCTGCTGCTGGCGGCGACGCGCGTGAAGGGCGAACGCCCGGGGCCCGGCGACCGGCGGGACTGGTACGTCGTCTCGAAGGACGGCGCGCCGCGCAAGCTGACGGCCGCGATGAAGTCGACGCCGGCCGAGCTCTGGCCGCAGAACGGCCGCGCCGCGTTCGTCGGCTACGCCGAGGAGGACCTTTGGCGCATCCGCGCGGCCGGCGGAGCGCCCGAGAACCTCACGGGCAAGCTCGATGCGAAGCTCGGCCGGATCGCGTGGCCCGTCCTTTCGAACTGGGGCAATGACCAGTTCCCGATCCCGGGCGAGACGTTCGGGCTCGTCGTCGTCGCGGCGCGGACCGGGGACGTCGAGGATTTCTGGACGGTCGATCTCTCGACCGGCCGTATCGAGCCGCTCGCCAAGCCCGCTCCGGATGCCGCGCTCCTCGCGCTCGACCCGCCGGGCTCGGCCGTGTTCTCGGCGAGCGGCAAGGCCGGCACGTTCATCTGGCGCCGGAGCCTTCCGGCCGGCGGCACCGACGAGCTCATGGCGGCGAACACGTTTCTCGCCGGCATCGAGGAAGGCAAGCTCGAGAAGATCGAGTACACGAGCCTCAACGGCAAGAAACTCTCGGGCTGGATCCTCCTGCCCGTGGGGTACGAGAAGGGGAAACGCTACCCGACGATCACCTGGGTGTACGCCGGCGCGGTTTACGGCGAAAAGACGCCGTACCTCGCCAACGCCGCCCACGCGAGCTCGCTGAACATGCAGATCCCCGCGGCGCACGGGTTCGCCGTGCTCATGCCGAGCATGCCGATGAACGAGGAGGGCGAGGTCGACGAGCCGATGCTCCGGCTGCCGGAGGGCGTCCTGCCCGCAGTCGAGAAGGCCGTGGATCTCGGGATCGCCGACCCGGACCGCGTCTTCGTCATGGGTCAGAGCTTCGGCGGGTTTTCGACTTACGGCCTCGTGACGCAGACGCAGCGCTTCAAGGCGGCGGTGTCGCTGGCGGGATTGTCCGACTTCATCAGCCTCTACACGCAGTTCGACGCGCGGATGCGCTACGAGGAGTTCCCTCACGAAAACCTCTTCATGGCGGGCCTCTTCGAGTCCGCGCAGACGGCGATGGGGAGCCCGCCGTGGAAGGACCTCGGCCGGTACATGCGCAACAGCCCGATCTTCTACGTCGAACGGGTGCAGACGCCGGTGATGATCATCCAGGGAGACCTCGACTACGTCGCGATCCAGCAGGGCGAGGAGTTCTTCACGTCGCTCTATCGCCAGGGCAAGCGCGCCGAGTTCGTCCGGTACTGGGGAGAGGGCCACGTCCTGGAGAGTCCGGCCAACATCCGCGACATGTGGGCGCGGATCTACGCGTGGCTCGACGAGCACGGAGACATCGCGCGCGATGGGCAGGGGAACCTCGTCTTCGATCCCGAGGGCGACCGTGTCCGCTCCCGCGCGCCGAAGGACGCCGCGCCGCCGCCGAAACCGTGAATAATCCGGCTCCGTGAGCCGCAAGGTCCCGGAACGTTCCCAGGCTCCCCGCCGCCGCGGTCCGGCCCCCTGGGTCATCGGCGGCGCCGCCGTGCTCGCGCTCGGCGTCGTCGCGGGCATCGTCGGGCTCCTCCGCCGGCCCTCGCAGCACGGCTGGAACGGCGCGAACGTTCTCTTCGTGACGATCGACACGCTCCGCGCGGACTCGGTCGGCGCGTACGGGAACGCCGACGTCCGCACACCGGCAATCGACGCGCTCGCGGCGCGCGGGACGCTCTTCGAACGCGCGTACTCGGCGACCCCGCTCACCCTGCCTTCCCACACGACGCTCTTTTCGGGCACCTATCCGCTCCGCCACGGCGTGCGCGACAACGGGGGGTTCGTCGTTCCGAAGGAGCTGCCGGTGCTCGCCGAGCTCTTCGCCGCGCGGGGCTACGCGACGGCGGCCTTCGTGGCGGCTTTCGTGCTCGACTCGCGCTGGGGTCTCGACCGGGGCTTCGGCGTCTACCGCGACGACTTCGACACCCGCAAGGCGAACCTCGTTTCCATCGGCGACATCGAGCGGCCCGCCGGCGAAGTCGTGGACGGGGCGCTCGCGTGGCTCGCCGCACGCGACGCCTCGAAGCCGTTCTTTCTCTGGGTCCACGTCTTCGATCCGCACGCGCCCTACGTTCCGCCGCCGCCCTACGCCGCGGAGTACGCCGCGAAACCGTATCTGGGCGAGATCGCCTACGTCGACGCGCAGCTTTCGCGTCTCTTCGCGGCCGCCGGCGCGGAGACCGCAATCGTTCTGGCGGGCGACCACGGCGAGAGCTTCGGGCAGCACGAGGAGATCGGGCACGGAATGCTTGTTTATCAGGACACGCTGCGCGTTCCGTTGATCGTGGTCTCGCCGGAATCGCGGGCGCCCGCGCGGAGCCGCGAGGTGGTCTCGCTCGCCGACGTCGCGCCGACGGTGATGGAGCTCGCCGGCCTGGCCGTGCCTCCCGGCGTCCAGGGACAGAGCCTGGTTCCGCTTCTTTCCGGGAGGACACGCGCCGAGCGGCCGGCGTACTCGGAGACCTTCTATCCCTTCTTCCACTTCGGCTGGAGCCCCCTCGCTGCGATCCAGGACGGCCGCTGGAAGCTGATCGAATCTCCCGAGCCGGAGCTCTACGACCTCGAGGCGGATCCCGGGGAGACGAAGAACCTCGCGGTATCGAACCGCGAGCAGTACCTCGCGCTCCGCCGGCGCTATACCAGCCTGACCGAAGAGTGGTCGAAGCAGCCGCTCTCGGCCAGGGGCGGGGAGCAGGACGCCGAGTCCGTCCGCAAACTCGCTTCGCTGGGGTATCTCTCGGGAGGATCGGGCGCGCCGGCGGAGGCCGGAGCCGCGCTGGCGACGCCGGTCTCGAAGATGGCTCTCTACAATCGCCTGAACGCGGCGCGGTCGGTCACCGCCCGCGAAGACCTGCCGCAGGCCGAGCAGGATCTGCGCGCGATCCTCGCCGAAGACCCGGGAATCCTCGACGCGCGGATTGCGCTCGCGACCGTCCTCCTCAAGAGCCGCCGCGAAGCCGACGCGATTCCCTACCTCGAGGAAGCCGTGCGCCGCCGCCCGTCGGATGTCGCGCTCCTCATCACCCTTGCCGTGACCCAGAACCGGATCGGGCGCGCGGAGGACGCCGCCTCGACCGTGCGCCGGGCGATGGAGGGCGGCCTCGAGGACTCGCGCTTCTCTCTCTTTCTGGGCTCCCTGGCGGAGGCGCGCGGCGACCGCGCCGATGCGGACCGATGGAACGCGCGTGCCCTCGCGGCCGAGCCGGGCTCGGCGGCGCTCCACAGCGCGCTCGCCGAGACTCTTCTGGATCGCGGCGACCTCCAGGGCGCCACGCGCGAGTCGTTGCGGGCCGTCGAGCTCGATCCGCGCGTGCTCGGAGCCCACTACGTCCGCGCGCGCCTCCTCGAGGCCGGGGGGGATGCGGCCGGAGCGTTCCTCGAGTACGGCCGCGAGATCGCGGTCAACGCGCTCGACGAACGGTCGTTTCGCGAGCTGGCGCGGCTGGCGCCGACCCTCGGACGGACCGAGGACGAGCTCGGCCTGCTCGAGGACTCGATCGAGCGTCACCCCGACTGGCCGCTGCCGTACCTCTACGTCGCCCGCAACCTCCTCGCCGGAGGAGGGGACCTGGATCGCGCGGTCCTGGCGGCTCGGTTCGGCCTCGAGCGCGCGACGAGCCGCCGCGAGGAAGCCTTCGCCTATTTCCTGCTGGCCGACCTGTACAGCCGCCTCGGCGATCCGAATCAGTCGCGGGAGTTCGCCCGCCGTGGGCGGGCCGTGCAGCCTCCGGCGTCGTAGCCGGACGGATTCAGCGCGCGGGCGTCGGTTCCGCGGCGGCGGAGCGATTGGCTGCAAGCAGCTTGGCGAGCACCTCGTCGTAGTACGGCTTCTCGCGCAGGCCGGCGTACTTGCCGGGGAAATAGGCGACGGTGAGGTCGGCATAGCCGCTGCCCGGATCGAAGGCATTGAGCACGACGGCGAGACGCTGGTCGTGCGGCAGGCGGATGTTGTCGATCATCGGAAAGTCGAAGTGGCCGAGCCAGAACTCCGCCGCCATCGTCTCTGCCCGGCCGTCGTCGCCGGTGCGGACCGTGATGCGCATCTGCAGTTGTTCGGAATCGGCGGTCACGCCGAGGATCTCGAGCCGGAGGTTGCGCTTTATGCCGTCGACGATGAGGTCGCGGGCGATGAACGGCACCTCGCCCTCCCCGTCGGGCGACGGGAAAGACAGCGTCTTGGTGTTGACCGTCGCGTCGAAGGTGGAGCCGCCTTCGTCGATGACGAGCATCTGCTTCTTGGCGACCTCCTCCGCCACCCGCTGGAGCCGAGTCGCCAGGACGCGCCGGTCGGGACTCTGGTCGATCTGGCGCTCGATGTGGAGAAAGAGCGGCTTGAGGTTCAAGGATTCGTGGAAGTTGTAGACGAGCAGCTCCAGGTTCAGGAGCTTCTGCTCCAGCGATTGCGGACCCGCGCCGAGAAACGAGTTGATGATCGACGTGAACATGTCCTTGCGGAGCGCGCTCTCGGACTCCTCGCGCCGGCTGGTGAGCTCGGAGTACAGGCGGGCGTTGGTGTCGGCGGTCTGCATCCGCTCGCGCAGCTCCGCGTCCCGCCGCTCGCGCTCGCGCAGGTACGTGGAGGTCCAGAAGCCGAGAACGGCGACCGCGAGGGCCGTGAGCAGTCCGCCCACGGGCTGCAGGATGATGCCCAGCTTGTCCCACGAGTCGCGCCGGCTCGGAGCCGGCGTCTCATCGCGCGCGGAGTCGCCCATTACTTGCGCGTCAGCGTCAGCTTGCCGGCGTCCTGCTTGACCTCGAGGTCGTAGCGGCTCGGTTTCTCGAATACCGCGACCCCCAGCGAGGCGCTGGCTCCCTTGTAGTCGATCGAGACCTTGCACTGGCCGCTGCCTGCGACCTTCAGGCTGTAGCCCCCGAACTGGTCGGTCGAGGCCGAGGCGGTCGCGCCGCCGCAGTCGAGCTTGAGGGCGACGCCCTGCGGGAGCGGCTTGCCGCCCTCGCTGACCGTCCCGTGGATCTCGGCGGCCGACGCCGCCGCGGCCGTCATCGAAACGGCGGCCGCCAGCGCGAACACCATGAGCGTGAAGGAATTAGGTCTGCGCATTTTCTTGAACCTCCTGGCGAAGGGGCTAACCCGAGACGGCCGCGTCGTCATTCCAAGAAGGCTCCGGAGTTCGCGAGCCCCGTCGGGTGGTGTGTGAGAATCCTCGAAACCGTGAGTCACAAGAAAGTCTCCCGCGTCGTCGTCGTGGCTGCCCTCGCCGCAGTCTATGTCGCCGCGGCTCGCCTGGGACTCTCGCTCGCGGTCCTGCATCCCAGCGCCACGCCGGTCTGGCCGCCGACGGGAATCGCGCTCGCTGCACTTCTGCTTCTGGGGCGCGGAGCCTGGCCGGGCATCTTCCTCGGCGCGTTCGCGGCGAACTGGTGGGTTTCGGGCGCGCTCGCACCCTCGCTCGGCATCGCCGTCGGCAATACGCTCGAAGCCGTCGTCGGCGCCTGGCTCGTCGAGCGGTATGCCGGCGGCCGCCACGCCTTCGAGAGCGCTCGCGGCGTTTTCCTCTTTGCCGGGCTCGCGGCTGTCGCGGCGACGGCGTTGAGCGCCACCCTCGGGGTGTCGAGCCTGTGTCTCGGAGGACTCGCGGGCTGGGACGCCTTCGGCCCGATCTGGTTGACGTGGTGGCTCGGCGACGCCTCGGGTGCCCTTCTCGTCGCGCCGCTGCTGCTCGTCTGGAGCCAGGCCTCGGCGGAGCCGGCGGACGCGCGGCGGCATTGGGAGTCCGTCCTGCTGCTCGCGGGGACCGTGCTCGTGGGTCTGGTCGTCTTCGGCGGCCTGACGTCCGCCGCGGCCCGCCACATGCCCCTCGCGTTTCTCTGCCTGCCGTTTCTCGTGGCGGTGGCCTTTCGTCTGAACGTGCGCGCAGCGGTGACCGCGAACGCCCTGCTCGGGGCCGTCGCGATCTGGGGAACGCTGCGCGGGCTCGGGCCCTTCGTCCGGCCCGACGCCAACGAATCGCTCCTGCTCCTGCAGGCCTACATGGCCGTCGTGGCGCTCACGATCACCGTGCTCGCCGCCGTCGTCGCCGAACGCCGGCGGGTGACCGACGCGCTCACGGTGCTGGAGTCGGCGGTCGACAACGCGGCCGAGGCCGTCGTGATCCTGGCCGCCGGGTCGACGCCCGCGCGGCCGCGCATCACCTTCGTCAACGAGGGGTTCCGGCGGATGACGGGCCTGGCCGGCGCGGATGTGCTCGGCGGCACGCTCGACGCCCTTCGCGTCTCTCCGCAGGAGGCCATGTCCTCGGTGCGCCGCGCGTTCGCGGTCGGCGAGAGCTTCCAGCGCGAGATGGTCGCGTGGCGCAAGGACGGCACCGAATTCGCGCTCGAGATGGAGATCATGCCGGTGCCAGGCCGCGGCGGCGCCGGAGGATACTGGGTCGCGATCCTCCGGGACGTGAGCGAGCGGCGCCATCATCTGGCCGCCCTCGAGCACCAGGCCCTCCACGACGCCTTGACGGGCCTGCCGAACCGGCTGCTCTTGAACGACCGCCTCGAGCAGTCGATCCGGGCGGCGGAACGGGACAGCGCTTCTCTGGCCGTCCTTCTCATCGATCTCGACCGGTTCAAGGAGGTCAACGACACCGTCGGCCACCCCGCGGGCGACGCGCTCCTCACGCAGGTCGGCCCGCGCCTGCGGGCGGTGCTGCGCTCGGTCGACACGGTCGCGCGCGTCGGCGGGGACGAGTTCATCGTGCTCCTGCCGGCGGGCGGAGGCCCCGAGGACGCGACCCGGACGGCGGCGAAGGTGCTCGAGACTCTCGAAACGCCCTTCGACGTCGAGGGCCATACCTTCGAGATCTCGGCCTCGATCGGCATCGCGCTCTATCCCGAACACGGCGCCGCCGGCCCGGCGCTGCTGCGCGCCGCGGACGTCGCGATGTACGTCGCGAAGCGGTCGAGCGACGGTTTCGCGATCTACTCCGAGGGCGAGGACGCGCAGACCCGGAACCGCCTGGTCCTGCTCGAAGAGCTCCGGCAGGGAATCGAGAAGGGCGAGCTCTTCCTCGTCTATCAGCCCCAGGCGGAGCTCGCGACCGGTCGGGTCTCCCGCGTCGAGGCGCTCGTGCGCTGGCGCCATCCGGTGCGGGGGCTCGTGCTTCCCGACGAGTTCATTTCCGGCGCCGAGCGGATCGGGCTGTCGCGGCGCCTGACCGAGTGGGTCCTCGAATCGGCGCTCCGGCGGTGTGCGCGCTGGCGTGCCGCGGGCCTCGAGCTTCCGGTCGCCGTGAATGCGTCGATCCGTGTCCTTCGCGACGGCGGGATCGCCGCGCGCGTTCGGGAGCTTCTCAAGGAGCTGGATCTCGATCCGCGCCTGCTCACCCTGGAGATCACCGAGAGCATGATGGCGGAGCCCCTCCACGCCCTCGGCAGCCTCGAGGAGCTCCGCGGCACCGGCGTCCATCTCTCGATCGACGATTTCGGCGTGGGCTCGCTTTCGCTGCTCGCCCTGAAGCAGCTGCCGATCGACGAGATCAAGATCGACAAGTCCTTCGTCCTCGCCATGCCCGACAACGAAATGGACGCTGCCGTCGTGCGCTCGATCATCGACCTCGCCCACCGCCTCGGCTGCCGCGTCGTGGCGGAGGGCGTCGAGACCGGGGCGGTCTGGGACCGCCTGCGCGCCCTCGGCTGTGACCTCGCCCAGGGCTCCTACGTGAGCCCCGGACTGCCGGGCGAGGAGGTCCTCCAGTTCCTCGGTGACCGCCGGGCGCGATCCACCGCCCGATCCTCCGCTCTCTAACCCTTTCGAGCCTTAGCGCCTCCTAAACCCTGTTACCAAACGCGGGCTGCGGACTCTCTTCAGACGAGGGAGACGCCTTTGCCTCCCGCCGATCTGCCGGAGGTGGCCATGAACCTGCGACGCTGGGTCTACCTTCCTCTCGCCCTGGTCCTGGTCCTGGCCGCGTGGGCCTTCGCCGAACAGCCGGCTGCGACGCCGGACGACATCGAAATTGACGCGAACGCCGCGAAGCTCTTGAGGGAGGGCCGGGAGACCTTCCGCTACGACACCTTCGGCAGCGAAGCGTTCTGGGCGACGACCCGGCTCCACGAGGCGGTCCTCGGCGAGAAGCTCGGAGGCGTGGGCCCGGGTCTGCCGGCCGCGGACGCGCTCAAGGTCGGCCTCAAGGTCGATGTCGGCAAGCTCCCGGCGAGCCTCGTCGAGGCCATCAAGCAGGGGAAGGTGAACCTCGCTTCTCCCGAGACGACCCTTGCCCTGCTCCAGGCCGACGCGGTCGTCGGCGTGAAGGCGGTCGTCGACGAACGGTCGAAGAAGGTCACCGGCATAGGCCTGCGCTGCGCGTTCTGCCACTCGACCGTCGACGACTCGCTGACGAAAGGCATCGGACGCCGGCTCGACGGTTGGCCCAACCGCGACCTGAACGTCGGCGCGATCGTCGCGATGTCGCCGAACCTGAAGCCCTTCCAGGACCTCCTCGGCGTGGACGAGACGACCGTCAAGAAAGTCCTCATGGCGTGGGGTCCGGGCAAGTACGACGCCGAGCTCGATCTGGACGGGAAGGGATTCCGTCCCGACGGCAAGACCGCGGCGACGCTGATTCCGGCGGCCTTCGGGCTGGCGGGCGTCAACCTCCACACCTACACGGGCTGGGGCTCGGTGACTTACTGGAACGCGTACGTCGCGGTGACCCAGATGCACGGGAAGGGGACCTTCTTCGATCCGCGCATCTCCGGCAACCCCGCGCAGTTTCCGGTCGCCGCGAAGGCGGGCCTCGGCAATGTGCGCTCCACGCCGGACCTCGTCACGTCGAAGCTCGCGGCGCTCCACTACTACCAGCTGGCAATTCCGGCGCCGAAGCCGCCGAAGGGATCGTTCGATGCGGCCTCGGCCGGCCGCGGCAAGCTCGTGTTCGACGGCAAGGCGCGCTGCGCCTCCTGTCACGTGCCGCCCATCTTCACCGAACCGGGCTGGAACATGCACACGGCCGACGAGATCGGGATCGACGACTTTCAGGCCAGCCGCTCGCCGGACAAGAAGTACTACCGCACGACGCCGCTCGCCGGCCTCTTCGCGCGCGCGAAGGGCGGCTTCTACCACGACGGTCGCTTTGCGGACTATCGCGCCGTCGTCGACCACTACGACCGGCAGTTCAGTCTGCGCCTGACGGAAACGGAGAAGGCGGAGCTGATCGAGTACATGAAGTCCCTGTGACAGGAACGAATGAGGAGAGAGAGATGAACCACTCGGCGCGTCAGGCCTTCCAGGTGCTGCGGCTCGGCTTCACGGTCGCCCCGATCATTGCGGGACTCGACAAATTCCTCGGGCTCCTGACGAACTGGGACAAGTACCTTCCGCCTGCCGTCTCGAACACGGTCGGCGTCGCGCCCCATACGTTCATGATGGTCGTCGGCGCGATCGAGATCGTCGCCGGTGTTCTCGTCGCGGTGAACCCGCGCTTCGGCGGCTACCTCGTATCGGCCTGGCTGTGCCTGATCATCGTGAACCTGCTCATGGTCGGCGGCTTCCTCGACGTCGCGCTGCGGGACCTGGGACTCGCGATGGGCGCCTTCGCGCTCGCCAAGCTCGCGGAAGCCGAGGCGGTCTCCCGCGTCGGGATGCCTTCGCCCGCGCGCGCCTAGGGCGGCGCGCTTCGGTTCGCGGACTCGACACGGGTCGACGGCCGTCCGGCCGGGTCAGGTTCCCCCAGGTGTGAAACCATTGCGGCAATGATCGGCGGGCTCATCGCTCATTACCGCATCCTCGAAAAGCTCGGGGCCGGCGGGATGGGCGAGGTTTATCTGGCCGAAGACACGACGCTCGGCCGGCGTGTGGCGCTGAAGATCCTCCCGGACGCGCACACGCGGGATCCGGAACGCCTGGCGCGGTTCAAACAGGAGGCCCGGGCGGCGTCCGCGCTCAATCATCCCAACATCCTGACGATTCACGAGGTGGGCCTGGCCGACGGGCACCACTTCATCGCCACGGAGTTCGTCGAGGGCCAGACGCTCGGCGCGTTGCTCGCGAGCCGGGGCAGGATGGCGACCGTCGAGGCGCTGGAGATCGCGGCGCAGGTGGCGTCGGCGCTGGCGTCGGCCCACGGCGCCGGGATCGTGCATCGCGACGTCAAGCCGGAGAACGTCATGCTGCGCGGCGACGGCTACGTCAAGGTCCTCGACTTCGGGCTGGCGCTCATTCGGCTGCCCGACGCGGCCGCACGCATGGCGCGCACCGACCTGACGGCGGCTCCGACGGTCGAAGCCCCCCTCACGCAAGAAGGCGTGGTGCTCGGCACGGTGCACTACATGTCGCCGGAGCAGGCCTCGGGTCGGGCGGTGGACGCGCGCAGCGACATCTTCTCGCTCGGCTCGGTGCTCTACGAGATGGTCACGGGACAGAGGGCCTTCCAGCGCGGCACCGTGATGGAGACCCTGGCGGCGATCATCGATCGAGAGCCCGAGCCGCTGCCCGCCCGACTACCTCCGGAGCTCTCGAAGCTGATTCTCCGCTGCCTGCGCAAGGAGCCCGAGCGCCGATTTCAGACGATGGCAGATCTGAAGGTCGCGCTGGACGATGTGCGCGAGGAGCGATCCGGCTCGGCCCGGCGAGCCGACGCGGGAGCCCGCCGAATCGGGCGAGGGGCCGCGGTGCTGCTCGCGGTTCTCGCGGTGGTCCTCGCGGCCGCCGTCATGGTGCGCGCGCGGCGCGGGCGATTCGCCGGGCAGCCTCTGAGCGCCGTCGCGCTCACGACGCTTCCCGGCATCGAACGATCTCCGTCGTTTTCCCCGGACGCCAACCACGTGGCCTTTGCCTGGACCGCTCCGCAGAAGGACAACTCGGACATCTACGTGCAGCAGATCGGCCAGGGCACGCCGCTGCGTCTCACGACCGATCCCCTCGATGACTACAACCCCGCCTGGTCGCCGGACGGCCGGTGGATCGCCTTCCTGCGTGGCCAGCCTCCTTCGCCGACCGGAGCGCGCAGCCGCGAGCTGCGGCTGATTCCGCCTCTGGGCGGCCCGGAACGGAAGCTCGCGGACGTTCGCGGGCAGGACTTCTTTCCCGCGGGCGCGTACCTCTCCTGGTCGCCCGACAGCCGGTCCCTGGTCGTCCCGGATTCTCCGGGCGAGGGTCTCCCCGACGCGCTGGTCGTGGTCTCGCTCGAGACCGGAGAGAAGAGGCGACTGACCAACCCTCAGTCTCCGATCTTCGCGGACACGAGCCCTGCGGTCGCTCCCGACGGGCGTTCGCTCATCTTCGTCCGGCGCACGTCGTGGGGAGCCGGCGAGCTCCAGCTTCTCCCGCTCGGAAAAGGCGTCACCGCGGCCGGAGAGCTGCGGCGCCTCACGACCGCCGATCTGCGCGCCGACTTTCCCGCGTGGATGCCGGATGGCGAGGAGATCGTCTACTCGGCCAAGTTCAACCTTTGGAAGCTGGGGATTGCCGGCCGCGCCGCGCCCGCGCGGATTCCCTACGTCGGCGAAGACGGCTTGATGCCCGCGATCTCGCGCCCTTCGCCCGGGCGGGAGGCTCGCCTCGCCTACGTCCGCAGTCTCGACGACTGGAACTTCTGGCGCATCGAGACGTCCGCTCCGGGTGCGCCGTCCTCATCGCCTCCGGCGCTGGCGATCTCGTCCACGAAGGCGGAGTACCACCCCGAGCTTTCGCCGGACGGGCGACGCATCGCCTTCGCCTCGACTCGATCGGGGGATGCGGAGATCTGGGTCTCCGACCTCGACGGGTCCAACGCCATCCAGCTCACGTCCATGGGCGGCGCGGTCGATACGAACTGCCCGCGCTGGTCTCCCGACGGGCGGTCCATCGTGTTCGCGTCGACCGCAGAGGGCGAGTTCGACGTCTACGTCGTTCCGGCGGAGGGCGGGAAACCCCGCCGGCTGACGACACATCCGTCGGTCGACGTTCCCACAGCGTATTCGCGCGACGGCAAGTGGATCTATTTCAATTCCATGCGATCCGGGGACTATCGGATCTGGAGGATGCCGGCGGACGGCGGAGAGGCGGTCCAGGTCACGCCGAACGAGAGCGCTTCGACATTCGAGGCGCCGGACGGCAGTTTGTACTACCTGACGGCTTCGATCGTCTCGCCGGTGTGGCGCCTGCCGGCTGCCGGCGGCGAGCCCGTCAAGGTCCTCGACGGAGTCGTCTGGTACAACTTCGTTCTGGTCGGAGACGGCGCCTACTACATCGACCGCCACGAGGGCGAAACGCGGCTGCAGTATCTCGACCTGGCCACCGGCCGTTCCACGACGGTGACTCGCAACCTCGGTGAGGTCGGAGCGTGGCTGACGGCTTCGCGCGACGGGAAGACGATTCTGTACACGCGCGTGGACTCCTCGACCGACGACCTGATGCTGGTCGAGAACTTCCGGTGAGATCGGGGATGGCGTCCGCCGCGCTTCGAACGCGGGGCTCCCGTCCTCACTCCGATCGCAGCGCCTGGATGACGTCCACGCGCGACGCACGGACGGCGGGCAGGAGCGATGCGAGGAGGGCCGCGGCCACCAGAAGCGCAGCGGCTCCGGCGATCGGGAGCACGCCCGGCATCTGAGCCACCCCGAACAGCCGGCTGGCGACCCAGGCCAACGCGATTCCGCCGAGGCCGCCGACGAGGATTCCCGAGGCGGCGATCACGATGCCCTCGCGGAGGACGCTGCCTCTGAGCTGGCGCGGCTCGCATCCGACCGCGAGCCGGATGCCGAACTCACGCGTCCGCGCGCCCACCGAAAACGCCAGCACGCCCGCGACGCCGACGACCGCGATGAGCAGCGCGATGCCGCCGAAGGCCGAGAACACGAACGCGTTCAACCGCTCCGGCGTCAGCACTTCGGCGCGAATGTCCTCGAGCGTCGCCGGCCGCTCGACCGCCTGGTCGGCGGAGATGTCGTGGATGGTGCGCGTCACGGACGGGACGAGCGCGTAGGGATCGGCCGCGGCGCGGACGAACAGGCGGCTCGGCTCGCCGAACTGCCGCCACGGGAGGTAGACCGTCATCGTCGGCTCCTGCACGACGTTCTCGTCGTCCACGTCGGCGACGATGCCGACGATGCGGCGCGGCTTGGGCTCGAGCTCGATCCCGGTGCGGCTGTCGAGCCACAGGTGTCGGTTGACGCGCGTCGCCGTTCGGGAACAGCCGCTGCGCCACGCTCTGGCTGACGATGGCGACGGGCTCGGTGTCGGTGACGGTCCTCGTCCGTGAAGTCGCGGCCGGCGAGGATCGGGACGCCGAGCACGGCGAAGAATCGAGGCGAGACGGGGCGCAACATGCAGCGTCGGGCTTTCCTCGCCGTTCGCGGGCTGGTACCCCTCGAACCCGAACTGGAGCTTGTAGGCGGAGCTGACGGTCGCGCCAGGGCACGACCATCCCGGACGCGACGCCCTCCACGCCCGGCAGCTCGCCGATCCGCCGCGTGGCTTCCTGGAAGAAGTTGTCCGTCGCTTCGCCGCCGGCGCCGGACGCTGGCAGGCGGGACGTCGATCGCCAGGACCTGTCGCATGTCATAGCCGGTGTTCGCGGTCTGCAGCGCTGTCAACGTCGCGACCAGCATGCCGGCGCCCGCCAGCAGCACGAACGAGCACGCGATCTGCGTCGTGGCGAAGATCCGCAGACGGCGGTTCGTGCCCGGCGTGATCCGCAGGCTGCCGCCGGCGGGCCCCAGAGCCGCTCGACCGATCGGAGGACGGGAGCCGCGGCACGTAGGCGAGCAGCACCGCCGCCACGCACGGCCAGCCCCGCGCCGAGCCAGAGCACGCTGGCGTCCACCGTGGCCTCGAGCGCGCGAACGGAGAAGCGCGCGGCATAGCGGGCCGCGACAGCCACGAGCGGCTTCGCCAGCAGCAGCCCGAGCGCGCGCCCCCGCGACGCACAGGACGAGGCTCTCGGCGAGCAGGGTGCGCCGGAGCGCGCCCCGGCTCGCGCCAAGCGCGGCACGCACCGCCAGCTCGCCTTCGCGGCGGACCGACCGGCGCCAGAATCAGGTTGGCGACGTTCGAACACGCGATGACGAACACCACCGCCGCCGCCGCCAGGAGCACGAGGAGGATCGTCCGTGCGGGCGAGGCGATTTGGTCGCGGAGCGTCCTGACCTGCAGCTGCGATCCGGGCCTGCGCGGAGTACGCTTCGGGATGCGCGCGCACCATCGACGCGTGGACGGCTCGTGAGCTCGGCGCGGGCCGCCTCCAGCGTGGCGCCCGGCGCCAGCCGGCCGAACAGCTCGGTCATGCGGTGCCTGCGGTCGGTCTTCATCGTCGCCCCGAGATGGTGCGGGCTCGTCACCATGTTGGCGATGATCTGCGTCTCGGCCGGATAGGGCACCGATGGTTCGAGGACGCCGACGACGGTCGCGTTGCCGTGGACCGAGACGGATGGTCTGGCCGATCACGGACGGATCGCTGTGGAGCACCGTCGTCCAGAACCGGTGCGTCAGCACGACCGCGCCCGCCGCCGCCTGGGCCCGTCATCGGCCGGCGTTCAACAGCCGGCCGAGCACCGGGCGAAGCCCCATGACGTCGAAGAACGATCCGTTGACGACACCGGCCTTCACCAGCGCGAGGCTCCCGGCCGAACCCGATCAGCGTGAAGTCGACGGTGGAAAAATCGCCGAACGCGGAGATCGTCGTCGCGCGCGACTTGAAGTCGTCGATCTCCGGCACGGAGAAGGTCAGGTTCTCGGTCCCGATGCCCGGCGCCGACTGGCGGATGTAGATCAGCCGATCCGCATCCCGATTGACGAGCGGACGCAGGAGCACGCTCCGAACGACGCTGAAGATCGCCGCGTTGGCGCCGATGCCCGAGCGCGAGCGTCACGACCACGGTGACGGTCAGTCCCCGGGTGCGCAGAAGGGAGCGCAAGGCCGAACCGCATATCCTGGACGAGCGCATCAGGCGATCGTACCAGCGGCTGTACCAGACCCGACGCATCGAGTCGCGGACGGCCGGCATGTACCCGAACTCCTCAGCGCGGCTCGCCGGGCGGCTCGCCGGATCCTCGCCACGCTCGATCCGCTCCTTGAATGTCGATCGCCAGGTGGCCGCGGATTTCGTCCTCGAGGTCGCGTTCGTCGGGTCGCATGGCTGCTCGGCTACTCCTCAGCGGCCGGTGCGGGGTTCATGATTCGGCCGATCGCGTGGACGAGCTGGGACCAGCGGTCCTGCTCGCGGATCAGCTGGGCCCTTGCCGGCGGGGGTGAGACGGTAGAACTTCGCCCGCTGGTTCGCCTCGCTCACTCCCCACTCGGACTTCAGCCATCCCCGCTTCACGAGCCGATGCAGGGCCGGGTAGAGCGAGCCGGTCTCGACCCTGAGCAACTCCTCCGACTGCGCGGCGGATGGCCTGGCCGATGCCGTGGCCGTGCTGCGGTCCCCACTGGAGGGTCCGCAGAACGAGCATGTCGAGGGTGCCCTGGAGGAGCTCGAGGCGCGGATCGGCTGGGGTTCTGGCCATAGTCGTAGACCGTCTACTACCCTGTACGTAGAACGTCTACGGCTTGTTTCAAGCGGGCGGGAGGGTTCAGGGAAGTCGTTGGAAAAAATGGTGCGCCCGCCGCGATTCGAACGCGGGACCTTTAGCTCCGGAGGCTAACGCTCTATCCGGACTGAGCTACGGGCGCAAAGAACGACGCAAGAAACGTTTGGGGTGAGTGGAGGGATTTGAACCCTCGACATCCAGATCCACAGTCTGGCGCTCTAACCAGCTGAGCTACACCCACCGCGGGCCGCGCAGTTTACCCCCCCGGGCAGGGGGGGTCAAACCGCTGCTATGGTCCCCGGAATGCGGTCGACGCGCGCGGCAGCGCTTTTCACCGTCCTGGCCGCGGCGCTTTTCGGGTGCCGGCGCGAGCCGGCGGCCCCTTCGACGAGCGAGGCTCCAGATCGCACGCCGGTCTCCGCCTCGGTGCTCGCCGCCCCGCCCGTGGAGGCCGAGGACGTGAGCACCCGCGAGTCGTCCGCCGGCGGGAAGCGACCACCCGTGATCTGGCTCGGCCTCGACGGGCTGGATTTCGAGCTTCTCGACCGCCTTGCCGCCGAGGGCACGATGCCGAACTGGAAGCGTCTGGCCGGAGAGGGGTTCACGGCGAGCCTGACGAGCGACTACCCGCTGATCTCGCCGATGCTCTGGACGACCGCGGCGACGGGCGTGGCGCCCGACATCCACCGGGTGCTGGACTTCCAGGAAGTGGATCCCGCGTCGGGGCGCAAGGTTCCCATTTCCGGCAAGTCGCGCCGCGCGCCGGCGGCGTGGAACCTGGCATCGGCGGCGGGCCGCAAGGTCGGTGTCGTGGGGTGGTGGGCGACGCATCCGGCGGAGGAAGTCGACGGCTACTTCGTCTCGGATCGCGTCAGTCCGATCCTCTTCTCCGATCTCTCGCGCGCGGGCGCGGCCTTTCCCCCGGCGCTCGAAGCCGGCGTGAGCCAGATCGCCGGGCGCGACGGACGGATCGCCGCGGCGGACCTTGCGCCTTACCTCGACGTCCCCGATTCCGAGATCGCGGCGGCGCTCGCGAGCGGCGCCGGGATGGAAAGTTCCGTGGTCGCGCTCGGCCGCGTGCTCGCCGCGACGCGCGTCACCCAGCGGATCGCCCGCGACCTCTACGATCGCACGCGGCCCGACCTCGCGGTGGCGTACTTCGAAGGAACCGACGAGGTCGGACATCTCTTCGCCTCGTTCACACCGCCGCGGCTCGAGTGCGCGAGCGTCGCGGACGCCGACGTCGCGAAGTTCGGACGCGTGACCGCCGCGTACTACGGAACCGTCGATCGGATCCTCGGCCAGTGGATGCGCCGCGCCGCGGAGGACGGCGCCGTGCTCCTCGTGCAGTCCGACCACGGCTTCAAGTGGGGACGGGACCGGCCCTGCGGTCTGGCATCGGGCGACTGGGCGACGGCGGCGTTCTGGCATCGCCCCGACGGGGTGCTCGGCATCTGGGGCCGGGGCGTGCGGGCGGGACAGCCCCGGGGCCGCGCGCGGCTCGTCGACGTCGCGCCGACGGTGCTCGCGCTGCTCGACGTGCCGGGCGACGCGCGCATGACGGGCCATCCGGTCGCCGGCGCCTTCGAGACCGCCCCGCGCTTCACCCGCACGGGGGGACCGCCGGCCCCGGTGCGCCGCGTTGCGGACACGCCGATGTCCGAGGCGGAATCCTCCGAGTACGCGAAGAAGCTGCTGGCCCTCGGATACCTCTCGCCGGGTGCGGAGTCCCGGCTGGCTCCCACCGGCGGCGCCGAGCCTGGCCTGACCGAGGGCGCCTGGAACAACCTGGGAACCTGGGAGCTGAAGACGCGCAAGAACCTTCCGGCCGCGCAAGCCGCGTTCGAGGAGTCGCTGCGGCTCAACCCGGACTACTACTCGCCGATGTTCAACCTCGCCGTTCTCCAGCGCGAGCGGGGCGACACGCGCACGGCGGAGGACTGGCTCCTCAAGTCGCTCGCGAAGGTGAAGAGCGATCCCGCGCTCGCCGTCGTGGGATGGGCGCGCGAGTACGCCAGGGCGGGCAAGCCGCGTGCGTCCGCCTCGCTCCTCGCGCGGGCGTCGGCGGCGTTTCCCGAGAACGAAGGCATCGCGCGCGAACGGGCCCGCTTCCTGCACGAAAACAAGGACTGCCGGGGCGCGGCGGACGCGCTCGGGCGCTTCGAGAACGCGACGACCGCGACGAATTCGGTCCAGACGCTCAACGACCTCGCGCTCTACGAGACCTGTCTCCAGAACCGGGAGACCGTCGAAAGACTGCTGACGCGTTCGCTGGCGCTCGACGCCAACCAGCCGGCCGTCGCCCGCGCTCTCGAGGTCGTCAAGCGGGCCGCGACGACCCCGGCCCGACCGTAACCCCCGCTAGCGCTTGTTCTTCGCGAGGTACCGGAGCTCGATCGTCGCCAGCCCGTAGGCCGAACGCACCTTGTCGCCGTAAACGATCAGGCGCACCGGCCCCTCGTTCTCGGGCAGCGGCTCGCCGTCTTTATCCGCGACGAGATAGACCTTCGGGTTGCTGCGGTTGCTCGTCAGCTCGCCCACCGAGAAGACGACCGCATAGCCGTCCCGCCCGGTCGCGACGACGACGGCGGCCGCCGCTTCCCGCTCGCCGGCCATCGTCTTCACGTCGAGCCCTCCCTTCTCGAGGACCTCGAGGAGGGAACGGCCGTGGTAGATCGTGACGTTGCCCTGGGTGTCCTCGAGGCGGACGTCGCGCTCTTCGCGGCCGACGAGGGATTCGGGGGTCACCGACTGATCGGGCCGCGCGGGCAGCTTCAGGATAGGCGGCGCGGGGGCTGTGGCAGCCGCAGCGGCCGCGAGCGCCGCCGCGAAGGCGACGCCCGCGAACGCCAGGAGGCGCGGCTTCATCAGAACAGGAATGTACCCGAGAACGCGAACCTTCGCGATGGCGCGAACGAGGTCCCGGCCCCGAAATCGGGATTCGGATCCGTGTTGTCGTCGCTCAGCCACAGGTCCTGATTGACCTTGAGGGCCGGTTGGGAATTGAAGAGATTGAAGATCCGCGCCTCGACCCGCAGGGTGGTCGGGCCGATCGGGATGTCCTGCGCGAGCAGGAAGTCGAAGTTGATCCAGGCTGCCGTCTCCCGCGAGCCCGCGGGCTCCGCGTACTGGTAGTCGGTTCCGTAGATCGGGTCGAATTCGCGCGCCTCCCACGGCGTCCCGCTCTGCGCCCGGAAGTAGCCGCCGACGATGGTGCGCGTCGGGAAGGTGTAGTTGGCGAAGATCTTGCCGACGTGCGTGCGGCTGCCGATGAGCGTTCCGGTGCGGTTGGGGTCGGTGACGTAGAGGCCGGGCCCGTCGTTGATGTACGAGGACGTGTAAAAGAGCTCCGTCGCGTAGTCGAGATCCCAGTTGCCCGTCAGGCTCGACAGCGTGTACGACACGTCGAGCGACCAGTTGCCGCCGTAGGCCTTGCGGACCTGGATCGTGCCGCCCTTGTACTCGCGCTTGGCGTCGATGTTGCCGTAGCGGAAATCACCCGGATCGTCGAGGACGCCGGTCACCGGGAAGTCCTCGAAGATGTCGGACGTCTTCCGGTACATGCCGTAAACCTCGGCGACCCAGCCGTCGCCGATGGGTCGCGCGTAGCCCGCGACCCACTCGTCGGTGAACGTCGGATCGATGTTCGGGATGACCACCTTGTCGACGTTGTTCGAGCGCGTGATTTCCTGGAGAAAGGCTCCCGTCTCGAGGTCGAAGAAGGCGTCCGTGCGGTAGAGGCGCAGCGGCGCCGCGGACCGCGCGAACGACTGGTTGTCCATGTTGTCGTAGCGCGCGAAGTTGGCGTAGACCTTGTCGTGGATCGACGGCGTGACCTCGTAGGCGACGCCGACGCGCGGCTGGAACTGCTTGGAGAACGGGAACGTGTAGGTGTCGCGGTAGGTGCACGCCCGCGGGTCTTGATTGGGGTCGGTGCAGGGCAGCAGCTGCGAGTTCGGGACCGTGAAGTCGCCCTGGACGAAGACGAAGGTTCCGTCGTCGTTGGGGATGAACTCATCCTGGTTGACGAGGACGCCGAGGTTCAGGGTGAAACGGTCCCACGTCGCCTGGTCCTGGAGGAAGATGCCGATCGTGCGGCCGCGGGAGATCTGCGCCGGCTGGTCCGGGTTGTAGCGCGCGCGGTAACAGGGGTTCTGGTCCAGGCAATTCGACGCGCTGTTGTTGATCGTGATCGAGCCCCAGCCGTTGGCGAGGGAGACCTTCTCCTCCTCGTTGTTGCTGTAGTACGCGCCGAGCTTGATCAGGTGGCTGCCGCCGAGGAAGCTCGTCAGGTAAGACGTCGTCAGGCGGTACTCGAGGCGCTTCACGTTGTTGATGTCGTTACGCAGGCTCGCAACACCGTCGCAGAGGCCCCCGTCGCAGAAGTAGCCCACGGTGCCGGGGTTGACCGGATCAAACGGCGGCTGGAAAGCGATCGGGATCGTGGGGCTCGAGGCCTGCGGGTTGTCGCTGTAGTTGAACTTGAAGTCGATGTTGAAGTTCGGCGTCGCCGTCCAGTACCAGTTGAGCACGCCGACCCGGTTGAGCTCCTTCGTTGTCGACCCCGTCGTGGCCGTCGAATCGACGTCGATCAGGGTGTTGTCCTGGTCGATCCCGCGGTAGCGGAACGAGGCGTCGATGAGCTGGCTCGCGACCGGTGTGGCCGAGAGCTTGAAGAAGTACTCCTGGATGTCGAAGTTCGAGTCGGGCAGCGGCCCCGTCAGATTCGTCCGGTCTTTCTCGTCCTGGTAGAAGAGGTTGACCGAGCCGTACGCGAAGAGGTGGTCCTTCCAGATCGGCCCGCCGACGCCGACCCCGGGCCGGAAGCGGTCGAACTTGGTCTGAATCTGGGGGTCCTTGCTGTCGGCCTCGAGGCCCGAAGGCGAGTAATCGAGGCGCACTTCTCCGTGGATGACGTTGGTGCCCGATTTCGTCACGCCGTTGACGATGAAGCCTCCGGTACGCCCGTACTCGGGCGGCACGCCGCCGCGCTGGATGTTGACCTCCTGGATGTCGAGCTCCGCGAAGTCCTGGTAGAGGTCGCCGAAGAAGGCGTTGGTGACGTTGACGCCGTCGTAGAGGAACGTGTTGTCCTGCCGGCCGCCGCCCGCGTTGATGCCGACGTTGGTATTCGAGATCTGGACACCGCTGTCGATGATGCCCGGCGCGAGCACGAAGGTGCCCGAGAACGTCCGCTGCAGCGGGAGCTTCTCGAGGGCGTCGCGTTTGGTGACCTGCGAGACCTCCGAGGACTTCGTGTCGACGAGGGGCGTCGCCGCGGTGACGGTGACCTCTTCGGACACGGAGGCGCGCAGGACCGGCCAGACTTCGGTCACCTTCGAGAGGCTCACGATCACTTCCTGCTGGAAGGCCCCCATTCCGGAAAGCTCCGCCCGGAGCTGGTAGCTGCCCGGGGGAAGGTTGAAGAACTGGAAGACGCCATCCTGTCGCGAGACGCTCGTGCGCCCCAGGGGCATCTGCGGACCGGTGATGGATATGGTCGCCCCCGGCACGGCGGCGCCCGCTTCGTCGCGGACGACGCCGCTGATCGAGCCGGTGGTCTGGGCGAACGCATTCGAAGACAGCAGCAGCGACACGAAGAGCGCGAAAACGGCGGCGAATCGTTTCATCGGCACACCCTCCTCCAAGATTGTCGAGACCTGAATCATTGAAGCGAATCTGAGGAGATTCTAAGGCTCTTCGAGTCGGATGATGTCCTCGTATTTTTCGCGTCTGCGGATTTGTTTTGCGGAGCCGTTCTCGACGAGGACTTCGGCGGGCCGGTAGCGGAAGTTGTAGTTGGACGCCATCGAGGATCCATACGCGCCGGCGTCGCGGATCGCGACGAGGTCGTCTTCCGCCAGCGGCGGCAGCTCGGCATCGTGCTGGAAACAGTCCGCCGTTTCGCACACGGGACCGACGACGTCGGCCACGATGCCCCGGCCGTCCCGCGGCGAGACGGCCTCGATCGGATGGATCGCCTCGTAGAGCGCCGGCCGCAGCAGGTCGTTCATCCCCGCATCGATGACGACGAACGTCTTTTCCCGTTCCACCTTCACGCCGAGCACACGCGCGACGAGCGCGCCCGCCGGTCCGACGATCGAGCGGCCCGGCTCGATCAGGATGCGCCCGGGAAAGTCCGCCACCGAGGTCAGGACGGCCGCGGCGTAGGTCTCCGGCGTCAGGGCGCCCTTGCCGATCCCGATCCCGCCCCCGACGTCGAGGGTCTCGACCGCGAAGCCCGCCGCGCGCAGATCCCGCGCGAGCGCGCCGAGCTCGCGGGCCGTCGCGGCGAGGGGCTCCGCGTCCACGATCTGGCTTCCGATGTGCGCCTGGACCCCGGTCAAGCGGATGTTCCGGAGCGACCGCAACTTCTCGAAGATGCCTCGCGCCTTCGCGATGTCGACGCCAAACTTGTTCTGCTTCAGGCCCGTCGAGATGTAGGGATGCGACCGCGCGTCGATGTCCGGATTGACGCGAAGCGCCACCCGGGCGGTTCGGCCCGCCGCGCCGGCTGCGGCGTCGATCCGCTCGATCTCGCGCTCGGACTCGGCGTTGAAGGCGAGGAGGCCGGCCTCGACACCCGCCCGAATCTCCTCGTCCGTCTTGCCGACTCCCGAAAAGACGATGCGCTCCGCGGGGAACCCGCTCGCGAGGCAGGCGGCGAGCTCGCCGCCCGAGACGACGTCCGCGCCCGCCCCGAGCGCCGCGAGGCGCTTCAGGATGGCGAGGCTCGAGTTCGCCTTGGCCGCATAACAGACGAGGTGCGGGGCCGCCGCGAAGGCGGCGTCAAAACGCCGATACGCGCCTTGGATCGCGGCCCAGCTGTAGACGTAGAGAGGCGTGCCGAACTCGCGGGCGAGCTCCGCGACAGGCACGCCGTCGCAATCCAGAGCGCCGCCAGCGTTCCGCGCGAATCCGATCACAGGGCGGACGATATACGATCGACTCCAGACGAACCCGTGCGATTCGGACGCAAAGAATTTCTCCTCGCCGCCTTCGGCGTGATCGCCGCGGCGATCGCTTGCGGAGCGTGGCGCGGGTTTCCGATCTTCGCCGACGCCTGGGTCCCGCTGATCGCGCGCGAGCGCGGTGTCGGCGCTCTCGCCGCCGACAGCGCCGACCGCCCGATCTTCGGCTGGCTGCTCCAGGGGGCCGTCGCGCTCTTCGGGTTCGGCCCCGCGCAGTCCGCGCTGCTGACTCTGGCGTTCTGGCTCGTGCTTGCGTGGCAGGTGGCGCGGCTGTGGAAGGCCGCGCTTCCGCAGAAAGCGGCGCTCGCCTGGCTGCCCGCGATGCTCGCCCTCGCGCCGGTCGTCGTGCGCACGCAGTTCAAATCGATCACGACGCTCTTTCCGGGGAATCTCCCGGTCATGCTCGTTCTCGCGGGACTTCTGCTGGCGCTTCGCGACGGGCCTCGCGGAGCACGCCTGACCGCGGCCTTCGCGCTCGCGGGCCTCGGCGCGGCAATCAGCGAGTACGGCGTCGCGGCGGCGATCGCCGCCGGAGTCTTCGCGTTCGTCATCGGACGGCCGCGGACCGGCCTCGTCCTGGGAACCGGCGCGGCTGCCGGCGCCATCGTTTTCGCGCTGATGACGGATGCCGCAGTGCGTCCGGACACGACGACGGCCGGCGTTCTCGGCGAGCTCGCGGCGAATCCCGTTCGCCCGTTCGCGCGCTGGATTTCGGGGCTCTGGTACGCTCTCGCCGGCGCCTGGGGCGATGCGGCCTCGCGCGTCGACCTGGATACGCTGTCGCGAAGCTCGATCCTCGCGGCCGCGATGGGGCTCGCGACGGCGGTGCTGGTGGCGCTTTCGGGCCGGGCGCGGGTCGGGGAGCCGGAGGGGCCGCCCGAGCGCCGCGTCGCGGCGGGGCTCCTGCTGGCGATCGGCGCCGGCCTCGTTCCCGTCGTGCTCGCCGGACGGCCGGTCTCCTTCGGCAACCCGAATCTGGATCCGGTCGGATCGCGCTTCCTGCTGCCGATCCTGCCGTTCGCAAGCTGCCTCACGGTGTGGTCGCTCGCCCGCCTCACGTCGCGGCGCGGCCTCCTGGCCGGTGCCGGCATCCTGACGTTTCTCTGCGGCGACGCCTCCTGGCGCGGCGCCTTCGACGCGTCGCGTGCCGCGCGGAGGATGGACGCCCTCGGCGCGGCGCTTCGCCCGCTCGTCGCCGCCCGGGGAGGAATCACCCTCGCCGTCGTGCCCGATACTCCGACGTCCGCCTTCCCGCCCGTCGTCACCGGCCAGGCGACGGTCGGCTGGCCCGCCGACGAAGCTCGCCGCCTCTGGGTCATGCCGCTGCGTCTCGCCGAGCCGCACGTCGGAACGCGCCGCGACTGCCGCGTTCCCGACGAGCTTCACCTGCCCCGCCAGCTCCACACCGTCGAGCGCGTGGGAGTGCTCTCCCGCGTCGTCTGGGTCGGCGAAACGCGGACGGGGTTCGGCGAGCCCGAGCCCTACTGCGTCGGCCGGCCGGACTGAGGCGGCGCGTCGCCGGCGACCGCGAGGAGGATCTCCGTGAGCGTCAAGGTCAAGGCCTCGGCGTTCGTGACTCCGTCGATGGCCCGGAAACGCTCGAATGCCTCCGGATCGAAGTTGGAAACGACGGCGTCGATTCCCCAGCCGCGCACCTGAACGCGCACGGCGTCGAATGCATCGAGCTCTGTCCCGAATGCGGTCCGCGTTTCGGTCAACTCGTTCACGTACCGAATGCGCCGGAACCGCGGCGCCAGATCCCTCGTGGGCGCGTTGAGAACGAGCCGGCCGTTTCGGAGAACACCGACGTGCATCGCCGCCGCGGCAACGTGCGCCGGGACGCTCGTCGCGAGGAAAACGGTCTGGTTCGGATCCGGTCGCTCGGGTGCGACGGGGACCTCATCGAGGACGACGAGCTCGGCGGCGCTGGCTGGATCCGTGCCGATCCGGCCGCGGAGCCGCCGGCGCTTCTTCCAGGCGTCTTCGCCGAAAACGAGGGCCCTTCCTTCCGTCGGTTTGCGCTGGCCCAGGAGCGCCTCGACCACCGATGTCTTGCCGGCCCCGGCCTGGCCAAAGAGACAGAACACGGAACCGCGCGCAACGGCCAGGTCCAGGGCCCGACACGCAACGTGCGCGCCATGCATGATCGTGAGACCTTCCAGGCGAATCGCGTCCGTCAATGCGTCCCGCCGCTCGTTCGATAGTCGTACGCCCGCAACATCGGCGCAGCGGCGGCGATCGCCGCGGTGATGGCGATCGTCGCGATGCCGCCCGTGACGACGGAGACCGTCACGCCGACGACGGTGGAGGCGAAGAGGGTCGCGACGAGGCCGGCCTCGAGCTCGCCGAGCTGGGGGCCGCCCATGAAGAAGATCATGTTGATCGAGGTCATCCGTCCGCGCAGGCGGTCGGGCGTGACGAACTGGCGGATGGTCTGGCGGATGACGGTCGAGATGGCGTCGGCGAGGCCCACG
Organism: uncultured Acidobacteriota bacterium; assembly: GCA_963742245.1. Lineage (GTDB taxonomy): Bacteria > Acidobacteriota > Thermoanaerobaculia > UBA5066 > Gp7-AA6 > DAHUXD01. The sequence goes on from CAVULG010000009.1 coordinate 329,742, forward strand.
CCGGCGAGCGCGGCGAGGGTGAGCCAGAAGCTGCGCGAGAAGCCGAAGATCACCGTGCACGCGCCGTAGGCGACGACGGACCAGAGGAAGATGCGGCCCTGCCGGTCCGGCAGCGGGCGTATGGAGAGGTAGAGCGCGCCCGCGAGCGCGCCCACCGCCGGGGCGGCGGCGAGGATGCCGTAGCCCTTCGCTCCGACATGGAGCACCTGGTCGGCGAAGATGGGCAGGAGCGACGTCGCTCCCGAGAAGAAGGTCGCGAGAAAATCGAGACCCATCGTCCACACCATGATCGGCGTGGTGAAAACGAACTTGAGTCCTTCCCGCAGCGCCTCCGACATCTGGACCTTGCCCTCGGTCGGCTCCGGGGCGCCGGACGTTCTCATGGTCACGAGCACGAAGATGACCGCCAGAAACGAGACCGCATTCAGGAGATAGATCAGCGAGAGGCCGCGTGTCCCCGCCCCCGCCTGCGCAATGAGCAACCCCGAGAGGGCCGGGCCGCCGATCAGCGCCGCCTGGAAGACCGAGAGATTCAGCGACAGCGCGCCCGGCAGATCCTCCGCCGGCACCAGGCGCGGGATCAGCGCCTGCCGCGACGGGCCGTCGAACGCGACGGCCGCGGCGCCGAGGGCGTTGAGCAGGTAGAGCACCCAGAGGGTCTCGCGCTGCGCGAACGTGAAGGCCGCGAGGCCGAGCGCGACCGCGAGCATTCCCATCTGCGTCCCGATCATCACGCGCCGCCGGTCGTGCCGGTCGGCGAGGAGCCCTCCCCACAGCGAGAAGACGATGATCGGCAGCACCCGCGTGAGGCCGACGAACCCCAGCGCAAGGGGCGACTTCGTCAACAGGTACACGTGCCAGTTGATCGCGACGACCTGCATCTGCGATCCGGTCAGCGAGAGCAGCTGCGAAACGATGAGCCGCCGGTAGTCGCGGTGCGCGAGCGCCATGTACGGCGCCCTCGAAGGAGTCGCGGCGAGAGACACGCCGAGAGTCTACGTGGGCCGCGGAGCGATTCCGCGGCCTCGGAGAATCAGGGAACCCAGTGCAATCCGAGCGCCTTGGCCAGGAACACCGCCATCTGACGACGGGTCAGGGGCGAATCGGGACAGTAGTTTCCGCCGCCGCAGCCGGCCGTGATGCCGGATGCCGAAAGCGCCTCGATGAACTGGAACGCCGAGTCCGAGGTCGGCACGTCGTTGAACGTCGCCGAGCGAGGGAGCCGGGCTGACCTGGCGTCGCCAGCGGATCATGACGGGCCCGATCGCCGTCGCGAGGCCCCCCGGAGTGTCCACGACGAAGAAGTAGTCGACCGAGTCGTCGTCGAGGTCACCGTCGGTGTCGGTCACCAGCAGATAGTTCTGGAACTCGGCCGGAACCGGCAGCTCGACCACCGAGAAGTCGGGCTCACCGGACGTGAAGTACTCCACGAAACACTCCTGCAGATTGATGTCGCCCGAAACCGTGTCGCGCGAATTCCGGCATGCGCGGAATCGAAGCTCCTCGGTGGCGCTGCTGTCCGAGTAGTAGACCGTGAACGACTCCATCACGGCGCCGTGCGGCAGGTCGCCGAAGGTCGCTCCCAGCTGAAAGTTGACCGGCCCGGTGGCCGCCCGGAATCCGGAGGAATACGTGTACTCCGTGAGCGAGAAGAAAGCGTGGAAGTCGACGGCCGATACGACCGTGAGCGTCGAGTCCTGCGTTCCGAAGTTCTTGACCCGCGTGGTCGCGGGGGAGCCGCGAACGACCGTGGCTCGAGGGTGAGTCGGCGGATCGATCCGGTCGGGCTGCTCGAGTCCGGCGCCCGAGGCCGAGACCGTGACCAAGACGATCGCCGAGAGCGAGCGCGCCAGTCCGACGCGGATCTTCATGGGACCTCCCCGGAATTTCTTCCTGCACGAAGTCTAGAACGCCGTTGGCTTCACGCCGATGCGAATGCCTCAGGGAGCCGGAAACGGCGTGCGGGCGAACTGCACGCCTTCGAACGGGAAGCGGACGGTCGTGTACGTCCGCACGAACCGGCCGTCCTTGCGCGCCGGCTCGAATCGCCACTGGCGCGCCGCGGCGAGGGCCGCCTCGTTCAGGTCCGCGCGGGATCCCTGCTCGATGCGGACTTCCCGGACGCCGCCGTCCTCCTGGACGAGGACGCGGACGATCACGAGGCCGCGCACGCGGTCCTTCAGGGCCTTCTCGGGGTAGACCGGCATCACCCGTTCGATCGGTCGGGGCGCCGAGTCGACGCGCCGGGGGTCGACGAAAAGCGGCGGCGCCGTCGCGGTTCGCGTCGGCACTCCGGTCCGCGTCGGCGTCGCGGTGCGCGTCCAGGTCCGGGTACCGGTGTGCGTGCGGGTCGGTATCTCCGTCGCGGTCGCCGTGGGTGGGGGTGTCGCCGTCGGCGAGGACGTGGTCGTCGGTGTGGTCGACGGCGTCGCGGTTTCCGTGCGCGACGGCGAGAACGAGGGCGTCCGGGAGTGGGTCGCCGTCGGTGTCCAGGTCCGGGTGGGTGTGTGCGAGGAAGAGGCGGTCGCGCTGGCCGTCGGCGTGTCGGAGGGGATGCGCGTCGAGGTCGCCGTCGCGCTCGACGTCGGCGTCCGGCTGGGGGTGACCGTGGCGGTCGCGGTGGGCGGCGGTGTCGATGAGCGCGTCAAGGTTGGAGTGCGCGAAGGCAGAGGTGTGGGGCTCCACGTGCGCGTGGCGGTCGCCGTCGAAGTGGCGGACGGTACGGCGGTCGGCCGTTCGGTGTGCGTCGGCCGGGGCGTGTAGGTCGTGGTCGGACCGGCGGTCGGGCGCTCGGTGTGCGTGGGCCGGGGCGTGAGGGTCGCCGAGGGGAGGGCCGTGGGGCGTTCGGTGTGCGTGGGCCGGGGTGTGAGGGTCGCCGGGGCTGCGGGCGGTTCGGTGTTTGTCGGCCGCGGCGTGAGTGTCGCGGCGAAGGCCGTGGGGCGTTCGGTGTGCGTCGGCCGGGGCGTGAGGGTGAGGGTCACCGAGGCAACGGCGGGGGGTTCGGTGTGCGTCGGCCGCGGCGTGAGGCTCGCGGAAGGGGCCGCGGGGCGCTCGGTGTGCGTGGGACGCGGGGTCCACGTTGCCGTCGCCGTGGGAGCCGGAGGTTCCGGCGGCTCAACGGTCGCCGTCGCCGGCGGTGCCGCCGTTTGCAACGGCGCCGGCGCGGTCGGCGCGGCAGTCGAAGTGGGAGGCGGAGGCCGCGGGCCGGCGCCTGGCACCGCAAGCTCGGCCGCGAGCGCGGGCATGCCGAGGATCGCTTCCGGGCCGAACTTCTTCAGGACGAGCGTCCGAAAGCGCTCCGCGAGGTCCGGCTCGAGGGAGCTCGACCGAAACGCTGCGAAGCTACGTTCGACTTCCAGGAACCGCAGGAGCGTCGCGTCCCGCTTCGCCGTCTGCCCGGAGGCATCTTCGGCCAGCGCCAGGTACGCCATGGCCGTCTCGTGCACCGGCGGATGATCGAGCGAGCTGAACCGCGCGATCCGAAGGTAGTCCACCGCCTCCGCGTATCGGCCGGCCCGCAACGCCTGCACACCGTTGCGCATGGCGGATACGGCATGACTCTGACCGCTCGAGGCCGAGGGGAGAAACAGCCACGAGGAGAGCCCGACGGCGAGAACGCCCGCGACGGGCGCGTACCGGCTCACGCCGGGATGCTACCCGCTTGCTACCCCCGAAAGGGGGACAGTGTCAGGCCGTCTTCGCCGCGTCCCTGCGCGTCGCGCGCTCGCGCCAGTAGCGTCGCGCGTCGAGCTCGTCCCAGGCCGGCACGTCGTCGCAGGCATGGAGCGCGTCGGCGAACGCGCGGGCGCTCTCGGGCCGCTCGTCGGGGTCCTTCGAGAGCGTCCGCAGGATCAGCGCCTCGAGCTTCGGCGGCAGCGGCTTGCCCAGGCGCTTGGAGGGCGGCTCGGGCGCGGTCTGGAGATGGTGGTGGATGATCTCGAGTGCGCCGCGGCCGGAGAAGACCGTCGTTCCGGTCAGCAGGAAGTACGCGACCGCGGCGAGCGCGTAGAGGTCGCTCCGCGCGTCGATCGAGTCGGAATTGCGGATCGCCTCGGGAGCCAGGTACTGCGGCGTGCCATGGAGCACGTTGTCCGCCGTCAGGCGCGGGTCCGACGATGCCGTGATCTCGCGCACGAGGCCGAAGTCGAGCACCTTGGCGATGTCCGGAAACCCGCCCCGCTCGCAGAGCAGGATGTTGGCCGGCTTGATGTCGCGGTGGATGAGGCCGATGCCGTGCGCCTCGGCGAGCGCGGCGCAGACCTGGCGCAGGATGCGGACGGCGCGGCCCGGGTGGAGCGGCCCGGTCTCCTTGACGAGATCCTCGAGGTCGAGGCCGTCGAGGTACTCCATGACGTAATAGAACATCCCGTCGGGAGTCCGCCCGTAGTCGTAGATCGAGACGGTGTGCGGGCTCGTGAGGCGCGCCGTCTGACGGACCTCGCGCTCGAAGCGCTTGAGGCTGTCCTCACCGGCCTTGCCGGGAGGAAGCAGCTTGATCGCCGTCGGACGGCGGAGCATCTCGTGCTCGGCGCGATAGACGACACCCATCCCGCCCTCGCCGAGTTTCTCTTTCAACGTGTACTGGCCGAGCTGCCGCGCGCGCGCGACGCTGCTGCGCAGGCGAAAGGTGACGAAGGACGCGAGCGTCGACAGCAGGATCGTCAGGATCGACCACAGCAGCGCATACGACACCGACTGGCCGCGCGAGACGTCAATCGGCACGCGGCCGACGTAGATGAAGTAGGCGAGGAAGGGCGCCGGCGCGGCGGCGAGCGCCGAGATCCAGGCGGTCCGCCCCGCGGGGCTCGGAACGAGCGCGGCGCGCGTCAGCAGGACCGTGATGACGATCAGGAGAAACATCATCTCGGGGCGCCAGGCCGGCGGCATATTGGCCGCCATGGCGGCGTAGAGCCAGAGAGTCCCGAGCGTTCCGCCCGCGTCGAGGACCTTGAGCGCGCCCTCCGAGAGTCCCCGCTGCCGCGCCGCCATCCAGGCGAAGAAGACCACCGCCGAAGCCGCGAGGTCGAAGATGATGTCTGGCCGGGCAAGCGTCCGGGACGCACCGGAACGCGGGGGCCAGAGCGCCTCGATCGCAAATCCCGCGACGAAGAACGCGAAGGACGCGAGGAACGTGATGCGCGCCCAGAGAGCGATCCGCTCGCGCAGGAAGTCGCGCTCGCCGGACGAGTCGAGGGGGGCGGGCGACATCCCCGGCTCGGCGCCCCGACACTGGAGCCTCTTGACGAATCCGCCCGCGGCTGTCTCGCTCATGACGCCCTCCGATCCGGTCACTTCTGTAACTACGATTCTCCGTGGAAAGAGGGTTCCACCCTAGTCGATCCGTATCTCCACCCGCTGGCCGAGCCTCAACGGGGTCGGCTCGAGAAGGGCGACCTTCACGAGGAGAACCCGCGTGTCCTCAGGCTTTCCGGGGTCCTGGGGCTTCAGCCGGCGCCCCACGACGGCGTCCGGAATCTCCTCCACGCGGCCCTTCCAGGACTTCCCGTCGTAGCCCTCGGCCGTCACGCGGACCTCGTCGTCGAGCTTCACGCGCCCGGAGTCGAACTCGTCGAGCTCCGCCTCCACCCGCGTCTTCGAGAGGTCGGCGACGGTCACGATCCGCTGCCCGGCCTCGAGCGTTTCGCCGGAGTCGGCGTGCCGCGCGATCACGACGCCGTCGATCGGGGAGAGGATCCGCGTCTTGGCGAGGACCGCCGCGAGGCGGTCGGCGGTGGCCGCGGCGGTGGCGCGGCGGGCCTTCGCGGTGTCGACGTCGCGCTCCGCCTTGTCGACCGCCTGGCGCGAGCCGACGGACTTGTCCCACAGGGAGCGTGCCCGCTCGACCTCGGCTTCGGAGAGGCGGATGTCGGCGTCGGCTTCGGCGACGCGGGCCTTCGCTTCGTCGAGCGCCGCGCGATAGTCGTCCGAGCGCAGCTGCGCCAGGAGCTGTCCGCGGCGGACCTTCTGCTTTTCCTGCACGTCGAGGACGACGAGCGTGCCCGCGAGATCCGTGCCCACGACGACCTCGGCTCCCGGATACGCGACGACGCGCCCCTCGGCGGCAACGCGTGCGCTCGACGTCGTGCCGGCGGCGGCCGCGGGTGCGGCCGCTTTCGCCGCGGCGGACCCCGTCGTGACCGCGGCGCGGGCCTGGAGCCCGACGACGACGAGGATTCCGAGGCCCAGAAGCGGCCAGAGCGCCCGGTTCCAGAAGTTCTTTCTCATGACATCCCCCCTGTGTGTGTGTCGGTCATGCCGCGAGGCCGTCGGCTTCGATCGCCCCGTCGCGAATGCGCAGGACCCGGTCTGCCACCTCGCGGACTTTCGGATCGTGCGTGACGATCAGGAGCGCCCGGTCTTCCTTCTTGGCGAGTGCGCGGAACATCTCGAGCACCTGGCCGCCGATGTGGGAGTCGAGGTTGGCGGTCGGCTCGTCGGCGAGCAGGATCGGCGACCGGCCTGCGAGCGCCCGCGCGACCGCGATCCGCTGCTTCTGGCCGCCGGACAGATCCCGCGGCAGAAAGTCGAGACGATCGGAGAGACCCACCGCCTCGAGCACCCGCTCGGCCTCGCGCCGCGCCGCGGCGCCCTTCTCTCCCTTGATGTTCAGCGCGTACTCGACGTTCTCGAGCGCGGTCAGCGACGGGAAGAGGTTGAACTGCTGGAAGACGAACCCGATCGACTTCTTGCGGATCTCCGGCAGCCGCGCCGGCCGCCGCGGGTCCGCTTCCTCGCCGTCGACCACGACCCGGCCGGAGGTCGGCGTGAGGATGCAGCCGAGGATCGAGAGCAGCGTCGTCTTGCCGGAACCGGACGGCCCTTCGAGCGAGACGATCTCGCCGCGCGCGAGCGAGAGCGAGACGCCCTTCAGCACCGGCACGACGTCGCCTCGTCCCTCGCGGAAGTCCTTCGACACGTCGACGGCTTCGAGCACGGATTTCATTGCGGCTCCTTGCGGGCGCTCGCGGGAACAAGCGTCGTCCAGGCGGCCAGCCCGATGAAGAGGAATTGCATCGGCACCCGGATCGCGAGCGGCGTCACGGGCTTGCCGCCGAGAGTGAGCCCGCGCCGGGCGGCGCTCACGTTGGCGGGCAGCAGGGCGAGGAACATCAGAATGAGCCCGATGCCGGCGACCCGCCGCGTCGCGGGAACGAGGATGCCGAAGGCCGCGAGGATCTCGAACACCCCGGTGGCCGTCACGAGCAGATCGGGCCGCGGCAGAGACGGCGGAACCATCCGGATCAGGTCCGGCCGCATCGCGTTGAAGTGGGCCGACGCCGTGAAGAGCAGCATGACGGCGAGGCCGCCGCGCGCTGCGGCCTGCCAGCTCGCGAAGGGGCGCACGCCGAGGGCGCCGGCCACGCGGAGCAGCCCGGTCGACACGGCGAGGATGAGAAGTACGATCATGCGTTCGCCCTCAGCCCCGGAACACCAGGGCTGGATCGATCGAGGCGACCTTCCGGAACGAGATCATCGCGGCGATCAGGCACATCGCGAGCGACCCGACGAACACGATCGCCACGAAGGTCGGCGGGATGATGAGCTTGAGGTCGATCTTCGCGATCGCCGGCCGCAGGGCGTAGGCCATGAGCGCGCCGAGCACGAAGCCCGCGACCGCCGCGATCGAGGCCTGCTTGCCGAGGATCTTATAGATGTCGCGGTTTCCGCCGCCGATGGCCTTGACGGTCCCGAACTCCTTGATGTGCTCCATCGTGGAGGTGTAGAGCGTCTGGGCGACGACGACGACCCCGACCAGACAGCCGAGGAAGACGGTGAGGTACATGTTCAGGCCGATGCCCGTCGACTGGACCCAGTAGTTGCGCGAGCGGGCGGCCCACTCTTTCCGGGTGTAGACGTCGTTGTAGGGGAGGCGCTGCGCGATTTCCGCCTTCACGGCGGCGGCGTCGGCGCCCGGAGCGAGCTTGACGAGCACGTACGTCGTCTTGCCCTGGAGCGACTGCGGGTTGAGCGTCTGGGCGCGGTCGAAGTCGACGAAGAGGATCGGTGTGGTGGTGAACGAACGGGCCTCGGTCGTGCGGCCGATGATCTTCATCCGCTGGCCGAGGATCTCGCGGTACTCGCCGACGGCGAACGGGCCGTAGCGCTTGACCGCGGAGTCGTCGAGGAAGAAGTACTGACCGCGCTTCAGGTCCGCGAGGTTCCCCTCGGCGACGTTCCAGGGGATGTTCCAGCGCGGGAAGTCGTCGAGCGCGTAGATGAGCGAGCCCTCCTGCGCGCCGCTGGGCAGGTTGACGGTCACGAACCAGACGATGAGGTTGTCGGCATGCGCGACCCCCGGAACCGACCGCACCCGTTTGACCGCCGTGTCGGGGAACGTATGCGCGAAGTCCACGTTGGGCGTGTTGCGCGAGGTCACCCACAGGTCGGCGTTCATGTGCTCGATCGTGATCGAGGCGTTGTCGAGAAGACCCAGGAAGAGCCCCACCTGCACGAACACCAGGGTGACGGCGAAGGCGACGCCCGATACGGTGATCAGGAACCGCAGCTTGTCGTGGAGAAGACTCTTCGTTGCGAGATCGACCACGTCAGCGCTCCTGGCGGACCAGGCCGCGGATCAGCACCTCGATCTGGGTGTGGGCCGTCTCGATGGGATCGCGCCAGTCGACCCAGGCATCCTTGCACTTGGCGATGTGGAGGGAGACGACGCCATGGGTCCCGGCCCAAACCATCTGCGAGACGAGATCGGGATCCGAGAGCTCGGGCCGCAGGTGTCCGCCGGCGATCGCCTCGGCGACCGTGGCCTTCAGAAACGCGTAGGCGTCCTCCTCCGGGTTGCCGTGCTTGAGGCGGCTGTCTTCGGGACGCAGCGAGTCGGGATGCGGCGTCATGAACATGAGCCGGTAGTGGTTCCGGTGCGACATCGCGAAGCCGACGTAGGCGCGGCCGATCTGGCGGAGGCGGTCGATGGGGTCCGCGATCCGGGCGATTTTCTGGAACTGCCCCGCGAGCGCGCCGAAATCCTCGTCGCAGAGCTCCCGGATGAGGGCCTGCTTGTCGCGGAAGTGAAAGTAGATCGCCGTCGGCGAGTACTCGATCTTCTCGGCGATCCGACGCATGGTCACGGCGTCGTAGCCCTCGTCGGCGAAGAGCTCGCGTGCGGCGTCCAGGATGCGTGTCCGCAGCTCCTGACGTTCCCGCTCCCGTCTTTCGGTAGTGCCCAAAACTGACCTCCAAAACTTAACTACGTTAAGTAATAGATCATGGTTTCAGCCAATGTCGGCCGGATTTCGAATCCCCACAACTTCATGCCGGTCCATCGCGTATGTGATACAGAACTTGGCAGTTCCGGAATGGAGTTTCGGGATGCCGCGTTTCGGGGAGACCAATGCCGAGAGTCAAGACCGAAGCCAAGGAACGCGCGATTCTGGATGCGGCGGCGAAAGTCTTTGCCACCAAACCCTTTCACGGCGTCCTCATCGACGAGATCGCCTCGGATGCCGGGATCGGTAAGGGAACGATCTACCGGTACTTCGAGACCAAGGACGACCTCTACTTCGCGACGACGCTCCACATCCTCGACCAGCTCGCCGAGGCGATCTCCGCGGAGCTGACTCCCGACGAGCCGGCGGCCCGGCGCCTCGAGCGCATCGCCCGCGAGAACCTGCGTTTCTACTGGGACCGCCGGTTCCTCTTCCCGTTCCTGCAGGACGGGCTCAACGGCCGCCGCGACGAGCTGCTGAAGCGGCGCGAAGCGATTCTCCGGTTCGTCCAGGAAGCGATCCTGGCGGGAATCGAACGGAGAGAGCTGCGCGGTATCGATGCGCGCATCGGCGCCGAGCTCTTCCTCGGCATGGTCCGGTCGGCCAACCTCTTCCGCCGGCCGGAGGATTCGCTCGAAGACCTCGTCTCCCAGATCGTCTCGGTGTTCCTGCAGGGTGTCTTCCGGAGGGAGCCGTGAGACGAACACCGTTGGCCGCCGCCCTGCTCGTGGGCGTGGGCACATTCGTCGGCGGCTGCTCGCTGCTCCCGAAGAAGAGCGTCGCGGATGCGGTCGCCCCCGCGCCGCACGAGCCCTGGACGCCGCCGCCCGCCGCCCGCATGCCGACGCCTGCGCCCGAGCCGCCGCCGGAGATTCCGGCCGAGTACACGAAGCCGGGCACGACGCTGACTCTCGGCCAGCTCGTCGACGTCGCGCTCCGGAACAACCCGACGACGCGCGAATCCTGGTTCGCCGCGCGCGCCGCGGCGGCGGAGGTCGGCTCGAGGCGCTCGCTGTACTTCCCCTACGTCGAGGCCTTCGGCGTGATCGAGCGGCAGAAGACCTCGGCCGTGGGCGGGCAGTTCACCTTTCTGCAGACGACCTACGGCCCGTCGCTGGCCGCGACGTGGCTCCTCTTCAACTTCGGCGGGCGAGAGGCCGAGGTCCAGGAGGCGACGCGATTCCTCTATGCCGCCGACTGGACGCACAACGCCGCGATCCAGAACGTCGTGCTCACGGTCAGCCAGACCTACTACCAGTACTTGAACGCCAAGGCGCAGGTCGCCGCACGCCAGGCCAACCTCGAAGAGGCCCGGCGCAATCTCGCGGCGGCCGACGAACGCCACCGCGCCGGCGTCGGGACGATCGCCGACGTGCTGCAGGCCAAGACCGCCGCGTCGCAGGCGGAGCTCGCGCTCCAGATCGTCTCCGGGCAGGTCCAGGTCGTCCGCGGCTCGCTGGCGACCGCGGTCGGCGTCGCGGCGACGACGCCGGTCGAGGTCGGCGAGCTGCCCGAGGAGCTGCCGCTCGACGCCGTCGCGAAGTCCGTCGACGAGCTCATCGCGCAGGCGGTCGAGAAGCGCCCGGACCTCGCCGCCCAGCGCTTCCGGGTGCTCGCCGCCGAGAGCCGGATCCGCGCGGCGGCGATCGACGGGCTGCCCGCGCTCTCGCTCGACGCGACCGGAAACCGGACCTTCTACCACCGGCCGGGCGAGCCCGATCCGTTCTCGACGAACTGGGCGGGCGCGATCACGCTGCGGATTCCGGTCTTTCGCGGCTTCGACACGGCCTACCAGGTGCAGCGCGCGCGCGAGGAGGCCGAGGTCGCCAAGGCGGGGGCCGATCGCACCGAGGACCAGGTCATCCTCGACGTCTGGTCGAGCTACTACCAGGTCCAGACCGCGGGCCAGGGCGTGCGCACGACGCGCGACCTGCTCGCGAGCGCGAAGCAGTCGTCGGAAGTGGCCGACGGACGGTATCGGGCGGGAGTGGGCTCGATTCTCGATCTTTTGACCGCCCAGTCCGCGCTCGCCGACGCGCGTTCGCAGGAAGCGCAGGCGCGCTCGCTGTGGCTGCTGGCCATGGCCGAGCTCGCGCACGCCACGGGCATTCTCCAGCCGGGATCCGGATCGATTCCCGGTGCCTTCGCCGCGGAAAAGGGAGGCGCTCCATGAGGGTTTCGGCACGCGGGTTCTTCGTGGCGCTCGCCTTTGTCCTGCCGCTCGCGTCCGCGTGCGGCCGGAAGACCGAGGCCGCCGCCCAGGAGGTCGTTCCGGTGGTCGCGGCGAAGGTCGAGAAGCGCGACGTCCCCGTCGAGCTCACCGCCATTGGAAACGTCGAAGCGCTCCAGACCGTCGCGGTGAAGGCGCGCGTTTCGGGAGAAATCATCCGTGTCGGGTTCACGGAAGGGCAGGACGTGAAGCCCGGGGATCTTCTCTTCACGATCGACCCCCGTCCCTACGAAGCCGCGCTCGCGGAAGCGACGGCGCGCCTCGAGCGCGACCGCGCCCTGGCGAAAAACGCCGGGGAGTCGGCGGCTCGATACGCCGAGCTCGTCGAAAAGGACTACGTCACCCGGGATCAGTACGAACAGATGCGGGCCGCCGCGGAGGCCGCCCGGGCGACGGCCCGCGCGGACGAGGCTGCGGTCGAGAACGCGCGCCTCGAGCTGTCCTACACCCGCGTCGTGTCGCCGATCGCCGGACGAACCGGAAGTGTCCAGGTCCATCTCGGCAACATGCTTCGCGACAACGACGACCGGACCCTCGTGACGATCAACCAGATCCAGCCGATCGCCGTGGCGTTCACGGTTCCCGAGACGACCTTCGACGCGATCCGGCGAGCCCAGGCCGAGGCGAAGCTCTCCGTCGCGGCGCTGCCGTCGTCCGCCCAGGCCCCGGCTTCGGGCTCGGTCTCGCCGGCGGCCGGCGGGGCGCCCTCCCCGGAACCCGCCGCGAAGGCCGAGATCGGCGAGCTCTCCTTCGTCGACAACACGGTCGACCGGGCGACCGGGACGGTGCGCCTCAAGGCGACCTTCTCCAACTCCACCCGGGCCCTCTGGCCGGGCCGCTTCGTCGAGGTCGTGCTGACCCTGGCGCGCGACCCCAACGCCCTGGTCGTGCCTGCGGAGGCCCTGCAGACGGGCCAGCAGGGCGCCTACGTGTTCGTCGTCAAGGCCGATTCGACGGTCGAATCGCGGCCGGTGACCGTCGGCCGGCGGCAGGGCGGGAATGTCGTGATCGACAAAGGACTTTCGGCCGATGAGCAGGTCGTGACGGACGGCCAGCTGCGCCTCGCGCCGGGAGTCAAGGTCGAGGTCAAACCGTCTTCGGAGGTCTCCTCGTGAACTTCTCCGACGTCTTCATTCGCCGGCCCGTCGCGACGACGCTGATCATGCTCGCGATCATTCTGTTCGGCGTCGTCGCCTACCGCAGCCTTCCGATCTCGGACCTGCCGAACGTCGACTTCCCGACGATCCGGGTCGACGCGGGGTTGCCGGGCGCCTCCCCGGAGACGATGGCGGCCTCGGTCGCGACACCCCTCGAGCGGCAGTTCTCGACGATCGCGGGGCTGGACTCGATGACTTCGAGCTCCGCGCTGGGCTCGACCTCGATCACGCTCCAGTTCAACCTGTCGCGCGACCTCGACGCGGCGGCGCAGGACGTTCAGGCGTCCATCGCGGCGGCCGGCCGGCAGCTGCCGCCTTCGATGCCGACGCCGCCGACCTATCGGAAGGTCAATCCCGCCGACTCGCCGATCCTCTATCTGTCCCTGGCGTCCAACACGCTGCCGCTGTCGACGCTCGACGAGTTCGGGCAGACCATGATGGCCCAGCGCATTTCGACCGTTCCCGGCGTCGCCCAGGTCCAGGTCTACGGCTCACAGAAATACGCGGTGCGGATTCAGCTCGACCCGCGGGAGCTCGCCTCGCGCGGCATCGGAATCGACGAAGTCGCCGAGTCCGTGCGCGCCGGCAACGTGAATCTTCCGACCGGAACCCTCTACGGCCGGCACCAGTCCTTCACCGTCGAAGCCGACGGCCAGCTCACCCGCGCCGACGCATACGCGCCCCTCATCGTGGCGTACCGCAACGGCGCTCCCGTGCGCCTGCAGGACGTGGGCCGCGCGATCGACAGCGTCGAGAGCGACAAGCAGGCCGCGTGGAACGTCAACGCCCAGGGCTCCGCCCGCACGATCACGCTGGCGATCCAGAAGCAGCCCGGGACCAACACGGTCGAGATCGTCGACCGGATCCGGCAGCTCCTCCCGTCCTTTCAGCGGCAGATCCCGGCGGCCGCGACCCTGCGGGTGCGCTTCGACCGCTCGGTCGTGATCCGCGAATCGGTCGACGACGTGCGCTTCACGCTGCTGCTGACCCTGGCGCTCGTCGTCATGGTCATCTTCCTTTTCCTCCGCAACGTCTCGGCCACGGTCATCCCGAGCCTCGCCCTCCCGCTGTCGATCGTCGGCACCTTCGCCGTCATGTACCTGCTGGACTTCAGCCTGGACAACCTCTCTCTGATGGCGCTGACGCTGTCGGTCGGGTTCGTCGTCGACGACGCCATCGTCATGCTCGAGAACATCGTGCGCCACATGGAGAAGGGGGAGAAGCCGCTCGAGGCGGCGCTCAAGGGCTCCCGCGAGATCGGCTTCACGATCATTTCGATGACGATCTCCCTCGCCGCCGTCTTCATCCCCGTCCTCTTCATGGGCGGGATCGTCGGGCGCCTCTTCCACGAGTTTGCCGTCACGATCGGCGTCGCGATCCTCATCTCCGGCTTCGTGTCGCTGTCGTTGACGCCCATGCTTTGCAGCCGCTTCCTGCGCCCGGCGGGCCACGGCGAGAAGCACGGCCGGGTGTACAACGCGCTGGAGTCGGTCTTCGAACGGTCGCTCGGATGGTACGGCCGGACGCTGCGCTGGACGCTCGCGCGCAAGCGCCTGACCATGGCGTTCTCGGCGCTGATCCTGGTCCTCACGGCTGTGCTCTTCGTCAAGATGCCCAAGGGCTTCCTGCCGAGCGAAGACATCGGCCAGGTGTTCGGATTCACCGAGGGCGCGCAGGGGATCTCGTTCCCCGCGATGTCCGAGAAGCAGGCCCGCATCGCGCAGATCATGGCGGCGAATCCCAACGTCGAAGCGGTCATGTCCAACGTCGGCGGCCGCGACAACTCCAACCAGGGAATCGTCTTCGCGACGTTGAAGCCGCGCCACGACCGCAAGCAGGGACCCGACGAAATCATCGAGGAGCTGCGGCCCCAGTTCGCGCAGGTTCTCGGCATCCGCGTCTTCCTCCAGAACCCGCCGCCGATCCGGATCGGCGGAAGCCTGTCCAAGAGCCAGTACCAGTTCACGCTCCAGGGCGCCGACACCGAGGAGCTCTACCGCATGGCCCCGGTCCTCGAGGAGAAGATCCGGCTGCTCCCGGGCTTTCAGGACGTGACTTCGGACCTGCAGCTGAAGAATCCCCAGGTCAAGGTCGGAATCGACCGGGACCGCGCGGCCGCGCTCGGCGTGACCCCCGCGCGCATCGAGGACGCCCTCTACACGGCGTACGGCTCGCGGCAGGTGTCGACGATCTACGCACCCAACAACCAGTACCAGGTCATCATGGAGGTCGCGCCGGAGCACCAGCGCGACCCCGCCGCCCTGTCGTCGCTCTACGTCCGTTCGGAATCCGGAGCCCTGGTTCCGCTCGCGGGTCTGGCGAACTTCACGCAGGACGTCGGCCCGCTGGCGGTCGCTCACCTCGGGCAGCTGCCCTCGGTCACGCTCTCGTTCAACCTGCGCCCGGGGGTCTCGCTCTCCGAGGCGGTCGCCGGCGTCGAGAAGGTCGCGCGTGTAACGCTTCCGGCCACCATCGCGACGAGCTTCCAGGGAACGGCCCAGGCCTTCCAGGACTCGACACGCGGGCTGGGGATCCTGCTGCTCGTCGCGATCCTCGTCATCTACATGGTGCTGGGGATCCTGTACGAAAGCTTCATCCACCCGCTCACGATTCTCTCGGCGCTTCCGTTCGCCGGATTCGGCGCCCTCGTCACGCTCCTCGTTTTCGGAGTCGAGATCTCGATCTACGCCTTCGTCGGCATCATCCTGCTCGTCGGCCTGGTGAAGAAGAACGGAATCATGATGGTCGACTTCGCGATCGAGGCCCAGCGCAACGAGGGCAAGAACGCGGAGGAGGCGATCTTCGAGGCGTGCGTCGTGCGCTTCCGTCCGATCATGATGACCACGATGGCGGCCCTCATGGGGACCCTGCCGATCGCGATGGGCTACGGGGCGGGAGCCGAGTCCCGGCGACCTCTCGGCCTCGCCGTCGTGGGCGGTCTTCTGTTCTCGCAGTTCCTGACGCTCTACGTCACTCCCGTCTTCTACATCTACATGGACCGGCTCCAGCAGCGGCTGACGCGGGGCGGCAAGGCCCAGGGCCCCGAGCGCGTCGCGCCGGCGCCCGAGCGGCAGGACACCGACGAGCCCGTGCCGGCGACCGCGGCGCTGCGCCTGCGCGACGTCTGACGCCGGCTGGGAAAACTCCCAGTCGGCCTCGGGGAATCCGTGGCGCTATCCTTCCGTTGACCACCTGCCGCCCGATTCGGCGCCGGGCCGACGGTAACGCGCCGAGTTTCGTACACCCTGACAGCTGGACGCACGAGTGCCCTCATGCTGAGCATCGACATTGAAGCCCTGCGCCGCATCACGACCTCGCTGCTCGACCGGCTCGAGGCGCAGGGCCATTCCGCGGTCCGCATCAGCCAGGACCTCTACTGGGACATCGATCGCTCGCAGCGCCACGATCTCGACGTCGAGCCTGAGAACATGCGCGTCGGCCAGCTCACCGAAGACTGGTGGAACCTCGAGGAGATGGCCCGCGACGAGAGCCTCTGCGCGGCCTACGGCCTGACCTGGCTCGCCGCGATCCTGCGCGAGATCGGGGAAACGATCGTCGACTGAACGTCGCGAGCGCTGCGCTGCGGGGCCTGCGCCCTGCGGGCGCACCGCCGGGCGGCTCGCCCGGTTGCGGGCTCGACCGCCCGGCTGGCCCCTTCGCTCCGCGCTCGCTCCCGCGGCGCGCGCCTCCTCCGCTGCCCTCGCGGAGACTTCGCGCGCCGCGTGCGCGGTCGAACGTGCGGCGCGAAGTGAAAGCAGTCTCGTGGTGACAACCGGGATCCGGAAGCCCCGCTCATTGTTACCGCAGTCTTCGTAGGGGCGGCCCTTGTGGCCGCCCTCAGCGCCGCAACAGGAACGATTGCTTACGCCCGCGACGCCCGGCCGCTGACCTGGAACGCCGGCCGGCCCAGCAGGTACCCCTGGCCGAACTCGATGCCCATGTCGGCGAGGGTCTTCCTCTCCGGCTCGACCTCGATCCCCTCGGCCACGAGGGTGGCGCCGATGCGCTTTCCGATGGCGTCGAGCGAGGCGATGATCTCGCGCTTGATGGGATCGGTGTGGATGTTGCGGACCAGCGAATCGGCGACCTTGATGTAGTCGGGCTTCAGGTGGAGGATCGACTCGAGGCCCGAGTATCCGGAGCCCGCGTCGTCGATGGCGATGTGCATGTTCGCCTTGCGCACCTGGCCGAGCACGTCCTGGAAAGAATCGTAGTCGCGGACCATCTCCTTCTCGGAGATTTCGATGACGACGTCGCCGTGGCTGCGATTGATCGCCGCGAGGTTGCGCGCGTCGAGAAACACCGGATGACGCAGGAGCATCGCGGAGGCGTTGACGAAGAGGCGTTTCTCGCCCACGGCCTTCGGGAGTCCCGAAAAGATCGTCTCGAGACAGAGCGTCTCGAGCTCCACGTCCATTTCGTTCTCGTGGGCCACGGCGAAGAGGACGGTCGGCGGCTCGAGGGTGGAGCCCTGGGGCCCGCGGATCAGCGCTTCGTAGCCCATGATGGCGCCGTCGGAGAGCTTGCGGACGGGCTGGAAGGCCGGGCGAAGCTGTTTTCCTCCGATGACCGCCTTCAGGCCGCTGAAGAGCTCGAGCTTCTCGTGTGTCTGGCGCTGCGACACGATCTTGACGGCTTCGGAGAGCGTGCGCACGACGTGGCGCGAGGGGCGCACGCGAGGGTTGTCGAGCGTCGTCAGGCTCGACACGAGGATGTTGACGAGATCCGCGGTCGTCGACTCGAGCGACTGGTGCAGGCGGCGCACCACGCCCGCGCGCAGGCGCGCCGCTTCCTCTTCGAGGCCGACGGTGGCCGGGGCCCGGCCGCGGCCGGCGGGCGGAAGGCTGTAGATCACGAAGAACCCGTCCGCTCCCGAGAAGCGGATCGAGTGGATGTGGGGCGCCATCCGCGAGGAGCGCGCGTCGTCCTGCAGGCCGTCGGCCACGCAGGCGAGGACGCGGTCGTACTGCTCCCAGCCGAAGAGCTCCTCGAAGCCGAAGAACTTGCCGACCTGCATGTAAATGACGCCGAGGTTCTCGATCCGCTCGTCGGCGCGCTCGGGCGTCTCGAACGGATGGATCGGGAGGTTCGTGATGCCGTCGTAGACGATGCGCTCGCGGCGCAGGTCGTCGAGCCCTTCCGGGGCGGCGGCCGGCAGAGGCGGGAAAGCGCCCTCGACGACGTTGGGTTCGGTGCGGCGTTTGGCCCTCATCCTTCCTCCATGGTGTGAGATTCGTCGAGCAGCGACCGCACCTTCTTGCGGAGCTCTTCGGCGCCGAAGGGCTTGGCGAGAAAGTCGGAGCCGCCGAGCTGCATTGCGGTGATGCGGTCCTTGACCTCGGCACGGCCGGTCAGAAACAGAACCGGGACTTCGCGGGTGGAGGTCTGGCGCCGGAGGATCGCGCAGAACTCCCAGCCCGTCATGCCCGGCATGTTGACGTCGAGGATGACGAGGTCCGGAACGGCGCGGATCGTGTCGACGAGCGCCGTGCGCGGCTCGGAAGGGCAGTCGACCGCGAACCCTTCCGGTACCAGGAGCTCGCGGACGGCGGCCGAGATCTCCCGGTCGTCGTCGACGACGACGATGCGCTTGACCGCGTTCATCGCGCCCCTCTCTGGAACGGCAGGAGGATCGTGACCTCCGAACCGTAGCCCGCCTCGCTCGAGAGGCTGATCTTTCCGCCGTTGGCCTCGAGGATTTCTTTCGTCACGGCGAGGCCCAGGCCTTTTCCGCGCCGGCCGGAGGCAACGGCGCCCCGTCCGCGGAAGGCGTAGTCGAAGGCGCGCGCGCTCTCTTCGGGGCTCATGCCCATCCCCGTGTCCTTGACGACGACGAAGGCCTGCGTCCCCGCGGCGCCGGCGCGGATCCGGACCTCGCCCGCGTCGGGCGTGTACTTGATGGCGTTGTCGAGGACGTTGCGGAAGGCCCGCTGGAGCGCGACGGGGTCGGCGGCCACGGGAAGCTGCGGCCGTTCCGCGATGAACTCGAGGCGGATGCGTCCGCCGTGCGCGAGCCGGTACGCGGTGGCGAGCGAGCCGAGGATCTCGACGAGGTCGGCGTTGCGGGGGGGCTGGAGCCGCTCGGCGGCGCCGGCCGCGTCCGGCTCCGTGTCCGCTTCCGGCGCGGCTTCGGCGACGTCCGCGGGAAGGGGCGTCCCGACGAGACGCTCGGCGAGCTCGATCTCCCGCCCCAGGTTGTCGAGGTACTCGCGGTTGGGAAGCTCTCCGCGCCGCGCGGCCTCCTGGATCAGGTCCGTGTAGACGCGGATGACCGAAAGGGGAGAGCGCAGGTCGTGCAGGATCTCCTCCTCGCGGTCGCGCGCGGGTGTTGCGGCCTGGACGGGCGCGGGCCGCGCGGGCGCAGCCGTAAGGACGGGCACGTCTGCCGCGTCGGCCGCGTGGGTCATGGACGCCGATGCCGATGCCGCGATCTCGAGCGTCACCAGAAGGGCCGGCGCCGCGAGCGCCACGCCCGCCAGGGCGAAGAGCGCCGCGGCCGACGAGGTCGGGACGTTGCCGAGCGTCGCCAGGGCCGCGACGCCGAGCAGCGACGCGACGGCGAAGAACCGCGCCGCGGCCTTGCCCTCGCAGTGCCAGGAGAGCGCCACGCCCGCCGGCAGGAGCAGGGCATACGGCGACAGCGCGCCCCCGGTCAGCGACATCGCGCAGAAGAGGAGGGCGAGATCCGCCACCATCGCCAGGGGCGCCGCGAACTCCGAGAGCCCGTCGCGCACGCTCTCGCGCGTCAGCAGAAAGAGCGAACCGAGGGCGCCTCCGAGCGCGAGCGCGAGGGGCCGCGCATCGCCCAGACGCAGCACGATGGCAATCAGGGTGAAGAGGGTGAAGAGTCCCGAGGCGGCGGCGCGGTGGGCGGCGAAGGCCCGGCGCCGATCAGACATAGGCGCAGCCGACGCGCACTCCGCCGCCGGGCAGCGGCGCGGAGTTGAGGGCGCGCAGACGGATCGGGTGGCGTTCGGGGTCGTTCTTCTGGAGGAGCTCCGCCTTCCAGCGCGCCGGCCACTTCTCGGCCTTCCGCGCGCGGAAGGCGAGGCCGCCGAAGCTGACGTCGACGACCGGCGCGGTGGTGGAGTGCCCGTTCCCGTTCCACTCCATGCGGAGGCTCATGTCGTCGGGAGCGAAGCGGGGATAGTGCCGGCGCGCGCCCGACTCGAAGGTCGACTGCGAGCGGCACTGGTAGAGCCGCAGGTCCGCGACCTTGAGGAGGAAGTCCGTGCTCTTGCCGTCGTTGGGATAGGAGGCCACGCCGTAGTGCATGTCGATCGTGGGCGCCGCGCGCCCGGAGAGGGAGATGTCCGCGACCTTCTCGCGCACGCGCTCGAGCACCGCGAGCGCCGAGATCAGGTCCGTGTTGGGCAGGACGAGGACGAACTCGTCGCCGCCCCAGCGGCAGCCGGCGTCGACCGCGCGGAGCGAGTCCCGCACGACGCGCGCCGTCCGAACGAGAACGCTGTCGCCGACGGGATGCCCGAGCCGGTCGTTGATCGCCTTGAACCCCTTCAGGTCCATCATGCCGACGGCGAGGATGCCCCCCGACCGCTCGGCGCGGGAGATTTCACGAGTCAGGTGGTCGACCAGGAATCGCCGGTTGTAGAGACCGGTCAGCGGATCCGTGATCGCGTTGACGCGCAGCACCGCCAGATCCGCCTCGGAGACCAGGCGCGGCTCCTTCATCAGTCCCTTGCGGCTGTGGAGGTGGTGGAGAAGCACGGTCTGGAGCCCGAGCGGCGCTCCGACCTTTTCGCGCAGTGTCGGGATCAGCCGCTCGATCTCCTGCCACCGTTCGAGGGCCTCGGAGGCCTCGAAGGGGATGCCCGTCCACTCGGCGAAAAGCTGCCGGAGGACCTCGCCGCGGTCCCCGTTGCGAGCGATCGAGGACAGGGCCTTCGAAAACCTCGTGATCGAAAAGTCGCGCTGGCGTCCGAGCCGCGCGAGGCGGCCGATGTGCAGGGTCAGGTCGTCCGAAGCCAAACGCATTCTCTTTCCGTGTCTCCCGCCTTCATCGCGAACGCCGGCGCGTGCGCGACGGTTCCTCGCGCTCCGTTTCGCCGGCCAGGCGCTCGACCGCTCCGGCCGCTTCTTTCACGGCGTCGCCGAGCGAGCAGACGAGCACGAGCTGCCCGTCCTTCAGGAGGTCCACGACCTCGCGGTCCGACCGGGCCCACAGGACGCTCGATCCGACGACGAGCAGACGCGCCTGACCCAGGTCCGCGGACGGATCGAGCTTCGCGAGCGCCTCCGCGCAGCGCCGGATCCGCGCGAGACCGACGCCGTTCGACCGCAGACGCGCCGCCACCCGCAGGCGCACGACGTCGGCGAAGGAGTAGCGCCGCGCCGAGCCGTAGCCGGCCGCCTTTTCGACGGACGGCCGGACGAAGCCGTTCCTATCCCAGTGGTCGAGTTGCCTGGCCGTGAGGCCAGTCAGACGCGCGACTTCGGCGGTCGAGAAGCTCCGGGCAACCACACTGCTGAATTTCATGACTGTAATTCAAAAATGTTAGCACAGGAGCGGGTTTTGCGGGGGTCGGCGGGGGGCGCGAGAGGGCTATCGGGGGGGTGCCTGGGCCAGGGCGGGATCCGGCTCCGTTGTCGGGACGCTGCGCCAGCGCCGCGAGGCTGCGTCGGCGAGCTCTACCGGCCTATCTCCTCGCTCCCTGGACCGAGCAGCAGAAGAAGGTCTGGACCGTGGCGCGCGACTGCTGCCTCATGCAGAAGGACCTCCAGCGCGAGGCGGAAAGGCCGCGCTCCAGATGTCGCGGCTGCCGTGGTCCGAGGAGTGGTGCCTCGTGAAGCTGTAGTGAGTCCTCCGGAACGGCAATAAGATCGCCGGCAATCGCAGGCGCTCAAGACGCCAGTCTGAAGTGGAGGCTCTATGACCTCAAAGCGTCGGGTTCCGTCGATCCTGGGGTTGCTCGTTGTCATTTCAACCGCGGGTGTGACTCCGACGATGGCCCAGGCCGCCGCCGAGCGGCCGAGTTGGGGAGGCTCGGACCGGGTCCTGCACGCGATCGGGGACAATGAGTTTTCGCCGCACTGGTCGTCTGACACGTACCAGGGTTTCGACATCGGCCGCTACTCGACCGTCACACACGGCACCTTCAAAGCGACCCCCCACATTCCCTCCGGTGTGCTCTTGACTTATCTCGAGCTCGACTACTGCGACAACAGCGTCGCCGACGACGTCACCCTGACCTTCGCGGACTGCAACTACGTGGGTCAGGCTTGCGCTGCGATCGAAACTCTCTTCTCCAGCAGCGGCGCGACGGGATGCAACTTCGTTTCCGTCGACCTGACGCCGCACAATTACACCGTGGACAACAATCTGAGAAGGCTCGTTCTGGTTGCCACGACGGAGTCCGGCACCTCGGACACGACGCTCGTCGGCGCCTATCTCGGCTACAAGCTCCAGGTGAGCCCGGCGCCCGGCGCCGCGACCTTCAACGACGTGCCCACGAACCATCCGTTCTTCCGGTTCATCGAGGCCCTCGCGGATTCGGGGATCACGGCGGGCTGTGGAGGCGGAAACTTCTGCCCGGATCAGCCGTTGACGCGGGGACAGATGGCTGTCTTTCTGAGCATCGCGCTGGGGCTCCACTTCCCCAATTGACCGGTTCCGGGCTCATCGCCACGAGTCAGGGGATGGCCGCGGCCTCCGCGCGTTTCCGTCTGCGCTCGGCGAGGGCGTAGAGGACGAGGCCCGCGATCACGAATCCGAAGGATCCCGCGGAAACCTGGATGAAGAAGCCCATCCGATCCGCCGAGTCCGCCGGGGGAATCAGCGCGAGCACGATCGCGACGACCGTCGTGACGAAGCCGATGCCGTTCCAGAACCAGCTTCCGGCTGCGCCGCCGGGGACCGCGACGGCGCCGGGCTGCCGGGCAATGTCGAGCCGCATCTTGATCGCGGCGGCGAACATGTAGAGGTACGGCAGGAAGTAGACGATGAGGGTCGCATTGACGAGCTTCAGGTACGCGTTCTTGACCGTGTCGCCCTGCGTTGCCGCGAGGATGAAGACCGCCGAGAGCCCGGCCTGGAAGAGTAGCGCGAACCAGGGCGTCTTCCATTTCGGGTGCGTCGCGCCGAAGATCGGCGGCAGGTACTTATCCAGCCCGCCGACGAAGAGGATCCGCGCCGAGCCGATGAGCCAGGCGCCGACGCCGCCGAGCCCCGCGAGCGTCATCAGAAGCGCCGTCGGCGGCCCCAGCCAGGGCAGCCCAATGCGCGCTCCCGCCTTCGTCACGGCCTGGTTGACGCCCGAGATGATGGAGGTCTCCCCCGGTGGCAACGCCCACAGCAGCGAGAGCGTGCCAAGCAGGTAGCAGGCCGCGATCGTCACGCCGGAGATCACGATCGCGCGGGGGAACGTCCGGCGCGGCTCGACGACCTCTCCGGCCATCACGGGCGCGAGCTCCAGCCCCGCGAAGCCGAAGCAGAGGTTGGCGAAGAAGAGGATCGTCGGAAGCGCAGCAAAGTTGGGAACCAGCGAGGCCGCGGGCATCGGCGTGGCCGAGCCGAACCGCGAGAGGGCGACGAGTCCGACGAGCAGCAGCGCGATTGACGGGATCCACTGGGCGATGCCGCCGATGTTCTGGACCCAGCGCCCGGACTTCATGCCGACGATGTTGAAGACGAGCGCGATCGTGAGCAGCACGAGCGCCGCGCCGGCGGTGTAGGTGGTGCTCTGCTCGAGGTGGGCGTACCGCACGCCGAAGACGTAGAGCGCGTAGATGACCGTCGAGAGGGTCAACGTCGGGAAGTAGAGAATGTTGTTGGCCCAGTAGAGCCACCCGGCCATGAAGCCGTGGCGCTCGCCGAACGCCTTCTTCGTCCAGACGTAGAGACCGCCCTCCTCCGGGATCGTCGACGCGAGCGCCATGACCGCGAAGCCCTGCGGGATGAAAAACGCGACGGCCGCGAGCACCCAGAGGAAGAGCGACGACGGCCCGCTCGCCGCGGCGAGCGCGATCCAGCGCATGCCGACGATCGCGGCCACGTTGAAAAGGACGATGTCCCGCGTCTTGAGCGCGCGCTCGAGGCTCATGGGTTCGCCTTTCTCGTGCCGATGCCCAGCCCGCCGACGACGAAGAGGTCGGAGGTCGAGGCGAAACTGTAGCTGTAGACGTACGCCCGGCCCTCGGGCGCCAGGACGATCGGATCGATCTGGACGACGCCTGAAAGATCCGCGGGGCCGAGCGTTTTCCAAAGCTCGCGCCGCCCGGTCGCGACGTCGACCTTGACGACCCGCGCGGGAACGCTGCCGATTTCGAGGGCGAAGAGGGTCCGGCCGTCGGAGCTCCAGCGGATCGGATCCACCGTGTTCGTGTTCGGAATCGTCCGAGGCTCGCCGCCATCGACGGGGATCACGACGAGGTCCTCGTTCCAGTCCTTTCCGAGGGCGACGATCCGCTTTCCATCCGGGGAAACAGGGTGGCCCACGAATGCATAGCCCGGGGCCACACTTCGCGGCTGTCCCGACGGGATCTCCTGGAGGTAGAAGTGGCCCTTCGGCTGACTCGCCGCCTCTTGCGCGAATATCAGGACCTGACGCGGGTCGTCGAGAAAGACGGCGCCTCCGATGCGCTCCCATCGGGCCGCCGGGAGACTCACGGGACTCCCCGTCCCCGTGGGCACGAGGCTCAGGCTTCGGTTGTCGTCGCTGCGAACGAGCACCCACTTCCCGTCCGAGGAGAGGTCCAAAGCGTCGCCTTCACCGAGCTTGGCGGCCGGGGAGCCGTCGGTCTTGCGCAGGTAGAAGGACTCTTTGCCTCCGCTCGCGTCGCCTTGCTCGACGATCAGAGCGGACGTTCCATCCGCCGACAGGCCAATCGGCACCGACCCGTCGAACCAGGAGATGTCGCGCTCCGCCGACTCGCCGGGCGCGAGGCTCGCGGCGCGGCGGCGGCTCGCAGCGCGTTCGATGAGCGCTCGCCCGTCCGCCGCGATGTCGTAGAGGAAGAGTCGGTCCGGACAGCGCAGCACGACTCGGGATTTCCCCGCGAGGTCTACTCCGACGATCCGACCCTCCCCGGTGCCGCTGCGCGTGTCGGCGAGGATCTCGTCTCCCGACGGAGACCAGGCGAGCGTGATTCCCCGGATGTCCTCGGCGAGTGTCGTCGTCTTGCCCGAGAGGTCCATGACTTGCAGCTTTCCCGGCCGCTCGATGAATGCAATGCGGTCGCCGCGCGGCGAAAAACGGGGCGTGAACATGGACCTGTCCGCTTCGTAGAGCACCTTTCCGATCGGGAACTCCAGCCGGTTTCGGCCGTCGGCGAACCGGACGATGGCGAGGTTCTTGCCGTCGGGCGTCCAGTCGGCAGACTCGACGAACTCCAGGATCGGCCGCGGGACACCGCCGCCGAGCGGCGCACGCGCCAGCGTACCCACGCCCGAGACCCCGGAGAGGAAGCTCTCGCGAAGCGACAGGGCGAGCTCGCCCGTCGACGACACGCCGAGCAGATTCGCGTTGCGGTAGCCGAGGGGCGTGGACTCGGGGCTGCCGAGTCGGGAGGTGTAGATCTCGATGGGCTTGCCTTCCCAGGAGGCGCCGTAGATGGCGCTTTTCCCGTCCGGCGCGAAGCGGATGGCGCCGAGGTTTCCCCGCCGAAACGTGACCCGCTCCCAGGTCGGCTGGGAGGCGAGGCTCTCTTTTTTCGAAAACCGGCCGGCCGCGAAGGCGGCTGCGATCGCGGCGAGAGCGGCGAGCGCGAGCCACGGGACCCGGCGGCGCGTCGGCACGGCGGCACCCATCCCGGACGGCGCCGACGTGGCGGACAGCGCCTCGAGATTGAAAGCGAGGTCCCGTGCCGTCTGGAACCGCAGGTCCGGGTTCTTCTCGAGGCTGTGGCGCACGATCCGGTCGAGCGCCGGCGAGACGTTCTGGTTGGTCACGGAAAGGTCCGGCGGGTCTTCCTTGAGAATCGCCGACATCGTGTCCGCGGCGGAGTCGCCGTGGAACGCCCGCTTGCCCGACAGCATCTCGTACAGGATCGCCCCGAAGGAGAAGATGTCGCTGCGCGCGTCGGCGGGTCTGCCGCGGACCTGCTCGGGCGACATGTAGCCGAGCGTGCCGAGGACGACGCCGGGCTCGGTGCCGCGCGTCTCGGTCGGCAGGTTGGTCGCGGCGGAGGCGGCGCCCTCGAGCTGCGTCAGCTTCGCCAGACCGAAGTCGAGGATCTTGACGCGGTTGTCGGCGGTGACGAAGAGGTTCTCGGGCTTCAGGTCCCGGTGGACGATCCCCTTGGCGTGCGCGGCAGCGAGGCCGTGCGCGATCTGCAGCGCGTAGTCCGCGACCTTGCGCGGGGAGAGCTTGCCGCCGGCAAGGGTCGCGCGCAGCGTCTCGCCTTCGAGCAGCTCCTGGACGACGTAAGGCGCGCCGTCGTGCTGGCCGATGTCGTAGACGGCCGTGATGTTGGGGTGGTTCAGGACGCCGGCCGCCTTGGCCTCCTGCTCGAAGCGGCGCAACCGGTCCGCGTCCTGCGAGAACGACGCGGGCAGCACCTTGATCGCGACCTCGCGCCCGAGCCGCGGGTCCTTCGCCCGATACACCTCGCCCATGCCCCCGGCGCCGATCTGGCCGAGGATCTCGTACGGACCGAGTCGGGCTCCGGCAGCGAGAGTCATCGGATGGCCTTCGCGGCGCGAATGGTCTCCCGACCGAAGGGAGGGAGGGTCACTCTTTCGCCGCCTCAGGCAGCGTCATCTGCCAGATGTCGGAGTTGTCGGTGGAGCGCGTGACGTAGCAGGTCGCCCCCTGTCGCGCGCACTTGACGTGTTGGAAGCTTCCGTTGACCGGCCGCTCCAGAAGAAGTCGATCCTCTCCCGTCTCGAGATTCGCGATGCGGATATCGCGGTTCAGGTAGATGAGGAAACGCGAGCCGAAAACACCGCCGCGGCGGATTCGGCCGACCAGTTCGGCTCCGGGCACCTTCCGCACGACGGCTCCCGGGCCCGGCGTGTACAAGGCGAGCGACTGGCTCGCGTAGTCCGGCAGGCGAACGGTCGCGCCGACGACGGTCTTGCTGTCCGGGAGCCATCCGAGCGGGGCGAGGAAGGTGTTCGAATCGAGCATCGGGATGGGCTCCACGCGCTCGAGGTCGCCGGCAGCGTTCAGCCAGAGGATCGTGCCGTCGCGGCCGCTGTTGGTCGCGACGCCGCGTCCGTCGGGCGACCATTGGGCCTCGATGATCAACTGGTCCGAGCGCGAGAGGGGTTTCAGGCCACGGCCGTCGCGCTCGATCGTCCAGATCTGGTAGCGGCCGGAGCCGTCGCGGTCCGAGTGAAAGGCCAGGCGTTTGCCGTCGGGAGAGAAGGTCGGGTGGCGATCCTTCGCCGCGTCGTCGGTGATCTGGCGGAGATTCTTGCCGGTGCTGTCGACGATGAAGAGATCGTCTTGCGAGCCGCCGCGCGAGTCGAAGGCGACGAGGCTTCCGTCGGGCGATACGTCGAGGTCGGCCATCTCCTGCGAGCTTCCCAGGATCTGCTCGGGAGGCTGGGTGAGCCTCCCGGAGGCGAGATCCATGGGCAGTCGGTCGATGGAATAGGTGTTTTCCAGAACGACGTATGCGGCACGCCGCCCATCGCGCGCGAGGGCGAACCGGCCGACCTCGCGCGCCGGAAGGACCTCCGCTTGCGCCGGGCCGAGTGGGCGCCCCGTCGCCTCGTCGATCGGGATCTTCCAGAGGTTCATCGCGCCGCTGCGATTGGAGAGAAAGTAGAGCGCCTTTCCGTCGGGGGACCACACGGGATTGAAGTCGACGGCCGCGTCCTGAGTCACCGGCACGGGTTGCTCTCCGGCGGCGAGACCCTTGTAAGGCATCGTCCAGATGTCGCGCTGGCCGCCGCCGGCCGGCAAGGCCCAGTAGGCGACCCGAAGGCCGTGCGGCGAGACGGCGGGCTGGATGGCGTCGATGTCCGCGGAGATCTTGCGTGTTTTTCCCGTACCGACCTCGACGGCCCAGATCTCGCTCGTGCCCCCCCGCCCGTAGGGCCCGGCGAAGAGCTCGGTCGCATAGAAGACCTCGCGGCCGTCCGGCGACCAGGCGGGCGCGCTGCCGACGTCGGTCAGCCGGCGGGAGCTCTCGCCGGTGGCGCCCATGAGAAAGAGGCCTCCGTCGCCGCATTGCGAGCCGTAGACGATTGAGTTGCCGTCAGGCGAGAACGCGGGGGAGTAGCTGTCTTCCCGGCAGTCGGCCGTCAGGTTGATGGGGTTGCGTCCTCCCGCGCGCTGGATCCAGACGTCGAGATTGCTGCCCGAGCGGTGCGTGAACGCGACCGTCTGGCCGTCGGGGGACAGCGACGGCCAGGACTCGGCTCCAGGAAGGTTGGTCAGGCGCCGGTAGGTCGCGCCGGCGAGGGGTGATGATCCCTGTCCCGTGCGGCCGCGCAGCGCGAGGAACGCCGTTGCCGCACCGGCAAGCGCACCGAGCGCGAGGAGTGCCGCCGGCAGGAGCCGGAGCCGCCGTCGGCGAACGAGCGGCGCGACGGTCTGCACGGAGGTCCCCGACACCGCCTCCAGGTTGAAGGCGAGATCCCGCGCCGACTGGAAACGCTGCTCGGGATTCTTTTCGAGTGAGTGGCGGACGATACGCTCGAGAGCCGGGGAGATGTTCTGGTTGGTGACGGAGAGGTCCGCCGGGTCTTCCCGGAGGATGGCCGACATCGTGTCCGCGGCCGAGTCGCCGTGGAAGGCTCTCTTGCCCGAGAGCATCTCGTAGAGGATCGCGCCGAAGGAGAAGATGTCGCTCCGCGCGTCGGCGGGCCTTCCGCGGACCTGCTCGGGCGCCATGTAGCCGAGGGTCCCGAGCACGACGCCCGGCTCTGTGCCGCGCGTTTCGGTCGGAAGGTTCGTTGCGCTCGAAACTTCGCTCTCGTTCTGCGTCAGCTTGGCGAGGCCGAAATCGAGGATCTTGACGCGGCCGTCCTTCGTGACGAACAGGTTCTCGGGCTTCAGGTCCCGGTGGACGATGCCCTTGTCGTGCGCCGCGGCGAGGCCGAGGGCGACCTGCGTCGCGTAGTCGAGCGTACGGCGCTGCGCGAGCCGCCCGCCCGCGAGCGCCGCACGCAGCGTCTCGCCCTCGAGCAGCTCCTGGACGACGTAGGGCGCGCCGTCGGCCGCCGTGCCGATGTCGTAGACGGCGGTGATGTTGGGATGATTGAGAACCCCGGCCGCCTTGGCCTCCTGCTCGAAGCGGCGCAGTCGATCCGCATCTTGCGAGAAGCTGGCCGGCAGCACCTTGACCGCGACTTCGCGCGAGAGCCGCGCGTCCTTCGCTCGATACACCTCGCCCATCCCTCCGGCGCCGATCTGGCCGAGGATTTCGTAGGGCCCGAGCTTCGAGCCGGTGACGAGACTCAATCGACCTCCATGCCTTCGACGACGTACAGGGCGGACGTGGATCGGGAGTAGTTGTAAGCGTAGCCCGATTCGTCCTGCGCCATGACCAGGTTGAAGAACCCGGCGCCGCCCGAGGCATCTGCGGGCGCGATCTCGCGCCACTTCTCGCGCTTCCCGGTCGCGAGGTCGACCTTCCAGACATTGGCGGGGAGCGGTCCCGCCGAGAACAGGTAGAGGAAACGCCCGTCCCGGCTCCAGCCCGCCGGCCAGTCGCCGGCCGTGTACGCCGTCACCTCGCGGGGCGCACCGCCGTCCACGGGATAGAGAAACGCGCGATTGTCGGTGCGGACCGCGAAGATCTGGGTGCCGTCGGGCGAGAGGGATCCCGGCGCGCCGAGGGCGCCGGGATCGACCTCCCTGAGGTCCTTTTTTTCGATGTCGGCGAGGTAGAGCTTGATGGGCGCGTCGCCGCGCGTACCCGAAAGCAGGAGCCGCTTCCCATCCGGGAGAAACTGCGCGGTCCGGGGCCGGATCCCGAAGTCGGGCAGCGCGCGCGGCTCGCCGGCTCCGACGGGCAGGAGCACCAGCTTCGCGTCCGCTCCCTGCAGGGCCACGACCCACTTCTCGTCGGGAGTCAGGCTGTCCGGGATGCCGTCGCCCAGCCGCACGGCCGGCGAGCCGTCCGCGCGCCGCAGGTAGACGCCGCCCTGGCCGCCGCCGGCCTCACCCGTCTCTCCGAAGATGAGAAACGAACCGTCGCGCGCCATGACGGACGCATACGAGAAGTCGAGCCACGCAAAGTCCCGTTCCTCGCGGGCCCCCGGCGGACGGTACATGAGCGCCATCCGGCTGCTCTCCTGCTCGAGAAGCAGCCGGCCGTCCGCCGCGATGTCGTGGAGGATGAGGCGGCCGGGAGCCGTGAGGACGCGTCGCACTTTTCCCTGGAGCGTCGCGGCGTAAACGAGGAGGTTGGCTCCCCGTTCGGAGGCGGTGAACCAGATCTCCTTTCCCGACGGAGTCCAGGAGATGCCTCCGGTGCTCGTCCAGGGCCCCGTGAGCGTCGTCTTCCTGCCGGAGCGGTCGAGGACCGCGAGTGTGCCGCGGTCGTCGCCGAGGGCGGGGTGATCGAAGAAGGCGAGGCGCTCCGTGTCCGGAGAGATCCGGAGGGCCGTCACGTACCCTCCGGTCTGGTACAGCGCTTTGCCGATCGGATACTCGACGCGAAAGCCCCCGCCGATCCAGCGCGAGACGGCGAGCGCGCGTCCGTCCCGCGTGATGCTCGCCTCGCCGATCTCCTCCGAGATCTCCCGCGGAGTTCCGCCGGTCATGGGCACACGCGCCAGCGTCTGTCCGGGAGGCACGGGGATGAGCACGGCCATCTCGCCCGAATCGGTGATGCCGGCGACGTCCTCGGCTCCGGGAATCGCGAGGGGTTTGGACTCGGGGAGCCCGACGCGCGCCTCGTAGAGCTGCCGCGGGCCTCCCGCCCACGAAGCCGCGTAGACGATCGTGTGGCCGTCCGGCGTGAAGCGCGCGGACCCGATCAGGCCCCGGTAGAAGGTGACCTGCCGGAAAACCGGCGGCTCCGGCGGGCGAAGTCGGCTGCGCAGGAGCAGGCCCGCGCCGGCAACGAGGGCCGCGCCGAGGAGAATCGCCGCGGGAATGGACCAGCGGCTGCCGCTCGCCGTCGGCGTGGCAGGCTCGAGACGCACGGAGCCCGTCGAAAGCGCGTCGAGCGCGAAGCCCGCGTCGTGCGCCGAGTGGAAGCGCTGCTCGGGATTCTTCGCGAGGCAGTGGCGGACGATGCGCTCGAGTCCCGGGGGAACGTCCCTGTTCGCCGGCGCGAGCTCCGGCGGGTCCTCCTTCAGGATCGCCGACATTGTGTCCGCGGCGGAATCTCCGCGGAACGCGCGGCGACCCGAAAGCATCTCGTAGAGGATGGCCCCGAAAGAGAAGATGTCGCTCCGCGCGTCGGCGGGCTGGCCGCGGACCTGCTCGGGAGACATGTAGCCGAGCGTGCCGAGCACGACACCGGGCTCCGTACCGGGGGACGCCGTTGGAAGGTTCGTCGCGGGCGGACCTTCCTCCGCGCGCGTCAGCTTCGCGAGTCCGAAGTCGAGGATCTTGATGCGCCCGTCCCGCGTCACGAAGACGTTGTCGGGCTTCAGGTCCCGGTGGACGATGCCCTTCTCGTGGGCGGCCGCCAGACCGCGCGCGATCTGCGTACCGAGCTCGACCGCGCGCCGCGGGGAAAAGGCCTCGCCGGTCAACGCCGCGCGCAGCGTCTCGCCTTCGAGAAGCTCCTGAACCACGTAAGGCGCGCCATCGTGCGCGCCGACGTCGTAGACCGCGGTGAGGTTGGGGTGATTGAGGACGCCGGCTGCCCGGGCTTCCTGCTCGAACCGGCGAAGGCGATCGGCGTCCTGCGCGAACGACTCGGGAAGGACTTTGATGGCGACCTCGCGGCCGAGGCGCGGATCCCGGGCGCGGTAGACCTCGCCCATCCCGCCGGCGCCGATCGGCGCGAGGATCTCGTAGGGACCGAGGCGCGCGCCCGACGGGATGGCCACTTGGGTGCGGATCTTACCCGCGACTGCCCGGTCGGCCAGTTGTCCGGGCGGGGTCCGCGGCCGGACAATGTGCGCACCGCTTCATCAGGAGGGGCCATGCCAACGTCGGGCTATCTGCGCCGCGCCTGCCTCGGCTTTGCGGCCGCGCTGCTGCTGACGATCGCCGCTTCGGCGGAGCCGGCGAAGGCGCAGCCCGCCAGGAAGCGCGCGGCGGCCCCGGTCCTCGTCAACTGCACGCCCGACGTCGTTCCGTACGACATCGTCTACGTCCACGCCCCGCGCTACGGCGACACGACGAACACGTCCTGGCCCGACACGACGCGTCCGATGCAGCCGGACCCGGGCGCGGACCTGCGGTTGCTCCATCCGAACTGCACCGAGGAAGTGCTCTTCCCGCTTCCGAAGCATCAGGGAATCGTCGACGCGCCGATCGGCAACGGCGCGGTCTCCGATCCCAACGTCTCTTTCGACGGGCGTTCCGTCGTCTTCGCGTACTACCACGACGAGTCCTCGATCAATCCGCAGCGCGATCACAGCTACGCGGGCGCCGACATCTACCGGATCGACCTCGTGACGCGGGCGGTGACGCGCCTGACGCACCAGGAGTTCACGCCGAACACGGGCAACGGTTCCGACTTCGCCAACTGCGGCGGCAACCCGCAGGGCGCCAACTGCCCGCGCATCGGGATGTTTCACATCGGGCCGGCGTTCGTGGCGCGGCCGGATCCGGCGCGGCCGTCGATCGTCTTCACCTCGACGCGCAACAACCTCCTGCCGCCGAAACCGTTCGGGAGCGCGGGCCACGTGCTGCAGCTCTTTCTCATGGACTGGGACGGAAAGAACGTCGAGCAGATCGGCTACCTCAACGTCGCGCGCGCGATTCATCCCTTCCAGCTCGCCGACGGCCGCCTGCTCTTTACGAGCTGGGAGAACCAGGGACTGCGCGACGACCGGCAGTTCAACCTCTGGTTCATCGGACCCGACGGAACGCAGTGGGCCTCGGCATCGGGGTTCGGCGAGAACGCGATCGGCCACCACTTCGCGACGCAGATGCCCAACGGCGACATCGCCGTGGTGCGGTATTACAACTTCAACAACAACGGATTCGGGGGCCTCGCGCGGTTCCCGCTCGATCCTTCCGGGCCGGACTTTCTCGAGATCGAGGGTGCGGGCACCTACATGCCCTTCGAGCGGCCCGGCCAGGTCGACCTGACGGACTGGGCGTCGTCGAAATGGAACATGGCCGAGGACTTCCCGGCGCCGTGCACGCCGGGCGGGCACATGTATGGAGAGAGCGGCATCATCTGCCCCAACGGCAACGCCAACCGCGTCGGCAAGGTCACCCACCCGGCCGCGGCGCCGGGGGGCGGGATCCTGCTGACGTACGCGAAGGGCCCGGCCAATCACAACGGCATCTACGTCGGCGGGGGCAGTGCGCTGCCGTTCTACGACGGCGGCATCTACTTCCTCGACGCCGCGGCTGCCGCCACGGGGACGACGGATCCGGCGGCGCTCACACGGATCCTGAACGACCCGGCCGTGTCCGAGCAGTGGCCGAGGCCGGTCGCCCCGTATGGATCGCTCTTCCCGGGCCGCGCGCAGCCGGTCGTGTGGCCGGACTACGCGAACGCCGGCGACTCCGGCCACGGTCTCGCCGCAAACAGTCCCTTCGGGCTCATCGGCTCCTCCTCGATGGTGTGGCGCGACACCGCCCCGCGGCCCGGCATCTACGGCGGAGACCCGGATCCCTTCAACGGGTCCCACGAGTTCCTCTACGCCTGGGTGCACCAGGGCCCCGACGCCGGCATCTACGCCAACGACGACATCTGGGCGGTGCGCCTGCTCGCGCTCTTCCCGGCGACGGACCGGCGATACCCCAACGACGGCCCGCGTTTCTCGAGCCACGCCTCGGAACGGATGCGCATCCTCACCGAGATGCCGGTGCGCCACGAGGGCGTCATCGACGGAAACGGCTACACGGACACCTCCTTCCTCGCGCGGATCCCGGCGGACGTGCCGTTCACGTTCCAGACACTCGACCGCAACGGCATGGTCCTCAACATGGCGCAGACATGGCACCAGGTGCGGCCCGGGGAGGCGCGCTCCGACTGCGGCGGTTGCCATGCCCACACCAAGGCTCCGCTGGCCTTCGAGACGACCGTGGCGGGGCAGGACGGCTACCTCGCGCCGGACGCGGGTCTCCAGACTCTGCTCCTCCAGCTCACCGAGCTCTCGGGCACGCCGGGCACGGTGACCATCCCGCAGCCGTCGGTGACCGTCGAGTACTTCCAGGACGTGCGGCCGATCCTGACGGCGAAGTGCGCGGGCTGCCACGGCAGCGACGCGTCCGACGGGAACCTGAACCTCCACGCCGACGCGGCGTCGGTCTCCTGCAGCGGCGAAACGTGGCCGGGCACGTACTACCGGCTCGCGGTCGACAACAACTCCAACACGAACCCCGGTTGCTCCTTCGGTCTCGGCACGCCTGCGGGCACGCCGCCGTACTTCATCGGACCGCAGCAGACGCGATACATCCGCGGTTTCCAGTCGCGCGAGAGCCTGCTCGCCTGGAAGGTCCTCGGCGCCCGTCTCGACGGCCGCGCGAACGACACGCGGACCGGGGACCTCGACTACGCGGCGGATGCCGGACACGCGAATCTCCTGACGTGGGACGAGAAGGCGAAGCTCATCCGCTGGATCGACCTCGGCGCGCCGATCGACATGTGCTCGTGGCCGGGACACCCGTGCGGGAATCCGACCTGGGGTTGGTTCGAAGACGATCTGCGTCCCACACTCTGGGCATCGCCCACGGTCGCCGAGGCGCGCGCCGGCCCGGTCTCGGCGATCACCGTCGCGGCGTACGACCTGGAGTCGGGGCTCGCCGCGGGAACGATGTCGGTGACCTTCGACGTCGCGATCGGGGGACAGCCGCCGGGGACCAACTTCGCAGCCGGCATCAGTCCCGGCAACGGCGCCACCGTCGCCGCGCCGCTGCCGGCCTCCGTCGACCTCGCCGCCTCGGGCGCGACGATGACGGTCGCGATCGCCGACGTCGCGGGCCACGTCGCGAAGGTCGTGCGGACCTTTTCCGCCTCGAACGGCCCGGCCGTCGCCGGCGTCGCGCCGACCTCGGGCCCGGCGGCCGGCGGCACGTCGTTGACCATCACGGGCGGCAACTTCGTCGGCGGCGCCGGCGTGGCGGTCGGCGGTGCGGTCGCCGGAGACGTCGTCGTCGGCGGGCCGGGGCAGATCACCGCTGTTTCGCCGTTCCTCTCCCCGGGAACGTTGAACGACGTGGCCGTGACGAACCCGGGAGGCTACGGCGCCATCCTCGAGCGCGCCTTTCTCGCGGACTTCACGGACGTGCCCGACGCCCACATCTTTCACGATCACGTCGAAGCGATCTTCCGCCGGGGCGTCACCGCGGGCTGCGGAATCGGCCTCTACTGTCCGTCCTCCTCGATCACACGCGGCCAAATGGCCGTGTTCCTCGTCCGCGCCTCCTCGTCCCCGGGCTACGCGCCGCCGCCGGCAGTCGGGATCTTCGCCGACGTGCCTTCTTCCAGCACGTTCGCCCCCTGGATCGAAGAGCTCTACGCGCGGGGTGTCACGGCCGGCTGCAGCGCGACGCCGCTCCTTTATTGTCCGGGCTCGCCCGTGACGCGGGCGCAGATGGCGCCGTTCCTTCTCAAGGCGCACCTCGGCGCCTCGTACACGCCGCCTCCGGCGAGCGGAACCGTGTTCGGGGACGTGCCGGTCGGCTCGTTCGCCGCCGACTGGATCGAGGACCTCGCGTCGCGCGCCATCACCGGCGGCTGCGGCGGCGGCAACTACTGTCCGTCGAACCCCAACACGCGCGGCCAGATGGCGGCCTTCATGGTCAAGACCTTCGGGTTGTAGAGTCCGGTCTCCCGTTCGACAACATTTGAGTTACCGCCGTGCTTCGCACGGCATTCCCTACTGCCGGGGGTCTGCCTCTGGTGGTCGGGTCATGGTCAAGACCTTCGGGTTGTGACCCCACTGCTCTGATACGCTGCGCGGCGTTCTCGGAGGCCGCATGAATCCCCGCGCCGCGTCGATTCTCCTCGCCGCGAGCCTCGTGTCCTCCGTCGCGTTCGCCGCGGACCCCGCCTTTTCGACGAGCTACGGCGTCCCTTACACGACCGCCGGCGGCTCGGAGCTGCGGATCGACATCGCTCAGCCTTCGATGGGCGAGGGTCCGTTTCCGGCGGTGCTCGTCATCCACGGCGGCGCCTGGCACGAGGGCGGCCGTGAGGAGAACCACCGCTACCTCGCGGACCTCGCGAAGCACGGTTACGTTGCCGCCTCGCCGCAGTATCGCTTCTGTCCGAAGGACACGTTTCCGGCTCAGCTCGAGGACGTCAAGGCCGCGGTGCGTTTTCTGCGCTCGAACGCGAGATCGCTCAAGGTCGATCCTGATCGGATCGCCGCGATGGGCTTCTCCGCGGGCGGGCATCTCGCCCTGCTTCTCGGAACGACGGGGCCGGCCGACGGCTTCGACGGCCCGGTCTCGAAGGGAGTGCCGAGCGCGCGGGTCGAGGCGGTCGTCGATTTCTACGGCCCGGTCGACCTCGGGGCGAAGGACTTCTCCGAGACGGCCCGAGGATTCGTGGCCTGCCTGACCGGCGCGCTCGCCGCGGAGAAGCCGGAGCTCGCGACGAAGGCGTCGCCGATCACCTACGTCGGATCCGGCGATGCGGCCGTCCTCGCCTTCCACGGCGCGAAGGACGATCTCGTCCCGCCGGCTCAGGCCTTCGCACTCATGGAGAAGCTCTCGGCCGCCGGGGTCTCCGGCCGATTCGAGTTTCTCCTCGGCGCCGGGCACGGGTTCTCCGGCGCCGACTGGGATCTCGCCTGGAAGGATGCCCTCGACTTCCTCGACGCGAATCTGAAGAAGCGCTGACGCGCGTCGTCAGCGTTCCCGCGGCGGGCGTTCTCCCGTGTACTTGCGCCGCGGATGCGTCGCGCGCTCGACCTCCTCGGCGGAGTACGGAAGCCCGGGCGTCAGGATCTCGTGGCCTTCCTTCGTGACGAGGATCATGTCCTCGAGGTAGAACCCCTGGCCGTCGACCGCGAAGATGGGCTCGAACGCGACGACCATGCCGGTTGCGAGCGTCTCGGGCATTCCCTCGGCCGCCTCGAGCCCGACGCCGTGGATCTCCCAGAACTGGAAACCCTCCTTTCCGGTCAGCACGTCGGCGGCCTTGCGGCCGAGCGGCGTCGTCAGCGCCGGCCGGCGGCGCTCGATCTCGGCGCGGCTGGCCGCGAAGACGTCGTCCCGCCGCGCGCCGTCGCGAATCGTTGCGAGACCGGCGCGGTAGGCGGCGACGAGCAGCTCCCAGGTTTCGCGCTGGCCCGCGTCGAAGCGGCCCGACACGGGAGCCGTGCGGCCGACGTCCCCGCGATAGTGGTCGACGTCGCAGCCGACGTCGACGCGCGCGACCTCGCCCGAGCGCATCGCGCGATTGAGGTGCCGGTAGTCGACGAGCGATTCGAAGGGGGCGGGGAAGGCCGACAGCGGCCCCGTCATCGTCCAGGGCCAGAACGACGGCCCCTCCGCGCCCGCGTCGAGGCAGGCGGACACGACAGCCGCTTCCGCTTCGCGCTGCGGGCGGCCCGGCTTCAGCGCCGCCATACCGGCGGAAAGAGCCCGCGCGCTCGCGCGGCCGGCCCGGCGGAGCGTCTCGATCTCGGCCGGCGACTTGATCGCCCGTAACGCGGCGATGATCGCGTCGGCGCTCTTCAACCGGTCGGCCGGCCAGAGCTCCTCGATGGCGTGGTTCCACGCGGCGAGCGGGTCGTCGAGCGCGATGTCGAGCGGGAACCCGTGCGGTTTGACTGCGCCCGTCGTGTAGAGCGCCACACCCTCGGTGTCCTGGCGCCGCGTCAGGAACGCCGGGAGCCGCTTGCGCGAGACCACGTGGTCGATCGTGAGCGCCTTCTGCGACTCCTCGCCGATCGGCACGTGCGCGCGCCGCAGGATCGCGCCCAGGCCCGGGAGCGTCTCGGGCACGAAGAGCCACGTTTCCTTCGCGGCGCCGTCGATCGCGAGAACGGCGCCCGAGGCGCTGCCGAGACCCGTGAAGTAGAAGAAGTTGGGACGCTGCTGGAAGCCGTGGAGGAAGAGCTGGTCGGACGGAAACGTGAAGGTCGCCGAAGGAAGGAGCAGGACGCCGTCGGGCATGCGCCGCATCGCCTCCGCGCGGCGCGCGGTGAACTCCGACGCCGGAAGGTCGGCCGCGGAAGCCGGCGCCAACGAAAGGGCCAATGCCAGCAGGTACGGAACGTGCATCCTCATCCGGAACCTCCTCGGGGAGGACATAATCGCACGCGCCCGGAACGGGCTTCGGCAGTCGTGAGGGAGGAACACCATGGAACAAGCGGCATTTCGCGGTCGGGGGTGCAGCCGCCTTCTCATCGCGCTCGTCGTCGCGGGAGTCGGCATCTTCGCGTACATGAGCCAGAAGGAAGTGAATCCGGTCACCGGCGAGGAGCAGCACGTCGCCATGACCGTCGATCAGGAGAAGGTGCTCGGGCTCGAGGCCGCTCCCGAGATGGCCCAGCAGATGGGCGGCGTCGTCGATCCGAGCGATCCCGCGGCGCGGCTGGTCGACGAGATCGGCGCGCGCATCGTGGCGCGCAGCAACGCCGCGGGCAGCCCGTACGCGGGCAACTTCCAGTTCCATCTCCTCGCCGACCCGCAGACGATCAACGCATTTGCGCTGCCGGGAGGGCAGGTCTTCATCACGAAGGGCCTCTTCGACCGGATGCAGACGGAGGCGGAGCTCGCCGGCGTGCTCGGGCACGAGATCGGCCACGTCATTCACCGGCATTCCGCCGAGCAGATGGCCAAGGGGCAGCTCGGAGCCACGCTCTCCCAGGCCGTCGGCGTGGCGGCGTCGGACGGCTCCGACGGCGGCCAGCGCGCCGCCATGGTCGCGGCCATGGTCAGCCAGATGATGCAGCTCAAGTACGGGCGGGGCGACGAATCCGAGTCCGACCGCTATGGGATCGACGCGATGGCCGCCGCCGGGTACGACCCGAAGGCCATGCTCGAGGTGATGGAGATCCTGAAGCAGGCCGGAGGCGCCGGGCGTCAGCCGGAGTGGATGTCTTCCCATCCGCTGCCCGAAACGCGGATCGTCGAGATCCAGGAGTACCTGCGGCAGCGTCCGGCGGACGCGGGAGCGGTCAGCGAGGGGCGGCCTTTGAAGTGACGACCGGCGCGCGCCCCCGGAGGGCGATCATCTCGCCCTGCTTCGGCACGATGCGGTCCTGAATCTCCGGCACCTTCTCGCCGGTCTTGTGGTGATAGACCACCACGCGCCGCGCATCGATCCGGGCGTTCTGCTTTGCGACCGACTCGAGCAGCCACGGCGACACGAAGGCGTAGTCCAGATCTTTCATCGCGAGCAGCTGCTCGGTGCTCTCGGTGTCGCCCGTGAAGTAGAGGCGCAGGCCCTGCCAGAGGACGAGGTAGGAGTCGTGGTCGATCGACGCGTGGGGCGTGCGCAGGGCCTCGATGGCGATGTCGCGGTAGGTCATCTTCGGCGCGAACGGGATCACCCGGTCGGCCGGAAGCGTCGCGGCGAGCTTGGGCGGCGCGATGATCTTCGCGTCGAGCTTTCCGAAGAGCGTCGGGTCGAAGTGATCGTCGTGGCCGTGCGTGATGAGACACAGGGAGCCGGGCGTCTTCGGGACCTTCGAGAAGTCGTAGGACATGTATCCGAACGCTCCGGGCTGATACGGAAAGTCCGTGTAGAGCGTCGTCTTGCCGTCGGTGATCGCGAAGGCCATGTTCCCGATAAAGAGCGCCTGGAGGGGAGGCGGAGGAGCGGCGTTGCGGGTCGGAGCCGCATCGGCGTAGGGGAGGGGCTTGACCCCTCCCCCTTCCGTCTGAGCTGCTGCGAGAACCGCCCCCACGACGAGGGTGGCGGTCCGCAGGGCGGGGGCAAGCCCCGCCCCTACAGTCATTTCTGTATTCCCATCTGCGTCAACTCGAACGCGTAGTCGAACGCCACTTCCTTCAACTTGTCGTAGCGGCCCGACGAGCCTCCGTGCCCGCCCGACATGTTGGTCTTGAAGATCAGCGGGTTGGCGTCGGTCTTCAGCGTCCGCAGCTTCGCGACGTACTTCGCGGGCTCCCAGTACATGACCTGGGAGTCATCGAACGAGGTCTTCACGAGCATCGCCGGGTATGCCTTCGCCTCGAGGTTGTCGTAGGGGCTGTAGGACTTCATGTAGACGTACTGCTCCTGGACCTTGGGATTGCCCCACTCCTCGAACTCGCCGACGGTCAGCGGAAGCGACTCGTCGTACATCGAGTTGATCACGTCCACGAAGGGCACGCGGGCGACCACGGCCTGGAAGAGGTCCGGCCGCATGTTCACGACCGCCCCCATGAGCAGGCCTCCGGCCGAGCCGCCTTCGATGACGAGGCGGTCGCTCGCGGTGTACTTGTCGGCGACGAGGGTCTCGGCGACCGCGATGAAGTCGGTGAAGGAGTTCTTCTTCTTCAGCATCCGGCCTTCGTCGTGCCACCTCTTGCCGAGGTCGCCGCCTCCGCGGATGTGCGCGGTCGCGTAGACGACGCCCCGATCGAGCAGACTGATGACCGTCGAGTCGAAGTTCGCCTCGTTGGACGCGCCGTAGGATCCGTAGGCCGTCAGGAGGCAGGGCGCCTTCCCGTTGGCGACGAAGCCCTTGCGGTACACGAGCGAGATCGGGATCTTCGTGCCGTCGGCGGCGGTCGCGTAGCGCCGTTCCGAGGTGTAGCGCGACGGGTCGTACCCGCCCAGCACCTCGCGCCGCTTCAGGAGCCTGCTCGTTTTCGCGGCCATGTCGAAGTCGTAGACCGACGGCGGCGTCGTGAACGACTCGTACTCGTAGCGCAGCGTGCCCGTGTCGAACTCTTTGTTGTTTTCGGCGGAGGCGTAGTAGATCGCCTCCGGGAATTCGATGCGGTAGCCGTTGGCGAGGGCGACGTCGGAGATCTTGATGCGCGGCAGCGCGTCCTGGCGCTCGTAGAGCACCGTCCATGCGGCGAAGAGATCGAAGTCTTCGAGCATGACGTCGTCGCGGTGCGCCACGACTTCCTTCCAGTTGGCGCGCTGCGGGTCCGCGACCGGCGCCGTCACGAGACGGTTGTTGCGGCCCTTGTCGTTCGTCATGATGTAGAAGAGGTCGCCCCGGTGATCGACGCTGTACTCCTGCTCGGGCATGCGGGGAGCGAGGAGCTTCGGCTCGGCCGCGGGCGTGGCCGCGGGCAGGTATCGCAACTCCGAGCTCGTGTGGCTCGAGGCCGGGATGAAAATGTATGCGCCGCTGCGGGTCTTGTAGGCGCCCACCCGGAATCGCTCGTCCTTCTCCTCGTAGAGAAGCGTGTCGCTCGCGGGATCCGTCCCGAGCGTGTGCCGCCAGACGCGATTCGGGCGCTTCGCCTGGTCCGTCGTCGCGTAGAAGAGCGTCTTCCCGTCCGGCGCCCAGACGACCGAAGTGACGCGCTCCATCTTTTCGGAGAGGAGCTCGCCCGTCGCGAGGTCCTTGATCCGGAGCGTGTAGTCGCGGAAGCCCGTGTTGTCGGTGGTGTAAGCGAGCAGCCGCCCGTCGTCGGTGTAGGAGCGCGCGCCGATGCTCATGAAGCGCTGTCCCTGCGCGAGCGCGTTGACGTCGAGGACGACCTCCTCCGCCGCGTCGACGCTGCCCTTCTTGCGGCAGTAGATCGGGTACTGCTTCCCTGTTTCGGTGCGCGAGTAGTAGTAGTAACCGCGGTCCCGATAGGGAACGCTCATGTCGGTCTGCTTGATCCGGCCGAGCATCTCGTCGTAGAGCGTCTTCTGGAGCGCTTCGGTCGGCTTCATGAACGCGGCGGCGAGGGCGTTTTCCTTCTCGAGGTAAGCGCGCACCTCGGGGTTGTCCCGTTCGCGCATCCAGGCGTACTCGTCGGTCAGAGTGTCTCCGTGCAGCTTGAGCATCTTGGGCACCTTCTTTGCGGCCGGCGTCGGCGCCGGCTCCGCCGCGGAGAGAGGCAGGGCGGCCGTCAGGGCCAGCGTGAGAAAGGCGGCGGGGCTTCGCAGGTTCATCGGACCTCCAGCGGTTGTTCGGGCCGGCAATCGTATCGCGGACGGGGGGTCCGGAACCCGGCGCCTCAGCGCGATGAAAAGGCCGGCCAGTTCGCGACGATCGTGATGGATGCTTCGGAAGCGCGCGTCACGGGGGCGGCCAGGAGAAACCGCTGGCCGTCGGGCGAGACGGCATACGCCGCGGACCCGCGGGTCTCGAAGAGGGCAACCGGGGGCCCGGCCTGAAACGGGCTCGCGGACTTCACCGGCGCGGCCATCAGGGCCCCGTCGCCGCCGACGAAGAAGATCTCCGAGCCGTCGCTTCGCCAGCGCGGGAGCGAGCCGCCTTCCGTCGAGATGCGCCCCTTTCCGCCCGGCCCGGGATAGGCGGCGACGTAGACCTCGTGGCGCCCGGACTCGTCGGAGGTGTACGCGACCGAACGGCCGTCAGGAGAGAACCGCGCCTGCCACTCGCTCGCCTCGCTCCGGAGAAACGGCGCGGGCTTGCGCGGGCCCGAGAGAGGCAGCACCCAGATGTCGCGCTTGGTCGTCAGGTCGTAGCCCTGGTAGGCGAGGAGCCTCCCGTCGCGAGAGAGATCCGAACGGCATCTTCCATTGCGGCGAGGCGAAGAGGACGCGCTCGGCGGCGTTGCCGGAGGTGTCCTTCTCCGAAATCTGGAAGGCGCCGTCGGGATTGGAGCCATAGACGAGGCGGCTGCCGTCGGCGGACCACGCCGGTCCCTGCTCGATCACGGCGGCGTCGGCGAAGGGCGTGCCCTCGCCGCGCGCGAGGTCGAAGCGCCAGATGTCGACGGTGTGCTTGCGCGGGTCGACGCGCTCGACGGCGGCGAGCGTCCCGTCGGGTGAGATCTCGATCGACCGGTAGTAGCCCGGAAGGCCGAGTGTGGCGACGCGGCGGCCCGACCGGTCGACCCAGGCGAGCTGCTTCTCGGCGTCGAGCGCCGTCTGGTACGCGAGCACCCCGTTGGCGGAGACCGAGAAGGCGGCGGAGCCCGTCTCCGGCACGCTTGCGACACCCGCTTCGAGACGCCGGGCGGCGCCTTCGAGCCTGGCTGACGAAGCGTCGAAGGGCTGCGCCATGAGCGCGCCCTCGCGCAGGTACAGGAGCGATCCGGGCGCTGCGAACGCCGCCCGCGTGGCCGAGGCGAGCACGCGCGTCGCGCTCCTCGAAACCGTCGAGCCCGCATAGATGCCGTCCTGCTGGCTGTCGGCGCTGCGAACCAGGTACAGGAAACGCTTCCCGTCGGGAAGGAACTGCGGGTACAGGTGCGCGACCTCGTGGCGCTCCGCGTCGAGCGCGGTCGCGGGCGAGGGATCGCCGCCGTCCGCCTTCACCCGCATGAGCGGGCCGCGCGGGCTCGGCGCGAAAACGATGACACCGTCCTCCCCCCACGCGCCGCCGCGCGGGTCGGGCGCCTCGCAGATCGTCGCCGGCGGACCGCCGTTGGCGTCCATGCGCTTGAGCTTGCCCTCGCCGAAGAACGCGATCGAGCGGCCGTCCGGCGACCAGAAGGGATCGCGCGCGTCGTCGGTCGCGAGCAGCGGCCGGGACGAGATCGCGTCGAGCGGCCGGAGCCAGAGGATCGGCCGTCCGTCCGGGCCGGTCGCGCCGAAAAGGAGGCGCGTGCCGTCCGGTGAAATCGTCGCCGGCGCATCGATCGGATTCAGGGTCGCGTTTTCGGGCGGAGGCACCAGGAAGCGCATCGCCGGTCCGGCCGCAGGCGCGGGCCCGCGCCGCGTGAGGACGAAGGCGAGCCCGGCGGCCGCGAGGATCGCGACGGCCGCGAGCGCCCAGGCGAGGGTCTCGCGCGTGAAGCGAGGCACGACTGCCGAGGACGCGGCCGACGCCGCCGCCGCGGCTGCCGCTGCGGAAGCCGCCGCCGAGGGAGCCATGCTCGGGCTCGTCAGCGCGGGCTCGCCGCTGATGGCCCGGAGCTCGAGCGTGAGGTCGCGCGCCGTCTGCCACCGGTCGTCGGGATCCTTCGCGAGGCAGCGGCGGATCAGACGCTCGAGCGGAGGAGGCACCAGCGGCGCGAGCGTGAGGATCGGCTGCGGATCGGTTTTCAGGATGTTCGCGATGACGCTTGCGTGGCTCGAGCCCGAGAACGCCTTCTGGCCCGTGGCCATCTCGTAGAGGATGACGCCGAAGGAAAAGATGTCGGAGCGCGCGTCCGCCTCGCCGCCCTCCAGCTGCTCGGGCGCCATGTACTGGAGCGTCCCGACGATCGTTCCCGCCGTGGTGAGACCTCCGGGATCGGTTGCCATCGCCGACATCTGTCCGGCGAACACGCCCGT
Organism: uncultured Acidobacteriota bacterium; assembly: GCA_963742245.1. Lineage (GTDB taxonomy): Bacteria > Acidobacteriota > Thermoanaerobaculia > UBA5066 > Gp7-AA6 > DAHUXD01. The sequence continues at coordinate 373,670 of CAVULG010000009.1, forward strand.
GGGCCGCGCCTGGAGCTTCGCGAGACCGAAGTCGAGGAGCTTGACGCCGGACTTGGTGAGCATGAGGTTGCCGGGCTTCAGGTCGCGGTGCACGACCCGCTGGCGGTGCGCGCGGTCGAGCGCGTCGGCGATCTCGACGCCGTACCGCAGCACCTGCTCCATCGGCAGCGGTCCCTTCGTCAGGCGCGCCGCGAGCGTCTCGCCCTCGAGGAACTCCATGACGAGGAAGTCCACGCCGTTCTGCTCCCCGACGTCGTAGAGGGCGCAGATGTTGGTGTGCGAGAGGCGCGAGATCGTCTTCGCCTCGCGCAGGAAGCGCTCTCGTCCTTCCGCGCTGTCGGTGAGGTGATCGGAGAGGACCTTGATCGCGACGATGCGATCCAGCCGCGTGTCCGTGGCCCGGTACACCTCTCCCATCCCGCCCGCGCCGATCGGGGCGACGATTTCGTAGGGACCGAGCTTGTGTCCGGCGGCGAGCGTCATGGTGAGTCTGCCGACGGCGATTGTAGGCCGGGCCGGACTCGGCTCAGGGAGCCTTCGCGAAGTCCCCCGCCGTCACGACCGACATCCGGGCGGGATCGAGGCGCCGCCGCATCGCCCCGACGATCTGGTCGCCGGTCAGCGCCCGGATCTTGTCATCGACCCCCGCGCTCCAGGCGAGCGTGCGGTCCAGATACAGGTTGTTCGCGAGCGTGCGGGCGAGGGTCGCGTCCTGCGCGCGCGCGATCTCCCTCTGCTGGAGCCAGCCGGACTTCGCGTCGGCAACTTCTTTGGCGGCGAAGCCGTCCTTCAGCGTCCGCGCGAGCTCCTCCCGGAACGCTGCCTCGACCTTGGCCGTGTTCTGCGGCGCGGAGATGGCATAGGTCGTGAAGCTCCCCGACGCCTCCACGGGCGAGGCGGAGAGCTGGGACCCGACGCCGTAGGAAAGACCATCCTTCTCCCGGATGCGGACGTAGAGGCGCGACGTGTCGGAGATCCCGAGCATGAAGTTGCCGAGCACCAGCGCGGGGTAATCGGGATCGTCGTCCTGCAGCTCCAGGTTCTGTCCGGCGAGGAAGACGGCATTCGCCTTGTCCGGCGTTTCCGCGGACTCGTGGACGGAGGCGACGTTCTGGAAAGGGTCCGGGATCCGGGCGTAAGGCGCGGGACTCTTCCAGTCTCCGAAGAGCTCGCCGGCGAGCGCGGCGATCGCGGGCTCGTCGAAGTCGCCCACGACCGCCAGCTGGCCGTTCGACGCGCCGAAGAAATCGCGGTGAAACGAGGCCGACGCCTCGAGCGTCGCCGATCGGTACGCCGCGAGCGACTCTTCGAACGTGTCGACGTGTCGCACGTCGCCCTGCGGGTACGGATTCATGTGCCTTTGGAAGAGATTCGAGCCGACGGCATCGGGATCGCTCTTGCTCTGTTCGACCGACGCGAGGTATTCCTGCCGCAGCTTCTCGAACTCCTCGGGCGGGAAGGCGGGCTCCCGGAGGATCTCGGCTGCGAGGCGAAGAACCTCGGGAAGATTCGCCCGCCGGGTCTCGAACGAGAGAGTCGCCTGGCTGGCGCCGCCGCCGACTCCGAGTCGCGCCTTGAGCCGGTCGAGCGTGTCCTGGATCTCCTGCCGCGTGTGCCGGGTCGTTCCGCGCATCAACATGTCGGAGGCGAGCTCCGCCGCGGTTGCCTTGCCGGCGAGCCCTTTCAGCTCGCCGAACCGCAGCGTGACGACGCCGACGACCGTCTCGCCGCGGGTCTTCTTCGGAAGAAGGGCGACCTTCATGCCGCCCGCAAGCACGACCCGCTTCGTCCGCGAATCGATGTTGGCGGGCGACGCGTCGAAGACCTCACCGGCCGCGAGCGGCGCGTCGCCCTTGTAGCCATCCACGAGGACGCCGAGCGCGGCGACGTCCGGCGGCGGCGGGATTTCGGAACGGTCGGGCTTCGCCGTCGGCAGGAACGTCCCGATGGTGCGGTTGGAGGGCTTCAGGTACGCCGCCGCCGCGGCGCGGACGTCCTCGACCGTCGCCGCCCGCACGCGATCGCGGTTGACGAAGAACAGGCGCCAGTCGCCCTGCGCGATGTACTCGGAGAGGATCGGGCCCATGCGCTGCGCGCTGTTCAAAGACAGCTCGTAGTTCTTCAGGATCGTTCCGCGTGCCCGCTCGACTTCCTCGCGGGTGATCGGCGAGGCGCCGGCCGCCGCGTCGAGGGTGGCGAGAAACGCCTTCTTCGCGTCCTCGAGGGACTGGTCCTGGCGGACCTCGGCGCTGAACATCATGTATCCGGGGTCGTGAAGGTCCACCGAATAGCCGCCGATCGACGCCGCCTTCTTCGTGTCGACGAGCGCTTTTTCGAGGCGTCCGGACGGAGAATCCGCGAGCGTGTAGAGCAGGAGCGCAATCGCGCCGGAGTCGGGGCTCGCGCCGGAAGGGATGTGGTACGCGGCGGCGAGGGCCTGCACGTCGCCGACGCGCTCGAGCGTGACCTGCCGCTCGCCGTCCTGCGTCGGATCGAGCGTGTAGAGCGCGGGGAGCTTCCGCGTGGGTCGGGGGATCGGCGCCGAAGGTGCGCTGGATGAGCGCGAGCGTCTTCGCTTCGTCGAAACGTCCGGCGACGAGCAGCACCGCGTTGTCGGGCTGGTAGTAGGTCTTGTAGAAGGCCTGGAGACGGTCGATCGGGACGTTCTCGAGGTCCGCCTTCGCGCCGATCGTGGACTTGCCGTAGTTGTGCCAGAGGTAAGGCCGTCGAGACGACGCGCTCCTGGAGGATCGACGCCGGATCGTTCTCGCCGGCCTCGAACTCGTTGCGCACGACGGTCATCTCGGTGTCGAGGTCCTTCCTGGCGACGAACGCGTTGACCATGCGGTCGGCCTCGAGCTCGAGGGCCCAGCTTCAGGTTCGCGTCGGTGGCCTGGAAGGTCTCGTAGTAGTTCGTGCGGTCGTACCAGGTCGAGGCGTTGGACTGCGCGCCGTGCGCCACCAGCTCCTGGTTGAAGTCGGGGTGCTTCTTGCGTGCCCTTGAAGAGCATGTGCTCGAGCAGGTGCGCCATGCCCGTCTCGCCGTAGTTCTCGTGGCGGGAGCCGACGAGATACGTGATGTTGACGGCGATCGTGGGCTTGGAGGGGTCCGGGAACAGGAGGACGCGCAGGCCGTTGGCGAGGCGGTACTCGGTGATTCCCTCGACCGAGGCCACGCGGACAGGACCGGGCGCAGGCGCCTTCGACGGCAAAGTCTTCGCGGCGGGGGCCGGCGCGGGCGCGCTCCCGGCGGGGGTCTGAGCGAGGGCCGCAACCGCGGCGAGAAGCCCTCCGATGAGGGCGACTCCGCTTCGGTATCGACGAATCAGGTGGGGCATAGGTCCCTCCTCGGCCGGCGCATTATGGACACTTTCCGATGGGCTCGTCGTCTTGTACACCCGCCCGAGGACCGATGCATGAGCAAAGTCTGGGTAGAATCTCGACGAGGCCTCCATGAAGCGCTCGCTTGCCGCGTTCGCGACGGCCGCTCTCGCCGCAAACCTCGCGGCGCAGCATGCCGACATGCCCGGCATGGCTCCGCCGAAGACTCCCGCCACGCTTCTCGCCGGCACCGGCGCGCACCGCCATCCGATCGCGACCTCCAGCCCGGAGGCCCAGAAGTTTTTTGACCAGGGTCTGGCGATGGCGTATGGCTTCAACCACGAGGAGGCCTGGCGATCGTTCGCCCGGGCTGCCGAGCTCGATCCGGAAGCCGCAATGCCGCACTGGGGCATGGCGATCGTTCTCGGGTCGAACTACAACGACCCGGCGCCCGTCGACGAGCGGCTGCTCAAGGCCCGCGCCGAAGTGGAGAAGGCCCTCGCGCGCTCCGCCGGGGGACCGGCGAACGAGCGGGCCTACGTCGAAGCGATCGCCGTGCGGTATCCGGCGGACCCCGCCTCCGCCGACAGGGCGAAGGTCGCCGCCGATTACGCGGCCGCGATGAAGGCGCTCTCCGGGAAATACCCGGACGACCTCGACGCGGCCACGCTGTACGCCGAGAGCCTCATGAACCTGACGCCCTGGAAGCTCTGGACTCCGTCCGGCGAGCCGGCCGCGAATACGCTCGAAATCGTTGCAGTCCTCGAATCGGTCCTGAAGCGCGATCCGGATCATCCGGGCGCGAACCACTTCTACATCCACGCCGTCGAAGCCTCGACGCGGCCCGAGCGGGCGCTGCCGTCCGCGGCGCGGCTCGAGAAGCTGGTGCCGGCGGCGGGCCATCTCGTCCACATGCCGGCACACGTCTACGTGCGCACGGGCGACTACGTCGCCGCGGAGAAGGCGAACGCCGTGGCGGCCGAGGCCGATCGCGCCTACATCCGCGAGACGGGCGCCCAGGGGATGTACGCCGTCATGTACTACAACCACAACGTTCACTTCGAGTCGTACGCCGCGATGATGGCGGGCCGCTATGCACCGGCCCGCCGCGCGGGAGACCAGCTCTTCGAGGGCGTGCTCCCGGTCGTGTCCATGGATCCGATGCTCGAGGGCTTTCTCTGCCAGCCGGCCTTCGTCGCGCTGCGCTTTGGCAAGTGGGACGACATCCGGAAGATGCCGGATCCGGGGCCCAAACTGCCGCTCGCCCATGCGGTCTGGCTCTACGCGCGCGCGATGGCTGCGGCGGCGCAGGGCGACCTGCCGGGCGCGGCGACGCTCGAGAAGCAGTTTGTCCTCGCGCGAGAGGCGGTCCCGGCGGCGAGCATGGCCGGCCCCCAGAATTCGTCGGCCGCCGTGCTCGCCGTCGCGGGCTTCGTGCTCGACGCGCGCATCGCCGAGGCGCAGAAGGATCGCGTGGCTGCGATCGCGTTCTGGAGGAAGGCCGTCGATGCCGAGGACGCCCTCGCCTACGACGAGCCGCCCGGCTGGTACTACCCGGTACGCGAGTCTCTCGGCGCCGCGCTCCTCGCCGAAGGCCAGGCCGCGGAGGCCGAGAATGTCTTTCGCGCCGACCTCGAGATCCACCCGCGCAACGGCCGCGCTCTCTACGGCCTCGCGAAGAGCCTCGAGGCCCAGAAGAAAGACGCCGACGCGGCCTGGGCCCGCGCCCGGTTCGAGGCCGCCTGGAAGGACGCGGACACTCCCGTGCGGCTCGAGGAGATGTAGAGCCCCTACACCCGCAGTTCTTTCGACGCCATCGCGTTGCCCTCGACGCGCGCGCGGATCTTGGCGAACGCGGTGTCGCGCGAGGTCGAGACGTCGTCGCCGAAGGGAGAGAAACCGCAATCGTCGGTCGAGCCGAGATGGCCGGGATCGATGAACTTCGCGGCCTCCAGGATCCGGTCGCGCACCTCCTCCGGCGGTTCGACGCGCGGGGAGATCGGGTCCGTGACGCCGACGAAGACGCGCCGGTGATCCTTCGCGTGCGCACCCAGGATCTTCAACACGCGCGGCCGGTCCTTCTCGCTCGCGAGCTGGACGAAGAAATTGGCGACGTCGATTCGGAAGAGCGCCGGAAGCAGCTCCGCGTAGTCCACGTCGGCGCTGTGCGTGGAGTCCTGGTCTCCGCCGGGGCACGTGTGGATGCCGATCTTCGTCTTCTCCTCCGCGGTGAAGCCCGCGAGGACGCGATTGTTCAGGTCCACGAACGCGTCCAGAAGGCCCTTCGAGGGGTCGAGCTTGACGCAGAGGCGGCCCTCGGTGAAGTCGATCTGGACCGTCGCACCGGCGGCGAGGCAGCGCCGGATGTCCGTCTGCGCCTCGCGCACCAGATCGTCGAGGAACTGCTCGCGCGCGTACCCGGCGATTCCGCCCGGCGGGTAGAGCAGCGAGAGCGCCGACGCGGCGATGACGGCCTGCTTGAGGGGCTGGGTGGCGTACTCCGCGGCATTCTCGAGGTACTCCGCCGCGAAGGTCGTGTAACGGAAAGGACCCGACGCGAGGACCGGGAGCTGCCGCGTGTGCCCGTCGGCGAATGGAATCGTCACGCCGCCGGGTGCGAGATTGCTCGCTCCGTGGATCGGGTAGGTCGCGAAGCTCGGCTTTCTCTGCTCGCCGTCGGTGACGACGGGGGACCCGGTCTCCTCGAATCGGCGGACCGTATCCCGCACCGCGCCGTCGAAGAGGGCGTCCAGCGCGTCGGGGGTGATACGGCCCGCGGCCGCGGCCGCCATGCCTTCGATCAACTCTTTGGGTCGTGGAATACTTCCGACCGGTTCGGTGGGTAGCGTCATGGTTCGTAATCTATCGAAGATTCGCAGGAGGTCCGCGATGCGCCGAATCCCGATCCTCGCCTTCTGGCTGGCCGCCGCCTCGTCGGCGCGCTCGGGCAGTCGACGCCCGGCGCTGCCTCGATCGACCAAGGCCTGTACGCCGACGTGCGCTGGCGGCTCGTCGGCCCGTTTCGCGGCGGGTGGGGCGTGGTGGCCGAGGGCATTCCGGATGCGACCGGAACGTACTACTTTGGCGCCGCCGTCGGCGGAGTCTGGAAGACCGAGGACGCGGGCCGGACGTGGCACCCGGTCTTCGACCGCGGCGGGGCGGCATCGGTCGGCGGGCTCGCGCTCGCGCCGTCGAATCCGAAAGTGATCTACGTCGGCACGGGCCAGATCCAGGCACGCTACGACATCGCGTCCGGCGACGGGATGTATCGCTCGGACGATGGGGGCGCGACCTGGAGAAAGATCGGTCTGCCCGACTCGCGCGCCATCGGCCGCATCCTCGTGGATTCCAAGAACCCGGACGTCGTGCTCGTCGCCGCGCTCGGCCACATCTACGGAGCCAACCGCGAGCGGGGCGTGTTCCGCACGGAGGACGGCGGGAAAAGCTGGAGTCCGGTTCTCTTCGTCGACGAGCACACGGGCGGCGCGGACCTCGCGGCCGATCCGGAGAACCCGTCGGTCGTTTACGCCTCGGTCTGGCAGGTCCGCAACTACCCATGGTTGTCCTACTGGAAGCCGATGGTCGGCCCCGGCAGCGGCGTGTACAAGTCGGCCGACGGCGGACGGACGTGGAAGCGGGTGGTGGGAGGCGGATGGCCGGCCGAAACGCTCGGCCGCATCGGTCTCGCCGCATCTCCGGGCGGGCGGGTCTGGGCGCTCGTCGACGCCGCGGCCGAGGGCGGCGCCGGCAAACCGTCGGCCGCCGGGCTCTGGCGCTCGGACGACGGAGCCGCGACGTGGACGCGCGTCAATGCGACTCCGGGGCTGGGGTCGAGCTACATGAACCGCGTGACCGCCGATCCGCGAAACCGCGACGGCATCTACGTGATGGGGCAGTCGATCCGCCACTCCGCCGACGGCGGAAAGACGCTCACGTTTTTCCGGGGAGCGCCGGGCGGCGACGACTACCACTTCCTCTGGATCAACCCGAAGCGGCCGGAGTACATGATCACGGCCGCGGACCAGGGAACGATCGTCACCGTCAACGGCGGGAAATCCTGGAGCGACTGGTACAACCAGCCGACCGGCCAGTTCTACCACGTCGAAACCGACGACCGGTTCCCGTACCGGATCTACAGCGGGCAGCAGGACTCGGGCACCGTCGGCGCCGCGACCCGCAGCGACGTCGGCCAGCTGACGTTTCGCGACTGGGCGCCGGTCGGCGGCGAGGAGCGCGGCTGGGACGTTCCGGATCCGCGCGATCCCGAGATCGTCTACGGCACGGGTCTGGGCGGAACGATCACGCGCTTCGATGGACGCACGGGACAGGTCCAGAACGTCTCGCCGGTGGCCGAGAGCACCTACGGCCGACGTCCCGCGCCCGGCATGGACCGCTGGGCGTGGTGCTTTCCCCTGGCCATGTCGGGCAAGCCGCCCCACGCGCTCTATACCGGTTCGCAGTACCTCCTGCGGTCGCTCGACGAAGGCGCGAGCTGGGAGAAGGTCAGCCCCGACCTCTCGGGCGCGCAAGCCGGCGCGAAGGGCTGCGACGGCGACGTCCCGATCTCCGCCGCGCGCGCATGCGGATTCGGCGTCATCTACACGATCGAGCTCTCGCCGCACGACGCCAACGAAATCTGGGTCGGCACGGACGACGGTCTGATCCAGAAAACGGCGGACGGGGGCAAGTCCTGGAAGAACGTCACGCCGAGCGGCCTTCCCGCCTGGAGCAAGATTTCCTCGCTCGACGTTTCGCCGCTCGAGCGGGGCTCGGTCTACGCCGCCGTCGACGCCCATCGCCTGGACGACTTCACGCCGCACCTCTGGCGGACGAAGGACGGCGGCGCCACCTGGCAGGAGATCTCCGCGGGCCTGCCTGCTCCAGGTTTCGCGACCGTGGTGCGCGCGGACCCGACACGCCGCGGCCTCCTCTTTGCCGGCACCGATACCGGGGTCTTCGTCTCCTTCGACGACGGCGGCCGCTGGCAGAGCCTGCAGACGAACCTGCCCACGGCGTGGGTCACGGACTTGAAGGTCCACCGGGCCGACCTCGTCATCGCGACACAGGGCCGCGGCCTCTGGGTTCTCGACGACGTGACTCCGTTGCGCGCGCTGACGGCGACGGCGTCCTCGGCGCCCGCGACCCTCGTGAAGCCCGCCGAGGCCGTGCGTGTGCGCGCCAACCTGAACCGCGACACGCCGCTGCCGCCCGAAGTGCCCTTCGCACGCAATCCGCCGGGCGGCGCCGTCCTCGACTACGTCCTCGGGAAGCCGGCGAAGGCCGTGCGCATCGAGATCGTCGACGACAAGGGCGCGATCGTCCGCGCGTTCTCGAGCGACGATCCGCCCGAGAAGCTCGACGCCCGGCGCTACTTCACCGATCTCTACATCCACCCGCCCGCGCCGCCGCCGACCGCGGCCGGCCATCACCGCTTCGTCTGGGACTTGCGCCTTGCGCGTCCGAAGGCGGCGCAGTACGAGTACATGATCTCGGCGATCGCGGGGGAGAACACTCCCGTGGATCCGCGCGGTCCACTCGCCCTTCCCGGCCGGTACACGGTGCGCCTGATCGTCGACGGCACGCGGGTCGAGCAGCCGTTGATTCTGACGATGGACCCGCGGGTGACGGTTGCGGCGGCGGACCTCGCGGCGCAGTTCGCCCTGCAGCGCAGGATTACGGCGGCGATGGACGAGTCGTTCGCGGCGCTCGAGAACGCGCGGGCCGCGAAAGGGTCGGCGCTCGAGACCGGCCTGACCAGGGTCAACGAGACGCTCGGCGTCGTCCTGAACGCCCTGGACGCGGCCGATGCGGCGCCGACAGCGGTGCAATCCGCCGCCTACGCGGCGGCTCGCGCCGAGCTCGACCGCCTGTTGAGATGAAGGGGGTCAGGCCTGAATTCTTCGGAACTCCTGAGTTCCGCGGTTTTCAGGCCTGACCCCAAACTCTCTTCCCGAATCGCCGTAAGGGGTTGCGGGGGGATTTGCATGTCGAATCGCAAGACGACTCCCGCGCCGCCGCCGCCGCCCGCCGTCCGGGCGGGCTGGGTGCGCAAGTGCGACGCCGACGACTCCTTCGGCACCCACCTTCCCGTCCCGACGCGCATCGTCTCGAACGAGGAGTACGACCCGCCCGCGCAGACGGCGGCGCAGCGCCGCGTCGAGCACGTTTTGCTCGAGATGGCGGGCGCGCACGCGAAGCGGCTCGGCATGGGGCGCCGGCAGTTCCTGCGGACCTCCTGCGGCATGGCCGCCGCCTTCGCCGCGATGAACACCGTCTTCGGGCGCTTCTTCCGCCTCGAGGCCGCCGAGCTGACGGAGCCGGCGGCGGGGGACAAGACCTCCTACTTCGTCTTCGACGTGCAGACGCACCACGTCGACCACCGGCGCAATCCGCCCACACCGGACCAGGACTTTCTCGACTACCTCGTCAAGGTCCGCGAGTACGGCGCGAAGCTCAATCCCGCGCTCGTCGGCGAGCAGGCCTCGCTCGAGGAGCTCTACCGGCTCAACTACATCAAGGAGATCTTCCTCGACAGCGAGACGGCGGTCGCGGTCGTGTCGGGTCTGCCGCAGATGACCCGCGAGACCTACATCATCCGCCCCGAGGAGATCGTCAAGACGCGCTCGGAGGTCAACGCGCTCTCGGGCTCGCGGCGCATCGTCGCGCACGGCACGATGTCGCCCGAGCTCGGCTCGCAGGGCTTGGACGCGATGCGGGCCCAGGCCGAGACACTGCGCATCGAGGCCTGGAAGGGCTACCCGGGTCAGCCCCTCGGGAAGAACGGCGCGGGCTGGTGGATGGACGATCCGAAGGTCGGCTATCCCGCCCTGGAGCTTTCGAGGAAGCTGAAGATCAAGAACATCTGCGCGCACAAGGGGCTGCCCGCGCCCGGCTTCTCCGCCGAGCACTGCCATCCGAAGGACATCATGAAGGCCGCGGTCGACTTCCCGGACCTGAACTTCCTCGTGTACCACGCGGGCTTCCGCGGAATCGACGAAGCGCTCGTCGAAGCCATGGAATCCGGATTCACGACCTCGTCCGCCGTTCCGTGGGTCACGGAGCTGTGCCAGTGGAAGAAGAAGAATCCGAAAGTCCAGAACGTCTACATGGAGCTCGGGGCGACCTTCGGGATGACGGTGATCACCTTCCCGCTTCTGACGACCCACATGCTCGGGATGATGATCGACGCCTTCGGCGCGGACCACGTGCTCTGGGGCACGGACTCGGTCTGGTGGGGATCGCCCCAATGGCAGATCGAGGCCTTCAAACGGCTCGAGATGCCGGAGCCCCTCGCGAAGCGTTTCGGTTACAAGCCGCTGACGACCGAGGTGAAACGCCAGATCCTCGGGTTGAACGCCGCCCGCGTGTACGGGATCGATCCCGCCGCGCGCGTCCAGCCGGTGCCGACTGACTACGTCGACCGCCTGCGCAAGGCATACAAGGAGTCCGGACTCGCGGCGCCGAGCAACACGCAGTACGGGTGGGTGCGGGCGTAGTTTTCACCGATAATCGGCGGAGCTGCCCGTAGCTCAGCCCGGAGAGAGCATCAGCCTTCTAAGCTGAGGGTCGCAGGTTCGAATCCTGCCGGGCAGACCATCGATATCGGTAGTTCGACCCGACCACCAACGGCAGACCCTCGGCAGTAGGGAACGCCGTGCGAAGCACGGCGGTAATCTGCCCGGGCAGGCCATTCACCCTTGATCTTGTCGTTCGGGGGGCGTACAACCAGTCCGTAAGGCGAAGCGACCCGGCCCTCTCTCGACTGGAGGTGAGCCTTGAGGACCTTCCCGAAAATCGGACTCGCAATGCTCGTGTGCGCGCTCGCTGCGCCCGCCCTGGCACAGAACGCCTCGGCTGCCGACGAGAGCGACGTTCGGGCCCTGGCTGCACAACTCCAGCAGGCGTGGAACAAGGCCGACGCGAAGATGCTCGCCGACCTCTTCCTGACCGACGGCGACTACGTCAGCTCCACGGGCCGCACGGCCCGCGGCCGCGCCGAGGTCGAAAAGGCCTTTGCCCAGCAGTGGGCCGGAATCTACAAGGGGACCAAGATCGCGATCACGATGACGACCGTCCATTTCATTCGCAAGGATGTCGCGATCGCCGACGGAGCCTTCGACGTCACCGGGATGAAGGATCCCGGCGGCAAGGCGGTCGGCACCCGAAGCGGCCTCTCGACCCTCGTCGCGGCCAAGAAGGGCGATCGCTGGTACGTCGCGGCCCTGCGAGGCATGGTTCCCTCGATACCGGAAGGCCTGGGCAGATAGGAGCAATGCGATGACCAAGCGGATTCTCCTCGTCGGGGCGCTGGTGGCGGGTTTGACCGGTTGCGCATCGACGCCGGGCGGCGGTGGGGGCGGCGGCGGCCTCTACCAGGACTGCTTCACCGATTACTGCGTCGAATACGACGGCCTCGGATACCGCGAGCTCTATCTGCGCACGCCGGGTCGGCCCGCGACCGCCGAGCGCGCCGGAGTCAGAACCGCCGCGGGGCACGGCGGCACGCAGGTCGTCACGCGGACCGAGTCCGCGCCCACGGCGCAGGCGCGCATGAACCCGGTGGTCTCGTCGCAGCCTTCGAGCCCCACGCGTTCAGGCGGCTCGCGGCCATAGCCCGCACGCGGAACGGACCTTCTTCCACAACGGCATCGTCTTCGCGGCGCTCGACGCCTACAACGACCCCGTGAAGAATCCGACACTGACGCTCTCGGCCCGTCTCGAGGGGGCCTAGCCCGCGCGGATCGGCATCGTTCACGCGGCCGCGGGAACCGCGGCGCAGTCGTGTCATGATGCCCGCCAATGTTCCTCCCCGAGGACACCCGAAGCGCAGGCCGCTGCGCTCCTCCCCTCGCGTGACGGCCGGTTCCGCGCCGCCCGAGGCTGCCTGGCGCCGCGGGCTCCACCGGCTTCCGGCGGGCGTCGTGCGTTACCGCTGGGCGATCATCGCCTTCTGGTGCGTCGTCGGCGTTCTCGTCATTCCGATCGCGCGCAACGTCGAGAACCGGCTGGAAGTCGCCGCGCGCATGCCGGCGCGCCAGGCGTCGGCGGTCCGTGAGGAGCTCGACCAGCGCTTCCGCTCGCCGTTCACCGATCGCGTTCTCCTCGTGGCACAGGGCATTCCCGGGCCTCGCACGCGCGAGGGCCTCGCCGCGCTCGAATCCATCGTCGGCGCGGTGCGCAACCTTCCGGGCGTCGCGGGCACGCTCTCCTCGCTCGATACGAACAATCCGCTCTTCACCGGACAGAACGGCGGGTCGCTCATCATGGTCGGGCTCGACGCCGGCAAGGAGCCGGTCGAGTCGCTCCTGCCGGTCCTGCGCGAGCGGACGACGCTGTTGACGAAGGAGCTCCGCCGGAAGTACCCGGAGGCGTGGCTGGGCTGGACGGGCGAGGCGCCGCTGAACGCCGACCTGCGGGTCGCCAGCGCCGCCGACGCCCGCAAGGCCGAGGCCCGCGTCCTGCCGGTGACGCTGCTGCTCCTGCTCTTTGCGTTCGGGACGGTGGTCGCGTCGCTGCTGCCGCTCTCGATCGGCGTCCTCGCGATCGCACTCTCGGTCGGCGCCGCGGCCTGGCTCGCGCAGTTCTTCACGATCTCGATCCTCATCCAGACGCTCGCCTCGATGATCGGCCTGGGGCTCGGCATCGACTACGCGCTCCTCATGGTCAGTCGATTCCGCGAGTCGCTCGCCTCCGGCCTGGGGACGACCGCGGCGGTCGAGGAGGCCACGCGGCGCGCGGGCTGGACGATCTTCCTCTCCGCGTTCCCGGTCTCGATCAGTTTCGCCGCGCTTCTCATGATCCCGCTCTCCGAGCAGCGCTCCATCGGCGTCGCCGGCCTGCTCGTGACGCTCTTCGCCTGGGCCCTCTCGGTGACGCTGCTGCCGGCGGTGCTGTCGCTGCTGGGTCGCAACGTCGACCGCCTGCGCATCCGGCCGAACCGTCCGGAGCGCGCCGGCGAGGGATCCGACGGCTGGCGCCGCTGGGGCCGAAAAGTCACCGCGCGCCCGCTCCTCGCACTCGTTCTCACGAGCGCCCCGCTCATCCTGCTCGCGGTGCAGGGACTGCGGCTCGACACGACCGTGCCGCGCGGCGACTGGCTGCCCCGCGGGACGGAGGCCGTCGAGGCGTACCTCCGCCTGAAGCAGATGGGGCGCGCGAACATCATCCACACGCTCCGCGTCGTGCTCGATTTTCCGAAGGGCGTGACGCTCGAGAGCCCCGCCGGCTGGGCGGCCGCCACGCGCCTGCACGAGAAACTGGCCGCGGACAAGGGTGTCGAGCGCGTCGAGTCCCTCGTGTCGCTCGTGCGGGGCCGCGATTCCAAGTACCTCGCCCTGGTCCCGCCCGGAGTGCGGGGGAGCCTGTCGGCGGCCGACGGGAGCGCCGCCCTGTTCGAGGTCATCCCGTCGACGAAGCTGGCGCCCGCGGATCAGGTGGCCCTCGCGCGGGTCGTGCGGACGTGGAACCCCGACACGGTCACGGGCCTGCCGGGAGCGAAGGTGCGTGTCGGGGGCCAGCCGGCTTTCGACGCCGACTACGAGGACGTGGTGTTCGAGCACTTCCGGGAGGTCATCGCAATCGTCGTCGGCTGCACTTTCATCGCGCTCTTCGTGGGATTCCGCTCGCTGATGATCGCCATCAAAGCCGTGATCCTGAACCTGCTCTCCGTGGGCGCCGCCTTCGGGGCCCTCGTCCTGGTCTTTCAGGAAGGCTACGGCGCGAGTCTCCTGGGTCTCGCGGGTCCGACGGAGAGCGTCTTTCCGATCATTCCCGTGATCGTGTTCTGCATCGTGTTCGGCCTTTCGATGGACTACGAGGTGATCCTCGTGGCCCGGGTCGCCGAGGCGCGCCGCGCGGGATTCGATGAGTCTGGGGCGATCGCCGAGGGCCTGGCGCGGAGCGCCACCGTCATCACCAATGCGGCGGCCATCATGATCGTCGTCTTCGCGGGATTCACGCTCGGCGACTTCTTGCCCATCAAGATGGTCGGGTTCGCGCTCTCGGTGGCCGTCCTGGTCGACGCGATCGCCGTCCGCATGGTCATCGGCCCGGCCCTCCTGCGTCTGGCGGGCCGGTGGAACTGGTGGCCCGGAGGCCTCCGCTAGCCGGCAAGTGGTAAGAGTCTTGCTCGAGGCTCTTCTTGCCCGACCCTGGGCACTTTCAGGAGGTGTTCCATGCGTCTTTCCCGACTCGCGCCGCTCCTGGCTTTCGCCGTTTTCGCCGCGGCGGGCGCCGCCGCCGGCCAACCCCTGGAAATGGGCAACGAGATCGTGTCGCCCAATGCCGGCGATGTCGCGTTTGCGACAGTCCGCACCGACATCGATCTGGTCACGCCCGCCACGGCGACGGGCACGATCGACACGGCCTCGTTCAGCTGGTCGGCCTTCCCCTGTCCGGGCGCGGTGAAGATCAAGGTCTTCCGCCGCGTCGGCGACACGCTGTCCTTCGTCGCCGAGCGGGGCCCGTTCGACGTGACGGCGACGGACATGTCGGTGACGCTCACGCCCGCGATCCCCGTGGAACAGGGCGATCTGCTCGCCATCGCGCGGGTCGACGCGTGCGGCAACCCCAGGATGCTCTCGGGCATCGTTTCGGCGGGCTATGCGGGCTTTGCCGGGGACGTGACGACGGACGTGTCGCTCTCGAGCGAGGACGAGGACGGAGCCGGGATCCTCGACGTGAGCGCCACCGGGTCGGCCACCGAGGAAGTCGCCCGCGTCCTGCCGGCGGCAGGCTCGACCCCCGGTAACTTCGGTTCCTTCTTCCGCACGGGAGTGCAGCTCTCCAACCCGTGGACCTCGCCGGTGTCCGGCCGTTTCGTCTATCACCCGGCCGGAGTGGCGGGCAGCTCCGCCGATCCGAGCCTCAACTTCAGCGTGGCGCCGGGCGCGACGGTCGCGTACGACGACCTCGTGCAGACGATGGGACAGGGCGGACTGGGATCGATCGACATCGTCGTTCCCGCCGACGGCGACCTGCCCGTCGTCGTGGCTCGCGTTTACAACGACGGCGCCGGCGCCGGGACGTCGGGCTTCACCGAGGAAGCGATGAACCCCACGGGCGCTCAGGAGAGCCGCGTGCTCTTCGCCGGGTCGACGGGGCTTCTCGTCGCGCCGCCGAGCGACACCTCGCTGCGGTTCAACATCGGCGTGCGGACCCTGTTCTCCGGCGCGGTGATCACGTTCCGTGTGCACGACGCGAACGGCGTACTCGTGAACACCGTGACGAAGACCTACGGTCCGACCTTCTACGAACAGCAGTCGTCCTCGACGCTTCTCGGAGCGCCGCTTGGCCCCAACTTCTCGATCGAGGTGAGCGTCTCGAGCGGCAGCGCGATCGTGTACGGCGCGACGGTCGACAACACGACGCAGGATCCGAGCATTCAGTTCGTGCGGGTGCTCTTCGCGATCCTCTAAAGAGCAGACGGGTATCGTCCCGAGCCCGGCGGGAGCGCGTCTCCCGCCGGGCTCTTTTTGTGCGCTGACGTGACGGGGGACACCCCAAAAAACCCCGGGTTTTTCGCTCTCGCGCCTACCAGAATTTGTCGGCGCCCGGCCGTCGTCTCGACCATTTCCTCGAAAACACAGGCCTTTCCTTCGTGGCTTGGCCGTTGCAGTCCGCCCACTCCGGCCGGCTGGAGGTGGGTCGGCCGCGCGTGCGGAGCCCGCACGCGAAATCCAAGCCCTCAGAAGAAAAGGAATGCAGATGAAGACGTGGAGTGGGTGTGGCTGGACGGTGAGAGCCGTTCTGGTTCTCGTTGTCGCTCTGGCGGTTCCCGGCGTCGTGTTCGCGCAGGCGGACGACGACGTCATTCCCAACTGGTCGGCGCCGCCCTTCTGGCAGCCCGCACCGTCCGAGGGCAACGCGAAGGCCGGCAACGTCGCCAACGTCAACGACGCGCCCGTGCCGTTCGTCTCGCTGTCGCCGTGCCGACTCGCGGACACGCGGCCCGAGTACGGCTTCCCGCCGCCGTTCGGTCCGCCGTCGATGACGCCGGGCGTGACGCGCGACTTTCCTGTCGCAGGTCACTGCGGCGTTCCGGCCGGCGCGTCGGCCGTCTCGTTCAACTTCACCGTGTCGCGTACGCGCGGACAGGGATTCCTCGCGACGTATCCCGCCGGCGAGGCCTGGGGCGGAACGTCGACGGTGAACTACTTCGCGAACCAGGTCGTCGCGAACGACGCAGTCATTCCGCTGGGAGCGACGGGCGGTCTTTCGACCTTCGTCTCGAACGCGCAGGCGGATCTGATCATCGACATCAACGGCTACTACGGCGGGCCCCTCGTCACCACGCTCAACGGGCTGTCGGGCGACTTGACGCTCGAGGCCGGCGCCAACGTCACCATCACACCGTCGGGCGACTCGCTGACGGTGAGCGCGTCGGGTGCCGCCGGGCCCCAGGGTCCCCCGGGACCTCAGGGTGCGACGGGACCGGCGGGCGCGACGGGACCGGCCGGGCCGATCGGGCCCCAGGGTGTTGCGGGCGCGACGGGTCCGATCGGACCGATCGGTCCTCAGGGCGCGGCCGGCGCGCAGGGCGCCCAGGGCGCTCCCGGACCGGAGGGCGCGTCGATGAGCTTCGACGGCGCCTGGAGCGGCGGCACTTCGTACAGCGTGCTCGAAGTCGTGACGTTCGGAGGCTCGAGCTACGTCTCGCTCGTCAACGACAACCTCGGCAACTCGCCGGACACGAGTCCGGCTTCGTGGGCGCTTCTCGCACAGAAGGGCGACGCCGGCGCGGCGGGTGCGCAGGGATCCGCCGGCGCCCAGGGTCCTCAGGGCGATGCGGGACCTCAGGGAGCGACCGGGCCCCAGGGCGCGACGGGCGCAACGGGTGCGACGGGACCGCAGGGCGTCCCGGGTCCCCAGGGTGTCGCAGGTCCGCAAGGCGCGACGGGCGCGCAGGGTCTCACCGGCCCGATCGGTCCGCAGGGCACGCAGGGCGTCGCGGGACCGCAGGGCGCTTCCGTGAGCTTCGAAGGTGAATGGAACGGCGGCACGACGTACGACTCGCTCGACGTCGTGACGTTCGACGGCTCGAGTTACGTTTCGGTCGTCGACGACAACCTCGGCAACTCTCCCGCGTCGAGCCCGGCGTCGTGGGCTCTTCTAGCCGAACAGGGCGAGACCGGCGCCGCGGGCGCCGACGGAGCGGCGGGTCCGCAGGGACCCCAGGGCGACGCGGGACCGCAGGGCGTTCCGGGTGTCCCGGGACCGCAGGGTGCCGTTGGTCCGCAGGGTGCGATCGGCGCCATCGGTCCCATCGGCCCGATTGGTCCGCAGGGCGTGCAGGGTGTCCAGGGTGATCCGGGAGCGCAGGGCGCCTCCGTCAACTTCGAAGGTGAATGGAACGGCGGCGCGACGTACGACTCGCTCGACGTGGTGACGTTCGACGGATCGAGCTACGTCTCGATCGTCGACGGGAATCTCGGCAACGATCCGGCGACGAGCCCGGCATCGTGGACGCCGCTCGCGGAGAAGGGCGACACGGGCGCGACGGGCGCGGAGGGTCCGCAGGGAGATCCGGGACCGCAAGGAGCCACCGGCGCGACTGGCGCGACTGGCACGCAGGGCGTGCAGGGCGATCCGGGACCTCAGGGCGCTACAGGTCCGCAGGGCGCCATCGGTCCGCAGGGTGTGATCGGTCCCATCGGGCCCCTCGGTCCGATTGGTCCGCAGGGCGTCCAGGGAGTTCCGGGACCCCAGGGCGCGACGGGCGCGCAGGGCGAGTCCGTCAACTTCGAAGGTGAATGGAACGGCGGCACGACGTACGACTCGCTCGACGTCGTGACGTTCAACGGATCGAGCTACGTCTCGATCGTCGACGGCAATCTCGGCAACGATCCGGCGACGAGCCCGGCATCGTGGACGCCGCTCGCGGAGAAGGGCGACACGGGCGCGACGGGCGCGGAGGGTCCGCAGGGAGATCCGGGACCGCAAGGAGCCACCGGCGCGACTGGCGCGACTGGCACGCAGGGCGTGCAGGGCGATCCGGGACCTCAGGGCGCTACAGGTCCGCAGGGCGCCGTCGGTCCGCAGGGTGTGATCGGTCCCATCGGGCCCCTCGGTCCGATTGGTCCGCAGGGCGTCCAGGGAGTTCCGGGACCCCAGGGCGCGACGGGCGCGCAGGGCGAGTCCGTCAACTTCGAAGGTGAATGGAACGGCGGCACGACGTACGACTCGCTCGACGTCGTGACGTTCAACGGATCGAGCTACGTCTCGATCGTCGACGGCAATCTCGGCAACGATCCGGCGACGAGCCCGGCATCGTGGACGCCGCTCGCGGAGAAGGGCGACACGGGCGCGACGGGCGCGGAGGGTCCGCAGGGAGATCCGGGACCGCAGGGAGTCCAGGGCGCGACGGGACCGCGGCGATGGCACGCAGGGCGTGCAGGGCGATCCGGGACCTCAGGGCGCTACAGGTCCGCAGGGCGCCGTCGGTCCGCAGGGTGTGATCGGTCCCATCGGGCCCCTCGGTCCGATTGGTCCGCAGGGCGTCCAGGGAGTTCCGGGACCCCAGGGCGCGACGGGCGCGCAGGGCGAGTCCGTCAACTTCGAAGGTGAATGGAACGGCGGCACGACGTACGACTCGCTCGACGTCGTGACGTTCAACGGATCGAGCTACGTCTCGATCGTCGACGGCAATCTCGGCAACGATCCGGCGACGAGCCCGGCATCG
This sequence comes from uncultured Acidobacteriota bacterium, assembly GCA_963742245.1. Lineage (GTDB taxonomy): Bacteria > Acidobacteriota > Thermoanaerobaculia > UBA5066 > Gp7-AA6 > DAHUXD01. The sequence goes on from CAVULG010000009.1 coordinate 392,670, forward strand.
TGGACGCCGCTCGCGGAGAAGGGCGACACGGGCGCGACGGGCGCGGAGGGTCCGCAGGGCGACCCGGGTCCGCAGGGTGTCCAGGGCGCGACCGGTCCTCAGGGAGCAACGGGTGCGACGGGCGCGCAGGGAGATCCGGGACCGCAGGGCGCCACGGGTCCCCAGGGCGCGATCGGTCCGCAAGGTGTGATCGGTCCCATCGGTCCCATCGGCCCTATCGGTCCGATTGGTCCGCAGGGTGTGCAAGGTAACGCGGGACCGCAGGGCGCGCAGGGCGAGTCGGTCACTTTCGAGGGTGACTGGAACGCGGGGACTTCGTACGACTCGCTCGACGTGGTGACGTTCAACGGATCGAGCTACGTCTCACTGGTCGACGGCAATCTCGGCAACGATCCGGCAGCGAGCCCGGCGTCGTGGACGCCGCTGGCGGAGAAGGGCGACACGGGCGCGGCCGGAGCGCAGGGTGTCCAGGGCGATCCTGGCCCGCAGGGTGTGCAGGGTGCGACCGGTCCTCAGGGAACAACCGGTGCGACGGGCGCGCAGGGACCGCAGGGTGATGCGGGTGCGCAGGGCGTTCAGGGCGTCCCGGGACCGCAGGGTGCCGTGGGCCCGCAGGGTGTGATCGGTCCCATCGGGCCGATCGGTCCGCAGGGTGTGCAGGGCGTCGCGGGACCGCAGGGCGCGACGGGCGCGCAGGGTGAGTCCGTCAGCTTCGAGGGTGATTGGAACGGCGGCACGACGTACGACTCGCTCGATGTCGTGACGTTCGACGGCACGAGCTACGTCTCGCTCGTCGACAGCAACCTTGGCAACACGCCCGATTCGAGCCCGGCGTCGTGGTCGGTTCTCGCGGAGAAGGGCGAGACGGGCGCGACGGGTCCCCAGGGCGATCCTGGTCCCCAGGGCGCGACGGGTGCGATCGGTGCACAGGGAGCAACGGGAGCGACGGGCGCGCAGGGTTCGCAGGGTGATCCGGGACCGCAGGGTGTTCAGGGAGCCGCGGGTCCGCAGGGTTCTACCGGTGCCACGGGCGCGCAGGGTCCCATTGGCCCTCTTGGTCCGATCGGTCCCCTTGGCCCGATTGGTCCTCAGGGTGCGCAGGGCGATCCCGGCCCGCAGGGTGTGTCGGTCAGCTTCGAAGGGAACTGGAACGCGGGCACGTCGTACGCCTCACTCGAGGTCGTGACGTTCAATGGCTCGAGCTACGTCTCGCTGGTCGACAGCAACCTGGGCAACACACCGGATTCGAGCCCGGCGTCGTGGTCGCTCCTCGCGGAAAAGGGTGACACCGGCGACACGGGTGGACGGGTGCGACGGGTGCCACGGGTGCACAGGGCACGCAGGGTGATGCGGGTCCGCAGGGTGTTCAGGGCGCGACGGGACCGCAAGGCGCAACGGGCGCAACGGGCGCGCAGGGACCGCAGGGTGATGCGGGTGCGCAGGGTGTTCAGGGCGTCCCGGGACCGCAGGGTGCCGTGGGTCCGCAAGGTGTGATCGGCCCCATCGGTCCGATTGGTCCTCAGGGTGTGCAGGGCGTCGCGGGACCGCAGGGCGCGACGGGCGCGCAAGGCGAGTCGGTCAGCTTCGAGGGTGGCTGGAGCGCCGGCACGACGTACGCCTCGCTGGAAGTCGTGATCTACAACGGCTCGAGCTACGTTTCGCTCGTCGACAACAATCTTGGAAACACGCCCGACTCGAGCCCGGCTTCGTGGTCGGTTCTCGCCGAGAAGGGCGACACGGGCGACACGGGCGCGACGGGTGCGACGGGCGCCGCGGGTGCACAGGGCACGCAGGGCGATCCGGGACCGCAGGGCACGCAGGGCGTCCCGGGTCCTCAAGGCACTCAGGGTGTCGCCGGTCCGCAGGGTGCGATTGGCCCGATCGGTCCCATCGGTCCGCTTGGTCCTCAGGGTGTGCAGGGCGTCGCGGGACCGCAGGGCGCGACGGGCGCGCAGGGCGAGTCGGTCAGCTTCGAGGGCGGCTGGAGCGCCGGCACGACGTACGCCTCGCTGGAAGTCGTGATCTACAACGGCTCGAGCTACGTTTCGCTCGTCGACAACAATCTTGGAAACACGCCCGACTCGAGCCCGGCTTCGTGGTCGGTTCTCGCCGAGAAGGGCGACACGGGCGACACGGGCGCGACGGGTGCGACGGGCGCCGCGGGTGCACAGGGCACGCAGGGCGATCCGGGACCGCAGGGCACGCAGGGCGTCCCGGGTCCTCAAGGCACTCAGGGTGTCGCCGGTCCGCAGGGTGCGATTGGCCCGATCGGTCCCATCGGTCCGCTTGGTCCTCAGGGTGTGCAGGGCGTCGCGGGACCGCAGGGCGCGACGGGCGCGCAGGGCGAGTCGGTCAGTTTCGAGGGCGGCTGGAGCGCCGGCACGACCTACGCCTCACTGGAAATCGTGATCTACAACGGCTCGAGTTACGTCTCGCTGGTCGACAACAACCTGGGCAACACCCCGGACTCGAGCCCGGCGTCGTGGTCGGTCATCGCGGAGAAGGGCGACACCGGCGCGACGGGAGCCACCGGGGCCACGGGTGCGACGGGCGCACAGGGTCCGCAGGGCAACCTCGGTCCGCAGGGTGCGACGGGAGCCGCGGGTGCCACCGGTGCAACGGGCGCGCAGGGTCCTCAGGGCGACTCGATCAGCCTGGAGGGTGCCTGGAGCGCGGGCAATTCGTACGACGCGCTCGAGATCGTCACGTTCAATGGTTCGAGCTACGGCTCGCTGATCGACGGCAACCTCGGCAACAATCCCGGCACGAGCCCGCTTGCCTGGACGCTGCTCGCGCAGAAGGGCGACATCGGCTCGACGGGCGCCACCGGTGCCACGGGCGCCCAAGGTCCCATCGGCCTGACGGGTGCGGCGGGTGCTACGGGTGCTCAGGGTCCCATCGGTCTGACGGGTGCCGCGGGTGCGACGGGTGCTCAAGGTCCCATCGGTCTGACGGGTGCGACGGGTGCCACGGGTGCCCAGGGTCCGATCGGTCTGACGGGTGCGACGGGCGCCACGGGTGCCCAGGGTCCGATCGGTCTGACGGGTGCGACGGGCGCCGCGGGTGCTACGGGCGCGCAGGGTCCCATCGGTCTGACGGGTGCGACGGGCGCCGCGGGTGCCACGGGCGCTCAGGGCCCGATTGGTCTGACGGGTGCAACGGGCGCCGCGGGCGCTACGGGCGCGCAGGGTCCCATCGGTCTGACGGGTGCGACGGGCGCCGCGGGTGCCACGGGTGCGCAGGGTCCGATCGGTCTGACGGGCGCGACGGGTGCCGCGGGTGCTGCGGGTGCCACGGGTGCGCAGGGTCCCATCGGTCTCACGGGTGCGACGGGCGCTGCGGGCGCAACGGGTCCCGTTGGTCCGGCCGGCCCTCCGGGCCCGTCCGGCGCGGGGAAGATGCTCATCTTCTCCAAGCACACCTACGACCTGAGCAACTCCGCCGGCACGGCGTACTTCAGCCCGATCCACATCGAGGAGCTGGCTACCGAGGGCTGGGAAGTCGTCGGCGTGATCCCGGTCGCCTGCACGATGTCGACGATGACCGTCCGCGTCGGCTCGGGTATGGAAGCCGCCGTGACGACGACCTTCACGCTGCGCAAGGGCGCCACGCTCGCCGCCATGGCGGACACCGCGCTCGCGTGCGGCGTGACCGCGGCGGCGCCCTTCTGCAGCGATACCGCCGCCGTCGCGATGAACGCGGGCGACCTGTTCAGCTTCCGCCTGAACTACAACGCCGGTTCCACCGGCGGTGCGGATGTGTTCCTGACGAATCTCATCTGCGAGTAGGCGCCTCCGAAATCGTGACTCGATCGGCCGCCGCCCTCCGGGGCGGCGGTCTTGTGTGCGACCGAAACGGAACCTCAGGAGGAGTTGGATGAAGATGCGGAGTCGGTATGCCCTGGTGACGCGGGCCTTCGTGGCCAGCGCAGTCACCGCTTTCTCTTCCGGCGTCATGCCCGCCCAGTCGGGCGAGGAAACGATTCCCAACTGGTCGGCGCCGCCGTACTGGCAGGCCGCCTCGTCCCCGGGCAACGCGAAGGCCGGCGCCGCCGTCGACGACACGCCCGTGCCGTTCGTGGCGCTCGAGCCGTGCCGCCTCGCCGATACGCGAGCCGAGAACGGCTTCCCGCCGCCGTTCGGCCCGCCGTCGATGGCGCCCGGCGTGACGCGCGATTTTCCGGTCGCGGGTCACTGCGGCGTTCCGGCCGGCGCCTCGGCCGTCTCATTCAACTTCACCGTTTCGCGCACTCTGGGGACGGGTTTCCTCGCGACGTTCCCCGCCGGCGAGACCTGGGGCGGGACGTCGACGTTGAACTACGTCGCGAGTCAGGTCGTGGCGAACGGCGCGGTCATTCCGCTGGGAGCGACCGGCGGTCTCTCGACCTTCGTCTCGAACGCGCAGGCGGATCTGATCATCGACATCAACGGCTTTTACGGCGGGCCCATCGTCACGACGCTCAACGGGCTGTCGGGCGACCTGACGCTCGAGGCCGGCGCCAACGTCACGATCACGCCGTCGGGCGACACGCTGACGGTGAGCGCGACGGGTGCCGCCGGGCCCGAGGGTCCTCCGGGCCCGCAGGGACCCGCCGGTGCGCAGGGTCCTCAGGGCGCCACGGGCGCGATCGGGCCGATCGGTCCGCAGGGCCCGGCCGGCGCGCAGGGTCCGCAGGGTGATCCGGGGCCGCAGGGCGACTCGATGAGCTTCGACGGCGCCTGGAGCTCCGAAACCACGTACGGCACGCTCGAGGTCGTGACGTTCGGCGGCTCGAGCTACGTCTCGCTCGTCGACGACAATCTCGACAACTCGCCGGACGTGAGCCCGGCTGAGTGGGCGCTGCTCGCGCAGAAGGGCGAGACGGGCGACACCGGAGCGGAGGGGCCGCAGGGTCCTCAAGGGCTCCAGGGAATTCAGGGACCGCAGGGTGTGCAGGGACCGATCGGTCCGATCGGTCCGCAGGGTGTTCAGGGCGATCCGGGTGCCCAGGGCGCCTCGATGAGCTTCGATGGCGCGTGGAGCGTCGGCACCACCTATGCCGCGCTCGACGTGGTGACGTTCGGCGGTTCGAGCTACGTGTCGCTCGCAGACGACAACACCGGCAACCAGCCGGACACGAGCCCGGCGTCCTGGGCGCTTCTCGCGGAGAAGGGCGACACCGGCGACACCGGTGCGGAAGGTCCGCAGGGTATTCAGGGGCCGCAGGGCAATCCGGGACCCCAGGGCATCCAGGGCCCGCCGGGCGCGCAGGGTCCTCAGGGCCCGGCCGGCCCGACCGGAGGCAATCCGTTGATCGGCGGCACGAGCGGCTTTCAGAACGTACGCGATGCGCGATTCATCGGGATGTTCTCGACGAACCTGAACTCCAGCGAGACGGTCGTCCAGAACGTCATTCCCGCCCCCGGGACGGTCAAGAACTTCTATTTCTTCGTCGAGACCGCGCCCGCGGCCGGCCGCACGTGGACCTTCACGGTTCGCAAGAACGGGTCCAACACGCCCGTCACCTGCACGATCCTGGGCAATGGCGTTCTGCGAACCTGCTCGGACACGACCAACTCCGCGGCGTTTGCCGCCGGAGACCTGATCTCGATCCGCATCTCCGCATCTTCGCCGGCGCCCTCCGGCACTCCGGGCCAGTGGACGGCGCAGTTCGCGCCCTAGGGGATTGCCGTCAGCCCGATCGATCGACCGCCGCCCTTCGGGGCGGCGGTTTTGTTTTCAGGAGGTGCGCGCTAACCGCGCGAGCGCCACGCGGCGTACAGCAGGATCGCGACGAGCAGAAGCAGGACGAAGCGCCCGACCGCCATCAATCGCGTTCCCGCCACCGGCCGTGTTCCCCGGGCCTTGATGCCCGTCAGCGCCGCGACCGCCGCCACCAGCACCGCCAGACCGACCCAGAGGATCCAGTTCATGGACGCTCATCCTCCCACGCTTCCGACGGACGCCGGGGGACTACCCCACGGTGCGATAATCGCCGCCACCGGGGCGTAGCGCAGCGGTAGCGTACCTGCTTTGGGAGCAGGTGGTCGCCGGTTCGATCCCGGCCGCCCCGACCAAAACTCCGGACTCAATTTCCGAAAGGCGGACTCGATGGAACGCGAATACATCGCCTGGGTGTCGCCGATCCTCGGACGCCGGATGGAGCTGCTCTGGTTCGGGCACGCCGGGCAGCCGATGATCTGGTTCCCGACCTCGCAGGGCCGCTTCTACCAGAACGAGGACTTCGGTCTCGTCGGCGCCGTGAGCGATCTGATCGAACGGGGAGACGATCCAGGTCTGCACCGTCGACAGCGTCGACGCCGAGAGCTTCTACGCCAAGGATCGGCATCCCGCCGAGCGCATCCGCCGGCACGATCAGTACGATCGCTACCTCGCGTCGGAGGTGGTTCCGTTCGCGCGCAGCCGAGGCCGCTTCGCGGGACGGCTCGCCACACTCGGCGCGTCCTTCGGGGCGTACCACGCCGCGAACTTCGCATTTCGCCACCCCGACCTGGTGGACAAGGCCGTCGGTCTCTCCGGAAAGTACGACATCCATTCCTTTCTCGACGGGTACTGGGACGAGGTCTGCTACTTCCACTGTCCGACGGCGTACGTACCGAACATGAACGGCGAGCTGGTCGCGAGACTCTCGTCGATGGACATCGCGATCGTCACCGGCGAGACGGACAACATCCTCTCCGGCACGACGGACATGCTGCGGATCCTCGACGAGAAGCGCATCCGGCATCGCGGCTCGGTCTGGAACGCGCCCTACGGCCACGACTGGCCGTGGTGGAAGGTGCAGATCCGGAGCTACGTGCCCTGAGGGCAGCCTCGATCAGCCCTTGGGCCAGAAGTTGGCGGAGGAGCCTACCCAGGTCTTGTCCTTGTTGTAGTTGACGCCCATCATCTTGCCCTGCGAGAGCCGGGCGAGCGTGGTGACCGGGACGGGCTCGCCCTCGCGCCAGACGAACATGACGCGCACCTCGACCTTGGAGTGCTGACCGTCGGTCGTCTCGATCGCGGGTGCGTAGGCGATCTTGCGCATCAGGAGCGTCGCGGCGCGCGCGTCCTCGGGAACCGCCGCGAGGTCCTCCCGCGTCACGTCGATCTTCACCCCCGACCCGGCGAACGAGAACAGGGGCTTCAGGACCCAGTTTTCGAGATCCTCCGGAAGCGCGGCGAGGTCGGAAAGGACGAAGGACTCGGGCACGGTGGGATGGCGAAGGTCCGGCAAGCAGTGCTTGGACCAGCGGAAATACCAGTTGGGATGGCCGGCCCAGGAGACGTCGAGGCGGGACGTCAGGTCGAAGGGAAGCCGGATGCCCTTCTCCTCGAGCTCGTCGAAGATGAGACGGTTGTAGATCCGCCGGATCCGCGTCCGCTTGCCGTCGCGGACGTACCAGAGCTCCCGACCGCGCTTCTCGATCTGCGAAGGGTCGAGGGCGCGCACGCCCCAGAGCTGTTCGGTGAACGCGAAGTCGATCGCCGTCTTCTGACGAGGCGGGTCGAGGTCGAGCAGGATCACTTCCTCGGGAGGCAGGCCCGAGAGGATCGCCTCGCCGACGGTGCGCCGGTAGCCCGCGGCATCGAGTCCGGAGAGGTACCAGTCGAGCTTGTGGCCGTCGGCGCAGAGGTAGGAGAGCTCCTCGCACTGCGCGACCTGGAAGCCGTAGAGGGTCGGAAAGGCCTGGAGCTCGATCAGCCGGGGGACGAGGCGGCCGGTTTCGTCCTGCGCGACGGCGAAATCCGTGACGGCGAAGACGGGCAGCTCGTCGCAGCCGGGCACGTCGAACCGCTGCGGCACGGCCGCAAGCGAGCGATGGAGTGCCTCGGGAGTCGAAAGCTGCCGGAAGATCTCGAGCGAGGCGTCGACCATCTCGTCGCGCAGCGCGGGCGGCAGGAACACCGGCGTTTCGGCCAGACGGAACGGGATCTCCATGCCCCCGCGCTCCGCGAGCCGTTTCGCGTAGGCGTGGTACCTCTGGTCGGAGTACCCGGCGTTGTACGCCCGTCGCAGCTCGGGAATCACAGCGCGGGGAGTCTATCGAATGGTTCGAGTGCCTTTCGGCATCGCCTCAGTTCAGGGCGGGGACAAGCCCCGCCCCTACGACCCGAGCGCAGGAGATCCGAATCTGCCACCAGGGAACATCAGTTCGCGGCGCGAGAAGTCTCCCGACCGAAGGGAGGGAGGAGGCTCGCGCGGCGGGAGCGAAGCGCGAAGCGAAGGGTCAGCCGGGCGGTCGAGCGCGCATCCGCGCGAGCCGCCCGGCGGTGCGCCCCGAAGGGCGCAGACCCGCAGCGCAGCGCGGAGCGACGGCTAGATCAGGAACTTCCCGCCATTCATGATCTGTGCGTCGTCGAACCAGATGGAGAAGTCGCGGCCGACGATGTCGATGTGCGTCGTCGACCTCCACGGCGCTCCCGTGTGCTCGGAGTAGGGGTGTCCGAACGCGACGTGCAGCGTGGGCAGCTTCTCGTCCTGGAGGATGTTGCCGATCACGCCCTTGACGGCGATGTTCGTTCCGATCGCGAACTCGCCGACGCGGTCGGAGTTCTCGTCGGTCGCGGTGTAGGCGCGGAAGTCCGCCACGAGATCGGCGCGCTTGCAGCGCACGTCGACGATGCGGCTGTTCTCGATCGTGACGAAGAGCGGATTGGCCTGGAGGTCGCCGTAGCGGGCGCAGAGATAGTCGCCGACGACGCCGTCGGCGACGTACACGCCGTCGACCCGCGCCGGAGCCGTGAGGACTTCTCCGCCCGGCAGGTTGCCCCACTTCGAGGTCGAAATGATGCCGGAGGTCTTGAGCCACTTGATCGAAGGATCGAAGGTCGCCTCGAGCTGCGAGCCGGCGGGCGAAGTCGCGCGGATCTTCTTCGCCTTGAGGGCGCGGTCGAGGACGCGGCAGGAGATCGCGTCGACCTCGTCGAAGTTCGCCCGCATGGCCTCGGTCATGATCCGGTGAGAGATGGACACCATGTGCGCGTGACGGATCTGGCGGCGATCGATGATCCCGGTCAGCTCCCGGCGGAAGGCGAGCTCGCCCTCCTTCGGCTGACCCGCGTAGATCGAGACGTCGGCGCGCTCGAGCGCCGCGCCGATCTGCCTGAGGCAGCGCGAGCATCGGACGGGGACCGTAGTCCTCCATCACGTAGGTCTCGACCGGGCGCGCCGATGTCGCGGACCTCGGCGGCCAGGCTCGCGGCGATCTCCTCGGTCTCGCGGTCGGTCACGATCGACGACCCGCTCGGAGGGCTGGACGCGCAGGCACGTCCGGATGGCGTTGCGTGCTCCGGGAATCAGGTCTTCGGCGTAGGCCGTCAGCGTACCGGTCTCAGGCGACATCGTGGAATCGTTCTCCTGCGGCGAGGTCGGAAGCGGCGGTCAGCGGGCGGCCGTCCGCGGGACCGGGTCCGCGGCGGGCAGTCCGTAGCTCGTTTCCTCGCAGATGTAATCGACGACTTTCTTCAGGTCCCCGCCCGTCGCTTCCCAGACGCGAAGCTGCCGGTCGGCTCCCGTTCCGTTGTTCAGGATCCAGTTTACTCCGTCGAAGACCTCGCGGCGAGAGCCGAGCTCGTCGACCACGTCGTCGACGAACTCGAGCATCTCCGCGACAGAGCTCGCGGAACGGCACCTCGATCTCCTTGCCGAAATCGATGAGCTTGCCCTCGATGCCGTAGCGGCTGGCGCGCCACTTGTTCTCGAGGATGAGCGCCCGGCGGTAGCGCCGGAAGCCCAGATTCTGCAGACGCAGCTTGTACAGCTTGACGCAGATCGCCTGGAAGAGCGCCGCGAGGGTCAGTGTCTCGTCGAGGCGCATGGGCACGTCGCAGACGCGGAACTCGATCGTCTCGAAGAAGGGATGCGGCCGGACGTCCCACCAGATCTTCTTGCCGTTGTCGATGGAGTTCGTCTTGACGAGGATGCGGACGAACTCGTCGAATTCGGCCGGCGTCTCGAAGTACTCGGGGATGCTGGTGCGCGGGAAGCGATCGAAGACCTTGGTCCGGAAGCTCTTGAGCCCCGAGTTGCGGCCCAGCCAGAACGGCGAATTCGTCGAGAGGGCCAGCATGTGCGGCAGAAAGTAGAGCGCCTCGTTCATGATCTGGAAGGCGAGCGTCCGGTCCTTGATGCCGACGTGGACGTGCAAGCCGAAAATGAGGTTCGCGCGCGCCAGCAGCTGCATCTCCTGGACGACCGAGTCATACCGCGGGTCGGGGAAGATCTTCTGGTCCGCCCAGTTCGAGAAGGGGTGCGTGCCGGCCGAGGCCACGCGCATCCCGTTCTTCACGGCGAGGCGGATGATCTCGGTCCGCATCTCGCCGACGTCCTGGCGAACTTCCGCGATGTTCTTGCAGATGCCCGTGCCGATCTCGATGACAGACTGGTGCATCTCGGGCTTGACCCGCTCCTTCAGGAGGAGCTTGCCCTCGTCGAGGATCTCCTGGACGTGGGAGCGCAGCTCCCGCGTCTCCGGATCCAGGATCTGGAACTCTTCCTCGACGCCGAGGGTAAATGCCGGGCGCTCGACCAAGGGTCTCAGGCCTCCCGGCGGGGTCCGCGGGGCGCGGCGGATCCTGCCGCAGGCTCGCGCGGCGCGGCCGGCTTCTTCGCGCGGCCGTTGGACTTCTTCGCGGGCGCGCTCGGAGTCTCGCCGCCCGCGAGGAAGGTCTGCCAGCGGTAGTCGGTCACGGGCTCGGACTCCTGCTGAACGCGCTCGATGAGCCACTGCGTCGCGTGCTCGACGACCCAGGCGAAGTTCTCCGGGCCGACCGACTCGACGGCGGCGTCGGGCGCCGGGTTCAGGAAGTCGATCGCGTACGGGATGCCGTCGCGCACCGCGAACTCGAGGGTGCAGAAGTCGTAGCCGAGCGCGTTCATGAGCTTCAGGCAGTCGCCGTGGATCCGCTCGTACATCGCCGGGTCGATCGGAGCGCCGTCCTTGACGTAGCGTTCGTGGTGGGGGCGCCGCGGGTCGTACAGCATGATGTGGACGTACTTGCGGCCGATCGCGTAGCACCGGAAGTACTGATCGAAGACGATCTCCTCCTGGAGGGTCATCACGTTCTGCCCGGTCTCCTGATAGGCGGCGAAGAACTCGTCGGGGTTGGCCACGCGGTAGACGCTCTTCCAGCCGCCGCCGGAGTACGGCTTGAAGTACGCCGGGAAGCCGATGTACTGGAACATCTCCTCCCACTCGAGCGGGAAGACGAGGTTCGACATGGACTCCGCCGTCGTGTCGGTCGGGTGCTGGTTGGAGGGGAGAATCACGGTCTTCGGCACGGCCACGCCCAGGCGGCGCGCGACGACGTTGTTGAAGAACTTGTCGTCGGCCGTCCACCAGAAGGGGTTGTTCACGACGATCGTGCCGTCCATGACGGCCTTCTTCAGGATCGCCCGGTAGAACGGGATGTCCTGGCTGATCCGGTCGAGGATCAGGTCGTAGCGGCGGGGACTGTCGAGGCTGATTCCGCCCACGAGCAGGGGCTCGGCGACGACGTCCTTGCCCTCCCGGCGCGCCGTCTCGTTGATCCGGTCGACCAGGGCCAGCGGAAAGGAGCGTTCCTGCCCGAAAAGAATGCCAATGCGTTTCATGACTCGTCCTCGATTGTGTTGATTCGGGCCGGGGCCCGGAGAACCGGGGATTATATCCAGTTTCTCTTGCGGAACCAGACCAGCATCCCGCCGGCAACGGCCAGGCAGACGCCCCAGAAGATCGGATAGGAGATCGCGTGCGCGTTCTCGGGGATGGGCATGTTCATGCCGTAGACCCCGGCGAGGAAGGTCAATGGAATGAAGATCGTGCCGATGATCGTCAGGACCTTCATGACCTCGGAAAGTCGGTTGGACATCGACGTCATGTAGGTCTCCGTGAGGCTCGTGCCGACCTCCCGGTAGGTCTCGATGATGTCCATGATCTGGATGATGTGGTCGTAGACGTCCCGGAGGTACGTGCGCGTGACCTCGGTCATGCATTCGTGCGGCTCCCGCTGCATCGCGTTGATGACCTCGCGCATCGGCCAGACGGCCCGGCGCAGCAGGAGCAGGTGCCGTTTGACCTCGTGGATGTCGGTGATCGTGTGCCGGTCGGGGCGATCGAGGACCATGTCTTCGAGCTCCTCGAGGTGGTCGCCGTAGTGCTCGAGGACCGGGAAGCAGTGGTCGACGATGGAGTCGAGGAGCGTGTAGGCGAGATAGCTCGCGTCGAGCTCGCGCAGACGCGAGCCTTGTTTCTCGATGCGCGCGCGAATCGGGTCCCAGATGTCTCCCGGGCTCTCCTGGATCGTGACGACGATCTGTTTGCCCACGAACATGCTGATCTGCTCGCTCTCGAGCTTGTTCTCGAAGAGCTGGATCATCCGCACGATCAGGAAGAGGTACGGCGGCCGTCCGCCCTCCGCGGTGTAGCCCTCGAGCTTGGGCCTCTGCCCGATCGACATGAGGTCTTCGATCGCCAGCGGGTGGAAGCCGTACTTGATGGCGAGCGCTCGGATCGCCGGGCCGTCGTTCAGGCCGTCGACGTTGATCCAGCGCACCTGGACCCACGGGGCGCGGCGGCTCTTGATGAACTCCTCGAAGTCCGCGGCCGTGATGCGGCGGGTCTCGACGCGATCCGGCGAATAGTCGATGCATGTGATCGGCACCCGCACCTCGGGCACCGGCATCTTCTCGAGCTCGGCGAGGTCGATGCCCGGCCGCGCCCCGGGCTCGCCCTGGCGGAAGCGGGTCGGAAGCTCCAGACCCTCGCCGTCGAGCTCGTCTTCGTGGACGGTCGGGAAACCCATGGCGCGGAAGGATATCGCTCTACGTCATCCTGAGCGCAGCGAGCTGCCCACCAGCGGCAGACCCCCGGCAGTAGGCAACGCCGACCGGAGGTCGGCGGTAACGATCCCGTCCTTTCCGCCAGGGCTGCGGGGAGTCACGGGATCCTTCGGGCTTCGCCCTCAGGATGGTGACGCGCGGCGGACGTATCCGTCCGCGCGCGTCACCAGATCTGACAGATGTCCGCGCGCACCATGGGGTCGCCCGCCTTGCAGGAGAACGCCGCGGCGAACGAGCCCAGGTTCGACGGGGCGCCGTTGGCCCGGAAGGCCGGCAGCGGATGCGGATTGGTGTTCATGAGGAGCTTGGCGAGCTCCGGGCGCAGGTTCGCCGCCCAGACGCGCGCCCATCCCAGGTAGAAGCGCTGGTCCGCGGACAGCCCGGCGATTGGCGCGGGCTCGGGCCGTCCGGCGAGCGTGCCGCGATACGCGCGGTAAGCGATGCCGAGGCCTCCGAGGTCGGCGATCGACTCGCCCAGGACGAGCTTGCCGTTCACGTTCTGTCCCTCGAAGGTGTACGCGTCGAACTGCTTCTCGACGCACAGCGCGCGCGCCTCGTAGTTCTTCGCGTCCTCCGGCGTCCACCAGTCGCTCATGTTGCCGTTCGCGTCGAACTTGCGGCCCTCGTCGTCGAAGCCGTGCGTGAGCTCGTGGCCGATGACGCTTCCCATCGCGCCGTAGTTGATCGCGGGGTCGCCCTTCGCGTCGAAGAGGGGCGGCTGGAGGATCCCGGCCGGGAAGACGATCTCGTTGAGCTGCGCGTCGTAGTACGCGTTGACCTCGGGCGGCGACATCTGCCAGTCCTCGCGGTCGACGGGCTTCCCGACCTTCGCGAGCAGCCGGAGGAACTCGTATTCGCGGGCACGCTGGACGTTGAGCACATACGGACCGCGGTCGATCGTCAGCTTCGAGTAGTCGCGCCAGACGTCCGGGTAGCCGATCTTGGGCCGGAAGGACGCGAGCTTGACGAGCGCCTTCTGCCGCGTCGGTTCGCTCATCCACGGCAGGGTCTGGAGGTCCTCGCGCAGCGCGGCGATGAGGTTCTGGACCATGGCGTCGGCCGCGGCCTTCGATTCCGGCGGGAAGTGCTCGCGGACGAACGCCTTGCCGAGCGCCTGCCCGAGGGACGCGTCGGTCGCGATGACGCAGCGTTTCCAGCGGACCTCGTTCTCGGGAGTGCCCTGGAGCGTGCGGCCGTAGAAGTCGAAGTCGGCGTCGACGAACCCGCGCGCGAGGCTCGGCGCCGCCTGGTTGATCATGGCCCAGCGCAGGTACGGCTTCCAGCGCGCCATCGGCGTCGCGAGCATCTCCTTGTTGAGGGCCTCGAAGAATTTCGGCTGCGCGACGTTGACGGCCGCGGGGGAGACGCCGATCTGCTTGAAGTACGCGCTCCACGACCAGTTGGGCGTGAGGGCGGCGAGCTTCGCGAGGTCCATCCGGTTGTACGTCTTCTCCGAGTCGCGCTGCTCGGTCGGCGTCATCGACGCCTCGGCCAGCCGCGTCTCGACCTCGAGAACCGCCCGGGCCGCCTGCGCGGCGCGGGTGGGATCGTCGCCGAGCAGCTCGAACATCCGCGCGACGTGGGCCGTGTACTTCTCGCGGAGCGCCTTCGATTCGTCGTCGGACTTCAGGTAGTAGTCCCGCTCGGGAAGGCCGAGGCCTCCCTGCGCCGCGAACGCGATGACCTCCTTCGAGTTGCGCCGGTCCTGCTCGAACGAGAAATTGAAGACCGCGTTCGCGCCGATCGTCTGGAGGCGCGCGATCGCGGCCTGGAGATCCGCGGGGGTCGCGATCGCGGCGATCCGGCCGAGCTCGGGCTCGAGCGGCTTCGCGCCCGCGGCTTCGATCGCCGCCTCGTCCATGCAGCTCGCCCAGAAGTCGCCGATCTTGCGGTCATCGGAACCCGGAGCGGCCGGGTTCGCCGCGGCGGTTTCGAGGATCGCGTGGAGACGGTCCCGGTTCTGCTCGAAGAGGATGCTGACGGAGCCCCAGTAGGACTGGTCGGAGGGAAGGGGATTGGCCGCGAGCCACCCTCCGTTGCTGAACTGGTTGAGATCGGAGCACGCCGAGACCGAGCGATCGAGGTCGGCCGGGTCGAGCCCGCCCGCAGCCCGTTCCGGTTCGGGGGCGGAAGGGGCCAGGGTCGCCTCGGCGGTCGCCGGCCCGGAAGGGTGCGTGGCGGCCGAGGTCGGGGCGGCGGACGTCGGGGGCGGGGCGGGCGTGTTCGTCGCACACGAGACCGAGAGCGCCGCTACCGCCAGAATCGCGAGAGTGACACCCTGGAGCCTGGAACCGTTCACGGGAACCTCCGATCGAATCGCTTTGCTCTCACTTACGTCCGGCGGGCCCCCGGGTTCTGGCCCGAGGTGACGCAGCGCACGTTCGGCCTCGGCCGGCCGACGCTACTCTGTCGTCTTCACCACATTTTGAGCCGAGGAGGGCCTCATGTCCTTGAGTCGTCGGGTAGTTCTGTTCGTGTGCGCGGTCGCCGCTCTGGCTTCCGCCGCTCCGGCCCAGACCGAAGAAACCTCGGGCGAGGCCACTTCGGCCATGCCCGTCGCCCGCATCGTGACCGCCGTGGCCTCGACCCCGGGGGTCGGCGGATCGTTCTTCAAGACGTCCCTGCAGCTCTTCAATCAGTACACCTCGGTGCTCCACGGGCGGCTCGTGTTCCACCCCGCGGGCGCGACCGCGTCCTCGACCGATCCGGGCCTCGACGTCACGATCCTACCGGGCGAGACGATCTCGTACGACGACGTGGTGGACACGATGGGCCTCTCGGGCCTGGGGACCCTCGACGTCCTCATGCCGACGGCCTCTCAATCTCCTGTCATCGTGGCCCGCGTCTTCGACGACGCCGGCGCGAGCGGGACCTCGGGATTCAACGAGGATGCGATCAGCCCGAACGAGACGGGGCCGCTCGGCCGCGTGCTCACCTCGGGCAACGCGGGGCACCTGATCCTGCCGCCGGACACGGATGCGTTCCGGTTCAACATCGGCATCCGGATGCTGTCGACGGGCGGATTCGTGCAGTTCGTCGTCCGCGATTCGTCGGGAGCCATCGTGGCGGACATCTTGAAGACGCTCGCCTCGAACTCCTTCATCCAGGCGGAGGCGGGCTCCTTCCTCGGCGTGTCGCTTCCTCCGGCCGGTTCGATCCGCGTCCGCCTGACCGGCGGCAGCGCGATCGTCTACGGCGCGACGGTCGACAACACGACGCAGGACTCGAGCATCCAGTTCGCCCGAAGCGGCGCCTGACCGGTAGCCGGTAAACGTCCGCCGCTTCGGTCGGTGGACCGGCGCGCTTACTGCGGGGTCGTCTCGCCCGTTTCGCGCGCCGCGCCGTCGCCGTAGGTCAGACGTCCGTTCTCGAGAGCGACGTCCCGGAGCGTGACCGCCAGGGCTTCGGCGAGTGTGGTGACCGGGAAGACCTCGATCCCCTGGCGAACCTCTTCCGGCAGATCCTCCAGATCGGGCTCGTTCTCGGCCGGGATGACGATGCGCGTGATGCCCGACCGCACGGCGCCGAGGATCTTCTCCTTGAGGCCCCCGATCGGGAGAACGCGGCCCGAGAGCGTGATCTCGCCCGTCATGGCGACGTCGTTGCGGACGGCGCGCCGGGAGAGAGCGGAGGCCACCGAAGAGGCCATGGCGATGCCGGCGGAGGGCCCGTCCTTGGGGATCGCGCCCGCCGGGACGTGGATGTGGATGTCGCGCTCGAAGTCCTTTTCCTCGATCCGACAGGAGCGGCGCGTGACTGCGCGCGAAGGTCCACGCGGCGCGCGCGGACTCCTTCATGACGTCGCCGAGCTGTCCGGTCAGGATGAGCTCGCCCTTGCCGCGCATCAGCGAGGCCTCGACGAACATGATGTCGCCGCCGGTCGGCGAGTAGTACATGCCCGTCGCAACGCCGACCTGGTCCTCGCGGGCCATCTTCTCGGGGTGGACGTGGGGGCGGCCGAGGAGCGGCCGGACGTCTTCGGGACGGATCTCGGCCGTCTCGATCTCGCGGGCGGCGATGCGGCGCGCGACCTTGCGCGCGAGCTTGCCGAGCTCGCGCTCGAGCTGGCGCACGCCCGACTCGCGCGTGTAGCTGGCAATGACCTCGCGGATCGAGTCGTCCGGGAGCCCGAGCTGACCCGCGGAGAGGCCGTTCTCCTCGATCTGCCGCGGCAGCAGGTAGACCTTCGCGATCTGGAGCTTCTCGGCCTCGGTGTAGCCGGCGAACGTCACGACCTCCATGCGGTCGAGGAGCGGGCCCGGGATGTTCTGGACGAAGTTCGCCGTCGCGATGAAGAGGACCTCCGAGAGGTCGAACGGCACGCCGAGGTAGTGGTCGGTGAAGGAATCGTTCTGCGCCGGGTCGAGGACCTCGAGCAGCGCCGACGCCGGATCGCCCTGGTAGGAGATCCCGAGCTTGTCGACCTCGTCGAGGAGAAAGACGGGATTCTTGGTGCCCGCCTGCTTCATGCCCTGAAGGATCCGCCCCGGCATGGCGCCGATGTAGGTCCGGCGGTGTCCGCGGATGTCGGCCTCGTCGCGCGCGCCGCCGAGCGAGATGCGGACGTACTTGCGTCCCATCGCGCGCGCGATCGACTTGGCGATCGAGGTCTTCCCGACTCCCGGAGGTCCGGCAAAGAGGAGGATGCGCCCTTTGCCGTTGCGCTTGGGTTTGCCCTTCTCCTTCTCCGTCGGCTCGGATGTCGTCGGCGTAGCGGCGGTCGCGGCCTCCGCGACCTGGCCGGCTTTCTCGGCTTCGAGACTCGCCGCCTGCTCGGCTTTCTCGGCTTTTTCCGCCTTTTCTTCCGCCAGCTGGCGCACCGCGAGGAACTCGAGAATCCGGTCCTTGACGTCCTTCAGGCCGTAGTGGTCCTCGGCGAGGATGCGTGCGGCTTCCGGAACGTCGAGCTTCCCCTCGCTCGTGGCGTTCCACGGAAGCTCGGCGACCGTCTCGAGGTACGTCCGAATGACCTGCGACTCCATGGACTCGCGGCCGATCCGGGTGAGCCGCTGCCACTCCCGGTCGATTTCCTTGCGGGCGTCCTCGGGCAGGTCGAGCGCGTCGAGCTTCGTCCGCAGCTCCTTGAGGCTTTCGTCGGAGGACCCGTCGCTTTCGCCGAGCTCCTTCTGGATCGCCTTCATCTGCTCGCGCAGATACATTTCGCGCTGGCGGGTGCCGATCTCTTCCTTGACCTTGGACTGGATGTCTTCCTGCGCGGAGAGGACGTCGATCTGGCGCTGCACGTGGACGAGGACGCGGCGCAGGCGATCCTCGACCGACAGCGTCTCGAGAAGAACCTGCTTGGCCGCGACGGGAACGTCGAGGTATCCCGCGACGAGGTCCGCGAGTCGTCCGGGCTCGTCGACCTCGGCGAGGATCTGGTCCACGGCCTCTTCGGGCAGTCCGAGTCGCTTCCCGAGCTCCGCGGCGCGCTCGCGCGCTTCCCGGTGGAGGCCGGCGAAGGCCGGGTCCTTCGCGTCGAGAGGGAGCATCTCGTGCGCCTCCTGGACGGTGGCTTCGAGGTAGCCCTTCTTGTTCGGGGCGAGACGGAGCGCGATGCCGCGGGACTTGCCCTCGAGCACGAGTCGGATGCTGCCGAGGCCCCGCTGGACGGACGAAATCGTCGCGATCGATCCGATCGTGTAGAGCTCGGCCGGCTTGACGTTCTCGGCCTCGGTGCGCTGGGCAACGGCGAAGACGCGGTGGTCCGGCGACGCCAGGGCCGCCTCGATGGCTCTCAGGGTTCCTGAGCGCCCGGCCGAAATCGGGAAGGTCACGCCCGGAAACAACACCGCGTTCCGCATCGGAACGACGGGGAGGGGAAGAGCCTGCTGGATCAACTCGGCCATTAAAATTCTCCTTGCCGCTCAGTCACTTGCAAGTGACGCGCCGGAGGTAGCGGATCGCTCCGGCATGGACCGCAACCGCCCCCCTACCGGGGCTATTCCATATACGTGAGTCCCCGTCACGCAGGTTCAGAAGAGGTTCAGGCCCGGCGGATCACGGCGATCGAGACGTCGTCCTCAGGAACGCCGCGGCCGCGGAAGGCCTGCAGATTCCCGGCAACGGCGTCGGCCTCGGCCTGAGGGTCATAGGGCGCGAACTGGAGGAGCAGAGCCTCGATTCGGCTGTCCCCGAACTCCTCGCCGGCGGCGTTTCGTCCCTCCGGGAGGCCGTCGGAGTGAAGAAACAGCGACCCGCGGGGCTCGATCCGCCCCGACTCGATGGTCCAGGTGAGGCGCGGGCGGATACCCAGCGGATAGGAGCCCTTACCGATCCGCTCGCGGACGGACCCGTCA
Source organism: uncultured Acidobacteriota bacterium (assembly GCA_963742245.1). Classification (GTDB taxonomy): domain Bacteria; phylum Acidobacteriota; class Thermoanaerobaculia; order UBA5066; family Gp7-AA6; genus DAHUXD01. The sequence goes on from CAVULG010000009.1 coordinate 411,771, forward strand.
GGCCCGAGCAATAGCGGCGGGGGATGACCGGCGACCGAGCCGGAGAAGGACCCGTCCTCCGAGAGCAAAAAATAGACGCAGGAGAAGAAAGCCCGCGGTCCTCCCGTGCGGCAAAGGATCCGGTTCAGGGTCGCCAGCATCGCCGGCGGCGACGGGTCCACCTCGAGCTGCGTCCGGAACGCCGCATGCGCGACCGCCATGACGAGTCCCGCCGCCATCCCGTGCCCCGACGCGTCCCCGAAGAGAACCGCGAGACGGCCGTCCGGCAGCGGGACGAAGTCGTAGATGTCGCCGCCCACGGTGTTCGCGATCTCGTTGTGCGCGCCGAGCGCGAAGGTCCCCGTCCGTGGAAGCTCCTTCGGGATCAGGCTCGCCTGCAGGTCGCGGGCGAGCTCGAGCTCGTCGCGAAAGTTGATCTTGTCGACGAGCTCCATCCCGAGGAGCAGGCCGAGGAGCACCGTGGATACGAAGAGAAACGTCGCGTCGAAATCCACCTTGTACGACGAGGCCCGCCGCGCGGCGCCTTCGCCTTCATGATCGGTCCAGCGAAACTCCGGCCCGCACATCGACATCGCGAGGCACAGAAGAACGACCAGGAAAACGACGCGGCGCGCCGGCGCCAGGCGGCGCGCGAGACCGTAGAGGACGCTGTTGGTGGTGCGGAAGAATCGGCGGATCCGTCCGCCCTTGCGCGGAACCGGCTCGCGGTCCTCGGCGGTCAGCGCCTCCTGGGCGCGCTTCCACTCGAGGTTGTAGAGCCCGGTGAGGTCCTCCCGCCCGACGGCGGAGAAGGTGCCCCGCAGCAGCTCGGTCCATTTCCGACGCGAAGGCATGTGGAAGCTATACGCAGCCGGGCGCCCCGGGGTCCCGAGCCCGCCTCAGAGCCCGAGAAGCGCCAGGTCGTCGAGCAGGTTGGCCAGCCGCGGGTGGGCCGCGAGCTCGCGGTAGAGCCAACCGTGCTCGTCGCGCAGGCTCTTCAGGCCCGTGCGCAGCGCCTCGCCGTCCTTGGCGGCCGCGGCGGCGCGGAGCCTGGCCATGGCCTCGCTCCCGGCCGCGTCGATCCGGCCGGCGACCTGCGAGTGCAGCGAGTCGAAGGACTCGTGGACGTTGGTTTCGTGCTCGTCGCGGGGCTTTTCGGCCATCGCGAATCAGCGTATCAAAGACGGGATACCGAGGAGGCCCGGAAGCTGCCCCAGGGATCCGACCACGGCGTCGGGTCGGACCCGCGAGCGCTCGAGGTCGCCCTCGCGGAACTTGCCGGTGCGCACGAGCACCCCTCGCAGGCCGGCGGACTGGGCGCCTCCGACGTCGGAATCGAGGTCGTCTCCCACGACGATGGCCGACTCCGGAGAGGCGCCCGCCGAGGCGAGGGCCGCCGCGAAGAACGCCGGCGCGGGCTTGCCGGCGAGCGTCGCCGTCTTGCCCGAAGCCGTCTCGAGCGCCGCCGCGAACGCGCCCGTGTCGAGCATCAGGCCGTCGTCGCCCCGCCAGTAGCGGTTGCGCGCGAGCGCCACGAGCTCGGCCCCGTCGAGCAGCATGCGAAACGCGCGGTTGAGTCGCGCGTACGTCGTGCCGTCGCCGAGGTCCCCGAGGACGATGGCATCGACCGGCGCATTCGTGTCGCCTTCGACCGGCTCGATGCCCTCGAAGTCTTCGAGGAGCGCGGGCCGCAGCAGGAAATGACACCGCGTCCAAGCCGCGCGCGCGAAGGATCGCCGCGGCCGCCCGCGGCGCGGTGAAGATGCTTTCGGGCTCGACGCAAGAGCCCCATCGACGCGAGCTCCTTCACGAGGATCGCGCGCGGCCGGCTCGTCGCGTTCGTCACGAAACGAAGCGCGAGACCCGCACGCGCGACGTGCCGAGAGGGCTTCCGCCGCGCCCGGAAGCAGAGCGCCGCTCTGGAAGACGGTTCCCTCGAGGTCGATGAGGACCGTGGAGACGCCGGGGAGCCGAGCCGTCATCGCGCCATGCGCTCGTAGAGCGTGAGGAGCGCCTGCGTGCCTTCCTCGCCGCGGCCCTGGGCTTCGAGCGCGGAGAGGAGCTGGTGCGCCAGCGCCGTCCCGGGCAGGGACGCCCGACGGCCCGCGCCGTCTTCAGCACGATCGCGAGGTCCTTCTGCTGGTGCTTGATCGCGAAGGCCGGCGCGAAATCGCGCGTCGATCATCTTCTTCCCGAGGACCTCGAGCATCCAACCGTTCGCCGCGCCCCCCGTCAGCGCCTCGTGCAGCGCGTCGAGAGGCAGGCCCGACTTCGCCGCGAACGACAGCCCCTCCGCGACCGCGACGAGCGTTCCAGCGACGACGATCTGGTTGGCCGCTTTTCCGAGCTGGCCGGCTCCCGACGGGCCCAGGTGGGTGATGCGCTTGCCCATCGCGGCGAGCACGGGCGGGCGCGCTCGAGCGCCGCTGCCTCGCCGCCGACGAAGAAGGTCAGCGTTGCCCTCGATGGCGCCCTTCTGTCCGCCCGAGACCGGCGCGTCGAGAAACGCGAGGCCCGATCCCGCGAGGCGCGCGGCCACCGAGCGCGCCGCCTCGGCGGCGATCGTCGAGCAGTCCACGACGACGGTGCCGCTGGCCGCGCCGCGCACTGTACCGCCCGTCCCGCCCGTCCCGCCCGTGCCGAGATGGACCTCCTCGACCTCGGGCGAATCGGGAAGGCAGGACACGACGACGTCGCGGCCCTTCCGGCCTCCTCGGCGTCGCGGCGGCGCGGAACTCGCCGCCGAGCTCCTGCGCCAACGCCCGGGCCTTGCCCGGCGTGCGTGTCGCGACCGTGAGGGGGAAACCCGCCTTCGCGAGGTTTCTCGCCATGGGGGTGCCCATGGTGCCGAGGCCGATGAAACCCGACGCGCAGCGTCATTCCGAGAACCTCCCGAAGACGGCGATTCTAGAATGACGGAGGAGGACGCCCATGACAGCGCCGCACGAGGTCGTCGTTCGTGAGATCGGGCCCCGCTATGCCCAGGAGATTCGGGCGGGAAGGCACACGCTGCGTGCCGACGAGCCGGTGACCTCCGGCGGCACGGACACGGGGCCCGACCCGTACGCCCTTCTGCTCTCCGCGCTCGGCGCCTGCACATCGATGACGATCCGCATGTACGCGGAGCGCAAGGGTGGCCGCTCGACGGGCATCACGGTGCGGATGTCGCAGGGCAAGATCCACGCGCGCGACTGCGCGGACTGCGAAACGCGGGAGGACAGCCGGATCGACGCGATCAGCGCGAGATCGAGCTGACCGGCGCGCCTGTCGGCGGAGCAGAGGCGCGTCTGCTCGAGATTGCCGAGAGTGCCCCGTGCACCGGACGCTCCGCGGGCAGAAGCACGGATCGTCAACGGGCTGGCGGCGCCATGAGCCGGCGCGATCGCCGCGGCCTCGCCTGCGTCGTCCTCGGCGGCGTCGCCGCGGCCCCGGCGGCGCAGAACGCGGATGCCGCCGCGGCCGCGGATTTCGTGGCGCGCTGCGGCCGGAGCGGAAGTCCGAGTGCGTGCGGCCGCTCGAAGACGCGGACCGCACGTGCCTGGAGCTATTTCCCCGGGCGCGCTCGGAAGGGCATCGCGCTGAAGGATGAATGCGCAGGAGCGGCGGGCGGCCTTCGCGATGCTGCGCGCGGCGCTCTCCTCGCAGCGGCTACGCGAAGATGCGGGAGGGTGTCAGGCGTCCTCGACAGGCGTTCGCTCCGCCGCGACCCGGACCTCTATTACCTGACGATCTTCGGCGAACCCTCGGACCGAGCGCCCGTGGTCCTGGCGTTTCGAGGGCCATCACCTCAGCCTGAACTTTTCCTCGGCGACCGGCAGCCTCGTCTCGGAGACGCCCGGCGTTCTTCGGCGCCGATCCCGCCCGCGTTTCCTCAGGGCCCGCACGCGGGATTACGCGTCCTCGCGGCGGAGGAGGACCTCGCGCGGAGGCTCCTCGGGAGCCTCGACGCGCGCCAGCGGCGCTCCGCCGTCGTCTCCGCGACGCGCCCTCGGACATTCTGTTCGGTCCCGGCCGCCCGAGCGTTCCGAAGCCCGAGGGCCTTCCGGCGTCGGAGATGACGGACGCACAGCGGGCGCTCCTGCGGGACCTCATCGCGGTCTACATCGGCAACCTCCGCGAGGACATGGCCCGCGCTCAGACGGAGAAGATCGAGAAGGCCGGAATCGAACACGATCCGCTTTGCCTGGGCCGGCGGTCCGACGGCGGGGCAGGGGCACTACTACCGGCTCCAGGGCCCTACGTTCGTCATCGAGTACGACAACACGCAGGATCGCGCCAACCACGTGCACAGCGTGTTCCGCGACCTCCAGGACGACTTCGGCGGCGACGCGCTGGCGCGGCACTACGCGGAAGGCCACGGAGCCAGACCCTAGGACGTCGCGATCCCCTTCAGGTGCGGCGCCAACGCCGCGTCCTGGAGGTCGCGCAGACTCGCGAGGCCCATTTGGCCAGCGCGAGCAGCTCCGCGAGCTGCTTCTCCGAGAAGGGCCGCCGCTCGGCCGTGCCCTGGATCTCGACGAAGCTGCCGGAGGCCGTGCCGACGACGTTGCAGTCGACGTCGGCTTCGGCGTCCTCGGTGTAGGCGAGGTCGAGAACCGGCTGGCCGGCGCAGATGCCGACCGAAACCGCGGCGACCGTTTCGCGCAGCGGCCAGCGCGGGATCTTCTGCTCGCGCAGTCAGGCGGGCGAGCGCCATGGCGAGGGCGACGCAGGCGCCGGTGATCCCCGCGCAGCGCGTGCCGCCGTCGGCCTGGAGCACGTCGCAGTCGAGGGTGATCGTGCGCTCGCCGAGGCCGCGCAGCTCGTGACGCTCCGCAGCGAACGGCCGATGAGCCGCTGGATCTCGAGCGTGCGCCCGCCCTGCTTGCCCTGAGCGGCCTCGCGGGCGGAGCGCGTGTGGGTGGCGCGGGGCAGCATGCCGTACTCGGCCGTGACCCAGCCGCTGCCGCTGCCCTTGAGAAACGGCGGCACGCGGTCCTCGACCGAGGCGGCGCAGAGAACGTGCGTGTCGCCGAGGGAGATCAGGGCGGAGCCCTCGGCGTGCCGCGCGACGCCCGTCTCGATCTTGACGTCGCGCAGCTCGGCCGGGCGTCGCGCCCGTCGGGCCGGGGAGTCGCACGGCGTCACCGCGCCGTCGGGCGGCGGCGGCGTGATCGCGGGGTCGGGGTCGCGGCACGCGCGACGATGTTCTTCAGAGAACAGAAGCGGCCGTGTCAGGTCCACGTGGCCTCCCAGCGTCTCGGCGGGCTCGCCGTTGATGAGGATTCTCACACGGGTCGTCTCGGCCACGTTCTGCGAGCGTCGTGTCGACGAGCGACGCCGACGATCGTGAGCTCTTCGTCGGAGCCGAAGGTCAGGCTCGAATCGACCGCGAGGTCGAGGACCGCTTCGCCCTCGGGGAGGAGGAAGGCGTTGCGCAGCTGCATCTTCTCGGGGAATCACGGCGATGAGGCCCTCGCGCGTCGGACCCTTCTGCAGCTCCGCGAAGAGCGCTGTGAGGAAAGCCGCGCCGCCGGCGGGCTTCGGGAGGTCGCGCTCCTCCGTGTGGAGGAGCATGCCGTGCTGGTCGGGAAAGTAGAGGGTGACGCTCACCGTCTCGACCGCGGGCGCCGGCGTGACCCCGGCGCGGGCGTGACGAGCGGGGGCGGCGCAGGGGTGACGCGCAGGAAGGGCCGGCGGCACGCGCCGCCGAAGCGCGTGAGGTCGCCGCGGTTGGCGAGGATCAGCGCGGCGACGGCGGCCGCCAGGACCGCCAGGAGGATCGCTGCCGCGCGACGGCTCATGGCGCGGCGTGCGGGGCCGGGCTGGGGCGGCGCGGGGTCGGCCGGCACGACGGACGGCAGGCGCCGGCCGTAGAACCGCGCGACGGCGCGCGCGACGGCGTCGGCAACGCGCCTGCTGGAAGTCCGGGTTCCGGAGGCGCTTCTCCTCGTCGGCATTGGAGATGAACGCGACCTCGACGAGGACCGCGGGCATCGTCGCGCCGACGAGGACGCGGAAGGGCGCCTGCTTGATGCCGCGATTGGCCGTGTTGGAGACGGTGTTGAGCTCGACCTGGATCGCCTCGGCGATCTCGCTCGATTCTTTCAGGTGCGCGCTCTGCGCGAGGTCCCAGAGCACGAAGTCGAGGTCGGGGTTGTTCGACGGCGAGACGGCCCCGGCGCCCTGGGGATCGGCCGTTCCGTTGGCCGCGTTCTCGCGGCTGGCGACCTCCTGGGCGATCTTGTCGGAGGCCTCGAGCGAGAGGTAGTACGTCTCGGAGCCCTGCGCGGAGGCGGAGCGGGACGAGTTGGCGTGCACCGAGAGGAAGAGATCCGCCTTCTCGTGGTTCGCGATCGACGTGCGGTCGTCGAGCGGCAGCAGGAGGTCGGTGTCGCGCGTGAGGACCGTGCGGCACGCGAGGACGCGCGGCAGGGTCGCGACGATCCGCCTGGCGATCTCGAGCGTCGCTTCCTTCTCCTGGTATCCGCCCGGACCGATCGCGCCCGTCTCGCTTCCCCCATGGCCGGGATCGACGACGATCGTGAGCGGAGCGGGGCCCGGAGGCGGAACCGCCGTCTCCGCGGGCTCGGCGGGGGCGCCGGGTACGGGCGAAGGAGCGGCACCGGGAGCCGGCGCCGGGGCTCCGGGGGCAACGGCGCGGCGCCCGATCTCGACCACGAGACGGTCCGGCGAGGTCAGCGGATACGCGCGGGCGGCGAGGCCGGGCTCGCGGAAGTCGATCGTCGCGAGCTCGCCCGCGAAGCGCACCGACGCGACGAGCGGGTCGTCGTACTTCTTCTCGGGGAACGGCGGGCTCGATCTTCGTGTCCGAGAAGCGGACCTGGAAGGTCCGCTCGGACAGCGCGGTCGCCGTCTTCGCCGCGGCCGAGAGGCGGAACACGACCTGGGTGGTCGGCGCGACGTGGACGACGGCGATCTCGATCGACAGAGGCGGCGGCCCGGCGGGCACGAGCGTCCAGGTCTTCTTCGCGGCGTCCCAGGCTCCCGCGGCGCCGCCCAGCGGGAAGAGGATCTTCTCGAAGAAGTCGGGCGGCGCGTAGAGCGCGCCGGAGACCATGCGCGCGGGCAGCGAGATCGCGACGATCCGCCGGTCGACCGGGACCTGGGCGGTGCCCGGCCCGAGGAGGATCTGGTGCCCGCTGCCCGTGATCGTCAGGACGCCCGTCTGCGGGTCGGAGGAGACGGCGAAGCCGAGCGCGCGGGCGGCGTCCGAGACCACGAACTCGCGGCCGCCGAGTGAGCCGATCGGGTAGCGTCTCGCCCTTCCACGCGATCGAGCGCGCGCTCCTGCGCCGGCAGAGGCGCGGAGAACGCGGCGAGGAGGAGGGCGAGGGCCGCGGCGAAGCCGGCGGCGCGGCGTTTTTTCAGCCGGTTCGTACAGTGGGCACGCTTAAAGATACGAAGAAGAGGGTAGCACGGCGGGTCCGCTCAGGCGTCCGGGCGACGCGTCGCGGCGACGTAGATCTCGTCGGGGCGGCCGTTGTGTCCGCCGTGCCAGACCTCCGCGACCTCGAAGCCTGCGGTCGCCAGAAGGTGACGCACCTCGGCCTCGGTGTAGGGCGCACGCGGCCGGGGCTGCGTAGCTGCGTTTCGGCTTCGCTGACGAAAGCGCGCGTGTACTCCGCGGAGAGGAGATTCGGGAACTGGGTGACGAGGCGCCCGCCGGGCTTGAGCACCCGGCAGGCGTCCCGCAGGTAGAGGAAGGCGTCTTCGCGCTCCAGGTGCTGCAGTACGAGGAAGGAGAAGACGAGGTCGAAGCGGCCGTCCTCGAAAGACGACAAAAACTCCCGGTTGCTCGACCTCGCGCAGGTGCACGTTGGTCAAGCCCGCGAGGCGCTTGCCGGCCCGGCGGATCATCTCGCCGCTGACGTCGATCGGCCCAGAGCTCCCGGACCTGCGGCGCCAGGTACTTCTCGACGCGGCCGACGCCGCAGCCGATGTTGAGAACGACGTCCCCGCTCCGCAGGTGTCGTGCGAGCAGGTCCGCGTCGCGGCGGCCCGTCTCCTCGAAACGTTCGGGGGTCGCGCCGGTCAGGATCGCGTCGTGCGCGTTCTTGGCCCCGCGATCGTTCCACGTCGCCTTGTAGTCCGCGGCCGGCGCCGCCGGGGGAGGGGGCGCCGGCAATCCGAGAAGTCGACGAATTCGCGGCCCCATGAATGCGCGCGAGCCTATCAGCGCCCGCGCTCACTGGAGCAGTCTCCGGAAGCTCGTGAGATCGCTCGACGTTTCGAAGAGGAGCTCCCCGGTGGCGACGGAGACGACCGAGTAGCGCGGCGCGGGTCCGGGCGTCGAGTTCCAGGCCTCGATCGAGAGGCCGAGGCGTTGGCCGTCCTTCGAGAATCCGGCGAGCGAGCCGACGACGTGCGCGAGCGCCCGGTCGCGCAGCGGACGCCCCGAGGAGAGAAACGCCACTTCGCGTGCGGGCTCGTCGCGCTCGAGCGAGGTCATGACGGGGTAGAGCTGGGAGGGCCCGGCGACCTCGACCCACGCCACGGAGCGGCCGTCGGGCGCGATGCGGAGCGAGCCGGGGGCCGGCAGGATCGGCACGGCGGCCCTGCGGACCGAGACCTCGCGCGTGCCGCCGGCGCGCGTCTCGACGATCAGTTGCAGCGCGCCCAGCTTGCCCTCGATGCGAACCGTCTTCTCGCGGCTGCCGGCCGCGATGCGGACTTCCTGCGGGAACGCGACCGATCCGTCGCCGCGCATCGCGTGGAGGATCGCCGCGCGGGAGGCGAGCCGGCGTCCGTCCGGCCCGTCCGGGGAGAACGACTGGACGCGCGCGCTCGCGGCAGCCAGGCGCGCCTCGAGCTTGCCGAGCTCTTCGAGCTTGCCGAGCGCGAGCAGGTACCGTCCAACCGAGAGGGAAGCATCCCCGGCGCGGAGCGCGGCCGAGCGGAGGACCGAGGCCTCCTCGGCGGACTCGAGCAGCGCGAGCCAGGAGTTGGATTCCTGGAGAAGGTTTGCGAGCGAAGCCGGCCGGTCCTGGTACTGAGCGCGGAGCAGTCCGGCCGCCGCCCGTTCGCGCACCCGCGGGTCCCCTCCGGAAGACGCGTTGGTGCCGGCGATCTCCGCGGCGCGCCGGAAGGCCGCGCCGTCGGAGTAGCCCCGCGTGCCGGAGGCGTCCGTGCGCTCGGAGAGGCCGAGCTCGGCGCGATACGGGCCGCCGGTCGCGGCCAGGTCCTCGAGGGTTTCGCCGAGGAGCACCTCGACTTCCGCGTCGGGCGTCTTGGCGTCGCGCAGGCGCGAGGCGGCGCGGTCGAGCAGGAACGCGGCGAGCAGCCGGTGCGTGTCGTTGCGGGAGAAGGCGCGGCCGATGACGATCATGGAGCGCGTCGCATCGGGACCCGGCGCGAACGCGACCGTGACTTCGCGCGCCACCCAGCCGGGCACGGAGCCCGCCCGCTCGACGCGGAGGTACTCGCCGCGCGATTCCAGACACCGTGACGCGCGTGCCCTGCGGCAGCTTCGCGAGGATGCGCGCGTCGCGGGAAGGCTTCTCGCGCAGCAAGGCTTCGCGGGGTGTCGTGAACGCGTCGGCGCCCGGAGCCACGAGGCAGGCATCGGAAGCCGGCGCGCCTTCGGCGGCGGCGTAGGTGCAGGCGCCGGCGACTCCGAACGAGAGGACCAACGCGACGATGAGGCGGGGGACGAGGATCCGGGCGATCTCGAGCATGGCTCTTTTCCTTTCTTGTGGTTTCAAATCGCGATTCACTGCGTCGACGTGCGCCGGGCGTTGGACTTGGATTTCGACTTCGACTCCTTCGAGGACGTCTTGGTTTCGACCGCGGCCTGCCCGGCGAGGACGCGCTTGTAGACCTCTCCGGTGAAGGCGTCGCCTTCGATCGAAGGCGTGAGGATCACCTGGACGTTGTCGGCGAGCCGGTCGGCGAAGGTCTTGGGGATGAGCAGGGGGTTGGCCGTCACGAGGACGGCCTCGCGCTCGAGGCCCTCGAAGTCCGCCTGCGACTGGACGCGCGTGGCATACGCCTCGGCGTCGGCCATGTCGCGGCGGCGCGCCGCGTCGGCCTGCGACTGGATCCGCGAGGCCTCGGCGCTCGCCTGCGCCCGTTGCACGATCGTCTGGCGCTCCGCTTCCGCCTCGAGCTTCTTCTGCTTGATCTGCTTTTCCTTCAGCTGCAGCACGTGTTTCATGGCGTCGGACTCGCCGCGCGCGGCGATCACGCGCTGGGCCGCCGCCGCCTCGGCCTCCTGGACCTGCCGGGCCTTCTGCGCCTCCGCGGTCAGGCGCGACTCCTCGACTTCCTTGACCTTGCGCTTCAACGTCACGTCGAGACGCTCGGTCGACTGGACCTCGTCGACCATCGCGAGGCGGCCCTTTTCGAACTCCGGGGGAAGGACGAGGTCGCTGATCAGGACTTCCTTCAGGACGATGCCGCTCTCGGCGAGTCGCTTGCGGGCCTCGACGGCCGCGATCGCGGCGAGCTCCTCGCGTTTCTCGGCGATGAGCCGGCCGACCTCGTAGCGGGGAGCGGCCGCCCGGAACGCCGCGAAGAGGACCGGCGCCACGAGCTCCGCGCCGGGGCGCTGCGGCAGGCCCGCCCACTGCGAGAGCAGGTGCTTGCGGTCGATCGCCCACCGGGCCTGGACGCTGACGCGCGCGAGCACGCCCTCCTTCGTCGTGAGCCGGAACTCGCCTTCCTCGCCCGAGAGGATCTGGTCCGAGACGCGGACCGGGTGGATGTCGTAGAGGAATGGCGGACGCGAAGTGCGTCCCGGGATCGAGCACGTCGAGCGTTCCCGTGAAGCGGTTGGTCGCGACGCCGACGAAGCCGGGAGCGACGTTCCGGAAGCTCTTCTGCGTTTCGCGCCAGACGGCGGCGGCCGCGAGCACGAGGACCAGCACGAGCAGCCCGCGGCGCACGGTGCGCCACGGAATCCGGGAGACCGGCGGGAGGCGGCCGAGTACCCCGCGAAGCGACTGGCGCCAGTCGGGCCGTTCGCGCGGAGCCTTCGTCGGGATCGGGGAAGGGCTCCTGCGGCTGTTGTCTCGGGAGTTCCATGACGCGCCTCGCTTTCCGTCCGACTCGCTGTGCGGACACCGCGATCGCAGTTCAAGGGGCGTGCCCGGAAAACGGCGCCTCTGGCGCCGATTGGTGCTCCAAAACGGAGTAAATCGCTCCAATTCGGAGTTATCCTGAGGCGATGCGGGACGCCGCCGCGCGACTGCGCCACGACCTCGGCCGCTCCATCCGGTTCTCGGCGCCGGCCGGCCTCGAGACGGACACTGAGGCGCTGCGGGAGCGGCTCGCCCGGGACGTCCTCGCGACGCGCTCCGGACCCGACGGCCCGGCAGCGGCCTGCACGGTCTTCGACACCTGGCGGGACGAGGAAGGCCCCGCGCTCCCGGAAGCGGGGCCCTTTGCGGAAGCGGTCGAGCGGCTTGCCGAATCCATCCGGCCGCTGCGGCGACTCCCGCCGGGCCTCGCGGGCTTGACGCGCGCGGAGCTGGAGCGGCTGGACGCGCGAACCCGGGAGATCGCCGCCGGTTGCCGGCGCCTCTCCGAGCTCGCGGCGTCGCATTCCGCTCCCTCCGGATCGGAAGACACGCTGTGACGTCCCGCCGCGGGCGCCCGCGCGTCCTCGTGATCGACGATCAGGCCCGGACCGCCGCGGCGATCGCGCGGCTGGCGGGCTCTGAGGTCGACCTCGTCGAGTCCTCGGGCGCCGACGGCGGCCGGCGTCGGTTCGCCCGATCCTGGCGCGAGGCAGAGCCGCACCTCTCCGAAAGGCGCCCTCTCGACGCCGTCGTGCTCGACGTGCGCTTCGACCTTCCGGACGAGGAGCTTCTTCCCGACGAGCGGCCGCTCGGCGAGGACGCCGGGGCGCGGCGGCGCCGGCGCGAACGCCGGGAGCGGCAGGGGATCTACATCCTCGAGCGCCTGCGCCGCCGCCGGCCGGACCTGCCCGTGCTGCTGACGACGGCGTATGCCGAGATCCCGTTCGAAGAGGCCGCCCTGGCCCTGCGCGCGGACGCGTTCACGTACGCCGTCGGCGAGGACGAGGTTTCGGGCGAGGGGGTCGTCCGGATGCTGCGACGCATGCTCGCGGAGCGCGAGTCGCCGCCGAAGACCGGCCGGTTCTTCTGGGGCTCGAGCGCCGCGATGCGGGAGCTGCGGCGCAAGGTCTCCGCGCTCGCTCCCACGCCGATGCCGCTGCTCCTGACGGGGCCGACGGGAACGGGCAAGAGCCTGCTCGCCCGCGACGTCATCCATGCGCTCTCCGGGCGGACGGGGCACTTCGTGCCGTTCGACTGCGCGACCGTGCCGGAGGGACTCCTCCAGTCCGCCCTCTTCGGCGCGGTGCGCGGCGCCTTCACGGGAGCGATCGCGGACCGGGCGGGCGTCTTCGAAGCCGCGGCGGAGGGCACGCTCTTTCTCGACGAGGTGGAGAACCTGACGTCGGACGCCCAGAAGATGCTTCTGACGGCGCTGAACGACGGCCGCATCCGGCGGCTCGGCGCGACGGCGGAGATCCCGCACACGGCGCGCGTCGTCGCCGCCTCCAACGCGGACCTCGGACGGCGATCGGCCGACGGGACGTTTCGCGCGGACCTGCGCATGCGTCTGAATCCCTCCCTCGCGCTGGAGCTGCCGCGCCTGGCCGACCGGCGCGAGGACCTGCCGGACCTCGCCCGCCAGACGGGCGAGGCCTTCTTTGCCGATCCGCGCCACCGCCGGGCGGTCGCCGCGCTCGTGCGCGCCGCGGGAGGGCCCGAGCCGGAGCCGGGCGCGGCGCCGTCGCTCGCGCTTTCCGAGGACGAAGCGCGCAAGGACGGATCGCCGGTCGTCTTCGTCGTCCCGCGCAAGGCCTGGACGGCGATCGAGAAACACCCGTGGCCGGGCAACGTCCGGCAGTTCGAGATGGCGCTGGCGGACGCGCTCGCGGCGGCCGTATACGCGGGTGGAGGCGCTTCGATCGACGCATCGGGCCGCGCGCGCCTGCACCTGGATGCGCGCCTGCTCTTCGACCTGCTCGCGGGCGCCCGCGAGGCGGGGACCGGCGCGGGCGCGGCAGGCGCAACCTTCCCGCTGGAGCGCCCGAAGGCCTCGACCGTCGCCGGCTTCCGGCGGGAGCTCGAGCGGTCCGCGATGCGGGTCTTCTTCAAGGAGTCCGGCGGCGACTTCGCGCGCATGGCGGAGGCCATGACGGGCTCCCGGCGGGAGGCGAAGGCCGTCCGGCTCCGGTTCAACAAGATCGGACTCTCGGCGCGGGAGGACCGTTGAGCGCGAGGGCGCTCCTCGCGGCGCTCGTCGGCCTGGGATTGGCGGCGGGAACCGGCTTTGCCCAGGATGTCCCGGCCCCGGGAGTCGCCGTCGCCGTCGGCGACTGCTCGCGCGATCCCGCAACACTTGCTGCGCTGGCCGCCGAGGCGCTGGCGGCCGCCCCCGAAGCGCCCACCGACCTCTCCCGCGCGCGGGAGCTCCTGCGCGCGGCGCGGCGAGGAGGTCGCGGCAGCGGCTCCGCGGAGCGCGATCTGCTCGCGTCGGACCTCGCATTCGCCGCGGGAGACGTCGAGGAGGCCGGTGATCTTCTCGCCGCGGCGGCGGAGGCGGACCCGGGGATCCTGCTCACGCCGGCCGAGCTCCACCTCCTCGCGCGGCGGGCGGAGGAGCGGCGGCGCTGGCGCGACGCGATGTTTCGCTACGACGCCCTGCGGCGGGCGCTCGCTGCCGAAGGGGAGACGCCGGCCTGGATCACGCCGCGCATCCGCGAGCTCGAGCTCGAGGCCCGGGCCGCCGAGATCGCGCTGCCGTCGGAGAGCCCGTCCCCGGAAGCGCGGCTCGCGCTGGCCGACGGACGCCGCGCTCTGACGCGCGGGAATCTGCGCGACGCGCGGTCGAAGCTCCAGCTCGCGGCGAGGCTCTCGCCCGGCTACGTCGAGGCGCTCCTCGCGTTGTCCGCGGTCGAGACCCGCGCCGGCCGTCCCGCCGAGGCGATCCGCGCCGCCCGCGAGGCACTCGCGGCGGAGCCCGACCGCGTCGAGGCTCTGACCACGCTCGCGAGTCTCCTGTGGGCGGAGCCGGATCGCCGCGCCAAGGCCGAGGCGCTCGCGTTGTCGGATCGGGCTGCGGCCCTGAGGCCGGGCGAGCCCGCGCTGCTCCGCATCGCGGCCGAGCGGTACGCCGAGCAGGGCGACGGCGCGCGGGCGCTCGAGCGGCTCGATCGCTACCTCGCCATGGTCGGGCCGGCCGAACGCGCCGAGGTCGCGGCGCTCCACGACGCGCTCGCCCGGGGATCGGGCTCCCGCACCCCGGCCGACGAGGGCTCACGGAGCGCGACGTCGCCCTTGGCCGTCGAACCCGCGCCGGAGGCCGCCGACCGGTGGCGCAAGGCGCAGGTTCTCGCGGGCAACGGCGACCCCGCGTCGCTCGAAGCGGCCCTCGCGCTCCTGGACGAGGCCGAGCAGCGCGACCCGTCCTTCGCGCAGGCGCCGGCCCTCGCGGGCGCCGTCCATCTTCGCCGCGGGGATCGCGCGGCCGCGGAGGCGGCGTTTCGCCGGGCGATTGCCGCGGATCCCGGGCGCGCGGCGCCGCGCGAGGAGCTCGCGCGTCTGATCTCGGCGAGCCCGACGCGCCGCGAAGAGGCGCTCGAGGCCTGGCGGGGCGCGGCCGAAGCCGGGTCCGCCGAGGCTCTTTTCGAGCTCGCGCGCGAGGCCGAGGGGCGGCAGCGGCCGGGCGAGGCACTCGGCTTCTACCGCCGCTACCGCGACGAAGCGCCGTCGGGCCTGCGCGCCGCGGCGGCAGCGGCCGCGGTCGCGCGCCTGGAATCGGCGCGGTGGAGGATGCGGATCGCGGCGGCGGCCCTCGCGGCGCTCGCCGTCGGGGCCCTCGCCGCGCTCGTCTACCGCCGGCGCTCCGGCCAGACGCTCGAGGAGTGGCTCGCCGACCATCCCGCCCGCGCGCACCGTGTGCGGCCCGTCGTCGGAAGGCTGCGCCACGAGGCGTTGAAACACGGCGGGCTCCTGCTGCCGGATGCCGTGCGCCGCCTGACCGACGCGGCGAGCGACGAGGCGGCGCGCCGCGACACGGCGGAGCTCCTCTGCGCGCGTCTCTACGGCGTGAAGGAGGCGCCGGAAGCGCCGGGCCCGCGCGGCCTCGTCGCCGAGGCGCGCGGCGCGATCGCGGAGCTCGAAGGGATCGCGCGCGAAGACGGTTCGCGCCTGAACCTCCAACGGCGCGACCCGGCCTTCTCCTGGCTGCATCGCGGCCTCGTCGCGCTCGAGAAGGCCCGGCCGGAGCTCGCCCGGCTGGCTTCCGGAGAGTCCGCATCGCCGCGCCTCGCACGGAGGGCCGCGCGGCATCTCGCCCGCGCCGAGCGGGGCTTCGCGCTCGCGTCCGGCGCCGGCATCGAGCGCATCCTCGATCGCGCCTCGGCCCTGCCCGTGCGGATCGAGGCGCTCCAGGAGCTGCTCGCGCGCGTGGCCGCGGAGGCCGCCCTGCCCGCGCCGAAACTCGAGCCGATCGGCGCCCTCGCCGGGGGCGCGAGCCTGCCGAGCGTGCGGATCCGATTCGCGCCGCTCGACTGGGAGACCCTCTGGCGCAACCTCTTCGCCAACGCGATCGCGGCGGGACGCGCGCGCGTGCCCGAGCCGGTGCGGCTCGGGCTCTCGGTCGAGCTCATTCGCGACGCGGCGACGGGCGAGGCGCGCCTCCACATGATGCTCGCGGACGATCTCCCGGGCGCTCTCTCCTCCGACGCGCTGCGGGCGCGGCCGGCGGAGCGCGGCTGGGGGGTGATCGCGGACCTGCTGCGCCGCAACGATTCGGCCTTCGCGGTGACGGAGGCTCCCGCCCGCGGTTTCACCAAGGGGATCGCGCTCGACTTTCCGGCGATCGAGTCGTCCTCGTGAGGCGCGTCCTCGTCGTCGAAGACGGCAACGAGTACGTCGAGGCGTTCCGGCGGCTCGCTCCCGTCCGCGACGGACGCGTGGAGCTCGTGCGCGCGGGGGACCTGCTCGACGCGCGGCGTGCGTTGCGGGGCCCCGGCGATTTCGATGCCGTCTTCTTCGACGTCGTCTTCGACCGCACGCCGCCCGAGCGGCTCTGCGGTGATGCGGCGGCGCTGCTGTCCCGCTTCGCGGGCGACGCGTCTCGCGTGCGCGCGCATCTCGCCCGCCAGCAGGGGTTCTACGTCGCGGCGGAGCTCGCGGCCGAGCTCGCGGGCCGTCTCCCGGACGGCGCGCCCGTCGTCATCGCGTACGACTTCACGGCGGAGCCCGGCCGTCTGGAGGCGCTGCGCGAACGGATCCCGCGTCTGGAAGGAATCGACGACGGCGCGCCGCTCTCGCGCGTGCTCGCCCGCCTCGCCGGCGAAGAGGCCTAGGCGCTCTCGAGCCAGCTCGTCAGCGTGGCGCTCGGCACGAGGCCGGGCTGTTGGCGAACGACGCGCCCGTCGCGGAGGACCGCGAAGTTGGGGATTCCCCGAACGCCGAACTGCTCGGCGAGCTGCGGGTGTTTCTCCGTGTCGACCTTGAGAACGACGGCGCGGCCCGCCATGTCGCGCGCCGTCTGCTCGACCTCCGGCGCCGCCATCTTGCACGGGCCGCACCAATCGGCCCAGAAGTCCACGAGGACGGGGACCCGCGCCTTTTCCGTCACCTCGCGGAAGATCTCCGGATCGGCGTCGAGGGGCTTCGAGACCGGAGAGATCGGCGTCTTGCAGCTCCCGCAGCGGCCCTCCTCGGCGAGCCGCTCGGCGGGCGAACGGTTCTTCCGGCCGCAGGACGGGCAGACCAGGATCACGGCCGAAGTCTAATCCTCCGCGTAACCTCCGCCGCCCGCCGGCGTCCCCCGACAAGGAGGTTCCCGATGCGCGGTCTGGCCCTCGGAGTCCTGGCAGCCTGTGGCGTCCTGGCGGGTCCGGTCCTGCTGGCGAGCCCCCACGCGCGGACGGGCGACGCCTACATTCTGTCGCTCGGCGATCGCTGGGTGAGCGGCGACGTGGACCTGGACGAGCTCGTCCGCATGCGCGAGAAGCGCGGGAAGCCCTCCGGCGACTTCCTGTGGGTGCGCCGCTCGGGCAAGTCCTACCAGATCGACGACGCGGCGACCCTCGCGAGGGCCGAGGCGCTGTTTGCGCCGCTGCGCGCGCTCGAGCCGGAGATCGATGATTTCCAGCGGAAGGAAGCGCGTCTCGATCAAAGGGAAGAGACTCTCGACCGGCGAAGAGGAGGAGCTCGACCGCGAGCTCGAGGACCTCGACGCGGACCTCGAGGCGGGTCTCGCCGTCGACGCGAGCCGCCGCGGGGAGCTGGAGCGCGGGAGGCAGGCCGTCCGCAAGCGCATCCGCGAGGTCGAGGACGAGCAGCACGACCTCGAGGCGGAGGAACGCGTTCTCGACGCGCGCGAAGAGGATCTCGAGGCCGAGGCGGAAGGAAAGCTCTGGCGGCTGATCGACGCCGCGATCGCCTCGGGCACGGCGAAGCCGGCGAAGCGCTAGAGCGCTAGTGCGCTAGACCGCTTCTCTACTTCAGATTCGCGTTCAGAAACTTCAGCGTCAGCGGCCAGGCCTCGCGCGTCGCCTTGAGGTTCGCTCCGTCCCGCCCGTCCTGCTCGCGCAGGAACCCGTGGCCCGCGCCCTCGTAGATGTGGACCTCGTACGTTTTGCCGAGCTTCTTCATCTCGGCCTCGGCCGGCGGAATCGTCGCGTTGATGCGCGCGTCGTCGCCGCCGTAGTGGCCCTGGACCGGCGCCTTGATGGTCGCGAGGGCGGGCGGCTCGGGCGAGCCGCCGTAGTAGACGACGGCCGCGTTGAGCCCGGGCTGCGCGGCCGCGTAAGCGAAGCTTCGGCCGCCGCCCCAGCAGAAGCCGACCGTCGCGGTTTTTCCGTTGGCGGCGGGAAGCGTCATCGCCCAGTCGCGCACGGCGTTCAGGCGCTTGACCGCCTCCTCGGGCGAGATGCCGCGCGTCAGCGCCACGACGTCGTCGCGGCTGGGGACGGACTCGGTGCCCCCGCCGCCGGGCCCGAGCCCGGAGACCATGTCCGGCGCGACGGCGATGAACCCGTCCTTAGCGAGCTGGTCCGCGACGCCGCGGAGCCAGTCGGTCAGGCCGAAGACTTCCTGGATCACGATCACGACGCCGGCCTTGTCTTTTCTCTCGGGGTACGAGATCCAGGTGCGGATCGGAACACTTCCAGTGCCGCCCGGGACCTTCACGTCGATGTACTCGCCGTGGCGGGGGGATTTCTCGAGCGCCGCTTTGGCCGTCTCGAGCGACGGCGGCAGCGAGGGATCCGGAGCCTGCGCGAGAAGGAGAGCGGAGAGAGCGAGAGCCTGGAGCATCGGTGCGTCCTTTCTGCTTTCTGCTTTCTGCTGTCGAGGCCCCGGATTCTATCCGTGCGCCGGCACCCTACGATGCTTCGAGAAACCCGCGCAGCTGCGCGAGGAACTCTCCCCAGCCGAACGGGTAGTCCGACAGGTCCGCGGTGCGGGAGAAGCCGCCGTGCACGAGCGTCAGGCGCGTCTTGCCGCCGAGGCTCTCGAGCGTCCAGGAGACGCGCGTGAGGCCGCGCTCGTCCTGGCCGCGCCAGTCGGTCCAGTCGGTCACGAGCCGCTCGTTCTCGACGATGTCGAGGACCTTCGTCGGCCCGCCGACGACATCGCGGCCGCCGTACTTGTACGTCCAGCCGTAGCTGTAAGCGCCTCCGACCCGCGGCTCGACCGAGGCCGCCGCGGCGATCCAGCGATCCAGCGCCTCGGGCTCGATGAGCGCGCGGAAGACCTTCTCGCGCGGCGCGTCGATCACGATCGACAGGCGGATCTCGGGCGAGGGATCGGTGTAGTCCGGCAGGACGATGCCCGCGCCGCCGCGCAGGTGCGCGTCGAGGTTGCCCATGGTGAGCTTCCAGTAGTCCTCGACGAGCTCCTCGCCCCAGGCAACGGAAGGTCGGGCCGGAAAGGCGTGGGCGAGCGCGAGCGTCGTCGCGGCGTCGTCCTTCGGCGCCAGCGTGATCGACACGTCGGAATCGGCGTCCTCGAACCGCCAGCGGTACGCGAGCGCGCGCCCGGGCTCGGAGCGCGTGATGTCGACGGCGGCCTCCCGCGCGTCGGAGGCCGGGGCGCCGTAGGCGTGCTTGCCCCAGAAACGGAGCGTTCCGCCGGCGCGCAGATCGCCCGGGGGAACCTCGACGTGCTCGGCAAACCATTTCGAGAGGTCCTGCGCGCGGGTGAGCGCTTCGAAGACCCGGGCGGGCGGCGCGGGCAGCGTGAACGTGGCTTCGTGCGTCCAGGTCATCGGCGGGGCTCCTTTGCGTTCTCTTCGACGTAGCGCTTCAGGGCGTTCAGACGCGCTCCCCAGAAGACCCGGTAGCCGGCGAGCCAGCGGTCGATTTCGGCGAGCGGCGCAGGGGAGAGCGAGTACTGCCGGCGGCGCGAGTCTCGTTTCTCGGTCACGAGCCCCGCTTCGCGCAGCACGCGCAGGTGCCGTGAGACCGCGGGCCGGCTCACCGGGAACCGCGCGGCGAGCTCGCCGGCCGACAGCTCGCCCCGCATGAGGATGTCGAGGATCGCGCGGCGCGTCGGATCGGCGACGGCGCCGTAGACGGCATGAGCAACGGCCTCGGCGGATATGTAACCATTCGGTTACATATTAAGCGCCGCGAACCCGCTGTCAACGCCGGGGCTGGCAGCGCGGACACGCGAACATCCGCCGTCCCGACAGGGGGAACTCGCGGATCGGTGTCGCGCAGCGGCGGCAGGCACCGGCCTGGTAGACGTAGAAGGCGTCGTCGTCTCCGCGCGGGGCGCGCCCGGCCAGCGGATGCGCCGGCTCGCGAGCGTCGACCGTGCGGATGCGCGCCTGCGCGACGCCGCGGCGCATGAGCCTGCGGATCGTTCGCCACAGCGCGTTCCACTGCGCGTCGGTGACGCGCGCCGCCGGCCGGAGCGGATGGATCCCCGTCAGGAACAGGGCCTCGTTGCGGTAGATGTTGCCGACGCCCGCGAGGACGCGCTGGTCGAGCAGCGCGTCGCCGACCGCGCGCTTCGGCCGCTTGCGAAACGCCGCGAGCGCGCGGTCCGGATCGAAGTCTGCACGGAGGGGATCGGGACCCAGCCTCGCGATCAGCGCGCGGCGCGCGAAGTCCGGCATGATCTCGCAGGTCGGCGGCCCGATGAGGTCCGTCGACACGCCGCGGGCCGACAGGCGCATGCGGACCGTGTCGCGGGGAACCGGCGCGACGGGCGCGTGCCGGTAGAACCATCCCGCCATGCCGAGGTGCACGTGCACGACGAGCCCCCCGCTCCAGTGATGGAAGAGGTGCTTGCCGTAGGCCTCGGCCCGCCGGAAGCGCCGGCCGTCGAGGCGCCGCGCCTCGCGCGCGAAGCGGCCCTGCGGCGACGTGACCGAGACCGCGCGGCCGGAAAAATCCCGCGTGTGGATCTTCGCGAGCCGGTGGATCGTGTTGCCTTCGGGCATGGCACCTCGAACGTCGTGCGGCCGGAATCAGATCACGGGGCGGTTCGCCGGGCGCGCCGTAGAATGCCCCGGCGATGCGCGACACCCGGGCCACCCGCCGCTTCCCGGCGCTCTTCGTCTCGCACGGGTCGCCGATGATGGCGATCGAGGACGACCCGTGGGGCCGGGCCCTCGCCGATTTCGCGGCGACGCTGCCGAAGCCGCGCGCGATCCTGGTCGTCTCGGGACACTGGGAGGCGCCGGGGGCCGTGCGCGTGACCGGTTCGCCCGCGCCCGAGACGATCCACGACTTCGGGGGATTCCCCGAGGAGCTCTACCGGATCCGGTACCCCGTGCGGGGCGACGCGGTGCTCGCGTCGATGACCGCGCGCCTTCTCGACGAGTCGGGCTTCCCCGCAAAGGTTGATCCGGATCGCGGCCTCGATCACGGGGCCTGGATGCCGCTGCGGTTCCTGTACCCCGACGCCAACGTGCCCGTCGTCGCGATCTCGCAGCCGCTGCGCCGCAACCCGGAGAACGCGCTCCGCATGGGGGCCGCGCTCTCGCGGCTGCGCGACGAGAGCGTGCTGCTCGTCGGGACGGGCGGGATCGTCCACAACCTCCGGCGCCTGGATCCTGCGGCTCCGCCGGGTCAAGTTGAGGACTGGGCGCTCGAGTTCGACTCGTGGATCGCGCAGAGGCTCGAGGCGATGGATGCCGCCGGCATCGCGTCGTACCGCACGACCGCCCCGCGCGCCGATCTCGCGGTGCCGACTCCCGAGCACTTCGACCCCATCTTCGTCGTGCTCGGGTCGGCCCGCTCCGGAGAGCGCGCGACGACGATTTACGAGGGGTTCCGCGCCGGGACGATCTCGATGCGGAGCTTCGCGGTGGCGTAACTGGGCGGCCACAAGGGCCGCCCCTACGAGACGGGTAGGGGCGGCCTTGCGCCCGCCCTGATTATTTCTTCGCGGGCATCACGGTCAGCACGAGGCCGACGCCGGCAAGCCCGAGAAACACCCAGCGGCCGGTCTCCCAGAAGTCCTTCTTCGAGCGCTCCTCCGAAGAGAAGACCGACTTGATCCCGCCCTCGACCGTGTCGAAGCCGGCCCTCTGGCTGGTGGCCAGAAGGAAACCCGCGAGACCCAGGACGAGCAGAATGATGCCGGTTCGTTTCATGCTGACCTCGATTAGCAAGGACGATACCAGCGTCGGGAAAAAAGAAGCCCTCCCTCCCCGAACGGCAGGGGAGGAAGGGCGCAAGCGTCAGAGCGAGTTGAGGAACGTGTAGACGAGCTGCTTCTTCCAGCCCGGCAGGCCGGCGAACCGGTCCTTCGACTTCTTGCCCTGCCCGTCGTGGGCGAGGACCGCCTGCTCGTAGGTCGTGGCGCGCCCGTCGTGCAGGAAGCGCGTGACCTTGCGCAGGCCCCAGAGGGGAGCGGTCCGCATGAGCTTTCCGGTGGCGTGGTCCTGGGTGATGCCGTCGCCGAGCGCGCCCATGTCGTGGAGCAGGAAGTCCGAGAACGGGTGGTACGTCACCCGGTGCAGCGCGGCCACGGGGTTCGATCCCGAGCGGATCGTCGGCCGGTGGCATCCGGCGCAGCCGATCCCGCGGAACACGAGCTCGCCCGCGGCGGCCTGAAGGTTGACGTTGCCGCGGGGGGGCGGCGCCAGGAACGTCATGAAGTCGGCGAAGCCGACGACGCCCGACCCGTCGTCGTTCATTCCGGGAAGCGGATTGCAGGAAAGGCCGTCGCAGTCCCCGTTGGGGCAGTTCTCGTCCGGGAACTGCGGGCTCGTCACGCCCATCTCGTTCAGGTACGCGTCGCCGGCGAACTGGAAGAGGTTCGGAACCTGCCCCTTCCAGCCGAACTTGCCGACCGCATCCTGACCCGTCGAGAGATTGGTGACGACCGAGACGATCCCGGCGATTCCGTCGGGGTGGTAGACCTCTTCGGCGGCGATCGCCCAGAACGTCGCGTCCGGCGTGGCGTCCACGAGGCCGAGGCCGAAGAGCGGCGTGCTGCGACGCTCCGCGACGATCGTCGCCCCGGGCGGCACGATCTCGGAGAGGTACTCGCACTCGCCCGCTAACCCGATCCCGTTCTTCTGGATGAGCGACCCGCCGTACTCGTTCATCGAGTCGAAGAGCCCGTCGTCTCCCGTGCGGCCGAAGCGCGTCTCGAGGATCTCGCTGCCTCCGCCGATCGCGGGAACGTTGTGGCAGGTTCCGCACGAGACATCGTTGAACACGGGACCGAGGCCTTCCTCCGCGGTCTCGACCTCGGAGAACTCGTCGAGGCCTGCCTCGAACCGTTCCTCCTGCTCGTCGGTCAAACCGCGCAGAGGTTGTCCAAAATCGGGTGGCGGCGGGTGGCCTCCGTTCATGGCGAGCGACCCGAACGCCGCCAGCACGGCGAAACCTGTCCGAAACGAAACTCTCGAGCCCATGGGGGGCCCCCTTTCGTTCGGCTCTCGATTGGGCGGGCTGCCCTCAGCCCGGAATCAGGGAGTCTGCGTCGCAGCCTAGGTGCGAGGCGCGAGCGCCACAATTGGTCGCGGGGTCCAAACGAGGGTCAGGGAGTGGCGATCGAGGCGCGGTCAGGGAGGGTCAGGACAGGGACCCCGGCCGCGGGGGCAGTCTTTCGGGGGGGCGGACATCATCTGTCTGATCCTCCATCGCACTCTAGGGTCGAGAGATGGAGATGGAACGCGTATCCGGAAGGCTCCTCGAGCCGCGCATCTGGTGCCGGCAGCGCTGGTGCCGTGAGGATTCGGCCGCCGAGCACGCGCCGGGCGACGGCTGCACCTGCGACGCCCACGGGCGCGTCGCGGAACCACCGGGCCTCGTCACCGCCGCCCCTCTTCCTGCGGTCGAGCCGAGGATCACGGTCCTCAAGGCCCATGCCTCCCGGCTCAAGGCCTTCGCCTGCCGCGCCTGCGGGGGCGCGTCCAAGCGGATGGTCGAGTACCCGACGATGTTCTTCCGCTGCGAGCCCTGCGCTGCGGAGGAACGCTGGCCGACATACCCGCGGCGTTCCGGATAAGGATCCGCCGCAACCCGGGCGCGAGGACGATAGGCTTTCCCACCGAAACCGGAGGAGCCCATGGCCTTCGATCTTCCGACCTTGCGAACGCTCTTCGCGTTCAGCCGCTGGGCCAACGTGAAGTCCGTCGAATCCGTCACGGCGCTCGACCCGGAGGAGCTCGAGCGGTCGATCGGAGGCAGCTTCGGCAGCCTACGCGCCACGCTCGTGCACATGTACGGCGCAGACTGGGTGTGGCTCGAACGGCTCCACGGCCGATCGCCGAGAGCGCTGCCGGACGGCGACGATCTCGCGACACTCGATGCCCTGCGAAACAAGTGGATCGGGGTCGAGGACGCGCGCGATGCGTACCTCGCGACCCTGACGCCGGGGAGGCTCGCCGATTCGCTGTCGTACACGGCCTTCGACGGCACGAGCTTCACGCGGCGGCTCGACGAAGTGCTCTTCCACATGGTGAACCACGGCACCTACCATCGCGGCCAGATCGCGACGCTCGTGCGTCAGCTCGGGAAGAAGGCGATTTCGACCGACTTCCTGCGCTGGATCGACGCGGGACGTCCCGGCCAGCCGTCTTAGGCCGAAGCCGCGACGGCTATCTCGCGGCCGACTTCGCCGCTTCGAGCGTCGTCACGGAATCGGTTTCGCGCTGGAGCGTGTTGGCGCCGTAGCCCTTCTTCGTGACGAATTGGAAGTCGACCTGCTGGTAGGGGACCTTCTTCGGAAGGAGCTCCTTGCGGTAGTGCCAGACCTCCATCTTGTCGTCGCCCGAGGCGGCGGCCATTTTGGAGGGGCCGCCGTGCGCGGCAGCATTCCGGATGGCGAGCTGCGCCGACGACGGCGCCCGGCGATCGGCGTTCTGAGCGCCCGCCCAGGTCTGGTTCTCGGTGTTGACGATGTCGTGATCCGTCTGGGTCGACAGCCCGGCGTTGTCGTTCCTGTCGTCGCCCGTGCGCAGAGGCTTGCGTCCCGCGTAGGTCGGCGGCCCCAGGAGGATGAAGACCATCCCGCGATCGGTCTGACTGCCGCGCTGCTCCTCGTCCTCGGCGAGGTTCGTGTCGGCGAATGCGACGCGGCGATCGAACTCCTGCCGATACGTGCGCCCGTCGGCGCCCGGCAGGGCGGCCCGCGCGGTCCAGAACTCTTCGACGAAGGCGACGCGGGCGTTGGGATCGCTCAAGCCGGACCAGGTCGCTTTTTCGTCGGCGGTCATGATCCAGCTGACGGCTCCGTTCGCCCAGAACTGATCCGACGGGTAGCGATCCTTCGCGTCGGCCGGCGGCTGGAACTCCTTGTATGCCTCGGCGAGCGAGGGGGCGCGCGCGGCGGCCTGCTTCTGCGCTTTCTCGAAGGCCGCGACGGCCTTCTTGGAGTACACCGCGCCGTCGATCGAGGCGCCGGGCTGGAGCCGCTGGAAGACGCCGAACTGCGCGACCGCGTCGTCCGACTTGCCGAGGTTGGCGGCGCAGACGCCGCGATAGAACGCGGCCGGAGCCGCGAGCTGCTTCTGCACAGCCTCGTTGCCGGGCTTGGCCGACTCGAGATCGAGCGCGTCGAGGGTTTTCAGGGCGTCGGCCCAGGAGCCCGCCTTGACCTGCTCCTTGAGCGTGCCGAAGAGCTCCGGAATGGTCTGGGCCGCGGTTGCGGCCGCGACAAAGAGAAGCGCGAGCGCGAGAGCCTGCCGTTTCATTTCTCCCCCCGTGCGAAGCAGGACAAGTCCAACAAGCCATGTGCCCGCACGAATGGAAGCGTGACGGCGCCGGAGCGGCGCCCGCTACTTGCGGTTCTGGACGAACTGCCAGCCGAAACGGCCCTTGATGCAGAGGTGGCCGTCGGTGACGGAGTTGTCCAGCGGAGAGGTCACTCGAACGATCTCGTTGTCCTGCACGCGAAGCTGGAGCGTGCAGCCGACGCCGCAATAGGGGCAGATCGTATCGGTCACGGTCTGGCTGGGCTCGTCCCACTTGCCGGCCTGACGCAGGTCGTGCTCGCTCTTGAACATGAGCGCGCCGGTCGGGCAGACGCCGATGCAGTTGCCGCAGTAGACGCAGGCCGACTCGGGCAGCGGGTGTCGCGAGCTCGGTCGAGATGCGGGCGTCGAAGCCGCGGCCGGCGACCGCGATCGCGAAGGTGTTCTGGGCCTCCACGCCGCAGGCCTGGACGCACTTGTAACAGAGGATGCAGCGGGCGTAGTCGCGGACGTAGAGGTCGTTGTCGATCTTGACCGGCTGCGCGACGGTGGATGCGCGGCCGGGCTCGGCGGGGTGATGGTGGCCGGGCATCGCCGCGTCGCGGTCGCCGGCCGCCGCGGGCGGCGCCGGCGGACCGTAGCGCTCCGGAACGCAGCCGTATCGCGTCATCCAGCGGCGGACGTCCTCGGACGCGTACGACAGGTCGACGGAGGAAGCCAGAAACTCGAGGACCACGCGCCGCGAGAGCCGCACGCGTTCGCTGTCGGTCTTGACCTTCATCTTCGGCTCGACGGGCCGCGAGCAGGCCGGGACGAGGACGCGCGCGCCCTCGACCTCGACGACGCAGACGCGGCAGACGTTGATCGGCGTGAGGTTCTCGAGGTAGCAGAGCGTCGGCGTGTCGACGCCCTTCGTGCGGCAGGCTTCGAGAATCGTCGAGCCGCGCGGGACGCGGACGGTCTCGCCGTCGATCGTGAGCTCGACCGGCGAGGACGGGTCGAGGCGCTTGTCCGCCGGGATCACGCTTTGCCTCCGCCGAAGACTGCGAGGTGCGCGATCGCCGACTGGATCGCGCCCGATGCCGTCTGACCGAGGCCGCAGATCGAAGCGTCCTTCATGGCCAGCGCCATGTCGTTCAGGAGCGCGATCTCCTGCGGCATCGAGCCGAGCGGCCGGCCCGCGGCGATGCGCGTGACGAGCTCCTCCTGCCGCTGCGTGCCGACGCGGCAGGGCACGCACTGCCCGCAGGACTCGTCCCGGAAGAAGGCGGCGATGCGGCGGACCGTGTCCGCGAGGTCCGCGCGCTCGTCGAAGACCATGACGACGCCGGAGCCGAGCGACGCGCCGATCGCACGCGTGCCTTCGAAGGTCAGCGGCGTGTCGAGCGCATCCGGTCCGACGAAGGAACCCGCCGCGCCGCCGAGCAGGACGGCCTGGATGCTCCGTCCTTCGGGCACGCCGCCGGCGTCGTCGATCAACTGGCGTAGCGTCGCTCCGAACTCGACCTCGTAAACGCCGGGATGCGCGACGTTGCCGGAGAGGCAGAAGAGCTTCGGGCCCGTCGACTGCGGCGTGCCGATCGCGGCGAAGGCGGCGCCGCCGTAGAGCACGATCTGGGGCACGCACACCAGCGTTTCGACGTTGTTGATGACGGTGGGCTTGCCGAAGAGGCCCTTCTCGACGGGGAAGGGCGGCTTGTTGCGCGGCTCGCCGCGGAAGCCCTCGATCGAATTGAAGAGCGCCGTCTCCTCACCGCAGATGTAGGCGCCCGCACCGCGCCGCGTCTCGAGATCGAAGGCGAAGTCGCGGCCGGCGACGCGCGCGCCGAGGAACCCGCCGCGGCGGGCGGCCGCGATGGCCCGCTCGACGCGCTCGAGCGCCAGCGGGTACTCGCCGCGGATGTAGACGTAGCCGTGCGCGCAGCCGGTGGCGTACGCGACGATGGTCATCGCTTCGACGAGCGCGAAGGGATCCTCCTCCAGGATCACGCGGTCCTTGAACGTCCCCGGCTCCGACTCGTCGGCGTTGCAGACGAGGAAGTGGGGCTGCGCGGGCTGCTTCGCGACGGCCTCCCATTTGCGCCCGGCGGGAAAGGCCGCGCCGCCGCGGCCGACGAGCTTGGAGTCGAGCGCCTCGCGGACGATGCCCTCGGGTCCGAGCGCGAACGCGCGCTCGAGCGCCGCGTAGCCGCCGTGCGCGCGGTAGTCGTCGAGGCTGCCGGGGTCGACCCGGCCGACGCGCGCGAGGAGACGGAGGTTTTCGCGCCGCGCATCCTGCGTCTGCGGGGCGGAGGTTCGGGCGGCCGGGGCCCGCCCGGCTGCCACCGCGTCGGGCGTCGCCGGGGCGATGGCGTAGTCCTTCGCGCCTTCGCCGGCGCACTGAAAGAGCGCCGCCGGCGCGCGCTCGCAGAGACCGAGGCACGGGGAGGGTTGCAGGCCCCCTTCGGCATGCGGCGCGACAGCTCGCCGAGCAGCTCCCGTCCTCCGGCGAGCCGGCAGGCGATGTCGTCGCAGACGTGAAAGATCGTTTCGGGCTGCGGCTCGACCGACGAACATCGCGTAGAACGTCGCGACGCCCTAGGCGTCGGCGGGCGCGACGGAGAGCCGCTGGCAGATGTAGTTGAGCGCTCCCGGCGAGATCCAGCCGGAGCGCGACTGCGCCGCCCAGAGGGCGGGAAGGAGCAGGTGGCGCCGTGCGCGGAGCGCGTCGCCGCCCGTCGCGACGTGGCCGTCGAGCGCCATGCGCCGCGGACCGCCGTCCCATCCCGATGCCGGCGGGCCGAGGACCGCGTCCACGGCCGCGCGCTCCTCGGGCGAGGATTCCGCGCCCGGGATGAGATGGAGATCCACGGCGCTACTTTAGCAGCGCGCCGTCCTCCTAGGGCTTCGCGATCTCGCGCCTGGCTTCCTCGCGCGCCTGTTCGCGTTCCTTGCGCTGCTCCATGACGAGCTGGTAGGCGAGGTAGTACTTGTAGATGTTGCTGACGTAGGTCACGGTCTCGCGGCCGATCTTCTCCGCCGCGATGAGCTCGACGTTGTTGAACCAC
Source organism: uncultured Acidobacteriota bacterium (assembly GCA_963742245.1). Lineage (GTDB taxonomy): Bacteria > Acidobacteriota > Thermoanaerobaculia > UBA5066 > Gp7-AA6 > DAHUXD01. Next base: position 439,952 of record CAVULG010000009.1, read on the forward strand.
ACGTTGGGATCGAGCCCGCGCTCCTTCGCGATCTTGCGGAGCTGCCGGATTCGTCCGGGTCCGGCGTTGTAGGACGCAAAGGTGAAGAGGCCCTTGTCGAGGGGTGTCATCGGTTCGTTGCCGTAGTACTTGTCGAGCATGAACCGCACGTACTTGACGCCCGCGTGAATGTTGGGCTCGATCAAGGTGATGTCGCCGACGGCGAGCTCCTTGCCGGTGGCCGGCATGACCTGCATGACCCCGATCGCGCCGACGTGGCTCTTGGCGTTCTGGTCGAGGCGCGACTCCTGGTAGCCCTGGGCGGCCATGAGCAGCGTGTCCATGTCGTACCGGCCGCCGTATTTCGTGAAGAGCTCCACGACCTGGTCGAACTTGGCGCGCTCCGCGTCGGAAGTCGCATTTCGCACGTACTTCGTGTTCTTCAGGTACTTGTTGAGCAGCTGGTTGCGCGTGGCCGAGCCCGCGGGATAGCGCTGGATGAACGCGTCGAGCTCCTTCTTCAACTGCGGGCTGTTCTTGCGGATCATCCAGCCCGTCTGTCCCCCCGTGCGCAGGGTCGCCTGCGGATGGACCTGAATCTTCGTGAAGACGCTCTTCCAGAACGTGGCGCGATCGCTGTCGACGATGGTCGCCGGAACGAGCCCCGCGTTGACCATTTCCAGGATGTCCTCGGCCTCCAGGTTGTCCGGTGCGATCCGGATCTTGACGGGCGCCTTCCCGGCCTTCTTCAGTTCCGCGTTGAGTGTCTCGGCGCTCTCGTGGTACGAGGAGTCCTTGCGGATGTAGACCTCGCGGCCCGAGAGATCCTGAGCGGAAGTCAGGGGTGCCTGTCCCGGCGCGGTGACCACGATCTCGGAGATCTCGGTGCCGGTGGGGGTCGTGAAGTCGATCTCGTTTTCCCGCTCCGGCGTCATCGTCAGATAGCCCATGGCGACGTCGCCCCGGCCCTCCTTCAATCCCGCGATCAGGTTTCCGCGGGCGTCGGGAATGAAGACGACGTGGAAGCCCTTGCCCATGGGCAGTTTGAGGCGCTTGTTCAGATCGTCTTCAAAAAGCTTGAAGACATCGTAGGCGAGGCCGCGCGGCTGGCCCCTGTCCACGAAGTAGAGCGTTTTGGAGTAGGGGACGAGGACCCGAATCCGCCGACGATCCGGTTGGAGCATCGCATCGAAGTCCCCCGCCCACTTTTCGTTCGCCAGCCTGGCCAGCGCCGCCTCGTGCGGGGCCGCCGCCGCCGCCTGCCTGGGCGTCGGAGCGGGGGCAGGGGCGAAAAGCAGCGCCGCGATTCCGGTCAGAAACGCGGGTGCGTGAAGCATCCCTCCACCTTTTCGATCCGGATCGCCGTGGCCTTGAACTCCGCCGTGCCGGACTTCGGGTCCGTCGCGTCGATCGTCAGGATGTTCGTGGCGACCTCGTCCTGGAAATGGAGCGTCATGAACGCGAGACCGGGCCGCAGCGTCGCGTCGTAGCGGGCGGGCACGGAGACGGCGCCCCGGCGCGAGACCGCGCGCACGACTTCGCCGTCGGCGATGCCCAGCCGCTCGCCGTCCTCCGGCGCGATATCGAGGGTCTCGCCGCGCCGCAGCGGCGAGGTGTAGCCCGCCGTCTGGACGCCGGTGTTGTAGGAATCGAGACGGCGGCCGGTCGTCAGCCGGATCGGGAAGTCCTCGGAAAGCTTGTCGACGGGCGGATCGTGCTCGACCACGTTGAACGGCGCTCGCGGGCCTTCGACGGGATCCGCCCACAGGCGTCCGTGGAGGAACGGGCTTCCGGGATGCGACTCGTCGGGGCAGGGCCACTGGAGACCTTTGAGCTCCTCGAGGCGGGGGTAGCTCATTCCGCCGTGCCAGGGTGAGAGCGAGCGCAGCTCGTCCCACACCTTCTCGGCCTGGCTCGAACCGAGGTCGGCGCCGAGCCGCTTGCCGAGCTCGACGAGGATCGCGAGGTCCGGCTGCGCCTTCCCGGGCGGATCGAGCGCCTTGCGGATGCGCTGGACGCGCCGCTCGCTCGAGGTCACCGTGCCGTCGTCCTCGCACCAGGACGCCGCTGCCGGCAGCACGACGTGCGCGATCTCGGCGGTCTTCGTCAGGAACATGTCCTGGACGAGGATGAAGTCGAGCTTCGAGAGCAGCTCCATCGCCCGCGTCTGGTCGGCCTCGGACTGCGCCGGGTTCTCGCCGAGCACGTAGAGCGCGCGGAACTTGCCGTGCTCCATCGCCTCGAACATCTGGGACAGATGCATGCCCTTCGTCGCCGGGACCGTCGCCTTCCACACCCGCTCGAACTTCGCGCGGTGCTCCGGATTCTCGACGTCCTGGCCGCCGGGGAGCTTGTCCGGCAGCGCGCCCATGTCGCCGCCGCCCTGGACGTTGTTCTGGCCGCGCAGCGGACAGAGCCCCGATCCCCACCGGCCGACGTGTCCGGTCAGCAGCGCGAGGTTGATGAGCGCGAACACGTTGTCGACCGCGTTGTGGTGCTCGGTGATGCCGAGCGTCCAGCAGAGCTGCGCGGTCTTCGCCTTCGCGTAGGCGTGGGCGACGTCGCGGATGGTCCGGCCGGTACGCCCGTCTCCTTCTCGGCGTACTCGAGCGTGTACTTCTCGACGCTCTCGCGGTACTCGTCGAAGCCGGTAGTGGCCCGCTCGATGAACTCGCGATTCTCGAGACCCGCGGCGAGGATCTCGCGGGCCATGGCGTTGGCGAGCGCGATGTCGGAGCCGACGTCGAGTCCGAGCCACGTATCGGCCCACTGCGCCGAGACGGTGCGCCGCGGATCGACGACGATCAGGCGCGCGCCGTTGCGCACGCCCTTCAGGACGTGGTGGAAGTAGATCGGGTGCGCTTCGCGCGCGTTCGATCCCCAGAGGAGGAACAGAGCTCGGCCTCCTCGGCCTCACGGTACGAGCTCGTCCCGCCGCCCGCTCCGAACACCGTCGTCAGACCGACGACGCTGGGGGCGTGTCAGGTGCGGTTACAGCTGTCGATGTTGTTCGAGCCGAGGGCGACGCGGAAGAACTTCTGCGCGAGATAGTTCACCTCGTTCGTCGCCTTCGAGCAGGAGAAGAGGCCGAGGGCCTCGCCTCCGTGCTCGTCGCGCACGCGGCGGAACCCTCGCGGCGGCGTCGAGGGCTTCATCCCAGGACGCGGTTCGCGGAGCTTCCCGCCTTCGCGCACCAGCGGCTCGGTCAGCCTGACATAAGGCTTCATGCCCAAAGCGTAGCACCGGGCAGCGGGAATCGTCTCAGTCCGGCGTCTCGGCGCCCTCCGGGTGCGTTCCGGCCCTACGCATCCGCCCAGCGGCGCAGGAGGTTGTGGTACACGCCCGTCAGCGACACCGCGGCGGGGTGATCCGGCCGGTCGCGGTTGACCTGCTGAATCGCCATGTCGAGCTCCAGCAGCAATGTCCGCTGGCCGTCGTCGCGCACCATGCTCTGGATCCAGAAGAAGGACGCCATGCGCTCGCCGCGTGTGACGGGATTGACGTGGTGCCGGCTCGTCGACGGGTAGAGGATCAGGTCGCCCGCGCGCAGCTTGATCGTGTGGATGCCGTAGGTGTCCTCGACGACGAGCTCCCCGCCGTCGTACTCCGCGGGCTCCGAGAAGAAGAGCGTCGCCGACAGGTCGGTCCGCACCCGGTGCGGGGTCCCGGGAATCTGGCGGATCGCGTTGTCGATGTGCGTTCCGAAAGACTGCCCGGCGCCGTAGCGGTTGAAGAGCGGCGGAAAAACGCGCGCGGGAAGGGCGGCCGAGATGAAGAGCGGGCTGCGCCCAAGCGCCTCGACGATCGTTTCGCCGAGCTCCCGCGCGGCGGGATGGCCCTCCGGGAGCTGGTGGTTGTCCTTCGCGCGGGCGGACTGGTGGCCGGCGGTGACCCGGCCGTCGACCCAGTCCGCTTCCATCAGGAGCTTGCGCCCGCGCGCGACCGCATCGGCGCCGAGGACTCCCGGAATTTCGAGCAGCATGGCGCGACCCGTTACAGACGCACGTTGATGCCGAAGAGGGCGGAGCGGCCGGCGCCCGGCACGATGTGTCCCGGGTGGAGCTGGTCGTAGTAGACCTCGTCGGCGATGTTGTAGATGTTGACCTGGAGCGAGAGGTCCTGGGTGAACGGGTAATTGAACATCGCGTCGAAGACCCAGTAGCCCGGCAGCTCCTTCAGGTTGCCCGTGACCGGATCGTTCGGCACCGTCGTGCTCGCGGTGCGCGAACCGACGAACCGCGTTCCTCCGCCCGCCTGCAGCTTGAAGGGCAGCGTGTAGACGGTCCAGAGACTGAAGGTGTCGTCCGGGACGTTGGCGAGACGCGCCCCGACCGCGTTGGGGAAGGCCGTCGAACGCGTGAGCTCGCCGTTCAGGTGCGAGTAGCTGAAGACGACCTGCCAGTTGCGCGTGATGCGACCCGTGCCCTCGATCTCGATGCCGTCGACGCGCTGGCTGCCGGTCAGGACGTTCAACTGCGGGTTGTTCGGGTCCGGTTCGCGCGCGTTGGTCTTTTCGGTGCGGTAGAGCGCGATCCGGGCGGAGAAGAGGCCGTCCTCGAAGTCCCACTTCGATCCGAGCTCGAAGGTCCGGTTGCTCTCCGGATCCGTGTTCGCCGTCGAGGCGGAGAGCGCGAGCGCCTCAGCCGACGGATTGAAGGACGTCCCGGCGTTGAAGTAGATCGAGCCGGCGGGCCTCGGCTTGTACACGATCGCGGCGCGCCAGCTCGGCATGTCGTCCACGCGGCTGAATTCCGTGGCCGGCGCGACCGACTGCGTGTAGTCGACGTCGAATCGGTCCCAGCGGAAGCCCCCGACGACGTCCCACTGCGGACCGATGCTCATGGTGTCGAGGACGTAGGCTGCGAGCGTGTCCGCGACGGCCTCGACGCGTGAGGTCTCGCTGCGCGTGCCGGCGAACGGCTGCGTCGGGTCCGGACGGAGCAGGCTGGTCGTCGGGACGCCCGCGAAGCTGCTGCGAATCGGGCTCGAGGTTTCCCGGCCCGCCTCGAAGCCCGTCACGATCTTGTGCTGGATGGGGCCCGTCGTCAGGTTGGTCACGAGGTCGAGCTGGTTCTGGAAGAAGGTCTCGACACTGCTCGCGGTGATCTGGTTGCGGGTCACCTGGATCTGGTCGAGCGGCGTCTCGGGCGTCACGCTCGTCGGGATGCGCGCCTCCGTGATCTGGGCGTCGCGCGCATACCGCGCGTAGCGGACCTGGTCGGAGAGGAGGAACGTGTTGCCGAACGCGTGCTCGGCCCGGATCGTCCCGATGTCGGCCTGCGTGTCGAGGAAGTTGCCGTCCTCGAACCCGTAGTAGTTGCTCCGGTCGACGGGCGCCGGCTGATCGTAGTACCAGGGGATGCCGTAGTCCGGCGTGTCCTTGGCGCTCTGGTGGAAGTACGTCGCTCCGACCCGCGTGTCCGAGCCGAGGCCGAACGCGAACGCCGGCGCGACGCCCCAGCGCTTGTTCTGCGCGACGTCGCGGCCCGCCACGTGCGAGTCGTTGCCCATGACGTTGAGACGGAACGCCGCGCCGTCGATTCCCGGGATGGGCTGTTCGATGTCGGCCGTGGCCCGGTAGGTCGGGTCGGTGCCCAGCGACAGCGTGCCGGATACGAAGGGCGCCAGGTGCGGCATCTTGCTCGCCTGGTTGACGATGCCGCCGGTCGAGCCGCGCCCGAAGGAGGCGGAGGAGGGGCCCTTCAGGACCTCGACCTGCTCGAGGTTGAAGGAATCCCGGTAGTAGCTGCCGAAGTCGCGCATGCCGTCGATGAAGAGGTCGTTGCGCGCGTTGAACCCGCGGATCGTGAGGCCGTCGCCCTGGAAGCCGCCTTCGCCGGCCGCGAGGCTGATGCCCGCGACGTTGCGCAGCGCGTCGCGCAGCGTCGTCGTTCCCTGCTGCTCGATCGTCTCCTCGGACACGACGCTGATCGACTGCGGCGTGTCGCGCAGCGGCTCGGAGAACTTGGGCGAGGCGATGCGGGGAGCCGGGGCGCTGACGTCGACGTTCTCGGAGGTGGTCTCGATCGAGATCTGCACGCGGTCCGAGGCCGTGAACCGATACGCGAGGCTCGTTCCCTGCAGGATCTGTCGCAGGGCCATCTCGGGGGAGACGACGCCGCGAACGCCGGGGGAGGGGATCTGCAGAACGCCCGAATCGGACACGTCGACCGTGAAACCGGTCGCGTTCCGGAACGCCTCGAGCACCGCGCCGAGCGGCCCCGGCGGAATGTCGAAGTTGCGGACCGGCATCGACGCTTCGGTGGCCCCGCCCGCGGCCGTGCCCGCAGCGGCGGGGACCTCGGCGGCCCACGCGTAGCGCTCCCGGGCTCCGAATGCCGCATACGCGGCGAGGGTTCCGGTCGCCATGAGGCCCATGCGCAGGGCCCGACGCTTCCGGTTTCGTTCTCTCTTCTTGTCGCGACGCTTCATGATGTTTCCTCCCCTGCGAGGCGGGCGCGTTTCGCCCGCTCGTTGATTGCGGTGAGTGCTCAGCCCGCGGCGCGCTCGGCCACGGGTTCGGACCGCGCGTCCCGGGTTGCCGCGCGCCGGATGCGCCAGGACTGGAAGCGGCGCCACGCCATCGCGAAGCCCGTCCACACGAGCACCATCCCGCCGAGCGAGGCGAGGCCCGCGACGGCCTGACCCGGAATCCCGAACGGCTCGCCCGTGTGCAGTCCCCGCGCCCAGACGCGGAGCTTGCGTCCCGAGTTCGCGTCCGTGTACGTCTCCCACTTCGTCACCGCGGCCGTCACGGGATCGAGCGTCAACTGGGAGCGGGCGTACGGGTTCCAGGATTCGCCGCGCTCGATCGAGAAGGTGACGGGTCCGGCGCCCGGCGGGATGCGCAGCGTGATCCGGCGCCAGTCATTCGTCTGACTCCGCGCCGCCGCGAAGAGGCGGTCGTAGTCGGGACGGGCAGCGGCGGTCTCGCTGCCGGCCTTGCCGGCCTCGCGCGCTCGGCCTGGACGCGCGGCGGGCGCGGGGGGCGGCTCGTTGCCCGTCAGTGTGTAGAGGAGATTGCCGGCCCAGCGGTACGACATCACCATGCCGGTGCTCGTGAGCACCAGGAGGACCGCCGAGGTCCAGAAACCGATGACGGCGTGCCAGTTGAAGTCGCGGGCGCGGCCGGAGAGGCCGCGCTGAAAGCGGGTCATGTTCTTGAAGTTGCGCGCCGTCCGCTTGCGCGGCCACCAGATGACGACGCCCGTCAGCGCGAGCAGCAGGAAGGCGACGTTGGCGGCGCCGGTGAACGCGCGCGCCTTCGGCCGGTTCTCCTCGCCCGCGCCCAGCCACCGATGCCAGTCGGTCACCGTGCGGAAGAAGCCGCGGGTGGCGCCCGAGCCCTCGCCGAGCACCCGCGCCGTCGACGGATCGAGGAAGAGCGTCGTCTCGCGGCCGAGCGCGACCGAAACGGCGTCGGCCGGATTTGCCGAAACGGTCATCGCCGACACGCGCTTGCCGGGCCGGGCGGCCTCGGCGGACGCGACGAGGGCGCTCGCGGCCGCGGGAGCCGCCGCGGCGTCGGACCGCACGGCGCGGACATCGCGTTCCGCGAAGGCCGTGATCTGCGGCTCGAAGGCGAGCAGGAAGCCCGTGGCCGCCATGACGAAGATGACCGTGCCGGCGGCGAGGCCGGCGGTCAGGTGAATCCAGAAGAGCCCCGTGCGGAGCGAGCTCACGGCCAGCGGCTCCAGACGGAACTGAGACTCAGTCTCATTGTCATCCGGCAGACGATAACGCCGTGCCGGCCCGGCTGTCAACGGGGCGGAGACGCTCTTTTAGGGACGTTGGATCGGCCCGGCGGCTCCCGGGCGGCCGCCCCCCGCGGCCTAACGGTCCTGCAGCTCGGCGTCCGGTGCCCGGATCTCGGCGGGAGGAACCTCGGGGATTCCGAGATCTCGCCGCGCGATGGCCCAGATGGTCCCCAGCGTGTTCTCGCCCGGCCCGGAGTAGATCGGCCGCCCGCGGGGATCGCGGTCGTCGCGGCCGATGCGATCGGCGAAGCGGTCGCCGTAGCGTTTGAGAGCCTCTTCCATCATCGGCGTCACCCACTCCGGTATCGGCCGCAGGAGCAGACCGGCTTCGATCGAAGCCGCGGCGGCGCGATCGACCTCGACGTCGGGGTACGAAGCGAGGAGCCGGAGCATCGTGATGTCGGAATGGTCCGCGGACTGCTCGCGGGCGAAGCCCTCGGCCAAACGCCGGAGCTGCTCCAACGTCAGTTGCGCCGGCGGCTCCTCTTCGGCGCTCCAGGGGGACTCTCCCGGCGTGGCTTCGTCGGTTCCGTCCTCGGAGACATAAATCTCCGGCGGGTCCACGCGCTGAGGGAGAACCATGTATGAGAGCTCGAGAAGCCCCTGATATCGAGTTGCCCGGCGCTCCGCCGCGGTGACGTGCCAATCGAGACTCTCTGCGACGTCGGAGCCATCGGTCTGAAGCTTCACCGCGAAACGGATCAGCTTCGCCCACGCGTCGCGATCCTGGTCCTCGTCGTCGCGCACGAGAACATCGGCCAGCGACCACCGTTGCGCCATCCATTTGTCGTAGAGGTCGTAGGCCGTCTCCGAGTCGCGGCGGAAGGCGTCGAGCTCGACTCGCGTTTGAGGAGAGCCGGGATCGGCCTCCATGACCTCCTGCTGTTCGTCGATCATGGTGGCCAGAATCTCGTAGATGTGAGCCTGCGACTTCCGGCGCGCGGAAGCATTTTCCGTACCCCGCTCGAGGAACGCGACCAGGACCCCACCGACCTTCCAAGGGGTCCGTCCCGACTCGTAGTCTTCGCCGAGATCGACCTCGATGGAGCCGGGAGGATTTCCCTTCCAGGTCTCGAGAACACGAAGCCGCGCGGCCAACCTCTTCCGAGGAAAGGACCATGAGTCCCATCGCGAGCCCGCGGTGAGCTCCTCCACCTCGAGGCTTTCGATGAGTACGAGCGCAACGACTTCGGCATTCTCGATCGAGCCCCAGATCGAGACGGCGATCCCGCAGCCTGGGGAAGGGGCGGGCAAGAGGATCTGTGCAGCGACGAGCAGGAGTCCGACGACGGCTGACGGCTTCTTCATGTCCCGCCTCCTTGAAAGGCGGGACACCGCAGGCCGGTTCCGGTTCCCGCTCTTAGCCGTCCAGAAGCGCTTCGACCGATTCCCGGAAGACCCGGGTGTGGTGGTCGATGTCCTCCTCGGTTGCCGCCGGGCAGACGAGCGCCATGTTGTGGAACGGCGTCATGAGAATGCCGCGGTTCAGCGCGGCGAGGTGCATGTAGCGGTCGAGCTCCGGGTCGATCGCCGCAGCCGCCTCGGATCCGTTGCGCGGCGGTTCGCTTCGAAACCAGTACTCCGCGCGGCAACCGAGCTGCGTGACGTGCCAGGGGAGGCGGTGCGCGGCGACGACTCCGGCGACACCGTCGACGAAACGGCGCGCGAGCGGAATCGTCCGCGCGTAAGCCTCCTCCGTGAGCACGTGCTCGAGCGTTGCGCGCATCGCGGCGAGGGAGAGCGCGTTTCCCGCGAGCGTGCCGCCGATGCCGCCCGTGTCGGACTCGTCGGCGCGGATCGAGGCTTCGAGCCGGCGCGCGATCTCTTCGGTGACTCCGTAGACCGCGGCCGGCACCCCGCCGGCGAGGGGCTTGCCGAGCGTGAGCATGTCGGGCGCAAGATCGAGGGCGCGCGTCATGCCGCCGGGACCGGCGGAGATCGTGTGCGTCTCGTCGAGGATCAGGAGGGTTCCCGCTCGGCGCGTCGCCGCGCGCAGCGCCGCGTGGAAGCCGGGCTCCGGGTGGACGATGCCGATGTTCGTGAGCGCGGGCTCGGCGAGCACGCAGGCGACGTCGCCGTGCGCGAGCGCGGCCTCGAGCGCGGGCACGTCGTTGAACTCGACGATGCGCGTGGTCTCGACCGGATCGACGGGTGGACCGAGGTTGCCCGCGCGCGCCCGCGCGACGCCGTTCGAGAGCGTGAGGAAGGTCTCGTCGACGGTGCCGTGGTAGCACCAGTTGAAGACCAGGATCTTCGGGCGGCGCGTCAGGTGCCGCGCGAGGCGGATCGCGAACCGGTTCGCGTCGGTCGCCGTCAACGCGGTCTGCCAGAAGGGCAGTCCGAAGCGGCGGGCGAGCTCCTCGCCGACGGCGAGCGCGTCCTCGGTCGGCAGCATGAACGTGAAGCCGCGGCGCGGCCTGCCTGGCGACGGCCTCGACGGCTGCTGCCGGCGCGTGGCCGGTCATCGCGCCCGTGTCGCCGAGGCAGAGGTCGAGGTAGCGGCGGCCGTCGACGTCGGTCAGGTGTGCGCCGGAGGCCTCCGCGACGAAGAGGGGAAACCCGCCCGGCGCGCGCACCATCCACGGCATGGGCACGCCGGCGAGCCAGTGCTGCCGGGCGCGCGCCGCGAGCGCGCGGGAGCGCGGGTGCTCGGCCGCGAAGCGCTCTTCCTCGTGCGCGAGGCGCGCGCGCAGGCGCCCGCGGTCGGGAAACATGCGCCGGAGTATAGGGGTTGACTGCGCTATCTTTCGTGGAACGCCGGCCGCCGCCGGAAACCAGGGAGGACAGCATGAAGCGGATCGTGCTCGCGGGGCTCCTCGCCGGGATCACCGTCTTCGTCTTCTCCGCGATCCTTCACATGGCCACACCGATCGGCCACATGGGCATGCGCGCGATCCCCTCGGAAGACGCGGTGCGCGCGGCGCTGCGCGCCGGAATCACCGAGCCGGGTCTCTACTTCTTTCCGGGCATGGACATGACGAAGAAGATGAGCGCGGACGAAGAGAAAGCCTGGATGGACCGCTATGTCGCGGGCCCCACGGGCCTCCTCGTCTTTCACCCGGCGGCCGGCAGCCGATGATGCCCCGACAGCTCGCCGTCGAGCTGCTCTCCGACATCCTCGCTGCCGCGCTCGCCGCGTGGATCATCGGCCACACGGCCGTGCCTTTCGGGCGCCGCGTGCTGATGGTGACGTGCCTCGGCGTCTTCGCGTGGCTCGCCATCTCCGTGTCGTTCTGGAACTGGTACGGCTTTCCCGCGGCGTGGGCGATGGCCGAGCTGATCGACCAGGTCGGAGGCTGGCTTGCGGGCGGTCTCGTGATCGCGGCAATCTATCGATCGAAGTAGGCGCGCATGGGCCGCGCCGCGCGCGGCGGTACGCGGCCGGCGGACGCTTCGTCGTGACGAGCGGATAGCGGAAGGCCTGCGGTCCGGCACGGTCACCAGCCGGTTCACCGACCGACGCGTGCGCTCGCTCTCGCTCTGTGGCGAGCCGCAATCCGCGGCCGGGATCTCTTCTTCGCCGCATCCCGATGACGGCGTCGCTCTTTCTCGGCGGGATACATCATGCGTGCGCGCCGAGGAAGCGGCGAGGCGGGCATTCCGGAGAAGGCCAACGCGGTCAATGCACGCGGATGTCGACCGCTCGTCGCAGCCGGCGAAAGCCTCAAGCCGTGCTCTCGAGTTTCATGGAGATTACGGGTCGGAGCGTCTCTCGCGAGCAGTTTCGCCTCCTGGCGACCGCTCCTGACCCGTCACCGGGCGGTCCCGGCGTTCGAGTGGCTGCCCTACGTGCGCGTCGAAAGCGGCCAGGCCTTCGAGACGGAGGCACGTGCGGCTGGCCTGACGGACTTCCGATTCTGGGAGGTCGGTCCCGACGGGAGTGCGGCGCGTTTGCCGGCCAGCGCCCGTTCTACGTTCCGATCCATTACATGGAGCCCCCGAGCTCCATGGCGCTCGGGCTTCGACGTCGCGAGCGACCCGAAGCACCTCGTGACGGCGGAGAAGGCCCGCGACAGCGGGGAAACGACCGCCTCGCAGCCTTTTCGCTCTGATCGAGGACACGACCGCGCGATGCGTCGCCCGCGATCGCGGTATACGCGCCCGTCTACGTCGAGCGCGAGCCCGCGACGGAGTCCGAGCGGCGCGCCGCGCTGTCGGGCTTCGTGCTCGTGATCTGTTCCGCGTCGCCGCCACTCATGGACTCCGCAGCTTCGCGGCGGACGCCGGGGTCTTGCCTACATGCTCGTGGATCGCCGGGGCCCCGAGCGCCCCGGCGTTGGCCGAGAGCCCTGAGGGTCCGGCGCTGCCGCGTCGCGAGGGATTCACAGGTTTCGATTCCGGACGTTTTCGAGGGCCGCAAGTGGCGGCTCGACGTCGAGCCGCGGCAGGGCAGCTTCGACGCCGTCGCGTCGGGGGGCCGGGCTTGCTGTCGCGATCGCGGGGGCGTTGCGGGCCTGCTCGGGTTGACGCGGTCATCGTCCCTGCTCCGGATGGTGCTGCGCCTCAAGCGCCAGCGCGAAAAGGTCGGGCCCTATCGCCTCGTGCGCAGGCTCGGGCACGGCGCGATGGGCGTCGTGTGGGAGGCGCGGCACGCGCTTCTGCGCCGGCCCGACGGCGGTCAAGCTGCTTGCGCCCGGGACTCGAGGGCGAGCGCGCGGTTGCACGCTTCGAGCGCGAGGTGCAGCTGACCGCAGGTCTCACCCACCGATCACGATCGCGATCTACGACTACGGCCGCACGCGCCGACGGCGTCTTCTACTACGCGATGGAGCTCCTCGACGGCATCAACCTGCAGCAGCTCGTCGCGCACGACGGTCCGCTGCCGCCGGCGCGCGTCGTGCACATCCTGCGCCAGGCCTGCGGGGCGCTCGCCGAGGCGCACGCCGCGGGCCTCATCCATCGCGACATCAAGCCGGCGAACATCATGCTCTGCGTCTACGGCGGCATGCCCGACTTCGTGAAGGTCCTCGACTTCGGCCTCGTCAAGGACATCGCGGCGCCGGACGAGATGGAGCAGGCAGGACGCGGCGGCCGCGCTGCGCCGGACGATGCGACGCTCTCCCAGGACGGGTCGCCTTCTCGGCACACCTCTCTACATGTCACCCGAGGGCATGAGCGACCCCACGAAGCTCGACGCGCGGGCCGACATCTTTGCCCTCGGGGCGGTGGGCTACTTCCTGCTGACCGGGTCAAGCCGCCGTTCCCGGGCCGTACGGCGATCGAGATCTTCAAGCTCGAGCGCCACGGGGACCGCCGGCTCCCTCGCCACGCGCCGCGCGCTTTCCTGGATCCCGCGGCTCTCGCCGACGACCCTGCGGCAGTGCCTGGCCTTCGCGCGCGAGGCACCGGCCGGCCTCGGCCGAGGCCCTCGACGCCATGCTGGAGACCTGCGGGCGCGCCGAAATGGACGGTCGCCGAGGCCCGCGCGCTGGTGGCGGGACCAGGGCGCGCGGGCGCTGGAGACCGACGCGCCCCGGCGCCGACGAGCGGGAGAGCGGCCACGCCGTGTTCCCCGAGACCGGCACCGACGCGTCGGGCTGACCGCTCCGCGCACGGCGAGGTCCGACCATAGAATACGGGCCAACCCGAGAGAGGCCCGAGATGTTGGACGTCGACTCCGCCTTCGAACGCATCGGTTCGGCCCTTCGTGAGCGTGGCTACTCCGTCGAAAAGGACGAGAAGCCTGCGGACGCACCGGTCGATCGGGTCGTCGCTCTTCCAGTCGCAGGACATGGACGTTCGGGTCCGCTGGCACGGCAAGCCGCGCATGCTCACGCTCGATGTCCTGGCCGACGGCGAGTGGACCGAGTTCGCCCGCCGCAACTTCGGGCCCTCGGGTCTCGAAGAAGGCTCCGTCGACGCGCTCGTGCGGGCCGTGCGCAACGAGGTCGCCGAGACTTCGACCGACTCCGACTAGGAGACGGTGCCTCCCGCGCGCTCCACGGCGTACTCGAGCAACACAATTCCGGATTTTTCGTAAACCCGCCGCCCCGTCAGCGCGAGCTTCGCGCGGGACCTGCGTTCCGGGAGAAGGCGAACGCCCCCGCCGAGGAGCACCGGGACGATCGCCGGCTCGACGGTGTCGACGAGATCGAGGTCGAGCAGGCCGCGAAACAGCGCGCCGCCGCCGTAGAGCCAGATGTCCTTGCCGGGCGCTGCCTTCAGCCGCCGGACGCCCTCGGCGAGGTCGCCGTCGAGGATCGTCACGCCCGGATAGTCCGCGGCCTTCAGCGTCTTCGAAACGACGACGACTTCCTCGCCGGGAAACGAGCCATGGCCCATTGCCTGCGTCACTTCGAAGGTGAGCCGGCCCATCAGGAGCGTGTCGAAGCGGGCGAACATCGCGGCGAAGTCCACCTCCGAATCTTCGACGATCCAGAGGAACTCGCCGTCGGGCCGGCGATGAAGCCGTCGAGGCTCATCGCCACCTGGTAGAAGACGCGGCGCATGGGCGGCCTCCTCCATGGGGACTCTATCTTCGGGACGGGGGCCGCAGTGGGATCATGGACGTCGTCCATGACCCGTCGCATCCCCGTCTGCGTGTTCGCCAAGCCTGCCGTCGCTGGCCGAGCGAAGACGCGCCTGGCGTCGGCGGTGGGCGCGCCGGCCGCTGCGCGCCTGGCCCGCGCGTTCTTCGAAGACACGTGGATCGCGACCGGCAAGTTGCCGTGGGCCCGGCCGATTCTGGCGACGACCTCGCACGCGGGCCTCGATCCGCCGGCGGGCGCCGAGGTCTGGCTTCAGGGACGGGGAGACCTGGGCGCGCGCCTGACTCGGATCCTTCGCCGCGCGCTTCGCGGTTCAGCAGGCGCGATCGCCCTCGGCGCCGACTCGCCGGGCCTCCCCGGTTCGCGCCTGGACGAGGCCCGGCGGATGCTCGCGAGCCACGACGCGGTCCTGGGTCCGTCGCAAGACGGCGGCTTCTACCTGCTCGGCCTGACCCGCTGCCCCCCGGGTCTTCTGCGCTTCCTTCCGTGGAGCGCGGACGACACGTTCGAGCGCGCGCGCGCGCGCCTGGAGGACCGCGGCCTGTCGACGGCGATCCTGCGGGAGTACTTCGACGTGGACGTGCCGGCCGATCTCGTGCGGCTGCGGCGCCGGATCGCGCGGGGCCGCGTGTCCGCGCCGCGCACCGCGCGTGCTCTGGCGGCGCTCGGGCGCCTGCCCCGCGGCTCCGGCTGACGGATTGCCTGCCTCAGGATGCCGCGGACCCGGCGCCGCCTTCGAGCGGATTCCAGACGCCGGCGGCGCCGGGCAGCGCGATCGGCTTGAGGATGTAAGCGTCGCGCCGGGCGTTGTGCTCGCACATCGAGACGGGCCCGTCCTCCGTCATGACCATGAAGGAGCAGTTGCGGATGCGCTCGGGGTCGAGCGCCGACGCGTCCATGAAATTGTGGATGAAGAACGTGATCTTCCCGATGGGCCGCCTCCGCAGAAGGGGTCCCCGCGCCGACCAGAGCTTGCGCGCGAGAAACGCCCCTCCGCGCAAGAGCCAGTAGGGGTTGCGGAAGGCGGAGGCGATGACGCGGCGCGCGGTCGCGCGGACGTCGCGGCGGTCGAAGGTCACGTGGCGAAACTCCTGGAGGAAGCGCTCGTAGAGCGGGCGGTCCGTCAGGACGTCGACGGCCCGGTCTCCGACGGTCGCGAGCATGGTGCCGCGGTTGCACGCCGGATGCCCGACGAGCGCCGTGTCCCAGGCGAGGGCCGGCAGGCCCACGCCCCGGCGGATGCGCTCGGCGATCGCGTCGGGGGTGACGGCGACGTCGCGGCCGCGCCACTCGCCCCGGCCGGTCTCGGCGCGGACCTGGAACGAGGCCATGCCGACGACGTCGGAATTGCGCGTGAAGAAACGCACGAGCTCCGGAATCTCCTCGAGGTTGCCGGCGTGAACCGTGGTGTTGAAGACGACGGCGAGCTTCAGTCCGCGGGCGCGCTCGATGTACTCGCGGCGCACGGCGTTCAGGGCAGCCTCGGTCGGGTACTTCTTGAGGCGCTGTGTCGTGTCGACGTGAAAGGCCACGTCGAAGAGGCCCGCCTCCGCGAGCGCGGCGAGCAGGTCGCGGGTGGCGCGGATCCCGTTGGTGAAGAGGGAGGGCCGCAATCCCCGTTCCGAGACCCGGCGCACGATCGCGATCAGCTCCTCGCGCGCGCGCATCGTGGGGTCGCCGCCGGTGACCTGGACGCTGACCCCGGGCCCGTAGCGCTCGCGGATCGCGTCGATGCGCCGGTAGACGACCTCGAGCGGCACGTCCTTCACGGATTCCGAGCTCTCCGAGAGGTAGCAGAGCGTGCAGTCGAGGTTGCAGCGCTGCGTGATCTCGAGGGCGACGCAGCCGACCGTGGAGCGGCGGCCGAGGACCTGGTTCGGCGTCCGGAACTGCGGATCGAGCCGATTCCAGGTTTCGGCCAGCCGCCGCTCGCGGGCCGTGATGTCGGGATGGACCGGAAGGCGCCGTGCCCAGTTCGTCATGTGTCGCGCTCCTCGTCAGTGCCGCTGAAAGTCGGAGTACGGGCAGCCCTTCCACCAGACGGGGGCGCCCTCGATCGCTTCGGCCATCCAACGGGGATGACAGAAGCGGCAATAGTTGAGCCGGTCCATCGCGGCCGGCAGGGGAAGACTGTGGACGAAGCGCTCGAAGACGCAGAGGCACTGGCCGGCTGCTTCGGAAGCGGCGAGCGGCAGCAGCTGGCGGGACTCGGTCGCCTCCCGCATGAGCGCCGAGTAGACGCGCGCCTTCAGGCGCGAGGGAGCCGCGATTTCCGGGCCCCCGGCGGCCGCCAGGCGGGCGAAGAGCGCGTCGTCGAGGCGGTCGTCGCTGCCGTCAATCATCGTTCCACCTCCGCTTGAAGAGCTTGCGCGCGCGGTCGAGCAGGCGCTCGACGGCCTTCTCCGTCTGTCCCGTGAGCGCGGCCATCTCGGCCGTCGGCCGCTCGTCCCAGTACCGCCAGAGAAGCGCCGCGCGATACGCGTCGGGAAGCTTCGCCAGCGTGCGCCGAGCCCGATCCTCGATGCGGCCCGCGTCGAGCCGCTCGTCCACGTCCAGCCCGACCGAGGGTCCGTCCGCCTCGTCGGCCTCCAGGGTCAGATCCGCCCCGCGCAGGCGGGAGCGGTAATGGTCGGCAAGCTTGTGGCGTGCGATTCCGAGCAGCCAGGTGCGGACCTCGCTCTCCCCGCGAAAGCGGTCGAGCGACCGCCAGGCCGCGAGAAACACTTCCTGGACGAGGTCGTCGAGAGCATCGCGCCGGTCGAGCCGATGGTGGAGGAAGCGATAGACGGCGTCCGAGTGGAGCTCCACGAACTGCCCCATCGCTTTGCGGTCTCCCCGGCGATCGGGGTCGATCGAGGGCAGGCCGGCCGGGGGGGCGGGGCCCGCGCCCGCCCGAGGCGCGCCCTTGAGGTCCTGTGATCGGCTCATCGTCTCCTCATCGGATGCCGGCTCCGTTCGAGATCGAGCCATCGATCCTAGCCGAGGGCCCCTTAATCGCCCTCCCTGCCCCGCGCGGGTCATCGGATTGGTCGTGGACCAGCCGGAAAACCCCCGTTCCGGAAACCCGAGGCGGTCCGGGTGCATCTGACCGAGGGGGGTCCTGCGCCCGGCGACGACCAATGGAGCGGACTGTTCGCCGGGTGGATCTCGACGTGGTTCGCGCCGCGGACGAGGACATGGTGTTATTCGTGCCAGGGCGTCCCCGCCCGAGACGGGAGGAAAAATGCCGCATCTGCCCGAAACGAGCGTGCTCTTCGCCCCGGCGTCGCTCCACGCCTTCCGGGAAGGCGAGATCCATTTCTTTCTCGACGAGAGTGCGCCCCACTGGATCGCGACGGACAGTCGCGGCGCCGCAATCATCGAGGGGATCGGGGCGGGCCGCCCGTTCGCGGAGCTTTCCCGCGAGTATGCGGCGCGCGAGGGCCTCGAGGCGGGCAAGGCGTGGCTCCACGTGCACGACTTCCTCCAGGACGCCCTGCGATCGGGCTTCGTCTCGCGCGAGCCCGAGCCGACCGCGGCCTACGAGGGGCGCCTGCGCCTGGGACGCCCGGACGCCCTGCGCGAGCTCTGGCTCCACCCCAACAACTCCTGCAACCTCTCCTGCACCCACTGTCTCGTCGCTTCGGGACCCGGTGGAGCCCCGGGACTCGGGGGCAGCGCCTGGACCCGGCTCGTCCGGGAGGCCCTTGCGGAGGGGGTCGAGCGCTTCTACGTCACCGGCGGCGAGCCGTTTCTGCGCGAGGACTTCGAAGACCTCGCGCGCCTGATCACCGAGGAAGGGGGACGCGAGCTCGTCGTCCTGACGAACGCGACGCTCTTTCGCGGCCCTCGGGGGGCGGCTCTCGAGCGGCTGTCGCGCGAGCGCGTCCGGTTCCAGGTCTCGCTCGACGGCGCTCGCCCGGAATCCAACGACCCGATCCGGGGCGCCGGGACTTTCGCCCGCGCGCTCGACGGCCTGCGTCTGCTCGTCGAGCGCGGCTTCGAGGTCGCGCTGACGACGGTCGTGACCCGCGAGAACCTCGCCGAGCTCCCGGTGTTGACCCGGATCGCCGCCGAGAGCGGCGCGCGCTCGCAGCATCTGATGTGGGCGCACCGCCGGGGCCGCGCTGTCGAGTCCGGCAACGGGTTCTTCCCCGAGACCGCTGCGATCCTCGAGGCCGTCCTGGCGGCGGCGGACGAAGCGGCCCGCCTCGGGATCGCGCTCGACAATCTCGAATCGGTGCGGCGCCGCGTGGACGGCCCCCCTGGCGTCAAGTACGACCTCGGCAACGCCGGGTGGGACTCCCTCTGCGTCTACGCCGACGGCACCGTGTATCCCTCCGCCGCCCTCGCAGACCACCGCCCCCTCGCGTGCGGCCGGATCCAGGAGCGTCCGCTCTCGGCAATCTTTCGGGACGAGAACAACCCCATCCTCGAGCGGTTCCGCGCGGCCACCCTCACCCGTCGGCCGCAGGCGCTGGCGGACCCGTTCCGTTTCCTGACCGGCGGGGGCGATCTGGAGCACGCCTACGCCTTCTCCGCGGACGGCGCCGGCGACGGCGACCTGACGGCCGCCGATCCCTACTACCCGATCACGGTCGCGCTCGTGCGGCGGGCGATGCGCGAGATCGCGCAGGCCCGGCGCAACGCCTGGAACCGGAAGAGCGGCTACGACGCGCCGGCCCTGTACCACGCCATGGGTCAGAGCTCGATCGCCTGCGGGCTGGCCGACGGCGAGGCCGCGGAACGCGCGGTGCTCACGCTCCACTCCAACTGCGTCTTGTCCTTCGACGTGGACCGGCCCCGCGCCCTCGTCCGCGAGTACTACGGGCAGGCCGCGGAGACCCCCAACGCCGAGCTCTGCTGCCCGACGCCGTTCGACGAGGCCGAGGTCGGCCACATCCCCCGGGCCGTGATCGACCGTTTCTACGGCTGCGGGTCGCCGGTCGCGATGGCCGATCCGAAGCAAGGCGAGACCTTTCTCGACCTCGGCTCGGGAGCCGGCATCGACGTCTTCATCGCCGCGAAGAAGGTCGGCGCGGGCGGCCGCGCGATCGGCGTCGACATGACCGATGCAATGCTCGAGGTGGCCAACGCGAACCGGCCGCTCGTGGCCGAAGCCCTCGGGTTCGACGCCGTCGAGTTCCGCAAGGGCTTCCTCGAGCAGATCCCGGCCGGCGACCGGAGCGTCGACGCCGTGACTTCCAACTGCGTGATCAATCTTTCGCCCGACAAGCCGGGCGTCTTCTCCGAGATCTGGCGGATCCTCAAGGACAACGGCCGTGTCGTGATCGCCGACATCGTCAGCGACGGCGAAGTGCCGCCGCACCTGAAGACGAACCCGGAGCTCTGGGGCGAGTGCACCGTCGGGGCCCTGACCGCGGAGGGCTTCGTGGCGGCCCTGGAGAAAGCGGGCTTCTACGGGATCGAGATTCTGAAGAAGACTTATTGGAAGTCGATCGAGGGACACCCCTTCTTCTCGATGACGGTGCGCGGCTTCAAGTTCGAGAAGACCGCGGGCTGCGTCTTTCGCGGCCAGCGCGCCGTGTACCTGGGGCCCGGCAAGGCCTTCCTCGACGAAGAGGGGCACACCTTTCCCCGGGGCCTCGAGGTTTCGATCTGCACGGACACGGCGGAGAAGCTTTCGCGCGCGCCCTACGCGGGCACGTTCCGCGTTCTGGATGGCGAAGCGGACGGCTCGTTCGAGGGCGGCGTGTGCGCACCGGGCGAGCCCTGCGCGCCCGGCTGCTGCTGAGGGGGAGACGTGAGTCTGGCGATCCTCGGCCTCCTCGGGCTCACGCTGGCGCTCGCGTTCGCCAACGGCGCCAACGACGTGTCCAAGGGGATCGCCACGCTCGTCGGCAGCGGCGTCTCGAACTTCCGCGTCGCGGTTGCCTGGGGAACGGTGTGGACTGTGGCGGGCGGCCTGCTTGCCGTGTTCGCGTCCCGGGGTCTCGTCGCCACGTTCTCCGGGAAGGGGTTTCTCGAGCGCCCCGTGACGGGCCTCGCGTTTCCCGCGGCCGTGGCCTGCGGAGCCGCGGCCTGGGTCTTCTTCGCCGCGCGGACGGGACTTCCGGTCTCGACGACGCACGCCCTGGCGGGAGCGATCGCCGGCTCCGCGATCGTTCGCGAGGGTGTTGCGGCCCTGCAATGGGGCGCGTTCGCGAGGAAGATCGCGCTTCCCCTGGCCCTCTCGCCGCTGCTCTCGGTGCTCCTGATCTACGCGGTCTTCCCGCTCCTGCGCCGGGGGCTGGCGCGCGCGGGGACCTGGTGTGTGTGCCTCGAGCGGCGGGAGCTCGCCGTCGCGGCCGGGGGTCCCGTGCTGGCGTCGATCGCCGTGGCGCCCGTCGTCGGGTCGGCGGAGGCCTGCGCTTCCTCGCCGACGATCGCCGCGAGGCTGTCGCTCGTGGACGGCCTCCACTGGCTCTCGTCGGCGCTGACGAGCCTCGCGCGGGGCGTCAACGACACGCCGAAGATCGTCGCGATCGGCCTCGCGGCGTCGGCCGCCGGCGCCTCCGAGGCTCCGCTGTACGCGGCGGTCGCCGCCGGCATGGGCGCCGGAAGCCTGATCGCCGGCCTTCGGGTCACGGAGACCCTGGCGCGCAAGGTCACCGCGATGTCGCCGGCCGAGGGCTTCGCGGCCAACGCCGTGACGACGGCAGTCGTGGGCCTGGCCTCGTACGCCGCCCTGCCGGTCTCGACGACGCAGGTCGCGTCGGGGGCGATCATCGGGATCGGGCTCCATCGCGGCGCTTGGTCGATCCACTGGCTGACCGTGCGCGACATCCTTCTCGGCTGGCTCGTGACGCTGCCCGTCGCGGCGCTGGCCGGAGGGGCCGCGTTCGCGCTGCTTTCGCGCGTATGAGTGCGGCGCCGGGCCCCCGACGCCTACGCGCGGAGACTGCGCGGATTGCCCATCGTGCCGCGTTCGGCGGGGAGGCCGTCCTCGCGGGCCCAGTCGTTCGGCTTGCCGCGCCAGGGCAGCCGCAGAACGTTCCCCAGTGTGACGTCCTCCGGACGCTGGTACGCGGCGACGCCGATCGTGACGGCGCGCTGCGGCACGTCGAGACGGAACGTGCGGTGAAGGAGGTCCCAGACCGAGAGGATGCTCGACCAGTTGCTGTCCGCCTCGGCGCGGCGGTCGGAATGATGGATGCCGTGCATGCGCGGGGTGACGATCAACCGCACGAGCACGCGCTCGAGCGCGATGGGCAGGCGGGTGTTGGAGTGATGGAAGAGCACCGACGCGAGAAGGACCGCCTGCCAGATCGAAACGGCCAGAGGCGCGGCGCCGATGACGACGATCTGGACCGCGCGGTATCCGGCCGAGAGCGCCAGCTCCCCGAAGTGGAACCGCACGCCGGTCGAAGCGTCCATGTCGCGGTCGACGTGGTGGACGCGGTGAAACCGCCAGAGAAAGGGCACGCGGTGATTGGCGCGGTGCCAGATCCACAGGGTGTAGTCGAGCAGAAGGAACGCGGCGGCGAGGCGCAGCGGGGCATCGGCCGGAAGGCGGCCGAGAATTCCGACCTCGTGTTCGAGGGCCCACGCCGCGACCCCCACGAGAAACGCGGCCTGGAGCGCGAGTGCCACCCCGATCCCGAGCGCCCCGATTGCGAGGTTTCGGGCGAGGCGCACGGCGCGCGGTTCCCGCGCTTCGCGCAGCGGGAGCACAAGCTCGGCGACCCACAGGAGCGCCGCGCCGCCCGCGAGCGCGATCCCCACCCAGGTCGGCAGCGACGTTCTCACGCGCCCCATCCTATGGCGGCGGAGCCGGCATGAGCGCCGCGGCGGCATCGGCCTACAACGTCGTGGTTCTGGGGGGCGGGACGGCGGGCCTCGTGACGGCGGCGGCGGTCGCGGGCCTGGGCGGCCGGGTCGCGCTCGTCGAACGCGCCGCGATGGGCGGCGACTGCCTCAACACCGGGTGCGTGCCGTCGAAGGCGCTCATCTCTTCCGCGCGGCTGGCCGACCGCATACGGCGGGCGGGGGAGTGGGGGATCGCGGCCGGGCAGCCGCAGATCGATCTCGCCGCGGTGCTCGCGAGCGTCCGCGAGAGCGGCGAGCGAAGATCGCGCCCAAGGACTCGAAGGCGCGATTCGAGTCGCTCGGCGTCGAGGTCATCGAGGGCTCCGCGCGTTTCGTCTCGCCGAATCGGATCGAGGTCGACGGAGCCGGCTTCTCGAGGCCGTCCATTTCGTCATCGCGACGGGAAGCCGTCCGCGCGTTCCGGCGATCCCGGGTTTGGCCGAGGTTCCGTCCTGCACCAACGAGAACGATCTTCGAGCTCGAGTCGAAGCCGAATCGTCTCGTCGTCCTCGGCGGAGGACCGATCGGCTGCGAGCTCGGCCAGGCCTTCGCCCGGTTGGGGTCGGCCGTCACGATCCTCCAGCGGGCGCCGCAGTTGCTCGAACGCGAGGACGAGGACGTCGCGGCGTGTCTGCGGGAGCGCCTGGCCGCGGAGGGCGTCGTCGTCCGGACCTCGGCCCGCGCCGGGCGCGTCGAACGCACGGCCGGAGGGCTGCGCATCGTTCTCGACGAGGCGGGATCCGAACGCGGCGGGCGAAGTCGAAGAGCGACGCGATCCTCGTCGCCGCCGGCCGGATGCCCAACGTCGAGGGCCTCGGCCTCGAGGCCGCGGGCGTCGCGTGCACGAAGAAGGGCGTCACGGTCGATGCGGCGATGCGGACGACGCGGAGTCACATCTTCGCCGCGGGCGACGTCGTGGGCGGCCTCGCCTTCACCCACGCGGCCGACGCCCACGCGCGGACGATCGCCCGCAACGTGCTGCTTCCCGCCTTCCCCGCGAAGTTCGACGGGTCTGGGCGATCCCCTGGTGCACGTACACCGACCCGGAGGTCGCCCGCGTCGGCCTATCGGAGAAGGATGCCCGGGCCCGCGGGATCGCCGTGCGACGTTTACGCAGAGCGCGTCGAGGAGGTCGATCGCGCGGTCGTCGAGAACGAGTCGGCGGGCTTCGCGAAGGTCCTCACGGGCGAAGGGCACGGACCGGATCCTCGGCGCGGCGATCGTCGCGGAGCGCGCGGGAGATCTGATCGCGGAGCTCGTCCTCGCGCTGAAGGCGGGCGTGGGCCTCGGGAAGATCTCGGCCACGGTTCATCAGCTACCCGACCTACGGCGAGATCGCCCGCAAGCTCGCCGACAAACAGCAGAAGAGCCGGCTGACGCCGCTCGCGAGGAAGAGTCTTCGCGGGCCTCTTCCGCCGGCGCCTGCGGAGGCTCAAACGATGACGGGAGCCGCCCGGCGCGGGGAGGCTACGGGAAATGGGTCGCCGTGGCGGCCGTCGCCATCGGGATCTTCGCCGCGGGCCGGCTCCTGCCGGTCGGCGAGTGGCTGTCAGCGTTCCAGCGCGCCATCGCCGGTCTTGGTCCTGCCGGAGGCATCCTCTACGGGCTCGTTTATGTGGCGGCGGCTCTTCTGTTCGTTCCCGGGATCATCCTCACGGTCGGGGCGGGGGTCGCGTTCGGCCTCCTGTGGGGCACGGTGCTCGTCTCGATCGCGTCGACGGCCGCGGCCGCCGCGGCGTTCCTCATCGCCCGCTACGCGGCGCGGGCGCGGGTCGAGGGCCTGGCCCGGCGCAACCCGAAGTTCGCCGCGATCGATCGGGCCATCGCGAAGAACGGCTGGAAGGTCGTCGCGCTGCTGCGGCTCTCGCCGGTCGTGCCGTTCTCGATCTCGAACTACCTCTACGGTCTGACCTCCGTTCGCTTCGTTCCGTACCTCGTCGCGAGCTGGGCCGCCATGCTGCCCGCGACGTTTCTCTACGTGTATCTCGGAGCCGCCGGCGCGAGTCTCGGGCAGGGCAGGGAGAGAAACCCGTGGGAGTGGGTACTCCTCGCCGGCGGCCTGGCGGCGACCGCCGTGGTCACGGTGATCCTGGCCCGCGTGGCTCGCAGGGAGCTCGAGCGGGCGAAAGGGAAGGACTCATGAGGAAGATCGCCGCCGTCGGGCTCTTTGCCGTCGCGGCCCTGGCGCTCGCCGGGAGCCCCGTCCGCGTCGAGATTCGCTCGGGCATCGACCACGGACCATGGAACCGGCTCCTCGAAAAGTACGTTGATGAGAAGGGTCTCGTCGACTATGCGGGCTGGAAGGCCTCGGCCGAGGATCGCGCCGCGCTCGAGGCGTACCTGCGGCAGGTCGCGGCGGCGGCGCAGCCGACGGCCTCCGGCAACGAGCGCTCGGCTTCGCTCGTCAACGCCTACAACGCCCTGACGATCGCCTGGATGCTCGGCCAGTACCCGATCGCCAGCATTCGAGCGACGTCCCATCCCTTCGACGGACGGCGACACGTCGTCGGCGGACGGAAGGTCTCGCTCGACGACATCGAGCACGGGACGCTGCGTCCCGACGCAGGCTACCGCGTTCATGCCGCGGTCTCGTGCGCCTCGCGATCGTGCCCTCCGCTCGCGCGTGAGGCGTGGGAGGCGGCCGGATTCGACGCCGCGCTGGACATGGCCATGCGCCGGTGGCTGGCGCGAGAAGACCTGAATCGCTTTCAGGCGGGTCCGCGCAAGGCGGAGGTCTCGGCGATCTTCCGCTGGTACCGCGAAGATTTCGAGAAGGCCGGAGGGTTCGAGAAGGTCCTCGGCGCGTTCGGGCCGGAACGCGACCGTGGCTGGCTGGCACGCGGCGGATACTCGGTGTCGTACCTCGGGTACCACTGGGGCTTGAACGATCAGGGCAAGGAAGGCCGCGACTACGGCGGGCTTCGCTCCCTGCTGGACAGGCTGTAGGCCCGTGATGCGCTCAAGAGCGTCGATACCAGCGCGCGAGGCGGACGGGATCGACGCCCAGGCTGTAGCCCGCGAGCACGCGCCAGACTCGCAGCGTCTGGGAAAGCGGTCCCCTCTCGAGATAGGCGCGCGGCGACGCGAGCATCCGCTCGGGGAGGACCACGAACCGTCCGACACGCTTGAGCCGGCGCACGAGATCGAGGTCGTCGCAAACGGGCAGGTCGCGGAAGCCGCCCGCCGCGGCGTACGCGTCGCGACGGCAGAAGAGGCCCTGGTCGCCGAAGGGAAGGCCCAGCCAGCGGGAGCGAAGGTTCGCCGACCCGGCGATGAAGCGCAGCGTGGGGTCGGAGCCGAAGCTCTGGTAGGCGAGCGAGAAGGCGCCAGCGGCTGCGCCCGACGCCAGCGCGTGCAGTGCGAGGTCGAGAGCGCGGTCGGGCGGGCGGCAGTCGCCGTGGAGGAAAAAGAAGACGTCGCCGCGAGCCGCCTGCGCGGCCTGCGCCAGGCGAGCGCCCCGGGTGCCAGTCGCTTCGACGACCCGGGCGCCCGCGCGTCGGAGCACGTCCGTGGCGGGGCAGCCGGCGCCGTCGGCGACGAGCAGCTCCGAAGCGGTTATGCCTCGCCACCAGACCGCCACCGCCTCGCCGATGTCCGCGGTCTCACCGGAGAGCGGGACGATCACGGAAACCGTCGGCACGTCCGTTATCTTTTCACGGCGGCCCTCGCGGCTCTGGTCTTGACGGCCGGCTGCGCGGTGAACGTCGCGCCGCCGAAGACCGCCGCGCAGGGACCTCGTCAGGCGAAGACGCTTACGGAGAGCCAGGAGGCTTGGGCCCGCGTACTCGCGGCGCACGTGGACGAGCGCGGGCGCATCGACTTCGCGGGCATCGCAAAGGCGCCGGCGGACCTCGACGCCTACGTGGCTTGGATTGCCTCCGTCGACCCCGACAACACGCCGGGCTCCTTCCCGACTCCCGCGTCGCGCCTGGCGTACTACTTGAACGCCTACAACGCGCTCGCCATGTACAACGTGATCCAGTCCGGGATTCCCGAGACCCTCGGCTCCCTGAAGTTCCGGTTCTTTTATCGCGACCGGCTCGTCATGGGCGGCCGTCGGATCTCCCTCTACAGCCTGGAAAACGCGATCGTCCGCCCGCTCGGCGATCCGCGCATCCACTTCGCGCTGAACTGCATGGTACGGGGATGCCCCCGCCTCCCGCGGGTCCCATTCGAGGCCGCGCGGCTCGACGAGCAGCTCGACGAAGCCGCGAGGCTGTTTTTCTTGGAGGAGCGCAACGTCCGTCGTGTGCCCGAGGAGCAGACCGTCTTCTTCAACGAGATCCTGCGTTTCTACACGAAGGACTTTCTTGCGAAAGCGAAGTCGCTCATCGCCTACGCGAACCTCTACGCCGCAAGCCCCATCCCAGAGAGCTGGAAGGTGCGCTTCACGCCGTACGACTGGACGGTCAACCGGCAATGAGGCGTGCAGCGGCGCTGCTGCGCTGGCCGATCGGCCTCATCCTCCTCGCGACCGCGGTCGGAAAACTTCTCGACGTTCGGGGCTTTGCCGTGATTCTCCGCTCGTACGAGGCGTTACCCGAGTTCCTCGTCGGACCGCTGGCCGCCACCGTGCCGCTCGCCGAGCTCACGCTCGCCGTCTGGCTCTTTTCCGGACGCCGTCTCGCCGCGGCGGCGCTCGCGTCGGCTGCGATCCACGTCGCGTACGCGGCCTGGGCCGTGGCTGCGCTCGCCCGCGGGCTCTCCCTTCCCAACTGCGGCTGCTTCGGTGTCTTCCTGGCGACGCCTCTCACGTGGCGGACCGTGGCCGAGGACATCGTGATGGTTGGACTTTCGCTCGCGCTCTTCGCCGCGGTGCCGGGACGCCCACGCTGATGGAAGCGGCGGTTCTCGCGTTGCTGGCCGTCCTCGCCGAAGGGGAGGTCTTCGTCCCCTGGGTGATCGAGGAGGGCGTCGAGGTCTCGATCGCGCGGCGCGCGGAGGGCGCTCCGTGGGTTCGCGGCGTCGCGGAGCTGCCTGTGCCTGCCGAGCGGGTGTTCGAGGTGCTCGAGGACTACGCCGCGTATGCGGCCCTGTTCACGCCGGTCGTGCGCCGCTCGGAGGTCCTCGAACGACTCGGGCCCGCGGCGCGATTGCACCTCGTCTGGGACTATCCGTTTCCGTTTCGCAACCGCGACGCGATCGTACGTTACGAGGCACTCCGCCTTCCGGGCGGGCGGTTCGAGATCCGTTGGAGGGATGACGCGCGGCGCGGTGATCCGTCGGAGGGCGTTCGAATTGGGAGAGTCGCCGGAGAGACGCGGATCGAGCCTCTCGGGAGCGAAAGCTGCCGTGTCACATACACGTTTCTCGGCGAGCTCGGCGGCTCGTTTCCGCGGGCAGGGGAAGAGAAGGCCTGGAAGCGCGAGCCGGTCGTCTACGTGGTCGCGATGCGCCGCGCGCTCGACCTGCCGGCCGTCCCCGCGAAGTAGACGCTACCGCCCTTCGCCCCTTCCGTCCTGAGGGCCTGCCGAGGAGCCCGCCCCCTCCGCGCGCTCCACGGCGTACTCGAGGAGCACGATTCCGGATTTTTCGTAGACCCGCCGTCCCGTCAGCGAGAGCTTCGCGCGCGAGCGGCGTTCCGGGAGAAGGCGAACCCCGCCGCCGAGGAGCACGGGGACGATCGCCGGCTCGACGGTGTCGACGAGATCCAGGTCGAGCAGGCCGCGAAACAGCGCGCCGCCGCCGTAGAGCCAGATGTCCTTGCCCGGGGCGGCCTTCAGCCGCCGGACGCCCTCGCCGAGATCGCCGTCGAGGATCGTCACGCCCGGATGATCCGCGGCCTTCAACGTCTTCGAAACGACGACGACTTCCTTGCCCGGAAAGGTGCCGAGGCCCATCGACTGCGTGACCTCGAAGGTGAGTCGGCCCATCAGGAGCGTGTCGAAGCGCGCGAACATCGCGACGAAGTCGACCTCCTCATCCGGAACGATCCAGTCGAACTCGCCGTCGGGCCCGGCGATGAAACCGTCGAGGCTCATGGCCACCTGGTAGCAGATGCGTCGCATGGGGCAACTCTATCGCCGGCCGAGGCCCGCCAGCCGCCGCGCGAGAAAGCGCTTCTCGGGCTCGTTCGTCACGATGGCGAGCGCCTTCCGATAGGCGTCGGCCGCTTCCCCTACCCGACCCAGCCGCAGCAGCATGTCGGCGCGCGCGGCGGGAAGGAGGTGGTAGGCGGCGAGCTCTCCGTCACCGTCGAGCGCGTCGAGCAGGCGCAATCCTTCCTCGGGGCCCTGCGCCTGCCCGACGGCGGCCGCGTGGTTGAGGGCGACGACCGGCGAGGGGTGCCGCGCGAGGAGCTCGCCGTAGAGCGCGGCGATCTGGGGCCAGTCCGTCGCCGCGGCGGTCGCCGCTTCCGCGTGAAGCGCGGCGATCGCGGCCTGGAGCGCGTAGAAACCCGGTCCACCGCGCGCGAGCGCCGACTCGGCGAGGACGATGCCCTCGGCGATCGCCGAACGGTCCCAGAGTCCGCGGTCCTGATCCTCGAGGAGGCGGATCTCGCCGTCGAGGGAGACCCGGGCCGAACGCCGCGAGTCGTGCAGGAGCGTCAGCGCCAGGAGTGCGCGGGCCTCGTTCGAGGGCGGCACCAGCTCCGCGACCAGGCGCGCGAGCCGGATCGCCTCCGCGCAGAGGTCTTCCCGACGCAGGGCCTCGCCCGCCGTCGCCGCGTAGCCTTCGTTGAAGACGAGGTAGATCGTTCGGAGCACGGCCTCGAGGCGTTCCTCGAGCGCGTCGTCGGCCGGTACGCGGTAGGGAATGCACGCGCTGCGGATCTTCTGCTTCGCGCGGACGAGCCGCTGGGCCAGCGTCGGCACCGGAACGAGGAATGCGCGCGCGATCTCTTCGGTCGTCAGGCCGCCGAGCGTGCGCAGCGTCAGGGAGATCTGCGCCTCGACGGCGAGCGCCGGGTGGCAACACGTGAAGATGAGCCGGAGCCGGTCGTCGGCCACGCGGCCGTCCGGTCCGTCGGGCAGCGCGGGCGCGGCCGCCGCATCGAGAGCCGCCCAGCGCGCGATCTCCTCGCGCTTCTCGCGAAAGCGGGCGTCGCGTCGGAGCCGGTCGATCGCCTTGTGACGCGCCGTCGAGACGAGCCAGGCCCGGGGGTTGTCGGGCACGCCGCCGCCCGGCCACTGCTCGAGCGCGGCCGCGAAGGCATCGTGCATGACTTCCTCGGCGAGGTCGAAGTCGCCGACGAGCCGGATGAGGGTCGCCAGGATGCGTCCCGACTCGGCGCGGTAGAGGCTGTCGATGGACATCGGATGGGCCCCGACGAGGATTTCCCGCCGGGGCCGTGCGGAAAGGGCCGGATTACGCCGGCATCTCCAGAATCGGACGGACTTCGATCGAGCCCACCTTAGCGCCCGGAACGCGCGCCGCGATGGCGCTCGCCTCGTCGAGGTCCTTCGCCTTCACGATGTAGAAACCGCCGAGCTGCTCCCGGGTCTCGGCGAACGGTCCGTCGGTCGAGACGGATTTGCCGTCGCGGATCCGGACGGTCGTGGCCGTGGTGGACGGCTCGAGCGGGTCCCCCGACACGTAGTGACCGCTCTTCTTGATGGAATCGGTGAAGCCCATGTATTCGTGGAACATCCCGCCGCGGTCCTTCTCGGAGAGAGCGTTCCAGTCGGCCTCCCGGCCGTAGATCAGAAGCATGTAGCGCATGTGCGTCTCCTTTCCCACTCTAGTCGAACGGCGGGGGCGGATTCGACAACGCCGGGAACGAATTCGGGGGGCCGAAACGAAAGCTGATGAGAGGGACGAACCGGGTAGTATCGACGCCGGAGGCGAGCGGGAGCCATTGAGTCGCCTGACCCGGGACGGCTGGTTGGATGCGCACCCCGACCTCCGGACGGTGGGGGAGCTCTGCGCGCGGATCGAAAGCGCCGCGGACGGCCTCGAGGCCAAGACCGCGGGCCTTCCCGACTGGGGCGACTACGCGGATGACTACAGGGAGGGTATCCCGCTGCTGCGCAGTGCGGGCGCCGCGATCGACCTCGAGCCCGCCGGCGCGCTGACTGGAGCCCTCATCGACAGAGTGGCTTCCGACCCCGCCGGTGAGGAGATGGCCTCGGAGGCTTCGGACCTCGCCGCGGATCTGCGCACGCGATCCGACGCGGCTCGCCTCGTCGCCGCCTGGCTGCTCGGAGACGAGGCGTTCGACCCCCCATCTCCGGGACTTCTTCGGTACCTCGGCTGGACGGTCATGTGCCGGTACCTTTCCCCGCTGGTCGACGCGTTCAGCCGTTGGCGTGATGAGGAGCGATGGCAGCGCAAGTACTGCCCGACCTGCGGATCGGCCCCCGCCATGGCTCAGCTGCTCGGCGTCGATCCCGGGCGCCTGCGGTTTCTCTGCTGCGGCGGCTGCGGCTCGCGATGGCGCTACCGCCGGACCCAGTGCCCGTTCTGCGAAAACGACTCGCAGCGGCTCTCGGTCGTGGCGATCCAGGGCGAGGCGGGCCTCCGCCTCGACCACTGCGAGGCGTGCCAGGGATACCTGAAAACCTATGACGGACAGGGCGACGAGGCCGTGCTGCTGTCGGACTGGACTTCGCTGCACCTCGATCTCCTGGCCCGGGATCGCGGCTTGAAACGGATGGCCGCCTCGCTCTACGAGCTGCCCGACTGACGGGAAGGCGAAGGCTTGTCCGCCGCCGGACGGATCTCGACGGCTCTCCATTTCCATTTCACTCCCGGATGCCGGGACACGAGCCGAATGGCGTGATTGAGATCTCGCGCGTCGAGCACCTGAATCCCACCCAGCGGGTCCTTCGTTTCCGCCCACGGACCGTCCGTCACGACGACTTTTGCGTTCGTCCAGGACACGGTCACGGCCGCGTCCGGCGGATTGAAGAGACTCCTCGGCGACCAGGTACCCATTCTTCCGCAGGTCGTCGTCATAGCTGACGAACTCGTCCAGTACGGTCGCGCGCTCACTCTCTGACACGCTGTCGAGCTTGCCGGGCTCGAGATAGCCCAGGCAGACGTATTTCATCCTCCGATCCCGGGGATCTGTTGGTTGTCTTCCTCGGTTCGCGGGAGGAACGGGCGCACCTCGATCGTCGGCCCGACAGGCGACGAGCAAACTTGCGCCCCCACGCCAGTGCCTCGTCCAGGTTCGCGGCTTTCAGAATGATGAAACCGCCGACGTGCTCCTTGGTCTCCAGGAACGGCCCGTCGGTGACGAGCACCTTGCCGTCGGGCTGCGGCCGCAGGGTCTTCGCCTCGCTGGCCGGGTAGAGGCCGGCACCGAAAATCCGGGCACCGGCGGCGACCAGCTCGTCGTTCATCACGTCGATCTCTCGGATCATCGCTTCGGTCACGGTGGATGGGTCGAAATCTTCGGGGAGGTGACTCGCAGCCAAATACAGCGGCATGATTTCTCCTTTTCGTGTAGCGGTTGTCTTCTGTTTTCCGCTGGCCGGTTGCCCGGCCTTCACGGGATGGTCGAACGGCCGGGCCGGAATTCGACAGCCCGTGCGAGAATGGTTTCTTCTTATTTCAACTGCCGGATCCGCGCCTGCAGGAAGTGGCGCTCGGGTTCCTGCTGGGTCAGCGCCAGAGCCTTCTCGTAAGAGGACCGCGCCTCGGCTGTCCGGCCGAGCCTGCGGTACATATCGGCGCGGACGGAATGCGCCAGGTAGTAATTCGCCAATTCGCCATGCTCCAGCACCGCGTCGACATGTGTCAGACCGGCCTCCGGTCCGTCGCACATCGCGACTGCCACGGCGCGATTCAGCTGGACCACGGGCGAAGGCTGGATTTGGAGCAATCGGTCATAGAGCCCGACGATCCTTCGCCAGTCGGTCACGGCGACCGACTCCGCCTCCGCATGAACGGCCACGATTGCAGCCTGCAGCGTGTAAGCAGCCGAAGCCGCCGGACTTCAGGGCTTTTTCCAGCAAGGCCGCTCCCTCCGCGATCTGCTCCCGGTTCCAGAGGGAGCGATCCTGGTTTTCCAGCAGAATCAGCTCTCCGGCCGGAGAGGTTCTCGCGGCGTGACGGGATTCCTGGAGCAGCATCAGGGACAGCAGCCCCATGACTTCCGGCTCCGGCTGGAGCTCGGTCAGCAACCGGCCCAGTCGAATCGCCTCGCCGGTGAGCTCGGCCCGCGTGACTTCCGCGCCCGCCGCAGCCGAGTAGCCCTCGTTGAAGACCAGGTAGATGACGTGCAGCACGGCGCCCAGTCGCTCCGGTAATTCCTCGGGCGTGGGCACCTCGTACGGAATCGGTGTCTCTCGAATCTTCGTCTTGGCGCGCACGATGCGCTGCGCCAGCGTGGGAGGCGTGATGAGGAAGGCCCTGGCGATCTCCTCGGTCGTCAGCCCGCACACCTCCCGCAGGGTCAGCGCAACGCGCGCTTCGGGCGCGAGCGACGGATGACAACACGTGAAGATCAGGCGCAGCCGATCGTCCTCGAGGCTGGCCGCTTCGTCGGACCCTTCCGCCGCGCTCCATTGCGCTTCGAGCTGCCGGGCGAGCTCGTCTTGAGACGCATCGAATCTGGCCCGTCGACGGAGGGTATCGATCGCTTTGAATCGAGCCGTCGAGATCAACCAGGATCGCGGGTTGGCGGGGCTCCCGCTGCTCGGCCACACGCTCAGCGCCGCCGCAAAGGCCTCGTGCATCGCCTCCTCGGCAAGATCAAAATCCCCGAGCAGGCGGATCAGCGTGGCCAGGATGCGTCTCGAATCCTCGCGATAGAGGGAGTCGAGCAGGTCGCGTATCGGCTCGGTGGAAGGCTCGGACACGACGGCGACCTTAGCAAACCCGCTCCCCCCGAACGAATGGGCGGAAGCGATTCGCAGACGAGGGCAGGCCAGAAGCCAGGAGCAGTGTAAATGGTGGAGGCGGCGGGAGTTGAACCCGCGTCCGGAAGCGCGACGGGAGAGGCCACTCCATGCTCAGCCTCTTCTTGAGTTCTCGCCCTGCCGCCTCGAGAAGAGGCAAAACGGCGTCAGGGCAACCCCGAATTTGTTTCAGCTGCTCCGTCCGGGGGACCGGAGCGCCTACACCCGAATTTCGCGACGTCGGCCGAAGCGCGTCGGGTGCGCTATCCGTCCAACGAGGCTACTTAATTAAGCAGCCAGAGCGAAGTTGCTGTTGTTCGCAGCTACTATTTTTCACCCTGCTTTAACGAGGAGGGGTGAGACCTCGGCATGCAACCTCTCGCGTCATCGTCCCCGTCGAAGCCGTTTCGCCCCCACGAGAGTTGCGACACGAGACTCAAAGATCGGAGCCGAGTCTAACATCCGCGGTGCGGGGATTCTTCCCGGCTTGACTCGCACGGGCCCGCCGGGGTCCAATCGAGCGCCGTGGCCGCCCGGGATCTCATCGTCGTCGTCACCTCCGTGGGAACGGAGGATCAGGCGCTCGACGTCGCCCACGCGCTGGTGCGCGGCAGCGCGCCGCCTGCGTCAACATCATCCCCAACGTCCACTCGATCTATCGCTGGAAGGGGCGCGTCTGCGACGACGGCGAGATGCTCCTCATCATCAAGACGCGCGCCGCCCACTTCAACGCGGTGCGCGAGACCATCCACAAGGTCAACACCTACGAGCTGCCCGAGGTCCTGGGCTACAAGGTCGACTGGGCCTCGCCGGGGTTCGCGCAGTGGATCGAGAAGATGACCGTGGCGCCGGCCCCCGCGGAAGTCCCGAAGGCCGAGAAATCGTCAAGAAGCGGACCGCCCCCGCCGTTCCCCGCAAGCGCCGCCGCACCCCGAAAAAGTAGGCCCTCCCCACGAGCGCGTCGGTCGCGTTCCTGTCGCTCTTCCTCGGGCTGACCTCCGGCGATCAGCACGTGCGGCTCGCGGTGCAGGGCGCGGTCGGCGAGGTCGTTCTGACACTCGACGGCGAGGAGGTCGCCCGGCTCGACAGCCCGCCCTGGATCGCGCCGATCGACCTCGGGCCGCAACTCGCCCCGCACGAGCTCGTCGCGAGCGTGCGCGACACGCAGGGCGTGGAGCGGGCGCGCGCGCGTCAGTGGATCAACATGCCGCGGCCGCCGGCGGAGGCCGAAGCATCGTTCTCGAGCGCGACGCCGCGGGCCGGGCCGTCGCGGCCCGGATCACCTGGCAGAACGTCATGGGCGAGGAGCCGCGAAGGTCGTGACCGTCAGCTTCGACGGGCGTCCGATCGTCGATGGACGCGCTCCGGCGCGTGAAGATCCCGGCCTACTCGCCCGACGTCGTCCACATGGTGACCGTCGAGCTCGATTTCGCCAGCGGCCTGCGTTCGCGCGACGACGTCGCCTTCGGCGGCGGCGCCGGAGACGAGGCCCAGAGCGAGCTGACCGCCGTGCCGATCCGCATGACCAGGAAGCGCAAGCTGGCGCCGGCGGCGTTCCGCGGGACGCTGCGCGCGGGCGCGGAGCCCCTGACGGTCGTCACCGCCGAGGAAGGGCGGGGCGAGCATCTGGGTCGTGCGCGACGAGAGCGCCACCGAGGCCTTCGGCAAGCTCCGGGAAGCTTCGGAGAGCTCGCGGGCTCCGGCGGCGCTTCCGCTCGCGAAGGCCGACGAGGTCAGTTTTCTCTGGCCGCGCCCGCGCGCCTTCCGCGCGGGCGACGTCCCGACGGCGCTCTTTCCTTCGGCGGGAGGCCTCGGACGCTCGGACGGCGGGCTCGCGTTTCTCCTCTCGCACGTGGCCAATCCCGTGCCCGAGGGGCTCTTTCCCATGTACGCGGACGCCGTGGCGGTCGCCGGGCTGAACGCGTTCGAGAGCTTCGGCCGCCGCGCCGTCCTCCTCGTGCTCGGCCGCTCCGCCGAGGACGCGAGCACGTACAAGCCGGCGGTCGTCCGGCGGTATCTCGGGCTCATGCGCGTGCCGCTCTTCGTCTGGACGCTCGAGGACACGCCGCCCGAGCGTTCCCCCTGGGGAGAGGTATCGGCGGTCGGAACGCGGGGCGGACTGCGCGCCGCCTACGGCCGACTGCGCGACGCGCTCGACGAGCAGCGGATCCTCTGGGTCGAGGGCCGTCATCTTCCGCAGGAGATCGCGCTCGAGCCGGGTATGGCGGGCATCGAGCTCGTGCGCTGAGGGGCGGACGCGGGGCGGCACCGATCTTGCTCTCCTCGCGGGTGGAGGGAAACCATGGACAAGAAGATCGACGACAATCCAGCGAATCGGGATCCCATCACCGACGAGCCGGGCTCGCATCCTGTCGGGACGGGGGTCGGCGCGACGGGCGGAGCAGTGGCGGGAGCCGCGGCCGGGGCGGTCGTGGGCGGACCGGTCGGAGCCGTCGTGGGAGGCGCGATCGGCGCCGTGGCCGGCGGAGCCGCAGGCCATGCAGCCGGCGAAGCCGTCAACCCGACGGTCGAGGCCGAGTTCTGGCGGCAGAACTACAACAAGCGTCCCTACTACGTCACCGGCAAGCCGTACTCCGAGTACGAGCCGGCCTACAAGTACGGCTGGGAGAGCGCCTCGCGCCCGGAATACCGCGATCGGAAGTTCCAGGACGTCGAGAGCGATCTCGAGCGCGGCTGGGACAAGGCCAGGGGGACGACCGGGCACGCCTGGCGGGATGCCAAAGACGCCACGCGCGACGCCTGGGATCGGATCCGCGACTAAAGAGAAAGCCGAGGCCGGCGCTCGGGAAGCGTGAAGGGCTTACCCGAGCGCCTGGTCGAGGTCGGTGAGGATGTCGTCGGCATCTTCGATGCCGACGGAGATTCGGACGAGGCCCGGCGTGACACCGAGGCGGTTGCGCTCCTCCTCGGGAATCGAGCCGTGGGTCATCGACGCGGGATGTGAAATGAGGGTCTCGACGCCGCCGAGGCTCTCGCCGAGCGAGCACAGACGGACGCGTTCGAGGAACGCCCCGGCCGCCGCGAGCGAGCCCAGGTCGAACGAGATCATCGAGCCGAAGCCGCGCATCTGCTTTTTCGCGAGTTCGTGCTGCGGGTGGGACGGCAGCCCCGGATAGTGGACCTGGCGGATCTTCGCGTGCTGCGCGAGGTGCGCGGCGATCCTGCGGCCGTTCTCCTCGTGGCGCTCCATGCGGACGACGAGCGTCTTGATCCCGCGGAGCACGAGGAACGAGTCCATCGGAGAAAGGATCGCTCCCGAGCTGTTCTGCACGAAGGAGAGCCAATCGAGGTGCTCCTTCGCCTTGGCCACGGCGATTCCGCCGATCGTGTCGGAGTGGCCGCCGAGGAACTTGGTCGTCGAGTGCATGACGATGTCCGCCCCGAGCGCGAGCGGCTTCTGCAGATAGGGCGAGCAGAACGTGTTGTCGACGAGGACGATCGCGCCGACCCGGTGGGCGAGCTCCGAGAGCGCGGCGATGTCCGCCAGGCGCATCGTCGGGTTGGTCGGCGACTCCAGGTGCAGCAGGCGCGTTTCGGGCCGGATCGCCCGCTCGACCGCCGCCGGGTCCGCCGTGTCGACGAAGTCGAACGTCACGCCGTAGTTGGCCAGAATCTTCGTGTAGTACCGGTACGTCCCGCCGTAGGTCATGTTGGAGCAGACGACGTGATCGCCCTGTTTGACGAAGGTCGAGATCGCCGTGATCGCCGCCATGCCGGAGGCGAACGCCCGCGCGCCGACGCCTCCTTCGAGGACGGTCATGCTCTCTTCCAGGCGCGAGCGGGTCGGGTTCTGCGTGCGGCCGTACTCGAAGCCCTTGTGCTTGCCGAGGCCCTCCTGCACGTAGGTCGAGGTCTGGTAGATGGGGAACGACACCGAGCCCGTCGCGGGCTCCGGCTCGCTGCCGGCGTGGATGCAGTCGGTCGAGAAGCCCATGTCCGTCCTTTCGCTGCCTTATGGAGTTGTGTTGACTAGCGGCTGAAGATGCCCTGATCGGGATAGCGCTCCGCGCCGTCGGGAAACAGCGTGACGACCGTCTTGCCCGGCCCGAGGCGGCGCGCGACCTGGAGGGCGGCGTTGGCCGCGGCGCCCGAGGAGCCGCCGACGAAGAGACCCTCCTCGCGGGCGAGGGTGCGGCAGGTCTCGAAGGACGGCGCGTCGGGAACCGTGATGATCTCGTCGATGAGGCTCCGGTCGAGAATGGGCCAGATCTGGGAGAGCCCGATGCCCTCGACCTCGTGGGGCTCCGCGGCGCCGCCGGCCAGGATCGAGCCCTGCGGTTCGACGACGACGCGCAGAATCCCCGGGTGGCGCTCGGCGAGGCGGCGCGCGACACCGACGAAGGTCCCGGTCGTTCCCACGCCCGCGACCCACGCGTCGATGCGCGTTCCCCCGCCGATCTGCTCGGCGATCTCGGGTCCGGTCGTCTCGTAGTGCGTCCGAGGGTTCACGGGGTTGGTGAACTGGCTCGGGACGAAGGCGCCCGCCGTCGACGCGGCGATCGCATCGGCGCGCGCGACCGCTCCGGCCATCTTCGCGTCGGCGGGCGTGCGGACGACCTCGGCGCCGGCAGCGGCCATGAGCTTCGCCTTCACCGCCCCATAGCCTTCGGGCATTACGATCACGCAGCGATAGCCGCGCGAGGCGGCGATCAGGGCGAGGGCCACCCCGGTGTTGCCCGAGGTCGCTTCGACGATCGTTCCCCCGGGCACGAGGAGCCCGCGCTCCTCGGCGTCTTCGACCATCGCTTTGGCGATCCGGTCCTTGACGCTTCCCCCCGGGTTGAACCACTCGAGCTTGGCGAAGAGGCGGGCGGCGCCCCGCGCAAAGCGCGAAAGCTCGACGAGCGGAGTGGCGCCGATCGAAGCCGGAACGGGGCCGGCGGAGCGGACGGCGGTGTCGGGGGAAGACAGCTTCGGAGCCAAGTTACTCAGGTCCGACCGACGATAACAAAAAAAGCCCCGGCGAATGCCGGGGCTTAAGAGACTCGGAAAAGACGGCTTAGTAGGCCTGCTGCGACCGGCGAGCCGAGTAGCACTCGCGGCAGTAGACCGGCTTGCCGTTGGTCGGGTTGAAGGGCACCTGCGTCTGTTTGCCGCAGCCGTCGCAAGTCACGTCGTAGAACGTGCGCTCGCGGCCTTCGCCCGAAGACATCTTGCGCTTGTCGCGGCAAGGCTTGCAGCGCTTGGGCTCGTTGGTAAAGCCCTTGCGCGCGTAGAACTCCTGATCGTCGGCCGAGAAAAGAAAGGTTCCCCCGCAGTCGACGCAATTGAGGTTCTTGTCCGTGTATTGCTGCATCATGGAAGTTAACGATCTCCTGGGTTTAATCCCCTGCCCGGCGGTTGTCCGCTCGGGTGAAAAAAAAATGGTGAATCGAATTTGGAACGTGTCGAGAATCCGGCGCTTTGGGCGCCGGGATCAAGCTCTCTCTAGGACCAACCCCCTTTCGACGCGCGAACGCCTCCCCGCAAGAGGGCGTACGGATGGGGGAATGGAAAGCATAAAGGGCGCGATTGGAATCTGCGGGGTCTTTGTAAAAGCTGCGGGAAAGTAGCATGGCTTTTGAAAGACTTGCAAGCGGAATCTGGCCGGAAGGACAGGTACCGCGCCTCCCGGCGCCAACCCCCGCCGCTGCTTGGAGATAGGCAGGCGAGGGCTTAGGAGCCGATCACTCCCTGGATGGGCGAGGATGCGGTTGCGTACCGTTTCTTCGGGATGCGGCCGGCGAGAAATGCCTCGCGGCCGGACCGCACCGCATCCCGCATCGCGCGCGCCATGCGAACGGGGTCCTTCGCGCCGGCGATCCCGGTGTTCATGAGCACCCCGGCCGCGCCGAGCTCCATTGCGACGCAGGCGTCCGACGCCGTGCCGACACCCGCGTCGACGATGACCGGGACCTTCGCGCGTTCCAGGATGATCGCGATGCTGTTCGGGTTCTGGATGCCGAGCCCGGAGCCGATCGGCGCGCCGAGCGGCATGACCGCCGCGGCGCCGGCGTCCTCGAGCTTGCGGCAGACGATCGGATCGTCCGACGTGTACGGGAAAACGACGAACCCTTCTGCGACGAGGGTCTTCGTCGCCGAAAGCAGCGCCTCGTTGTCGGGCCAGAGCGTCTGCTCGTCGCCGAGAACCTCGAGCTTGACCCAGTTCGACAGTCCCACTTCGCGTCCCAGGCGAGCGGCCCGCACGGCGTCCTCGGCGTTGTAGCAGCCGGCCGTGTTGGGCAGGAGCGTCATTCCCTTCGGCACGTAGTCGAGCAGGGACTCCTTGGAGCGATCCGTCAGATTGACGCGGCGGACGGCCACGGTGACGATCTCGGCGGCCGAGGCCTCCAGGGCCTCCTTCATGAGCGGGAAGGTCGCGTACTTGCCGGTCCCGACGATGAGACGCGAGACGAACGTCCGGCCGCCGAAGACGAACGGAAGGGGATCGGGGTCCTTCGCCGTTCCGGCGGGCGGATTCTCGAGGGTCGTTCCGGGCCGTGTCGCCATGGTCTCTGTTTATTCTCCGGGTTCCTTCGGGTCAAGGAGATAAACGTTGTCGATCAGCCGCGTCTTCCCGAGCCGCACGGCGGCCGCGAGCGCCACGCCCGGCGCGACGCGCTCCGCGCGGGCCATCGAGACGGCGTCGACGGCCTCGACGTAGTCGACGGCGAGGCCCGCCGCCTCGAGCTGGCGCAGGGCGTCGGCCTCGAGGAGCCGTACGTCGATCTCGCCGCGCAGGGCCCCGGCGCGCGCCCGCGCCGCCTGGAGGGTTCGCGAGAGGTCGACGGCGCGCCGGCGGTCCTCCGGCGAGAGGTACGCGTTGCGGGAAGACATCGCGAGCCCGTCCGCCTCGCGCACGGTTTCGCCGACGACGAGCCGGATCGGAAAGTCGAGGTCCCGGATCAGCCTTCGCACGACGGCGACCTGCTGGAGGTCCTTGCGCCCGAAGACGGCGACGTCCGGGAGGACCTGGAGGAAGAGCCGGGCGACGACGGTGGCGACGCCGGAGAAGTGGCCGGGACGGCGCGCGCCCTCGCCGCCCTCCGTCACGCCGGCGATTTCGACGCGCGTCGAGAAATCCGGCGGATAGAAGGCCGCGGGATCGGGGAGATAGAGGACCTGGGCGCCCTCGCGTTCGAGAAGGCGCGCGTCCTCGTCCTCGCGCCGCGGGTATCGGGCGAGATCTTCGGTCGGCGCGAACTGGAGCGGGTTGACGAAGATCGACACGACGACGAAGGGCGCGTGCCGTTGCGCGAGGCGCACGAGCGCGAGGTGCCCCTCGTGCAGAGCGCCCATCGTCGCAACGAGCGCGACGGGCTCGTGGGCGGCGCGGGCCCGGCCGACGGCCGCGCGCAGGGCGTCGAGCTCACGAACCGTTTGCATCCGGAGCTCCGCGATCAGGAGGCTTTGCGGAGAGTCATCTCGAAGAACTTGTTCCAGGTCGTCCCGTCGGTCGTGCGCTCGCCGATCTCGAGCCACTCCGTCGCGGTGAATCGCGTCGTGTAGCGCATCCTCCCCGCGGGTGTCTGAAGCTCCCACTGCCAGCCGTCGGCGGTGAGCTTGAGCTCCCGCTCGCCCGCGCTGCCGTTGGCGAGCCAGGACGCGAAGCGGTAGGTGCGCGTCTTCGCGTCGTAGGAGATGACGCCGAGCGTCGTGTGGACGGGACCCTCCTGCCCGCTCGACCCGAGCTTGCCCGTGAAGTCACCCTCGACGAGGAGCGCGACGCCGCGGAGCTTCTTCTGAACGGTTTCGCTTCCCTGGAAAGTGTTCTTTCCCGAGCCGAAGTCCATCCAGCCGCTGCCTTCCCAGCGGCCGACCATCATGTCGAGCTTCGCCATTGCGGCGCGCTCGGCGTCGCCCGTGGGCATGCCGCGGGGCGGGCCCGACGCCGCCGGAGGTGCGGGCGTCTGCGCGGAGACCGCCGACACGGCGCCCGAGAGCAGAAGGACCGCGAGTCGGAGCTTCATCTCAGTGCACCCGGCGCAGCGTCGTCGGCCGCGCGCCGCTGAAGGACTCCTCGGGCGACGGGAACGCGCCCGCCTTGACGTCCCTGGCGAACGCGCGGGCGGCTTCGCCGATGATCGCCGAGAGGTCCGCGTAACGCCGGACGAACTTGGGGCGGAGGTTGCGCGTCAGGCCGACGACGTCGTGGAAGACGAGGACCTGCCCGTCGCAATGCGGTCCGGCGCCGATGCCGAGCGTCGGGATCGGGATCGCCTGCGTGATCTCCGCGGCGAGCGACTCGGGGACGCACTCGAGAACGAGAGCGAAGCATCCGGCTTCGGAGAGGGCGAGCGCGTCTTCCCGGATCTGCCGCGCGGTCTCGGCCTCGCGACCCTGGACTTTGAAGCCGCCGAACTTCCGGTACGACTGGGGCGTGAGCCCCACGTGGCCCATGACCGGAATGTCGGCGGCGAGGATCGCCTCGACGGCCGGCAGGATCCGGCGTCCGCCTTCGAGCTTGACGGCGGCCGCGCCGCCCTCGGCGAGGAAGCGGCCGGCGTTCTCGACGGCGCGCGCGGGCTCGGCCTGGTACGACAGAAACGGCATGTCGCCGACGACCACGGCCCGCGTGGTGGCGCGCGACACCGCCCGCGTGTGGCGGATCATCGAGTCCATCGTCGCCGAGAGCGTGTTCGCTTCTCCGTAGACGGTCATCTCCACGGAGTCTCCGACGAGCAGGATCTCGATGCCCGCCTCGTCGAGCAGCGCCGCCGAGGGCGCGTCGTAGGCGGTCAGCATCGCGAGCTTCTCGCGGCCCTTGGCGGCCACGATCGAGGGGATCGAGAGGGGCTCTCTCTCCGGTGAGTCGGCCATCGTTCGCTCCTTGCCTTTCGGTCGACGTCCCGAAACGGGATCGCCGCCGATAAGGGCGAGAGCCGCATTATACGACCGGCGACGGCCCCTCGTCCTGAGCGCTGCGCGGCTCAGGATGACCCGCGGATCGCGCTATGTCGCCGGGGCCGCCTTCACGTAGTACTGGACGCCCTTCCGCGCCTTCTGGATCTGACCGACGAGGTCGTCGAAGTCGGCCGGGCGGTTGACGAAGTCGATCTCGTTGGTGTCGACGACGAGCAGAGGCGTCTCGTCGTAGTGGTAGAAGTAATAGTTGTAGGCCTCGATCAGCTGAGCCAGATAGTCCGGCGTCACGGCCTTCTCGAGCGTGCGGGTCTTCTTCTTGATCCGCTTCAGGCACGTCTCGATCGATCCCTGCAGGTAGATCACGAGATCGGGCTTGCGCACGGACTCCGACAGCAGCGTATAGAGCCGGTCGTAGATCAGCAGCTCCGAGTCGTCGAGGTTCATGCAGGCGAAGATCTTGTCCTTCGGGAAGTGGTAGTCGGCGACGACGAGGTTGGTGAAGAGGTCGATCTGCGCGATCTCCTGCTGCTGCTGGTAGCGCGACAGGAGGAAGAAGAGCTGCGTCTGGAAAGCCGAGCCCTTCTTCTTCTTGTAGAAGTCGGGCAGGAACGGGTTGTCGACGTCCTCGAGGATCTTGGTCCCGTGAAAGCTCCGCGCCAGCATCTCGACGAGCGACGTCTTGCCGACGCCGATCGGGCCATCGACGGCCAGGTGGCGCAGCTTCACGTCGCCTTCGGTCGGGATGGCCATCGGTCGCGGATTCTAATGCGAAGCGTACCGCGTCAGCACGTCCGCGATGCCGCAGGCGGCGAGCGTGACGGAGACGAATCCGTTGGCCGTGAAAAAGGCCGCGTCGACGCGCGAGAGGTCGCCCGGGCTGCACGATCGCGTGCTGGTAGACGAGCGCCGCGGCCGTCGCGACCAGGCCGGCGAGGAAGAGCCAGCCCCCGCCGGCCAGCCGCCAGACCGCCGCGAGCAGGACCGGCCATGGCCGCGTGGAATGCCGCCGAGATCCAGAGAGCCCGCCGGGCGCCGAAGCGCGCCGGGATCGACTTCAGCCCGACCCTCCGGTCGTGCGCCTCGTCCTGGAGGGAGTAGATGCACGTCGAATCCGGCAGTCCAGAAGAGGACGGCGAGGCCGAGGAGGACGGGCAGAACGCGTCGAGGTCGCCGCGGACGGCGATCCAGGCGCCGACCGGCGCGAGCCCCAGGCAGAGGCCGAGGACGAGATGCGAAAAGCGCCGTGAAGCGCTTCGTGTACGAGTAGAGAGGAGCAGCGCCAGCGCGACCGGCGACGAGCAACAGCGTGAGGCGGTTCAGGCTCGCCGCGGCGGCGAGAAAGAGGACGACCGACGCGGCGAGGAACACGCGGACGAACGCCGACCGACAGGGCGCCCGTCGGCAGGGCGCGCGCGGCCGTGCGCGGGTTTTCGGCGTCGAGGCGCCGGTCCGCGAGCCGGTTGTGGGCCATCGCGGCGCTCCGTGCTCCGACCATGGCCAGGAGAATCTTGACGAGCGTCGCGCCGGGCGGCCAGCCGTCCGCCGCGAGGAACGCGGCCAGCAGGGCGAACGGCAGTGCGAAGAGCGTGTGCGAGAACTTGATCGCCTCGAGCGTCGTCCGGAGGGACCGGAAGGCGCCGGCGCCGGCCGCCGCGCTCACCGTTTCGT
Source organism: uncultured Acidobacteriota bacterium (assembly GCA_963742245.1). Classification (GTDB taxonomy): domain Bacteria; phylum Acidobacteriota; class Thermoanaerobaculia; order UBA5066; family Gp7-AA6; genus DAHUXD01. Next base: position 483,284 of record CAVULG010000009.1, read on the forward strand.
CTTCGTCCGTGTGCGGGCGCCGCCTTTCCCGTCCACCGAAAACTCGTCGCCGCGCGGCAGGAGGCCGCAGCATCCGCGCGGCACGCACGCAATAGGCGTCGAGGAAGCGCTCGACGGAAGGGGAGCCGACGTAAAAGGCGGGCGTGGGGGGGGCCACGATCGGCGCCCGCGAGGGTGACGCTCCGCATGTTCTCGACGTGGACGAGCGAGTACGGCGATTCGCGAAAGGCGAGGATGAGCGGCCGCCGTTCTTTCAGGCAGACGTCGGCCGCGCGCTGGAGCAGGTCGCGCGCGATCCCGTGTGCAATGGCGCCGAGCGTGCCCCCGCTGCAGGGGATGACGATCATCCCGGACGCGGGGTAGGAGCCCGAGGCGATCGAGGCGCCGACGTCCGCGTTGTCGTGGAGGAGGACGCGGGCCCGCTGCGGCTTCGACAGCGCGAGCGCGTCGACCCAGATCGGCAGTGCTGGCGATTGACCGGTGCGATCTCGGTGCGTGCGACCTGCAGCGCGGCATCCGACAGGACCAGGTGCAGGCGCGCGAGCCCTCCGGAAGTCGATGCGATCTGGACGAACCGGCGGGCGAGCTGCGCTCCCGAGCCGCCGGTGACGCCCACGATGATCTCCCGGCCCGCCACGGCCGAGAGTCTACAGCGGGGGTTTCCCGGGTCCGGTGACCGGTCGGTCGCCCGACGCGTGACAAGAAATTGGACGCCTGACAAAGGGACTGGACGCCGCGCGAAGTGCCGGCGGGTCGGGCGTTCCCGTCTCCTCGCCGTCCGAACGTGTCGAATCGTCTGACGGCGGCGATGCGGCTTCGAACGCGACGCGCAGCCGCTAACCCTTTCGATCCGCGCGTCTTCCGGTTTTCCGGTCGACGGGCACGGTTCTCGCCATCGAGACCTCTTCGAAAAGGAGGTGCCGATGGAGAACGCCTGATCGCGACGAAGCGACGAAATCGATGAGGACAAATCGATCAAGACAAGAGTCGAAGGACAAGCCACAGCCTCTCTTCTCTCTATCCGAAATCCTGAAAGGAGTCTTCGATGCTCACATCCAGAATTCGTGTATCCGCGATCGCCGCGCTCGTCGACGCTCGGCGCAGCCGCGCTGGCCTTCGCGGAGAAGCCCGACACCGCGGCGCCGGCGTCGTCGCCGTCGTCCTCGTCTGCCAGGAAGGTCAACATCAACACCGCGTCCGCCGTGGAGCTCTCGTTCCTGCCCCGCATCGGCCTCCAGGTCGCCGAGCGCATCGTCGAGCGGCGCAAGGAAAAGCCGTTCACCCGGACCGAGGACCTCATGGAGGTCAAGGGGATCGGCGAGAAGCTGTACGTCAGCCTCAAGCCGTATCTCGTCATCACCGGCCCCACCACCCTCGACGCCAAGGTTCGCCTCTCCGCTTCTCCTTCGGCGCGCCGCGCTTCCTCCCCGGCGCCGGCGCCTGCTTCGGCACCGAAGGAAAAGCCCGCCAAAGCCGTCCCCGTGGGCAAAGGACGGTGACTTCCGCGCCCGCCCGGGGCCCTGTGGGCCCCGGGCCCACCTCCTCCGAGGCCGGAGTGACCGCGCACGAGCTGATCGTCGGGGCGATGCTCGGGGCGGTCATTCTCCTCATGGCCGCGCCCGGCGTTGCGGCGCTCAAGGAGTCCGTCTCGATCCGCAACGCCGTCCACGAGACGACCGTGGCCTTCTTCCTCGCGCGTTCCTACGCGATCTCGCGCGACCGCAACGTCGGGCTGAAGTTCCGGAGAAACGGCGATCGTTACGAGTGGGCGCTGTACGCCGACGGCAACGGGAACGGCGTGCGCACGGCCGAGATCGCCAGCGGCGTCGACCGCTACGTCGGCGTGACCTATCCCTGGACGCGCAACGACGTCCGGCCCGCGATCATGACCGGCATCCGTGTTCCGGATCCGGGCTCGCCCGGCCGCTACCTCGATCGCATCGACGACCCGATCCGATTCAACGTGTCCGACATCTGTTCCTTCACGCCGATGGGGGATTCGACACCGGGCTCCGTGTACCTCTGGGACTCCCGCGACCGGATGGCCGTCGTCCGCGTGTTCGGAGGAACGGCCAAGATCCGCACGCTCTACTACCGGCGCGGAGCAAGAGGATGGACGCGATGATCGACCCCATCGAGAAAGGCTTTCACATCGTGAGCATTCGAGAAGACGAAGCGTCGACGCCCTCCGCCCGCGAGCGCTTCGAGCAGCGTGCGGCCGACATTGCCCGCGCGGCCGAACAGCCGCGGCATCAGCCCGCATCCGCACCCGACATCCCGGCGGCGCCGGCCGAGCACCGGGACGACGTTCCCTTCGGCCTGCGGCGGCGGATCGTTCTCCGCGTGCCGATCCTGAGAGCGGCGCCGCGGGCGGCCGCGGCGAGCCCGCGCGGCCCCGACGGCGACGACGAGGATGACGAAGTCCTCCTGCCCGAGGATCTCGGCTGCTCTCCGGATCGCGAAGAGGTGGCGCGCATGCGGGGACTGCTCGCTCAGGTCGCGCTCGATCTGATCGCGCGCGTCCTGGTGATCAACCGTTACTTCGCCGACGCGGGGCTGGTGAAGTCTCCGGAAGTCTCCGTGCCCGCCAGGCCGAGGCGGCCGCCGCCCGGCTAGGCCGGGAAGATCATGTCGGAGGGAAGCTCCGGGTCTTCCTTCCGGCGCCGGGCGTAGAGCTCCGCGTAAGAGTAGGGACTCGACTCCGAGGCGTCGAGCGCGAGGAGCGCCACGACGCGCCGAATCGTCGGCGGATCGCCCTCGATCTCGACGAAGTCACCGATGGGCGTCTCGTCGAGCGCCACCACGCTCCCGCTGCAGTCCCACTCCTCGCGGCGCTTGTCGTAGCGGAAGCGGGGTTCGAGGCCCAGGCCCGCGAGAATCGCGCGGGCCTCGACCGGGTCGGACACCTCCGTCTCGCGCTCCTCCCGCACCTTGGCGCCGGCCTGGAAGCGCACGGGGCCTTTGAAGGTCAGGATCGCGCGGCCCGCCGCCCGGCGCAGGCGGATGGCGCGTCCGCTGCCGGAGAGCTTGCGCTCCGCGTCGTCGAAGAGAAGATTTGACTCGTCGTGCTTCGGGGAGCGCAGCGACGCGCCCGACGCCTCGAGCCGCGCGCGGATCGCCGTGAGGTCCGCGACCGGGATCTTGACCTCGATCTCCTCGCGCGGGCCCGGAGGCGGAATCGGCCGTCATGGAAGCAGGCGCCGCGCGATCTCCTGCGCTTTCTTGCCGTCCACGCGGCCGCTGCTGCTTCGCCATGAGCTCCTTCATCGCCAGGCCGACGTCCTTTGCGGAGGAGAAGCCCTTCTCGGCGATGATGGCCCGGAGGGCCGCTTCGACTTCGGCATCCGAGAGCCCCTTCGGCAGGTACTCCTCGAGGATCGCGAGCTCTTCGCGTCTCCGCGTCGACGAGATCCTGGCGGCCGCCGCGCGCGTATTGCTCGATGGAGTCGCTTCGCTGCTTGACGGCGCGCCGGAACACCGCTTCGACCTCTTCGGCCGTCAGGTCGCGCTGTGCCTGGATCTTCTCGTTCTTCAGCGCGGCGAGCAGGAGACGCAGCGTCGCGACGCGCGGCTTGTCTCCCGCTTTCATCGCGGTCTTCAGGTCCTGCTCGATGCGGGCCTGCATGCGCGCAGGCTATCACCGGCGATCACGAGCCCGGAAGGTATAGCCTTCCCGCGTGAAGCGCTTCCTCGTCGGCACGGCGGGCCACATCGATCACGGCAAGACCACGCTCGTGAAGGCGCTGACCGGAATCGACGCGGACCGGCTGCCCGAGGAGAAGCGGCGCGGCATCACGATCGACCTCGGCTTCGCGCACGCGGAGTGGAATGGTGTCCGCGTCTCCTTCGTCGACGTTCCGGGGCACGAGCGGTTCGTCCGCAACATGCTCGCGGGCGCGGGCGGCATCCAGGCGGTGCTCCTCGTCGTCGCCGCGGACGAGTCGGTGATGCCGCAGACCCGCGAGCATTTCGAGATCGTGCGGCTGCTCGAATCTCTCGACGGGAGTCATCGCGATCACAAAGACCGATCGCGTCGCACCCGAGCTCGTCGCCGTCACGGCCTTTCGGACGTTCGCGAGCTGGTCGCGCGGGTCCTTTCTCGAAGACGCGCCGATCGTCCCGGTCTCCTCGCGTACGGGCGAGGGCCTCGAGGCGCTCAAGTCGGCGCTCGTCGAGCTGGCCGGGCGCGGCGGAGCCGGGCGCGTCGGGGCCGCTGCGCGACTGCCGATCGACCGGGCATTCCTGATGCCGGGTTTCGGACCCGTCGTCACGGGAAGCCTCGTGTCCGGGCGCGATCACGCGGGAGGATCGAAGCTCGAGCTTCTGCCCGAGCGGCGGCCCGTTCGGGTGCGGCGCTCGAGGTGCACGGGCGCGAGGAAGAGACCGCGCAGGCCGGCGAGCGCGTCAGCGCGAACCTGGCGGGCGTCGAGCTCTCGGATCTGCGCCGCGGGATGGTGCTCGCGGCCCCGTCCGCGTTCGCGCTGCCCGTCACGCGGCGTCTGCTCGCGCGTCTGGAGCTGCTGCCGGCCGCGCCGCGCGTTCGGAGCGGGGACCGGGTCGTCGTTCCATCACTTCGCCTCCGAGGCGGTCGCCGCGGGTCCGCGTGCTCGAGGGCGGCGAGATCGCTCCCGGCGGCTCGGCGCGCGTCGAGCTGCGCTGTCCGGCGACCCGTCGCCGTCGGTCCCGGGCGACCGATTCGTCGTCCGGCGGCTCTCGCCGGTCGCAGACGATCGGCGGGGGAGTCGATCCTCGACCCGAGACCCGCTCCGATGCGCGGCCGGACGGCTCGAAGCGACGCCTGCGCGAATCGCTCGACCGCTGGAGACGGGACCGCTCGGCGAGCGGCTGGTGCCTGGATCGAGGAGGCGCGCGAGCACGGTGCGGGCGAGGAGGATCTCGTCAGCGCGCGGGCGTTCGCCGGCAGCCGTGCGGGCGGCGCTCGCGGCGCCGCTTTAGGAGGGCCGGATCCACGCTCCGCGGCGTTCGCCGGACCGCTACTCGCCGAGCCGGCCTCGCGCGCCTCGTGACCGCGCGTCGGCGCGAGCTCGCGGCCTCGCCGGCCGCCGCGGCGGCGGCGTCGGTGTCTCGCGCGGCACTCTGCTGCAGCGCGTCCTGCCGCGGGCCGAATCCGCGCTGGGCGGAGGCGGTCGAAGCGGCGCTCGTGGCTCGCGGGCGCGCTGGTCATCGCCGGCGACGAGGCGCGGCTCCCGGCCGAAAGGCCGGTCTCGGCGGGGCCGGACCGAGACCTTGTCGGAGCGGATCGTCGACCTTACCGGGGAGCGCGGGTCGAGCCGCCTTCGCCCGGCGAAGCCGCGGAAGCCGTGCGTCACCGCGCCGAAGGTCGTCGAGGGGCTGATCGGCTACCTCGTGAAGAAGGGCACGCTCGTGCGCCTGCCGGGCGGATGGATCATGGCGCGGGCCGCCGTCGACGGAGTCGTCGAGCGCCTGCGCGCTTCGGGCAAGGCCTCCCTCGACGTCGGCCGAGTTCAAGGAGATGTTCGGTCTGACGCGGCGGCTCGCGATCCCCCTCCTCGAGCACCTGGACGCGAGCGAAAGTCACCCGCCGCGTCGGCGACCGCCGTCAGATCGTGGCGCCGAAAGTTGGGGGTCAGGCCTAGAAGTCAGGCCTGACCCCGCTTGTCAGGGCCCGATCGCGCGGCGCAGGGCCGAGATCTGCTTGACTCGAGTCGAAAGGAGATCTGGCCCGAGATCGAGAGCTCGTTCCAGGAATCGACGGGCGCCCCCCGCCTGGGCCGGCTTGAGTACCCAGGACGTTCATCGACTTGCGCAAGTAGGGGAGCAGCACCGGGTCGGTGACCTCGAGCGGGATCGCGCGGTCGATCAGGCCGCCTTGTTGACCTTGACCCAGTACCTCACGCGTGAACGGCCCCTTGTAACGAGTCGGCGGACCAGGGCGTCTTGTGGGGACCGGAGCGGTGTCGACCTCGAGCGATCGGAACGGTGCCGTCGGCGGGGATTGCGGGCCGGCGGCCTCGAGCCACGCCGCGTCGGCGGCCACGCGAACGGCGCCGGGAGCGGGCGTCATCGGAGTGATCGGCATGAGCAGCATCTGCGTGATCTTGGGCGAATCGACCTCGACGGCGAGCTCGAGCCGGAAGGCGCCCCAGGTGTCGACCGACTGGCCGGAACGGCGGGCGGGCGTGATCGTCCAGCGCGGATGGACTTCATCGACTCTCGCGGCGAGCGACGGGATCGGGTCGCGATCGCGCCGGACCGACAACAGTTTGCCGGTCGGATCCACACGCATCGAGGCGAAGAAGCCGGTCGTTCACACGGCATCCGTGAAGTTGAGCCTGGGCGGAAGGGCGCGGGCGCGTCGGCGGCGACCTCCGAAGGGATTGTCCGAAGGCAGCTTCGCGATCGAAACGATGCCGGTGTCGACGATGCGCGCCGACGGAGCCGCCGCCGGAGCGGCGGGCAGTCCGGTTCCGTCCGGGCCTGCCGGAAGCCCCGGCGCGGGCGCCGCGACGGGCGCGGACGCGTCCGGCGGGTACGGGGGGGCGGCTCGGTCGCCGGCAGCGGTCGCGGGAGGCGGCGCCGGCACGGGCGTCGGCACGGGCTCCTGGGCATGGGCAACGGAGGAGCCGGCGGAGGCGCCGGACACGCCGCGACCGCGGCCGCGGCGAAGAATGCTCATCCAGGATCGAAGACGCATGGGTTTGCCCGAAAGTTCCGTCGGGCGGCTACGCGCCTCCGGCCGGCGCCCGGCCGCCTTTGAGCGCGGTTCCAGCCAGTTCGGCCCGACCCGACGTCGACGACGAGGCGAACCTTCAGGCTGCGCGGCTCCCTCCATGACCTCGCCGACGAGGGCTCCACGGCGGAACCTCCTGCTCGGGCGCCTCGAGGACCAGCTCGTCGTGCACCTGGAGGAGCGAGCCGTGCGGCCGAAAGGCCGGCGGCGGGCGAGAGCGGCGTCGAGGCGGATCATCGCGATCTTGATGATGTCGGCCGCCGTGCCCTGGAACGGCGCGTTCAGGGCCATGCGCTCGGCGTTGGACGCGCACGGCGCGCGTTGGAGGCCGCGATTTCGGGGATCGGCCGGACGCGCCCGAAGAGCGTCGTGACCTCTTTGGTGCGGCGCGCTTCGGCCGAGGACGCCGTCGAGGCAGGCCCGCACGCCGGGGAACTGGTCGAAGTAGGAATCGATGTAAGGTCTTCGCCTCCGACGTCGGAGACGCCGAGCTCCTTGCCGAGCGAGAAGGCGCCCATTCCGTAGAGGAGCCCGAAATTGATCCGCTTGGCGGCGAAGCGCATCTCGTCGGCGCACGAGGTCCGGCGCAACGCCGAAGACCTTCGCCGCGGTCGCGCAGTGGATGTCCTGCTCGTCTGCGAAGGCCTGGATCAGCGCGGCGTCGCCCGAGAGGTGCGCCAGGATGCGCAGCTCGATCTGCGAGTAGTCGGCGACGATCAGCTGACGCCCGGCGGCGCGACGAAGGCTTTGCGGATCTCGCGGCCCGGCCGCCGTGCGGATGGGGATGTTCTGAAGGTTCGGGTCCGAGGAGGAGAGCCGGCCCGTCGCGGCGACGTTCTGGCGAAACGAGGAATGTGACCCGGCCCTCGGCGTCGGCGAGGAGCCGGCAGAGCGTCGACGTAGGTACCCTTGAGCTTGGAGATCTCGCGGAACTCGAGGACGAGACGGGGCAGAGGCTCAACCCTTTCTCGGCGAGCTCCGTCAAGGACCTCGAGCCCGGTCGAGGAGGACTTCGTCTTGGCGGTCTTCTTCAGGACGGGGTACTCAGCTTCTCGAAGAGGATCTGACCGAGCTTGACCGGAGAGTTGACGTTGAACTCCTCGCCGGCCTCGGCCCAGATCGTCTGCTCGAGCGCACGCAGGTCTTTCTCCATCCGTGTCGACATCTCGGCCAGCAGCGTCGAGTCGATCGCGACAGCCGCCAGCTCCATGCGCGCGAGGACGGGCGTGAGAGGGCGCTCGATCTCGCGGTAGAGGCTGATCGAGGTCCGGGCGCGCCGCGAGCTCCGCCGCGCAGCGCCGGCGCCGAGCGCCGCGGCCGCGGAGGCGCGTTCCGCCAGCCACCGGTCGGCGACTGCGATCTCGTAGGCCTCGGGGGGCGACGCACCGTGACGACGCGGGCCTCCTTGTCGGGAAGGAGGCGTCTGGCCGAGTCGCTGGAAAGCAGGGCTCGAGCTCCGCGCTGGCGACGCCCGAAGCGAGAACGTACTGCGCCAGGCAGACGTCGAAGACGTCGGCCCGGCATCGCCTCGCCCGCGCCGGCGAGCAAGGCGTCGAGCGGTTTGGCGTCGCCCATCGCGAAGGTTCCCCGCGCTCGTCCTCGAGCGCCTTCCAGCGCGGAGGCGATCGTGGAGGAGTCCTCCTCGGCGATGTAGACCTTCGCCCCCGTTCGAATCGCGAGAAGGGCGTGGCCGCCGCGCCGGAGAAGCGCGACGCCCGCCCGGTCGCGGACCCTCCGGAAACGGAGTCTGCCGGGCGCGAGCCGCGCGGACGCGAGCTCCGGCGCCACGGCGGCCTCGCCATGGATTTCGGCGGCGAGGCGAGTGAAACTCGAGCTCGAACGAAGAGCTCCTTGAGGCGCCTCGTAGTCGGGCGCCGAGCGGCGGAGGGCGTGGGGGTCGAACGGGACCGGCAGGTCGACGCGGAATCTCCACCAGGCGCCGCGACAGCTCGCGTCCTCGCGATGGGCGCGCAGGCTCTCGCCGACCTTTCCCTTGATCTCGTCGGCGTGATCGAGGAGGCCGATCGAGGCTGCCGTATTGGGAGATCCACTTCTTCGCCGTGACCTGTCCCACGCCGGGGCACGCCGGGTACGTTGTCGGAGCTGTCGCCCATCAGCGCCAGCACGTCGACGACCTGCCCGGCGCGACCCCGAAGAAGGTCGACACGTCCTTCTCGTCGAGGAAAATCTCGCTGCCCGTGTGGAAGACGCGGACGCTCTCGCCGGAGACGAGCTGCAGCATGTCCTTATCGGCGGTGACGATGACGACGTCGTAGCCCCCGGCTTCGGCTTTCTTCGGGCGAGCGAGCCGATGACGTCGTCGGCCTCGAATCCGGGCAGCTCCAGGATCGGAATCCGGTAGGCCGCGAGCGCCTCCCGGATCTCCGGGAGCTGCGACTTGAGATCGTCCGCCATCGGCGGTGCGGTTCGCCTTGTATCCGCGTACTCCTCGTGACGCTGGGTCCGCTCGGGGCCGTCGCAGGCGGCCGCGAGGAGGTCCGGGCTGTGCTCGCGGACCATCTTGCGCAGCATGGTCACGAACCCGTAGACGGCGTTGGTCGGGCTGCCGGCGGAGGTCGAGAGGCGCTGGATGGCGTGGTAAGCGCGGTGGATGTTGGACATCGAATCGACGAGGTAGAGCGTGGGACGCGCCGACGGCATGGAAGCCGGATTCTATGGCGCGGCGCGCGGAGGGGCCGGATCAGAGAAAACGGGCCATTGGCGCGCCGTCGTCGTGCTTGTCGGCGGTGGCGGGAAGCGCCAAGGCGCGAGGGCGGTCCGGGAATCGTGAAGGGGAGACTGCTCAGGAGCTTGCGCGGAAGAAGGGTGAGCCGCAGAAACACAAAACGCGCGACCCGTTGCCGGTGTCGCGCGATCCAATATTCCTACTCTAGTAAACGCGCACCCGATGTCAATAAAAATCGTTTGTCGGCGCACGACGTGGGAAACTTTTCTTTTGAGCGGGATGAACGTGCGAAGAACGCGCGTGTGCGCGCCGGGAATTGCTAGAAACGCTTGCGCACGAGCGCGAGCGACCTGGGATCGCAGCCGCTGGGACGCTTCCTGGAGCGATGGCCGTCTCCTGCTGCATCTCGGCGACGAACGCCCCGTCCTCGATCGAGCCCAGGTTGATGCCCACGTTCAGGAGGGCGCCTTCGACGCAGGCATCGAGCAGCAGCGAGCGCGGCGCCGACGTCGGAGACGGCGTTGGGGTTGCCCTTCTCGGCGAGCTCCGGCAGGGCGGCGAGCAGGCGGACGGCGGCCTGGGCGGTGCGCATCGGGACCTCCGCGGCGCGCCGGTTGGCGACGGGTCATGCGGTGGGCGCGGGCGGCCTTCTCCGCGTCGGATGTCCTTGGGCAGGCGGCGCGCCGCGACGACCTCGTCGTAGGCCTCGGAGTCCTCCCGGGCGAGGTCGAGGAACTCGGCGCGCGCGAGCTCGCCGGCATCGGCGATCGGGCGCACCGCCTCGTGGGAGGCGGCGTACTTCTCCTTCGAAAGCGTCAGGGCCGCCACCATCCGGGCGAGCGAGGCGCCCATGGCCCCCGCGGCCGCGGCGGCCGTTCCGCCGCCGGGCGTCGGTGCGTCCGAGGCGAGCGCGTCGAGGAATCTCTCGAGCGAGAGATCTGCGAAAGTTCGGTCACGTCCGGCTGCCTTCCACGACGCGGCCCGCGCAAGACGACGGCGCCGACGAGATTGATGCCCCAATGATAGATGAGGTGCCGGTCGTCGGGGGCTTCGAGGATCAGGAGGTCGGCGGATTTCCCGACCTCCAGGCTCCCGATCTCGTCCGCGAGCCCGAGCGAGGCGGCGGCGTTCAACGTCATGCCGGTCAACACTTCTTCGACGGAGAGCCCGGAATCGAGGCAGGCGTGCACCGCGACGGCGGGCAGCGATTCGGTGTGACAGGTGCCCGGGTTCGCGTCCGAGGCGATGGCGACGGGGACGCCGGCCTCGATCGAGGGCCCGCGCCGGCGCGCGGCGAGACCGCATCCACCAGGCGGTTCCGGGCAGAAGGACGGCCACCGTGCCGGCCTGCGGCGAGCGCGGCGATCTCCTCCTTCTCGATGAAGAGGAGGTGGTCCGCGGAGTCGGCCTTGAGCTCCGCAGCGAGCATCGCGCCGCCGGAACGCGCGAGCTCGTCGGCGTGGACGCGCAGGCCCGAGTCCCTCGCGCCGCGCGGCCTCGAGGATCGCCGGGACTCGCCACCGTGTAGACGCCTTGCTCGCAGAAGACGTCGCAGAAGACCGCGAGCTTCTCGCGGGCGGCGCGCGGAACGATCTCCTCGGCGACGATCCCGACCCAGCCCGCGCGGTCGTTGCGCGAACTCGCGCGGGAATCTCGTGCGCGGCAAGCAGCGTCGGCACCAGACGCGGCAGCGACGGGTCCTCCGACAGCCGGCGAGGAGGGCGAGGGCGCGGATCTCGTCCGGCACGGTCAGCCCGTAGCCGGACTTCGACCTCGGCGGTCGTCGTGCCGTGCGCGCGCATCGCCGTCAGACGCCGCCGCACGGCCGCCTCTCCAGCTCCGCGTCGGAGCCGCCCGCGTCGCGCGGACGGTGGCGTGGATGCCCCCGCCTTCCGCGGCGATCGTCGCGTAGCTCTCGCCGGCGAGGCGGCGGCCGATCTCGGGCCCCCGGTCCCCGGCCCACACGGGGTGCGTGTGCGCGTCGACGAGCCCCGGCACGACCGCGCGGCCCCGCGGCATCGATCGGACTTCGCGGCCGGCTTGCCGGAGAACGCCCGCGCATAGTCCGCCTCGGTCCCGACGAAGATGAGCCGGCCGCCCTCCGCGCGCACCGCGGCGTCGCGCAAGCGCAGGATCTCGCCCTGTTCCTTCCCGCGCCGCGCCTGCCGGCCGAGCGGCGTGGCGAGACAGCCGATGTTGCGGATTTCGAGAGAGCGCATGGGGACGGTCATTCCGAGATCAGCGAAACACCCGAAACGTCGCGGGATCCTTCGGCGCTGCGCGTCTCAGGATGACGCGCGGGGCTTCGCTCCGCGTGTCACCCCGCCGTCTCTTCCTTCGCCTTGCGCGTCATGTACGAAAGCGGCCGATCCTTGCTCGTCCTCGTCGCGGTCGAACTCGAGGACCTGCTGGAAGAGCTCGATCATCTTCTGCAGCTGCAGCCGGAAGTTGGCGCGCTGGATCTTGAGCCCGGCGATCGCCTTCTCGATGTCGGCGGAGCGCTGGAGCGCGTTGTGGGTCAGCCTCTCCGCCGAGTCCTGCGCCTCGCGGACGATGAGCTCGCCCTCCTTGCGCGCGGCGTCGCGCGCATGTCCTCGGAGGCCTGCTGCGCGGAGATGCAGGGTCTGCTTGAGGATCCTCTCGCGCTCGCGATGCTCGTCGTTCTCCTGCTCGAGCGAGCGCAGGCGCGACGTCGAGGTCGGCGTTTTCGCGGGCGAGGGTCTCCATGTCTTCGGCGACGTCGGTCAGGAAGGTCTGGACCTCGACCGGGTCGAGGCCCTTCCACGAACGGGCGAACTCACGCTTCTGAATCTCGAGCGGGGACGATCCGGGGACGCATCGAGGAACCCTCCTTAGGAGACGGCGGCCGAGTAAGAAAGCCGCACCATGAACCGAATGAGCAGAAAAATGATCAGCAGGACGAGCAGCGGCGAGAGGTCGATGCCTCCCGTGCGCGACGGCGGAACGAGGCGTCCGGAAGGGCCGGAAGATCGGCTCCGTCACCCCCCACAGGAAGCGCACGATCGGGATTGCGCGGGTCGGGGCTGACCCAGGAGACGAGCGCGGCGATGATGACGATCCACTGGAGGCCCGTGAGGATCCAGATGATCGCGTCGAAGATGGCGCCGGTCGCCGAGCCGCCGACGTTCACGCCGCCCCGCGCGGCCCGAAGAGGGCCGTTCCGACGCGCACCTCGGTCGCGCCTTCCTCGACGGCGACGGGGAAGTCGTGGCTCATGCCCATGGAAAGCTCGGGCAGCGGCCGGCCGAACCGCCGGACCAGGCCCTCCCGCATCCGCGCGAGCTCCCGGAAATGCGGCGGCGAGGACTTTTCGGGGTCGGCGTCGAAGGGCGGCACGGCCATGAGTCCGCGCACGTCGAGATGCGTGCAGGCGAGGGCGGACTCGTGGAGGCGGTCGACCTCGCCGGGCTCGACGCCCGACTTGGACGCTTCTCCCCCCAGATTGACCTCGAGCAGCACGGGCTGAGACTCCCCGGTCTCCGCCAGGTGCGCTTCGAGACGCGCCGCAAGTCTTTCCCGGTCTAGTGTTTCCAAGACTGAGAACCATTGTAGCGCCGCTTTCGCCTTGTTCGACTGCAAAGGTCCGATCAGGCGCCACTCGAGGTCCGGGAACTCGCTTCGGAGCGCCGCGATTTTGGCCCCGCCCTCCTGCACGCGGTTCTCGCCGAACCGGACGAGGCCGGCGCGCGCCGCGAGGGCGACGGTCTCGGCGGGCTGCGTCTTGGTGACCGCCATCAGCGTGATCTCGCCGGGGTGTCGTCCGGCCCGCGCCGCCGCGCTCGCGATCGAGGCCAGGATGCGCTCACGGCTCCGTGCGATCCGCCCGGCCGCGTCGTCCCCTTCGGGGCTCATGAGCCCCGGCGTGCGCCTGGCGGCTGCGATCGCGCGTTCGCTCGCGTCCGCGCCGAGGTTGGCGAGACGGTCGGCCTTCTTGTTGTCTTCCCGCGGAACGTGGGCGATCGCGAAGCGGCGAAAACCCTTCGCGCGCTGGAGCGCCTCCGCGAAGAGCGGCTGGAGGTGGGGCGCCTTGACGCGATAGCGCCCCAGCATCTGTTGGACGAGAAGCAGACTGTCCGATGCGATCGAGACCTCGGAGGCCTCCCGCTCGGCGGCGCGCCGGAGCGCGAGGAGGAGGGCGCTGTACTCCGCGACGTTGTTCGTCTGGTGGCCGAGCGCCTCGAAGTGCTCCTCGGCCGGCAGCTGTTCCTCCGCCGAGACGTACACGCCCGCGCCGGCCGGACCGGGATTGCCGCGGGCGGCCCCGTCGATGAAGGCGCGGAAGCGCATGGGCGCGTGGTCTCTTACGAGCTCTGGGGCTCGTAGTACAGGATGCGCTTGCAGCTGTCGCAGTAGACGATCTCGCGGCCCTGCTTCAGGATCTGCACGGCGGCCGGCCGGATCTTCACGTGGCAGGCCGAGCAGGACCCGCCGACGGCGAGGACGACCGCGAGACCGTGCTTCTTGTCGACGAGCCGGTGGAACTCGGCGCGGTCGCGCGGAGGGATCGTCGCCTCGAGTTTCGCGATCTCTTCCTTGGCGCTCGAGAGCTCCTCGTTGATGAGGCGCTGCTCGGCTCGCCAGTCCTTCAGCTTCTCCTCGTGCAGTTCCGTCTCGGCCGGAAGGTTCGTCTCGCGCGTCCCGAGGTCGGCGCGCGCCGTCTCGATTTCCTGCTTCGAGCTCGAGGAACCGGTCCTCGGTCGACCGGATCGACTTCTCGACGCCGTCGATCTCGTTCAGCGCCGCCGAATACTCGCGGCTCGACTGGACGTTGCGGAGCTGCGTCTGGTATTTCCGGAGCCGGTCCTTGTAGTCCGCGAGCTCGCCCTCGGCCTTGCGCCGCTCGAGCTCGGCCTGGCCGAGCCGGGCCTTCAGCTGCGCGACGGCTTCGACCTTCTCGCGGTACTCGCGGTCGACCTCGACGAGGTCGGCGGGGACGGTGTCGCGCTTCCTCTCCCGGTCCCGGACGAACTGGATCCGGGTCTGGAGCCGGTAGAGCTGGCCGAGGAGGTCGCTCATCGCGGCGCCTCCGCGGACGGGCGTCCGGAAATGAAAAAGGGCGTTCCCGTTGGGGAACACCCTTGCGCTGCGATCGCGTTTGAAATTCGGTCTCGGATCAAAAGCCTCAATCTTCCGCCTTCTCTGGTGGGTCCACCCGGATTCGAACCGGGGTCTGACCGGTTATGAGCCGGTGGCTCTGGACCGCTGAGCTATGGACCCCTCTGAATATAACAAACGGGGTCTCCGGGACAACTCTTGGTGCGAGCCTCAGCGTATGGTCTCCAGGAACGGCTTGAGCTTCTTGGCCCGGGACGGGTGCCGGAGCTTGCGCAGGGCCTTCGACTCGATCTGCCGGATCCGCTCGCGGGTGACGTTGAAAGAGCGCCCGACCTCTTCGAGCGTGTGCTCCGAGCCGTCGCCCACGCCGAACCGCATCTTGAGGACCTGCTCCTCGCGGGGGGTCAGCGACTTCAGGACTCGGCGCGTCTGGTCCTGGAGGTTGGAGACGAGGACCGACTCGATCGGCGACAGGACCTGGCGGTCCTCGATGAAATCGCCCAGATGCGAATCCTCCTCCTCCCCGATCGGCGTCTCGAGCGAGATCGGCTCCTGCGCGATCTTCATGATCTTGCGGACCTTGGAGACCGGCATGTCCATCCGCTTGGCGATCTCCTCGGCGTTGGGCTCGCGGCCGAGCTCCTGCACGAGGGACCGCGACGTGCGGGTGAGCTTGTTGATCGTCTCGATCATGTGGACCGGGATGCGGATCGTGCGCGCCTGGTCGGCGATCGCGCGGGTGATCGCCTGGCGGATCCACCAGGTCGCGTAGGTCGAGAACTTGTACCCGCGGCGATGCTCGAACTTCTCGACCGCCTTCATCAGGCCGATGTTGCCTTCCTGGATGAGGTCGAGGAACTGGAGGCCGCGGTTGGTGTACTTCTTCGCGATCGAGACGACGAGGCGCAGGTTGGCGACGATGAGCTCGTGCTTGGCCTGGTCGGCCTCCTCCTCGCCCTCGCGCACCATCCGCTGCGTCTTCTTGACGTCCTCGTGCGAGACGCCGAACCTCTGCTCGAGCTCGCGGAGGCTCTTCTTGTACTTGGCGATCCGGCGGCTTGTAGAAGTCGAGCCGGGTCGGGTTCTTCTCTTTCTTGAGGGTGTTCGTGTCCTGCCGGATCGTGATCTCGGGGACCGACATCTGCCGGTCGATGTCCTTGAGGATGCCGATCGCGCGGTTCAGCACGGCCGGCGTGAAGTCCGCGGCGCGGATCAGCTTGGCCATGTCCGCGATCTTCTTGTCGATCGACGCTCTCGATGCGCGCGAGGGTCTTGGTGCCCTTCTTGATCGTGCGCGACTTGAACTTCATCCGCTTGATGTCTTTGTCGAGCGCGCCGATCTTGCGGAAGCTGTCGAGGATGCTCTCGATGCGCCTGGGTCGCGCGGTCGTCGAGAGTCTCCTTGACGACCGGCTCGTCTCGTCGTCCTCGTCCGGAGCGTTGACGAGCTCGTCGACGATGCGGGAGTCGCGGCCCGCGTTCTCGAGGAGCTTCAGGATCTCCTCGAGCACGATCGGGATTGTTGGCGAGGGCCTGGTAGATCTTCGCCTCGCCCTGCTCGATGCGTTTGGCGATGCGGACCTCGCCCTCGCGGTCGAGCAGCTTGACCGTGCCCATCTCGCGCAGGTACATGCGCACCGGGTCGTTGGTCTTCTCGACGGCGTCGCGGGCCTCGTCGGCGGTCTCCGCGGCCTCGGCGGCGCGGCGCCGCGCGGCCCGGTCCGGATCGGTGACGATCTCGATGCCGACCTCGAAGAAACGGGCGTAGATCCGCTTCGAGATCCCGGGGCGCGGCGGTCGCCTCGTCCGAGAGGATCGTGTGGATCTCCTCGTAGAGGATGTAGCCCTTCTCCCGGCCGGCCTTCAGCAGAACCCCGACCTCGGGGAACTTGTCCTCAATCACCAAGTTCGTTTCCTTTCCATCGCGGGGCCCGGCCGAGCGCGGCTTTCCGCCGCATCACGTCCTGTTTTCGGCGCATCAGTCCCGCCAGATCCTCAGACCCCTCACCCGCCCGATCAATTGCCCTCTGAATCTCCGCGCTTTCCCGCTCGAGGTAGTTGCTTTCGAGCCTTTTGAGGAGCTCCTCGACCCCTTTTTCGGTCGGCTCGGATTCCTCGAGCGCGAAACCGGAGATGAAACTGCGTTCTTCCTCCGTAAGGTCTGCGATTTGCCGTTGAAAATCAACAACTTCCGCCCCGCTGGAGGCCGTCCGGAGGGCCGAAACCACCTGGCGGACTCTCCCGTCGGTCAAGAAATCTGCATTCAAAGTGCTTAGAATCAGAGAGTTGTGCTCTCCGCCCGCCAGGAGCGCCTGGAGCAGCTGTTTCTCGACTGCCGGCGGTGCCACTGCGGATAACGCCGACGCATTCCCGGCCGTTCCCACATCTATAGAACGCGCAATCGGCGCCTGAAGGTTCGCTTTCGAGTTGCCCCAGAGGACGTCGACCGGCACCGAGACCGCCGCGGCGACCTTTCGATACTCCTCGTAGCGGAGGATCCGGTCGGGGATCGCCCCGAGGATGTCCAGGATCCGTCCCACCCGTTCCCGCTTGTCCGAGGAGGAGAGGTCGGGCGCATCGGGACGGACGTCCTCGAGAAGCCAGGTCAGGTAGTCCGGAGCCTCGTCGATCCGCGCCGCGACGGCCTCGGCGCCCGCGTGGCGCAGGAGGTCGTCGGGGTCTTCGCCCTGAGGAAGGCGGGCGACCCGGGCGCCGAAGCCCTGGGCGAGCAGCAGCGTGAGCGCCCCGCGCGTGGCGTTGCGTCCGGCGGTGTCGCCGTCGTAGCAGAGGACGGCCGAGTCGGTCAGCCTCCGGAGCCGCTCGACCTGCTCGGGCGTGAGCGCGGTGCCCATGGACGCGACCGTCTCCTCGATGCCCGAGCGCAGGAGTGCGAGGTGATCGAAGTATCCCTCGACGAGGACGACGCGGTCCCGGCGGCGGATGGCTTCGCGCGCCTGGAAGAGACCGTAGAGGAGCCGCTTCTTCGAAAAGACCGGCGACTCGGGAGAGTTCAGGTACTTCGGCTCGCCCTCGGGCGAGAGCGCCCGGCCGCCGAACCCGACGGCCCGCCCCCGTTCGTCGCGGACCACGAAGAGGAGCCGGTCGCGGAAGCGGTCGTAGGCGCCCGTGCCCTTGCCTTCCGGCGCGCGGCTGGAGAAGACCGGCCTCGACCAGCAGCTCCTCCGGAAACGCGGGCGCGAGCGCGTTGCCGAGCGCGTCCCAGCCGTCCGGCGCGTGGCCGAGAGTGAGGGTGCTCCAGAGCTCCCGCGGGACGCCGCGTGCCTCGAGGTATTTCGCCGCCGCGTTCTGCGGCTTGTCGAGCCGCTCGCGGTAGAAGCGTTCCGCCGCAGCCACGGCCTCGAAGACCCGGTCGCGGCGGTCCTCGCGCGGACCGCGGCGCGCGCGGCGCGGGATCGTCACGCCGAAGCGCGCGGCGAGGGCTTCGACCGCCTCGGGAAACTCGAGCCGGTCGATCTGCCGGACGAAGTGGATGACGTCGCCGCCGGCTCCACACCCGAAGCAGTGGTAGAGGCCCTTGTCGCGGTCGACGGTGAAGGAGGGGGTGCGCTCGTTGTGGAAAGGGCAGAGACCCTTCCACGATCGCCCCGCCTTCTTCAACCGCGTGTGGTCCCCGATGACCTCGACGATGTCGGCGGCCGATCGCAGCTCGGCGAGGACGTGATCGTTGATGTCGAGGTCGGACATCGACCCGCCAACCTATCGCAATTCGAGGATCGTCGCGCCGTTCCCGCCCTCGGTGCGGTCCGCCGACCGCAGCGACGACACGGCTCCGTGGGTGCGGAAGTGATCGCGGATGCCGTCCCGCAGCCTTCCGGTTCCGTGGCCGTGGATGACCCGCAGGCGCGCGGCTCCGGCGACGAGGGCCTGATCGAGCGCCTTTTCGATGGCATCGAGAGACTCTTCGACCCGCTGGCCGATGACGTTGATCTCGGCCGTGGGGCCGCCCGTGTCGGCCGCCGAGTCCGGCGCGGGCCGCCGCTTCTCGGCCGCGCCGCGGCGTTCCGCGCGGGGGTCCTTCTTTTTCGCGGCCGGCTCGAGATCGGCGCGCGGCACCCGGAGCCGCTTGCCGCGCATGTCGAGCTGGGCCCAGTCGCCCTCGAAGGCGACGACGCGTCCTTCGCTGCCGAGGCCCCGGACCCGGGCGACGTCGCCGACGGCGACCTCGCGCGAGCGCTCCTCTTCGGCGGCGCGCGCTTCCACGAGGATCGTTTGCGCCTCGGCTTCGCGCTCGGCCTCCTCGAGCACGCGCGCGGCGGAAGCCCGGGCGAGGCGCGCGGTGTCGTGCCGGGCGGACTCGAGCTCCTCGGCCACCTTGCGCGAGAGGTCGCGGCGCGCCTTGTCGAAGCCGGCGAGCCCCTCGGCGAGCATGCGCGCCTTCTCGTCGGCGAGCCGGCGCCGATCGGACTCGAGCGCCTCGGCGTTGCGCCGGGCGGCGTCGCGGCTCTCGGACAGCTCCGCCTCGAGCCGGCGCAGTCGTTCGAGCGCCGCCTCGGCCTCGGTTTCCGCGCGCTCGCGCCGCTCCCACGCCTCGCCGAGGATCTGCCGCGCGCGGACGAGCACGGGTTCCGGGATGCCCTGCTCGCGCGCGACCGCCATCGCGCGGCTGCGTCCGGCGAGCCCGGGATGCAGCCGGTAGTTCGGGCGGCCGGTCTCCTCGTCGAACTCCATCGCGGCGCACACCGCGTCCGGGCGCTCGCCGGCGAAGTTCTTGATTCCCCCGAGGTGCGTGCTCACGAGGCCGCGGCCGCCGCTCTCGAGGAACGCCTCGAGGAATGCGACCGCCAGGGCGCTGCCCTCCTCGGGGTCCGTCGCGCCGCCGATCTCGTCGATCAGGGCGAGCGTGCCCGGCCCGGCGGCGGCGAGGATCTGCGCGAGCGTTTCCATCGAGGAGGAGAAGGTCGAGCGGTCCGAAAGAATGGCCTGGGCGTCGCCGATCTCCGTGCGGATCGAGCGGAAGACGGGCAGGCGCGTGCCGGCCTCCGCCGGAACGGGGATCCCGCACTGGGCGAGCAGCGAGAAGCAGGCCGGCCGTCTTCAGGACCACCGTCTTGCCGCCGGCGTTGGGGCCCGAGACGACGAGCAGTCTCCGGTCGCTCGGCAGCTCGAGGTCCAGGGGCACCGCGTCGCGTCCCGTTCTCGTCTCGCCGAGGACACGGGCGCGCAGCTTCTCGTAGCGCGCGTCGAGGAGCGGGATGCCGCGCGCCGCGCAGCGTCCAGGTCCCGTCGTCGGAGATCTCGGGCAGGCGCCCCTGCCCAGTCTCGCCGAAGGCCACCTTCGCCTCGAGGGCGTCCAGCGCCGCGAGCGGCGGCGACGGCGGCCGCGGAGCTCGGCGCGCCGCCTCGAGAACGGCGCGGCCGAACTCGGAGAGGATCCGCTCGACCTCGCGGCGCTCCTCGGCCGAAAGTCAGGGCGAGGTCGTTGTTGGATTCGATGACCTCGATCGGCTCGACGAAGACGGTCTGGCCCGAGCCCGAGCGGTCGTGCACGATGCCGGGCACCCGGCCGCGCGCGGACGCCAGCACCGGGAGGCAGTAGCGGTCGTTGCGCAGCACGACGACGGCGTCGCCGATCGCCTCGCGCCGCGTCGTCGAGGAGCTTCTCGAGGAGGCGCGAGACCTCGCCGCGCCGCCGGCGCAGCCGCGAACGGATCGCGCGCAGCTCCGGCGAGGCGTCGTCCTTCAGCGCCCCGTCGTCGCCGAAGAGCCGTGCCGCGCGCTGGAGGATTCCCTCGAAGGACGGGATCGACTCGCGGTGCGCGGCGAGGATCGGTGCGTCCGCCTTCGCGAGCGCGCGCCGCACCGCTTCGGCCGCGCGCGCCGCCGAAACGATCGGGCGGAAATCCTCGGGCAGCGCGGCGCCGCCCGAATCGGCAAGGGCGTCCAGCGCCGGGCCGACGTCGTCGAGTCCGGCCAGGGGCAGCCGTCCGTGGCGGCCTGGAACGCGGAGGCCTCCGACGTCTCGGCGAGGAGGCGGAGGACTTCGGGCGCCTCGAACGCGGGGGCCAGAGACAGAACCGCCGCCCTTCCGGGCGGCGTTCGAGCAGAGCGACGAAACGAGGCGGAGGACGACGTCGAACTCGAGGGACTCGCGGTCGGCGCCGCCTCCGTCTCCCGTGGTGGATGTGGTTACGGGATCACCGATTCCAGGATGCGGGGGCACGATGCGCTAGACGGATGCCCGACGCTCCTCCGATAGCTTGCGGAGCATTTTCTTTCGGGCCTGAATCATCTTGCGCTTGCGTTTCGCACTCGGCTTTTCATAGTGCTGACGTTTTTTCAGCTCCGAGAGGATCCCGGATTTTTCGCACTTTCTCTTGAAACGCCGCATGGCGTTCTCAAAAGACTCATCTTCCTTGACGTGGACCAGAGGCACGGACACTCACCCCCTTACCCGCGAGATACAAGGAGCAGCCAATACTAGAGATGCGGGTCCGGGGTGTCAACGGGAACGACGCTATCTTCAATTGAAAGAAAAAGTTACAATAGCGTCGAACTCAGCGGAGCGCTTTACGAACGGGGACCGTGCCCCGATAATGCCGACAATGACCGATTCCGAGGCAGCCGACCGGGTCAAACTGCTCGAAACCGAAATCGAGCGGCGGCTCTCCGAGCGATTCCGGCGTTGCGCGAGGAATTCGATCGGCTCCGCATGGAGACCGACCGCCGGTGGTTCGGCTTCCTCGAAAAGTTCGACCAGGATCTGAAGGGAGTCGGTCCCGCAGGAGCTCGTCGCGGCCGGCCTGCCGCCGCGCCTCCGGCCCGGCAAAGCGGGTTCGGTCTCCATCGACGCGGCGCGCGGACTCGACCTCGCCGCCACGCAGGTCGACGTGCTTCATCGGTTTCTCGACGAGTGCCGAAAGCACTGTTCGCGTGCGGCGCTGCTCGTGTCGCGCGGCGGATCGATCGGCGCGTGGAAGGCCGTCGGCTTCACCGGCCACGGCGGCGACGACGATGCGGTCCGGCAGATCGCCATGCCGATTCCGGAGGGCAGCGTGCTCTCCCGGCTGATGACGGGAACCGCGATGCGCCTTCCGGCCGCCAACGAGATCTCGCCGTGCTGCGCGCGTCGAAGGTGTCCGAGGCGGTGGCCATCCCGATGGTCGTGCGCGAGAAGATCTCGGGCGCCCTCTACGCCGACGCCGTGCTCGGCGAAGAGGAGACCTTCGACCCGGACGCCCTCGCGATGCTGACTTACCTCGCGGGTCTCGTGGTCGATCGTCTCGCGGCGCGCAAGCTGAAGCCCGCGCCCGCGCTGCGGCTGCCGGAAACCACGCAAGCAAGCCCGAGCCCGCCGGAATGTGGATGAACGAGGAGTCGGCGGTCGAGGAGCTCCCCGCGTCGGCCGCGGTGGAGGTCGACGGCGAGGCCTCGGCGGCCGCGCCGACGCCGGCGCCGCCGCATGCCGACGAGACGCCCGCCGAAACCCTGTCGTACGAGCCGGACGCGCCGCCGGCAGGCGCCCGCTGCCGCGCTGTCAGCGTCGCCTTCCGCGTCCCCATCCGCCTCCGCCTCGCTCGAGTCCCGGCGCCGGCATGGCGCTCGAAATGCCGGCAGTCCCCATGCCCGAGGCCTCGCGGCGGCTGGCCGGCCCGCTCGCCGTCGCCACCGGCGACGAACGTCAGGAAGAGGCGCGGCGTTTCGCGCGGCTCCTCGTGTCCGAGATCAAGCTCTACAACGAGCGCGCGGTGATCGAGGGCCGCGATGGCGGCAACCTCTATCAGCGTCTCAAGGAAGACATCGACCGCAGCCGTCAGATGTACAACGACCGCATTCCCGAAGACGTCCGGAGCTCGACGAATTTCTTTCACGAGGAGCTCGTACGCATCCTCGCCGACGGGCGTCCCGAAGCCCTCGGCATCTGACCGCGGGCGGACCCGCCCCGCCATCGGGTCCCGCCCGTGAAGCCGCGCGCCGCGCTCGCCGCCGTCTTTCTTCTCGTCGCGGGCGGCGCCGCGGCCGATCGGGCCCCGGTCGAGGTCTCGACGGATTTCGACGCGGAGTTCGCGCGCGCGGCGGACCTGCTCGAAGAGGGCAAGCGCGGCGAGGCGGAGCGGATCCTCGAGGCCATTCAGGGTCGCGCCGGCCAGCCGGCCTGGGGCGCGCGCGCGGCGCTGCTGCTCGCGTCCGACGACGCGCGGCGCCGGGACTGGGCGGCGGCCGCGGATGCGCTCGCGGCGGTGAACGCGGCGCCGATCGGGCTCGAGGCGTATCGCAACCTCCGCCGGGCCGAGGCCCTCGAGCTCTCCGGCCGGAGCGGACGAGGCGGTCGAGCCGGCCCGCAGGGCGTTCGAGGCCGAAGGCACGTTCGCCTTCCGGATCCCGGCCGCGACGCTGCTCGCGCGTCTGCTCGAGAAGGAGGGCCGGTCCATGGAGGCCGCGCGCGTCCTCGCGCTCGCGTCCTCCGCGGTCGCGACCCCCGACGAGAGCGCCGAAGTGGCGATCGCGCGGATGCGCCTCGCGCTCGCGGCCGGCGACACGCTCGTGCTCCGAGCCGCCGCGCGCGACCTCGTGGTTCGGGCGCCGACGCACGATGGCTTGTCCGCGACGCCGTCGTTCGCCCGCCGCGCCGCGGCCGATGCGACGAACGCGCTCTCGCCGCCGGATCGCGGACGCCGCGGCCGGGCGCTCGTCGCCGGCGGCGACGCGCGGCGGGGGGTCGCTCTGCTGTCGCGCGACGGTCCCGACGCGTGGCCGGAAGGCGAGCGCGGAGCGAACCTTCTCGCTCTGGCCCGCGGCCAGAGGGCGCTCAAGCAGACCAAAGCGGCCGAGACCACCGCCGCACGCGTCGCCGACGACGGAACGCTCGCGGGCTACGAGGCCAGGCTCCTGCGCTGCGACCTGATCGTCGCGCGTCTGTCGGCCGGACGGCGCGAGGCGCTCGATCCCGCGGACCCGCGCCTCGACGCCGTGAAGGAGACGCTCGGGGAGCTCGCGGCTCCGGGCGTTTCGCCGTCGGTCCGCCGCAGCGCGCGCGAGCGGCTCCTGCGCTTCGCAGCCGACGGCGGCGACTTCGAGGCCGCGCTGGCGCTCGCGCGCGCGACCCGCGTCGAGATCCCGGACAGCCTCGACGGATTCGAGGCGCTCTGGCGCCTGGCGTGGACGCGCTACCGGGCCGGCGAGCCCGAGGGCGCGCGGGCGCAGTTCGAGGCGCTCGCGGCCACGTTCGACGCGGTCTCGATCGCGCGCCGGCTCGACTACTGGAGGGCGCGCTGCCTGGAGCAGGAGGGCCGCCATCTCGAGGCGGAGGCGATCCTCGCGGAGCTCGCCGCCGCCGAGCCGCCGGACGTCTATGCGGTCTTCGCCCGCGCGCGCGTCGAGCGGCCCGCGCAGTTGGTTCGCCCGGAGCTGACCGATCCGTCCACCGCGACGGCGGCCTTCGCGAAGGTGGACGAGCTTTTGCGGCTCCGGATGTTCGAGGAAGCGTCGGCCGAGGCCCGGAGCCTGCTTCCCTCGCGCGGGCGCGAGCTCCGGATCGCGCAGGCGGACTTCGCGCTCGGCCGGTTCCTGTCGGCGGCCTCCGCCATCAAGCGCGCGCTGCCCGAGATTGGAACGGCCGAGGAGGGCCGCGTTCCCGACGGCTGGCGTCGCCTCTACTATCCGATCGAGGAGGGCGGCTTTCTGCCCGAGCGGGCGCGGGAGTTCTCACTCGACCCCTCGGTCCTGCGCGGGCTCGTCCGGCAGGAAAGCGTCTTCGACGCAAACGCGAAATCGCGCGCCGGCGCCATGGGCCTGATGCAGCTGATGCCCGCGACCGCGAAGAGCCTCTCGCGCTCGGTGCTGCGCGCGCGATACCGGCGCGCGTTTCTCTACGACCCGGGGGTCAACGCCCGGCTCGGAGCGGCGTACCTGAAGGACCTGCTCGCACGGTTCGACGACTCGACCGTGTTCGCGCTCGCGGCCTACAACGGAGGACCGACGCGCATTGCGCGCCTGCTCCGCGAGAACCCCGGGCTGCCGGAGGACGAGCTCTTCGAGTCGATCCCGCTCTACGAGACGCGGGACTACGTGCGCCGGGTGCTGCTCTACGCGGAGTCGTACCGCGAGCTGTATCCGTGAGGGCGGCCGCGAGGGCCGCCGCCTACCCGAGACCGCGTAGGGGAGGGGCTTGCCCCCTCCCTCCTACCACGACCCTTCCGGCACGACGAGGATCGAGCACCCGCAGACGCGCAACACCTGCCGCGTCACGCGGCCGCCGGCTCCGATGACGACGAGGTCGGTCGGCTCGGCGCGCATCTCCTCGAGGATCCCGTCGACCGGGCCGTCGGCCTGGCGAAACGCGTAGCGGGAGAGGACGCCGAGCTCGCGCAGCGTCGCGACGCCGCGCTCGAGGTGCGCGCGCGCATACGCGTCGGGCTCGCGCCCGGGGCGCGTCACGTGCAGGAGCGTGACCGAGGCGCCGAGGCGGCGGGCGAGCCAGCCGCCCGCGCGCACGTCGGCCTTGCCGGGCTCGCCGATCGCGGTGCAGATCAGGATGCGTCGCGAAGCTGCCGGGGCCGCCCGCGTGCCGCCAGCAGCGGAATCTTGGTTCGTGCCGCGAGCTCTTCGACGAGGCCCGGAGATCCGCGCCGGCCCTTGAGCGACTCGACCTCGCCCGCGCCCGCGATCACGAAGTCGTAGGGCGCTTCGCGCGTTTCGGCGGCGATCTGCTCGGCCGGATCGCCGCGGCGCACGCGGATGGCCGCCGACGCGAGGGTCGCCTCGGCGGCGCGCTTGCCGAGGGTCTCCCGCAGGGTTTCCTGCGTGCGCGCGTCGGGGGAGACGCCGAGCACCGTCGCGACGCCATCGAGCGCTTCCAGGAGCGGAGGCGTGAGCTCGAGCGCCGGCGGAGAGGCCCGTCGCCCGCATCGCAGACGAGCAGGCGCGGCGTCGGCTGCCGCAGGATGTGCCACTCGTCGAGAACGACCCAGGGCTTGCCGCGCGGCGGCTCGACGTGCGCGGGGAGGTCCACGTCGAGCAGGATGCTCTCCTCGCCGAAGGGCAGCGGCGGAACGACCTGGCGCACCCCCTTCATGGCCGGCAGGCGGACGCGCAGACGCCGCTTGGCGCCCGTGAAAGTCTCCTCGACAATCTCGCCCTGGCCGAGCGCGGGCGCTTCCTTCGGCGGTTCCTTTTCGGACAGCGAGATCTGCTCCGGGCGGACGAGGACGCGCACCCGGTCGCCTTCGTCGTGCGGGCACGTTCGGAGGAATCGGAAGCGCGAGGCTGCCGAGCTCGACGTGGTCGCCCCGCGAGCCGCCGACGAGAATCGCGCCGGCGCCGAGGAACGTGGCGACGAAGAGCGAGCGCGGGCTCTCGTAGAGCTTTTCCGGCTCGCCGATCTCGAGGAGGCGGCCCCGGTCGATGACGCCGATCCGCTGCCCGAGCTCGAAGGCTTCCTCCTGGTCGTGCGTCACGAGAATCGTCGTGACGCCGAGCGTGCGCTGCATCGTCCTTGAGGCTGGCGCGCAGCTGCACGCGGATCTTCACGTCCAGCGCCCCGAAGGGCTCGTCGAGGAGGAGCACCGTCGGCTTGTAGGCGAGGGCCCGCGCGAGCGCGACGCGCTGCCGCTGGCCGCCCGAGAGCTGACTCTCGTAGCGCCGGCCGAGCCCGCCGAGGCCGACGAGGTCGAGGAGCTCTTCGCGCCGCTGGCGCCGCTCCGCGCCCGGCGACCTTGCGCACGCGCAGGCCGAACTCGATGTTCTCCGCGACGGTCATGTGCCGGAAGATCGAGTAGTTCTGAAAGACGAACCCGACGTCGCGCGCCTGCGGCGAGAGACGGGTGACGTCGCGTCCGCGAGACGCGGATCACGCCCTCGTCGGGCGGAGCGAGGCCGGCGATCATGCGGAGGATCGTGCTCTTGCCGCTGCCCGAGGCGCCGAGCAGGACGAAGAGCTCGCCTGCCAGGACCTCGAGGGAAACGCGGTCCACGGTCACGAGCTCGCCGTAGCGCTTCGTGACGTTCTCGAGCGCGATCGACATCGGGGGCCGAGGATATCGCTCTAGAATCCCGAAGTGGCCGCTTCGCACGAGTTTCGCGTGCACACGACGCGCAAGATCGAACGGCGCGACATTTCGCGGGAGGTCGCCGAGGCCGCGGGGAAGCTCGGGAGCGGCGCCGGCGCGCTCCTCATCTCGACGCCCCACACGACCGCCGCGGTGACGGTGGGGGAGGCGTGGGACCCCGACGTCACGGGCGACCTCGAGCGGGCGCTCGCGGCCTGGGTCCCGAGGGTGCGCTTCGATCATGGAGAGGGCAACTCGGCCGCGCACTTTCTTTCCGAGGCGATCGGCAACGCGTGCCTCGTGCCCGTCGAGGACGGCAAACCGCTGCTCGGCCGTTGGCAGGGGATCTTCCTGATCGAGCTCGACGGACCGCGCGAGCGGACGATCCGGGTCGCGGCACTGGCCGCGCTCTAGGGTACGAGCGCTCTTTCTTCTTTGGCCGTGTGCGCGTCCCAGCGGCGCGCCAGGTTGGCAAAGAGTCGCCGTGCGGTTGCGACACCGTCGCCGCCCTCGTGAGCCACGCGCCGCATCATTCCGGACAGCTCCCGGATCTGAACGTGCTCGAGGCGCAGCTCCCGGTGCAGCCGCGCGGCGGTCGTCTCGCCGTCGGCGGGAACGAGCCCCGTCTTCGCCGGCGGGCCGAGGAGGTGCTCCTCCTCGAGCTCCGTGTGGCGGCGGAGGGCCTCGTCGAAGGACGCGATCGCGTCGCGGGCGGCCGCATCCTCGCCGGCCGCCGCCGCCGCGAGGAACCGGCCGAGCAGCGTGTCGAGCTCCCGATGCTCGGCGACGGCGTCCGAAAAACCCCAGGCCATAGCCTGGATTCTAGGCCGGTCCGTGGCCGATATTTAGATGATAGTCTAAATATCGAATGCTTCGCACGGAGCGCCTGTTCCGGGCCATCGCCGATCCGAACCGGCGCCGCATCCTGACGATCCTGAAGCGCGGCTCGAAGACGGCCGGCGAAATCGCCGAGCGCTTTCCGATCTCGATGGCCTCGCTCTCCCATCACTACGGGATTCTCAAGGCCGCGGACCTGATCCGCTCGGAGCGCCGCGGCCAGAACATCGTCTACTCGATCAACACGACGGTCTTCGAGGACGTCGCCGCGCTCGTCGCGGATCTCTTCCGCCTCGAAGGAAAGAACGGAGGTATCCCATGAGCCGCGCATTTCGGATCCTCGGATTCGTTCTGGTGCTCGCCGCGATCGCCTATGCGGCATCCGTCTATTCGAGCGTGCCCGACCCGGTGCCCTCGCACTGGGACGCGAGCGGCCGCGCCGACGGCACGATGGCGAAGCCGTGGGGCGTCATCCTCATCCCGTGCATCATGCTCGTCGTCTGGGCCGTCTTCGCGGTGCTGCCCGCGATCTCGCCGCGCGGCTTCGCGATGGACTCCTTCGCGCGCGCGTGGGGCCTGCTCTCGGTCGTCATTCTCGGTTTCACGCTCTTCACGGAGGTCCTGACGCTTTCCGCCGCCCGCACCGGCGCACCGCTCGCGATCACGGCGGTGTTCGTCGGGATCGGGTTGCTGATCGCGTTCATCGGCAACCTGCTCGGCAAGGTGACACGCAACTTCTTCCTGGGCATCCGGACGCCGTGGACGCTCGCGAACGAGGACGTGTGGAATCGCACGCACCGCCTCGCCGGCAAGCTCCTCGTGGCGGCGGGGCTCGCCGTGATCGCCGCGGCGTTCCTCGGCCTGCCCGCGTGGACGATGATCGCGGCGATCTTCGCGGGCGCGCTCGTTCCCGTCGTCTACTCGTACGTGGTCTATCGGCGGCTCGAGGGGTTGCGGACCGGCGGACCCGCGGCGCCCTGATCCGAGGCCGCCCCTCGCAACGCCGCCCGCGTTGACTACAATCGCCCCTTGGCCTCAGGAGGGGCCGATACGCCGTGGTTGTGCCGGGAACGTTGCTCGAGGGCAAGTACGAAATCCTCGACAAGATCCGCGAGGGCGGCATGGGCTCCATCTACCGGGTGCGCCACCGCCTGCTCGAGGAGATCCGCGTCGTCAAGGTCATGAAGCCGAGCGTCGTCGCGGACGAGGACCTGCGGCGCCGCTTCGTGGAGGAGGCGCGCACGGCGACCCGCCTCAAGCACCCGAACATCTGCACGATCCACGACTTCGCGATCGACGACTCCGGCATGGCCTACCTCGTCATGGAGTTCATCGAAGGCATCAACGTCTCAGACCTCCTGAAGATCCACGGCCGACCCGCGCTGCCGCTGACGCTCGAGATCGCCCACCAGTCCCTGCTCGCCCTCGGTTTCCTTCACCGCAAGGGGATCGTCCATCGCGACGTCGCGCCGGACAACATCATGCTCGCGCACGATGATCAGGGAAACCCGGTCGTCAAGCTGATCGATCTCGGCATCGCGAAGGTGGCCGAGTCCCCGATCGAAGCCACCGCGACGGGAGTCTTTCTCGGAAAGCTCAAGTACGCGTCGCCGGAGCAGTACGGGTCGCTTCCGAAGGGCCATCGGCTCGACGGGCGAAGCGACCTGTACGGGATGGGCATCGTTCTCTACGAGCTGCTGACGGGCGTGCTTCCCTACGAAGGCGACACGGTCGTCGAGCTCCTGCGCGCCCACGTCTTCTCGCCGCCCAAGCCGTTCTCCCAGACGGATCCCGAGGGCCGCGTCCCGACGGAGCTGCGAGGGGCGATTCTCAAGGCCCTGCAGAAAAAGCGCGAGGATCGGTTCGAAAACGCCGAGGAGTTCGACCGCGAGATGCTGACGATCCGGCGCCGGTATGCGCGGTCGGAGGACCTGGAGGAAACGCGCGCCGTGCTCCGCCGGATCCGGCCGAGCCGCGAAGTGCGGATCGAGTCGGCCACGCCGAGCGCCCAGGACCACATGGACCGGCACTTCGCCGCGGCCTCGACCCCTTCGCCCTCGGTGCGGATCGGCGAGGACGACCGCACGGCGGCGGCGCCCGTGTCGGCGCCCGCGCTCGGCGCCACGACTCCGGTCGGCGCGATGCCCCGACAGTTTGCGACGACGGCGGACACCACGACCGAGCCGCTTCCGCGACAGCGTTCGCGCCGGCTTCGAATCGCGGTCGCGCTCGCGGTCGCCGCGGTCGTCGTCGCGGCGGTGACGCTCTTCCTGTCGCGCTCCACTTCGAACGTCCCGGCGCCGGAGGCGGCACCCGCCCCGGCCGCCGTGCCGACCGCCGCCGAGGTCTCGGCCGTCGCCGAGCCGAGCCCCCCGTCTCCTGCCGAGCCGACGCCGGAGGAGCCGACGCCGGCCCCGGCGCCGACGGAGCCGCCGCGGGCGCCGTCTCCCCGGCCCACGGCGCTCCGGACCGCGCGCCTGGCTCCTCCCGTTCCGGATCGGCGTCCCGGCGCTCCGACGCCCGCCGATGCGGTCGCGGTGCCCGTGCCCCCGGCCGCGATTTCGAGTGTGGCCGCGCTGCCGCCGACCGCCGCGCCGCCTCCCGAGCCGTCTCGGCCGACGCCGCTTCCGACGGTGCGCGCGGCGCCATCCGAGGCGGATCGCATCCGGGAGACCGTGCGGCTCTACGAGACCGCCCAGAACACGTTGAACCCCGACCTCTACGTGCGCGCCTTCCCCGGAGTTGACCGCGCACGCATCGAGGAAGCCTTTCAGAGCTTCCGGTCCCAGTCGGTGCAGTTCGAGGTGCGGCGGATCGAGATCGATCCGCGCGGGACCTCGGCCGAAGTCTACGGTTTCGAGACGCGAGTCGCCGTCCCCAAGGCCGGCAACGACCTGCGCGTCAACGCCGATCGCGTCCTGACGATGCAGAAGCGCGGCGATTCCTGGGTCATCACCGCCGTCCGCTGACGGGCGGGGACAAGCCCCGCCCCTACGGGATCGGAGCGTAGGCGTCGCCCGTCTCAGAAGCTGTAGTCGATTCCGACGAGCGGCGTGAAGCCGTCCTGCAGGCCCTCGGAGTTCAACGGGAAGAGGCCGTTCAACGTGAGGAGGAAGTTGCCGAACGGATTGATCTTCACACCGACGGAGCCGAGCACCTGGTTGATGTTGCCCTGCTCGGTCACGAGGCGCGGCAGCACTGCCGAGACGATGTTGGGCGGCAGAGTCGGATCGGTGTTCGTGTTCGCCTCGAAGAGCGTGTCCTCGACGCGGATCGACTGGGCGTTGAGGAAGGTCCGTCCGATGGCGTCCACGACGAACGTAAAACGCGGTCCGAGCGCCCAGTCGAAGCCGACCGTGTAGTTGACCTCGTCGGCGACGTGCGGATCATCCGATCCCTCGAGCGACCACGTGTACCCGGCGTTCAGGTGCGGTGAGAAGCCTCCGAGGTGCGCGGAGCCGACGACGAACGTCTTCAGCTGCGTCACGCCCGTGCCGAGCAGGTCGAGCTCGTCGCCGGTCGGCAGGCGCGCGTCGACCGCGAGCGCGAGACCGGCCTTCGGGCTCGACAGAAAACGGTACTTGGCGCGCAGCACCACGTCGCCGAGGCCCGAGGCGCTGCCGCTCTGCCGGAAGGTCTCCGTGCTCTGTCCGTTCTGGAAGCGGTGGATACCGGGCGCCGTCGTGCCCGTGGCCAGCCGCTCGATCGCGGCATCGGTCTGCGCCTCCATGTCGACGCTCACGATCGGGATGGCGAAGCCGAGGTCGAGATTGTCGAGGACTCCGTAGTCGAACACGAGAGCGGCGATGTCGGTCTTGAGCTTGACCCGCAGCGACGCCGTGATCACGTCGCCCTCGAAGAAGAGGGACTCGTTGTCGCCGTCGTGGTTCGTGTCCTCGTGCGTGAACACGAGCCGGACGTCGCCCTCGGGCAGAGACAATCCGTTGATCTCGTCGAAGGTGAAGTGGCTGTAATTGAGGCCCAGGTTGAAGCGGCCCTTGCCGATCGTGTCCGCCCGCTCGGCGTAGATCGGTCCGAAGCTCTCGGTCGCGCGCGTCAGGACGCCGAGGGCGGGGTCGAAGGTGTAGACGAAGCCGCCGGAGGAGGAGGCGAGCGGAAAGGAGGAAAGCTGGGTCGCGATCTGGGAGTTGAGCTCCTGGAGCGCCAGGAACTGCGGCGAGTCGTCGCCGATGAAGTGGGCCGCGTGGCTCGGGAATCCTTCGGGCGGGGGAGCGAGCGTGATGCCCTCGCGCAGGAAGTCCGTCAGCAGGTCGCGGAGATTGAAGCTCTGGGCGAGCGCCGGGGATGCGGCCGAGGCCAGGGCAACGGCGGCGAGAAAACGGCGGGCGAACCGCATGGATACCTCCTCGGAGAAGCGAGATCGCAAGCCTAAGGACGGGACCGTGTGCGGTCAAGCGCCGAAGAAGGCACAATAAGGGGATGCGCCGAACCAAACCTGTCGCGATTGCCGCCGCCGCCCTCTGTCTTCTCGTCGCGCTCGCCTGCGCCAAGAAGACGGACCCCGTCCGCGAAACGATCGACGCCGTCGTCAAGGCCGCCAACGCCCGGGACACCGCCGCTCTGCTCGAGCGCGTGGCGCCGGATTTCGAGGCCGCCGACGGCGCGAGCCGCCTCGACGTCGAGTTGCGGCTCCAGCGCTACTTCGCGGCCTACGAGATCCTGAACGTCACGGTCTCGGACGTCCAGATCGAGCGGGGCGACAACGCCGCCCGTGTGCGTCTGCGCGCCGAGATGTCCGGACAGCCCCGCAAGATCGGCGGACTCGACGGCCTCGTGCCTTCCGCCGCGAAGTACGACTTCGAGCTCCGCCTGGTCCGCCAGGGCGAAGCCTGGAACCTCGCCTGGGCGGCCTGGCAGCCCGTCGGAAGCTAGGTTTGACAGCCCGAGGGGATGTCCTTATTCTTCCCCGTCCGTTCTGCTCCTCAGTAGCTCAATGGCAGAGCATCCGGCTGTTAACCGGAGGGTTGTAAGTTCGAGTCTTACCTGAGGAGCCAATTCACTCAAGCATTTACGAGAACCGCGAAAAAAGGCCCCGACACCTTTTGTGGCGGGGCCCTGGGACCTCTTCGTCGGACGCGGAGAGTCGAGTCAGTTCGGGAGCAGCACGGTGTCGATGACGTAGATCACTCCGTTGCTGCAGAGAATGTCGCTCTTGGCCAGACGCGCTCCGCCGACCATCATCATTCCGGACTCGGATCGCACGGGGAGCGGCTGTCCATTGACCGTCGGGATCGAGCTCATACCGGCGAGCTCCGCTGCCAGCATCCGACCCGGCGCGACGTGATACGTCAGGATCGCTGTCAGCTTTGCCTTGTTCTCGGGCTTCAAGAGGTTCTCGACCGTTCCCGCGGGGAGCTTGGCGAAGGCTGCGTCGGTGGGTGCGAAAACCGTGAAGGGACCCTTGCCCTTCAGCGTATCCACCAACCCGGCAGCCTGGAGGGCGGCCGCCAGGGTCTTGAACTGCCCGGCGGCGACCGCGGTGTCCACGATGTCTTTCTGCGGCGCGGGTTGGGCCGCCGCGGCGGGAGCGGACCCGGCAACGAGGGCCGACACCAGGATGGCCAGGATCGAATATCGGTTGCGCGAAGCAATGGGTTTCATGTCTTTTCTTCCTTTCGGTTTCTCGTGTTCGATTCGGAGATCGTGAGGGGACGTTTACCGGGCGCCCGCCAGGATGGGTGAGGCGTTCCAGCGGCGCTGGATGCCCTTCCAGAGAAACGCCTGGTAGGCGCCCGCGAGGCCAACCAGCGCATACACGACCGCGCCCGGCACCGACACTTCGCCGAAGCGCAGGCCAAAGAGCGCGGCGACCAGGTCGAATCGTGCCACGGCGACCAGACCCCAGTTGAGGGCTCCGACCACCACCAGAACAGCTGCCAGAACATCGAGACGTTTCATGTTTCACTACCTCCGCCTTGAACCCTAGTTCAAAGTTCTTTGACTTAAATGAAAAAAGCGCTCATACTGAAATCCGTGTGCGCGAGAGTCGAAAACCAGCCGGTTCTTTGACTCCCGCTCAAAGACAGGAGCAAGGTGCTTTCTCCGACACTCGAAAAGGGCCTCCGGGCCTACGCCATCGGCGACAAGCTGCGCGGCCTGCGCCTCTCGAAGAACATGGGGTTGGTCGAGCTCGGCCGCCACACCGGCCTCTCCGCCGCTCTGCTGTCGAAGATCGAGCGCGGGCGGCTTTTCCCCACGCTCCCGACGCTCCTGCGGATCGCTCTCGTTTTCGGCGTCGGGCTCGAGTTCTTCATCGCCGACGACAGCAAGCGCAACGTCGTCGCCATCGTGCGGCGTCTGGAGCGCCAACGCCTTCCCGAGAGGCCGGGGGCGAAGGACGTGTCCTTCTTCTTCGAGTCTCTGGACTTCACCGCGGTCGAGCGCCGGCTCAACGCGTACTACGCCGAGTTCGAGCCTGTCCCTGCGGAAAAGGTGCGGCCGCACCAGCACGCCGGAGTGGAGTTCCTGTACGTCCTCAAGGGTCAACTGGCCCTGCGCGTGGGGGGCGATGATCACCTGCTGGACGGAGGAGATTCCGTCTACTTCAACTCGGCGAGGCCGCACAGCTACCGGAGAAGCGGCGGCAAGCCCTGCTCCGCCCTGGTCGTGTCGGTGCCATGACGGCCCCTCGCGTCCTGCTGACCGGCGCGACGGGTTACGTCGGCGGAAGGCTGCTCGCCGAGCTCGAGCGGCGCGGCGTCTCGGTACGCTGTTTCGCGCGCCGCCCCGAGGCGCTGCACGGCCGCGTGGCGCCCTCGACCGAAATCGCCGGAGGCGACGCGCTCGACGCCCCGGCCGTGGCGCGGGCCCTCGCTGGCGTCGAGGTCGTCTACTATCTGATCCATTCGATGGGCGGCGAGGATTTCGCTGCCCGTGATCGGGAGGCCGCCCGGATCCTCGGTCAGGCCGCGCGCGAGGCTGGCGTGCGACGGATCATCTACCTCGGCGGGCTGGGATCGGGAGCGGGGGAGCTCTCCGAGCACCTGCGCAGCCGCCGGGAGACGGGCGAGACCCTGCGAGCGTCGGGAGTTCCTGTCGTCGAGCTGCGCGCCTCGATCGTGGTCGGTTCGGGCAGCCTCTCCTTTGAGATCGTCCGGGCACTCGTCGAGCGGCTGCCGGTCATGATCTGCCCGCGCTGGGTCGGCGTCGAAGCTCAACCGATCGCCGTCGAGGACGTCGTCGCGTACCTGGCCGCGGCGCTCGATCTGCCCGCGGGCGTCGAGCGAATCTACGAGATCGGCGGTCCGGATCGCGTGACCTACGGCGATCTCATGCGCGAATACGCGCGCCAACGCGGCTTGAAGCGCCTCTTCGTCCCGGTGCCGCTGCTCACGCCGCGGCTCTCCAGTCTCTGGCTCGGACTGGTGACACCCGTCTACGCGCGCGTCGGCCGAAAGCTCGTGGACAGCCTTCGCAATCCCACGGTCGTCCGCGATCCGGCCGCGCTCACGGACTTCGCGGTGAAGCCACGGGGCGTGCGGGAGGCGATCGCCCGGGCCCTCCGCAACGAGGACGAGGCTTTTGCGCGAACGCGCTGGTCGGACGCCGTCTCATCCTCGGGCCTGGGCGAGAGCTACGGCGGCGATCTCGTCGGTACGCGCCTGATCGACAGCCGCAAGACCTTCGTCCCGGTGCCGGTGGCCGCGGCTTTTGCACCCATCCGGCGCATCGGTGGCGAGGCCGGCTGGTACTACGGTGACCGCCTCTGGCGTCTGCGCGGATTGCTGGACGGGCTCGCCGGAGGTGTCGGACTGCGTCGCGGGCGCCGCCGCGCCGACGAGCTGAGTCCGGGCGACGCGCTCGACTTCTGGCGCGTCGAAAAGCTGGAGCCCGATCGCCTGCTGCGGCTCCGCGCCGAGATGCGAGTTCCGGGCCGGGCGTGGCTGCAGTTCGAAACCGAGCCGGTCCCGGGCGGAAGCGAAATCCGGCAAACCGCCATCTTCGACGCCGTCGGGCTCTTCGGCCTCGCCTACTGGTACGCCCTCTACCCGCTTCACCGACTGGTCTTCGCAGGCATGCTCCGCGGCATCCGGGAACGAGCTCTCCGGGCAGCTTGACATAGTTAATCTATAGTTCTATAAGTATCGATTTATGGCGGAGGGATTGCGGATACGGCCGGCGGCCGCAGCGGATTCGGAGCGGGCAATGGCCTTGCTGGAGCAGGCGGGGCTCCCTCTGGAGGGTTTTCGCGAGCATGTCGCGGAGACCCTGGTCGCGGAAACCGACAGGGCCGTCGTCGGCTGTGTGGCCGTCGAGTTGTACGGGACCGTAGGGCTCCTGCGCTCGCTCGCAGTTTCTCCGGAGCGCCGCGGCGAGGGGTTGGGGGAGCGCCTCACGTCGGAAGCGATCGCCCTCGCGCGCGCGAAGGGAATCGAGGATCTCTACCTCCTGACGCTCACGGCGGACCGGTTCTTTCCGCGTTTCGGCTTTCGCGTCGAGCAACGCCAGGCCGCTCCGAAGGCTCTTGGGGCGTCTCGGGAGTTCCAATCCGCCTGTCCGGAAACCGCCGTTCTCATGCACCTCGAGATGACGCGATGAGAGAGGTCGACATCGTCACGGTCTGCAAGGCGCTGGGGGATCCCACGCGCCTCAAGATCCTCGACCTCCTGAAGGTGAAGGGCCGGTCCTGCTGCGACCTGATCGCTCCGACGGAGCGCGGGCTCTGCGCGTGCGACGTCGAGGCCGCCGTCGGCCTCTCGCAGGCCGCCGTTTCGCACCACATGGGTTTGCTGCGGCGGGCGGGGCTCGTCGATGCGGAGAAGCGGGGACGTTGGATCTTCTATACGCGGAACGAATCCGCGATCGCCGGACTGGCCGAGCGACTCGCAAGAGCGGTGTGAAAAAAATTTGCTGCGACTGATCGAAAGTTCTCGATCAATCGAACTGGAGGACATCATGTCGTCCGTGCACGTCTCCTTGAACGTCTCGGATCTGTCGAAGGCGGTCGCTTTCTATCGGGGCTTTCTCGGCGAACCGAAGAAGCTGAAGGCGGATTACGCCAAGTTCGTCGGCGAGGACCCCGAGATTCATCTGGCCCTGCAGCCGGGGCTCGACGGCAAGGCATCCGCGGGTTCCCTTTCCCACCTGGGAATTCGGGTTTCCTCGAGCGAGGACGTCCGCCGCTGGAGAAGCGACCTGAAGTCGAAGGGCATCCTCTCCGAAGAGGAGAAGCTCGAGACCTGTTGCTACGCGAAGCAGGACAAATTCTGGGTCAGCGACCCGGACGGTAACCGCTGGGAGGTCTACACGGTTCTCGAGGACGTCGAGAACGTTTCGCCCGAGGCCCAGGCGGCGTGCTGCGCCAAGTAGAGCAACCCAGGTTTTTTCCCGAGGCCGCCATCTCAGCCGCCTCGCTTTCGTTGGGGCGGCGGGCGGCTGCTGAGGGGGTGGGGACCGCCCTGCTTCTCGCGACGATCGTGGGGTCGGGAATCATGGCGGAGAGGCTCGCGGGCGGAAACGCCGCCCTCGCCCTCCTCGTCAACAGCGTCGCAACCGGCGTCGGTCTTTTCGCCTTGATTCTCACCTTCGGGAGATTCACGGGAGCGCAGTTCAATCCGATCGTGACTCTGACCCTCGCGCTGCGACGCCAGCGTCCCTGGACCGATGTGCCCGCGTACGTCGGTGCCCAGGTCCTCGGAGCCTTCGTCGGCGTCGTGATGGCGCATGCGATGTTCGGAGTGCCTCTCCTCGCGATTTCTCACCGCGCGAGGTCCGGCCTTGCGCTGGCGTTCGCCGAGGCCGTCGCCACTTTCGGTTTGCTCTCCGTCATCGTCCTCGGCTCTCGCAAAGTCGTCGAGGTCGCGGCCGGGGTCGCGGCTTACATCGCCGCGGCGTACTGGTTCACGTCGTCGACGTCGTTCGCGAATCCGGCCGTGACCCTGGCGCGGTCCTTCACGGATACCTTCACCGGCATCCGCGCGAGCGATGTCCCGGGATTTCTCGCCGGCCAGGTCGTGGGAGCCGGCGCGTTCCTCGCCATCGCGCGCTGGCTCGTTCCCACTCGCCCGGCGTCCGCGCTGAAGGAGAAGCCATGACCGAAAACAGCCCGCCGAAGCGCTTCAAGATCCTTTTTCTGTGCACGGGGAACTCGGCGCGGAGCGTTCTCGCCGAGTACTTCTTGAGGCGCCTCGATCCCGTCCACTTCGAGACGTTCAGCGCCGGGGCGAACCCGAGGGGGAGCGTGAACCCGCTTGGTGCTCGAGATCTTGAGGGACTCGTACCACATCGATGCGAGCGGGGCCCGGAGCAAGTCGTGGGAAGAATTCAAGGATGTCCAGTTCGATTTCGTCATCACCGTTTGCGACAGGGCCCGGGAGTCCTGCCCGATCTGGTCCGGTCAACCGGTCGTGGCGCACTGGGGCTCGGAGGATCCGGATGGTGTCGAGGGCGGCGAAGGCGAGAAGCGCGAGGCGGTCAAGAAGGTTGCTGTCGAGATCTACCGGCGCCTCGGGCTCTTCACCGCCCTTCCGACTGCTTCGCTCGACCGGTTGAGGCTCGAAGGCATGACGCGAGCCATTGGAAAGAAGTGATGCGTGCGAAGAGGGGGAATACCGAGAGGTATTGGCGGTTAGGTCGAGAAATGGCTTCGCGACGGAGGATGGTCGGCCTCGCGGCCCTGGTCGGATTCCTCGCCTGCACCATCGGGTCGGCGCAGATCGCGCCCTCGGCATGCTGTACGGAGTCCTGCGAGCCCTGTCCGATCATCGTCTGCAAAAGCACCGCGGCGACCACGTCTCCGAAAGTGGACAGCCCGCTCGCTCTGGTGCCGGCGAGCCTCGACTACCTGTTCGGGCACGCCGCGCCCGCTTCGACCGTCGTCCCTCGCCCCCAGATCCCGGCGTTTCTTTCTCACGAGTTTCGACGACCGATGCGGAACTGATCGCGGTCCCTGACCGCTTTCGTTTTCGTAACGAGTAACGTCCGATACAGAAGTGAGGAACCCAATGAAGAAGATTCTCGGAACCCTTGCGCTCGCCCTGGCGATCGCCGCGACGACACTCGCGTCGACCGGCTCGGGCGCATGCTGCGACCCGTCCTGCGACGACTGCGATTCCTGTTGCGCCGCTCAGTCCGAAACCGCGAGCTGCCCCCTCTCGGAGCAGCAGGCTTCGGCGCCGAGCTGCAACTAGCTTCGTGTTTCTCGCGCCGGGCGGGCAACCGCCCGGCGCACTTCACTCGAGGCCGAACGTCGTCGTGAGCAGCGCGGCCATCTGTCCGCGCGTGACGGGGGCCTCGGGGCAGTAGAGACCGGCGCCGCATCCCGCCGCGATTCCCTTCGCGTTCAGGTCCTCGACCCAGTCGGTGAACGGTCCCGGGCATTCCACGTCTTCAAAGACGCCCGCGCAGGGCGGCGGCACGTACGAAGCGCCGTAACGCGCCTTGAGGAGAAGCACGGAGATCTGGTCCCGGCGAAGCGGGGAGTCAGGGCAGTAGTCGCCGCCGCCGCAGCCCGCCGTGATTCCGGAAGCCGCGAGCGCTTCGATCCAGTCCGCGAACATCCCCGGGCAGGGCACGTCCCCGAAGGTG
The DNA here is from genome assembly GCA_963742245.1 of uncultured Acidobacteriota bacterium. Classification (GTDB taxonomy): domain Bacteria; phylum Acidobacteriota; class Thermoanaerobaculia; order UBA5066; family Gp7-AA6; genus DAHUXD01. The sequence goes on from CAVULG010000009.1 coordinate 522,147, forward strand.
CCGGTGCAGATCGGCGGCGTCTCACAGACGCCGTCCCGCGCGCGCAGGAGGAGCGGGGCGGCCTGGGCGCGCGTGACGGGATTCTCGGCGCAGAAGAGGCCCGCGCCGCAGCCGGCGGCGATCCCGTTACCCACGAGCGTGACGACGGCCTCGTGAAAGGGGTGGGACGGCGGCACGTCGAGAAAGTCGGCGACCCACGCGCGCGCGAGCGCGCCCGACGGTCCCGTCGGACTCACGACCGTCACCTGCGCCACCGTGCCCGGGACGAGCCCCGGCGAGACCGCCGCGATCGTGGTCTCGTCCACGACGAGGCTCGAGACCGCGGCGCCGTCCACGAAGAGGGATGCGTCGCCTGCGAAGTCCGTTCCGAAGACGACGAGGGCCTCGCCGCCCGAAGCGCTTCCCGACCGCGGCGCGACGTCGAACACGATGCCCGGAAAGATCTCGGAGGTGTTGCCGCCGGCATCGGTGGCGGTCGCTGTGACGAGGACGTCCGCCGGCAACGAAACGGCGAGCGTCACGTCGAAGTGCGCTTCTCCCTCGTGCTGGGGCGCGTGGTGCTCCTCGATGGACACGAGCGTCTCGCCGCGGTACGCCCGCGCCTGCGGCAGCGATCGCGGGCGGGGCGCGCAGGCGAAGTCGGTGTAGAAGTCGATCACGTAGCTTCCGGGCGCGCCGCGCAGCGACCCCACGATCCGGGTGCCGAGAGGCACCGACTCGACGAGCTCGACGAGGGGAAAGTTCTGCAGATGGTTGGCGCCCTCGTCGGGGTCGCCCTCGTCGTTGGCGGTGTGTCCGGCGGCGAGATCGCCATCGAGCAGATCGATGCCGATGCGTCCGTTGGAGTGGATCGCGTTGCGGCGGATGGAGTTGCCGGTTCCCGAGGAGACCGCGACGCCGAAGTCCGCGTTGTACGCGATGACGTTGCCCTCGCCCCCGGCGGCGCCGCCGAGGGTCGACCCCGTGGCTTCGCCGAGGTGGACCCCGCCGCCGTTGCCGAGCGGAGCCAGTCCGGTGGCGTCCGTGCCGAGGAAGTTGCCCTGGACGATGTTTGCGTCGCCACGAATGACGAGGGCGCTGCCGCCGTTGCCTGAGACGAGATTCCCGGCGCCCGGTTCGGCGCCGCCGACGACGATGGCGTGCGCGCCGACGATGCTGACACCGTTGGCCGTGTTGGGAACGGCGGAGAGGCCCGCGGCGTCCGTTCCGATCCGATTGCCCTGCAGAAGGGTGCCGTCGGCTCCGACGTCGATGTGCACCGCGTCGCCCTGATGCCCCGAGATGACGTTTCCGGAGCCCGGCGCCGAGCCGCCGACGCGCGTGGCGGGCGAGCGGATCTGGAGCCCGAGGCTGCTGCCCGTCGGCACTCCGTCCGCCCGAAGGCCGATCCAGTTGCCGAGCACTTCGCTGCCGGGATCCGGCGAGTCGATGACGACTCCGATCGCCTGTCCGGCGATCACGTTGCCCGCGCCGGCTGCGCCGCCGCCGATGCGATGCGCGCCCGAGACGATGGCGATGCCCGCCAGGCGATTGCCGCGCGGGACCGTCCCGGAGACGTCGAGGCCCACGTAGCATCCCTCGACGGCGCTGGCCTCGCTCCCGGCGAGGCGGAGGCCGCGGCCGTCGAAGCCGCCGATGGCGAGGCCCCGGAAGGTGCTGCCGCCGGCGACGTCGTCGATGCCGTCGGCGCCCGCTCCGGCTTGTGCGCCGTCGATGGCGATGAGCGGCGCGCCGGCGAAACCGGGCTGCGTGCTCCCGTCGATCGTGACGGCGTCCGTGACCGGGGGCAGGGGCGAGAGCGGCGCGAGCGTGACAGGGCCGCTCGCTCCGATCGCGAAGACGATGGTGTCGGCGCCGAAGGCCGCGTTGGCGTCGAGCATCGCCTGACGCAGAGATCCCGGCCCCGCGTCCGCGGGGGATGTGACCGTAAAAACGGCCGCCGTCGATGGCGGCGCGGCCAGGACAGTGCCGAGCACGGCCGCCAACCGCGTAATGCGAAATCGCTCCCTCATTGCGAGGGAGCGATTATCGCAGGAATCGCATGAAACACGCCGCCGTGGCGGCAGGACTCAGAAGTGGCTGATCAGACCGAGGATGATGATGATCGGGATCGGGATCCCGATCAGCCAGAGAAGTACGGATCGCATCGTCTTATCCTCTTTCGTTTCGAAATGTGGGTTGCAACCTAGGTCCGCACGCGGTCCCGTTGACGGCCGCCGATCGTGGCGGCAAAGCTTCCGAAGAAGGCGCCGGCCAGAAGCGCGACGACCAGCCAGTAGAGCGAGTGCGCGACGGCCTTCCGTGCGGTGTCGATCGCCTGTCGCGCAGCCGTGGTCGTGGAATCGACGCGCGCCGCGGCGTCCTCCGGGGTCAGCCCCGTGCGTGTCGCGATGAGCGAGGCGAGATAGGTCCGGTCCGCCGGAACCATGGCCGTGTCGCGCAGAGCGCGCGCCAGGATCAGGCCGGCCTCGGTACGAACGGCCGGATCGCCGGCGTCCGCTGAGGGCGCCGCGCCGCGAAAGAGCGTGTCGACGAAATACGTCGAAGGATTGGAGTCACTCGCAACTTCGGCGGCGTCGCCGGCGACGGACGTCGCCAGCCCCGACAGAAACGCGACGGAGATCACCAGGCCGACGGCCCAGACCAGCAGTCCGTGCGCCGTATCCCGGAAATAGACCTCGTGATCGTGGACGGCGACCCACTTCGTCCGCAGCCTTCCGGCCACGTATCCGCCGAGAGCGCAGGCGAGCGACTGCACGAGGATGATCCAGAACACCGCCACCGGCGCCACGCGCGACGCGTTCGCTCCCGCCTGCGGCCAGGGTGACAACGACGAGAGGCCCATTCCGGCGCCGAGCGCCATGAGGACCAGGGATAAGCCGGCGGCGACGAACGCCCCGGCGAGCACGGCCGGCCAGGACACGCCCGAGATCGGCGCCTCGGCGGGCGCGATCGCACGAGTCGGCTCCATTCTCGAAATCACTGCGTTTTCCATTAACGTCCCTTCGCTTTCTTGACGAGCTGGAGGTCGCGCTGCTTCTCGGTCTGCGCGGCCTCGACGGCGGTCTTGACGTCCTTCTCTTCCTCCGGCGGAGGCAGTTTCGCTTCGAGCCCGAGCGAATCGAGCCACAGCTCCCGGCACCAGCCGCGCGTGTGGTACAGGTGCTCGTCCTCTTCGTCTTCGACCTTTTCGTAGGCCTCCAACAGCACGGCGCCGAGCGCACCGCCCGAGCGTTTCGCAACTGCTCCGATCAAGTGCCAGTTGCCGTGGTCCTTGGTCTCGGCGTCGACGACGCACTCGGCCGCGACGATCTGGGCCGCGTCCGGAGCATCCTTGAGGGCCTTCTGCATCGCGGACACGAGCCCCTTCCCCTTGTCGCGGACGATGAGGCGTCCCGGTGTGATGGCTTCGGCGTCCAGACCGAGCTTCTTGAACACTCCGCGCACGACTTCGACGTGTTCCTTCGTCTGGGCCAGATACTTCGTCCACTCCTCTTTCAGATCCTCGTTCTTCGCACAGAGCACAGCGATCCGGTACACCTCGACCCCACCCAACTCGGTTTCGAGCGCCTGGTACAGGAGCTCTTTGGTCTGCTTCTCAATCGCGGGTTCTCTCGTTTTCATGGCCGTCCTCCCGGTCCGGGCCTTCTGCAAAGACCGTACCGCGCAGGTCCGGTTCTTGCATCGGCGGCGAGGGCGCTATCGCAGCGCCTAAAAGGAGCTCTCATGAAGTCAAATCGGGACCGAGGACGTGCGAAAGCCGGATCGACCGGCCAGCCTCCCCGTGACCTGCCACCCGCCACCCCTTCACGGAATGCGGCCAGCCGCCCCGCGAGTCCGAATCTCCCGGCCGGGCAATCGTCCGATCCGGACCGGCCGACCAATCCGAAGGCCTTCGACCTTGCGATCCACAAGGAGGATCCCGCTGGTCAGACGCTGACCACGAATCAGGGCGTGCCCGTCAACGACAACCAGAACACGCTGAAGGCCGGCGAGCGCGGTCCCTCTCTTCTCGAGGACTTTCATTTCCGCGAGAAGATCACCCACTTCGACCACGAGCGCATTCCCGAGCGCATCGTGCACGCGCGCGGCACCGCCGCCCACGGCTACTTCCAGGTATACGAGAACCTGTCGCGCTACACGAGGGCGGCATTCCTGCAGGACCCGAACGTCCGCACGCCCGTCTTCGTGCGCTTCTCGACGGTCGCGGGCTCTCGCGGCTCGACGGACATGGCGCGCGACGTCCGCGGGTTCGCCGTCAAGTTCTACACGGAAGAAGGCGTCTTCGATCTCGTCGGCAACAACATCCCGGTCTTCTTCATCCAGGACGCGATCAAGTTCCCGGACCTCGTTCACGCCGTGAAGCCCGAGCAGGACAACGAGATGCCCCAGGCCGCTTCCGCGCACGACACGTTCTGGGACTTCATCTCGCTGATGCCCGAATCGATGCACATGATCATGTGGGTCATGTCCGACCGCGCCATTCCGCGGAGCTTCCGGATGATGGAGGGCTTCGGCGTCCACACCTTCCGCTTCGTCAACGCGAACGGCGTCTCGCGCTTCGTGAAGTTCCACTGGAAGCCGCTCCTCGGCATGCACTCGGTGGCCTGGGACGAGGCCCAGAAGATTTCCGGCAAGGACCCGGACTTCCTGCGCCGCGACCTCTGGGAGGCGATCGAGCAGGGCAACTCCCGCCGAGTACGAGCTCGGCGTGCAGATCGTCGAGGAGGAGCGCGAGCACGACTTCGACTTCGATCTCCTCGATCCGACCAAGCTCATCCCCGAGGAGCTCGTGCCCGTCGAGCGCGTGGGCCGGCTCGTCCTGAACCGCAATCCGGATAACTTCTTCGCCGAGACCGAACAGGTGGCGTTCCATCCGGGCCACGTCGTCCCCGGCATCGACTTCACGAACGATCCGCTGCTGCAGGGCCGGCTCTTCTCTTACACCGACACGCAGCTGATGCGTCTGGGCGGTCCGAACTTCCACGAGATCCCGATCAACCGCCCGATCGCGCCGGTGCACAACAACCAGCGCGACGGGCTCATGCGCCAGACGATCAACCGCGGCAAGATCAACTACGAGCCCAACTCGATCGGCGGCGGCTGCCCGATGCAGGCAGGAGCCGCGGCGGGAGGCTTCGTCACCTTTCCCGAGCGCATCGACGCCCTGAAGGTGCGCGCCCGGTCCGAGAAGTTCTTCGATCACTTCAGCCAGGCGACGCTGTTCTTCAACAGCCAGACGCCCGCCGAGAAGGACCACATCGTCGAGGCGTTGCGCTTCGAGCTCGGTAAGGTCGAGCGGCTGCCGATCCGCAAGCGGATGGTCGGTCTGCTCGGTCAGGTGGACGCGGGGCTCGCGGCGCGCGTCGCGGAAGGGCTCGGGTTCGCACCGCCGCCTCCCGAGTATCCGATCAACCAGAGCATTCCGGCCGATGGCGACGTGGCTGCCCACCAGCCGCGGGCGTTCGGACGGCCGGACGCGAAGTCTCCGGCTCTTTCGATGGTCAATACGATCCACGATGCCGCGACCCGCAAGGTCGCCATCCTGGCCGCCGACGGGGTGGACGGGGAGTCGGTCGTGGGAATGCGGGATGCCCTGCTGGCCGCGGGTGCGCGCGGGTTCGTCATCGCTCCTCGCCTCGGGACTCTCGAAACGGAGGGCGGCGACGTCCTGGCAATCGACCACAGCTTGCTCACAGCATCGTCGGTGCTGTTCGACGCCGTCTATGTGCCGGGGGGTGCCGCGAGTGTCGCGACCCTCCTGCGGGATCGTGACGCCGTCGATTGGATTGCCGAGGCCTACCGCCACTGTAAGGCGATCGCGGCATCCTCCGAGGGCATCCAATTGCTCGAGGAAACTCCAGGCGTGCTCGGCCAGGCGTCCTCCGAAAAAAGACGGTCAAAGACCAACGGTGGAGACCGCGAGGCGTCAGCAGACGGGATATTCGTCTCGGCGGGCTCCGCGGGCGCAGATTTCGCGAAGAGCTTCGTAGCGGCGGTCAGTCACCGTTTCTGGAATCGTGTTCGTAAGAACCGGCTCGGGGATGCCGCCGGAGGGGACGAGACACGCGGTCGCGTACCCCTTCCCCCGGCGCCTCCCCGGCCGGGCAGAAGGGTCTAGCAGCGATCGGGGCGGACAGGGCCAAGACTGCGCACCAGCAGATGGTGCGCGGGAAGCAGCCGGAGCGCCCGTCTCCCCAGCCGAGTTGTCTGCATGGCGGTAGTGTCGGCTTTGCCGGCACTACCGCTCCTCTTCCTTGGGATCGAACGGTAGTTCGACTTGTTCCCCGGAAGAGGCGCTAGCGCGCTTCGAAACCTCGTCGGGAGAAAACCGCCCCGAGCCCGGGTTCGAAAGCGTGCCTCTAAAAGAAAGCCGGCGACGCGTTCGCGTCGCCGGCGGAGAGGTGCAAGGTGTTCTGCGGACTACTCGGCCTCTTCGTCGTCTCCCGAAGCCCCGGAGCCCTGACCGGTCTGACCCTGCTGGCCTTTGGAACCGGACTGCCCGGACTTGCCGCCGCCCTCGAACTGTCCCTGCTCATCGCGGGGCTGGGTGGGGTTGCCCTGGGTCTGCTTCTTTTCGCCAGTCTGCTTGTCCATGCCTTCGCCCTGGCCGCGACCGCCCTGGCCCTGACCGCCCTTGCCCTGATTGCCCTCGCTCGAACCGCCCTGACCCTGCTGACCTTGCTTCTTTTCACGATCTGCCATTGGATCCTCCTGAAAGAAAGGTTTGTCGGACGCCGACGAGCTTTTCAAGAATCGTGCCTCGGACCCAATCACGCCGCGGCCGAGAGCGCGGGCTTGACGACGACCTTGATGCAGCCGTCCTTCTTGTCGCGGAACTTCTCGTACGCCTCCGGGATCTCGTCCATCCCGATGCGGTGGGTGATGACGAACGAGGGATCGATGTCGCCCTTGACGATGCGCTCGAGAAGCGGCCGCGTGTAGCGATGGACGGGGGTCTGCCCCATGCGGAACGTCAGACCTTTCGCGAAGGCGGCGCCGAACGGGACTTTGTCGAGGAACCCCGCGTAGACCCCGGGAACCGAAACGACGCCCCCCGGCCGGCAGGCCGACATCGCCGTTCGGAGCGCGATCGGGCGGTCCATTTCGAGCTTCACGGCCTGTTTGACCTTGTCGTACCAGTCGACCATTCCGTGGCCGTGCGCCTCCATGCCGACGGCGTCGATGCACGCGTCCGGACCGAGGCCGCCGGTGCGCTCGCGCAGCTGCTCGAGGACGTCGCCCTGGCTCTCGTCCAGCGGCTCAGCGCCCCCCGCCTCCGCCATCGCGAGTCGCTCGGGGACGCTCTCCACGGCAATCACGCGCTCGGCGCCGAGGAGAAAGGCGCTGCGGATCGCAAACTGGCCCACCGGGCCGGCTCCGAAGACCGCGATCGTGTCGCCCGGAACGATGTGGCAGTTCTCCGCGGCCATCCAGCCGGTCGGAAAGATGTCGGTCAGGAACAAGACCTTTTCGTCCGGCAGATCCTGCGGGACCTTGAAGGGTCCGACGTCGGCGAACGGGACGCGGACGTACTCGGCTTGGCCGCCGGCGTACCCGCCGTAAAGATGGGAGTACCCGAAGAGGCCCGCAGATGTGTAGCCGTTGAGCTTTTCGAGCATGGAGGCGTTCGGGTTGGTGTTGTCGCAGAGCGAGTAGAGCTCCCGCTCGCAGTAGTAGCAGGCTCCGCATGCGATCGCGAAAGGCACGATGACCCGATCGCCCGGGGACAGATTCTTGACACCCGGACCGACTTCGACGACCTCGCCCATGAACTCGTGTCCGAGAATGTCGCCCTTCTGCATCGACGGCACGAAGCCCCCGTACAGATGGAGGTCCGAGCCGCAGATCGCTGTCGCCGTGACGCGGATGATCGCGTCGCGGGGGTTGAGGATCTTCGGGTTGGGAACCTCGCGCACCTCGACGTGGGTTTTTCCCTGCCAGCAGGCGGCCCTCACGGCGTCACCTCGCCGCGCGGCGCCGCCTGGCCGCGGCGGCCGGGCTTGCGGAGGATGGCGGGCCCGACGGAGGAGTCGGCCGCAGCCGGAACTTCGTCGGCGCGTCCGGAGGACTGCCCCTCGATCGTCGCGATCTCTCCCGTTTCGGCGAGCTGCTTGAAGCGGCGCAGGCCCTGGCGAATCTGGGCCTCCGGGTCTTCGCCGAAGATCTTCGCGAGAGCGGGACCCGCCGCTCCCATCGGGGGCTCGTAGCTCATCTGAATTGAGATCACCGTTCCGCGATCGCCGGTCGCCCGGTCGAAGGTGACGCGGCCGCCGTGGCGGATGTCGGATTCGCCGATCGTCCGCCACGCGATCACGCTGCCCGGAAGGTCCTCGACGATCTCGGCCTCCCAGGTCACGTCCTTGCCGGCGGGCCCGGCGACGACCCAGCGGGAGCGCTTCTCGTCGATCGCTTCGACCGACCGCACGTGATTCATGAATCGCGGGAAATTTTCGAAACGGCGCCAGCAGCCGTACGCCTCGCCCGCCGGAATGTTCAAGACGAACGACTGGCGGATTTGAATTCCATTTGCCATGAGATGGGGACCTTTCATGCCGTCCACCCGGAGGCGCCGGGCGCGCTCCCGCTCGCACGGCGGGATTCTTCCAGCCTGCAAAACGCATTCCGGCGGTCCGATCGGATTTGCACTCACGCTCATCGCGTCTTCACATCGGGGTCTTAGCTTTGCCAATGCGGAGGTGCCCGGAATGATCGACACCGCCCCGAAGAGCTACCCGCTGCGCTGCCGGTGGTGCGGGGACCGGCTGATGATCGACGTGCCCTTCGACGTGACGGCACAGGCCGGCTACGCCGAGTGCATCCTCGGCCACTCGACGCCGTACCGCTTCGACGGAGTGACGGTCGTCGCGGGTGAGCGCCGGTCCGGAGCGCCGATGTCGTTGCCTCCGAAGCCTCCGACGCGCCGGCCCCAGGCCGGCTCCTGACGCCGGGGCGCGTAGCGGACATTTCCTCGGAAAACCCTCTTGACAGACGCGTCTCTTATATATAACCATATGGTTATGGAAACGGCGGGCCTGGGACGCGGTCCGAGCGGCCTCGATGCGACGTTCGCGGCGCTCGCCGATCCGACGCGTCGCGCGATCCTGGCGCGGCTGGCGTCGGGCGAGGCTTCGGTCAACGAGCTGGCCGAGCCGTTCTCCATGAGCCAGCCGGCGATTTCGAAGCACCTGAAGGTCCTCGAGCGGGCGGGTCTCGTTGCGACCGGTCGCGAGGCCCAGCGCCGGCCCCGCCGCCTCGAGGCGACGCCGCTCGAAGAGGCCACGGGCTGGCTCGAGGAGTACCGCAGGTTCTGGGAAGCGCGCTACCAGCAGCTCGATGCGCTGCTCGACGAGCTCAAGGCCGCAGCGAAACCGGAACCCAAGCCGAAACGCCGCAAACGCTGATCGCGCGAAAAGAAGCCGAGAGGAGATTCCGATGCCGAGACTGTCCGACACGTTCCAGGTCACGACACCGAGCGACCGCGAGATCCGCATGTCGCGGGTCTTCGACGCTCCGCGCGCCATGGTCTTCGACGCGCTGACGCAGCCCGCGCTCGTGCGGCGCTGGCTCGCCGGGCCTCCCGGCTGGACGATGGAGGTCTGCGAGATCGACCTCCGGGTCGGCGGCGCGTACCGCTACGTGTGGAGCGGTCCGGACGGCGTTCGCATGGGGATGAGCGGCGTCTGCCGCGAGCTGGTGCGGCCCGAGAGGATCGTGAACACGGAGAAGTTCGACGAAGCCTGGTATCCGGGCGAGGCCGTGGGGACGGTAGTCTTCGTCGAGCAGGGGGGGCGGACGACGCTCACCACCACGATCCTCTACGACTCGCGGGCGACTCGTGACGGCGTCCTGAAGTCGCCGATGGAGAAAGGGGTGGCCGCGGGCTACGACAAGCTCGAGGTGCTCCTCGCGGAGCAGGTCGAGGTTTCGCGATGAGCGCGCCGCCTCCGGCAGAACCGCGGCGCATGGCCCGCAGCGTCCTCGCCATTCTCGCCGGCTTCGTCACGGTCTTCGTCCTCTCGCTCGCGACGGACCAGGTCTTCCACGTTCTGAAGGTCTATCCCCCGTGGGGACAGCCCATGTACGACACGGGGCTCCTGACGCTCGCGCTGGCGTACCGCTGCCTCTACGCCGTGCTCGGTAGCTGGATCGCCGCGCGCCTGGCGCCGCGTGCCCCGATGCGGCACGCGATGATCCTGGGCTGGATCGGCCTCGTGTTCGCGATCGCCGGGGCCGTCGCCACGATCTTCTTCATGCCGGTCAAGCTCGGCCCGAGCTGGTATCCGATCGCGCTCGTCATCACGACACTTCCGTGCGCGTGGCTCGGGGGATGGCTTTTCGTCCGAGGAAGGGGCTGAGGATGAACGTGGGGGAAGCGATCGCCTGGCTGGAGCGCAAGGGGAGCCGCAAGGTCGCCGACGGAATGGCCCGCTACGGCATCGTCACGAAACACCGGGTGCTGGGGGTCTCGATGGGAACCCTCCAGTTGCTGGCGAAGCAGATCGGCAAGGACCACGCGCTCGCCGGGCAGCTCTGGAAGAGCGGGGTGTACGAGGGGCAGATGCTGGCGCCGCTCGTGGACGATCCCGAAAAGGTGACGCCGCGCCAGATGGACGCGTGGGCTGCGGCGTTCGACAACTGGGCGACCTGCGACACGGCGTGTTTCTGTCTCTTCGACCGGACCCCGCACGCGTTCGACAGGGTCCGCCAGTGGGCGGCGTCGCCGAAGGAATTCGTCAAGCGCGGCGCGTTCGCGCTGCTCGCTTCGCTCGCTCTCCACGACAAGACGTCTCCCGATGCGAAGTTCCGGGCCCTCCTGCCGCTCGTCGAGCGCGGCGCCCGCGACGAGCGCAATTTCGTCAAGAAGGGCGTGAGCTGGGCGCTCCGCGGCGTCGGAAGGCGCAGCCGCGCGCTCAACAAAGCGTCGCTCGCGGTGGCCGCGCGCCTGGCGAAGTCGCCGGACCCCGCGCCGCGCTGGGTCGGCAAGGACGCTCACCGCGAGCTTTCGAGCCCGAAGGTCCAGGCGCGCCTCAAACGCTGACGTCGGTTCGACGGGAGACTCCACCTCGCCGGCTGGCCCCGATGTGACGTGCGATCCAATGGCATGACCGGCGGTCATGCTACGTTCCGTCCAGCGAAATCCCCTCCAACTCTCGTTGCTGGAAAGGAATCTGCATTGCGTAACCGGTCAATCCCCGTGTGGGCGATGGCGGCGGGACTCCTTGTTATGTCCGCCTCGGCCCTCCACGCGGCGACGTATTCCAACACGCCCACGTCCTTCGGCTGGGTCGACCCGGCGGCGCATGCCGCTGTCGCCTGGAGCAATCCGACCGAGTGCACGGGCTTTGGCGACGCGATCGGCGACGACGCGATCACCGCGCAGATCCCCATCGGCTTCACGTTCAACTACGGCGCCGGGGCGTTCACGCAGCTCCGGATCATGACCAACGGCCGCCTCCAGTTCGGGCAGACGCACTGCGGGGCCGGAACCCAGTCCGTCGGCCCACCCCGCACGTACACGATGCCGTATCCGGATGCGCTCATCGCGAGCACGATGCGGGTCTACGGCGCCGACCTCGACGCCAGCCCCAACGGTCAGGGCGGCGGACCGGAACCGACCACCTGCCCGGCCCCCGCGTGCTCGGTCCGATACACGGCGACTCCGCTCGGCACGGCGCCGAACCGGCAGTTCGTGATCACGTGGCAGGCCGTGCCGGAGTGGGCCTCCACGAACAGCTTTTTCAATCTTCAGGTCATCCTCAACGAAAACGGCACGTTCGTCTATCAGTTCGGGACGACGAACAACCTGCTCGGCGGACACGCGGACATCGGCTGGGAGCTGACGACGGCCGATTTCGTGACCCTGGCCTACACGAACATCGGCGCGCTCGCGAACACGGCGATTCTCTTCTACGACCCGCTCATCATCACCCCGACGCCGACTCCGACGTCGACTCCGACGTTCACGGCGACGCCCACCGCCACGCCGACGTTCACAGCGACCCCGACGTTCACGGCGACGAACACCCCGACCAATACCCCGACGTTCACGCCGACGTTCACGCCGACAGCCACGTTCACGCCGACCAACACGGCGACCAACACGCCGACGAATACGCCGACGTTCACGGCCAGCCCGACACCGACTTTCACGGCGAGTCCGACGGCGACGTTCACCGCCAGCCCGACGCCGACGTTCACGGCGAGCCCGACGCCGACCTTCACGGCCAGCCCGACGGCGACCTTCACGGCGAGCCCGACGGCGACCTTCACGGCGAGCCCGACGCCGACGTTCACGGCGAGTCCGACGGCGACATTCACGGCCAGCCCGACGCCGACATTCACGGCCAGCCCGACGCCGACGTTCACGGCCAGCCCGACGCCGACGTTCACGGCCAGCCCGACGCCGACGTTCACGGCGAGCCCGACGGCGACATTCACCGCCAGCCGAGATCACGGCGAGTCCGACGGCGACCTTCACGGCGAGCCCGACGGCGACCTTCACGGCGAGCCCGACGCCGACGTTCACGGCGAGTCCGACGCCGACCTTCACGGCGAGCCCGACGGCGACCTTCACGGCGAGCCCGACGCCGACGTTCACGGCGAGTCCGACGGCGACCTTCACGGCCAGCCCGACGCCGACGTTCACGCCGACCAACACGCCGACCAACACGCCAACGGCGACGCCGACATCGACGCCGACACCGACGGCTACGCCGACCCGGACTCCGACGGCAACACCGACTCAAACGCCCACGGCGACTCCGACCGTGACGCCGACGCCGCTGAACCCGACACCCGCCGCGCTGACCGTGGACGTCCATGGAACCGGTGCGACGTCGAACCTGAACGGCGTCTTCGAGTCGGGCGAGACCGTGGTGGTCGAGCCGGCCTGGGAGAACCCGAACTCCGGACCCCTCACGTTCACCGGCGCCGCGACGGCCTTCACGGGCCCGGCCGGTCCGGCCTACGGGATCGTGGATGGCACGGCGGACTACGGAACGGTGGCGGGAAACGCGACGGCCGACTGCTACACCGCCACACCTTCCCAGGACTGCTACGCGATGTCGCTTTCCGGCGCACGTCCCGTCGTCCACTGGGACGGGACGTTCCTGGAGACGCTTTCCCTACCGGTTCCGAAGACCTGGACGCTGCACGTCGGCCGGAGCTTCGCGGACGTCCCGACTTCGCAGATGTTCTATGCGTTCATCGAGAACATCTTCCACAACGGCATCACGGCGGGCTGCGGCGGCAGCGACTATTGCCCGACCAGTCCGATCACCCGCGCGCAGATGGCGGTCTTCATCCTGAAGGGCAAATACGGCGAATCCTACGTGCCGCCCACGTGCACCCAGGTCTTCGACGACGTGCCGTGCACGAATCCGTACGGCGCCTGGATCGGTGAGCTCTACGACGAAGGGATCACGGGAGGCTGCGGCGGGAACAACTACTGCCCCAACGCCGCGGTGACCCGCGCGCAGATGGCGGTCTTCCTCCTGAAGGCCAAGCACGGCAGCGCCTACGTCCCGCCGGTCTGCGCGCCCCCCGGGGTGTTCACGGACGTGCCGTGCCCGAGCCTCTTCGCCGACTGGATCGAGCAGCTCTACGCGGAGGCGATCACCGGAGGCTGCGGCAAGAACGTCTACTGCCCGTCGAGCCCGAACAACCGCGGGCAGATGGCCGTCTTCATCGTGAAGACGTTCGGCCTGCTTCTCTACGGTCCGTAGGCCGTAGGCCGGGTCAGGCCCGGGGCGGGATCTCTTCGAGGCGCTTGCCGCGGTCGGCGGGATCGCGGCGCGCGTGGCGGCGCTCCTCGAAGGCGACCGTCTCGTAACAGATCGGGCACTTGAGCCGCCCGTCCCGCGGAATCGGAGCGAAACGCGGCGAGCGGCAGCCCGCGCACAACCAGCGGGCGAAGCGGCGTTCCTCGCCCTCGAACCCCAGTTCCCGACCCATCTTCCGGGATGTTAACGCGGAGAGGGCTGCGTGAAGCCAACCGTGCTCCGAATCGGAGCAGCCCCCGCGTGCGCACGGGCGCGATGAAACGGCGAATCCACGTCGAGTCCTTCTTTCTTGATGTTCCAACGATTTCCCGAAAGCGGGTCCAACGTGGCACGGATCCTGCTTTTTACACCGGTGGAGCGCGTGAGGCGCTCCCGAAAGTCGAAAGTCGAAAGGAGAAAGCGATGCGATCGATCAGCCGTTTCCTGCTCGTAACTGCTTCCGCGTTCGCCATCGCGGCGGGTGTCGCGCTGGCCCAGGAGCCGAATCCTCCGAGTGATGCTCCGCCGCCCGCGGCCGCGCCCGACAGCGCGCCGACTCCCGCTCCGAGTGAGCAGCCCGCAGACGCTCCGAGTGAGCAGCCCGCAGACGTCACGGCCGAGCAACCGCAGCAGGAGCCTCCTGCCGAGGGCGCCGCGCCCGAGGTGGCTCAGCCGGTCCCGGTTCAGGAAGTCCCCCCCGTTCAGGAGAATCCGGTTCAGGCAGCTCCGGTGGAAGCCGCTCCGGTCCAGCAGGTCGCGCCGCCCGCGCCCGTGGTTGCTCCGGAGAAGCCCGTGAAGAAGCAGACGGCGAAGAAGCCGGTCAAGCCGGCCGAGCCCGCCGAGAACAAGACGGAGAAAGACAAGGAAGCCGCGGACGCCGCCGCTTCCGTGACCTCCGCGGACTCCGGTGTGAACCCGCCGCCGGCCCTTCCGGTCGACGGCGCCGCGCCGGCTCTGCCGGCCGAGTCGGCCGCTCCTCCGGCGCCGATCGACACCACGGGCGCCGTGAACCCGGCCAACAGCGAGGCCGCTTCCGAGGAGATTCCCGCGCAGAAGCCGGCTGGAATCGGAACCTGGGTGCTGCTCGCCGGTCTCGCGATCGGCGTCGGGTTCATCGTGCGGATGACCGTGCGCCGTCGCAAGGACGAGGATCTTTCGATCTTCGACCGCTCGCCGGCTCCGCGGGCGCCGCGTACGCCCCTGGTGCACCACCAGTCGTAAGACTCTTCATCCCCTGTTCCTCGAGGCGGGCGAATAGCCCGCCTCTTTTTTTTGCCGCAAGAAACGTCAAGAAACGTTTCGCGGTGCGGCCTAAGGTGCTGCGGACAAGGGAGGCACCGGATGAGATCGGGAGGCGTCGAGACAGGATCATCCCGGATTCGGTGGGGTTGGGCGATCGGGGGCTTTTTCGCGCTCGAGGCCGTGGGGATCGCGGCGGCTTTTGCGTGGGTCGCGATCTACTCGTACGTGCTGAACCCGGGTCGAAGCCTCGCCGACTACCAGGCGTACGCGCAGGTCTCGAGCCCCGTCGCCTCGCTCGTCGCCGGCGTACCGGCTTTCCTGCTCGCGGGCGTGTGGTTCCGGAGGCGGCTCGGTTCCGGCGCCTTCCCGACGGCGGCAGCGCTGGCGGCCGTCTACGCCGCGGCCGAGATCGCTCTCTTCATCGCGTTTATCGACGGTCAGAGGTACAACTTCGCCATGTTCGCAGCCAATCTGCCGACCAAGTGCGCCGCCGTCCTTCTCGGATCCCGCATGGGGCGGCGTGGAGCCTGATCGCCTGAACCGCGTCCTCGTCCGTGTGCAGACGCACCTGGACGAAGACCTCTCGCTCACCGCGCTCGCGCGCCTGGCCGGAATCTCGCGGTTTCACTTCGAGCGCGAGTTCCGCCGCGACACCGGCGAAACCGTGAAGCAGTACACGCAGCGGCTGCGGCTCGAGCGGGCCGCGGTCCGCCTGCTTCTCCAGCGGGCCAGCGTGCTCGACATCGCCCTCGACTGCGGCTTTGCGAGCCACGAGACCTTCGCGCGCGCATTTCGGAGACGCTTCGGGGTGTCCGCGCGGGAGTACCGGCGTCGGGGCTCCTTCGAGCCGCCGCCGGCCTTGGGGAGCCGGAACGCTCCGCCGCGCCTGCGCGGGACGGCGGAGGCCTACACGCTCTCCGCAACGCGGGTCATCGCGTTGGAGCGCATCCAAGTGGCCTTCCTCCGCCACGTCGGCCCCTACGAGGGGGTATCGGAAACCCTCTGGGACGAGCTTCTCGACTGGGCCCGGCGGCGGCGGGTGCCGGAGCCCCGCGTTCTGATGGGCATCGGCCACGACGCGCCCGGAGTCACGCCTCCGGAAAAGCTCCGTTTCGACGCCGCTCTCCGCGTGCCGGAGGCGTTTGAAGCGCGCGGACGGATCGGGCATCAGGTCATCGGCGGCGCGAGCCACGCGATCACGACCCACGTCGGACCGTACGAGACGCTTCCCGCCGCCTATGGGGAGATCTTTCCGCGCGTCGCGGGGCTCCGGGGCTGGACGCTCGTGGGACTCCCGTGCATCGAGCTGTACCACACGACCGTGATGCGTCCGCGATTCGCGTTCAACCACACCGACATCGCGATCCCGATCGCGCGGACGGCGAGCGGCTAGCGGGGCGTCCAGAGCTCGATTTCGGCCTTGAGGTGATCGCCGAGAGCTTCCGCGGCTTGGGGCCGGCTGATCCAGTAGCCCTGCATCTCGTTGCAGCCGTACTCCTGGAGCAGCTGGAACTGCTCCTTGGTTTCCACACCCTCCGCGATGACGTTGAGGTTGGAGCCGCGGGCCATCTCGATGATGGCCCGCACGATGCCGGCGTCGGCGGGATTGATCGGCAGGTCCGTCACGAACGACCGGTCGATCTTGAGCGACGTCACGGGGTAGCGCTTCAGGTAGCTCATGGAGGAATAGCCGGTCCCGAAGTCGTCGATCGCGATGCCGACGCCCATGTTGCGGAGAATGTTCAGGTTCGCAACGACGATCTCGGCGCCCTCCATCGCGATCGACTCGGTGATCTCGACCTCGAGGTGCCGGGGCTCGAGGCTCGCCTCGGTGAGCGCCCGTTCGACCAGATGCGCGAGGTTGCGCTCCCGGAACTGGCGGGCGGAGAAGTTGACCGACACGCGCAGGTCGGGCATCCACGCCTGATGCCAGCGGCGCAGGTCCGCGCACGCGGAGCGCAGGACCCAGTCGCCCAGAGGCAGGATCAGCCCCGTCTCCTCGGCCACGGGAATGAACGTGTTGGGCCCGACCTGGCCCTTGGAGGGATGCTGCCAGCGGACGAGCGCCTCCACGCCCACCGTCCGCCCGGTGACGATGCTCGTGATCGGCTGGTAGTGCAGAACGAGCTCGTCCTGCTCGAGCGCCAGGCGCAGACCCTTCTGCAGCGCGAGACGCTCGGCGGCTTTCTCGGTGAGCTCGCGCGTGCAGAGCTGGAAGTTGTTGCGGCCGAGCTCTTTGGCCCGGTACATCGCGGCATCGGCGTTGCGCAGGAGCGACTCGCTGTCGGCGCCGTCCTCGGGGTAGCTCGCGATTCCGATCGACGCGGCGATCTGGATGGTGCGGCCGTCGAGCGAGAACGGCCGCGCGATCAGGGCCAGGATCTTCGTCGCGATTCCGGCGAGGTCCTCGTTGTGGCGCAGCTCCGGCACCAGGATGACGAACTCGTCGCCTCCCATGCGCGCCACGGTGTCCGCCTCCCGCACCGAACGTTTCAGGCGCAGGGCCAGCGACTGCAGGAGACTGTCTCCGGTGCTGTGGCCCCAGCTGTCGTTGACGTACTTGAAGAAGTCGATGTCGACGTAGACGACGGCGAGCTTGCGCCCATGGCGTTTGGCCTGCGCCACGTCGACGTCGAGCCGGTCGACGAGGCGCGCGCGGTTGGGGAGCTTCGTCAGCGGATCGTTGTAGGCCTGGGCCACGATCTGGGCTTCTTTCCTGCGGCGCTCGGTGATGTCGATGAGCGTGCCGAGGATCGCAGGCCGGCCCTCGAGCTCGAAAGCGGCCTCGAGCACCTCGACCTCGACCGGCTCTCCGGTCTTCGAGATCGCGTGGAACGTGTAGGCGATGCCGTCCTCGCTGCCCTCGAGCGTCTGCCGGACCCGCGAGAGCACGAGCGCGTGGTCGTCGAGCGCGACGAGGTTCGCGATCGAATCGAGAGCGAGGATCTCGGCCTGCGTGTAGCCGAGCGTCGAGGCGAGCTTCGGATTGGCGTAGCGGTAGCGGCCGTCCTGGATGACGTACATCCCCACGACCGACTGCTCGACGAGCCGCCGGAATTCGAGGGCGACGGGGGCGGTCGATTCGGCGACGAGGCGGCGGTCCGTGACGTCGCGCACGACTCCGACGACCCCGCGGATTCCTCCGGCGGCGTCGCGGTGAGGAGCGAACACGGCCGAGAGCCAGCGCTCTTCGCCGGCGCGCGACGTCCAGGCGAAATCGTCGGCCTGCACCGTCTCGCCCCGCAGCGCCCGCTCGAGAAGGCCTGCGATCTCGCCCTGCCGCGGGGTCGGGAAGACCTCGAGCAGGCCGCGGCCGAGGGCAGCGTCCGGCGAGACGCCGGTCAGCTCTTCCATCCGGGGGTTCCAGGCGACGTGCTTGAGGTTGCGGTCGTAGGCGACCAGTCCGTCGCCCGAGCTCGCGATCAACTCCATCGAAACGGCGTCCGGCCGCGCCGCTGGAGACGAGGAGCCGCGCGACGCGGAGCCCGAAGATTCGCCGTCAGGCCGGCCCACTCGGGCCGGCGCCGGGGTCTCGCTGCCTCCCGGAGTCGTCATATGGTCAAAAAAAAGCTGTCAGGGGTCTGACAGCTGATTTTAGCAGCCCTCGTGCTGCTTCGCGCCGGGCGGACCGCTTATCGGGCCATTCTGGCGGCCGCACGGATCGCGGCGTCGACTCCGGACTTGACGCGGACGGCGCGGACCTTGAGGCGGGCCTGCTTGGAGAGCCGGCGAATCGCGGCGAGGTAGCGTCCCTGCGCCTGACGGGCCTTGCGCTGGGCGCTCGTGATGGCACGGCGCGCCTTGGGCCCTTCCCGAGCGGCGGTCTTTGCGACGGTTTCGGCGACGTCCTCGCCGAGAGCGGTCAGCCGGGCGCGGAGGTCCCGGATCGTCTTCTCGCGTTTCTGCAGAGCCGCGGTCACATCCTTGGCGGCGATTTTGCCGTCCTCGATGAGCATGTGAAGGGCGAGTGAAGCGTGCTGAGCCGAGAGGCGGAGGGCCGTTTTGGTTTTGCGTCTCACGATTGTCCTTTCCGGGCTGCATTCTAGTTCGTGCGCGCGGCGATTGGCGCGGAATTCCTGAAACCACGGCGGCGCCCGGAGAGTAGTTAATATCGGCTTTCCGCAGGCTCTTCGCCGGCGCGAATCGGCCGGCGGGAAAACTCCCGGTTTCCATCCACTAGAAGGAGTCACCCATGCAACGTCTCATGGCACTCATCATCGCGGCGGCCGTCGGCTCCGGGGGTTCGGTCGCTTCCGGACAGTCCGCCACCGCCGCCGCCCCGGGAGCAACGGCCGCACCGCCCGCGCGCATTTCGCTCGCCGAGGCGACGCGCAGCGCGCTCGAGAAGAACAACGGCCTCGCGGTCGAGCGCGAGAATCTCGTCCAGGCCGACGCTTCGATCACCGGAGCGAAGGGCGCTTACGACCTCTTCCTCGCGGCCGACGGCACTTACCGCGAGCACACGGATCCGATCAACTCCGTGTTTTCCGGCGCGCCGGAGGGAGAGCTCGCGCCGACGATGTCGGGATTCGACGTCGCCGCGCGGCTCGACCAGCTCCTCCCGACGGGCGGACAGGTGGCGCTCTGGACGGGCTGGAGGCGCGACACGACCAACGCCGTTTTCACGATCCTCTCTCCGGCCTACGCGACGCTTGCGGGCATCTCCCTGCGGCAGCCGCTGCTGCGCTACCTCTCGATCGATCCCGCGCGCGAGGCGCTCCGGATCGCCGTCGCCCAGCGCGGCGAGACCGAGGCCCAGGTGCGCGCCACCGTGGCGGACACGGTCACGCGCGTCGATGCGGTGTACTGGACGCTCGTCGCGGCGCGCCGCAACGTCGCCTCGATCGAGGACGCGGTCGCGCTCGCGGACCAGCAGCTGTCCGAGACGAAGATCCGCGTCGAGGCGGGCGTTCTCGGCGAGACCGACATCGCGCAGCCGACCGCGGAGCGCGAGCGCCGGATCGGTAACCTCGCGCTCGCGCGCGAAGTCGTCGTGCGCACGCAGACGGACCTGAAACAGTTGATCCTCGCCGATCCGACGGATCCGCTCTGGGCGGCGGACCTCGTTCCGACCGACGATCCGGACGAAGCGTTCGAGCCGCCGGACCTCCAGGCCGCGCTCGACTCGGCGCGCGCGAAGCGCCCGGAGCTCGTCGCGGCGGAGGCGCGGCACGAGGTCTCCGAAATCGTGGTCGCGGCCCGCAAGAGCGACGTCCTGCCCCGGCTCGACTTCGTCGGCAGCTACGCGCGCAACGGGCTCGCGGGCGCGGCCAATCCCGATGCCGAGAACTTCAACGGTGGGCCCATCGTCGTGCCGCCGCCGCTTCTGGGCGGAACGGGCCGGTCCTACGGGACGATCGGCGAGGACCGGTTTCCGGACTATGCCGTCGGGCTCTCGTTCTCGCTGCCCATCCAGAACCGGACGGCGCGCGCGAACCTGGCGATCGCCAAATCGCAGCTCCAGCAGTCCGCGGTCTCTTTGAACATCACCGGGCAGCAGGTCGAGGGCGAGGTCCGAAACGCCGTCAGCGCGGTCGACGCCCAGCGGCAGCGGGTCATCGCGGCCCGCTCGGGCTTGAAGGCCGCCGAGGTGCAGCTCTTCGCCGAGCAGGAGCGTTTCGCGGTCGGCCTGTCGACCAACTTCCTGGTGCTGACGCGCCAGAACGAGCTGACTGTCGCGCGCGTCACCGAGACCGACGCGCTCACGGACTATCGCCGCGCGTCGACCGAGCTCGCGCGCGCGACGGGCGTCCTGCTCGACCAGAGAAACATCGCCGTGGCCGCTTCGGCCGAGGCGGGCTCTTCGAGCAACGCGGGCAGGCCGCAAGGCGGACGGTGAGCTCCAGCCGGTTGGCTTCCTTCTCGCCGGCGCCGCGCGCTGCGCGCGGCCGGCTTGACGGCGCTCGCCGCGGTCGGGGCCGGCGCCGTCGCGCTCGCGCGATCGACCGACTGGCTGCGGGCCTTCGGAGGCTCGTCGGAGGGCGCGCGCCTCGACCGCGTGCGGTCCTCGCCGCAGTTTCGGGACGGGCGCTTCGTGAATCGCGTCGAAACGGCGATTCTCCGCCCGAGTCAGTTTCTCGAGACGTTCCGGCGCCAGGTCGCCGGCGACGAAATCCGCTACCCGAGTCGGCCCATCCCGACTGTCCCGCGCGGCGCGGGCGACTTCCAGACCCCGCCCGCGTCGGGGCTGCGCGTCACGTGGCTCGGCCACGCTACGGCGCTCGTCGAGATCGACGGGACCCGGATCCTCACGGATCCCGTCTGGAGCGAGCGGGTGTCTCCCTCGGAATGGATCGGGCCGAAGCGTTTCTTCGCGCCGCCGCTCGCGCTCGAGGACCTTCCCTCGATCGACGCCGTCGTCGTCTCGCACGACCACTACGACCACCTCGACATGCGCACGATCGAAGCGCTCGCGGCGGCCGGGACGCGCTTCTTCGTGCCCCTCGGCGTCGGCGCGCATCTGGAGGCGTGGGGCGTGTCGCCGGAATCGATCGAGGAGCTGGACTGGAGCGAGAGCCGTTCCGTCGGCGAGGTCCTCGTCACGCTCACTCCCGCCCGCCACTTCTCCGGCCGGGGCGTTCGCGACGGGAACGCCACGCTCTGGGGCTCCTGGGTTCTCTCCGGCCCGCGTCACCGGGTCTTCTACAGCGGCGACTCCGGATGGTTCGACGGCTTCGCCGCGATCGGGGCCGAGCACGGTCCGTTCGACGCGACCCTCATGAGCGCGGCCTCCTACGGACCGACCTGGCCGGACGTGCACATGGATCCGGAGCAGCTCGTCCAGGCCCACCGCGACCTGCGCGGCGACGCCCTGATTCCCGTCCACTGGGCGACGTTCAACCTCGCGTTCCACGACTGGAACGAGCCGATCCTTCGGGTCGCGCAGGCGGCCGGTCCGGCCGGCGTGCGGCTGGTCGTGCCGCGTCCGGGAGAGTCGGTCGAGCCGGGAAGCCGGGGGGCGTTGGCCGAGTGGTGGCGGGAGCCCTGATTCGCCCGGCTGGTCCATCCGGAAGGGCGTAGGATGGCCCCCATTCCCCGCTGGCGTCGAGTAGCTATCAAAAAGGAGGATCTGTGAGATCGAACCGGACGACCGTCCTGGTGTGCTCGCTCCTGCTCCTGACGGCTTCGAGTCTCCGTGCCCAGTCCCTGAATTCGTCGGAGGGTCTGCAGCGTTCCCCGGGTTCGCCGAACACGCTCGCGGCGGCCATCGCGCGGATGAAGGCCGGCGACGCCGAGGCGGCCGGGTCCCCGAAAGTGATTCAGCTCGAGAAGGCGTACAACGCGTTCCTGATTCCCGCCGCCGGAAGCGTCCAGGGGTCGGGCGGCACGTACTTCCGGTCCGACTTCTCGATCTCGAACAACCGCGGCTCCTCGCAGCGGATCGGCATCGGCTGGGTCGCGCAGGGACGTCGACAACTCCAACGCCCTGCTCGACTACTACGACATCCCCGGCACCCAGACAATCATCCAGGCGGACGTCGTGAGCCAGCTGCTCGGAAAGACCGGGCTCGGGTCGATCCTCGTGTTCGCGGAGCTGCCGAACGGCAACAGCGACCTGAACGCGCGCCTCCTCGGCTTTTCCCGCATCTGGTCGAACCAGCCCAACGCGAACGGGACGGTCTCGCTCCAGTTCCCGGCCGTTTCGCCCCAGGACTCGCTTTCGACCGCGCACGGGTACGCGCTCGGCCTGCGGCACGACGGCCAGTATCGGACCAACGTCGGGATCGTCAACCTCGACACGGTCGCGCGCACCTGGACGGTGCGGATCGTCGGTCTCAATCAGACCGGTCAGTTCAACGTGACGGTGCAGCCCTTCTCGATGATGCAGGTCCCGCTGCCCGCGGGCAACTACGGCGACCTGTTCCTCGACCTCCAGGCCACGAGCGGCTCGAACTTCTACTGGAGCGGCTACGGCGCCTCGGTCGACAACATCACCGGCGACGGCTGGGTCTCGCGCGCGATCCAGCCCTGACGGGCTTCGTTCCCCGCACTCCCGTTATCGTGCCGCCCCGGACGCGGAACCCGCCGCGCCGGGGCGGACGTATGTAGGGCCGGAGGACACGATGATCCAGGTTCGCAAGTCGAGCGATCGGGGCCACTTCGACCACGGCTGGCTCGACACCCGCCACACGTTCTCCTTCGGCGACTACCACGATCCGCGCGCAGATGGGCTTCCGGGCTCTGCGCGTCATCAACGAGGACCGCGTCCGTCCGGGGCAGGGCTTCGGCACCCACCGTCACCGCGACATGGAGATCGTCTCGTACGTGCTCGAGGGCGGCCTCGCCCACGAGGACAGCCTCGGCAACGGGTCCGTCATCGTCCCCGGCGACGTTGCAGCACATGAGCGCCGGCACCGGCGTGCGCCCACAGCGAGTTCAACGCCTCGCCGACCGAGCCGGTGCACTTCATGCAGATCTGGATCATGCCGGCGCGAGGAGGGACTGCCGCCGCGCTACGACCAGAAGCGCTTCGAGGCGGGCGACAAGCGCGGCCGGCTGCGCCTGGTGGCCTCGGAGAACGGAGCGGACGGCTCGATCGCGCTCCGCCAGGACGCGCGCATGTACGCCTCGCTCCTCGAGCCGGGCCAGGAGCTGTCGCTCGATCTGCGGCCGGACCGCCACCTCTGGATCCAGGTCCTCTCCGGCGCCCTCGACGTCAACGGCCGCGCCGTCTCGGCGGGCGACGGCCTCGCCGCCTCGGACGAAACCGCGTTCCGCCTCGCGGTGCCTCCCGGCGGCGCGGCTGCCGAGATCCTCGCCTTCGACCTCGCCTGATTGCGGCCGGCGCGGCCGCCACGGGGCCCTGTGTGACAAGCTCCGCGGCCATGACGGCGGCGGACGCCCCCGAGTCTCCCGCGCGCTGGCGGGCGCTCGCCCTGATCGCGGGGGCCGAGCTCGCCGCGATGTCCCTCTGGTTCTCGGGAGCGGCGGTCGCTCCGTCGCTCGCGGCCGAATGGTCCCTGACCGCTCCGCAGGCCGCATGGCTGACCCTCGCCGTGCAGCTCGGTTTCGTCGCGGGCACGCTCGTCTCGGCGTTCGGAAACCTGCCCGACCTCCTCTCGCCGCGCCGGCTCTTCGCGACATCGGCGGTTCTCGCGGCAGTCGCCAACGCCGCGCTCGCGGTCTTCGCCGGCGGCCTCACGGCCGCGGTCACGTTCCGCTTCCTGGTCGGGTTCTTTCTCGCGGGCGTGTATCCGCCCGGCATGAAGATTCTGGCGAGCTGGTTCCGGCGGGGCCGGGGGCTGGCGCTCGGCGTGCTCGTCGGCGGGATCTCAGCGGGGAAGGGCTTTCCCTATCTCGTCAACGCCATCGGGAGCCCGAACTGGCGCGTCAACGTCGTCGCGGTGTCGACGCTCGCAATCGCCGGAGGCGCGCTCGCCCTCTTCTTCGTGCACGACGGGCCGCACGCGCCGCCGGCGGCGCGCTTCGACGCCGCGCAGATCGCGAAGGTCTTCCGCAATCGCGGCGTCCGCCTGGCCGACTTCGGCTACTTCGGCCACATGTGGGAGCTCTACGCCATGTGGACCTGGTTTCCGGTGTTCGTGCGGGCGAGCTTCGCCGAGCGCGGCCTCGCGCGGCCCGAGCTCGCGGAGGTCGCGAGCTTTCTCGTCATCGGCGCCGGGGCGGTTGGCTGCGTCGTCGCGGGACTCGCCGCCGACCGCGTCGGCCGCACCGCCGTGACCTCGTGGGCCATGGCGATCTCCGGGACCTGCTGTCTGACGATCGGGTTCTTCTACGGCGGTAATCCCCGCTCTGCTGCTCGCCGTCGCCGCGATCTGGGGGGCCACGATCGTCGCCGACTCCGCGCAGTTCTCGGCGTGCGTCACGGAGCTCTCCGACCCGCGCTACGTCGGGACGGCGCTGACCATCCAGACCTGCATCGGCTTCCTGATCACGATGGCCTCGATCGAGCTCGTCCCGCGGCTCGTCGCCCTCGCGGGCTGGCGCTGGGCGTTCGCGGCCCTCGCCGCGGGGCCCGCGCTTGGGATCCTCGCCATGCAGCGTCTGCGCCGCCTCCCCGAGGCGGCGCAGATCGCGCACGGCCGGCGCTGACTCCCCGCTAGGGCGCCGACTCGAGGAAGGCGCGAACGAGGAAGACGGCCATCTGGCCGCGCGTCACGAGGCCGTCCGGGCAGTAGAGCGGCGGCGCGAGGCTGCAGCCCCCCGTGATCCCCCGGTGGTAGATGTCGTTGATGAACTCGTACGCGAAGGCGCCCGGCGGCACGTCCTCGAAGATCTGCGGCGTGTACGGCGGGTAGTAGAAGCCGAGCGTCTTGAGG
Source organism: uncultured Acidobacteriota bacterium (assembly GCA_963742245.1). Lineage (GTDB taxonomy): Bacteria > Acidobacteriota > Thermoanaerobaculia > UBA5066 > Gp7-AA6 > DAHUXD01. The sequence goes on from CAVULG010000009.1 coordinate 547,432, forward strand.
ATGAAGACCGCCATCTGCGCGCGCGTGACGGAGTTGTTCGGACAATAGAGGTTCGTCCCGCAGCCGCCCGTGATGCTCTGCCACGCGAGGTAGTTGATCCAGTCGGCCGCGAAGCTGCCCGGCGGGACGTCGGTGAAGAAGGTCCCGACGTAGGGCGGGATCCAGGCCGAGCCCTCGCGCGCCTTGAGCAGGAAGGGCGCCATCTGTGCCCGGGTCACCGGATCGCCGGGACAGTAGTTGCCTCCGCCGCAGCCCGCCGTGATCCCGGCGCGCGCGATCTCGACGATGTCCGAGTGAAAGGGGTGGGCGTCGGGCACGTCGAAGAAGTTCAGCGGCAGGTCGAGCGCCGCCGAGGCCGTTCCGCATCCGGGCGAGCTGTACTCGGTTACGGAGAGCGTCAGGTTGCCCGGAACCGGCGCGAGGAACGCGATCTGCGCGGTTCCCTGGCCTCCCGTGATCACTGCGCCGGTGTCGCCGCCGATCGTCCAGGTGTAGGCGTTGCCCGGCACGCTCGGCACCGAGGCGATGCCGGGAACTCCCGGAGCCGGGGGCGAGTCGATCAGGATCACCGGCTGCGCGGGCGGAGCGGACACCGTGAAGGGCGCCGCGTTCGACGTCACCGTCGTGCAGAGGTCCGTCACGACGACGTCGTAGTCGCCTTCGTCTCCGGCGCCGGCGGGATCGATCGTGAGCGTGGCGGTCGTCGCGCCGACGACGTTGCCGCCGTCCGTCAGGTCCACGCCGTTCTTGCGCCACTGGTAGGCGAGGGGGCCGTAGCCTGCCGCAAAGGCGTGGAGAACTCCCGCGCCTCCCAGACAGGCGCCCGCCGGAGGCAGCGTGCCGACGCCGAGGCGGCTGTTGGCGAGAATCGTCACCGTCGGGTAGTCCGCCGTCGACACGGCCAGATCCGGGTAGCCGCTCAGATCGAAGTCGGCGATCGCGATGAAGTCGGGCCGGGGAGCGACCGCATAGGACGCGGGTGAGCCGAACTTGCCCGCCCCATGCCCCGGAAAGAGCGAGACCGCGCTGTTGTTGCGGTCCGCGGTGAGCATGTCCGCCGCCGAATCGGCGTTGACGTCCCCGGCGGTCACGAACTCGACGGCGTAACCGACCGCGACGGTCGGTCCATCGGAGAACGTTCCGTCGCCGATCGAGAAGTAGAGCGACAGGTTTTGCGAGTTGCGATTGGCGGCGACGAGATCCGGGTAACCGTCTCCGGTGAAGTCTCCGGAGGCTATGGAAACCGGATCGTCCTGGGCCGGGTGGCTCGCGGGCGGCTGGAAGGTCCCGTCGCCGTTGCCGAGGAGGACCATCACGCTGTCCGAGCTCACACTCGTGGCGGCGAGATCCGGATCGCCGTCGGCGTCGAGATCCGCGGCCAGGATCGCGGACGCATAGCCGCTCGTTGCGACGGGCAGCTCCGGACCGAACGTCCCGTTTCCGTTGCCGCGAACGAACAGGATCGACTGCCCCGGGCCGCAGCATTCGGTGGAGTAGGCGAGATCGAGGTCTCCGTCGCCGTTGAAGTCGCCGACGGCCGCGCGATACGAGTACGAGTTGTTCGAGATCTGGACGGGGGGATCGAACGTTCCGTTCCCGAGGCCCGTGAGGTAGTGGACGCCGTAGTAGTAGCTGGTGACCACGAGATCGAGGATTCCGTCGCTGGTGAAGTCGCCGGAAACGACGCCGTCGGGCTGGAACGAATAGACTTCGTGGAAGGACTCGGCGAAGCCGCCGCGGCCGTCGCCGAGCATCACGGAGACGGCCTGGTTCCCGGCCATGGCCAGGTCGGGGATCCCGTCTCCGTTGTAGTCGCCCTCCGCGAGCGTGCGCGAGGGGTTCGGCGTATCGATCCGCAGGGCGGCGCTGAAACGCCCGCCGCCGACGCCGAACAGGATCGTGGCCGCGTTGGTGCCGAAGTTCGCGACCGCCACATCCGTCCGCCCGTCGCCGTCGAAGTCCGCGGTGGCGAGCGCCGTGCCGGAGTAGCCCGACTGGAAGACGGTTCCCGTCGCGGCGAATGCGCCGGTCCCGTCTCCTTCGAGGACGGCCACGGTGTCGCTCTGCGAGTAGTAAATGTCGAAGTCGCCGATCAGCGCGAGATCGAGATGCCCATCCTCGGTGAAGTCCGCGGCAACGATGGGCCCGACGTCGCCGCCGGAATACTGGCGGGCGGCGCCGAACGATCCGGCGCCGTTTCCCTTGAGCACCGAAACGTACGCTCCGGCGGTCGCCGCCACGTCCAGATCTCCATCCTCGTCGAAATCTCCGGCAACGAGGTGTCGAGGATTCGTGCCGGCGACGAAGGAGAGCGGCGCGGCGAAGCTGCCGTCACCGAAGCCGAGAAGCAGCGAGATGGTGTTGCCGCTGGAGTTGGCGGCGACCACGTCGGCGACCGCATCGCCGTCGAAGTCCCCGATGACGGCGCTGCGGGTGGACCCGCCGGCGGCGTAGGACGCGGCCGGATCGAAGGTGCCGTCGCCGTTGCCCAGGAGCACGGAGATCGCGCTCGAGTCGCTCGTGAGGACGAGATCGATCGTTCCGCCGGCATCGAGGTTTCCGGGCGCCACCGAGAAGATCACGTAGGTCCCCGCGGGATACGAGACGGCCGGTGCGAAAGTCCCGTCGCCGTTGCCCAGGAGCACGAGGACCTCGTAGTAGCCGCCGACGGCGAGGTCGGCGTTCCCGTCGCCGTCGAAGTCGGCCGCGGCGATCGAATACACGTTGTCGTCGACGTCGGTCTCGATGGGCGCGCCGAACGCACCCGCGCCGTCGTTCAGGAGCACCGAGACCGAGGAGGAGTTCTGGTTCGCGGTGGCCACGTCCGGAAATGTGTCCCCGTTGAAGTCATCGACGGCGATGCCGGTGGGGTTCCGTCCCGCCGGATAGGCCGGCGCTTCGACAAAGACGTCCGGGCTGCAGACGGCGCCCGAGGCGGCCGCCGACGCCAGGAGGATGGCCACCACCGAGAGGGTGTTCCTGATGCGCGATCTCATGTCTTTCTCCTCTTCGAATCTCAGGGAGCGAATGTGCGAACCAGGAAGGTGGCCATCTGCTGGCGCAGGACGGCGCTGCCGGGGCAGTAGAGCAGCGGTGAGACGGAGCAGCCGCCGGTGATGCCGCGGTGGTAGATCTCTTCGATGAAGTCGGCGCCGAAGGAGCCCGGGGGCACATCGCCGAAGATGCCGGTGGACGTGGGCGGGGTGTAGGCCGAGCCTTCGTCGGTCTTGAGCAGGAAGATGGCCATCTGGGCGCGTGTGACGGACTGGGAGGGGCAGTAGTTGCCGCCGCCGCAGCCGCCGGTGATGCTCTCGGCGGCGAGCTGCTGGATCCAGTCGGCGAAGGGACCCGGGCAGGCGACGTCGGCGAAGAAGCCCGGGGTGCAGGGCGGAGGCACGTAGTCGGCGCCGTGCTCGGACTTGAGGAGGAAGACGGCCATCTGGTCGCGGCGGACGGGTGAGGCGGGGCAGTAGTTGCCGCCGCCACAGCCGCCCGTGATGCCCTCGGTGGCGATCTGGAGAATGTCGTCGTGGAAGGGGGAGGAGGTGGGGACGTCGGCGAATTCAACGGCGAGGGATGCGGTGCTGGAGGTGACCGGGCCGCAGTCGTCGGAGACGAGGACGTCGTAGGAGGCGGCGTCGTCGAAGGAGACCGGATCGATCGTCAGGTTCGCGGTCAGAGAACCGAAAACCGGGCCGCCGTCCGACAACGGCATCCCGTCCTTGCGCCACAGATACGAAAGCGGCCCGAAGCCGCCGGCCCTGACGGACAGCGTCGCGGCCTCTCCGACAACGGCCGAGGCGTCCGGGACGGTCGCGGTGAGCGCTCCGTTGAGAAGCGTCGTCAATCCCGTGAAGCTGTTGACGTTGACGAAGACGGCATCGGGCCGTCCCCGTCCCGCGAAATCCCCCGCGAAAACGAGATAGGGAATGCCGACGACGTGGGTCTGCGGCGCCCCGAAGCTCCCGTCGCCGAGCCCGAAGAGCACCGTCGCGTTGAACGCGTCGACGTTCGCGGTGACGATGTCGAGGTTCCCGTCGCCGTCGAAATCCGCGGTGTCGATGCCCAGGGTATTGAACCCGTTGACGACCGGATACGGCGGATCGAACGTGCCGTCGCCCCGACCCGCGAGGATCGTGAGCGCGAACGACCCGCTCAGGTCCCCGATGATCAGGTCGAGATGGCCCGAGTGGCGGAGGTCCGCCGCCGCCATTCCTGCCGCGCCGGGCGAGGAGTCGTAAGCGCCGGGCGACGAAAACGTCCCGTCGCCCGCGCTCAGGTAAATCCGCACCTGGCGCTCGGGGTCGTTGCCGAGGATGGCGCAGTCGGTGAGCGCGTCGGCGTTGAATGGAGCGGCCAGCAATTCGAACGGTCCCGTGCCCGCGAGGGGCGTTACGGTCGGCGGATCGAACGTGCCATCGCCGTTGGCATGGAAGGCCAGCAGGTTGCCGCCGTTGCCGGGCGGGGTTTCACCGGCGGCGACCATGAGATCCGCTATCCCGTCGCCGTCGAAGTCCCCCGTGGCCATCGATCCGCGGAATGCGGAGACGGCGGTGTTCACGACGGTCGGAGGCTGGAACGTGGCATCGCCGTTGCCAAGAGAAACGAGAAGCGTTTCGAGGACGTCCCAGGCGGCGACGATGTCGAGATGACCGTCGAGGTTGAAGTCGGCCGCGGCCATCATCGAGAAGGAACCAATCTGTTCCTGCGGGCCAGGCGTGAAGTCTCCGCCTCCCTGCGAACGGAGGACCTCGAAACCGAAGCCGATGGCCACGGCCACGTCCAGCCGCCCGTCCTCGTCGAAGTCGCCGTCGACGGCGGGAAACCCGAACAGGGGAAGCTCGCGGAAGACGGGGACCGCCTGGAACGTTCCGTCTCCGTTGCCCGTCACCGCTGTGACTTCCGCGTATCCGGAGGACAGAACGGCGAAGTCACCTCGGCCATCGTCGCCGAAATCCCCGGCCGCGATCGCGGCGGCCATGATGCCGGCGACATACGTCGGTCCGGGCGAGAACGTGCCATCCCCGTCGTTGGTCAGAACGAAGACCGTTCCCACCTCTCCCGAAGATGTGCCGCTCGTCACGGCCAGGATCTCAGGACCGTCGGCGCCGTCGAGGTCTCCCAGCGCGATGAGCTTGGGTTGATAGATCGACGCGTAATTCCTCGCCGCCTGGAAGGTTCCGTCTCCGTTGCCGAAAAGGACGCCGATGAAGGATCCCGACGTGAGGATCATGTCGAGGTCGGCGTCCCCGTTGACGTCGGCGAGCGCGATCGCCCCGGTCGGCGCTCCCGCGATGACGCTCGACGGCGGTCCGAACAGGCCGTCTCCAAGGCCGAGGAAAACCGAGACGACGTTTCCGCCCGTGGGAGCGACGACGTCAGGAAGATCGTCTCCGTCGACGTCGCCGACCGAAAACTCGAGGGGCACGGAGGGTGGCGTCGTTACGTGCGGGGCGCCGAACGTTCCGTCGCCGGTGCCGAGGAGAACGACGATCGTGCCATTGGCCGGGGTCTCGCGGAGGCCGACGATGTCGAGGTCGCCATCGTCGTCCATGTCGGCGGCCGCGAGACGCCGCAGGATCCCGGCGCCCGGAACCGGGACCTCCGCGGCGAACGTGCCGTCGCCGTTGCCCGCGAAGAATCGCGTCTCCGCGCCGTATCCGCTGACGATGACGTCGGGGGATGAGTCCGCGTCGAATGCTCCCACGGCTGCGGCGAGCGGGAGTTCGCTTCCGCTCCGGTTGATCGCCGCGCCGAAGGTTCCATCGGCGGCGCCCAGACGAACGGACAACGCCGCGCTGCTGTCGAGCGTCGTCACGAGCAGGTCGGGATAGCCGTCCAGGTTGAGGTCGGTCAGGTCGAGGGTCCCGGGATAGGTCGCCGTGCCGTAGGTTGCGGGCGTCAGGAAGTCCGGGCGGCAGGCCCCGGCCTCTTCGCCGCGTGCACCCGGCGCGGCGAAGAGCAGAGCGCCGGCGAGAGCGAACGTCTTGATCGTTCTGTTCATGGCGTGAAGAATGTCCGCACGAGAAAAGTGGCCATCTGCTGCCGCAGCACGGAACTGTCGGGGCAGTAGAGCAGCGGTGCGGCGGAGCAGCCTCCGGTGATGCCGCGGTGGTAGAGCTCTTCGATGAAAGCGGCGGCGAAGGCCCCAGGCGGCACGTCTCCGAAAAGTCCCGTCGCGGCGGGCGGAGCGTAGGCCGGACCCTCCTTGGTTTTCAGAAGGAAAACCGACATCTGGCCGCGTGTCACGGGCTGGCTCGGGCAGTAAACGCCGGGGCCGCAACCGGCCGTGATGCCTTCAGCGGCGAGCTGCTGGATCCAGTCGGCGAACGGCCCCGGGCAGGCGACGTCCGAGAAGAGGCCGGGGGTGCAGGGCGGCGGCTCGTAGGCCGACCCGTGCTCGGATTTCAGGAGAAAGACGGCCATCTGGTCGCGCCGGACGGGATTCGCGGGACAGTAGTTGCTGCCGCCGCACCCGCCGGTGACGCTCGCCGTGGCAATCGTCAGGATGTCGTCGTGAAAGGGTGACGAGACTGGCACGTCGGCGAATTCGACGGAGAGGATGCCCGGGGCGGAAATGAGCTCGCCGCACGCATCGGTGACGACGACGTCATAAGTCCCGGCGTCCGAGAACGTCGCGGGGTCGATCGTGAGCGTCGCCGTGGTCGCTCCGGAGACCGGACCGCCATCCGTCAGTTCCGCGCCGTCCTTGCGCCACTGGTAAGCGAGGGTGCCGGTGCCCGCGGCGCGCGCCTCGAGAACGGCTGGCGTTCCAACGAGGACGGTCGCGCCCGGCACGGCCGCTCCAAGACCGGCGTTCTGCAGGAGCGTGAGGCCGCCGCTCACCGAATCGCTGTTGTTGAAGACCAGATCGAGCGTGCCGTTGCCGTCCCAGTCCGCGGGCGCGATCTCGATCGGCGCGCCGACGAGGTAGATCTGCGGCGATTGGAACGCCCCGTTGCCGAGGCCGAGCAGGACGATGACGGATCGTTCGCCGATCGTGATTAGGTCCGTGTGTCCGTCGCCGTTGGCGTCGCCGAAGCTGATCTGAAGCACCGCGAAGCCGACGCCGAGCAGATCGGGCTCGCCGAACGTTCCGTCGCCGTTCGCCGGGAAGACCATCAGGACCCCGCCGGAGGTCGCGACGACGATGTCCGGGTGCCCGCTGTGCCGCAGATCCGCGGCGGCGAGCGGAAGGGCCTGCGAGGGAATCGGATAGGGGATCGGATCCGCGAAGGTGCCGTCGCCCGCCCCGATGAGGACGATGAGCTTCTGGAAATTCTGCGCCGTCATGGCGATGTCGGCCTCGCCATCGCCGTTGAAATCGGAGGCGATGAGATTCCAGCCCTGGTAAATGATGTCCGTCGGAATCGGGTCCTCGAAGGTCCCGTCGCCCTGGTTGAGGCGCACATAGATCCGGCCGCCGAGGTCGGAGACGTCCGACATGACGAGGTCCGGGAAGCCGTCTGCGTCGAAATCGGCGGAGGCCAGGGTCGCCAGGCCCTCCGCCGAGGGGAATTCGACGAAGTCGGGCGGCTGAAACGTTCCGTCGCCGTTTCCGAGCATCGTGAAGACGCCGTCGGGCGTTCCTCCGTTGCCCCGCGTCACGAGATCGAGATGGCCGTCGCCATTCAAGTCGGGAGTCAGGATGGGCCCACCCGAGAGCCCGAAGAAATAGCTCGCACCGCGGGAAAAGCGTCCGTCGCCGGCGTTCAGGAGTACCTGAATGGGCTGGGGATATCCGGCGGCCAGGTCCGGCAGGCCGTCTTCGTCGAAATCACCGGATCCGATTCCAAACCCCGGCGGTGTTTGAAGCTCGAAAGCGCGGACGCCCTGGAACGTTCCGTCGCCGTTCCCGGTCAACACGGTCACGCCGTCCTGCGGCACGTTGCTCGAGGCGACGTCGAGCCGTCCGTCGCCCCCGAAGTCGCCCGCGACGAACGTGGGACCCCCGGGCGATGGTTCGTAACTGTCGTTGAGATAGGTGTCGGGGGAGACCGTGAATGTGCCGTCGCCGTTGCCGTGAAGGAGCCAGAGCGTGCTGAACACGGGAAGGTAGCCGCCGAACGCGTTGTCGACGGCGATGTCCACGACTCCGTCGCCGTCGAAGTCGCCCACTTGAAAAAGTCGCGGGTGTTCCCCCGCCGAATAGGAAATCGGAAGCTCGAAGGTCGCATTGCCGTTTCCGAGGAGCACACGGACCTCGTGGTCGGCGGCCACGATCAGGTCGAGGTCACCGTCCGAGTCGAGGTCGGCCAGAGTGAGACCCGAGAGCTCTCCTTCGAGGGTCACCGTTCCTGCTGCCGTGAACCCGCCGTTTCCGTCGCCGAGGTAGATCGAGAGGAGGTCGGACTCCGAGGCCAGTACGACGTCCATGTCGCCGCCGGCGTCGAGGTTGCCGACGGCGAGGCTGGCCGGGGGGCCGGGCGCTGACGTGTGGACGGCGGACTGGAATGTGCCGTCCCCGTTTCCGAGCCGGACCTGGAGGCCGGGCTCGTTTCCGAAGACGAACTGCCATCCCACGAGATCGAGCTCGCCGTCGCCGTCGAAGTCTCCCGCCGCGAGCTTGAGAAGGTCGTCTCCCGGGATGGGCAGAGCGGAAGCGAACGTCCCGTTGCCGTTGCCGGCCGCAAAGGCGAGGCTTCCGAAATCGGCGACCACCACGTCGATGTCGGAATCCGCATCGAAGGTTCCGAGCACCGCCTGTCGGACCGCGAGACCGGGGTTGCTCGTCAGGGGCGGACCGAGAGTCCCGCCGGGATTCCCGAGCCGAACGGAGAGCGCGGCATCGATGTTGTCGGTCGTCACGACGAGGTCGTCCCGGCCGTCGCCGTCGAGGTCCGCCGCGTCGAGATCGATCGGGGCGCCCGTGGCCTCGTAGGTCGCCGGCGTTACGAAGAGCGGACGGCAGTCACCTGCGGTGTCCGCGGCCAGACGTGTCGCGACGATGGACACCCCGAGGCCGAGCATTGCTATGAGGCGTCGCCGGCGGCATGAAGAGGATCTGTTCACCGAACGCACTCCTTGACTCCGCACAGCATATCCACTCCGGGCTCCGCGCGGAAGGGCTCGCGCGTAGGCCCCGTCTGAGGGGAAAGTCATTGCCGAACGCCCCGACCTGCCCGAGGATGGGGCCGTGTTCCTCGGCCATTTCGCCCTCGGCCTCGCCGGCAAGCGCCTCGCGCCCAAGGTCTCGCTCGGCACGCTGTTCCTGGCAACCCAGTGGGCCGATCTCGTCTTCTTTCCCCTCACGCTCGCTGGGCTGGAGCACTTTCGCGTGGCTCCCGGCGCGACGGCCATCACGCCGATGGACTTCTACGACTATCCGTGGAGCCACAGCCTCCTCGCGCTGACGATCTGGGGGCTCTTCGTCGGCGGTGTGTATTTCGCGTTCAGAAAGAGCCGGGCCGGGGCGTGGGTGCTCGCGGCGGGAGTCGTGAGCCACTGGGTGCTCGACGTGATCGTGCATCGGCCGGACATGCCGGTGGGCTGGGGCGGGCCTTACCTCGGGTTGCGCCTCTGGGACTCGAGGCCGGCGACCATCGCCGCCGAGCTCCTCACGTTCGCGGGCGGCATCGTCGTGTACCTGAAGTCGACGACGCCGCGAGACCGCACGGGAGTCTGGTCCTTCTGGTCGCTCATCGTCTTTCTTGGGGTGGTCTGGGCGGCGTCCGTCCTGGGGCCGCCGCCGGCCGACGAACGCTCCGTCCAGTACGCGGGACTCGTCATGTGGCTCTTCGTCCCGTGGGGTTGGTGGATCGACCGGCATCGGGCTATCGTTCGGCCGTGAAACCGGCGGCGCTTCTTCTCCTTCTCCTGGGCGCAGCGCTGGCGATTCCGTCCGCCGCGCGCGCGCAAGCCTCCGCGCCGGCGCCGGCCCCTGCACGCGCGGTGCTCGCCGACCTGTCCTGGATGGCGGGGCGCTGGATCGACGACTCCGGCGGCAGGCTCTCCGAGGAGGTCTGGTCGGCGCCCGAGGGCGATTCGATGATGGGGATGTGGCGCTACGTGTCCGCCGGACAGGTCCAGATCTTCGAGCTTCTGACGATCACGCTCGAGTCCGACGGGGTCGTCCTGCGCCTCCGGCACTTCGATCCGGATCTCGTCGGCCGCGAAGACAAGGCGACTCCCGTGGCGCTCCGGCTCGCGTCCTGGAAGCCGCGCGAAGCGACGTTCGAGGGACGGGTGGTCGGCGGTCCGGGCACCGTCCGGCTGACGTACCGGCGCCCGACCGACGACACGCTCATCTCGACCCTCGAAAAAGACGGAAAGGCGCAGGAGTTCGCCTTCCGCCGGGCCAAGCCGCAGCCTTGAAGTTCTCTCTCGAAGTGCCCTACGGCGACATCGACGCCATGGGCCATACGAACAACGTCGCGTACCTGCGGTACCTCGAGTGGGCGCGCCAGAAGTACTGGCTCGCGATGCGCGGCTCGGTCGACTTCCTCGACATCGACTTCGTCGTGGCGCGTTGCGAGATCGACTACCGGTCGTCGACCCACATGGGGGACCTTCTCGAAGTCGAGATCCACGTTTCCCGCATGGGCAAGTCGTCCTTCGATTTCTCCTATCGGGTCACGGGCCCGGAAGGACGCCTGGTCGCGGAGGCGACGACGACGCAGGTCTGCTACGACTGGCGCACCCGCTCCAAGGCGCTGCTCTCGCCGGAGCGCCGGCGCGAGATCGAGGCGTTCGAGGCCGGTCCGCAGTAGGGCAGCAGGCAGCAGGCAACAGGCAACAGGAACGTTAAGATCCGTCCGTTTTCGCGAGAGGAAATCATGCGCCGTCTCCAGATCCTGTGCGTCGCCGTCGTGTCCGCCCTGACGTTCGCGAGCCTTGGCCTTGGTCTCGTCCCGCCGGACGCCGAGGCCCCCGCCGATCCCCGGGCGCGGGTCGACGAGCTGTTCCGCGAGTACGACCGTTCCGACACGCCGGGTTGCGCGCTCGGCGTGTACCGCGATGGACGCATCGAATACGCCCGGGGCTACGGGATGGCGAATCTCGAGCTCGCCGCGGCCAACACCTCGCAAACGGTCTTCGACATCGGCTCGACCTCCAAGCAGTTCTCGGCCTTCGCGATCCAGCTGCTCGCGCGCGAGGGCAAGCTGTCCCTCGACGACGACGTCCGCAAGTGGGTGCCGGAGATTCCTTCTTACGGAAAGACGGTCACGATCCGCCACCTCCTCCACCACACGGGCGGGCTGCGGGACTACATCGAGCTGATGTCGCTCCAGGGCGTGATGACGGAGGACCTGACCGGCGACGCCGACGTGCTCGACATCATGGCGCGCCAGAAGGCGCCGAACTTCGCCCCCGGCGAGGAGCACCTGTACTCCAACACGGGCTACTTCCTGCTGTCGGTCATCGTGAAGCGGGCGACGGGGATGTCGCTCCGGGACTTCGCCGCCGAACGGATCTTCGCGCCGCTCGGCATGCGGCACACGCAATTCAACGACTCGCACACGCGGATCATCCCGAACCGCGCGACCGGTTACAGCAAGGGCAAGAACGGGAAGTTCGGCCTCGACATGTCCGACTGGGAACAGACCGGCGACGGCGCGGTGCTGACGACGGTCGAGGACCTCTTGCGCTGGGATCAGAACTTCTACGAGCCGAAGGTCGGCGACGCGAAGCTCCTCGAGGCGATGCACACGACGGGTGTGCTCAACAGCGGCAAGAAGCTCGAGTACGCGTCCGCGATCTACGTGTCGACGTATCGCGGGCTTCCCGCCGTCTCGCACGGAGGATCCTGGGCGGGCTACCGGGCGCAGCTGCTGCGGTTCCCGCAGCAGAAGCTGTCGGTCGCCTGTCTCTGCAACAACGGCGGGACGGCCAACCCGAGCCGCCTCGCGCAGAAGGTGGCCGAGGTCTACATCGGCTCCCTCATGAAGCCGGTCGAAACGCGGCCGGACGCGAAGGCCGAGACGCCGGCTCCCGCTCCCGCCGAGGCCGCCGGATTCGCGGGCGCCTACCGCAACGCCGTCAGCGGCCAGCTCGTCTCCATCTCGGTCGAGAAGGGTGTTCTGACCGCCGCGATCGAGGACAAGCCGTACAGCCTGACTCCGATCGCGCCCAACCGATACCGCGTTGCCAACCCGCCGTCGGCCTGGACGAGCGAAACCGTGTTCGAGCCGGGGCGGGCCGGAGCCCGCCCGTCGATGAAGGTGACGACGACGTACGACGACGGGGAGGTCGAGGTCGAGACGTTCGCACCGGTCGAGCGCTGGTCGCCGTCGGCGGCCGACGTGGCGGCGTTCGCCGGGACCTATGCGAGCCAGGAGCTCGATACGACCTGGAGGGTCGTCGCCGAGGGCGGGAAGCTCGTGATCCGGCACCGGGGGATTTCGTCCGAGCCCCTGACACCGACGGTGCGGGACGCGTTCACGATCGACGGAATCAACCTCACCTTCCGGAGGGGATCCGGGCGCGCGGCATCGGGCTTCACGCTCGACGTCGGCCGGGTTCGCGGCGTGGCGTTCGTCCGGGTCGCCGGCTAGCAGCCCCTCGAAATTTCCTGTTGCCAGCCGTCTCTGGGTGGGTGGAGAATCAATCCCCCGATGGCCGAGCGTCGCAGTTTTGCACGCAAGAAACGGCGTTTTCTGGTGGAGTTCCAGTTCCAGGGAGCGCAGTGCAACGGGTTCACCTACGACGTCTCGCCGACCGGCATCTTCGTGCGCTCGATCCGGATGCCCGTCCCCGGGACCTACCTGACCGCGAACCTGCACCTGCCCGAGGGAAAGCGAATCGCCGTGCGCGGCAGGGTCGTCCGGTCTTTCCGTGTTGCCGCCGGCGCTGTCGCGCCTGATCCCGAGCGGCTTTTCGATGCGTCTCTCCGACACTCCCGAGGACTACTTCCAGCTCCTGTCGAGCCTCTAGAGGCTCAGTCGCCGCCGTACACCTCGCGCACCCGCTCGAGGACGCTCGGCGCGCCGGCCTCGCGCGAGATCCGCTCGATCGCGTCCCCAGCGCCGAGCTCGCCCTCCTCGAGCACGCGCAGGTAGAAACCGGTCCGCCCGCTCGCGAGAAAGATCCGCGGGAAGCCCGGATCGTCCATCTTCATGGCGAGCTTGAAACAGGGCGCGCGGGGCTCGGTCACCTGGAGGAGGGCCTCGCCGATCCGGTAGACGTCGCCGACGCGGACCTCGGTTTCCGGCAGACCCTCGACCGTCAGGTTCTCGCCGAACTGCCCGTACGGAAGAGGCCGGGCGAGCGCGCTCCGGAAATGAACGTACCCCGAGAGGTCGTACGCATAGACGGCCTTGTCCGGGCCGCCGTGGACGCGCAGGTCGGCTTGCCCGTCTCCTTCGAGGCCCAGGTGCAGAGCGCGGACCCGGAAGAGCACCGGATCCTTGTAGATCCCGGTGCGCACCCGGCGGCCTCGATGCGCGACTTCCTTCGGGCGCCCGACCTGAACCGAGAGGAGTTGCATGTCGCGGATCATAACCTTCTAACAATAAAATAGAAAGTTACACACGGAGAAATTGCTCACAGAAAAGGGCCTTGCAGCTGTTTATAAATTAGTAGTAAGTTATTTACTTATGGGACGCACGGCCCGGGTCACGCGCGAGCAGGTCCTCTCCGCGGCGCGCGAAGCCTTCGTGGAGCGCGGGTTCGCGGGGGCCACGCTCGCCGACATCGGCGCGCGCCTCGCGGTCTCGCCGGCGGCGTTGCTCCGCCATGCGCCGACCAAGCGCGACCTTTTCCTCGCCTCCATGCGTCCGGCGGAGTCGGACATGCTTCCCCTGAAGTTCCTCGAGGAGATGACCGGCTCGGAGGACCCGCGCGCGGTGCTGCGCCGCGTGGCCGAGACGATGGTGCCCTTTCTCGAGTCGAAGATCCGCGAGGTCGTGGCGCGCTGGGTCTACTTCAAGACGGTTCCGGGCGTTGGCCGCATGCCGCTTCCTTTCGATCCAGGCGCGCGGCCGACGCCGCCGCAGCGCAACCTGCGGCTGCTCGAGGACTACATGCGCCGCGCCGTGCGGCGGGGCCGGCTCTCGGTCGCCGATCCGCGGGCGGCGGCGTTCGCGTTTCTCTCCACGGTGCACTCCTTCGTGTTTCTTCAAAGCGTCGTCGAAGCCCTCGAGGATCCGATGCCGCTCTCCCAGTACCTCGAGACCGTCCTGGAGGTCTGGACGCGGGGCGCCGTTCCCCACGTTCCCGCAGTCCGCGTCGGCAGCAAGAGGAAAAAGCCATGAAACACCTTCTGTTCTCCGCCGCCGGTGTGGTTCTCGCGGCCGCGTCCGCCGCCGCACCGCCGGCGATCGCCGCCGAGCGGCCGCTCTCGCTGTCCGAAGCGATCGACCGGGCCCTCGCGAAGAACCAGGAGATCGCCGTCCAGCGCGAGGCCATGGACATCGCCGCCGCCAACGTCCTCCGTGCGGACGGCGGCTACGATCCGGGCTTCCGCCTCGACTTTCACTGGTACGACGCGACGCAGGCCACGAACTTCATCTTCTCGGGAGCGCCTCCGGGAACCGTCGGACCGAGCGTCGAAGGCGTCGTCGGCGAGGCCTCGATCAGCGAGCTGCTGCCGACGGGCGGCACGGTCCGCCTCGGAACGTCGATCTCCCGGGACACCACCGACAACGTCTTCACGCTCCTGACACCCGCCTACTCCACGTTCGTCGGACTGGACGTGCGCCAGCCTCTGCTCCAGAACCGGTCGATCGACCCCCAGCGCCGCCTCATTCGCGTTGCGCGTCTGGAGCAGGACCGCTCGCTCGCGTCCATGAAGGCCACCGTGGCGAACACCGTGACGGCGGTCGAGCAGGCGTACTGGAACCTGGTTGCCGCCGCGCGCGACGTCGCCGTCCGCACCGAGGCCCTGCGCCTCGCCGAGGTGCAGGTGTCCGATACGCGGACGCGCGTGTCCGCGGGCTTCCTGTCCGAGTCGGACGTCGCCGTGCCGCAGGCGGAGGCGGAGCGCCGCCGCGGGGATCTGTATGCCGCCCGCGAGACGCGGGACCGCGCGGCGCTCGACCTCAAGACGCTCATCCTCGACGACCCCGCCGACGCCCTGTGGGACGACGCGCTCGAGCCGACGGACCGGGCGGAGGCGGCGATCGCGGCGATCGATACGGCCGCGGCGCTCGGGCAGGCGGCGAGTTTGCGACCCGAGGTGGCCGAAGCGGAGGCCGCCCTCGCGCGCCGGGACGTCGATCTCGAGTCCGCGAAGAACCAGCTCCTTCCGCAGTTCGACCTCGTCGCGGCGTATGGCCGCTACGGCCTCGCGGGCACCGTGAATCCGAATCTCGCGCAGTTTCCGGGCTACCCCGTCGTCATTCCGAACGAGATCGTCGGCGGCCTCGGCCGCTCGTACGGAACGATCGGCGACAACGCCTTCCCGGACGCGTCGGTCGGCTTCACGTTCGGCCTGCCGATCGGCAACCGGGCCGCCAAGGCGGATGCGGCGGCCGCCGGCGCCGAGCGGCGGCAGGCCGCGATTCTTCTCGCGCAGCGCAAGCAGCAGGTCGGCGTCGAGGTGCGCGCCGCGGCGCTGGCCGTCGAGACCGCCGCGCGGCGGATCGAGGCGGCGCAGGCGGGACTGCGGGCGGCTGAGATTCAGCTCCAGGCCGAGAACGTGCGGTTCGCGGCCGGATTGACGACGAATTTCTTCGTCCTGACCCGGCAGAACGAGCTCGCCGAGGCCGCGCGCACCGAGATCGCGGCCCTGACGGGATATCGGAGGGCGCTCGCCGAGTTCGCGCGGGCGTCCGGAACGCTCCTCGAGGAGCGCCACATCGAATTCGCCGACGGCGAGCCCGCCGTCGCCAACGCGGGAGGTTCCCGATGAGCCCGATGAGCCCGATGAGCCCGATGAGAAGGTTGCGCGCACGGATTCTGATCGTCTGCCTTGCCTCGGTCGCCGGCTTCGCGGCCGCCTGCCGACCGAAGGACGACGGCACGATCCACCTGAGCGGGCGCATCGAAGCGCCGCTCGTCGACCTCGCTCCCAAGGTGTCGGGACGCGTCGTCGAAGTGCGCGTGCGCGAGGGAGACCGCGTCAAGGCGGGCGACCTGCTCGTGCGTCTCGACCTCGGCGAGACCGCGCTCGCCGTCGAGCGCGACCGCGAGGGCCTGAAGTCCGCCGAGGCGCGCTACGAGGACCTCGCCTCGGGCAGCCGGAGACCCGAGATCGCGGGCGCGGAGGCCGACGTGCGCGACAAGCGCGCCGCGGTCGCGCTCGCGCGGCGCGAGCTCGAGCGCCAGGAGATGCTCCTCGAGGGCAAGGTCGGCACCGTTCGGGACCACGATCGCGCGAAAACGGACGTGGAGCGCGCCGAGGCGGCGTGGAAGGCGAGTGAAGAGAAGTACCGCCTCGCCGTCGAGGGATCGCGGCACAACCAGACGGAGGAAGCCCGGTATGCCGCCGGAAGGGCCCGCGTGCAGCTCCAGCAGTCCGAAACGGTCGCGAAGGAGTCCGAGATCCGGGCGCCGGCCGACGGCGTGATCCTCCATCGCATCGCCGAGCCGGGGCTCCTCCTGGCGGGGGGGCAGCCGGCCCTGACGCTTGCGTTCGGCGACCGGCTCTACGTCCGCACGTTCATTCCAGAAACGCGGCTGGGCCAGGTCCGGCAGGGGCAGGCAGCCGTCGTGACGGTCGATGCTTTTCCGGGCCGGCAGTTCCCGGCGCGCGTGGCCGAGATCTCGCCCGACGCCGAGTTCACGCCCAAGGCCGTCGAGACGAAAGACGAGCGCGTCAACCTCGTCTATTCGGCGAAGGTCGATCTCGTCGAAGGCTGGAAGGAGCCGCTCGTTCCCGGCCAGCCGGCCGACGTGGCGGTGACCGCCGGAGCTGCGCCGATCCGCACGGTGATCGCCGCCCGCGGTCTCGTCAAGGATTTCGGCAAGCCGCCGCGCGCTCGCGGGCATCGACCTGTCGATCGAGCGGGGCGAGCTGTTCGGCTTGATCGGGCCGGACGGGGCCGGCAAGACGACGTTCTTCCGTCTCGTCGCCGGCCTGCTCGCGCCGACCTCCGGCACCGTCACGCGCGAGGCCGGAACGGCCTTCGGCTTCGTGCCCCAGCGCTTCGGGCTCTACGAGGACCTGTCGATCGACGAGAACCTGACGCTGCGGGCGCGCCTGTACGGAGTCCCCGACGCCGAGGCGCGCACCCGCTCGGCGGACCTTCTCGGCCGCGTCGGTCTCGGGCGGTTCGGCGCGCGCCTGGCGGGTGCGCTGTCGGGCGGCATGAAGCAGAAGCTCGCGCTCGTCGCCGCCCTCCTGACGCGTCCGCCGCTTCTCCTTCTCGACGAGCCGACGACGGGCGTCGATCCGGTCTCGCGGCGCGAGTTCTGGACGCTCCTGAACGAGCTGCATCACGAAGGCTTGACGGTCGTGATCTCGACGCCCTACATGGACGAAGCGGAGTACGCCTCGCGCATCGGTTTCCTCGACGAGGGCCGCCTCACGGCTCTGGGAACCCGCGACGCGATTCTCGCGAGCTACCCGCGGCGCCTCCTGGCGATCCGCTCGTCGGAACGCGTGCGGATCCGCGAGCGGCTCACCGCGTGCCCCGAGGTCGACGACGTCTCGCTTTCGGGCACGCGCCTGCACGTGCGCGGCGCGGCCGGAATCGGGGCAGAGCTCGTCGCGATCGTGCGCCGGCGTCTCGCAGGGCCTCGTGCCGCCGGAGGACGTTTCGGCACGGGGCCCGTCGCTCGAGGACGTCTTCGTGCTCCAGAGCGAGCAGACCCCGGAGGCCGCGTGAGCGGAACGCCCCCGACGCCCCCGACGCCGGCGACGCCGGCGACCTTCCTGCAGGCGCGGGAGCTGACCCGGCGCTTCGGCAGCTTCACCGCCGTCGACCACGTCAGCTTCGAGGTTCCCCGCGGCCGCGTCTTCGGCTTCCTCGGGCCGAACGGCTCGGGAAAGTCCACGACGATCCGGATGCTCTGCGGTCTGCTCGAGCCGACGTCCGGCACCGCGACGGGCTTCGGCGGGCTCGACGTCGCGCGCGACACGGACGCCTGGAAGCGGCGCCTCGGCTACATGAGTCAGAAGTTCTCCCTCTACATCGACCTGACCGTCGAGGAGAACCTCCGCTTCTTCGGCGCGATCTACGGCCTCGACCCCGGCCCTCTCGCCGAACGGATCGACCGGCTCGCCGGCCGCCTGGGGTTCGAAACGCTTCGCGGAGCTCTGACCGAGACGCTGTCGACCGGCCAGCGCCAGCGCGTCGCGCTCGCGGCCGCGCTCCTCCACGAGCCGGAGCTGCTCTTTCTGGACGAGCCGACGGGCGGGGTGGATCCCCGTGGCCGCCGCGTCTTCTGGGACCTGATCTACGAGCTCGCCGCGGCGCGCGGCATGACGGTGCTCGTGACGACGCACTACATGGACGAGGCGGAACAGTGCGACCGGCTCGCGTTCATCCTCGATGGCCAGTTGATTGCGGAGGGGACGCCCGTGGAGCTCAAGGCCGACCTCCAGGGACGGCTCTTCGAAGAGACGCCTGCGGGCGATCCCTTCGAGGCGCTGTCGCGCGTGCGGGGCGACGCCGCCCTCGAGGACGCCTACCTCTTCGGCGTGCGGCTGCGCGCGGTCGCGCGGCATGGGAGGGAGGACGCCGCGCGGCGGGTCCTCGCGGCCGCCGGTTCCCCGCAGCCTGCGGAGCCTTCGCTCGAGGACGTGTTCGTTTCGCTCGCCCGCCGGAAATCGGCGGGAGCCCAGGGGAAAGTCGAGGTCTGAGAATGAAACGCCTGCTCGCCCTGACGTGGAAAGAGTTCCTGCAGCTCAAGCGCGACCCGATCACGCTGCGCATGATCGTCGCGGTCCCGATCCTGCAGACGCTCATCTTCGGATACGCGATCAACTACGACGTCAAGCACCTGCGGACCGTGATCCTCGACGAGGCCAAGTCGGTGGAGAGCCGGGATCTCGTCTCGAAGATGACCGCGACGGAGTACTTCAAGGTCGTCGGCCACGTCGCCTCGTTCGACGAGCTCCGCCAGAAGATCGACGCCGATCAGGCGTCGGTGGCCCTCGTCATCGACCGCGACTTCGGCAAGGACGTGCACCGCGGAGCGCCCGCGAAGGCGCTCCTGATCGTCAACGCGTCCGACACGACGACGTCGAGCCAGGCGATGTCGATCGCCTCCGGCATCGCCAACGGACTGTCGATCCGCGTTCTCGCGCAGCGCGCGGGCTGGACGTGGGACAGCCTGCCCGTCGATCTGCGCGTGCGCCCCTGGTACAACCCGGACATGAAGACGGCCCGATTCATCATCCCGGGCCTGATCGCGATCATCCTGACCTTCACCCTCATCCAGTTCACCGCCTCCGCGATCGTCCGCGAGCGGGAGCGCGGCACGCTCGAGCAGCTCCAGGTCACGCCCGCCACGCGCGTGGAGATCATCCTCGGCAAGATCTTCCCGTTCACGCTCATCGGGTACATCCAGCTGACGATGACGATCCTCCTGATGCGCTACCTCTTCGGTGTCCGCATCCAGGGCTCGGTCGCGGATCTGTACCTCGTGGGGCTTCTCTTCATTGCCGCGGTGCTGGGCCTCGGCATGCTCATCTCGACGGTCGCCAAGACCCAGATGCAGGCCATGCAGATGTCGACCTTCGTGCTGCTGCCGTTCGTGTTCCTGTCGGGCTACGTGTTTCCGATCGACGGCATGCCGCAGATCTTCCGGATCCTGTCGCGGGTCATACCGGCCCGGTACTTCATCGAGGTGCTGCGGGGTGTGATCCTGCGGGGGGCGAGCCTGGCCGACCTCTGGGTCCCGGTCGCGTGGCTGTCCCTCTACACGTTCCTCATCATCGGCCTCGCCGTCGCCCGCTTCAAGAAAACGGCTGCGTAGATCCTCTTCGTAGGGGCGGGGCTCGTCCCCGCCCTACCGGATCTCGATCGCGACCCCGTTCTCGAAGACGACGGTCTTCCCGACGTTGCGATAGGTCCAGATCTCGCGCGCGGCTCCCGACCCCGTCGTTTCGGTGGCGACGTCGTCGGGGGAGCCGAGGAGCGCGCGGACCTGGTCGGGCGTCATGTTCTCCGTCACGCCGGCCGCGGGCGCATCGGCCGCGCGGCCGGTCGCATCCCCGGCCGCGGTCCGTGCATCGCTCGCGGCGGCGGCCGCGCGCGCGCGATCGATCGGCGTCCCGCGCGGTTCGGATGACGACGACTTCGTCAACAGTCCCTGCGTCTTCACGAGGTAGACCGCGATGCCGACGGCGGCGAGGAGCAGCAGCAAACGCTTCATGATCCGGATGATACGCTCGCGCGCCCATGAGCTACTGCCGGTTTGCGAAGGGGCATCCCTTCCACGGCCCCTACCACGATCGCGAGTACGGGTTCCCGGTCCGCTCCGAGCGCGCGCTCTTCGAGAGACTGATCCTCGAGATCAACCAGGCGGGACTCTCCTGGCTCACCATGCTCCAGAAGCGGCGGGGCTTCCGGCGCGCTTATGCCGGCTTCGACGTCGACGCCGTGGCCGCCTTCGGCGCGAAGGATCGGCGGCGCCTCCTCGCGGATGCCGGCATCATCCGCAACCGCCTCAAGGTCGCGGCCGCGATCGAGAACGCGAAGCGGATCCTCGCGATCCGGGAGAGCCACGGCTCCTTCGCGAAGTGGCTCGACGCGCATCATCCGCGCACCGCGAAGGAATGGGAGAGGCTCTTCCGCCAGACCTTCGTCTTCACCGGCGGCGAGATCGTGAAGTCGTTCCTGCTCTCGACCGGCTACCTGCGCGGCGCGCACACGGCGAGCTGCCCGGTGTACCGGAAGGTCGCGGCGAAGAAGCCGTCCTGGATGCGGTCGTAGGGGGCGGGGTGGATGCCCGCCCCGCTCATTTCACCGGACCGAAGGCCTTGAGCTGCTCCTCGATGACCTTCTTGTCCCCGACGACGACGATCGTGGCCTTGTCGTCCTGGAGGTACTTCTTCGCCATCTCCTGCACCTGCGCCGGCGTCACCGCGTAGACGCGCCCGACGTAGCCGTTCAGGTAGTCGGCCGGCAGGCCGTGCAGATCGACGAATTCGAGCTGGCCGATGATTCCGCCGCGTGAGGAGTTCTGGAGCACGAAGACACCGGCGCGGTAGTTCTGGAACGCCTTGAGCTCCTTCTCCGAGGGCGCCTCGGCCTGGAGGCGATCCACCTCCCCGATGATCTCCTTGAGCGCGGGCCCGGTGACGTTGGTCGTCACGTCGGCGATCTCGATCCAGTAGGCATCGCGGTATCGGTTCGAGAGCTGGCCCTGCGGCGAGTAGGTGTAGCCCTTGTTCTCGCGGATGTTCGCGGTGATCCGCGACGCGAAGGAGCCGCCGAGGAGCACGTTCATCACGAAGAGCCGGTCCCAGTCGGGGTTGGAAGGATCGGCGACGGGCATGCCGATGTTGATCGTCGACTGCGGCGCGCCCGGCCGGTCGATGAGGTACACGGCGCGCTCGGATTTCGGCGACGGCTTCGTGGTGTTGGGCGGCGGGCCTTTCTTCCAGGAGGCGAACGCCTTCTTGATCGCGGACTCGACCGCGGCCTCGTCGAAGCGCCCGACGACGTAGATGCGGGAGCGCGCCGCGCCGAAGTTGCGGCTGTAGAAGTCCTTGACCTGCGCGACCGTGAAGCCCTGGAGCATCGCCTCGGTGGGGAAGAGCCGGCCGTAGGGATGGTCGCCGTAGAGCACCGCGCGGAACTTCTCCTGGGCGAGGGGCTGGGGCTGGGTCCGGGCGAT
This sequence comes from uncultured Acidobacteriota bacterium, assembly GCA_963742245.1. GTDB lineage: Bacteria > Acidobacteriota > Thermoanaerobaculia > UBA5066 > Gp7-AA6 > DAHUXD01. The sequence goes on from CAVULG010000009.1 coordinate 569,101, forward strand.
CGAGAGCTGGCGGGCGCGGTCGTCCTTGAGGCGCGCGAGCTCGGATTCCGGCAGCCTGGGATTCATCGCCACGTCGGCGACGAGCGCGACCATCTGGGGCGCGAACTCCGAGAGGACATCGCCGCCGATGTCGATGCGGTTCTCGATGACCGCAACCTCGAGCTCGCCGCCCATGCGGGCGACGTCCTCGGCGATCTGGGGAGCGGTGCGGGTCGTCGTGCCCTCCGAAAGCATGTCGCCGGTCAGGTCCGCGAGCCACACCTCGTTGGGCTTCTCGTCGACGTTGCCGGTGCGGACCGCGAGGCGGATCGCCACCTTCGGAACCGTCCCGTACGGAACAAGGGTCACGCCGAGACCGTTCTCGAGGGTCAGCGTCTTGGGCGCGGGGACCGAAAAGTTCTTTGGCTGACCGGGAGCGGGCGGCGCCTGCTTCGGGGCGTTCTGTGCGGCGGCGGCCGCGGCGACCAGAACGAGGCCGAGCGTCAGGATCGTGTATTTCTTCATGGCGCGGCTCCTACGATCCGCTCTTGCCCGGGGCGCCGGCGTCGGCTTCCCCAGGGGCCTTCGGGTCGATGATCAGAATGGTGCGGTTGCCCGGCCGCAGGTACTCCTGCGCGGTCTTCTGCATCAGGGCCGGCGTGACCTTGCGGAACTCCGCCTCGATGTTGTTGATGCGCGAAGGATCGTCGTCGAAGAGGGCGAAGGACGCGAGCAGGTCCGCCTTCCCGAATCCGCCGAACTGCTCCATGTTGTCGTAGAGCTGCGAGCGGACCTTGACGAGCGCCCGATCCAGGGTCGCCTGGTCGACCGGGGTGGTGCGCACCTTCTCGATTTCGGCATCGACGACCGTGAGGATCTGGCCGGAGGTCTTGTCCTTGTCGTAGAACATCGAGACGTCCCAGAGCGTGGGGCCGTTGATGTTGTACATGTTGCCGAGACCCGAGTTGATGCCGCCCTCCACCTCTCCGGTCAGACCGCTCTTCTGCACGAGCGCCTGGTAGAGACGGCTGTCCTTGCCCTGAACGAGCACCTGGTCGAGAAGGCCCATCGCGTAGTACTCGGGCGTGTTGCGCGGCGGGGCGTGGTAGCCGATCGCGATCGCGGGCCGCGTCGCGAGCTTGTCTTCCTTGGTCGCGGTCTTTTCCTTCTCCTGGCGCGGCTCGGAGATGTCCGCCTTCGGCGGCAGCTGCGAGGAGGGAATCCCGGCGAAATATTTCTCGATCCAGGTCTTCGTCTGCGCGGCGTCGAAGTCGCCGACGAGCACGAGCACCGCGTTGTTGGGCGCGTAGAACGTCTTGAAGAAGCTCGCGACGTCCGCGAGAGTCGCGGCGTCGAGGTCATTGAGGTCGCCGTAGAAGTTGTGCGCGTTGTACCAGTTCGTGTTGGCGTACTGCGGCAGGTCGAGCCAGGGGAACCCGCCGTACGGCTGATTGAGAACGTTGACCTTGACCTCGTTCTTGACGACCTCCTGCTGGTTCTTCAGGTTGTCGGCGGTGATCGCGAGGCCCTTCATGCGGTCGGCCTCGGCCCAGAGCGCCGGCTCGAGGGTGTGCGCGGGAACGACCTCGAAGTAGTTGGTGAAGTCGAAGCGGGTCGAGCCGTTGAGCACTCCGCCGTTGGACTGCACGAGCTTGATGAACTCCATCTTGCCGAGGTTCTCCGAGCCCTGGAACATCATGTGCTCGAAGAGGTGGGCGAAGCCCGTGCGGTCCTTGGGCTCGATGCGGAAACCGATGTTGTAGTAGACCGCGACGACCGCGACGGGAGCCGTCGTGTCGCGCGAGAGGACCACCTTGAGTCCATTCTTGAGCTTGAAGTACTCGACCGGGATCTTCATCGGCGCGGGAGACGATGCAGGCGACGCGGCTGCCGCCGGTGCGGCGGGAACGGAAGCCGCCGGGGCCGTTGCCGCGGAGAGCGTGGCGAGAAAAAGCAGGGCGCCGAGGGCCGCGCGGGCCCGCGGGCGCGGGGCTTGGTTCATGTCATCCTCCTCATTCGGACGGCAGAGCTTACGTTAGAAAGGGGCGAAGGTTTTTGTCCTCGCTGACCCCGTTTCGCCCCGCCCCCTGGCTTCCCGGTCCGCACTTCCAGACCGTCTGGGGGCGGCTGGCTCGCTCCCGGCGCCTCGTCCCCATGCGCCGGGAGGTCCTGGAAACACCCGACGGCGACGACCTCGTGGTCGACCACGTCGAGGGCCCCGAGGGCAGCCCTCGCGTCATCGTGCTGCACGGCCTCGAGGGCAGCTCCAACTCCGTTTACGCCCAGGGCCTCCTCCTCGAGATTCGCATGCGGGGCTGGCGAGCCACGGCGATGAACTTCCGATCCTGCGCCCGCGACCCCGACGATCTCGCGCGCATGCTCCCGAATCGGCGGCCCCGCCTCTACCACTCGGGCGAGACGCAGGATCTCGACTTCCTCGCACGGACACTCGCCGCGCGCGAGCCGGCCGCCCCGCTCGCCGCCGTCGGCGTGTCTCTGGGCGGCAACGTGCTGTTGAAGTGGCTGGGCGAGATCGCGGCGGTGCGCCCCCACGCGGTCGCGGCGGCTGTCGCGATCTCGACGCCCTACGATCTCGCCGCGAGCGCCCGCTACCTCGACACGGTGATCGGCCGCTTCTACACGGCCCGATTTCTGTCGACGCTGAAGCGGAAGGCCGTGGAGACGATGCGCCGATTTCCCGAGGCGGCAGCGAAGATGGATCTGCCGCGTGCCCTCGCTTCGCGGACCTTCCGCGACTTCGACGACGCCGCCAATGCTCCGCTGCACGGGTTCGAGGGCGCGGACGACTACTACCGGCGCGCGAGCTCGCTCGGGTACGTGTCCGCAATCGCGACGCCGACGCTCTGTCTCTCGGCCGAGGACGATCCTTTTCTTCCGGACGAGGCCCTCGCGCGCGCCCGGGCGGCGGCGTCGCGGCAGGTCGACTTCCGGATCACGCGCGCGGGCGGTCACATCGGATTCGTATCGGGGTCGGATCCCTGGCGCCCCCGGTACTTCGCCGAGGAGCTCGCCGTCTCGTGGCTCGCCGGCACGTTGCGCAGGGCGGCGGGGTGAAATAGGGTTTTCCGGCAACGGAGGTGACCCATCACGTTCCTCCTCACGGTCCTCGCCCTTCTCCAGGCGCCGGCGGCCTCGTCGACGCCTCCGTCCGCCTGCCCGCCCCACCTCTTCGTTCTCGAGCGCAGCACCAACGCGAACGTCGTCATGTACGACGCCAACCGACTCGCGTCGGGCGAGATCGATCCTGCCAATCCGGTCTCGGCCTATTGGATCCTCAACGCCAAGCAGGGGCAGCGTCAGGAGCTTTCCTCCTTCGAGAGGTCGCGGGCCTACGGCGTCGACGTCCGCAAGCGCCAGAAGCACCCGAGCTTCCACATGGGAACCAAGCTCGGCCGGAGCTTCGTCGTCGAGATTCACAATGGATGCCCGATTGCGACGACTCGGATCAACGGCCATCGCGCGATCGTGCACAAGGTGTTCGTCCAGGCGACCACGAAGATGTTCATCCCGTCGGTCGACTGGGTGGAAATCACCGGCAACGACCTCCACACGGGGGCGCCGGTGCAGGAGAAGTTCAAGCCCTGAAAATAAGGAGAGCCGGCGTGCGGCAGGGCCGCAACGCCGGCTCGGGGATTCGCGGAGAAGACTTACGGATGCGGGTGACGGCTCAGTAAGGCTTCTTCGCGCTCGACGCCTCGATCGAGGAGGCCGTCCACTTGCCCGAGTTCTCGGACGCCTGGAACGACACCATGTTGCCGACCTTCAGGTCGCCGTTGACCTTCGTGGCGCTGTCCCAATAGATCGTGACTTCCTTGCCGGTCGACTCGTCCTTGACGACGAAGCTCTTGCCGGCGTTGTCGATCGAATTGATCGTGCCACGCATGGTCTTGGCCGCCGCCTGCGACGACTGCTTGACCTCGCGCGGCTCCTGAGGATCCATCGGCTTGTCCTGTGCGATGCCCGTCGCCGCAATCGCGGAAGCGATCACCGCTGAAAGGATCATCTTCTTCATACTGAAACCTCCTTTTGCCCGAGTGTCCTCACCGAGAGGCACCCGCTGTCTGGAGGTAACTGCAAGGCACGCGCCAGCGAAGCGGACCGGATCAGGCTCCGGTTTTGGGAATTTTCCGCCGCCGCGGACGCGGTGTCGCGGCGAACTGCTCCGCCGTCACGTCGGTGTGAATGACGGTGCCCCGACGGACCGTCGCGCCGTCGGGGATTTCGGCGTTCTTGCCGATCATCGTGATGCCGAATCCCTCCGCCGGCTTCTCGCCGCGCGCCGCCTTGCCGATGCGCGCGCGCCTTCCGATCCGGACGGACTTGTCGACGATCGCGCGCTCGACCTTCGCGCCGGCGTCGATCCAGGTGTCCGTCAGGATCACGGACTCGCGGATCCAGGCGTCGGGCCCGACGAAGACGCCCGGCGAGAGGATGCTCTTCTCGACGCGCGCGCCCGCGGAGAGGATGCAGCCGTCCGTGATCATGCTGTCGCGGACGATCGCGCCGTTGTGAATCGCGACCGGCGGCCGCTCCTCGGAGCGCGTGTGGATGATCCAGGCGCGGTCGTTCAGATCGATGGGCGGCGGCGTCTTCAGGAGATCCATCTGTGTCTGCCAGTAAGCCTCGGTCGTCCCGACGTCCACCCAGTACCCGTTGAACGGGTAGGCGAAGACGCGCAGGCCCGCGTTGATCATGCGCGGGATGATGTCCTTGCCGAAGTCGTGCGAGGAGTCGCGCCGTTTCGAGTCTTCCGTCAGAACCTGGGAGAGCATTGCCCGGCCGAAGACGTAGATGCCCATCGACGCGAGCGTGCCCGGAGGATCGGCGGGCTTCTCGACGAACTGGGTCACCCGCTGGTTCTCGTCGGTCGCGAGAATGCCCATCCGCGTCGCCTCGTCCCGCGTCACATTGAGGGTCGCGATCGTGCAGTCGGCCTGCTTGTCGAGGTGGAAGGCGATCAGCCACCCGTAGTTCATCTTGTAGATGTGGTCGCCCGACAGCACGAGCACGATGTCCGGCGACGCGCGCTCGACGAAGGAGAGGTTCTGCGTGATCGCGTCGGCCGTGCCCTTGTACCAGTCGGTCACCGATCGTCCGCGGTAGGGCTGGTAGACCTGGATGCCGCCGGAAAAGGTCCGGTCGAGGTCCCAGGGACGGCCCGACGCGATGTGCTCGTTCAGAGAGTGGGGCCGGTACTGCGTGAGGATCATGACGTCGGAGATCCCCGAGTTCACGCAGTTGGAGAGGGTGAAGTCGATGATCCGGTATTTCCCGGCGAACGGGACCGCCGGCTTCGCGCGCTTCTCCGTCAGCACGCCGAGGCGCGAGCCTTCGCCGCCGGCCAGGATGACGGCGCGGGCCCTCATGGCCGCCGTCCTAGGTACGTATCGACCGGGCGTGTTCGTAGAGATCCGCGTACTCCGCGGCCGAGCGCGACCACGAAAAGTCGCGCGCCATGCCGTTGGCCTGCAGTTGGCGCCATGAAGCGGGGGAAGCGTACACCTTCAGGCAGCGCTCGAGCGCATCCCAGAGCGCCCAGGGGTTGAACTCGTCGAACATGAACCCCGTCCCGCCCGGTTCGCCCGCGTCGGTCACGGTGTCGGCGAGGCCCCCCGTCCGCCTCGCGACGGGGACGCAGCCGTACCGCATCCCGATCATCTGCGCCAGGCCGCAGGGCTCGTAGCGGGAGGGAAGCAGCAGCGCGTCGGCCCCGGCGTAGATGCGGCGGGCGTAGCGGCCGTCGAACCGGAGGCGCACGCTGGCCCTCCTGGGATAACGCATCTCGAACTGGGCGTACTCGTGCTCGAGCGTGGGGTCGCCCGTGCCGAGGAGGACGAACTGGCCGCCCCGCTCCAGCCAGCGGCGGACGGCCGGCGCGGCGATCTCGAAGCCCTTTTCCTTGACCAGGCGGGAAACCACGGCGAGCACGGGCATCTTCGGGTCGGGCTCCAGGCCGGCCTCGTTTTGGAGGGCCGTCTTGTTCGCGATCCGCGCGGGCAGCGTCTGCGCGTCGAAGTTCGCGGCGAGCTCGGAATCCTCCGCGGGGTTCCAGGACGCGACGTCGATGCCATTGAGGATGCCCGCGAGGCGGTCGGCCCGCAGGCGGAGCACGCCGTCGAGGCCGTGGCCGCCCTCTTCCGTGAGGATCTCGCGCGCGTAAGTCGGCGAGACCGTCGAGAGAAAGTCGGCTCCCAGGATGCCGAGACCCATGAGCGAGTCGCGGAAGGCCTCGGGGAGGGCGGCGAGCGCGTCCGACCGGCGCAGCTTGTAGTCGCCGAGATGTTTTCCGGCGCCCTGGGCGGCGTACGGCAGGTTGTGGATCGTGAACACCGATGCGACGTCGCGGTAGTAGGGGTTCTCGCGCCCTTCGGTTGCGAGCCACCAGACCGCGGGCCCCGTGTGCGAGTCGTGCGCGTGGACGACGTCGGGCTTCCAGGAGAGCGCCTCGGCGGACCAGAGCGCCGCGAGCGAGAAGAAGACGAACTTCGGACCGTCTTCGGCGATCGTGCGTCCGTAGATCCAGCGATCCTGCGGGATCGGCGGGCCGGTCACCAGGGAGACCGACAGCCCGTCGACCTCGGTCCGCCAGATCTCGGCGTTCTGCGCGCCGGCGGTCGTGTAAACGGGAAATCCCGCAACACGCTCCGGTTTGTACTTCTGCCAGTCGATCGAGCCGTAGCCGGGAATGGCGACGCGGACTTCGTGGCCGAGATCCGTGAGCGCGCGCGGCAGCGAGCCCACCACGTCGGCGAGCCCGCCGACCTTGGCGAGCGGAGCCGCCTCGGCCGCGAGCATGAGAATCCGCATGGCGCGGCATTATGGCGCAGCGTCCGTCCCGCGATCCGGCGCTTTGACCTGCGACCGCACAGTCGCCAGAATCGCCCCATGCGAAGAGCCCTCGCGATCGCCGCGCTGATTGTCGCCGCCGGAAGTCGGGCGGCGGCCGAGCCCGACGACCTCGGGCCCTACGAGCGTTACATGCGCGGGATCGCCGAGCTCGAAGCGGGGAATGCGGGGAAGGCCCTTCCGGACCTCGAGGCGGCGGCGGCGGTCTTCACGCGCAACGCCGACGTGCTCGTGTCCCTCGCGAAAGCGAAGGCGCTCTCGGGAGATGGCGGGGGAGCGCTGCCGACGCTCGCGCGCGCGGTCGCGCTCGGTTACGGCGCGGGAGCCGACTCCGATCCCGCCTTTGCGTCGCTCGCGCCGCTTCCGGCCTTTCGCGCCCTGCTGCCGGCCATCCGGGAGAACGGCCGGCCCGTCGGTACTGCGAAGGTGGCGTTCACACTCGCCGAGAAGGACCTGATCCCGGAAGGCGTCGCGTGGGATCCGTCGAGCCGCACGCTCTTCGTCGGCCGTCTCGCCCGGCGCAAGATCGTCGCCGTCGATTCCGCCGGACGCGCGCGCGACTTCGTTCCAACCGGACGGGACGGCCTGCAGCAGGTCCTCGGCATGAAAGTCGATGCGGCGCGCAGGAGCCTCTGGGTCTGCAGCGCGGAAGGCGATGCCCCCGGCGGGAACGCGACGCGCGCCTCGACGCTCTTCCGTTCCGACCTCGCGACCGGCCGCGCGCTCGAGAAGATCGCGTCGCCTCCGGGCGGCAGGCACCTCTTCAACGACGTCGCGATCGCGAAGGACGGCGGTCTCTTCCTCACCGACAGCGAGGAGGGGACCGTCTACCGGCTGCGCGCGGCATCCGGCAAGCTCGAGATCTTCCAGAAGCCCGGGCGTCTCTACTATCCCAACGGCATCGCCCTTTCCGACGACGGCCGCTTCCTCTACGTCGCCCACGAGCTCGGGATCGTCGCGTGGGAGCTTCCGAGCGGGCGCACATCGCCGGAAATTCTTACTACTTCATCGGGAACTCGCAGCTGCGGGCGCTCGGGCCCGGCGGTGTCGTGAAAGACCCCGAGAAGCGCAAGCCCGTGGTGATCCTGGAGTTGCCGCTGCCGTAGGAGCGCCGGACGGTGCGCCCGGAGGGGCGTGTTATCCTTAATCGTTCTCGTCCGCTCGCCCGATTCCGGACCTGTCCCGCGAAATCCGAACGGTTGAAGCGAGAAGTCGTCGGGGCCCGTCGGCGAGCCCCGTCGTCCGAATCTTCGCCGAGGAGCCTAGCTCCGGGAAAGGCGCGGGCCTCTCATGAACCAAGATTGGAAGATCCGAGTCCAACCGGCCGGCCTCACGCCGTTCGTCTTCAAAGCCACTTTTGTCGGCAGGTCGTCGGGCTCCGATGAGCGGGCGCTCGACGCGCGCTATCTCTACGGCGACGGGGATCTCGCCGTTCTTCTCGAGGACCTGGGAGCGGGCGCTCCCGAGATCTGCCGGCTCCTCGAGACCCTGCAGAGGGACGCGAGCGCCGAGATCGTCGTCGACGTGACCGAGGAAGCCATGGAAGTGCTCGCGCGCGGTGTGCGCGGGCGTGGAGAGGGTCGCGCTTGAATACTCCGAAACGCAAAGACTGGGTCCGGATCGCTTTCTTCGTTCTCTCCCCGGTGATCGGAATCCTCGGGACCGCGGCGTGGGCCATGGCCTACGGCGTGCAGTGGTGGCAGCCCGTCCTCTTCCTGATCCTCTACGCGGCGGTCGGCGTGTCGGTCACGGCCGGCTACCACCGCCTGTTCTCACACCGGAGCTACGAGTGCCACCCGGCGATCCAGTCCTTCTATCTTCTGTTCGGGGCGATGGCGCTCCAGAACTCGATCCTCGCCTGGGGCTCGGACCATCGCATCCATCACCGCTACGTCGACCGTGACTGGGACCCGTACAACATCCAGCGCGGAGGCTGGTGGGCGCACATCCTCTGGGTCTTCTACAAGGCCCCGGCCGACCGCCGCTTCGACGACGTGCCCGATCTCCAGAAAAACCCCCTCGTGATGCTCCAGCACAAGTACTCGAGCCTCGTCGGCATCGCGGGCGGCCTGGGCATTCCGACGCTCGTCGGCCTGGCGTTCGGCGATCCGATCGGAGGACTCCTCTGGGGAGGCTTCCTCCGCGTGGTCGTCATCCACCACACGACATTCTTCGTGAACTCGATCGCGCACCTCTACGGCAAGCGCCCGTACACCGAGGCGAGCTCCGCGCGCGACAACGCGTGGGTCGCGCTCGTGACCAACGGCGAGGGGTACCACAACTTCCACCATCGCTTCCCGACCGACTTCCGCAACGGCCTGCGCTGGTACCAGTGGGATCCGAGCAAGTGGTGGATCCGGGGCCTCGCCGCTGTGGGTCTCGCGCGCCGACTCCGCCGCACGCCCGCGCTCGTCATCGAACGCTCGCGGCTGCAGACCGCGCGGGAGCGGGCCGAGAAGCTCACGCCGGCCTCGTCGGACATCTTCGAGGCCGTCCGCCATCGCCTCGACTCCGCTCACCATTCGCTCGAGAACGCCGCGGCGCTCTGGAACGAGGTCCGGGAAAAACGGCGCAAGGACTGGCGCGAGTACCGGGCCCACCTCGCGAGCGCCCGCGCGCACTGGCGGGACGCGCTGCGTCTGCTCGCCCAGTCACCCGAAGGGGCGTAGCCGGCCCCGTCACCGGTCTTCGCCCTTCCGCCGCTCGGCGACGAGCCCCACCGTCTTGAAGCCCGCGCTCTGGACCGTCCGGAGAACCTTCCGGACCTCGCCGTAGCTCAGCCGGCGGTCCGCGCGGATCACGATCTCGCGTTGCGGATTACCGGTGTGGAGCGCCTGGAGCAGCGCCTCGAGAGCCGGAACCGACAGGGGACCGGGATCCTCGTCGAGCGCGATCGCGGGAGGAGGTCCGTAGGAGAGCGTGATCTTCGAGCGGGTCGGCTCCGCCGGCCATTGGGTCGGCGCCGAGGCTTCGGGCAGCTCGACGTCGCCCTGGCCGCGCGCGAGCGGCGTGACGACCATCATGATGATGAGCAGGACCAGGCAGACGTCCACGAGCGGGGTGACGTTGATCTCGGCCCGGAGCGTGTTTCGCATGGGCCCTCCCTTTGGAAGGGAGGGACACCGGCGGGAGTCCTCGAGTTCCGGCTACGGCGACGAAACGTCGTACGCGCAGATCCGGGAGCCGCACTTCTCGTTCTCGAGACGCTTGCCGCTCCAGGCGGCGAGCCTCGCCTGGACGTCGGCCCTCTGCGCGTATCGCAGGACGAGGACCTTGTCGCCCACGCGGACGTCGGCGGGGCCGCCCGCGAGGGCGATGCGGCGGTCGGTGTAGTACTCGAAGAGGGGACCCTGGAACCAGGCGTTGAGCGGCGTCTCGGTCAGCGGGACGAAGAGCAGCCGGTCGAAGCGATCCTCCCGCAGGGAGCCGAGGAATTCGGTGTCCGACGGCGTTCCGAGCTCGTCGCGCCGCACGCTCGCGTGGAGCGCGCTTCCAGACGAAAGGAGCGAGAGCCACAGAGCTCCGCACGCGAGCGTCGCCGCGGCGAAGAGGAGACGCCGGGGCCGGACGGCCTCGAGCGCGGCGCCCGTGAGCGCGGCGATCGGAAGGCAGAACCAGTATTGCCAGTACACGTGAACGAAGCTGCCCTGGCGAAACGCAACGACCCAGACGCCGGCGACGAGCGCGGAGACGGCGCCGAAGGGCGCCAGCAGGCGCGCCTCGGGCTCGGCCGTCAGCTTCGGGCGATCGCGCCGTCGGCGAAGCAGGGCGGTTGCGATGAGGATCAGCGCCGGCACGAGGACGATCCACGCTACGCCGTCGCCGAAGTTCAACCGGGCGTACTCCCACTGCCGCGACCACCACGCGCCGGCGGGGATGGGCGCGGCGCGCCGGCCGAACGCCTGAACGAGCACGTTCGCGGCGGCGCCCCACCCGCGCTGGAGATACGCCATCGCGCCGAGGAGCGCGAGGGCTCCGATCGCGCCGGCGACGACCGCGACGCGCAGGGCCCGCCCCGCGCGCGCGTCGCCGCGCACCGATTTCCAGGCGAGGGCGGCGGCGAGGCCGACGACGAAAAGGACGGCGGTCCAGTGGACGAGAAATGCCAGCCCCGTGAGCACGCCGAAGGCACGCAACGCGCCGGGGCGGCCGCGCTGGAGGTAGAAAGCGAGGGCGGCATACAGCCAGACGCTCACGAGCATTCCGTCGGTTTCGAACTTGAGAGCGGTCTGGTAGACGGCGAAGAGCGGCAGGCAGACGAGCGTCGTGGTGGCGGCGAGCGACGCCAGAACGCTGCCGGTCGACAAGAGCAGGACGAGGTAGAAGCCGGCGGCCGTGACGAACCCGACCGCGAAGGCGAAGGATCGGGAAGCCCCTTCGCCGTTCCCGGCGAGCCGGCCGTACTGCTGAAAGAGCGCCTTCAGGAGGAAGGGATGGTCGGTGTAGTACTGCGGCGCGGCCGAGGGTTCCCCCCACTTCGAGTAGGTGCCGACGGTCACGCCGAACTGCGACCGCAGGTCGGCGCTGCGGTTGCCCGAACGGGCCTTGAACGAGAAGTCGGCGTTGTCGTAGTGGTAGTGCAGGCGCGTGTCGAGAAAGGGGCCCGCGAACCGATCGCGGCTGGTCCAGAGCTGCAGAGCGAGGACGAGCGCCAGGGGAACGACGCTCCAGAGCGCGCGAAATTGTTCGGGAGGCGGTACGGCCCCCGCGGCATCGCGAGCCCGCTTGCGGGGCTGGCCTCGGGGACGGCTCACGGCGCCGATTCTATCGGTGCGCCCGCGAGCGGCTCGACGTCGAGGCCGACCCGGGCGCCTACGCCTGCGGCGAGTACGAGGGAAGCGCGGGGCCCGAGCCGGCGCGCCAGGCGTTCATCTCGGGCTCGCTCCGCAGGAGGTCTTTCAACGTGATCTTGCCGAGGACCTGGTCGACGGCCTGCTGGACCATGCGCCACACCGAGCGGATCGAGCAGTCGGGCATGTGGGTGCAGAGCCGCTCCAGGCCCGAGTGGCCGTCGCAGAAGGCGGGCTCGTAGAGACGGCCGCCCAGAACCGCGAGCGCCTGGCCGACGACGATCTCCTCCGCGGGACGGGAGAGGGCATAGCCGCCGGACTGGCCGCGCGTCGACTTCACGAAGCCGCCGCGGCGGAGGATCCGCATCATCTTCGCGACGTTCGGCTCCGAGATTCCCTCGGCCCGCGCGAGCTCCGGGATCGTCAGGCTTGCGCCTTCGCATTCGCGCCCGACGCGCAGCAGGCAGCGCAGCCCGTACTCTTCCTGCGAGGTGAGTTTCATGAACGGGGCTCCCGAGTCATCACATCATCCCGAGCTGGAGCTTGGCGGCGTCCGACATCATCTGCATGCTCCACGGCGGATCGAAGACGACCTGGACGTCGGCATCGGTGACGCCCGGAATCGTCAGGAGCTTGCCCTTGATGTCCTCGCGCAGAACGTCGCCCATGCCGCAGCCGGGCGCGGTGAGCGTGAACTTGACGTCGATCCGGTTGCCGCCGGCTTCGAGCGGGTTGAGGGCGAGGCCGTAGACGAGACCCAGATCCACGATGTTGACCGGGATCTCCGGGTCGTAGCAGGTCCGGAGCTGGTCCCAGGCGAGCTCCTCGGGAGTCTTGCCCTCCGAGGCGGCCGCGTCGAGCGTGACGACCGCCTCGCCGATGGCGTCGGCGTCCTTGCCGTCGATGCGCGCGAGGAATCCCACGGGCGTCACGACGGTGTAGCTGCCGCCGAGCGACTGCGTGATGACCACGGTGTCGCCGGTCTTGAGCGTGATCGGCGTCCCGCTCGGAATCTCGCGCGCGGGAACGTCGCGGGTCACGGTGGCTTCCTTCTTCATCTGCATGGCGGGCTCCTAGGCTCCTCCGGATTCGGCGTTGGGCCCCTCGGACTCGGTGGACACGACCGGGGCGGCCTCGCTCGTGAGCGCGGCCTTGAGCGTGTGCCAGGGGAGCGTGGCGCACTTGACCCGCACCGGGTACTCCCGCACGCCCGAGAAGACTTCGAGCTTGCCGAGCTCCGGCCCCGAGGCCGCCTCGCCGTTCTTGCCCGTGATGAGGCGGTGGAAGCGCTCGAAGAGCGCCTCGGCTTCGGCGCGCGTCTTGCCCTTCACGCTCTCGGTCATCATCGACGCCGAGGCGGTCGAGATCGCGCAGCCGGCGCCCTGAAAGGCGACGTCGGCGACGCGGTCGCCGTCGAGCTTGACGAACACGGTCTCCCGGTCGCCGCAGAGCGGGTTGTAGCCCTCGGCCTGGCGGTCGGCGTCCGCGATCGCGTGGAAGTTCCGCGGCTTCTTGCTGTGGTCGAGGATGACCTCCTGGTAGAGGTCGCGCAGGTCGGACATCAGCGGAACATCCCGATGACTTTGTGGATCGCGGCGCGAGGGCATCGACCTCGCCGCGCGTGTTGTAGAGGCCGAAAGAAGCCCGCGCCGTCGCCGGAAGACCGAAGCGATCCATGACGGGCTGCGCGCAATGGTGGCCGGTGCGGATCGCGATGCCTTCGCGGTCGAGCACCGTTCCGATGTCGTGCGGGTGGATGCGATCGAGGACGAAGGAGAGAACCCCTGCCTTGTTCCGCGCCGTCCCGACGATGCGCAGGCCCGGAATTGCCGAGAGCGACTCCGTCGCGTAGGTCAGCAGGTCCCGCTCGTGCGCCTCGATCGCGGGAAGGCCCAGGGCCGAGACGTAGTCGAGCGCCGCGCCGAAGGCGATTCCGCCCGCGATGTTCGGCGTGCCGGCCTCGAACTTGTAGGGCAGGTCGTTGAACGTCGTCTTCTCGAAGGTGACGGAGCGGATCATGTCGCCGCCGCCCTGGTAAGGCGGCATCGCCTCGAGGAGCGCCGTCTTTCCGTAGAGCACGCCGACGCCCGTCGGACCGTAGATCTTGTGGCTCGAGAACGCGTAGAAGTCGCAGTCGAGGGCCCGCACGTCGACGGGCATCCGCGGCGCCGCCTGCGCGCCGTCGACGAGGACCACCGCCCCGCGGGCGTGGGCGAGCTCCGCGATCTTCCGGACCGGCAGGATCGTGCCGAGGGCGTTCGAGAGGTGCGCGACCGAGACGATCTTCGTCCGGTTCGAGAGCATCTTCTCGAAGGTCGCGACGTTCACGTCGCCGGTGTCGTCGAGAGGCGCCACGACGAGGCGCGCGCCCTTCTCCTCGCAGAGGAGCTGCCAGGGGACGATATTCGAATGGTGCTCGAGGCCCGTGATCAGGACCTCGTCGCCCGCGCCGACGTTCCGGCGGCCGTACGTCTGCGCGACGAGGTTGACGGCCTCGGTCGTTCCGCGGACGAAGATGATCTCGTGCGCCGCGGCGGCGTTGACGAACGCCCGCGCCTTCTCGCGCGACGCGTCGTAGGCGTCGGTCGCGTGGACCGAGAGCCAGTGAACGCCGCGGTGGATGTTGGCGTAGCAGGTCTCGTAGACGCGGCGCTCGGCGTCGATCACCGCCGCCGGCTTCTGGGCGGAGGCCGCATTGTCGAGGTAGACGAGGGGCTTGCCGTAGACCTTCGTCGCGAGGATGGGAAAGTCGCGGCGGACGGTCTCGACGTCGTAGGCGGCGGCGGACGGATTCGGGCGGGTCTCCTTCAGGACGGTGCTCATTCCGGACCTCCGGATCCCGGAAGGCGCCGGCCGAGCTCGCGCTCGACGCGCTGCCGGACGTCCGGAACGCGGATCTTCTCGGCGACGTCGGCCGCGAAGGCCCAGGTCAGCAGCGCCAGCGCCTCGGCCTCGCCGATCCCGCGCGAGCGCAGGTAGAAGAGCGCGGCCGCGTCGAGCTGGCCGGTCGTCGAACCGTGTTTGCACTTGACGTCGTCGGCGAAGATCTCGAGCGCCGGCGTCGAGTTGACGAGCGCTTCGCCCGAGAGGAGCAGGTTCTTGTTGGTCTGGACGGCGTCCGTTTTCTGGGCGTCGGGCCGGACGACGATCGTCCCGTGAAAGACGCCGCGGGAGGCGCCGTCCATCACGCCCTTGTAGAGCTCGCGGCTCGTCGTGTGGGGCGTGGCGTGGTCGATGATGGTTCGATTGTCGAGGTGCTGGCGGCCGCGGCCCAGGAAGAGGCCGTTCAGGGCGCACTCGGCGCCCTCGCCCGCGAGAACCGTCGTCAGCTCCGTGCGCGCCAGGGCGGAGCCGAGCGCGACGTTGTGGGAGGTGAAGCGGCTCGCGCGTTCCTGCCGCACTCCGAGCACGTGGATGTGCCGCGCTTCCGGCCCTTCTTCCTGGAGCTTCGTGTGCTCGAGGATCGCGCCCGCCGACAGGGCGATCTCGGTCACCGCGGCCGTCAGGACCTTGCCGGCGCTGACGTAGCGCTCGACGATCGCCGATTCGGAGCGTTCTCCCGCCAGCACGAGGATCCGCGGATACGCGACCTCCGGCGTGCCGGGGACGTCGGCTTCGATGAGGATCTCGATCGGCTCGGAGAGGACGGCGCCGGGAAGAATCTCGAGAACGAGCGCCTGCTCGAAGAGCGCGGTGTTCAAGGCCGCGAACGCGTTCTGCGCGAAGGGCGCGACGCGGGACAACGTCGCCTCGCCATCGACGGCTCCGAGAACGCGCGCTCCCTTCGGGAGCGGGCGAGCGAGCCGGGCGCTCCCGCTGCCGCGGCGCCAGGGCGTCTCGGTGACCGACTGCAGCCCCGTGTAGCGCCAGGCCTCGTCCTTCGCGGTCGGGAACCCGAGCGCCTCGAAGCGCGCGAAGGCCTCGCGGCGCAGGGCCGCGAGCCACGCGGGGTCGCTTCCGAAGGCCGGCGCTTCGGGGGCGAAGCCCCTCTCGAGGGCGATCGCTTCCATCAGCGGACTTCCTTCATCGAGCACCGACGGCCGCCGGCGGCTCCTTCTCGAGCCAGGCGTAGCCCTTCTCCTCGAGCTCGAGGGCGAGCTCCTTGCCGCCGGAGCGCGCGATGCGGCCCTCGACGAGGACGTGAAGGAAATCGGGAACGATGTAGTTCAGAAGTCTCTGGTAGTGCGTGACGACGATCATCGACCGCTCGGGGGAGCGGAGCTGGTTGACGCCGCCCGCGACGATTCGCAGGGCGTCGATGTCGAGACCCGAGTCCGTCTCGTCGAGGATCGCGAGCGACGGATCGAGGAGCGCCATCTGGAAGATCTCGTTGCGCTTCTTTTCGCCGCCCGAGAAGCCCTCGTTGACCGGGCGCTTGACGAGGTCCTCGTCGATCTCGACGAGCTTCGCCTTCTGCTTGACGAGCTGGAGGAACTCCATCGCGTCGTACTCCGGCATGCCCCGGTGCTTGCGGACCGCGTTGACCGCGGCCTTGAGGAAGTAGACGTTCGAGACGCCGGGGATCTCGACGGGGTACTGGAACGCGAGGAAGACACCCTCGCGCGCGCGCAGCTCCGGAGCCATCGCGAGGAGGTCTCTTCCCTTGTAGACCACCCCGCCCTCGGTGACCGTGTAGCCCGGC
Organism: uncultured Acidobacteriota bacterium; assembly: GCA_963742245.1. Classification (GTDB taxonomy): domain Bacteria; phylum Acidobacteriota; class Thermoanaerobaculia; order UBA5066; family Gp7-AA6; genus DAHUXD01. The sequence continues at coordinate 585,379 of CAVULG010000009.1, forward strand.
CGGCCGGCGAGGACGTGCGCGAGCGTCGATTTGCCCGAGCCGTTGGGGCCCATCACGGCGTGGACCTCGCCGGCGTTGACCGTCAGATCGACGCCGCGGAGGATCTCGTTGCCCGCGACGGACGCGTGCAGGTTCTGGATCTGGAGAAGCGGTTTGGTCATGGCGTCATCCCACCGATCCTTCGAGCGATACGCCGAGAAGCTTCTGGGCCTCGACGGCGAACTCCATCGGGAGCTCCTTGAAGACGACCTTGCAGAAGCCGTTGACGATCATGTTCACGGCCTCTTCGGGCGAGATGCCGCGCTGCTGGAAGTAAAAAACCTGGTCCTCGCCGATCTTCGAGGTCGAGGCCTCGTGCTCCATCTGCGCGGTCGAGTTGTGGACTTCGATGTACGGGAAGGTGTGCGCGCCGCACTGGTCGCCGATGAGGAGCGAATCGCACTGCGAATAGTTCCGGGCGCCGTCGGCCTTGCCCAGGATCTTGACCATGCCACGGTACGTGTTCTGGCCGTGGCCGGCCGAGATGCCCTTGGAGACGATCGTCGACTTCGTGTTCTTCCCGATGTGGATCATCTTGGTGCCGGTGTCGGCCTGCTGGCGGTTGTTCGTCACCGCCACCGAGTAGAACTCGCCGACCGAGTCGTCGCCCTGGAGGATGCAGCTCGGGTACTTCCAGGTGATCGACGACCCGGTCTCGACCTGCGTCCAGGAGATCTTGGAGCGTTTGCCGCGGCAGGCGCCCCGCTTGGTGACGAAGTTGAAGATCCCGCCCTTGCCGTCCTTGTCTCCGGGGTACCAGTTCTGGACGGTCGAGTACTTGATCTCGGCGTTGTCGAGCGCGACGAGCTCGACGACGGCGGCGTGGAGCTGGTTCTCGTCGCGGATCGGCGCCGTGCAGCCCTCGAGGTAGGAGACGTAGGACCCTTCCTCGGCGACGATGAGCGTGCGCTCGAACTGGCCGGTGTTCGCGGAGTTGATCCGGAAGTACGTCGAGAGCTCCATGGGCGAGCGCACGCCCTTCGGGATGTAGCAGAACGAGCCGTCCGAGAAGACGGCGGAGTTCAGGGTCGCGAAGTAGTTGTCGGTGTAGGGGACGACCGTCCCGAGGTACTTCTTCACGAGATCGGGGTGGTTCTGCACCGCCTCCGAGAACGAACAGAAGATGATCCCGACCTTCGACAGCTGCTCGCGGAAGGTCGTCGCGACCGAAACCGAGTCGAAAACGGCGTCGACCGCGACGCCCGCGAGCTTGGCCCGCTCCCGCAAGGGGATGCCGAGCTTTTCGTAGGTCTCGAGGAGCTTGGGATCGACGTCCTCGAGCGACTTGGGGCCGTCCGTCTTCACCTTGGGCGCCGAGTAGTAGACGATCGCCTGGTAGTCGATCGGCGGATAGTGGACGTTCTGCCAGGTCGGCTCGACCATCGTGAGCCAGTGGCGGTAGGCCTTGAGCCTCCACTCGAGGAGCCACGCGGGCTCCTTCTTTTTCGACGAGATCAGCCGGATGACGTCCTCGTTGAGTCCCGGCGGGACCGACTCGGACTCGATGTCGGTGACGAAGCCGGCCTTGTACTCCCGGTTGGTGAGCTCGAGGATCGAAGAGTTCTCGGTAGCCATCAGGAGCGCAGCATATTGAATCTGTACAAGAAAGTCAATGATTAGGAATTGCTAAGTACCTGCATACAAAGCAGATAAATTGAGCGCCCGCTCATGCGGGCGCTCGGTGCGTCGATTCGACTTGCCTGAAAGCGGCCTCAGTCGCCGTTCTTCTTGGTCGGCTGCGGTGTCGGGCGGCCGCGTCCCCGGTCGGGCGGAGGAGCCGCCTTCTCGTCCTTGTCGTTTCGCGGAGGCTGGGCTTTCTCGGAAGCAGGGGCGTCGGCCGGCCGCGGGGTCGGACGGGCTGGCTGCGGCTTCTGGACCTGCTGCCTTTGCGTCTGCTCGCGCTGGGCCTGATCGCGCTGCGCCTGCTCGCGCTGGGCCTGCTGTTTTTCGGCCTGCTCGCGCTGGGCCTGCTGCTTTTCGGCCTGCTCGCGCTGGGTCTGCTGCTTCGCCGCCTGCTCGCGCTGCGCCTGTTGCTGCTTCTCGCTCTGCGCGCGCTGCGCCTGCTGCTTGGCCGTTTGATCCCGCTGCGCCTGCTCGCGTTGCGCCTGTTCGCGCTGATCCTGCTGTCGCTCGTCGCGTTCGCGCTGCATCCGCTCACGCTGCGCCTGGTCCTGTTGGGCGCGTTGTGCCTGATCGCGGGTCTCTCGGGCCGCCTGGTCGCGCTCGGCCTGCTGCTTCTCCGCGGCGGACGCGTCCGGCCGCGCGGCGCCTTGAGGTTGAGGCGGAGGCTGGGACTGGGGCGGAGGCGCGCTGCTCCGGGCACGCTGCGTCGAGTTCTCCCGCGCCGGAGCGGAGGGCTGTTCCTTGGTCGCGAGGGGTCTTCCGCGAGACGGCTCCACGGGCTCGACCTTCGGCGCCTGGGCGTTCGAAGTCTTGGGCGCGAAGACGACCCGTCCGGACTCGGCCGCGGCCGGACGAACGGACCGGGCGGGCGCCGCGGTGCGGCCATCGCGCGTCACGATGCGTTCGGCCTCCACCGTCGTCACCGGGCGTCCCTTGTTCTCCCGGATCGTGGCGACCTTGTTCTCGAAACGCGGAGGAGCGGGCGGAGGCGCCACGCGCGATACGACCGTTCGCGAGGCGACGGCGGCCGGGGGCCGCACGGCCGCGGTCTGGCGCGAGGAGACGCGGATCGACGCGCGGGTCGGCTCGATCGGAATCGCGCCCCGGACGACGGGCGCGCGTTCGATGCGGTTGAGGAGCGCCTTGTCGCGGACGTAGTTCGTCGTCACGACGCGGCTGGTGACGAAGGTGTTCTGGTTGACGACCGTCACGTAGGTCCGGTTCACGTAGGTGATGTTCGTGACGTTCACGTTCACGACCGTCGTGGGTCGGCCCCACCAGGGGATGAGCGGCTCGCGCGGCGCGAGAGGAAACCAGCCGATGTAGTCCGTGCCGACGCCGACGGAGACCGAGAACCCGGGTCCGCCCCCGACGAAGGCGACGAGCGCCGGGCTGTAGGTCGCGACCGCGACGCGGGGCGCGACGGGCACCCAGAACCAGCGGGAGCTGTGGACGACCCAGCGGCCGTAGTGGTACGGCGCCCAGCCCCAGGGCTCCGAGGAGACCCAGGTCCAGCCCCAGGGGTCCTGCCAGATCCAGCGGCCCGCGCGGTACGGCCTCCAGCCGACCGCGACCGAGGCGGGCGTCCAGCACCAGCCGTAGGTCGGAACCTGCTGCCAGCGGCCGTACTGGTCGAGGTCTTCGACGCCGGCGATGTCCGCCGAGACGTACTCGTAGGACCGCACGTTGGAGTAGCGCACGTCGCGCTCCGCTACCCAGCGATCCCAGCCGTCCCGGGGAGCGATCGGAATCATGTCGTACTGCGGGGGCTCGAAGCCTTCGATCAGCATCGCGTCGCCGGCTCCGAGCGGCACCTGGCCGCCTCCGGAAGCGACGATGGCTCGTCCCCGCCGGACCTGCACGCGGGTGTCGCCGTCGGGGCGGACGTCGATCCGATAGTCGCCCGTGCGCTCGAACGTGATCGCGGCGTTGGGCGTGTCGACTTCGAAGATCTCGTCGTCGCTGAGCCGCCGGATCCGGAAGGACGCCACGCCGGCCGAGATCGAGAACTGTTTCGTGTCTTCGGTCAGGTTCAGCGCGGTCAGATCGGTCGCCTTCGCGAGGCGGATGAGGTTGCCTCCGTGGACCTGCAGCTCGAGGCGGCCGCCCGCCGTCCAGGTCCGGTCGCCGAGCGTCATCGGGATGTTGGTGTCCGCCGGCCCCCAGTCGTCCGGGTCGTCCCCCCGCGCGAAAGAGACGTCGCCCGAGATGTAGGCGAGCCGGGCGACGGTCTGCCGGATGTCCGAATCGTAGCCGTAGCCGGAGTCGTCGGACGGGTAGCCCGAGTCGCCGTCGTACTGAGCGGTGGCTGCCGGAACGGCGGCGAACACGGCGAGTGCGCCGAAGAGGGCGGCGAGAGCCGCGTTCTTGGGTTTGAGCATTGGTGTTTTCTCCTCGGCCCGACGTTAGTGCAAAGTCCGTTCCCGATTTCGGGCTGCCGTAGACTCGCTGCGATGCGCCAGACGCGCCGCGTTGCGAGCCCTCCAGGGCGTCCGCTCGCGGTTTTCGACGGGGATTGCAGCTTCTGCCGGCTCTGGGTGGCCCGGTGGAAGGAGCGCACCGGCTCAAAAGTGGACTATGCGCCCTCGCAGGAGGTCGCCGCGCGGTTTCCCGAGATTCCGGCGGAGCGTTTCCGCGCCGCTTTTCAGCTGATTCTGACGAGCGGCGAGGTCCTCGAAGGCGCCGAAGCGGTCGCCGCGCTCGCCGGAAAAATTCCGGGCTCGGGCTTCTTTCTCGCGGTCTACCGCCGCGTCCCGGGCGCGGCGCCGCTGGCCGACCTCGCGTACCGGCTCGTCGCGCGACACCGGCCCGCGGCGATGGCCGTCACGCGGCTGCTCTGGGGCGGCTCCGTGCTGCGCCCCCGGTACCTCGCGGCGAGCGCGCTCTTTTTGCGCATGCTCGGCGTCTGTTACGCGGCGGCGTTCGTTTCGCTCTGGGTCCAGATCGACGGTCTCGTCGGCAGCGGCGGCGTGCTGCCGGTCGCGGAGTTCCTGGAATGGGTGCGCGGCCAGACGGGCGCCTCCCGCTACTGGCTCGTCCCGACGCTCTCCTGGATTTCGGGAAGCGACGCGCTCCTGCACCTTCAGTGCGCCGCGGGTGTCGCGGCGTCGCTCGCGCTCGTGGCCGGGCTCGTGCCGGCCTGGAGCGCCGCGGCGGCGTGGGCCCTCTACCTCTCGCTCTCGACGGCCTCGCAGACGTTCCTCGAGTTCCAGTGGGACATCCTGCTGCTCGAGACGGGTCTCCTCGCGGTCTTGCTCGCGCCGCTCGCGCGCCGTCGAATGCGGAGCGGCCTCGCGGCCCCCCGGCTCGCGCGCTTCCTGCTCGTCTGGCTCCTCTTCCGGCTGATGCTTTCCTCGGGTGCCGTCAAGCTGCTCTCGGGAGACACGCTGTGGAGGAGCCTCGACGCGCTGCGCGTGCAATACGAGACGCAGCCCCTGCCTCCGTGGACGGCGTGGTTCATGCACCAGCTCCCGGCATGGTTTCAGACCGCCTCGTGCACCTTCATGTTCTTCGTCGAGCTGGCGGTTCCGTTCTTCTACTTCGCTCCGCGCCGGCTCCGGCACGCCGCCTGCGCGCTGACGATCGCGTTCCAGCTCCTGATCGCGGCCACGGGCAACTACGCGTTCTTCAACCTCCTGACGATCGCGCTCGCCGTGCTTCTCATCGACGACGGCGCCTTCCCGGCGCGCTGGCGGAGATCGGCGGCTGCTTCGAGTTCGTCCGCCGCCCGATGGCCCCGCTGGGTGCTGCTGCCCGCCGCAGTCGTTCTGCTCGCGGCTTCCTCCGTTCCGTTTCTGGCTTCCGTCGGTCTTCGGGCCGTGATCGTTCCGCCCCTCGTCGCCGCCTATCGCGCGGTCGCGCCGCTTCGATCGTCCAACGGCTACGGGCTCTTCGCGGTCATGACCGCGGAGCGGCCCGAGATCATCCTCGAGGGCAGCGCGGACGGACGGACGTGGCTGCCCTACGAGTTTCGCTGGAAGCCCGGGGATCCGGCGCGCCGGCCGCGCTTCGTCGCGCCGCACCAGCCGCGCCTCGACTGGCAGATGTGGTTCGCCGCGCTCGGCGGCTATCGGAGCAACCCGTGGCTGACGCGCCTCATGGCGCGCCTGCTCGAGGGGGCCCCCGAGGTCGAGAAGCTGCTCGCGCACAATCCGTTTCCGGATCCGCCTCCGCGCTTCATCCGCGCGGTCCTCTACGACTACCGGTTCACCGACGCCGAGGAGCGCCGCCGGACCGGGGCCTGGTGGAGACGCGAGCTCCGCGGCCTCTACGCACCGGTGCTGGGCGGCCCCGCCGACTGATGCACTACTGCGGCGAGATCACCGTCGCGTGCTGTGTGTCGTTCTGGATGATCGTGACGAAGGCCCAGAGGCGGAGTCCTTCCGTCACCGGCTCGATCTCGATGCGCAGGCGTTCGGCGTCGCCGAGCGGCGCGATGGCCGCGAGATCGGTGACTTCGGCGTATCCGGGGTATTCGATCAGCTCGTCCGGGATCCCCCCGAAAGACAGCGCCAGCTCCGTCTCGCCGAGGAGCTCGTCGGGGCCCTCGTTGACCCAGCGCCTGTCCGGGTCGAGGCGGTAGATCCGGACGCGGACGACCGCGTCTCGAGGCGTGCCGTCGAGCTCATAGATGCGGAGCGTCTGGCGAAAGCCTTCGGTGACCGGAACGTCGATGAGAGAGAACCGGGAGGTACGAAAGGCTCCCTCGCGCGGAGCGGGAAGCTCCGTGCCCCACGTCGTCGACTGACGGGAGAGATCGCGGAACCGGAGGCCGAAGCCGGTCTGACGCGGATCGTCGGCCTCCACCGAGATGAGCGTTCCGCGCAGGCCCCCGACTGCCAGGGGGGCCGTGCGTATTGTGATTTCCGAAGGCAAGGGCGCCGGCAAGTTGCACTCCGGAAGCAGGCAGTCCCAGACGATTCCCCGTACGGTCGCGACGGCATCGCCGGAGTTCTCGGCCCACATGTCCGTCGTCCAGAGCGATCCGTTCACGCCCGGGATGGGTTCGTCGGCGAATACCGGGATGAGCACCTTCTCGATCGGCGTGGCGCCCCCGACCGTCGGCACGAGGATCGCGGCAACCATCGCGAGGCGGAGAGCACGGCGGAACACAGTCGACATGGTCCTCCCTTCCTTTCGAACTACGGCTCTAAGGCAACTCCGGGCTGCAGGACGCGCTGCCCGCGCGGTACGCGAGCAGAGAGTTCCCATTCGAAGGATCGATGGGCGGAGACACGACGGTGGCATCGGTCTGAAGTCGATCCCAGACCTGCGCCGGCGTGAGAGTCGGGCTGGCTTGAAGCAGCCGGGCCACGATACCCGAAACGACGGCGGCCGAGAAAGACGTGCCGGATTTCTTTCGAACATCCGTCCGCCTGCAGCTCGCACATTTGATGTGCGCCGACTCGAGGTTGTGGGCCGGCGCCCAGATGTCGACGATCGGACCGAAGTTGGACGCGGCCGAAACGTTTCCGCTGCATCCGCCCTCGGTGTAGCACTCCGCTCCGCTGCATTGCCAGCGCACGTCGGCGGCCTTCGTTCCTCCGGCGGAGATCACCCGACCCGGGCTCGGGAAGGCCGTGTTGCGGTACGCCATGCGCGCCGGGGTCGAGCAGGCCTGGCTCGTGTTCTGGTTGTTGGCCGAGGCGACGACGGGGATGCCCGTCCAGCCCGGAGAGTTGAGGACGAGCCCGTTGATCACGCTTTCGAGAGCGGACACGAACGGCAGGTTGGTCGGGACTCGCACGCTCATGTTCACGAGCGCGGGCCGGGAGTACCGGTTCGGGTTCGAGCTGCTCTTGATCCAGTCCAGGGCCCAGCACAGGTGCTCGACGGAGCCCGTGTAGCCGCTGCACGTGAAGACGCGAAGCGGAACCAGCCGCGCGGTCTTGGCGACGCCGAGGGTCTTTCCGGCGATGAGCGAGGCCACGGACGTGCCATGGCCGCCTCCGTAGTTGTCCGTCCAGCCGCCGCAGGGATACGTGCCGTAGTCGTCCGTCTCGCCGGGCCAGACGTGGTGATCGGCGGCGAACTTGACCCCGTTCAACACGCGGGACTGGCCGTTGGACTTGAGAAACTCCTGGTGCTTCTTGTTGATGCCGGTGTCGAGAACGTAAACGATCGCGTTTCCGCCGCTCTCGCAGTACCGATACTTGTCGTCGCCCGATCCGATCGCCGTGCGCTGATCGATCCGGTCGAGGTGCCACAGGCTGTTGTCGGGAGGCAGCGCCTGCTCGCTCGACAGGTAGGCCCGCGCGTTCTCCTCGACGAACCGGACGCGCGGGTCTTCCGACAGGCGAACGGCCTGCTCCTCCGTCAGGTTCGCGGTGAAGCCGCGGACGGCGTTCTGAAGGTGGATGCGCGGGGTTCCCCCGTAGGACGCGAGCAGGTCGTCGGCGACGGTCGGGACCGAGTCGCCGGGAAGGGTGTCGTCCTCGAGAATCACGATGTACTGGCCGGGAATGCGGTCGCGGGTCGCGGCGCGCCGGAAGCGCGTCTCGACCGGTCCGTCCTCGGCCTCGACGTGAGATGCCAGGGCAAACACAACAGTCGCGAAAACCAGGCGTGCCGGGGCCCGTGATGAGCGGAGCATGTCTCCTCCTCTTTCCGGGGCAGGAGGGCCCGGGCGGCCTGTCCTCTGTTTACTTATTGTCGCGAGCCCGCAGGGCGAGCTCCAGCCGTTTTCCTACGGCGTGACGACGGTGGCGTGCTGGGTCTCGTTGTGGATGATCGTCGCGAAGGCCCAGAGCTTCAGGCCCGCCGTCGCGGGCTCGACCTCGATGCGCACGCGGTCCACGCCCTGCGAGATGAGCCGCGCCGGCAGATCGGAGACCTCGGCGTAGCCCGGGTGCGAGGCGGTTCCGGGCACGAAGCGCAGCGCCACCTCGAAGTCGGCGACCTTGGAATCGCCCAGGACCTCGCCGGGCTCCGTCGCGGTCGCGTCGAGCGCATAGAGCCGCACGCGCACGCGCGCGTTGCGCGGCGTGGGGTCGAGCTCGTAGATGCGCAGGGTCTGCCGGAACCCCTCGGTCAGCGGAACGTCGATCAGGTGCGTGACGCCCGACTGGAAGTCCGTGTCGCGCGGCGCGGGAACCTCGGTTCCCCACGTCGAGTCCTGGCGGGAGAGATCGCGGAATCGCAGGGCGAGCCGCACCTGCGCGGCCGTCGTGACGTCGAGGAACAGGAAGGACCCCTGGAAACCGGCCGGCGCCGGGAACGCGCGGGGGCGAAACGTCGCGCCGGGCGCGACGGGAGGCGCGTCGTAGCAGTTGGGCGTGGAGCAGTCCCACTCGTAGCCGCCGGTGTTCGCGAACTCCGGGCCGGCGTTGGAAAGCCAGAGCTCCGTCGTCCAGAGCGAGCCGAAGTTGCCGGGCAGCGGCTGCCGCACGTAGATCGGAACGAGGATCTTCTGGAGATCTTCGCCCGCGGAAACCGCCGGCACGGCGGCGCCGATGACCGCGGCCGCGGCGAGAGCGATGCGCATCGTCTTCATGGTTTCAGTCTACGGCAGGCTTGCGCGCTCGGATCCTCGACGCGAGCGCGAGGCCGAGACACGGCAGCCAGATCCAGAGAGCCTCGGTCGCGAGGATCGGAATGGCTCGGCGTGTGAAGAAGCCGGACACCGAGATCGGCGACACGTCGATCGGCCTCCACGGAAAGAAGTAACGCGCGTTGGAGAAGGGAGCGAAGTAGGCGACGCCCAGTCCTCCGTTCGTCAGGCCGTCGAGGATCCCGTGTGACGCCGCACACACGAAAAGAAAAACGAAAACCGGCAGCACCCGCACGCGGCGATCCCGGAATCGGAGCAGCGCGAGTCCGATCGCTGCGAGCAGCGCCGCGAAGGCGAGCGAGTGCGAGAGGCCGCGATGTCCGAGAGGCGCGCCGTACGGAACGCCCATCCAGAACCCGACGGCGTCGGCGTCGGGCAGGACCGTCAGCAGCGCTCCCGCCGCGACCGCCGCGCGCGGGACGCCGAACCACTTCGAGAAACCGAGGGCGACGGCGGGATGCGAGAGGACCGAGGCCACGCGGGTGCGAAGAGAGGGCTCGGGGCTACACGCCGAAGGCTTCGGGGTTCCATTCGAGACCGAGCTCGGAGGGCGGCGCCATGTAGCCCGCGAGCGCCGAGGCGGCCACGACCGAAGGGCTCGCGAGGTAGCCCTCGCCGCCGACGCCCATGCGGTTCTGCCAGTTCCGGTTGAAGGACGTGATCGCGCGCTGGCCCGGCGCGAGCGCGTCGGGGCCCTGGCCGAAGCAGGGACCGCACCAGGACTGGCGGATCTCGCCGCCGACGGACCGGAAGACCTCCGCGATCGATTCACCGGCGAGGCGCGGATCCGGGCTCTCGATCTGCCGGCCGACGCCTCCCGATCCCGGAAAGATGGCGAAGGGGCAAGCGGCCTTCTTGAAGCCGCCCGCGCGCGCGGCGCGCAGCACGAGCGCCGCGGAGAGGAGGTCGTCGTAGCTGCCGTTGGTGCAGGAGCCGATCATCGCCTTGTCGAACGTGATGCGCTCCCGCGCGACCTCCTCCGCCGGAAACGCGTTGCCGGGCGAAAAGGGCTTCGCGATCATCGGAGTCACGTCCGGAAGCGCGAGGGTCTCGTCGATCGCGTAGCGCGCCTCCGCGCCGGGAGTCACGCGCGGATAGGGAAGCGCGGCGAGGTCGAAGCCCTTCGCCCGATACCAGGCGTCGGTGAGCGCGTCCTGCGCGAAGACGCCGTTCAGGGCTTCGGCCTCCGCCATCATGTTGGCGATCGTGTTGCGGTAGGCGATCGGGAGCTGCTGGTCGGCAGTCGACGAACTCGACCGACATTCCCTGCGACTGCTGCGCGCCCCAGCGGCGGAGGAGCTCGAGGACGATGTCCTTGCCCGAGACCCAGGGCTTGAGCGTTCCGCGGAACACGACCCGCCGCTGCCGGGCGAGCGTGAAGTAGATGTATCCGGTCGACCATCCAAAGCCGAGCGTCGTCGAGCCCACGCCAAACCCGACTGCTCCGTAAGCACCGTACGCCCGGCTGTGGGAGTCGGCGCCCGGAATGAACTGGCCGGGCAGGACGAGTCCCTGCTCGGGGAAGTAGAAGTGGAAGATGCCGTCGCCGGGCGTCGCGTAGTACGGCTTCTTCATGCCGTGCACGCGCGCGAACTCGCTGCCGATCGCGGTCTGTCGCGCGTCGTCCTCGCGGCCCGTGAAGACGAAGTGGTCGTTGGCGACGGCGGCCTGGCGCGGATCGATCGACGCGCCGCCGGTGATCTGGTTGAAGGTGTGGATCGCGAAGGGCGCCGTGCCATCGGAGGCGGGAAGCAGATCCGCCCAGACGCGCAGCGTCGCCCCCGGCTGGACCGCGGCGTCGCGGTCGACGCGGTGCGCCCAGACGATCTGCTCGGTCGTCGTCATGGTGCGGGCCGTCTCGGGATCCGGAAAGAGGATTTCCGGTTGCGCCCGCACCGAGGCGCGGAACTCGCGGCGGCCGACGGCGAAGATGCCGCCGGAGACCCGGATCTCTTCTTCCTTGGGAGAGAGGGGAACCGGCGTGTAGGTCTTGCCCTGCGTTTCGTTGGTCAGGATCCGTGTCGCCGGATCGAACGCGAACGCGTCGCCGTCGCGCGCGTCCTCGACGGCCTCGGGGCTCTGGACGACGTGGAGCCCGAGGTTGAAGGCGTTTCTCCGGAAAATGTCGCCCATGTTCCGGCTGCAGACGACGACGAGCTCCAGCCCCTTTTCTTCGGCGACGCCCTTCAATCCGGCCGGGCTCATCTCGCGCGAGGAGCCGATCGCGAAGCGCTCGCCGGCGATCAGGAACGTCTCGCCGCGGTGCACCCGCGCGCGGAAGTCCGGCATGAGGTGGCGGAACGAGCCCGCCTTCCAGCGTTCATCGAGCGTCTCGAGGCTCTCCGAGACGCAGTCGGCGGCCGGCGTGATCTGGTCCGTGTCGATCGCGTCGCGCTTCCGGCCCGGGACTTTCGGGTCCCAGAAGATGAGGGCCTTTCCCCGGATCTGCCGGGGCGCACTCGCAGCGGGAACGTCGGAGGGACGGGGCCCGGGGAGGTCGACGTCGCGAATGCCCGGCTTCAATCGAGCGGGCGTGATCCGGTGCTTGGCCACGAGCCCGCAATCCTACCGCGGCGGGGAAACGCGGGGACCTGCCCCTACTTGCCGGAGTCGAGGTTCGTCTGGCGCACCCGCTCCTCCCAGGTCTGGTCCTGGGCCTGCTGGAAGAGGCGGGCGGCGCGCGAGAACGCGAGTTGGGCCGCGTCGTAGTCGCGCTCTTTCAGAAACCGCTCGCCTTCCTCTTCGCTCGAACGGCCTTCGACGAAGATTTCGGCCGCGCCTTCGCGGGCATTGATCCGGTCCGCTTCGATGCGGGCGAGCGCCGCGCGCAGACGCAGCTCTTCGGCCGGCCGGCGCATCTCCGGCTTCGGCCTGCGGGCCGGGCGGGCCGGGGCGGATTTCGCAGCGGCCGGAGCGGAGGCCGCGGCGGACACCGGTGCGGCCGGCGCGGCCATTTCGAAGGGAAGCGACGCCGGTTCCACGGAGGGCACGGGCGCCGCGGGTGTCTCGATCGCAACGCGGGCTGGCGCCGCTTCGTGCCGGATCGTCTGGACCTGGCTCGCGATGAAGAAGGCGCCCACCGCCACCGCCGCCGCCGCGGCGAGTGTGGCGGCCGGACGCGCCCAGGCGCGTGCGAGGGCCGGAAGGGGCGGCCAGGCACGGCGACGCGCCTCGGCCAGACTGTCTTCGCCGTCCGAATTGTCCGCGGAGTCGGCGAGCGCGACGGCCTCAGCGGCGGGGACCACCGCAATGCGGGTGGCCGCCGGCGGCGGTTCGGAGAGAGCCACCTCGTTCGCGAAGACCTCCGATTCGGGAAGGTCGCCGCGCCGCCTGCGGGGAGTTCCGGGCAGCGGGGGAGGATCGTCTTCGGCAACTGGCATCGACACCGGGACCGGAACCGGCGCCGTCGCGGGCAGCGTCAGCGGGGGCAGCTCGGGTGCCGTGCGCTGCACCACGACCGGGTTCGTCGACTCCAGATCCGACGCCGACGCCACGATCTGACTTTCGGGGTTGAGCAGCTTGTAGAGAAAGAGCGAGAGGTTCGCTGTGTAGAGGGAGAACGGATTCCCCGTGACCATCTGCTGGATGGCTCGATGCGCATCGACGGCAGAGGCGAACCGCGTCTCCGCGGGCGCGAGGCACTTTCGGAGGAACGACTCGAGCTCGTCCGAACGCGGGTCGCCGGCGCGCAGCTCCGCGCTCGGCATGTCGAGCGACGGGCGGCGGCCGGTCAGAAGCTCGATCAGGATCGCTCCCATCGAGTAGACGTCGGAGTTGGATCCCACGAGTCCGGCCGAGCGGACCTCGGGCGCAACGTACGGTCCGATCTCGGCGAGCAGCTGCGGCGCGTCGAGCGACGGAAGAACCGCTTCGGCCACGCCGAATCCTCCGATCCGCACCGCCGCGTCGTTCGAGATCGAGACGAACCCTGGCCAGAGAAGCCCGTGGTCCGCGGCGCGGCCGTCGCCGGCGGAGAGCTGGGTGTGCTCGAGGGCCGCCGCGATCCGCTCCACGATGAGGAGCGCGTACTCGGCGGGGATGCGAATCCCGAGCGCGCGGACGCGCGACAGCATGATGTCGAGCGTCCAACCGGCGGTTTCGTCCCAGGTCAGGTAGGGAATGCCGTCGACGGAGTCGAACTGGGGGCGCGCGACGATCGCATCGTGCGCGAGAGGACGGGTGAGGTCGTGCTCGCGGATCGCGCGGTCGATCGCGTGCGGCGAAAGCTCGTCGGACTGGAGAATGCGCAGCCGCACGAAATGGCGCTCGTCGGCGGCGTAGAGCGCGCGGTAGACGATTCCGAGCGAATCCTCGGAGAGCTGCGCGACGAGGAGATAGTCCCCGAGGTGACGCGAGAGAAAGGGAGCCGGAGTCGTCACGTCCGTTCCCAACCCCGGCGCTGCGACCTGGAGAGGGGCTTCCGCCCCTTCCGGGTATCCCGGTGAATTGCCATCGTTTTCGCCTTGGTTTGAAAGAGTTTAGCAGCTTCCATGCCCGGCGCTCCCGCGCGCGGCGCGCCGCGTAACCGATTGAAATCAAAGGCGAGTGGCCGAAGGGACAGTCACTGCCCGACCGGGCCCATGACAAAAAAAGGCGGAAGCGCGCTGCCGCACCTCCGCCTTCGTGTCGGCCGGGTGGGCCGAGCGTCCGATGTCGGAACTACTTGACGGCGATCAGCTCGACTTCGAAGAGGAGCGTCGCGTTGGGCGGAATGACGCCGTCCGGCGCCGCGCGAGCCGTAGCCGAGCGAGGCCGGAATGAGCAGAGTGCGCTTGCCGCCGACCTTCATCGTCGCGACGCCCTCGTCCCAGCCCTTGATCACGCGTCCCTGGCCGATCGGGAACTCGAACGGGCGTGCCCCGATCGACGGAGCTGTCGAACTTCTTGCCCTTCTCTCCGTCGACCCAGAGCCAGCCGGTGTAGTGCATGACGCAGGTCTGGCCGGGTCTTGGGCGATGCGCCCGTGCCTTCCTTGGTGTCCTGCGTACTTGAGGCCGGAGGGAGTCGAGTTCATTTTCAGCTCGCTTTTTCCTGCGTCGGCGGCCCCGGGAGCCGGGGTCGGTTTCTCGTCGGCGATCGCCGGCGCGCCCGCAACGGCAATGCCAGCGACGAGCGTCCACGTGAGAAGTCGGAAGTTCCGCGTCATCGTTTTGCGTCCTTTCTCGATTTGGCCGGGCAGTTTATCGCAGCGTCCGGCCCGCGGGGAGAACGCGCGCGCTCCTGTGAGAGATTCCCGGGCGTGCGTGCAGCCCTCGAGCGGGCCGGCTACCTCGCCCTCGGGGCGATCTACATGGCCATGGGTGTCGTCTCGGCGCGCATCGCGCTGCTCGGGGCCCGGGACCGGGACCACGGCGTCCTCGGCGCCTTCCGGTTTCTGCTCGACCGGCCGCTCGGCCCCTGGATGCTCGGCGCCGTCGTCGCGGGGCTCGCGGGCATCGCCGCCGCGCATCTGACACAGGCGGCGCGCGGCCCGGGCGGGCCCTTCCAGAGGATCGGCCTCGCCGTCAACGGATTCGGCTACGGCGTGCTCGCCTGGACCGCGGCCCGGCTGCTGCTGCACATCGGACGCGCGAGCGCCGGTGTCGCGCTCGAGCGCGAAGGCGTGTCGTGGCTTCTCGGCGAATCCTGGGGCGCGGCCGCCCTCGAGCTCGTCGGGGCGGGTGTGGCGGCCGGCGGGCTCTGGGAGATCGGACAGGGAATCGCGGGGCGACTTCCTCTGCTTCCTCTGCGGCGCGGTCCCGTTCCCCGCGGCCTCCGGCGCGCGCTCTCCGCGGTTGCGCGCTTCGGCCTGGTGGCGCGCGGTGCGACGCTCGCGGCGCTCGGCTACTTTCTGATTCGCGCGGCCGAAGAGCTCGATCCAGCCGCCGTCCGGAACGTCGGCGGCGTGCTCGATGCGTTCGCGCACACCGCGCTCGGCCCCGCGTTCATGGCCGTGATCGGGGCGGGCCTGGCCGCCTATGGTCTGTATCTCTGGATGCGGTCGGCGCTGCTGTCCTGAGCCGGATGGCGGGGCGGATCAGTCGAGCCCCAGCCACTGACGCAGCGTCCGGGTGACCTTCTCGGCCGAGGGCGGATCGATGTTGGAGAGCACGACCACCGTGTAGCCCGTGTCGACGTCCATCTCGACGACGGCGTTTGCGCCGGAGGTCCCGCCGGCGATTCCGCGGCCGCCACGAGGCTTGCCGCTGCCGGCCGTCGCCGGGCGGGGGAGATCGACTGGTCCGAGTAGAACCAGGCGACGCCGGCCGGACCGAGCAGCTTGCCGCCGCGCATCGCCAGGTCGAAGCGCAGGAGATCCTCGGCCGTCGAGTAGCCGCCGCCGGCCGAGCTCCCGCGCGCGGGCAGCATGTACATGTTCGAGACGGCCTGCGGCAGCTGCTTTTCGTCCTCGTCTTCCAGGGTGTAGCCGACGGCGCGGTTCGCGACGATCGCATCCTGGAAGTACGAGTCGGAGTCCTTCATGCCGGCGGGTCCGTAGATGTGCTCGCGCACGTAGTCGTAGTACGACTTGCCGGAAACTTTCTCGATGATGAGGCCGAGCACCACGTACCCCGCGTTGGAGTACCGGCGGCTCGTTCCGGGCGCGTAGAGGATCGGATCGCTTGAGAAGATCGCCAGGTAGTCCGCGAGGTTTCGAATCCGTCCCTTGGGCGTCGCCGTGAACTTCGGTCCGAAAAAGTCGCCGAGGCCTCCGGACATCGTGACGAGCTGCTGGATGGTGATCCGGTCGGCCTCGGGCAGCGGCAGAACGGACGCGGGCAGATGTTTGCGGATGGTGTCCGAGAAGCGAGAGCTTGCCCTTTTCCGCGAGCTGCGCGATCGCGGTCTGGGTGAAGGCCTTGTTGATCGAACCGAGGTTGAATTTCGTGTCCCGGCGATTGGGGGCGGCGAGGCCGCGATCCGCCATCCCGTACGCTTCGTGAAAGAAGGGTTGGCCGGTTTTCGCGATGAGGACGACGCCCGAGAAGGCGCCATCGGCCGCGAGTTTCTCGAGATGCGCGCGCGCGGCCGCGGCGACCTCGGCATCGGAGCCCTTCTTCGTCTGGCGGGGCGCGCCCGGCCCCTCCGACTCCTCGAAGCGCAGGCCCCGGATCCCATAGCCCGACCCCGGGTCGAGAATGAGGCCGAGCTCCGATCCATTCGCCGCTCTTCTTCTGCCGGAGCAGGTACGCCGGCTCGGTGTCGCTCGCTTTCACGATGGAGTGGAACTCGAGGGGCCCGGTCTGCCGGACGATTCCGGAGAGGCGCTGCACGCGCTGATCGAGCGGCACCTGCTCGAGCGCGGCCGGCGCGAAGTTGGCGGAGATGAAGGTCCGGAGCGCCTCGGGTGTGCCGGCCTCGAAAGCCGCGAGCAGTGCCTGCAGCCGGCGGCCCTGGGGCGTGTCGGGGGCGACGGCGGCCCGGGCGGCGAGCAGACCCGCGAGAACGAACAGGAGACGGCGAGGGCGGACGCGCAGCGGAGCTTCATGCTCCTGACTACGCGCCCGCTTCCGGGAGGTTACGCGGCGGTTCTCAGGCCTTCATCCTCGACAGGATGTCCTGGATCCGCTTCTTCTGGACCGGGTCGTTCGTCATCGACATCGCCTTGTTGTAGCTCTCGACGGCGGCCTTCGTGTCGCCCTTAGCGGCGAGGGCCTCGCCGAGGCTGTCGTACGTGTTCCAGGAGTCGGGGTAGTCCTTGACGTTCTTGCGGAACATGGCGATCGCCTCGTCGATCTTCTTCTGCCCGATCAGCTGAGTAGCCGACCGCATTGATGTCGGCCTCGGTCGCGATCTTCATGGCCTGCGCGCGCAGGTCCTCGGCGCGCCTTCGCATTGCCCTTCTTCTCGAGGATCGCGGCCTTCGTCCGCAGGTTTGCGAAGGTCGCCTGCGTCTGCGATCGACTGGTCCGCCCACTTCAGGCGCCTGCGGCAGATGGACGTCGTTCTGGAGCGCCCACGGCCGCCGCCTGGTTCCAGGCCTGCCAGCCGAAGCGCGGCAAGCCGCGCAGCTGCTTCTGGAGGTTCGCCATGACGACGGCCTTCGTGTCGACCGTGATCGGGAAGGGGACCTGCGAGCTTCTCCCACTGCATCACGACGTCGACCGAGTTCTCGGTCGGATTCTCGAAGCGGTACTCGAGGCGCTCCTCGGAGTCGGCTGCGCTTTCGGCGTGACGGTGAAGCGCACCGCGTCTTCCTTCTCGTCGTAGCTGAAGCTGCCCCAGGCGGTCGAGGTGATGGAGAGCATCACCGACCATTCCTTCTCGGTCGGCAGCATGTGGAGCCCGTACGTGCCGGCCGGGAGCGTCTTGCCGCCGACGGTCGCCGGGCGTGCGAGAACTCGATCGTCGTGTTCTCGTTCGCGCCGGCGCGCCAGACTGGCCGTACGGGACCAGGTCGCCCCAGACCTTCCGCTTCGCGACGGCCGGCCGGTTGTAGTGGATCTCGATGTCGGTCAGCCCGACCTGCTGGGTGACCGTGGCGCCGGGCTGGCCTGCGGCAGCGTTGAGCGGCGGCAGCTGGGCGACGGCGGCGCCGGCCGAGACGAAAAGCCCGGCCAGGGCGAGGAAAGGGTTTGCCTCTTCATGAGACCGTCCTCCTTCGGGTTTCTGGAGGTGCTTACGGCGAAGGCGAGGCCCGGGTTTATTGGGGTTTTTCGGGAGATCGTCAGGCGGCGCTACGCCGCGGCGTGGGCGGGGTCGGTGTCGTGCACCGGCGCGCGGCGCCGTTCTTCAGGGCGCAGAAGAGGAGGTCCGCCCGGCGGCGGACGCCGTGCTTGACGAGGAGATTGGAGACGTGGAACTTGGCCGTCCGCTCCGACATGTTGAGGCGGCGGGCGATCTCCTTGTTGGAGAGGTTGTCGAGCACGGCCTCGAGGACCTGCCGCTCCCGGCGGGTGAGACCTTCGAAGCCCGGTCGCGTAGACCCGCAGCGGGACGGTGCAGAGGGCGGAATCGACGAACCGGGACAGGAGCGCCCGGCCCACCCAGAGGCCGCCGGCGGTCACGGTCTGGAGGGCGCGGAGCGAGGGTCGGGCCGTCTCGTCGTAGGTCAGAAGGCCTTTGACCCCGAGGCGCAGGAGGGCGAAGGCCGTGTGGTCCGGGAAGCGCTCGCCGAGCATGAGGATCCGGGCCGTGGGCTGGCGGGCGTGGATGCCCGGTGACGACAGCTTCGGTCACGGGCAGCTGGGGATGGGCCTCGACGACGTAGACGGCGGCCTTCGGAACCGACAGGTTCTCGAAGTCCGGGATCCGGTTGGCCTCGAGGCGCCGTGCGGGCAGACGAAGGCCGGCGTCCGAGATGAGCCGTTCGAACTCCGGCAGGACCAGCGGATGGCACCAATAGAGACCGACCAGGAAGAGCGATGAACCGTCACCATTTTGGAGGTTAACGGATTAGCCGTCGGTCCGAGGGCAACCCGAAATGTTTACGAGCTGTCCTCGTCCGAGGTCTATGCCGTCGGGCCCGCCGCGCGGCGTTTTCCGCGAGCGGGATCGGCGTCGCGTCCGCATACACGGGATGGCACCACGCGCGGTACTCCGGACGCTTTGCCGCGCACGACGTCGAAGAACAGCTCGCGCAGCGCGGCGACGATCGGCCCCATGCGTCCGGATCCGATCGGACGGTGGTCGACGCGCGTGATGGCGGCGATCTGCACGCCGGTGCCGCAGAAGAACGCTTCGTCGGCGAGCGTCGAGCTCGGTGCGGTCGATCGAGCGCTCGACGACCGGGATCCCGCAGCACGTCGCGCAGCGAGCTCGCATGATCGTGCGGCGCGTGATGCCCTCGAGGACGTTGTCGGTCACGGGGGGCGTGAGCAGCCGCGCCGTTCTTGACGAGGAAGAAGTTCTCGGCCGAGCCCTCGGAGACGTGGCCGTCGCTGGTTCAGCACGATCGCCTCGTCGAAGCCGGCGCGCTGCGCGTCGGTCTTGGCGAAGGCCGAGTTGACGTAGGAGCCGGTGATCTTGCCGCGCGCGGGGATCATGTTGTCGTCGACCCGGCGCCAGGAGGAGATCGTGGCGTGGACGCCCTCCTCGTTCTCGAGGTAGCGGCCGTAGGGCATCGCGACGATCGAGACTTCGGGCGTCAGGTTGTGCAGCCGCACGCCGATCGACTCGTCGCCGTAGAAGGCGAGGGGGCGCGCGTAGCAGTCCTCGCGGCAGGAGCTCGGTCCGGATCAGCGCGACGAGCGCGTCGGTCAGCTCGTCGGCCGAGTAGGGCAGGGTCATGTCGAGCAGCTTCGCCGAGTCGAGGAAGCGGCGGAAGTGATCGTGCGGGCGGAACACGAAGAGCTCCTGCTCGTCGTCGTTCCAGTACGCGCGGATGCCGGCGAAGCAGCCGGTGCCGTAGTTGAGGGCGTGGGTCAGGACGCCGACCCGGGCCTCGGCGTAGGGCACGATGCGTCCGCGGAAGAAGGCGTGGCGCGGGAAGGGCCATGGAGGACCTCCTGATCGGTGCGGCGGTTCGCTGCCGGTCCACTTTTAGAGTCCACTCTCGGGTATATCCTCCAAGTGGACACCAACGATGGACCTCGACGCGCCGGCGAATCAATAGCCACCTCGCCGGCAAGTGGACTGAGCCGGAACGTCCGTGACGCCGGCCGCGTTCGTCGCGGCGCTCGCGGGCGCTGGTCCGACGGCACCGGGCCCGTGTACCGGCGGCTCGCGGCCGCGATCCGCGCCGCGATCGAGCGCGGGGAGCTCAAGGCCGGCGCGCGGCTCCCGTCGGAGCGGGTCCTCGCCGAAGCGGCTGGCCGTCTCGCGGACGACGGTCGTGTCGGCCTACGAGGACCTGCGGCAGCGAGGGGCGATCGAGAGCCGCCGGGGCAGCGGCACGCGCGTGCGGGGACGCACGGCGCGGCCGCCGGCCCTGCAGCTGCGCGAGGATCCGTCGGGCTCGTTCCGCCGCCATCCGGTGTGGCGGAGCTTCACCGAGGGTCCGGGCGGGACGATCGAGTTCCTCGGCGCGCACCTGCCGGCGCCGGAGATCCTCGCGCGCGAGGCGGCGCGGATCGACGAGAAGGCGCTGCGCGCGCTCGCGCGCGGGCCCGGCTATCTGCCGATGGGTCTGCCCGCGCTGCGCCAGGCGATCGCCGCGGCACCTCGTCGGCATCGGGACTGCGAGACGAGCGAGGACCAGGTGCTGGTCACGCACGGAGCGCAGCAGGCGATCGGGCTCGCGGGCGCGCTCCTCGTGGAGCGCGGCGAGACGGTCGTCGTCGAGGACCCGACCTACCTCGGCTCGATCGACATCTTCTCGGGGCAGGGCGCGCGTCTGGTCACGGTCGGCGTCGGCGGCGACGCGGGGTGGGTCGACGCGCCTGAAGGACGACGTGGCCCGCACGACGCCGCGGCTCGTGTACCTGATGCCGACGTTCCAGAACCCGACCGGCGCCGTCATGCCCGAGTCGTGCCGCCGCGCGCTCGCGCGGCTGTCGCGCGACCTGCAGCTGCCGATCGTCGAGGACAACACGCTCGCCGATCTCGCGCTGTCGGGCCGCCCGCCGGCGCCGATCGCGGCGTTCGAGACCGGAGGCGCCGGTGCTGACGATCGGTTCCCTCTCGAAGCTCTTCTGGGGAGGCCTGCGCATCGGCTGGATCCGGGCCTCCGAAGAGATCCTGACTGCGGATGACGCGATTGAAGATCATGGCGGATCTCGGCGGCTCGCTCATCGGGCAGCTCGTCGCGGTGCGTCTGCTCGCGGAGGCCGATCGCGTGCGCGCGATCCGGCGCCGCGAGATGAAGGAGCGCCTCGAGCGTCTGACGGGCTTCTGGCACGACACCTGCCGGACTGGAGCTGGGACACTCCCGCCGGCGGCCTCACCCTGTGGGTCAAGCTGCCGCGCGGCGACGCCGCCACCTTCGCGCAGGTGGCCCTGCGCCACGGCGTCGCCATCGTGCCGGGCTCGCTCGCCTCTCCGACCGGCGCCTGGGCAGACCGCCTCCGCCTGCCGTACGTCCTCGAAGCCGCGCCGATGCGCGAGGGTGTGGAGCGGATGGCGCGGGCGTGGGAGGCGTATGCGGGGGCAGCGTCGAAGAAGTCGAGAACGGCCGGAGTACTCGTTTAGCAGTACGGCTCGACCGGCCTGCGGCATCTCCCTCCGGGGCACGCGCCGGCCGGCCGTTTAGAGCCGACACCGGCCGGCGCTGCCCGCAATACGGCGGCCCAGACGCACTGCTGTCTAAGCCCCGGATCGGTGTGGGCCGCCGCATATCACCCCTCCGGGAGACGCCGCAGGCCGATCGGGGCCCGCTGTCAGCCTCGAGCCCGCCTCCCGGAGAGAGGTGATGGGTGAGGAGCACGGAAGAGCTGCGGCTTGAGCGCCACGCGTGGGTGCGACGAGGGTTCAGCGGCGGCCGGTACTGACTCTCAACGGCCGGCCGCCGCGTGCCGAACGCAGGGAGGCGGGATCGAGGCGGTCGAGCCGAGACCGGTCCTACCTCGCGACCCTCACGACGTCGCGCCCTTGAGATACGTGTCGAGAAACTTCAGGATCGCGCTCCACCCTTCGATCTGGTTCTTCTTCTTCGTGAACCCGTGCCCCTCGTCCGGGAAGATGACGTACTCGACCGGGACCCCGTTCTTCTTGACGGCGGCCACGATGTCGTCCGACTCGGTCCGGAGGACGCGCGGATCGTTCGCGCCCTGGATGACGAAGAGGGGCTTGCGGATTTTCTCGGAGTGGAAGAGGGGCGAGGTCTCCTTCAGGAACGCCTCGTCGGACGTCGGATCGCCGACCTCCTTGTAGAGCGCGAGGCGCTGCGCCTCCCACCACTTCGGGATCGACTGGAGGGTGCGCAGCCAGTTGGAGATGCCGAAGAGGTCGACGCCCACGGCGAACTCGTCCGGCTGGAACGCGAGCGCGGCGAGGACCATGTAGCCGCCGTAGCTGCCTCCGATGATGCCGATGCGGTCCGCGTCGACGTAGGGCAGGCTCTGCAGGTACTTCCTGGCCGCGACGCAGTCCCAGAGCGGCTCGCGCCCGTGCTTGTGGTCGTCGGCCGTGTGGAAGGTCTTTCCGTAGCCGGAGCTGCCGCGATTGTTGATGCCGAGCACGACGTAGCCGTGATTCACGAGGTACTGGATGTACGGGCTGTACTGCTGCCGCGTCTGCCCGCCCGGCCCGCCGTGGACCCACACGAGCGCCGGGGCCTTCGCGGCCGGCGTCGCCTGCCAGGGCTTGTAGAAGATGTTGGGGATTTCCATCCCGTCGAACGACTGGAAACGGACGACCTCCGCATCGACGAGATCGGCCGGAGCGATCGCCTTCGACATCGTGTCGGTCAGGCGCACCGGAGCCTTCGTTCCGAACGCGAACACGTAGAGATTGTTGGGGCCCAGATCCGAGTCGAGCTGGAAGGCGAGGCGCGTCTCGTCCCGGGACACCTTGACCGAGGAGATCTCACCCGCCGGAAAGGGCGGCAGCGCCACCGGGGCGCCGGTCTTGCCCTCCCACACCTTGAGGATGCTCCGTCCGTCCGCGTTGACCGCCGAGAGGCGGTACTTGCCGTTCCTGGAGAAGTGCGTCCACGCGATGTCCCAGTCGGCCTTCTCGACGTCTTCGGACTTGCCGGTGGAAAGCTCGTAGCGCCGGACCCGCATGTACTCGGAGCCGTCGTTGGTCAGGTAGTAGAGCCACTTCGAGTCGGGATCGAACACCGCGGGCTCGTAGCTCGCGACCCCTTCATGCTTGGAGATGAGGGTCATCGTCTTCGAGGACACGTTCCAGAGGAAGATGTCGCTGTCGGCGGTCGTGTTGATCTTCTGGAACGCGATCCATCGCCCGTCTTCGGAGATGTCGCCGAAGTCGTAGCCGACCTCGTCCTTGTAGACCATCGTCCGGGCATAACCTTTGGCCTCGTAACGATAGAGGTCGAAAAACCGCTGGTCGCGTTCGTTGGTCCCGACGTAGAACGCGTCGCCGCTGCGGGTCCACTTGGCGAAGGCCGCCTTGAGCTTGTCTCCGGGAGTCAGGTCGCGGGTCTCGCCCGCGGGTGTCTGCACGAAGAGATGGTTGAGCTCGTTGCCCCCCTGATCCCGCGTGAAGAGAAAACGATCGTCGGCGGGAAAGTACGAAACGGCCGCCGTCGTCTCCTTCGCATTGGTCAGCGCCGTCGGGGCGCCGCCGGCCGTCGGGATCGACTGGACGTTGTACACGCCGGACGCGTTCGAGCTGAAGAGGATCCGGCTTCCGTCGGCGGAGAACGACGCGCCCGTGATCGCCGTCGTCTCGAGGAACTGCTCGATCGTGTACTCCTTCGAGGGACGCTTCTCCGGCGGCCCCGCGACGAGGGAGTCGGCGGCGAAGGCGAAAGCGAGCCCGAGTCCGAGCACAAGCGTTGCGGAGGCGAAACGGGACCGATGGCGCATGCGGAGTCCTCCCGAGGCTGCACTACGCAGGCTCACTCGAAACTGTTCCCGAGACACTATCCCGCCCGCGTCCCGTCGGGGACGGACCGCTCGGGAACGGCGAGCGCGGGCGCCACGCCATCGGCGTAGCCCAGGTCGAAGACCATCCCTTCGGACGTTTCGCCCATCATCTTGCGCGGCTCCAGGTTGACGACGAAGAGGGCCTGTCGACCCACGAGCTCCTCCGGATGCGCGCGCTCCTGCTTCATCCCGGCGAGGATGCGGCGGGTGTGGTCGCCGAAGGAGACCGTCAGGCGCAGCAGCTTGTCGGATTTCGGGACCTCCTCGACCGTCATGATCGTCCCGACGCGCACGTCGATCGCCTCGAGCGCGGTGAAGGGGATCGCGGGTTTCACGGGAGCGGGTGTCACGTCAGGCCCTCGCTTTCCATTTCCGCGAGCGCAGCGCGGATGTCGTCGAGCCCCTCCTCCATCCGCTCGCGGTGCGTGCGGAACGACAGGACGCAGATCCGGATCGCGAAGCGGCCCCGGAGCAGCGTGCCCGTCAGGTAGATCCGCCGGCGACCGTTGATGCGCTCGAGGAGCTCGCGGTTCCTCGCGTCGAGGATCGCGGCGTCCGCGCTCGCGGGGGCCCAGCGGAACGCGATGATCGAGAGCTGCGGCTCGGCGAGAATCTCGACGCCGGGAAGCGCCCGCAGAGAGTCCGCCGCCATCCGTGTCAGCTCCAGCTTCTCCCGGAGATTCGTGCGGAACGGCGCGGCGCCGTGCATCTTCAGCGGAAGCCAGACGCGCAGGCCGCGGAAGTCCCGTGACAGCTCGGGAGAGAGCAGGTTGAAGTCGTCGAGATCGGCGTCCGCCTGCATCGTCGGCATGTAGTCCGCGGAGAGGGCGTGCGCGCGGCGAAGCGTCGCACCGTCCCGCACGAGGAGCGCGCCGGTCCCGTACGGGAGAAAAAGGCCCTTGTGGGGGTCGAGCACGATCGAATCCGCGCGCTCGATGCCCGCGAGCTTCGCGCGGCCCTCCTCGGTCAGGAGGAAGAAGCCGCCGTAGGCCGCGTCGACGTGAAACCACAGCCTTTCGCGCGCCGCGAGGTCCGCGAGCCCCGGCAGATCGTCGACGGCGCCGGTGTTCGTGGTGCCGGCGTTGCCGACGACGAGGAAGGGCTCGAGGCCGCGCGCGCGGTCCTCGGCGATCGCGTGCGCGAGCCGATCGATGCGGATCCGGTACGCCGCGTCGGTCTCGATCTCGCGGACGCGATCCTCCGGAAATCCCGCGAGCATCGCCGCTTTCTGCACGGCGTGGTGCGCCTGGTCGGATGCGTAGAGGGTGCCCGAGAGAAAGTTCTCCGGGAGACGGTCCCTCCGGGCTGCGACGAGCGCCGAGAACGTCGCGAGCGAGCCGCCGCTCGTCAGGATCCCGCGCGCCCGGGCGGGCAAACCCGCGAGGTCGCAGAACCAGCGCACGACGTTCGACTCGAGCTGGGCGAGCCCGGGCGCCGCCGCGAAGACGCCGACGTAACGGTTCGTGGCGTCTGCGACGAGGTCCGCCACCGCCGACTGGGGAAGGCCTCCTCCCGGGATGTAGGCGAGGTAGCCGGGTCCCGCGGTGTTGAAGCTTTTCGGGATCAACTTCTCGAAGAGGAAATCGAGCAGCTCCTCCGCCGGACGGCCGGTCTCGGGCATCGCCTCGACGAGGGATCGCGCGAGGGCCGCCCCGCCTGCCGTGTCGGCGGAGGGCTGCGCGGGCAGGGAGTCGACGTGCGCGACCACGCGCGCGGCGGCCGCGTCGATGAGGCGCCGCAGCGCGTCGCCGGAGAGCTCCAGGCTGCGGTCCTCGCGCGGCGCCACGGCGCCATTGAATCACCGACGCGCGGGCTCGACAAAGATGGGGCCCCGCTTGCGCGGGGCCCGGAGGTCAGGGGACGAAGAAGAGGAGTGCGTCAGCGCGACTGCGCGTCGTGCTTCTGGCGGTAGATCCCGTGCGAGATCCGGTCCTGGCGCTTCTCGATGCGGACGCGCTCGCCCGGGGTCAGGGATCCGTCGCTCCGCATGCGCGCGACCGAACGGTTCAGGCCGGCCTCGCGCCGTTCGAGCCGCGCGGTCTCGCGGGCGGTCAAGCGGCCGCTCGCGACGCCGCCGGCGATGCGCTGCTGCTGGCGTTCCTGCCGATTGTGAATCCGCCCGGTTTCGGCCGACGCCGCCGGCGCAGCGAACGCCAGCGTGAGAACGGCCGCGGATCCGAGGACGAAAGCGAATCTTCCACGTGTCTTCATGTATCTTGCCTCCGGAACTTTCGACGAGCGACATGGACGCGGGTTTACAGCGCCAGCGGTCCGGCAGGGCCGGGTCCGCGCTCGTCGTTCTCGCCGCGGTCCTTCTTCTTCTGAGGGCGTTTCCGCTCGGGCGCGCCTACGCGGCCAAGCTCTCGGCGGGTCTCGCACCGGGCCTGCTCGCAGCCATCGCCTGCGGCGGTCTGGCATTGCTCGGGCTGACGGCGCTCGCCGTGCGATACCGGCCGTCGGCCGCCGCGGCGGGGCTGGCGTTCGTCGCGGTCGCGATGGTCGTGCTGTCGGGCAATCTTCCGGCGGCGCTCGCGGCGCTGGCGATTCTCGCAGCGACGGCGCTCGTCGGTGACGCCGCGTTCCGGGCGCTCGCGGGCGAGGACGCGGGACCCGGCGACCTGCACGCCGTGGTCGCGACGGGCCTGGCCGCCGTGGGGATGCTCGTCCTCGTGCTCGGCGAGGCGGGCGCGCTCTCGCGCGTCGGGCTCCTGCTCGTTCTCGTCGTCGTTCTCGTCATTCTCGTCGCTCGGAGGCAGCGGGTGCGCGCGCTCTCCCGGCTCGTCCGTCGCTCCGTGCGCTGGCCCCGCGGAGACGCCCCTCCGGCACTCGAGTCGGCGTGGCTCGGTCTCGCGGCGCTCCTGCTCGTGGCGGTGTGGGCGGGCGTCCAGGCGCCGGACTTTTCCTGGGACGCGCTCGCCTATCACCTGCCGGAAGCGCGGGACATCGCCGACTCGGGACGCGTGCGCGCGCTTTCCGACCTCCACCCGCAATCGCTTCTCTGGCGCGGACACGATGCGTACCTCGCCGTCGGATTCTTCTTCGGAGGCGAGCGCGTCGTCCAGATGCTCCAATGCGCGATCGGCCTCCTCGTTTTCGGCGCCGGGTGCACGCTCGGGCGGCGGATGGGATTCGGAAGCTCCACCGCCCTGATCGTCCTGGCTCTGGCCGCGTTTCCGACGGCGATGCTCCAGCTCAAGTCGGCGTACGTCGACTGGCCCGCGGCGCTGCTCGTGACTTCGGCCGCCGCGCAGATCGCCGCGCGCCCGGGCAGCCGCGGGCGGCTGCGCGCCGCGGGGTTTCTCTTCGGGGCCGCCGTCGCCGTCAAGGTGTTCGCTGTCTTCGCCGCTCCGGCGCTGCTCCTCCTCTTCTGGCAGACACGACCGGCCGGCTCCCGGCGCGGGCTCGCGGCGTGCGCCGCGTGTGCGCTGCTGCCGCTGGTTCCGTGGCTCGTCTGGAGCCAGGTGCGCGCCGGCTCGGTCTTCGCGCCCTACGCGGCCTCGCCGGGCGAGCTGCTCGAGCGCGTCTCGAGCGGCCACTACTTCACCCGCTCTCCGGCGACGGGAGAGGCGCGCGCGAGTCCCGGGCTGGCGCAGCGCGGTGCGGCGGTTCTCCGGCTCCCGTACGATCTCGTCTACCACTCGAGCCGTTTCGAGGCCAACGGCAACGGTTACAACGGACTGTTCGTACTCCTGCTGCTCGTCGGCCTCGCCGGCTGGGACGCGCGCCGCGTCGCGCTCTTCGCCGTGGCGGCGCTGCCGTTCCTGGTGCCGTGGTCGCTGCTCTACCTTCCGTCGATCCGGTTTCTCTTTCCGGTCTATCCGCTGTACGCCGTGTTCACGGCGGAAGGGCTCTCGCGGCTGACCGGGCGTTTCGCCGGCAAGGCCGGGCTCGCCGCGGGCGTGGCCGTGCTCGCGACGGCGGCGGCGATTCCGGCGCAGATCGGTTCGAGCGGCCTCGAATGGAAGGTCGCCTCCGGCCGCATGTCGCGCGCGGAGGCGCTCGCCGCACGGCTGCCCTCTTCCGTCCTCTACGAGAGGCTCGGGCCGAACGACCGCGTCGTCTTCGTCGGCGAGAACGACCGCTTCCACTGCCCGGCAGGCGCGGTCTACCGGGGCGAGTTCCTGCCGGTCTCGAGCTGGGGAGCGGACCCCGAGGCCTGGCGACGCGGACTCGCCGAGCTCGGCATCACGGCCGTCGTTTGGCGCACCGACCGGGTCGTCGGAGGCGCCGGCATCGGGGCGGTCTTCGAGCGGCTCTCCGACGTTCTCGAGCCGGTCGAACGGAACGGGCCCGCGGTCCTCTTGCGCGTGCGGTGACCGCATTCCCTGCTAAGATTCGTGGCATCGGCGACTCCCACTCGATCCGTATTCAGGAAACGACCGACACCCGCCCGGAAGCGGGCGAGCCGCGGGACGCGCTGGCACTCCGCTTCGATCCCTCCCGGCGGCTGATGCTCCGATTCGCGGTCGACGCGCCGTCGTCGGAAGAGGGCGAGGCCCTTCGGTACGCGCGGCGCGCCATGATTCGCGAGGAACGCTCGCGGGGCCTCGAATGGGACGAGCCGTCCATGGAGGATCCGACCCTTTCGGGAACCGAGATCCGCTGGTTCGTTCTGGCATCCCAGGCGGCCTGGTGCCGCGGAAAGATCGCCGAGCTCGTCCTGCGGGCGAACCGCGCGCTGGCGGAGTTGCAGGCTGACCGCACTCGTTACCCCCGGTAACACTCCAGGGAACGTCGCTCCGCACCCAGCCTCGCCCGGCATGTCCGAAATACCGGATACGCGGGGACTTGCGTGTCGACTTGAGGCTTGGCGCGCGGTTCGCTACTCAGTGAGATTCATGAACCGGTCTATCCGCTTCACCGACATTGAGGAGCTCGCGGAGCCCGTCGGATTCTCGGCGGGTTCGAGCGCTCCGAGCCTTGCGATGCACCCGGTCACGCTCCGCTGCCGCCTGTTGTCGACCGACCAGGAGAGCCTGGAGGCACTGCGCTACGCGCGGCGCGCGATGCTGCGGGAGGAGTGGACACGGGGAGTCGACGAGGAGGAGCCCTCACTCGAAGACGCCGTTTTCTCGGCATTCGACGTGACCTGGGTCGTTGCCCCCGGAGCCGTTTCGCGCGGGCGGGCCAAGCTCGCCGAGCTCGCGGAGCGCGCCAACCGCGCTCGCAGCGAGCTTGCCCCCGCGACCCGGGGCTCCTGAGCCACGCCCGGGCGGAGACGCCGACGCCGACGTCGACGCGACGACGCAGAGACGTAGAATCGTTCCGAGGTAGTCCCAACATCCGATGAGCGGCCGCCAGTTCCGCAAGCTCCTGTTCGTGGCGATCATCGCCGGCGTGGCGTACTGGATCTATCGCGATCGCCCGACGCTTTCGGGGATCGTCGACTCCATCACCGGTCCGCTGCTCGGATCCCGCGCGGCGGTCAAGAGCTCCGAGCGCAACCGGGTCGTCGGCGACGCGTCCGCGGCGATCGCCTCCGAGGACGCCGAGCTGCCGGTGGGCTCGCTCAAGGAAGGCATGTCCGGGCGCGAGGTCACCGAGCTGCTCGGTCCTCCCGACGCACGCGAGGACATCGTGGTCGAGGGTGTGCGGCAGGTGCGTTGGACCTACACGCGGGCACGCCGCGAGCTCGTCCTTCAGGACAGCCGGGTGGTTTCGATCGTCGTGCGGTAGGCCTCGGCCGCGGCGCCGATGAGCCCCAGCCGCGGCTCGGTCACGACACGCACCGGGACGGCCGCGAGCAGCGCCTCCATCGGCGGCTTCGCGCGGAAGGCGCGCAGGAAGTCGGCGCGGCGCAGCGCCGGCAGGATCTTCGGCGCGATGCCTCCGGCGATGAAGACGCCTCCGGTCGCGCGGTACTCGAGGGCGCAGTTGCCGGCTTCGGATCCATAGATCGACACGAACCGGTCGAGTGCCTGGCGGCAGAGCGCATCCTTGCGCGCGAGCCCGAAGCGGCTGATGACGGCGGCGCGATCGCCCCCCTTCTCGAACTCTTCCTCCACACGGCGGCTCGCGCGGGCGGACTTCTCGGCCTTGAAGAACTCGTACAGGTTCACGAGACCGCGTCCCGACAGGACGCGCTCGCGCGTGGCGCGTCCGAACTGGCGCCGCAGGAAAGTCACGAGGCGGTCTTCGGTCGCGTCGCGGGCGGCGAAGTCGGTGTGGCCGCTCTCGGAAGGTACGACCTCGTGGTGGCCGCCGGAAGAAACGAGGCACGCCTGACCGAGACCCGTACCCGCGCCGAGGATTCCGATGGGCCCGCCCGGCTCGCCCCGCCCCCGCGCGAGTGTCGCCAGCTGGCGCCCCGAGAGATGGGGAAGTCCGAGCGCATTGGCCACGAAGTCGTTGAGCAGCCGGACGCGGCGAATCCCCGTCGCGCGCGCGAGCTTCTTCTCGTCGATCGTCCAGGTGAGGTTGGTGATCCGCGACGCGCCGTCGCGCACCGGGCCGGCGACGCCGAACCCGGCGGCTTCCGGAGGCCGCTCGCCGCCGAGAAAGACCTCGACGACTTCCTCGAGCCCGCGGTAGGCCGCGCTCGGATAGCGCTCGCTCCGGACGAGCGAACGCCCGCGCGGGCCGAACTCGAAGATCGCGAGCGCGGTCTTGGTCCCCCCGACGTCGCCCGCGAGAATGCGCATGTGGGCGGAAACGCTAGCAGAACGACGGAGCGCCCTTTGCCCGAGGTTCCGGTTTCGGGCTTAGAGTCGAATTGCGGGCAAAAAAAAAGCCCCGGGTCGGGGTGGGGCCGTCCCGGGGGGCGAAAGGAGGAGGTTGAGGTTCCTTTGCTCGCCAACTAGGAATAGCAATCGCGCGGCCATGCCGGGCCAAAGGTATAAGTCATTGCACATCAACAGTTTGCCAAAAACGCCGGACCGCTTTCTGACGAGAATTGTCACCCTTTTCCGCCGTCGGCATACCTCAATTTTGCGGACCGGCGCTTTCGCGGCCCTCGCGGCGGCGTCGCTGGCCGCATCGGGCTGCATGTATCTCTTCTCGGAGAAGCGGACCATCTACCAGTACGCGCCGGACTACGGCGTCGAGAGCCCCGAGTTCCGGCGGTCCCTGGACGCGCTCGGCACGGAGATGGTGCCGGGCAACCGGGTCGCCCTTCTGCAGGATGCCGACGGCGTTTTCCCCGGAATGCTCGCGGCGATCGCCGCGGCGAAGCTCTCGATCAACGCGGAGATGTACATTTTCACCGACGACGAAACGGGGCGCCGGTTCGCCCGGGCGCTCGAGGAACGGGCGCGGGCGGGTGTCGCGGTGCGCGTGCTCGTCGACGGGTTCGGCTCGCGCCGGCTCGGCGCCCTCGAGGCCCAGATGGAAAAGGCCGGCGTGGGCGTGCGGATCTACAAGCCTCTGCGGATCTACTCCATCGATCGTGTCGGCAACCGCACGCACCGGCGCATCCTCACGATCGACGGGCGCATCGGGTTCTGCGGGGGTGTGGGCCTCGACGACCGCTGGAAGACGTGGCGCGACACGATGATCGAGGTCGAGGGACCGGTCGTCGCGCAGCTGCAGCATGTCTTCGCGCAGGACTGGGTCCACACGACCGGGGAGGTCCTGAACGGCGACCGTCAGTTCCCGCTCATCGAGCCGGCCGGCACGGCGCTGGCCCAGACGATTGCGGCCGCGCGTGCCGATTCGATCTCGATGTCGAAGCTCCTGCTCTACATGGCGATTCAGGCCGCGCGGCGGACCATCTGGATCGAAAACGCGTACTTCGTGCCGGACTGGCAGATCCGCGAGGGCCTCGTCGCCGCCTCCCGGCGCGGCGTCGACGTGAAGGTCATCGTTCCGGGCGAGCACACGGACTCCCCGAACGTGCGCGCGGCCTCGTGGTACCAGTTCGGCGACCTCCTCGAGGCCGGCGTCGAGATTTTCGAATACCAGCCGACGATGATGCACAACAAGGTGATGGTGGTCGACGGCATCTGGTCCACGGTCGGCTCGATCAATTTCGTCAACCGGTCCATGAAGAAGAACGCCGAGGTCAATCTCGCCGTCTACGACGCCGCCTTCGCGGGGCAGGTCGAGGCGATGGTCGCCGCGGACCTGGCGCGCTCGGAGGCGCTGACGCTGGAGAAATGGAAGGACCGCGGGCTCGGGGCACGCCTGGGCGAGACGTTCTTCTGGCTCTTCTCCGAGAACTACTGAGGGGTTAGGATCCTCGCCGATGCTCCCCGAGCTTCTGCCACTCCAGCGGCCTCTCGTCGTTTTCGACACGGAGACGACCGGAACGAACTCGCGATCCGACCGGATCGTCGAGATCGCGTGTCTGAAGATCCATCCGGACGGACGGCGCGAGGACTGGATCCGCCGCTTCCATCCCGGCGTGCCCATTCCGGCGGGCTCGACCGCGATCCATGGAATCGGCGACGCGGACATCGCGGCGGCGCCGCGCTTTCGGGAGGCCGCCGCCGAGCTCGCGACGTTCCTGGAGGGCTGTGATCTCGCGGGCTACAACATCACGGGATTCGACCTGCCGGTGCTGCGCTCCGAGTTCCTCCGCGCCGGCGTCGCGTTCGAGATCTCCGGGCTGCGGATCGTCGACGCGCAGCGGATCTTCTTCGCGCGCGAGCCGAGGCATCTGGCCGCGGCGGCGCGCTTCTATTGCCAGTCCGAGCACACCGGCGCGCACGGCGCGCTCGCGGACGCCGAGATGACGCTGCGCGTCCTCGAGGGGCAGCTCCACCGTTACACCGAGCTGCCGCGCACGGTGTCCGAGCTCCACGAGCTCTTCTGTGCCGGCCTCGATCAGGACCTGGATCCCGAGGGCCGCTTCCGCCTCGTCAACGGCGAGCCGACGGTGAACTTCGGAAAGAACCGGGGACGGCTGCTCAAGGACATGGGACGGGAGGAGCCGGGGTTTCTGCGGTGGATCCTGAAGGGTGATTTCTCGGAGCCCGTCAAACAGATCGCGAAGAAGTACCTGCCCGAAGGGGGGTAGGGGCCGAGGCGGGAGGGGGCAAGCCCCTCCCCTACGACTTCTTCCTGGCCGTTTGCGTGAAGCGGAGGGTTTCGCCGGTCTGGACGCTACGGAAGCGGAGGCTTCCGGGCTCGAGCTCGACGCTCCAGCGGCCGATGGCGCCGCGCATGGCGAGGGCGCATGCCGTGATGCCGAGGGTCTCGCCGGCGAAGCCGTCGCCGAGCGGCTTCATCGTGAAAGCGCACGCCGCGGTGAGCTCCCGCTCGGAGAAGAGGCCGACGTCGTTGGAAAGCACCGTCACCGCCGGATCGAAGTGCGGGATGTAGGTGAAGTAGATGTCCTCGCCCTGCGTCTCGAGTCGGATGACGCCCTGCTGGCGGACGTTGTCGTTCTCGAAGCGTCCGGTGACCTGGACGAAGACGTCGAACGGATGCGACGGGTCGATCGTGATCGTGCTCATGTTGAGGATGAGCTTGTTGCCGGGAGTCGCGCCCTCGAACCGTCCCTGAAGGATCGAGGCGATTTCGTAGAGGCGATCCGACGTGGAAGACGCGGCCGCCAGGGGCGCGGGCGTGATCGACACGAGGGCGAGTGCGAGAATGACTGTGGCTGCCAAGGATCTCTTCATGATTCCTCCACGGACCCTCAGTGCGAGATCCGTTCCACGCCCGAGCCCGGCGCGGCGCGCGCCTCGGGAGAGTGCGAAGGAGCGGCCGCTCATCGGGTTAGGCGATTCGGTGTGTCCGGAGTCGGCGCGGGCGAAGCCGGCCTCGGACGTCCCCTCCGGGGGACGCATTGACCCGCTTCGCTGCATCGCCGCGAGGCCCTTCACGGTCCGATCGAGGGCCTTGCGGAAGACCTCGTTGAGCGCCTCCGTGTCCGCGCCGGAGTAGGCCGGCCGCGTGTCTTCCTCGTTCGCATCGAACTCGGTCATCGTGCTTCCGCCCGCGCTCGACGCATTGACCGTCCATTCCGCGCCCGCGTCCTGGTAGCGGTCGTGCTCATCGACCTCGAAGCGGTGCACCGTGATCGTGATCGTCGAGGCGCCGTCCTCGCCGCCGGACCACCGGCAACCCGGAAAAGACTTTTCGATTCCGTTGCGGATCGCGGCGATCATCTTCTCGGCGCCTTCGGGCCCCGCGCGGCGATCGAGGACCTCGAGCTTCCACGATACGAGGCCCCCGGGGCAGGTCACCGACGGGTCCGGAAACGACAGGGGGCGCACGGTGGGCGGACCGCACGCGGCGGCTGCCGCGCAGGCGGAGACCAGGACCAGGCCAAGTCCGAGACGTTTCATCGTTCCCTCATGAACGTCGGGAGGCCCCCGACTTCTTCCTTCCCGCGGGCGTTCGGGCCGTTTTCGATCCGTACCCGTACGCGCGCGCCATGGCTTCGCTCTCCTGCCGCAGGTCCTCGACGAGCTCGGGCGGCGCGAGGGCCTCGGCGTGCCGGCCGTAGGCGAGGATGAAACGCCGGGCCTCGCGCAGCGACTCGGCCGGAAGCTCGAGGATCGCGTGGCCGGCGGAATCGGTCTCGATCTTCTGCTTCGCGTGCCAGACCATCTCGCGCACTTCGTCGGAGACCTCGGCCGCGAAGCGCACCCGGAAGCGGAACGCCGGACCCTTGCCCACGAAGAGTCCGAAGGTGTTGCGGAAGAACGTGCCCGCGTCGAAGTCCTTCGGGATCGCGTAGCGCTCGGTCGTGATGCGGGCGCTCGCGATCCGCCCGAGGTAGAAGTTCTTGATCTGCGACTGATCCTCGGCGAGAACCATCCAGTCCCGTCCCGCGAGGACGAGCGCGTACGGCCGGATCGTGCGCGGCTCGCCGGGTCCCTCGCCCGGATGCCGGTAGCGCATGGAGAGCGCGACGCCCTTCTGCAGCGCTTCGGAGACCGCCAGCCACGTCTCCTCGGGAACGGGGCGGAACGCCGCCGCGCGCAGCGTCAGCTTCTCGCGGACGATCTCGGGCCGAAGGCGGACACTCGGCGGCATGAGGCGGGCGAGGCGCTCGTAGCAGGAGGACAGCGAGCGTGCGAGGGGCGTGCCGCCGAGCAGCTGCAGCACCTGGGCCGCCACGCCGATCGCGAAGAGGTCCTGGCCGTCGACGGGAAGAAATGGAAGAACGTAGTCGTCGCGCGAATACGCGTAGCCGTTCTCTTCGCGGCGAAACTCGATCGGCGCGTCGAGCTCGTCGCGCAGGTAGTCGATGTCCCGCTGCACGGTCTTGGTCGAGACGGAGAGCTCCCCGGAGAGAGAGCTCGTGTTGGGAAAGCGGCCTTCCTTGATCTCGTGGTGAATGGTCTGGAGCCGGCGCCAGAGCGGTCGATCCTTGAACGCACCCTCGCGGCCCACTCCGGGATTCTCTCCCGCGACTGTCAGAAATTGTCCCGGATGTGCGCGCCGGCCGGCGCCCGGTGTCAGGACAGCCTTTTGGATGTCGAGAAGTCTTCTGTTGTCAGTGACTTGAGCGAGGCCCGGCGTGGCTCACGGATTGCACCCGAACCTGTGCATCATGCAGATCCCATACGACCTGGAGTTCGTCGAGAACCGCTCGACCGTCCCGGGACGCACGCAAACTCAGGCGCATGCGGCGACTCTCCGGGACCCTTACGGCGCCTGGCCGAAGGAGTCACGGGAGGAGGACGTCTTCGACGCCCTGCTCCGCTGGCTGCACGGCAAGATCGCGAGACTCGAAAAGCACTAAGCGGCCGCGAGACGAAAAGGGCGGCCGCAAGGGCCGCCCCTACGAAGCGTTCCCGTAGGGGCGGGGCTTGTCCCGCCCTCTACTTCAGAAGCGGCAGGATCTCCTTCGCCGTCGACGCTTCCTTCCCGTTCGGGTCGAGCTCGATGTATTTCTCGAGGTGCGCCTTCGCCGGCGCCTTCTTGTTCTGGTTGAAGCACGCCATGCCGAGCCAGAAGTGCGCGTTGGCGTAGTCCGGTTTCGCTTCGACGGCCTTCGTCAGCATCGCCTCGGCGTCCTTCATCTTGCCCTTGTTGTACGCCTCGACGCCCTTGTTGTAGAGGATGTCGGGCGAGTCGGGGTTCGCTTCCGCCCATGCCTTGTCGAACTCGGCGGCCTTGGCCTTGTCGCCCGACTGGCGCGCGGCATCGCCCATCATCTGGTAGAGGTTCGTGAGCGAGGGATCCAGATCCGTCGCCTTCTGCCCGTACTCGATCGCCTTGGCCCAGTCCTTGTTCTCGTACGCGATCTGCGAAAGGGCCTGCCAGCCCGCCGGAAGGTCCGGGTTCTGCTTGACGGCGTCGAGGAACTTCGTCTCCGCCATCTTCTTGTCGCCGGCCTGCATCGCCTCGACGCCCGAGTTGAAGGCCTGGACGGCCTTCTCGCTGGTCGACATCGACGGCGCCGCGGCTGCGGCGGCCTTCGCCTGGGCCTCGGTCTTGCTCGTCAGCTTTCCGTCGATCGTCGCGATGTCGCCGATGGGGATCTTCTTGTCGACGTCGAACGGCAGATAGCCGTCCTTTTCGAACTTGAAGTGGTAGGGCATGGTGCAGTCGGGCAGCAGCGTTCCCCACTTGCCCTTGGCGTCCGCCTTCACGACGATCTTAAAGGTCGTCAGGTTCGGCGTCGTGATCGTGATGGACGCGTCCGCGATCGCCGCCCCGGCAGGGTCGCTGACCCCGCCGGCGACGCGGCACTGCGCGCCCGCGTGGAGGTAACCCGCCGTCATGAGGGCGCCCAGTCCCGCCGCGACTCGTTTCATGGTTCTCATTGGCTCTCCCATCCTCGTTTCGCCCCGGATTCTATGGGAGTCCGGGCGCAGGGGAAAACGAGCCGTCGGGCGCGGGGATTCCGGTTTCGAGAGCCGGGAAAACCCTCAGCGCGCCGCCCGGGGCTCGCCCGCGCCCCGGCGGGCCGCCGGGATCGCCTCGAGGATCTCGCCGGCCGTGCGGTACTTGCCCATGGGCATGACGTGGACGCCGCGGACGCCGGCGAGGGAGGCGATCCCGGCGGCGAGCTCGCGCGCGATCGCGAGGCCCTCGGCCTTCTCGTGCTCGGCGCCGCGCTCGGCGGCCTGCCGCATGCGCGCCTGGACGGCGTCCGGAACCACGATGCCCGGCACCTCGTTGGCGAAAAAGAGAGTCTGCTTGAGCGAGAGCAGCGGAATCAGGCCCACGAGAACGGGGATCGCCCGCGCCTCGGGGCGCTCCAGAAAGCGCGCGAGGGCCTCGAGGTCGTAGATCGGCTGGGTCTGCGCGAAGGTCGCGCCGGCCTCGATCTTGGCGCGCAGCTTCGAGTACTCGACCTCCAGGTCCTTCGCGGCGGGGTTGGCGGCACAGGCGACCGCGAAGCGGGTCGGCGCGCCGATCGCGTTGCCGGCGAGGTCGGCGCCCGCGTTCAGGCCTTTGGCCATCCGCAGGAGGCCGAGGACGTCGACCTCCGAGACCTGCTTGGCCTGAGGGTAATCGCCGATCTTCAGCGGATCGCCGCCCAGGCAGAGGATGGCCTTGATGCCGAGGCCGGCCGCTCCGAGCAGGTCCGACTGCAGCCCGAGGACGTTGCGGTCGCGGGTCGTGATCTGGACGACGGCGTCCAGGCCCACCTCGCGCTGGATGAGCGCCGCCACGGCGATCGAGGACATGCGCAGGCGTGCCATCGGGTTGTCGGTGACGTTGACCGCATCGACGCCGGCGGCCTTCAACAGCCGGGCGCC
This sequence comes from uncultured Acidobacteriota bacterium, assembly GCA_963742245.1. GTDB lineage: Bacteria > Acidobacteriota > Thermoanaerobaculia > UBA5066 > Gp7-AA6 > DAHUXD01. The sequence goes on from CAVULG010000009.1 coordinate 622,608, forward strand.
TTCGATCGCGGTCGTGCAGTCGGCGCCCTTGGGCGGCTCGACCTCGGCCGTGACCACGAACTCGTCGGCATCCGAAAGACGGCGCTTCAGCCGGGACGTCTCGATCGGCGCCGGCGCGAGCGACTCGGGCTCGGTCTCGAGATGGATCGACACCGAATGCGCGGCGCTCGCGCTCGTGCCTGCGTTGCCCCGCGGGCGTCCCGAGACGACCCGCGCCATGGCGCGGATGTGCTCGGGCGTCGTGCCGCAGCAGCCGCCGACGATCGCGGCGCCCGACGCGACGAAAGCGGCGGCGTACTCGCGCAGGTAATCCGGCGAGGAGAGGTAGACGTTGCGTCCGTGCACCACGCTCGGGTAGCCCGCGTTGGGCATCACGGCAAGCGGCGCGGCAACGGCGCCGGCCAGCTTCTCGAAGAGGTCGTGCGTCTCCTGCGGCCCGAGCGTGCAGTTCATGCCGACGACGTCCGCTCCGGCCAGGGCCAGGGTCGAGAGCGCGTGCGGCGCGGCCTCGCCGAAGGCGGTCCGTCCGTCCGCGAGAAACGTCATTTCCGCGACGATGGGAATCTCCGCTGAAAGGCCGCGCACCGCGCGCACGGCCTCGGCCGCCTCGAGGAGACTGCCGAAGGTCTCGAGCAGCACGAGGTCGACGCCGGATTCGAGCAGCAGGCGCGCCTGCTCTTCGAAGATCTCGCGCACCTGCGTCAGCCGCAGGGTGCCGTAGGGCTTGACGAGCGCGCCGAGCGGCCCCATCGACCCAGCGACGAACGCGAGCTCGCCGGCCGAGGCCTCGCGGCAGAGACGCACGCCTTCGCGGTTGATCTTCTCGAGCGAGTCGGCCCACTCGTGCGCCGTGAGCTTGACGCGGTTGGCGTCCCAGGTGTTCGTCGTCAGGATCCGGGCGCCCGCGTCGAGATAATCCTCGTGGACCTCGCGGACGGACACCGGATCGGAGAGGTTCAGCGGCGAGCGCGCCTGCTCGGGGGAAGCGCCCCGCGAGGTCAGCAGCGTGCCGATCGCCCCGTCGGCCAGCAGCACCTCCTCGGCGATCGCTTTGCGGAAGTTTTTCTTCATAAATAAAAAAGCCTCTCGATGAGAGGCGCCGGTCCGGAGGGACCCTGTCGCGGCGCCCCACATCTTCTTTCCGCGATTGCGGAAGATCCGGAATTGGCACCTGACGATCCGCGCCGCGACGCGCGGTCCGGTTGCCGTGGGGTCAAAGGGCCGGTCCCTCGCCCACTCTCGATGGAGTCAAAGAGCCGAAAAAGACGGTAGCCCTCCGGCCGGGCGGTGTCAACGGGAGAGTGGGCCGGTCGTAGCGCGGATCCGTATAATGGGCCTCGTCCTCCTCGCCTCGTCTCCTCGGCGCGTCCGTCCGGGCGCTCCGTCGGCTCCTCGAAACCGAAAGGAGCCGTCCATGTTTTCGAGTTCGCTTTCCGCCTTCGCCCTCTCCCTGTTCCTGTTCGCATCCGACCCCGCCGAGGATCCCTGGCTCGAGGTCCGCCTCTCGATCACCCGCGACCCCTACACCTCCAGCGATCACGTCACGCTCTGCCGCGTTCGTGCGGTCAATCACGGCGGCCGGCGCTGGCCCGGCCGGTCGCTCGCTTTCGAGGCGCGCGCGCGGGGCGGCGGCGTGACCGTGCGCGAGAAGGGCCGCTTCGGCCTGGAGCTCGCCCCGTACGGATCGCTCGAGACCCTGATCTCCCTGCCCGGCCGCCACGACACGCTCGAAGTCGTTCCGATCTCGAGCGCCGACGACAAGCGTGCGCGCCGCTCGAGCGGAGGCGAGTCCGGAGCGCCTTCGAAGAAACGCCGGCGCCCGCGGCCGTGAGGCGGAGGCGGATTCGAGGGGATACAATGCCGGCCGATGAAAATCCTGGTCATCGGCGGGGGAGGGCGCGAGCACGCGCTCTGCTCGTCGCTCCACCGGAGCCCCTTCGTCGAGGAGATTTTCTGCGCCCCGGGCAATCCCGGGATCGCCGAAGTGGCCGACTGCCTCCCGGTGTCCGTCTCCGACATCGTCGAGATCGCCGACCTTGCCGAAAAGCTCCACGTCGACCTGACGGTCGTGGGCCCGGAGCTTCCGCTCTCGCTCGGGATCGCGGACGAGTTCATCAAGCGCGAGCTCCCGATCTTCGGTCCCACGCGCCTGGCGGCGCAGATCGAGTCCTCCAAGGTCTTTTCCAAGGAGTTCTTCTGGCGCCACAAGATCCCCACGGCCGAGGCCACGATCTGCCAGTCCGCCGACGAAGCGAAGCGGGCGTTCAAGAAATACGGCTTTCCCGTGGTGCTCAAGGCCGACGGCCTCGCCGGCGGCAAGGGCGTCCTCGTCATCGAGGCCGCCGAGGACGCCGAGCGGGCCCTGCGGCTCTTCTTCCAGGAGCGCGTCTTCGGCGCGGCCGGCGACCGCGTCGTCGTGGAGGAGTTTCTGCGCGGGCAGGAGTCGTCGTTCCTCGCGCTCTTCGACGGCGAGGTCTGTGTCCCGCTGCCGACCGCGCGCGACTACAAGAAGGTCTACGAGGGCGACCGCGGCCCCAATACCGGCGGCATGGGCGCGCACTCGCCCGCGGGCGTCCTGAACGCCGAAATGGCGTCGCAGGTGCTCCGGGACATTTTGTGGCCGACCTTCCGGGGCCTCCAGGCGGAGGGACGCAGCTTCCGGGGCGTGCTGTACGCGGGCCTCATGGTCACCGAGTCGGGGCCGAAGGTCCTCGAGTACAACGCGCGCTTCGGAGACCCCGAGACGGAAGTCATCCTGCCGCGCGTGACCTCGGATCTCGCCGAGGTGCTGCTCGCCGTCGCGCGGGGAGGCCTCGACCGCTTTCTGCCGCTCGAGGTCAAGAGCGAGGCCTGCGTCGGCGTCGTCCTCGCGGCGGCCGGCTATCCCGGCAGCTACGAGCACGGCAAGCCGATCACCGGTTTGAACGAGGCCGCGCGGATGCAGGGCGTCGAGCTCTTCCACGCCGGCACGGCGCGTGACGGCGACCGTCTGGTCACCGCCGGCGGCCGGGTCATGGTCGTGACCGCCCTGGCGCCGTCGATGGCCGACGCCCGCGACCGCGCCTACGAGGCCGCGGACCGGATCCAGTTCGAAGGCAAGCACGTCCGGCGCGACATCGCGGCCGGCGGTGTCCGACCGAGCCGCATATAGAAAACGGGCGGGCCCTCGAGCCCGCCCGTTCGATTCGTCGGCCTTACCGCCGGATCAGTTCCCGCAGAGGTCCGTGTCCGCGCACTTCATCTCGAAGTACGCGCCGTCCTGCGTGCCCGCCGTCGAGAATGTTGATGTAGCCCTCGACCGTCGGGAAGCCCGTGGACGGAGCCGTGACGTCCGCGAAGACGATCAGCGCGTTGATGCCGGGCGGGATGTTCGCGGCGTTGAAGATGTTGTTGATCTGACGCACTTCGCCGGCCTCGAGGCCGTTGATGTTGACGCGGTTGCCGACCGCCTGACCGTTGGTCGGCCTGTTCCGGGGTGACGTCGTAGAACGAGAGCTGCGACGCTGACGCGGGCCACGAGCCGTTCAGGTCCGTGTTCGTGATGCCGAGGTTGGTGCGCAGGAGCGCCGGCGTTCGGTCGGCGCGGTCGCTGGGTGTCGCGGATCGTGCCGACGAGCGTCTGAGTTGGCGGACTCGAAGAAGAGCGAGCCGGGGTACGCGATCGCGACGGTGCCGAGCGCCGGGTTGGCCTGGTCGTACGGGCTGTACGTCCGCGCCGTGACCGTGCCCTCCCAGCCGAAGTTGGACGGGAAGGTTGTCGAAGGTCACGAGGAGAGTGCCGAACGAGGACGCTTCCGCATCCGGCGGGATCGCGCCGATCGAGCCGAGGTACTGGACCATGTCGTCCGTGTGGAAGTTGTCGAGGGCGAGCAGGAGGAGATCCTCGGGAGGCGAGCAGCCCTGGAAGACGCCGCCGACGCTGTAGCAGTACTGGAGCGTCGCGACGACGTCGTTGACGTTGGTGTTGTTGGTGATGTCGATGGCCGTCTTGAAGAAGGACGTGCCCTGGACGCGGGTCACGATGTTCACCTGGGCGGAGTAGGACGACGGCCGTCGCCTTGCGCTCGTAGCGCGGGGTCCCGGTTTCGCCGGGCGAGCTGCGCTTCACGACTCGGGTTCCACGGCCGGGATTGACCCCGTTTTCGGCGGAAAGCGGCGGAGCCGCCAGGGCGAGCACTACCGACGCGAGGACCCAGAGGCTCAGACGCTTCATGTTTTCTTCTCCTGTACCCGGGCTGCTTGAAGTCGAGGCCGGGCTTGCTCCCGGTCCGAAGGAACATTAGCAAAACACGGACCCGCTTCCGACCCCGTGTTTTTACGCATCTCTGAGGCCCGGTGTCCGATTCGCGGGACGACCTGTCCTCGTTTTCGGGGCCCGGCTGCTAGACTCCCCGCCCGTGCGCACCGCCGCCGTGGTCCGGATCCTCACCGGGGTCATGCTGATCGCCCTGGGATGGGGCAAGGTCGCGGGCGATTTCGTCCGAACCGGCTTTGCCGAGGAGACCAGGCAGATCGCGGCCGAGACCTGGCCGTTCTGGAAGGCCTTTCTCGAGAAGGTCGTCCTTCCCAATGCCTCGGTTTTCGGCTGGGTCCTGGCCCTGGGGGAGATTGCCGTGGGCCTGGGGCTCGTTTTCGGGCTCTTCACGCGGGTGGCCGCCGCGGGCGGTATCGCTCTGATGGCCGCGATCCTGATCGGCACGGGCCGCGGAGAGCCCGGAGCGAGCTGGGACCAGTGGGTCACGGCCGGGATGACGGCCAAGTTCACTCTGCTCCTGCTGCTGATGATTTTCGCGGCCGATGCCGGGAAGGTCTGGGGGTTGGACGGCGTCATCCGGCGAAAGCCGCGCACGCTGGTTCGTTAACGAGTCGTAGGGGCGGGGCTTGTCCCCGCCCTATTTCATCAACGCCCTGGCCGCGTTCTCGAACTCCGCGTAGGACTGCTTCCCCGACAGCACCGTCGCCTTCTTGCCGTCGCGGCCGTAGAGAACGGTGAAGGGGAGCTCGCCGCCCCACTTGTCGTCGACCGACTCGATGAAGACCTGGTCGTCGCCGCCGCTCGCCTTGCGATAATTGGGAAAGTCCGGCTTCATCTTTGCCAGAAACTTGTCGACGGCCGGCATGTCCTTCGCGGAGTCGATGGAGACGCCGATCACGGACAGACCCTTGCCGCGATACGCCTTCTCGAGACGCGTCAGGTCCGGATACTCCTCGCGGCAGGGCACGCACCAGGTCGCCCAGAAGTTGACCAGGACGACCTGCCCCTTCTGCTTCGCGACGGCTGCGGCGTAGCCCTTCGCGTCGACTTCGCCGGACAGGCGAGGCGCGTCCGCGGCGGGTACGGCGGATGTGAAAAGGGCGGCCGCAAGGGCCGCCCCTCGACACGATGGCGAAACCGCAATCCGCGAGGCGGGACTTTCCTCTACGCACGCTTGATCGTGCAGCCGAAAGCCTTGGTCTCCGTCTTGGAGACGGCCTGGCCCGCGAGGATCTGGTCGAGCGCGTTCTTCAGGTCCGGCGAGGTGACCTTGGTCGGCTCCTCGTAGTTCTCGTCGATGCGGCCGTGGTAGAGCAGCTTGCCGTCGGCGCCGACGATGTAGACCTCGGGGGTGCGCTTGGCGTCGTAGAGGTCCGCGACCTTGTTGCCGGGATCCTTGACGAGCGTGAACGCCCACTTGTTCTTCGCGGCGTGCGACTTGACCTCGGCCTCGGGCTCCGTGTTGTTGCTGTTGATGCCGACGAAGAGGATGCCCTTCTTCGTGTAGTCGTCGGTCATCTGGCGCAGCCGCTCGTTGTAGGCGTTGGAGTACGGGCACTTGGTCGCGATGAACATCAGGACGACGGCCTTGTTCGCCTTTTCGGCGTCCGCGAGGGAGAAGGGCTTTCCATCGACCGTGGTGAGCGTGAAGTTCGGCGCGGCCGCGCCGATGGCGGGACCCTCGGCCAGGGCGGCGCCGGCCAGCGCCAGCGAGGCGACGAGACACAGGGCAATCGGGACGATTCGACGGGTTTTCATGTCTGGTTTTCTCCTCTTTTCCTCTTAATCCCTAACCCGCCCCAAATCCCCGCCGCCGGCCGAAAATTCCCGTTGGCGCTTCGTTCCGAACCGGCTCAGGGTCGCCGCCGCAGCCACCCGCGCCGCGCGGGCGCCGATTCGAGGGCCGCGATGCGTGTCTCGAGCGCCCCGACCCGGTGCTCGAGGTCGCGCAGGGACTGTCCGTCGGCGGCGCCGGCGTCCCGGACGCGTTCGACCTCCTCGCGCAGGGCCTCCGCGTCGCCGCCGGAGCGCAGGACGCGCCGCACCTCTCCCAGGCCCAGACCCTCGGATTCCGTCAGCCGGCGGACCGTGACAAAACGAGCCACGTCGCTCTCGCCGTACCGGCGGTGGCCCCCCGGGGTCTTGCGGATGCGGAAGATGCCGGGAAGCTCGCGCTCATAGAAGCGCAGAGTCGAGACCGGGATGCCGGTCCGGCGGGAAACTGCCGAGATCGACAGGTCCCCGCCGGCGGTCACCCGAGGCGCCTTCTACACCGCGAAGAGCGGCCGCTGCACCACGGGGTCGAACTTCCAGACGTACTTGTAAACCCCGCTGAAGAAATCGATCACGATCTCGTAGTGGCACTCGATCGTGATCGCTTCGCGCGACCGGGTGATCTTCAGGTTGTCCTTCTTGATGGGGAGCTTCAGCTCCTCGGCCTTCCTGAGAATCTCGAACTCGATGAACTTGGGGTCCTTGATGGACCCGAAGGCCGCCTGCTCCTGCATCGTGTCGTAGAACTCGGAGGTGGCGATCTTGACGGGCACGACCTTCCAGAGCAGGTACCCGACGACCACGAGGACGACGAGCCACACGATGCAGCCGAAGTTGGCCTCGCCGCGAACTCCGCGGGGCGCTTGTCTGAGCGTCCGTGACCGTTCCATGCAATACCCTCCGAGAAACTGCGTCGATTCTAACCCGTCTCCCGCTCTATCGCACCGGAAGAAAGGTCCGTTCCCAGCGCGCGCGCGCGAACGCGTCCCGGATCGCGCGCGGCACCGAGGTCGGCTCCGGGCGCGCGTCGGGCGGCCGCGGCGCCAGCGACCAGTACACGACGAGCGCGCGTCCGAGGAGGTTCTCCCGCGGCACCGGTCCCCAGGCGCGGCTGTCGCTCGAGTCGTCGCGGTTGTCGCCCATGACGAAGTACGTACCGTCGGGAACGCGGAAAGGCGCGAGCTGGTCGCGGCGGCGCCGGTCCTCGGGAACGCCCGGATCGTCCGGCCAGACGCGGTCGTCGGCGTAGAACGCGTAGGGCTCTTCGAGCGCGCGGCCGTCGACGGAAACGGCGCGGTCGCGGATCGCGAGCGTCTCGCCGGGCAGGCCCACGACCCGCTTGATGAAGTCGCGCCGGGGGTCCCCCGGAAAGCGGAAGACGACGACGTCGCCTCTCCGCACGGAGCGGCCCGGCAGAAAGCGGGCGAGCGACGGGAACGCCGGGAACGACGGCGCGTAGACGAACCGGTTGACGAGGATCCGGTCCCCCGCGAGCACGTTCTTCTCCATCGACGGGCCCGGGACCGCGAAGGCCTGGAAGAGGAAGGTGCGCGCGAAGAGCGCGAAGATGACCGCGGCGAAGAGCGGATCCGCGCGCTCGCGAAGCGTTCGGGCGGGCAGGGGCGCCGCGGCGGCCGCCACGGAGGCTCCGGCTACTTCACGACCGTGAACATCCGGTCCCATCGCGTGCGCGAGAAGAAGTGGATCGCCACGTCGATCAGCTGCCGGATCTTGGCGATCGGGCCCTTCCAGATGTGGGAGTTCGGCTCGGCCTCGTAGGACCAGTACAGCACCGACGGACGGCCGAAAATGTTGCCCCGCGGGATCGCGCCCCAGTACCGGGAGTCGAGCGAGTTGTCGCGGTTGTCGCCCATGCCGAAGTACGAGTCGGGCGGAACGGTGAAGGCGGCGAACTGGTCGCGGCGGCGATACCCCTCCGAGACCGACGGGCTGTCGGGATAGGTCTCCGGGTCGATGTGCTGGATCGAGGCGAGGTCGTAGGCCTCCCCGTTGACGAACAGGCGCTTGTCGCGGACCTGGACGGTGTCGCCGCCCTGCGCGACCGCGCGCTTGACGAGCACGTTGCCGGGGTTCATGTCGTCGCCCGGCTTCTTGAAGACGATGATGTCGCCGGGCTTCACGTCCCGGTAGGGAAGGTACTTCGCGAGAGCCGGGATCCGCGGCGCGAACGCGAACTTGTTCACGAGGAGATGGTCGCCGACGAGAATCGTCCGCTCCATCGAGCCCGTCGGCACCTGGTAGGTCTGGACGACGAAGGTCCGGACGAAAAGGACGAACACTCCGGCGACGAGCAGCGATTCGTACCACTCGCGGGCGGTCGAGTGGCGCGGGGCATCCGGATCTTCCGCGGTCTCGTTTTTCTTTTTCATTCGGTTCTCAGCACGGCGAGAAACGCTTCCTGCGGGATGTCCACGCGGCCCACCCGTTTCATGCGTTTCTTGCCCTCTTTCTGTTTTTCGAGGAGCTTTCTCTTTCGCGTGATGTCGCCGCCGTAGCACTTGGCGAGCACGTTCTTGCGGATCGCCGAGACCTGTTCCCGGGCGATGATCTTCGAGCCGATCGCGGCCTGGATCACCACCTCGAACATCTGGCGCGGGATGATCTCTCGCATCTTTGAGGTCAGAAAACGGCCCTTCAAGACGGCTTGTTCCCGGTGAACGATCAGGGACAGGGCGTCCACGGGGTCGCCGTTGACCAGCAGGTCGAGCTTGACGAGATCGCCCTCGCGGTACCCCTGGAACTCGTAGTCGAAGGACGCATAGCCCTTCGAGATCGACTTGAGCTTGTCGTAGAAGTCGAGAACGACCTCGTTCAGAGGAAAGTCGTAGGTCAGGACGACGCGGTTGGCGGCGAGGTACTCGAGCGACTTCTGCGTGCCGTGACGATCCTCACAGAGCTTGAGGAGCCCGCCGAGAAAGTCGTCGCGCGTGATGATGGTCGCCGTGATGTAGGGCTCCTCGATCCGCTCGATGTAGTTGGGCGCGGGCAAATGGTTGGGGTTGACGATCTCGAGGATTTCGCCCTTGTTCGTGGTCACCCGGTAGTTCACGCCCGGGGCGGTCGTGATCAGGTCGAGGTCGAACTCGCGCTCCAGGCGCTCCTGGATGATGTCCATGTGCAGGAGGCCGAGGAACCCGCAACGGAAGCCGAAGCCGAGCGCGGTCGAGTTCTCGGGCTCGAAGGAGAAGGACGCGTCGTTCAGGCGCAGCTTCTCCATCGCGTCGCGCAGGTTCGCGTACTCGTCGGCGTCGGTCGGGAAGAGTCCGGCGAAGACCATGGGCTTGGCCTCGGCGAAGCCCTCGAGCGGTTCGGCGGTGGGCCGGTTGATCTCGGTGATCGTGTCGCCGATGCGCGTGGAGTGGAGGTCCTTGATGTTGCCCCAGAAGGAGCCGACCTCTCCGACACCGAGCGCCGGGATGTCCTCGGCCTGGGGGCGGAAGACGCCGAGCGCCTCGACGTCGGTCTCGAGGCCGGTTCCCATCGCGCGGATCTTCATCCGGCGCTCGAGCTTCCCGTCGACGATGCGCACGAGCGAGGTGACGCCGCGGTAGGGGTCGTACCAGGAGTCGAAGAGAAGGGCCTTGAGGGGCGCGTCGGGGTTGCCCGTCGGAGGCGGGATGTCGCGGACGATCCGCTCGATGAGCTCCACGATGCCGATGCCCATCTTGGCGGAAGTCAGGAGCGCGTCGTCGGCGGGAATGCCGACGACCTGCTCGATCTGCTCGCGCGCCTTCTCGGGCTCGGCCGAGGGCAGGTCGATCTTGTTGATGACCGGAACGATCGTCAGGTTGTGGTGGGTCGCGAGATACGCGTTGGCGAGCGTCTGCGCCTCGACGCCCTGCGTCGCGTCGACCACGAGGACGGCGCCCTCGCAGGCGGCGAGCGAGCGGGACACCTCGTAGGAGAAGTCGACGTGGCCCGGCGTGTCGATCAGGTTCAGGACGTACGTCTGCCCGTCCTTCGCCTTGTACTGCAGCGTGACGGCGCGCGCCTTGATCGTGATCCCGCGCTCCTTTTCGAGATCCATGTCGTCGAGCATCTGCTCGTGCATCTCGCGCGCCGTCACCGCGCCGCAGGCCTGCAGGATGCGGTCGGACAGCGTCGTCTTCCCGTGATCGATGTGCGCGATGATCGAGAAGTTGCGAATGAGCTTGGGGTCGGTCATTGGCGAACGGGGGAGTTTACAGGGATTCGCGTTCCCCTCGTAGGGCGGGCCTCGCGCCCGCCCGGGCGGCCACAAGGGCCGCCCCTACGCGAGGCGTGGCGTCAGCTCCCCAGCGGCCAGCGGGATCGGGCCCGGGCCTCCTCGATACCGAGCGGCCGTGCGCCCTCCCGCCGGTACCGGAGAAGGCCCGCCCACGCGATCATCGCGGCGTTGTCCGTGGTGAAAGCGCGCTCGGGCAGGTGCACCGGCACCCCGTGCGCCGCGCCCCAGGCGGACAGCGTCGCGCGGAGCTCCGAATTGGCCGCGACGCCTCCCGAGAGCGCCAGCGCGCGGATGCCCTCGTCGGCGTGGACCTCGTCGACGCGCGAGACGAGGGCCGTGACGATGGCCCGCTGGAAGGACGCGAGCAGGTCCGCGAGCTCCGGATCCAGGTGGTCGGCGTCGAGCGGCGAGCCGTCGATCCCGCGGCGCTGGAGCTCGCGGAGCATCGCCGTCTTCAGGCCCGAGAAGGAGAAGTCGCGCGACCCGTCCGCGACGCGGCCGACGGGCAGCGGGAACGCGGCCGACCGCGCGCGTGCGGCGATCCGGTCGACGACGGGTCCGCCCGGATACCCGAGGCCGGCGCGCCGCGCGATCTTGTCGAAGGCCTCGCCCGGAGCGTCGTCGCGGGTGCGCGCGATCGGGACGATGCGGTCGGTCTCGACGCGCACGAGCTCGGAGTGGCCGCCGGAGACGACGAGGCCGTGGAACGGAAACACGATCGGGAGCGGCTCCTCCCCGCCCGGCCGCAGGAACGCCGAGAAGAGGTGCCCCTCCAGGTGATTCACGCCGACGAGCGGAATCCCGCGCGCGAAGGCGAGGGCCTTGCCCGCCGACAGACCGACGAGGAGGGCGCCGATGAGGCCGGGGCCGGCGGTGGCCGCGACGAGGCCGACATCCTCCAATCGCGCCGACGCGGCGTTGAGCGCGTCCTCGAGCGCGCCCGGAAGGTTCTCCAGGTGCGCTCGCGCGGCGACCTCGGGGACGACGCCGCCGTACCGGGCGTGCGCCGCCATCTGCGACGAGACGACGTTCGCGCGGACCCGGCCGTCGCCGTCGAGGACCGCGACGGAGGTCTCGTCGCAGGAGGTCTCGATGCCGAGGACGATCACGACGCGGAGCGAACGGCCCGGCGGAGGCTCTCCCCGTAGGGCGGACGGCACACGCCGCGGTCGGTGACGATCGCCGTCACGTAACGCGCCGGCGTGACGTCGAAGGCGGCGTAGCGGGCGGAAACGCCGGGAGGCGCGATCGCGTGGCCGGCGAAGGACAGCACTTCCGCCGACGAGCGCTCCTCGATGGGGATGGCCGCGCCGTCCGGACACGCGAGGTCGACCGTCGTCGTCGGGGCGGCGACGTAGAACGGGATGCCGTTCTCCTTCGCGAGGACGGAGAGCGAATACGTGCCGATCTTGTTGGCGACGTCGCCGTTGGCCGCGATGCGGTCCGCCCCCACGACGACGGCCTCGATCTCTCCGCGCGCGAGGAAGTGCCCGGCCATCGAGTCGGTGATCAGCTCGACCGGGATCCCGTCGCGCGAGAGCTCCCAGGCCGTCAGGCGCGCGCCCTGGAGGAACGGCCGCGTCTCGCACGCGATCACGCGGATCGGCTTTCCGGCCTCGACGGCGCCCCGGATCACGCCGAGCGCCGTGCCGTAGCCCGCGGTCGCGAGCGCGCCCGCGTTGCAGTGCGTGAGCACGGCGCGCTGACCGGTGAGGAGCGCGCCGCCGAGCTCGCCGATGCGCAGGCACGCCGCGATGTCCTCGGACGCGATGGCGTCCGCTTCGGCGATGAGCGCGGCCTCGATCGCATCGGAATCGGCGGCCGCCGGCGAAAGCGCCGCCGTCGAGAACGCCGCGAAGACACGGTCCATGCGCTCGAGCGCCGCGAACAGGTTGACCGCCGTCGGCCGCGTGGCGGCGAGCAGGCGCCGCGCCGTCTGGAAGCGTTCGGCGGGCGGCGTCGTCCCGCCGCTGCGCATCGAGAACGCGGCGCCGTAGGCGGCCGCGACGCCGATCGCCGGCGCGCCCCGGACGGCCATGTCGCGGATCGCGAGGGCGATCTCGGGAGCCGTCTCGAGGGAGAGCCAGACCTCGTCGCCGGGCAGGAGGCGCTGATCCAGCAGCGCGAGCGTCCGGCCGTCGCGGTAGAGCGGCCGGAAGACGTCGGTCCCGCGGGCGGGCGCCCGGCTCACCGCGCCGCCCCGGGCGCGACGGCTGAGGCACGCCGCCTGGGCGCCGGTCCGCGACGCCTCCACGCGGCCGTCGCGCTGGGCGCGACGACGAGCGCCACCCCGCCGCCGCGCGGGTCGGCCACGGGGTTGAGCGTGCCGTCGGGCTCGACGGCGATCGCGTGGACGACGCCGATCGCGCCGCGCTCACGGATGGCGTGGCCCATCTTCTCGAGCGCCGCGATCCAGGCGGCGTCGAAGCGCCCGCGCTCGATCTGGATCGCGTCGGGAAGATCCTGCTGGTGGAAGCGCGGGGCCGCCACCGCCGCTTCGAGCGTTTCGGCGCGCAGCGCCCGGTTGAGGAGGACCTGGAGATTCGTCGTCGGGATCGTGGAGCCGCCGGGCGTTCCCCACACGAGCGCGACCTTGCCGGACCGGGTGGCGATCGACGGGCACATCGCCGAGAGCATCCGCTTGCCGGGACCGACGGCGTTGTTCTCGCCCTGGACGAGGCCGTACATGTTGGGCTCGCCCGGCTTCGTGGCGAAGTCGTCCATCTCGTTGTTCCAGATGAAGCCGAGCCCGGGCGCCACGCGCGCGTTGCCGAAAGAGTCGTTGAGCGTCGTCGTCACCGAGACCGCCATCCCCGAGCCGTCGACGACCGAGAAGTGCGTCGTCGTCGCCTTCTCGCCCGAAAGCACCGGGAGGTCCGCGGTCGGTGTCGCGCGATTCGGGTTGATCGTGGCGACGAGCGCCTTGAGCCTCACGGGATCCGTGAACAGGCGCTGGTTCACGCCCGCGAAGGCGGGGTCGCCGAGCCAGCGGTTGCGGTCGCGGTACGCGCGCTTCTCGATCTCGGCGATCCAGTGCGCCGCCTCGGGGCCGACGGGGCGGATCCGGTCGGGCCCCGCGATCTGGGCCATCAGCGCCATCTCGGCGAGCACCGGCCCCGAGGACGGCGCCGGTGTCGTCACGACGTCGAGCCCCTGGAACGAGAAGCGCACGGCCTTGCGGACCTTCGCGGCGTAGCGGCCGAGATCGCCGCGCGTGATGGAGCCGCCCGCGCGCTTCTGGCCGTCCTCGATCGCCTTGGCGACGCGTCCGCGGTAGAAGCCGTCTTCGCCGCGGTCCCTTATCGCCTCGAGCGTGCGCGCGAGGTCCGGCTGCTTGAAGAGCGTGCCCGGGACGGGCGGCGCGCCTCCCGGCAGAAAGATGCGCGCGGTCGGGAAGTCGGATGCGAGCCGCTTCTGCTCGCCCGCGATCGATTCGGAATCGTGCGGGGTCATCGACGAAACCGTCGCGCGCGAGCTTCACGGCCGGCGCGAGGACGTTTTCCACGGGAGACGGCCCGCGCGGCGGTGCGCGAGCGCGAGGCCGGCGACGGAGCCCGGGACGCCGGAGGCGAGCGGGCCTTCGAGTCGAGGAAGGCGGAGGCAGTCCGCCCTGGGCGCGGGAGGTCGTATAGAGGTCGCGGCGAGCGGCACGCGGCGCGACCTCCCGGAAGTCGATCGCGAGCACGTTCCCCGAGGCCTCGCGGGAGATCCAGAACCCGCCTCCGCCGAGGTTGCCGGCCTCCGGCCACGTCACGGCGAGCGCGAAAGCCAGGGCGACGGCGGCGTCGGCCGCGTTGCCCCCCGCCTCGAGGATCGCGATGCCGGCCCGGGCGGCGTTTTCCTCGGCGGCTGCGACGGCGCCGCGCGTGCCCCGGGCGGACTGCGGGGCGCCTGGCGGGCAGGTGCCGGCGCCTGCGCCGCGAGCCTCGGCGCAGCGCACAACGGCCCGCAGAGCGCCAGGAGCAGCGCCAGCGCGATGCGTTTTTTCACTGCGCTATTCTACCGGGCCGATGTCCAGCGGCTCGATGAAGTCCATCCGGGAGCTCTCCCTGTCCGGCCGCAGGCTGTTTCTCCGGGTCGATTTCAACGTTCCGCTGGACGGCGGTCGCGTCGCCGACGACACCCGCATCGTCGAGACGCTGCCGACGGTGCGTCTCGCGATCGAGCGCGGGGCGCGCGTGATCTGCGCCTCGCACCTCGGCAAGGCCAAGGGGAAACCCAAGCCCGAGCTGTCGCTCGCGCCCGTCGCGGTCCGGTTCGCCGAAGCCGCTCGGCAAGCCCGTGCGGTTCGTCGACGACTGCGTCGGGCCCGGAGGCCGCGCAGCGCCGCGGAAGCGCTCGCGCGCGGGCGAGGTGCTGCTGCTCGAGAACCTGCGCTTCCACGCGGGCGAGGAGGCCAACGATCCCGAATTCGCCCGAAAGCCCTCGCGTCGCTCGCCGACGTCTACGTCGACGACGCGTTCGGCGCCGCGCACCGCGCGCACGCTTCCGTCGTCGGCGTTCCGAAGCTCGTGGCCGAAAAGGGCGCGGGTCTGCTGCTGGAGAAGGAGGTCCGGGAGCTCTCGCGCCTGCTGGAGCCCAGCGTCCGTTCTTCGCGATCCTCGGCGGAGCGAAGATCTCGGGCAAGATCGACACGCTTCGCGTGCTGTCGCGTCGCGCGGATCCGCTCCTGATCGGCGGCGGCATGGCCAACCACTTCGTCCGGGCGCTCGGCCTGTCGGTCGGCAATCGCTGCTCGAGGAGGACAAGGTGGCGCTGGCGCGCGAGATCCTCGACTTCTGCAAGGAGGCGGGGAAGACGATCGCGCTGCCCTCGGACTTCGTCGTCGCGAAGTCGCCGGACGACGGCGCGGGCGCGCGCACGGTCGGCATCGACCGGATCCCCGACGACCTATGGCGCTCGACGTCGGACCGCAAGACGCTCGATCAGTTCGCGCGGCTGCTCGCGCCCGCGAAGCACGATCTTCTGGAACGGCCCCATGGGTGTGTTCGAGAAGCCCCCTTCGACAAGGGCACACGGGCGCTCGCGGCCCTCGTCGCCGGGTCGCGGGCGGTGACGGTCGTCGGCGGCGGCGAGAGCGTGCAGGCCGCGCACGAGTCGGGCGTGGCGGAGAAGTTCACGCACGTCTCGACCGGGCGGCGGCGCCTCGCTCGAGTTTCTCGCGGAAGGGCCGGCTGCCGGGGATCGAGGCGCTGAAGAGCCCCGGACATCGAACATCCATCCGCATGAAGCTCTTCGTCGCCAACTGGAAAATGCACAAGACCCGCGCGGAGGCGCCGCCTATGCGCGCGAGCTGTCCGCAGCGCTCGGCGAGTGCGGGCCGCCGGCCGCGAGCTCGTGATCGCTCCGTCCTTCACCGCGCTCGCCGAGGCGCGCGACCCGCGCGATCGGTGGTCGATCGGCCTGCCAGAACGTCGCCGCGGAAACCGACGGCGCGTTCACCGGGCGAGGTCTCGGCCCGCCAGGCGGCCGACGCGGGCTGCCGCTACGCGATCGTCGGGCACTCCGAGCGGCGGCGCCACTTCGGCGAGGACGGCCCGACGCTCGCGAAAAAGCTGGCGCGCTGCCGGGAAGCGGGGCTCACGCCCATCTACTGCCTCGGCGAGACGCTCGAGGAGCGTGACGGGGTGGCCTCACGGCTTCGACCCTCGTCCGGCAGGTCGAGACCCTCGCGGCGGATCCCCCGCGGCGGCCGCTGGTCGTCGCCTACGAGCCGATCTGGGCGATCGGAACCGGCCGGGCCGCCAGACCCGCGGACGCCGAATCCGCGCGTGTCCACCTCGCGGAGCTGCTCTCGGCCCGGACCTCCGTCCGGATCCTCTACGGCGGCTCGGTCACGCCCGAGAACGCCGCGCCGCTGCTCGCGGAGTCCTCGGTCGACGGGTTCCTGGTGGGCGGAGCGAGCCTTTCGGCCGAGGCGTTTGCGGCCATCCGCTCCGGGCGTGCTTGACGCCCCCCGGCCCGCCGCGTAGACTTCCCGCCCTTTTTACTCGTAGCCTTTTGGAGGCCCTGTGCTGTACGCCGCCCTGGTCGTGATCTACGTCGTGATCTGCTTCTTCCTGATCCTCGTCGTCCTGCTCCAGCAGGGCAAAGGCGCGGACATCGCCGGCGCTTTCGGAGGAGGCGGCAGTCAGACGGCCTTCGGAGCCCGTGGCGCGACGACCTTCCTCCACAAGCTGACGACCGGCGCTTTCGCCGCCTTCATCGTGATCTCCGTGGTCCTCTCGATCCTCGAGGCGCGGCCCAGGGGATCGGTCATCCAGACGCTTCCGGCGGCGGCGGCGTCCGAAAAAGCGCCTGCGCCGGCGCCCGCGACGGCCCCGGCGCTCGGCGACGCTGCCCCGGCTCCGGCCGCACCGGCGGGTCAGCCCGCAGCGGCCGCCGCCGTTCCCGCTTCACCGAGCCCGAAGCCTTAGCGCATCTAGAATCGTCTCCCCCGTGCCGTCGTGGTGGAACTGGTAGACACGTACGTTTGAGGGGCGTATGGGGTAACCCATGCCGGTTCGAGTCCGGCCGACGGCACCAACTTTTGATCCCTCGCATCCCTTCCATCCCTTCCAACCCGTAAACCCCGGACCCCTCTCGCGCGTCGGTTCCCGCAGGAGGACCCGATGCGCCGACTGCTGTTCGTTCTCTCCGCGCTGCTTGTCTGTTTCCTCGACGGCCCGCGCCGCCTACTCGCCCTCGACGACGAGCGGCTGGTTCGTGACGGCCGGGCGCGTCGCGGGTGTCGGCGGCGCGCTCTTTCGCACCGACGTCTGGCTCTTCAATCCCGACGCGGCCTCCACGGCGACCGTGACCCTCATTTTCCACCCGGCCGTCACGAGCGGCCAGGCCGCGGGAGCGGCCGTGACCTCGGACCCGATCACGCTCGCGCCGCGCGAGACGCTCTTCTTTCCGGACGTCACGCTCGACACGGTCCCCGTCGGCGACGGCATCGTCGGCGCGCTCGAGTGGCAGTCCGACGTTGCGGTCATGGGCGCGGGCCGGATCTACACCTTCACGCCGACCGGCACCTACGGGTTCTTCCTCGCGGCGGTCCCGCGCACGGAATCGATGACGGCCAAGACGAGCGACAGGGACGTCGTGAACGTCCTTCAGATCTACGGCACGAACTCGGGCGACGAGAACTTCCGCACCAACCTCGACGTCACGAACACGTCGACCGCGACCCTTCCGGTCGAGGTCCGCGTGATCGACGGCGGCTCGCAGGTCATCGGCGGCACGCAGACCTATTCGATCGCTCCGGGATCGCTGCTGCGTCTCGGGCAGATCTTCGAGTCCGTCGGCGCGCCGCTCGAAAACGGACTGCGCATCACGGTCGCGATCGCCGCGGGGACCGCGGTGCCCAACGGCGGCATCCTCGCCGCCGGGTACACCCTCGACAACCGCACCCAGGACGCCTTCGCGTTCGTCGGACAGAGGCAGTAATCGTCGGCTTCGCTCCGCTCAGGGACCTGCGCCTGCGGCGCACCGGCCCGCGGCTCGCCCAAAGGGGCTCGACCGCGTGCCTGGTCCCCTCGCTGCACTGCGCCTCCCGCGGCGCGAGGCTCCTCCGCTGCCCTCGCGGAGACTCCTCGCGCCGCGACCGGAGCCCGGAAAATGCAGCAAGGTGACGCTCAGGGCACCGGGTCCTCGCCGCCCTCCGCCCAGGGGTGGCAGCGGAGGATCCGTCCGGCGGCGAGGGCGAACCCCTTCGGGCTGCCGTAGCGGGCGATCGACTCGCGGCCGTAGGCCGAGCAGCTCGGTGTGAAGCGGCAGCGCACAAGCCCGTTCTTGGAGAGTGCGGGCGACAGCGTCGACCGGTAGACGTCGATCGCGGCGACCGCGGCGCGCGCGCTCGCCTGCCGCGGCGCCGGGCGCAGCGAATCGCCGACGAGCAGCCCCGCGAGCGCGGCGAAGATCAGGGGCGCGAGCGAGGCCCGGGGCCCCCGCGTCTCAGCGGCCGGCGCGGCTGGCAAGGCGCGAAACTCCCGGAATCATCAGGCGCTGCCCGTCGAGGGCCTTGACCGTGCCGAGGATCGCGATCATGACGTAGAGCAGCCCCACGATCGCCATCGTCACGACGTAGACGCACGAGAGCGAGGGCACCAGGATTCCCACGAGCGTCGCGACGATCCCGACCGCCGCGAGCGCTCCGAAGAGCGCGAGGCCGTTGCGCGCGTGCCACTGCACCTCGGAGTCGCGCCGGGAAAGCAGCAGCGGGAGGATGCCGAAGAAGCCGGCGTAGCAGAGAGGAAAGAGGACGGGTCGCATGGGGTCAGGTCTCGATTTTTCGGTTTTCAGCACACGCCGACCTTACGGGAGGCTATCGTGAAAACCGAAAAATCGAGACCTGACCCCGCGGTTACTTCGTGCGCAGACGAATCGTGCCGTTGACGGTCTCGCAGCGCAGGCTCTCGCCGCCGCCGTTGAGCTTGCCCCGGGCCTCCTTCGGCCCGAACTTGCCCTCGACCGGCATGGCGAAGTCGCCTTCGATGTGCCCGTTGACCGTCTCGAGCTCGTAGCTGACGCCCGAGGCCTTGTCGAACGCCACGTCGATCGAGCCGTTGACCGTCTCGATCCGGCTCCGCTTGAGCGCGCCCTTGAAGGAGAGACGCACCGAGCCGTTGACCGTCGACGCGCTCGTGGGGCCCTCGAGGTTGGAGAGCTCGATCGATCCGTTGACGGCGTCGCCCGAGAGCGCGGCGAGGAAACCCGACGCGAGCACCTTGCCGTTACAGGTCTCGAACCGCACCTCGGCGTTGGCCGGAATCTGGAGCGTGTAGTCGACTTCGGCGTTCGAGCCGCCAAAGTCGAGAAATCCGAAGAGGCGGCGGCGCTTGGGGTTGACGGTCTCGACCCGGATCTCGTCGCCGACCTTCTGGACGCGGATCTCGGTCATCCGCAGGGTCTCCTCCGCGCGCCCGCCCGACGCCTTCTTGACCGCGTGGACCTTGAAGTAGGGCTTGTCCCACGCCGTGGCCTCGATGTGGCCGTTGACGTTCTCGATCGTGACCTTCGTGACGCCTTCCATGGAGTAGGCCTTCTCGAAGACCTCTTCCTTGCTTCCCGCCAGGACCGGAACGGCGAGGGCGAGAGACACGGCGACCACGAGCGCCTGACGGAGTGCTTTACGCATGCTCATCCGAATCTTAACAACGCAAACGGGGACAAAAGGTTCAGGCACCCTGGAGAGCCGCCGCCAACCCTCATGCGGAGCGCCAGATACGGATTCCCGAACGCCGGTCGACGCGCCTCGGGGCCTCGCCGTCGGCCCGGAGCGGCCAGGCGTCCCACAGGTTCAGGACGGGCACCAGGAGGGGCAGATTGCGCCGGATCGAGCCCCAGGCCCCCGGCGGGCGGCCGTCGGGACGACGCGCTTCGAGCGCCAGCCACCGCCTCGCTCGGCCGCCGCGGGCGTCCCGGAGGAGGAAGGCGAGGATCGCGGCCAGGGCCACGAGCGCCCAGATCGCCGGAATCAGGTTTCGGCGGCCCGGCAGATAACGCCACACGAGAAAGGTCGCCGCGAGTCCGATGGCGTCCGCCGCCGCCGCGCAGAGGAACACGTCGAGAAAGAGAGCCAGCAGTCGCGTGCGGCGCATATAGTGGGATCCCGGCCGGATTCTGAAGGGCGGCTCGCCGCTTGGGAAGCCCGAATCGGCGCCGGAAGGCCGAGATCGTGATGTCCGAAGGTTCCGCGATGTCATCTGCTCCCGGGTCGCGCGGCGGCGTTTTCGCAGACTGCCATCTCCACTTCGAGGGCTGTCTCCCGCCGGCCGAGATCCAGCGTCTCGCCGCGCGCAGCGGCCATCCCTTCGCCGACGCGGCGGCCTTTCAGGACGCGCGCCGCCGCGCGCGCGACTCGAACGCCTTCCTTCTCCTCTTTGCCGAAGTGTGCCGGCTCTTCCGGCGTCCGGAGGATTACGTCGCCGCGGCGATGGCGGTCGCGGGCTCGCTTGCCGACGACGGCCTGCGGTACGCCGAGGTCTACTTCTCGCCCGAGATCCCGGCGCGCTTCGGGCTCGATGCGGGCGCGTGTCTCGAGGCGATCGACGTGGGCTTTCGCGAAGCGCTCGAGGCGCGCGGCATTCTCTGCCGCATCCTTCTGGACGCCGTGCGTCACTGGGGGCCCGAGTCCGCGGAGCGCGTGCTCGACCTCTACGAACGCATGCCGCTGCCGTCGATCGTGGGCTTCGGGCTCGGCGGCGACGAGAACGCTTATCCGGCGGCGGCGTTCGCCGGCACGTACCTGCGGGCGCGCGCGCTCCACCTGCGCACGTCGGTCCATGCCGGCGAGTGGGCCGGGCCCGAATCGGTGCGCGACGCCCTCGACGCGCTGCGGCCGGACCGGATCGACCACGGCATCGCCGCGGCGGCGGATCCCGAGCTGCTCGCGCGGCTGGCGGGCGAGGACACGATCCTCTGCGTCGCGCCTTCGTCGAACCTCGCGACCGGCGCCGTCGCGCACGTCTCGGTGCATCCGCTCAAGACGCTTCTCGCCGCGGGCGTGCGCGTCTCGCTTTCGGCCGACGATCCCGCCCTCTTCGCGACGTCGACGGCGGGCGAGTACCGCTTCGCGCGCGAGAAGCTCGGCCTGACCGACGCCGACGTGCGCCAGCTCGCCGGCAACGCGTTCCACGCGGCGTTCTGCTCGCGCGAGGAGCGCGAAGCGGGGCTGCAGGCCCTCGCGGGCGCGTCGGTCTAGGGTCCGGCGTCTCGCGGCGGCCGCGAGGGCCGCCCCTACCAAGACTCGGTTTTCCTCGTAGGGGCGGGGCTCGTCCCCGCCCTCTGCCGTCAGGACCCGAGGGTCTTCTCGTAGAGCGCGCGGTAGCGGGACACCAGGGCATCCGTCGGAAAGTCGACCTCGGCGCGGCGGCGCGCCGCCGTGGAGAAGTGTTCCCAGAGCCCGGTGTCCTGGAGGAGCGCCAGCGCGCCCCGGGCCATGCCCTCCACGTCGCCGACCGCGCGGAGGTATCCGCTGACGCCGTCCTCGACGACCTCCGGCAGGCCGCCGGCCGCCGTGCCGATGACGGGCACGCCGCAGGCCATCGCCTCGAGCGCCGCGAGGCCGAAGGACTCGGCATCCGACGGAAGGAGCATCAGCCGCGCCGCGGGCAGGATCGTCTCGATCGCCGCCACGTTGCCGAGGAACGTCGTCTTGTCCGCGAAGCCGCCGTCCCGCGCCAGACGCTCGGCGAGCGAGCGCTCGGGCCCGTCCCCGATCAGGAGCAGGCGCGCGGGAACCGCCTTCTGCACGCGCTCGAAGATCCCGAGCACGTCGCGGATTTTCTTGACGGGCCGGAAATTCGAGACGTGCACGAGCAGCGACTCGCCGGGCCGGGCGAGGGATTGGGCGAACGGGGAGGGCGGGCCGGTCCGGTAGCGCGCCGTGTCGACGAAGTTGGGAAGCACCTCGATCTCGCGGCGCACCCCGAACTCGCGGACGGTGACGTCCTTCAGATATTTTGAGACGGCCGTGACGGCGTCGCTCTTGTCGATCGACCAGCGGGTGATCGGCAGATAGGACCGGTCCTGCCCGACGATCGTGACGTCGGTGCCGTGGAGCGTCGTGACGACCTTGAGGCGCACGCCGTTGCCGGTGCCCATCTCGCGGGCGAGGATCGCCGAGACGGCGTGCGGCAGCGCGTAGTGGACGTGGAGCAGGTCGAGATGGCAGTGGGCCGCGACCTCCGCCATCTTGGTTGCGAGCGCGAGCGTGTACGGCGGCGAGACGAAGAGCGGATACGTCGGCGCCACGACCTCGTGGAAGTGAACGCGCTCGCGCGGCAGGTCCAGGCGCGAGGGCAGCGCGTAGGAGATGAAGTGGACCTCGTCGCCGCGGTTTGCGAGCGCGATGCCGAGCTCGGTCGCGACGACGCCGCTCCCGCCGAACGTGGGGTAACAGGTGATTCCGATTTTCATGGGCGAAGGGGGGTGTTCAGAATCCGGGCTCATTGCCCTCGAAGGCCTTGACGAGGTCCTCGATCCGCGGCGGCCGCGAGGCCAGGAAGCCCTCGGCGAACTCGACGTTGATCATCGCGCCGTACTCGCGGGCCCGGGCCTCGATCATCTCCAGGAAGGACTTCTGGGCGAGCACCGTCGGCGGCTCGGTCGAGCCTTCCTTGTGGAACTGGCTCTCGAACGCCCGCATGGCCGCGCGCCGCACGTCGATGACGTCGGTGACGTCGACCAGAAACTCCGGCGTGTGCCCGATGAAGGTCGAGAAGTAGATCGTCTGCTGGGGCCGGTGGGCCGGGTGCTTCGTCACGATCTTGCGCGTGCCGGCGTAGTAGGCCGCGTCGGTCACGAGCTGGCCCGCGCGGCGATGGTCGGGATGGCGATCGTCGGGGAACGGCGTGAAGACGATGCGCGGCGTGTGGCGGCGGATCACCTCGATGACGGCGAGCTCTTCCTCGCGGCCGCGGCGCAGGCCCCCGTCGCCGAGGTCGAGGGTCTCCCGGAAGTCCGCGCCCAGGATCTCCGCGGCGCGTTTGGCTTCCGTGGCCCGGATCTCGGGTGTGCCGCGCGTGCCCATCTCGCCGCGCGTCAGGTCCACGATGCCGAAGCGGTAGCCGCGCTGCTTCAGCTTCGTCAGCGTCCCGCCGCACGTCAGCTCGACGTCGTCGGGATGGGCGGCGATGGCGAGGACGTCAACGGGCATGCGGCTCTCCCTGGTCCTGTGTCAGGCCGAGGTCGACGACGGCGGCTCCCGCGGCGCCCGTGCCCGCGACCTTGCGGAGCCCGTCGAGCACGTCGTCCCGCCCGAAGGCGAGCATCGCCGAGAGGGGCGTGTAGATCCGTTCCGCGGGAACCGCGTCGAGCGAGGGCAGGAGCGCGCGCTCGAGGCGCTTGCGGCGGTTCGAGACGACGTCGCCCTTGCGATCGGCGGCCTTGCGCGCGCGGTCCGCGAGCTGTTCGAACTGGTAGACGATCTTCTTCGCGGCGTTCTCGAGGGCTCCGGTCAGTGTCGCGTCGAGCTCCTGCAGCTGCGGACCGAGCGCGACGAGCTCCCGCGAGGTCGATTCGGAGAGGCGCGTGACCGCGTCGGCCTGGGGCACCGCGGCCGGCGCCTCGGCGGGAGGCTGCAGCAGGTCCGCGTCGGCGATCCCGAGCTGCTCGGCCAGCCGCCTCTCGGCCGGACCGCGCGTCACCAGGTGCGTGCGCGGGATCAGGACGGGTGGCGTGACCCCGAAGAGCGGAAATATCGGGAGACTCTGGGCGTGGTACGCGATCTCCGCCGCTCCGAGCACGCTCGCCGCCATGGGGAGAAGGTACGACTTCAGGACCGGTCGGGTTATGACGTCGGCCGAGGGGAACGCCTCGCCGGAGCGGACCCGCTCGACCGCGGCTTTCAGGTCCGTCGCGCGGCGCCGTCCGTCCCGGTCGATCAGGAAGAAAGAAAATCCGTCGGGCAGCGGCGCCGGCACCGCTTTGCCGGCCCGCTCGAGCCGGGACACCGTGTCGCGGAGCGTCGCCGAGAGGGCGTCGGCCTTTTCGACCGCCATGAGGAAGAGCTCGACCGTCGCGGGCCGCGCCTCGGGTGTCAGCGGCTCGAGGACGAGCAGCGGCGCGGGCGAGACCAGATCGAGGAGCGTCTCGATGAAGGCATCCCCGTAGCGCACGCCGGGAGCGCTGCGCGCGGCGAAGGCCTCCAGAATCCGGACGGCCTCCGCGTGCGGCGCGTCCGGGCGAAACACGTCGACGATGCCGCGGACGGCGTCGGGAATCTTCAGGTGGCCGACGGGCTGGCGGTTCTGCCGATCCGCGCCTTCGAGCACGAGGTGCTGGGGACCGTCGTGCGTGGGCTTGACGACGCGCGCGATTTCCTGGAGATCGTGATCGTCCGTCAGCGCCCAGAAGACGGGCACGGCCGGAACGCCCCGGCGCGACAGCTCCTCGGCGATCGCGATCGCGTCGAGCGCCTTCATGAGCGTGAAGGCAGGCCCGGTGAAGAGACCGACCTGGTGCCCGGCCGAAACGGCGATGGCCCGCCCCGCGGCGAGGTCTTCGGCCATGCGCACCGCCTCGCCGCCGCGATGCCGGAAGGCCGACGCGGGAACGCGCGCTCGGGCGCCCTCGGAGAGCAGCTGCTTTCCGCGCGCGGCCGCGGCGTCGAGCGTGGGCGGATCCGGGAAAAACTCGGGCAGCCCCCCGAGGAAGTCGTGGAAGAGCGGCGACAGGCCCGGGTACCTCGAGAACGGGATCACGCGGCCCTCGCGCGCTTGCGCGCCAGGAGGATGAGCCGCGGCGAATCGGGCCCCACCGGCGCGGCGTCGAAATTCCCCCAGGCGGCCTCGACCTCGAGGCCCGTGCTGCAGAAGAGCGCGACGAGCTCCTCGGTGCCGTACGCCCGCACGCTCTCGCGAAAGATCTCGGTCGAGCCGTGGCGCCGGACCTCGATCTCCTTCTCGAGGCGCTGCGTCGCGGCGTTCCAGGACCGCCGGATCGTGTACTCCTTCTCGCCGCACGACCGGCGCTCCTCGGGCACGAGGCGCGCGAGCACGAAGTCCCGCGCGAAGGTGTCGCAGAGGAACGCGCCGCCGCGGCGGAGGACGCGTTCGATCTCGGTCACGACCGCGAGGTTCTCGGACTCGCGCAGGAAGTAGCCGAAGCTCGTGAAGAAGCTCACGACCGCCGAGAAGCTGCCGTCGGGAAAGGGCAGGGAGCGCATGTCCCCGCGGACGGGCTTGAGATCCGGGTTGCGCCGGCGGGCGAGCTCGAGGAGGGGAGCGGAGTAGTCGAGGCCGACCGGCGGCACGCCCGAGGCGGCGAAACACTCCGAATGCCGACCCGAGCCGCAGCAGAGGTCGAGCAGGGGGGCGGGGCTCTCGGGCAGGTGGGCCAGGGCGAAGGCGGCCTCGCGGCGGGCCGCGTCCACGTCCCGGTGGGGGTACAGGTCGAGGTACTCCTCGCCGAACCACGATTCCCACCAACTCATGGCGCGCGATTATGGCAGAGGGGTCGAAGGCGTTAGAGTTGCCCGCGATGAAACCCGCCACAGGTTTCCGTTGGCTGGTCGCGATCGCCGCGACGTCGGGTCTCGCATTCGCCTCGGACGCTCTCGCGCAGTCGCCGCGCCCGCCGCGGCGCCCGACGCCCACACCCACGCCCTCGGGCCCGCCGGTGCCGCTCAAGATCGCGGCGCGCAAGGAGCGGCTCGACCGGTACCTGCTGACCGCGATGCGCCGCGCGGGTGTGAACGCCTGGCTCGTGATCACGCGCGAGAACTCCTCGGACCCGATCGCCTTCGACGTCGGCGCCGAATTCGCGGTCGGACGCGCCGCGTGCCTCTTCGTCGACCGCGGCGAGCAGTTGGAGAGCGTTGCGATCGTGGCGAGCTTCGACACGGACGCGTTCGAGAAGTCCGGCCTGTACGACCGCGTGATCCCCTACGGCAAGGAGGGCGCGGGCGGCCTTCTCGTCGACGAGATCGCGAAGCTCACGCCGAAGACCATCGCGGTCGACCAGTCCAGGGACGTCGCGCTCGCCGACGGTCTCACGGCCGGGAACCTCCAGTGGCTGCGGGACAACCTCGGTCCGGAGTTCTCGAAGCGACTGGTCTCCGCCGAGGCGCTCCTCGTCTCGTTCCGCAGCCGCAAGACCCCGGCGGAAGTGGCGCGGATGCGGGAAGCCGTGAAGAAGACAGAGACGATCCTCGCCGAAGCGCTCACGCCGGCGGTCGTCGTCGCGGGTAAGACGACCGAGAAGGACGTGGCGGATTTCATCCGCAAGCGCCGCCGCGAGATGGGGCTTTCCGCCTCCTGGGGCGACGACCACGATCCGAACGTCACCGCCGGCCGCGCCCGCGGACACTCGGCCTCGACCGACGCCGTGATCCACGCGGGAGCCGTGATCCGCATCGATGCCGGCGTCGACGACGGCGGCTACAAGACCGACATTCAGCGCCTCGCCTACGTACTGCGCCCCGGAGAAACGTCCGCCCCGCCCGAAGTCCAGAAGGCCTTCGACACCGTCAAGGCGGCCAACCGCGCGGCGGCCGCGGCGCTCAAGCCCGGCGTGAAGGGAACCGAAGTCGACACGGCCGGGCGCGCGGTGATCACGGGCGCGGGCTACGAGGAATTCATGCACGCGACCGGGCACCCGATCGGCTTCTACACGCACGATCTCGGGCCGCTGCTCGCGCCCAACTGGCCAGATCGCTACGGCAAGCTCGGCGGCTACGTCATCGAAAGCGGCCAGACCTTCGCGGTCGAGCCGTCGCTCCAGACGGAGCTTCCGTGGCTCATGGGCGAGAAGGTCGGCTTCGGCCTCGAAGAGGACTACGTCGTGACCGAGACCGGCAGCGAGCCCCTCGGCAAGCCGCAGGAATTCCTGATTCTGATTCCGAGCGGCGCGTGAAGCCGTGAGGAAGCCGCAGGCGCTGGCGGCCGTCGCGGCCCTCGGGGCCTTCGCGGTCGTCGTCGGGATGGCGGCCTGCGGCGGCGGCCTGAAGACGATCTCCAGGGACGGCTACACGGCGACCCTCGCCTATTCACCGGAGGAGCGCTACGCCGTCGCCGTCCGCGGAGAATTGCGGCGCGTCGAAGGGACAGCCGACGGCGGTCCCCTCATCAAGATCGCGCGGCCCGACCTCAAGCAGGTCTGGCAGGTCCGCCCGCCCTCGAAAAAGATCTTCGAATCGCCGTGGGCGCCGACCGACGAGATCGTTCCCGGGTTCCCCCTCGAGCCCGGTTTCGATCCGCAGGCTTACGCCGACCGCTTCGGGGGAACGATCGAGCGCATCGGAGACGACATCCATGGCCTCCATCCCTGCGACCGCTGGCGCATGACCCTTCCCTCCGGCGACCTCGTCACCATCTGGGCCGCCCGCGACCTCGAACGCCTCGTCGTCAAGATCGAGCACTCCAAGAAGGACGGCAACGACGAGTACCAGCCCTTCACCGCCACCGAGCTCCTCGACGTAAGGATCGGAGCCGCGGAGAAACTCTTCGAGAAACCGAAGGGGTATGCCGAGGTCGGGAGCTACGAAGAGTTGATGAGGTAACGATCGCGGCGACTCCGGCAGGGCCTGCGGCATCTCCCTGCGGGGCACACGGACCGTCGGCATAGCTCGCGAACGGGTCTGCGCCTTCGGCGCACCGGCTCCCGGCTCGCGCGGATGCGCGCTCGACCGGGAGCCTGACCACGTTCGCAAGCTATGCCTCCCGCGGCGCGAGGCTCCTCCGCTGCCCTCGCGGAGACTCCTCGCGCCGCGAGCGGATGTCGCACACCGGCTGTCAGTCAGCGTCCTCGACCGCGTCGAGGAGGAGTGATGAGGTGAGGAGCACGGAAGACGCGGCTGAAGCCACGGTGTGGCGTGCGACGAACAAAGGCGGCCGGATCCTCCCCAGCGGCCGGCCGCCGTCGCCCAACGCAGGCGCGCGCTCGAGGCGTGACGCCGCACTGGTGCTACCCGGACGTCTTCTCCCGTCATTAAACCCGCCTGTCCGGGAGAAGCCGCGCAGCGAACAGCGGGCCCCGTGGGCCTGCGGCGTCTCCCGGAGGGGTGATATGCGGCGGCCCACACCGAAGCAAGGCTCAGTCCCGGCAAGAATGGGCCGCCGCATTCAGCGGCGGCCGGTACTTCCTCTCAGCGGCCGGCCGCCGCGTGCCCCGCAGGGAGATGCCGCAGGCCCGGTCGAACCGCCGAACCGCCTACGCCGCCAGCCGCTCCCGTCCCCGAATCGGCTGCAGCGGCTCGAAGTCCCGGAAGAGGATGTGGTCGTAGAAGTAGTGCACGAGCAGGAACGACAGCACCACGACGTAGTAACTCTTGTCCTGAGGAAAACTAAACCCCTTCCACAGGATCAGATAGATCACGCCCGCCGAAAAAGTCGCTCCGATCATCGACATGTAGAACTTCTTCGTATTCTCCCGTCCCGCGAGCGCGCGCGACACACTGCTTCCGATGCGCCCCGTGTCCGCCTCGCGTCCGAGCATGAACCAGGTCAGCGCGAGGTACTGCAGCGAGTGCCACGTGTTGAAGCCCTGGAACGACATGTCGAGGTTGTCGAAGACCGGAACCACGAACGCCATCGCGACGGTGATCGTCATGAAGAGCAGGCGCGGCCAGGAGGACTCGCCGCGGCGGATCTCACGGAACGTGCGCG
The DNA here is from genome assembly GCA_963742245.1 of uncultured Acidobacteriota bacterium. Taxonomy (GTDB): domain Bacteria; phylum Acidobacteriota; class Thermoanaerobaculia; order UBA5066; family Gp7-AA6; genus DAHUXD01. Next base: position 650,956 of record CAVULG010000009.1, read on the forward strand.
CGACGTAGAAGACGAAGAAGGCCGCATAGCCCACGGTGAAAGCGATCGCGATGGCCTTGTGCTTGAGAAACGGCGGGAAGAACAGCACCGCATCGCCCAGCGCGAAGCGGTCCTCGACGAACTTGTACATGGCGACGAGGTACAGGGCCCCGAGGATCACCGCGCCGTCCAGCCAGCGGTCGAGCGCCCGGATCGGTGCGCCCTTGCGCATCCGGTAGGTCTCCGAGATGAACTGCGCCTGGTGGGTCACGTGCAGGGACGCCCAGAGGAAGAAGCCCGTCAGCAGCAGGATGAACGAGTAGACCGAGCCGAGGATGACGAGCGTGGGAATCACGATGAGCGGCAGGTAGGCCAGGACCCCCCAGCGTTTCCGGAATCGCGGCTCGAAGGCCGTCCGCAGGTAGGTCGAGTACATGTGGGGACCGCCCACGAGGATGGTCACCGACAGGCCGACAATGAGGCTCGACGTCCCTTCCGAAAGGCCCACCTTCTTCAGAAATCCGTACGAGAGGTAGGGAAGGAACACCAGAACCCCCGACAAGGTCAGGAACACCAGATCGAACCGCTTGTCGCGGATCCAGAGCGTGCCCTCTTGGGGGGCCGCCATGGCCTTGGACGACATTCCAACCTCCTGAAGGAAACAACCGACCGGGTAATCCTACCAAGCCCGCCCGGGGCGGGGGCACCGGTAAGATTACCAATTCCATGCTGACCCTGGGACAGGTTCGGATCGACCCACCCCTGGTGCTGGCCCCCATGGCCGGCATTACGGACCACGTGTACCGGCTCATGCTTCGCCGGATTGGCGGGGTGGGCCTGGTGACGATGGAGTTCATCTCCTCGGAGGCGATCACCCGGGGCAACGCGCGGCAGCTGCGCAAGCTCGTGTTTTCCGAGGAGGAGCGGCCCCTGTCGATCCAGATCTACGGCTCGGACCCCGAGCGGATGGCCGCCGCGGCGGACATCGTCGAGCAACTCGGACCCGACGTCTGCGACATCAACATGGGCTGCCCGGCCAACAAGGTCCTCAAGGGATGCGCCGGCGCGGCCCTGATGGGCGACCTGCCGCTCGCGCGCAAGATCGTCCGCTCGGTCAAGGCGCGGCTCTCGATCCCGCTCACGGTCAAGTTCCGCCTGGGCCTCGACGAGCGGCGGGTCAACTTTCTCGACCTCGGCGCGATGTGCCAGGACGAGGGGGTCGCGGCCGTCGCCATGCACGCCCGCACGGCGCGCCAGATGTACACGGGGCAGGCCGACTACGCGCGCATCGCGGAGCTCAAGCGCCACGTCGGGATCCCGGTCGTGGGCAACGGCGACGTGGCGACGTCGGACGACGCGCTGACTCTCTTCGCCGAGACCGGCTGCGACGCCGTGATGGTCGGCCGCGCGACGATGAAGAATCCCTGGATCTTCCGGCAGATCGCCGATCGCATGGCCGGACGCGAGGTCCGCGAGGCGACGCTGGCCGAGCGCCGGGACCTGATGCTGGCGCACTTCTCGGGAATCGAGGAGGCCGCCCACGACTCGCGAGAGGCGCTGCACAAGCTCCGGACGATGACCGGCTGGTACACCAACGGCCTCCCGCACGGCCGGGAGCTTCGGGTGCGCATATCGGAGCTCGCGACCCCCGAGGACTTCCGCGGCGCCGTCTGCGAGTTCTTCGAGGGCCTCGAGCGGCGGGTCGCCGCGTAACGGTCCGGACGCCCGTTTACCGGGAATTCCGGCCTTGCGCACCGCGGTTCGACTTCTCGTGAGAATCCGAGCTTCGGTCGCCGCCCTGGGGATCGCCGTCGCCATTGGCGCCCTTTCTGCCCCCGGCCTGTCCGGGCAGTCCCGCACGACGCAGCAGACCCAGCAGACCCAACTTTCCACGGAAGTCGGCGAGTTTCCGCTCTACATGACGGTGGAGTACCTGGGCATGGCGGGCGTGAAGACCGTCTGCCGCATCCGGCTGCGCGCCCCCGAGCTCTCGATGGCCGCCGCCAAGCGCGGCCTGAAGACTTTCGCGGGCGAGCTCTCCGGGAGCTTCGTCCAGGGCGAGAACGTCGCCCAGGCCTTCAAGTACAACGTCTCGGGCGATCTTTCCGACAAGCAGACCTTCACCTACGCGTTTCTGCGCGCCGTGGAGCCCGGCGAGTACGTCCTGAAGCTCGCGCTCGCGGCGCCGGGCGGCAAGAAGGTCGCCGAGGCGTCGACCGAGATCTCGGTGCCGGAGGTCGGCAACCCGTTCTCGCCCGACCTCGCGCCGGGTGAATCGTCGACCCTTCCCGCCGCCGAGGCGATCGTCATCGCGGACAGCGCCGGCGACACCGGCGAGAGCCTGCCCGGCAGCGGCTCGAAGCTGAAGATCCTGCCCCCCAACCGCGAGGCGCCGATCGGCATCCTGCGTCTCGATGCGGTGGCGGAGCCGCCGATCACGAAGGTCGAGTTCTACCTCGAGGACAAGCTCATCCTGACCCGCTCGAAGCCTCCCTACACGGTCGAGATCGACCTCGGCGAGGTGCCCCGCAAGCAGACGATCCGCGCGGTCGGCTACGACCTCTCGGGCCGGCTCGTCGACGAGGACGCCTGGGCGATCAACCAGGGCAGCTCGCGGCTGGCCGTCAAGATTCTTCCGCAGCCGGATCCCGCGTCGAACAAGGTCCGCATCAAGGTCGTCGTGCAGTCGATCGCCGGCGGCGTGCCGAAGCAGGTCGAGCTCTACCTGAACGACAAGAAGCTGAAGGCGTGGGCGACGGAGCCGCCGTACGAGGTCACGATCTCGATGGCGGAGTACTCGCGGGGCGAGTACCTGCGCGCGACCGCGATCGGTGACGACGGCAAGGAAGCCAACGACATCCGGTTCCTGAAGGGGCCGAACACGACGATCGAGAGCGTGCGCGTCGACGTCGTGCAGCTGCACGTCTCGGCGGTCGACAAGGGCAACCGGTTCGTGACGGGCCTGACCGAGAAGGACTTCGCGGTCCAGGAGGACGGGCGGCCGCAGGAGGTCACGGGCTTCGAGGTCGCGGAGAAGCTGCCGCTGACGATCGGGCTCGTCGTCGACGGCTCGGGCTCGATGGAAAAGGCGATGCCGTTCGTGCACGAGGCCTGCGCGGCGCTCTTCCGCGGGATCATGCGCGACAAGGACCGGGGCTTCGTCATCGAGTTTCGCGAGCAGCCGCGCATGCTGCAGAACCTGACGGGCGACAAGGCCGAGCTCCAGAGGGCGGCGCGCGAGCCCTCGGCGCGCGGCGCGACGGCCCTCTTCGACTCGGTCGTCCTCGGGCTGTACCAGTTTCGCGCGCTGCAGGGCCGCAAGGCGCTCGTCGTGGTCACCGACGGCGCCGACAACCGCTCGCACGTCGACTACGAGACGCTCCTCCGGTACGCGCGGACGGCCGGCGCGCCGATCTACTTCGTCGCGGTGAACATCTCGATCGTCGACTTCAGTATCCGGAGCCAGTTGAACGAGATCGCGCGGGAGTCCGGCGGCGAGGTCTTCCACATCTCGAATCCCGAGAAGGTGCAGGAGGTCGTCGAGAGGATCGAACAAGAGTTGCGGTCGCAGTACATCGTCGCGTTCCGCACCGATTCGCAGAAGCCGGATGGGGAGTACCGCGCGGTTACCGTGGCGGTCGGGAAGCCGGGAGTCACGGCCCGAACCATCAAGGGATATATCCCCTAGGGTCAGTCCTGATTCGTTGATTTTGAGGCGGCTGCGGGCGTGCCGTCGCTCTCGACGGGCGACGGAATCAACGAATCAGGACTGACCCCTCAAAAATTCGCGACGATCGCGTGCTTGCCGCGGTAGGTGACGACGCGGGCCGGCGGGACGGCCGTCATCATCTCGACGAGGTCTTTCGTGCGCACGAGGGCGACGACCGGGCGGCCGCTCCGCCAGGTTTCCCAGAAGCGCTCGCGCGTCCAGAAGAGGGCATCGCGGGCGGCGGCGTCGGTCTCGAACTCGGGCTCGAGCTCTCCCTTGTATGCGGCGACGGGGATCGGGGACTTGAGCTCCCACGAGACTCCGTTCAGGTAGTCGCGGTAGCCGACGATCGGGGCCTTCCAGGGCGCGGCGGTTTCGCGGGCGACGCTCGCCAGCTCCCTCGTGAAGCGGGCCTCCGGGGTCTTCGGCCAGCCGACCGCGACGGCGAAGAAGAAGCAGGTCCAGCCGATGCCGGTCGCCGCCAACGCGAGCGCCTTGGATCGGCCGGCGAAGAGCACGGCGAACCAGGAGGCGAGGATCAGGGCCGCGAAGCACGGCGCGATGAGGCCTTCGAGGCGCAGCGCGCGGGCCGAGGCGCGCAGCTCCGGGTGGAGGACGAGTCCGGCGACGAGCGCGGTCGCGAGGATGGCCTGGAGAATCCAGAGGGCGCGCCGGCCGGGCTGCACGGACGCCAGGCCGAGCGCGGCGAGAACGGCCGCGGCGGGGATCGCCGGGAAAAGGTACGGCGGCAGCTTGCTGCCGGAAGTGGAGAAGAAGCAGAAGACGACCGAGAACCAGACGAAGAAGAAGAACCCCGGGTCGCTCGCGCGCAGGGCGCGCCAGAAGCCGCGAACGAAGAAGGCGACGCCGGGAAGAAACCCGAGGAGAAAGACCGGCACGAAGTAGTACGGCGGACCGGGCCGTTTCGCGGCCTTCGTGGCGAAGCGCTGGAAGTGCTCGCGGATGAAAAAGAAGTCGAGAAACCCCGGGTGCCGGCGCTCGACGGCCAGGAACCACGGCAGCGCGAGCGCGACGAAGACGACCGGCGCCGGTGAGAGGACGAGCGTCTTCAGAGTCAGCACGAGTCGTCCGGTCGAAAGCCCCCAGATGAAGAAGATCGCCGCCGGCAGAACGAGGGCGATGAGTCCCTTCGTCAGGAAGGCCGCCGCGGCGCACGCGCCGAAGAGCGAGGCCATGACGATCCAGGGCCGCTTCTCCTCGCGCCGCAGGACGGCGGCCCGGCCGGAGAGCATCGCTGCGGTGAAGAAGAACGTCAGCAGGCCGTCCGTCAGCACGGTGCGGGAGAAGAGAAACCCCATCGGCGCCGCGAGGAAGAAGATCGCGGCGGCTGCCGCTGAAGGAAGTCCCGCGCCGCTCACCGCCCCGCGCATCGCCAGGAAGACGAGCATCACGGTCCCGAACCCCGCGAGGCGCGTCGGCAGGCGCGCCGCCCACGGCGTCTCGCCGAAGGCCCGGAGCGACGCGGCGTTGGCCCAGTACAGGAGGGGAGGCTTCTCGAAATAGGGGACGCCGTTCAGCCGCGGCACCAGCAGGTCGCCCGCGGCGAGCATCTCGCGCGGGATTTCCGCGTACCGGGTCTCGTCCGGCTCGGCGAGGCCGGAGCCGGAGGGCTCGAGCCAGACGACGGCGAGAAGCAGGAGAAGCGCCGCCCAGAGCGCGCGCTCGCCGGGGAGTCCCGAGGGGCGATCCTCCATCGTTGCCGCGGAGTCTACTGTGGCCCCCTCTGCTAAGATCCCCCCGCTTTGGCCTCCGAATCCCGCGACCGCTGGGCCGTCGTCCTGGGCGCTTCGTCCGGGTTCGGCGAGGCCTGCGCGCTCGGGCTCGGCAGGGCGGGCTGGAACGTCATCGGCGTCCACCTCGACCGCAAGTCGACGCAGCCCAACGCCGACCGAATCGCGAGCGAGATCCGCGCGACCGGCCGCCGGGCGGAGTTCTTCAACGTCAATGCCGCCGACGACGAGAAGCGCGCCGAAGTCGTCGCGGCGATCTCCGGGATCTGCGGAGGCGCTCCTCCTGAGTCGCGCGTCTCGGTCCTGCTCCATTCGCTCGCATTCGGCACGCTCAAGCCCTTCTTCGGCGAACCGCGCGAGAACGCCATCTCGAAGGCCCAGATCGAGATGACGATGGACGTGATGGCGAACTCCCTCGTCTACTGGACCCAGGACCTGTTCTTCGCCAATCTCCTGTCTCCCGGCGGACGCATCTTCGCGATGACCTCGGCCGGCGACCACATCGTGTGGCCGGCCTACGGCGCGGTCTCCGCCGCCAAGTGCGCGCTCGAGTCCTACGTGCGGCAGCTCGCCGTCGAGCTCGCCCCGAAGGGCATCGCGGTCAATTCCCTGCGGGCCGGCGTCACGGACACGCCGGCGCTGCGCAAGATCCCCGGCAACGCGGGCATGATCGAGCGCACCCTCTCGCTCCACCCCGCCGGCCGTCTCACGACGCCGGCCGACGTCGCCCGGGCGCTCGTGGCGCTCTGCGGCGAGGGCGGCGCATGGATTTCCGGTAACGTCATCGGCGTCGACGGCGCCGAGGACATCGCGGGCGGACGGTAGACCTTTTGTCGTCGTCCCCCTTCGAGCTCGCCAGGGAGAACGCCGGGTTTCGCGAGTTCCGACTCAGGTCCAACGGCCTCTCGGTCCTCCTCCTCGCCAACCGCGTCGCCCCGGTCGTCACCTTCGCGCTCGTCTACCACGTCGGCAGCCGCAACGAGGCCGTCGGCCACACGGGCGCCACGCACCTGCTCGAGCACCTCATGTTCAAGGGAACGCCGGAGTTCGACCGCGCGAACGGTACGGCGGTCGCCGCGGTGCTCGACGCGATCGGCGCGCGCTTCAACGCGACGACCTGGTTCGACCGGACGAACTACTACGAGACCATCCCGTCCGATCGCCTCGACGTCGCGATCGCGATCGAGTCCTCGCGCATGCGCCGCGCGCTCCTGCGCGACGAGGATCGCGTGCCGGAGATGACGGTCGTCCGCAACGAGTTCGAGCGCGGCGAGAACTCGCCCTTCCAGGTCCTCTACAAGCACACCTTCGCGACGGCGTTCCGCGAGCACCCGTACCACCACCCGACGATCGGGTGGCGCAGCGACATCGAGGAGGTCTCGACGGCGCGGCTGCGCGAGTTCTACGACACCTTTTACCAGCCGAACAACGCGACCGTCATGGTGATCGGGGACTTCGACGAGGCGGAAGTCCTCGAGAAGCTCGCGCGCGCATTCGGACCGATCCCCTCCGCCGACCGGCCGATCCCGCGGGTCTACACGGTCGAGCCGCCGCAGGAAGGCGAGCGGCGCTTCATCGTGCGGCGCGTCGGGCAGGTCGCGTGGGTGGGCCTTTCGTGGAGGAGCGTCGAGGCGCGGCATGCCGACACGCCTGCGCTCGCGGTCCTCGGCAACGTGCTCGGCGGCGGAATCACCGCGCGCCTGCACCAGGCGCTCGTCGAGAAGTCGCTCGCCCTCTCCGTGACCGTCGTTCCGTGGCAGCTGCACGATCCGGCCCTCTTCTCGATCTTCGCGCCGGTGCGCCCGGGCATCGAGCCCTCGGAGGTCGAGTCGGTGATCCGCCGGGAGATCGCCGCGATCGCGTCCGACGGCGTCACCGAGGCCGAGTGCGCCAAGGCGCGCACGCAGATCGAGGCCGAGGTGATCTTCGACCGGGATTCGAGCGACCAGATCGCCGCGTCGCTCTCCGAGGCGATCGCCGTCGCCGACTGGGAGTGGTACGCGAACTATCCCGCGACGATTGCCGCCGTCACTCCCGAGGACGTGCGCCGCGTCGTCCTGGCCTACCTCCACGACGACGGCCTGACCGTGGGCGTCTTCCAGCCGAAGGCGCCCGCCGCGAGCGACGAGGTTGCGGAAGGCGACGCGGACGCCGGCGATTCCGACGGCGCAGCCGGGGAGGCGGCGTGAGCCCGTCCGCCCCGACGACGGCCCCCGCGCGCCGCGCCTCGTTCGCCGAGGCCGTCCAGGTGCGGACGCTCGCCAACGGCGCGCGCTTCTTCGTCCTCGAAAACCACTTCAACCCGACGGTCGCCGTCTCGGGGTCGCTCAAGGCCGGGCGGCTCTACGCGCCCGCGGACCGGCGGCTCATCGCGTCGGTCGCGGCGGGGGAGCTCATCAAGGGAACCGGCCGGCGCACCAAGCTGCAGCTCGCCGAGGACCTCGAGAGCCGGGCCGTCTCGCTCGCGTTCTCCTCCGACGCGTCGGATCCGATCGGCGTCGACATCGCGGGCGCCGCGCTCGCGCGCGAGACCGACGTGCTCCTCGAGGCGCTCGCCGAGGTGCTGCGCACGCCGACCTTTCCGGACGAGGAGCTCGACAAGGAAAAGAAACGCCTCGTCGGTTCGATCCGCCAGCAGCAGGACCAGCCGTCCGTGCGGGCGAACGAGCGGGCGTTCGCGCGCATCTATCCTTCGGCGCATCCCTTCCACCGGATGACCGGCGAGGAGCGCATCGCGCGCGTCGAGGCGCTGACCCGCGCGGACCTCGCCGACTTCCACCGGCAGCGTTATGGCGCGGCCTCCCTCGCGATCATCGTCGTCGGCGACGTCGAAGCGCCGCGCATTCTCGACCGGCTCGAGGAGGCCTTCGCGTCCTGGCCGGCCGGCCCCTCCGTCGCGATTGCCGCGCCGCCGGCGCCGTCTCCGGCGCCCGGCACGGAGACCGTCCGCATGCCCGAGAAGGCGAGCGCCGACGTCGTCATCGCGCTGCCCGCGGACCTCAAGCGCACCGATCCGGACTATCTCGCCTGCTCGCTCGCCAACGCCGCGCTCGGCCAGTCCTCGCTGACCTCGCGGCTCGGGGTGCGCGTGCGCGACACCGAGGGCCTGACCTACGGGATCCACTCGAGCATCTCGGCGACGCACATCGCCGGCCCGTTCTCCATCGGCCTGACCGTGAAGCCCGAGATGCGCGACGCCGCGGTCGCCGCGACGCTCGACGAGGTCGGCAAGTTCCTGCGCGGCGGGATGACGGACAAGGAGCTCGCCGAGGAGAAGAGCTCGCGGACCGGCCGCTTCAAGGTGGACCTCGGCTCGAACGCCGGCATCGCGAACGCGCTCGACGCCGCGATCTACTACGACTTCGGCGTGGCGTACCTCGACGTGTTCCCGGTCGAGGTCGAAGCGGTGACCCGGGAGGAGGCCGACGCGGCTTTCCGAAAGCGGGTGCGGCCCGAGGACTTCACGGTCGTGGCCGCGGGGAGCTTCGCGCCGTGAGCCCGGAAAAGCTTGGCACCACCCCGGCGAACGTGAAAGAATTCAGCCCCGAATGAGACGTCCCCAACACCGGCGCCCCATGCGCCGCCGCCCCGGCGAGGCCCCGCCGACCCACCGCGTCTGGCTCTCGAACGAGCAGCCCTTTCGCGAAGGCCCGGCGACCGACGGGAAGTCGTTCTTCCGGATCCGCTTCGACAACGAGCCCTCGCCCGAGTGGATGCGCGCCTACCGCGCGGGCCTGCTCGGCCTGCTGCCCGACGACCGGGACGCCGTTCTGCGTTTCGAGTTCCAGGGCGACTCGGTCCGCTTTTCGGCCGGGGAGGCGGAGGTCGCGAAGCTGCGCCGCGTGCTCGAGCAGCGCGTCCAGGCCGTCAACGGAATCCTCTCCGGCGGCCGCGCCGTCGAGCCGTAGACTTTAGACCCGCCGCCGCAGGCCCCGGACGGGAGGGCGCTTGAACCGCCGATTCCTCGTCGAGCACGTCCTCAAGCCTTACAAAGGCCCGCTTCTCCTGGCGCTCGCCGCCATGCTCGTCGAGACGGCCGCGAGTCTCGCCGACCCCTGGCCGCTGAAGATCGTCCTCGACTCGATCATCGGCCACCATCCGCTGCCGCACTTCCTTGCCCCGCTGCACGACATCTTCGGCCGGCACAAGGGCGGAACGATCGGCGTGGCCGCGCTCGCCGTGGTGGTGATCGCGCTCGTCGACGCCATCGCGTCGTATTTCGACTCGTACCTGACGACGAGCGTCGGCCAGTACCTCGCCCACGACCTGCGCCGCAAGGTCTACCACCACCTCCAGCGTCTCTCGCTCTCCTATTACGACCACCACAAGCTCGGGAACATCCTCTCGACGATCACCGACGACATCGACAACGTCCAGGCGTTCTTCTCGGCCTCGGTCCTCTCGATCGCGGTCGACGCCGCGACCATCGTCGGCATGTTCGCCGTGATGATGTACCTCGACTGGAAGTTCACCCTGATCGCGATGGCGGTCACGCCGTTCCTCTTCCTCTTCGTCCTGCGCTTCACGCGCCTCGTCAAGCAGTCCACCAAGCAGGTCCGCGCGAAGCAGAGCGAGATCGTCTCGACCGTGGAGGAGTCCCTCGGCGCCATCCGCGTCATCCAGGCGTTCGCGCAGGGAGAGCTCGAGGAAGCCAAGCTCGCCAAGCGCAGCGAAGAGTCCGTGCAGGCGGCCCTGCAGGCGCGGCGGGTCAAGGCGCTGCTCTCGCCGGTCATGGACGTCGTCGCCGCCATCGGAACCGCACTCGTCCTCTGGTACGGCGCGAGTCTCGTGCTCGGCAACGAGATGACGGCGGGCTCGCTCGTCGTCTTCCTCCTGTATCTCGGCAAGATGTTCAAGCCGATGCAGGACCTCGCCAAGATGACCAACTCGGCGTCCAAGGCCGCCGTCGGCATGGACCGCATCCAGGAGATCCTCGACAGCGACACGCTCCTGCCGGAGTCGGCGTCGGCCAAACCCGCGCACGCGCTCGCCGGCCACGTCGCCTTCGACCACGTGGCATTCGGTTACGACAAGGACAAGCTGATCCTGCACGACGTCCACTTCGAAGTCCCTGCCGGGAAGATGGGCGCGATCGTGGGGCCGACGGGCGAAGGGAAGTCGACGCTGATCAACCTCATCCCGCGTCTCTACGACCCGGCGAAGGGGTCGGTGAAGATCGACGGCAAGGATCTGCGCGAGTTCACGCTGAAGTCGCTGCGCGACCAGATCAGCTACGTGCAGCAGGAGACCGTCCTCTTCGACGAGCCGCTCTGGAAGAACATCGCGTACGGCAAGCCCGACGCGACGCGCGAGGAAATCGTCGAGGCCGCGAAGCTCGCCAACGCCCACGAGTTCATCGAGAAGCTCCCGAAGGGCTACGACACGCTCGTGGGCGAGCGCGGGGCCGCGCTCTCGGGCGGCCAGCGCCAGCGCATCGGCATCGCGCGCGCGGTGATCCGCAATTCGCCGATCCTGATCCTCGACGAGGCGACTTCCGGTCTCGACGCGCATTCCGAGGCCCTCATCGTCGAAGCCCTCGACCGCCTCATGAAGGGCAAGACCTCGATCGTCATCGCCCACCGGCTCGGGACGATCAAGCAGGCGGACCGCATCGTGGTCCTGAAGGGTGGGCGCGTCGCGGAGCAGGGCACGCACGACGAGCTCGTCGCGAAGGGCGGCGAGTACGCGGAGCTCTACCGGCTCCAGTTCGGCAAACAGGAAAAGGCGGCCGAGGGTAAGATCTCCGACCCATGAGACGCCAGGAAACCCGCACGCTCATCGTCCTTCCCGACGACGGCATCCGGCCGGTGACCGCGGCGATCGCGGGCGCGAAGGAATCGATTCTCGTCAAGATGTTCCTCTTCTCGGAGCCGCGCCTCATCCGGGCGCTGATCGCGGCGAGAAAGCGGGGCGTCAAGATCCGCGTGATGCTGAACCCCGCGCGCCGGTCCGGCAAGTCCGAGAACCGGGACGCGCGCCGAAGGCTCAAGGCCGGCGGCATCCTGGCGCGGGACACGCACCCCGAGTTCGACGTCTCGCACGAAAAGTCGATGGTCATCGACGGCGCCGTCGCGTTCGTCAAGTCGCACAACTGGGCGCCCAAGAACTTCGGCGGCACCCGGGACTACGCGGTGATCACCCGCGATCCCGACGAGGTGGCCGAGGTCATGGAGGGCTTCGAAGCCGACTGGAAGCGCGAGCGGTTCAACCCGAAGGATCCGCTGCTGATCTGGTGCCGCGGCAACGGGCGCGCGCGCATCGCCCGGTTCATCGAGGGCGCGAAGAAGGAGCTTCTCCTCCAGAACGAGCGGTACCAGGATCCGACCATCGTCGAGCGGCTGGTGGCCGCGCATTCGCGCGGCGTCAAAGTGAAGCTGATGTCGCTGCCGCCGCACGCCCTGAAGGAGAAGAAGGTTCTCGAAGGGGTCGCGGGACTGCGCGTGATGGGCGACGTCGGAATCAAGATCCACAAGTTGAAGGGGCTGCACCTCCACGCGAAAATGCTGCTCGCCGACGGCAAGCGCGCGATCGTGGGCTCCATGAACATCGCGCCCGGCTCTTTCGACTCGAGGCGCGAGCTCGCCATCGAGATCGACGACAAGCACATCGTCAAGAGGCTGCGGAAGGTGTTCGAAGAGGACTGGAAGAACTCCAAGGCGATCGACCTGTCCGACGAGGGCATCCGGAACGACCTCGTGAAGCACGGAACGCCGGTCGAGAAGCTGGCCCCGGTCCTGCGCTAACGAGGCATCTCGGCTCAAAGCCTCGAGCCCGCCTCCCTGCGTCGGCACGCGGCGGCCGGCCGTTGAGAGAAGCTACCGGCCGCCGCTGAACCCTCGTCGCACCGACACAGTGGCATCAGCCACACTCATCCATGCTCCTCGGGCATCACCTCCTCCGGGAGGCGGGCTCGAGGCTGACAGCGTGCCCCGGTGGGCCTGCGGCGTCTCCCGGAGGGGTGATATGCGGCGGCCCACACCTGGGAGGGACTGACGTCTCTCTAAGAATGGGCCGACGCATTCAGCGGCGGCCGGTACTCCCTATCGAGGACGGCCGCCGCGTGCCCCGCAGGGAGATGCCGCAGGCCCTCGGAGATCGCTCAGCCCCTACTCCCACTCCAACCGGCGATAGTCGAACTTGGCACTCTCGCTCGGATCGAACTTCACGATGTCGAAGTACGGCGACAGGTCGAAGTCGCGCGGGACGCAGAGGGTGGGATGGCGGGCGCGCAGGAGGCCGCTTCGGGCGCGGCGGGTGGGGCGGCCGAGAAGCTGCTGGCGGAGACGCTCGCCGGCGGTCCGCGGTTTCTGGCGCACGGGGACGGGCAGGATCGGGAACTTCACCAGTCCGAACGCCTCGGCGATGAGCGAGGAGCAGATCGTCTCGGTCGCCACACCGCTTCCGAAGTGGAGCGCGTCTTCGCGCAGGTCCGCGGGGATGATCTGGAAGGGAAGGAAATAGCGCGTCAGTTCAAAGAAGTTGCGGCGATCGTACTTCCATCCGATTCGCGACGTGACGTGGTCGAGCACGACCGACAAGTCCTCGGGCTTCAGGCCCGTCGGCCGGCAGATGCGCAGGTTCAGGTCGACGTACTTGACGGCGGGCGACACGACGACCCCGCGGTCCACGAGCGCTTCGACGATCAGGTACTTCGCCTCGCGCCCGAACCGGCGCTGGATCTCCGCGCGGCCCGCCGCGTCGCGCGAAGCGAGCAGCGCGTCGCCGATGAAGATCGCGCTGTGCGACCAGGACGACATCGTCAGGTACTTGATCGCCTGCGAGACCCGCTGGTCGCCCTCGACGAGCAGGACGTCGCCGGGACGGATCGTCGCCTTCAGGCGCGCGGGCTCCGTGTAGACGAAACGGGAGTAGCGCTTGCGGCGGCGAGTCAGTCGGCGGACGAACCAGTTGGAGAGAGCGCGCGTCTTGTGTCGACCTACTCGTCCGGAAGCTCGGGCTCTTCCTGCATCTCACGCTTGGTGCCTGGAGCCAGCAGGTCCATCAGGAGATCGGGCAGGCCTTCCGAGAACTGGCTGCGCGGCATGACCTGCGTCACGCCCGCCGCCTCCGCCTGCTTCGCGAGCTCCTTGTCGACGTGGGAGAGAAAGCCGATGACGGGCACCGCGGCCGCCTTGCCGCGCCGCATGTCCTGGACGGCCTTGAGCCCGTCCCCGTTGCCCGACAGCTCGAGGAGCACCGCGCCCGCGTCGTCGCCCGAGGCGGCCTTCGCCAGGTCTTTCGCGGCCACGAATTGCACCGGCACGTTCAGGTGACGCGCGGTCGTCTCGATCTTGCCACGGAAGAAGAGGTCTTCCACGCAGGCGAATACCGTCTTGCTCATGAGCGGCTCGATTCTACTGCCGAACGCGGAGCGCGACCCTCACGAAAGATCCTCGCTCTTCAGAAGATCTTGACGATGTCGACGAGCACCCGGTTGATCCAGCTGTGCATGTCGAGGCGGCGCTGGACGCTGAATGAGCCCTGGACGTACACCTGCGGCAGGAATGTCCACGCGACCCCCACCCGGTGGCCCTCGTACCAGGTGTGGTACCACCAGTCGTCGGTGTTGTAGGCCCCCATCGTCGCGTTGCGCTCGATGTACTGGTAGACGTAGAAGCCTCGGAAAGTTCCCGGCGTCCCGACCTGGCCGGCCACGACGGCCGCCTCGTAGCCGAGGTTCTGGTCCTCGTTGGCCTCGAAGTTGTACAGGCCGTCGAACGAGACCAGCATCGGGACCGATCCGATCGGAAAGCGCAGGCGCAGAAGCAGATCCCCGACTTTGAACTCCGAGGTGAGCTTGAGCTCCCCGTTCTCGAAGCGGACGGTGTTCTCGCGCAGGTAGAGCTCGAAGAGCTCGCGCGGCTCGAAGTACCAGAAGGCGGCCGAGGTCTCGAGCTGGAAGGTCGTCGGATCGCCGATCCGCCATTGGACCTGCCCGGCGCCGATCCGCGTCTGGTCGCTGTAGTGCTGCGGGCCGTAGAAGCCGCCGCCCGCGAACGTCCACGCGCCGTCGGGGCTCGTCCAGGACGCCGCGATGCCGGGCGTCTGAATGTCGCGGTCCCAGAGCAGCTCGGAGGACGCGAGCGGCATGGCGAAGCGGCCGGCCCGGATGTTGAAGCCGCCCGGCGTCCACTGCACGAACCAGCGGTCCGCGGACGCCCAGCGCGAGATGTAGTTGTCCTGGACGGGGTTGGCCTCGGCGTCGGTGCCGTAGTCGAAGATCGCCCGCACGCCGAGGCGGAAGTTCTCCCAGGGCTCGAAGAGGATCTCGGGGCGCAGCTCGAACCGTCCGCGCTGGAAGTCCTCGTATCCGGGGTAGTGCGAGACGTTGTCGTAGCGGGCGAGAAAATCCCACCGGAACGAGAACTTCGCCTTCGCCGGCGGCTCCTCGAAGTACTCGGTCGGCGGCTCATCGGTTTGAGGCGCTGCTGCGACCGGGTCCTGCCCGAAGCAGAGCGTCGCCGCGGCGAAGAACGCCCCCGCGGCAAGGACTCCCGCGCGCCTCACGCGGCCTGCGCCGAGACGCGCGTCAACGCCTCGTAGAGGTCGTTGACGGACTGATACCGATCCTTGGGGTCCTTCTGCATGCACTTCAGGACGATCTGCGAGATGCGCGGGTCGATCCGCGGGTTGCGCGTCTGGGGCGAGGGCGGATTCTCCTGGATGTGCTTCAAGACTACGGCGAGCGGCGAGTCGCCTTCGAACGGCAGCGTGCCGGCGAAGACCTCGTAGAGAACGACGCCGGTCGAGTAGATGTCGGAGCGGAAGTCGAGGTCCTGCCCGCGGGCCTGCTCGGGCGACATGTAGTCCGGCGTGCCGACGACGGTGCCCTCCGCCGTCATGCCGCGTTCTTCCTTCAGGCGCGCGATGCCGAAGTCCATGATCTTGAGCCCGCCGGTCGATTCGATGATGATGTTCTGCGGCTTGATGTCGCGGTGGATCACGCCGACCTCGTGCGCCGCCGCCAGCCCCGCGCAGATCTGCTTGGCAATGCGCAGGCCGACCGGCGTCGGCAGGATGTCCCCGGCTTCGACGAGCTGCTTCAAGGTCAGGCCCTTGATGAACTCCATCGACAGGTAGCGCAGTCCCCCGGACTCGCCGAGGTCGTGCGTGCGCAGGATGTTGGGATGCGTGATCCGCCGCGCGAGCCGGATCTCCTGCTTGAACCGATCGAGCAGCGACGGATCCGCCGAAAGGGCCTCGCCGCGCAGGGTCTTGATCGCCACCGCATCGTCGAGATCGCGGTCGTGCGCGCGGTACACGACGCCCATGCCGCCCCGCCCCAGGACGCCCTGGATGTCGTAGCGCCCGGCGAAGGTCTGGCCGATCGTCGGTTCTCCGCCGGCGCGCGTCGCGACCGAGGAGGCTGTCGCGACGATCGTCTGGGCATCGCTCGCCCCCATCGTCATCGTCAGCGACGCGACGTACTGCTCGAGCGCCGCTTTCTCGCGAAGCTCCTCGAGCATCGCGCGGAACGAGCGCGCGAGGATGCCGATCTCGTCCGTCGAGTCGACGGGCAGGTCCGCCGCGTCCAGGTTGCCCACGCGGACTTCTTCGGTGGCGCGGACGAGCCGCCCCACGCCGCCCGTGATCTTGCGCGCGAGAAAGAACGACAGGATGAAGGCGAAGACGAGCGCCGCCAGACCCACGGCGATGAGCGTCTGCTGGATCTGCCGGAACGCCGCAAGCTCGCGGTCCCGGCTCCGCAGAGCCACCGCCGCGCCGACGAGCTGGTCCGACGAGGACCGGATCGGCATGAAATAGGCGAGGTACGTGTCTCCGGACATCTCGAGCGGAAGCGGCCCGATCGTCTTGCCCTGCCGCAGCACCGCCTGCACGAGGTCGGGCTGGCTCTCGATCGCGGGCAGCGCCGCGGAAGTCGCGCCTCCCATCGTCGAGGCGGCGAGGGCTGCCTTCGCCGGCTCGGACGGCTTGGCCGAGTCCGCGAGGAAGATGACCTGCGTGTTCAACAGCCGCTCGAGGCTTCGCGCGACCTCGTCGTCGATCTGGAAGGCCGCGGCGATGACGCCCGTCAGCCGCGTGCCGCCCTCGAGCACGGGAGCGGCGACGACGTGGTAGAGCTTGCCGCCCGAGAGCCAGATCCCCTCGGTCTGCGCGCCCTGGATCGCCCCCGCGATCGTCGGAACGGCGGAGAGGTCCGCCGTGTAGGGAAGCGGCCGATCCGTCCGGGCGAGCCCCATTCCACGGGGATTCGTTGCGATCATGAAATTCGCGCGCGCGCTCGAGGCCTGCTCGCGCTTCAGAGTGTCGAAGACCGTGGCCGGGTCGGGCTCGCCCGTCTCCTCGACGAGCGTCGACATCATGGAGATCGTTCCGGCGTTGTTGACGACGACGGCGAGCGCGCGGTGGAGCTCGTCGTAGCGATTCTGCTGGAAGGACTCCCAGCCGGGGCCGGCCTTCTTCAGGTCTTCGTCGATCTTCGCGTCGGCCACCTTGCGCGCGCGGTACGCCGAGACCGCGACGGCGCCGCCGACGGCAGATCAGGATGAGCAGCGCCATCGCGAGGAAGATCTTGAGCGTCAGCGAGAACCTGGGCGGCTCCGGCGGAGGAAGCTTCAGGCCTTTCGGCCGCACTTCTCCCGAGGTCGAGCCCGGAGGCGGAACCTCAGTAGCGTTCATCTTCCGAGTCGGGAGGAGGCGGCTTGTACTCTTTGCCGTACTTGTTCTTGTGCGGCTCGGGTTTGAAGGCCGAGATGTCGATCCGCAGGACGACGGGAGCATCGGCGCCGGAAGCCCGCACGGTGATCGGCATGCTGACCTCCGTCGCGGACTCCTCGTGCCAGGCCTTGAGCACCCGGTTGCCCGCCGGAACGTTCGCGAGGTCGAACGCGCCGCTCGCCGGCGTGACCGCGAGGAAGTCCGAG
Organism: uncultured Acidobacteriota bacterium; assembly: GCA_963742245.1. GTDB lineage: Bacteria > Acidobacteriota > Thermoanaerobaculia > UBA5066 > Gp7-AA6 > DAHUXD01. The sequence continues at coordinate 668,280 of CAVULG010000009.1, forward strand.
TCCACGACGAGCACGAATCCGACCATCTGCGGATGGATGTTGCAGTACACGCGGACGAGGCCGGCCTCCTCGAAGGTCTTGGGCTTGGACGCTCCGCTGCGGTAGAGGCCGAGGTCGAAGCGGTTGGCGCCGGAGACCGAAAAGACGTTGTGGTAGATCGGGTCGGCGTTGGGGAACTCGACGGTGCTGCTGCGGGGCACGGCGACCACCCGCGGCTGGAAGCGCTTGGAGGCGCTCTTCATTTCCCCGGATGCGGGGGTCGGTTTGGCGGAGGCGGTGGCGGCGGACCCGCTTCCGGGAGTTGCCGGGGGCTTGCGCGTCCCGTCGATCCAGACGACCGCATTGGAGGAGTCGGGCAGCTCCTTGCCGTCCTTGACGAGGACCACGCGTCCGGCGACCGTGCCCGCAGCGGCCGACGCCGCTACGAAGAAAGGCCAGGACGACGGCGGCGCCGCGTTTACCCATGATTCCTTGGAAAAAATCATAGCATCCGGCCTTCCACGATTGGGCCGCGATCGCGGAGGCAGGGCGCCCGCAAGGGGCGCCCCTACGACGTGTCGGACACCCCCGCCCTTCCCCTTATAATCCCGCCACGATTCGAATCGCATAACAGGTGGAGGTCGCATGGCCCACGAGGTCTCGGGATCGGAATTCCGTCCGTACGTCCCGGCCGAGCAGGACATCCCGGAGTTCACAACCAAGGCGATCATCCTCGGCGCGTTCTTCGGCATCCTCTTCGGCGCCGCGACCGTGTACCTGGCCCTGCGCGCCGGCCTGACCGTTTCGGCGTCCGTCCCGATCGCCGTCCTCTCGATCGCGTTCTTCAAGAAGTTCGGCAAGTCCACCATCCTCGAGAACAACATCGTCCAGACGATCGGCTCCGCGGGCGAGTCCGTCGCGGCGGGCGTCGTCTTCACGACGCCGGCCCTGATCTTCCTGTCCGGCGGCGACCAGTACTTCAAGTACATCCAGATCACGATCCTCGCGATCTTCGGCGGCATCCTCGGCGTTCTGTTCATGATTCCGCTGCGCCGGGCGCTCATCGTCAAGGAGCACGGCAAGCTGCGGTACCCGGAAGGCGTGGCCTGCGCGGACGTCCTGATCGCGGGCGAGAAGGGCGGCAACCTCGCGAAGATGGTGTTCGCGGGCTTCTGGATCGCGCTGGGCTACAAGATCCTGTACGGCGTCTTCGGACTCTGGCGCGAGACGGCGACCTTCTTCCGTACGAAGAAAGAGTCGGTCTATCCGTCGTCGACCCTCAACGTCGACGTCACGCCCGAGTACCTGGGCCTCGGCTACATCATCGGGCCGCGCATCGCCGGCGAGCTGTTCTCGGGAGGTCTGCTTTCCTGGATGGCGCTCATTCCCCTGATCGCGATCTTCGTGCCCGAGACACGCCTCATTGCCGACCTCGAGGCCCTCGGCTTCTCCGAGGCCTGGCGGGCGAGCAACTCCTATGCGAATTGGATCTATCGCGCCTACATCCGCTACATCGGCGCGGGCGCGGTGGCCTGCGCGGGCGTGATGACGCTCATCAAGACGATGCCCACGATCGTCTCGGCCTTCCGCGAGTCGTTGAAATCCTTCGGTGAGCGCGCGAAGGCCGTGGCGGTCAAGCGCACGGAGCGCGATCTCGGCATGGGCCCGGTGATCTTCGGCTCGCTCGCGATCGTCGTGATCCTCGCGATCCTGCCGGGTTTCCCGCACGGCCCGTTTCCGGGTTCGCTCCTGATGTCGGTCCTGATCGTCCTCTTCGGCTTCTTCTTCGTCACGGTCTCCTCGCGCATCGTCGGCATCATCGGAACCTCGTCCAACCCGATCTCCGGCATGACGATCGCGACCATCATGGCGACCTGCGTCATCTTCGTGCTCGTCGGCTGGAAGGGCGACGTCTACCAGGCCGTCGCGCTCTCGGTCGGCGCCATCGTCTGCATCGCCGCGGCCAACGCCGGCGCGACGTCGCAGGATTTGAAGACGGGCTTCCTCGTGGGCGCGACGCCGTTGAGGCAGCAGTACGGCCTCGTCATCGGCGTACTGGTCTCGTCCCTCTTCATCGCCGGGACCCTTTTCCTCCTCGATTCCACACCGACCTACAAGGACGATCCGAGCGACCTGCACGCCATCGGCTCGCCCAAGCTCGCCGCTCCGCAGGCGACCCTGATGGCCACGATGATCAAGGGCCTGCTCGCGCAGAACCTGCCCTGGGCGCCCGTGCTCGTCGGCGTCTTCCTCGCGTTCATGGCCCAGCTCGCCGGGGCGCACGCGCTCTCGTGGGCGGTCGGGGCGTATCTGCCGGTTTCGACGACCGCGCCGATCTGGGTCGGCGGCATGATGAAGGCGCTCGTCGACGCGATGCGCAAGAAGAAGGAAGGAGAGGCGCACGAAGAGTCCGAGCTCTCCTCCGGCATGCTCTACGCGACGGGCCTCGTCGCCGGCGGATCGATCGGAGGCGTCCTCATCGCCTTCCTCGCCTTCACGGGCGACAAGATCCTCAAGATGGAGTCGCCGACGCTGCTCGAAGCGCTCGACTTCGGCCACAAGCTCTACGGCGGCGTCCGCGACAGCCTGGTCGGCGGCGGCATCCTCGCCGGGGCGCTGTTTGCGTGGCTGTGCTGGACGCTGGTCAGGAACGCCCAGAAGAAACTGCAGGCGTAGAAACTACGGCTTAACGGGGCGGCCGCAAGGGCCGCCCCTACGACTCTCTTGTAGGGGCGGGGCTGGTCCCCGCCCTTTTCGCTACGGCCCCCTACGGCGTCGCCGCCGCCGGCGCGACGCTCTTCCGGATCTGATCCCGCAGCGCCCGCGCGCTCGCCTTCACGGCCTCCGCGTCGAGCGTCTGGACCTGCCGGTTCTCCATCAGGAACCGCCCGTTGACCATCACGGTCTCCACCTCGGCCGCCTTCGTCGCGTAAACGAGCTGCGAGTAGACGTTGTAGAGGGGAGTCTGGTTCGCCGCGTCCATGCGGACGACGATCAGGTCCGCGAGCTTGCCGGCCTCGAGCGACCCCAGGTCCTTCTCCCGCTTGATGACCCGCGCCCCGCCGAGCGTCGCCATCTCGAGCGCCTGTTTCGCGGGCAGCGCGTCGGCTTTCATCGTCGCGAGCTTGCTCAGCTTCGCCGCGGTGTCCGCCTCTTCCAGCAGGTTCAGGTCGTTGTTCGACGCTGCGCCGTCCGTCCCGAGCCCGACCGCGATGCCGGCCGCGAGCATCGCGGGCACGGGCGCCGTCCCCGAGGCGAGCTTCATGTTCGACTGCGGGCAGTGCGCCACGCCGACCTTGCGTCGCGCGAGCGTCTGGATGTCCGCGGCGTTGACCCAGACGCAGTGCGCCGCCACCATCCGCTCGTCCATGACCCCGGCCTGGTTCAGGTACGCGACGGGGGAGATCGCGTACCGGTCGGCGATCGTCTGCACCTCCGACCGCGTTTCCGCGACGTGGATCACGTACGGCACGTCGAGCCGCTTCGCGAGCGCGTGGGCTTCCTTGAGGTGCTCGAGCGACACCGTGTACGGGGAGTGCGGAGCAACCGCCGGTGTGACGAGCGGGTGGCCCTTCCACTTGCGGACGTACGCTTCGGTCGCGGCCATGGCCTCCGCCCAGGTCTTGTTGTCCGGCGCCGGAAAGTCGAGCACGGCCTGGCCGAGCACTCCCCGCAGCCCCGCCTTCGCCGTCTCGTCCGCGACCGCGCCCTCGAAGTAGTACATGTCGACGAACGTCGTCGTGCCCGCGAGGATCATCTCGAGAGCGGCCAGACGCGTCCCGCGCCGCACGAAGTCCTCGTTCACGTTTTTCGCCTCGGCCGGGAAGATCGTCTTCGTCAGCCACTGCTCGAGCGGCTCGTCGTCCGCGAGGCCGCGAAACAGGACCATCGGCGCGTGGCCGTGCGTGTTGATGAGTCCGGGCAGGACGACCTTGCCCGCGGCGTCCACCGTCCGCGCCGCCGTGTACTTCGCGCCGAGCGCGTCGGCGGGACCCACCTCCACGATCCGCTCGCCGCGAATCGCCACGGCGCCGTCTTCGAGAACCCGCCGCTCGGCGTCCATCGTGACGACCGTTCCGCCCCGGACCAGCACGTCGACGTTTTCGGGCGGCGCCTGCGCCAGGAGCGAAGAGGCGACGAGCGCGAAGAGAACCGTCAACCCCATTGGCGTCAGGCCTGAAATCTTCGGAACTTGCAGGCCAACCGAGAACCTGAAGAATTCAGGCCTGACCCCCTTAATTAAACTTCTTGGCGACCTTCTTGAATGCGTCGACGGCGCGATCCAGATCCGTTCGCTCGTGCGCCGCCGAGACCTGGCAGCGCAGCCGCGCCTGGCCGTGGGGCACGACGGGGAAGCCGAAGCCGGAGACGTAGACCCCCTCCTCGAGCAGCGCCTTGCCCATTGCCAGTGCCTTGGCGGTGTCGCCGACGATCACGGGGACGATCGGGTGCGTGCCGTGGGGGATCGTGAAGCCCGCCTCCGAGATCGCTTTGCGGTAATACATCGCGTTCTCGCGGAGCTTCTGGACCGGCGCCGTGTCTTCCTTCAGCAGCCGGAACGACTCGAGCGCACCGGCCGCGACGGCCGGCGGCAGCGAATTCGAGAACAGGTACGTCCGGCTGCGCTGCCGGAGCGTCTCGACGAGCGCCTTCGGTCCCGTGACGAATCCGCCGGCCGCCGAGCCCATCGCCTTGCCGAGCGTGCCGGTCGTGACCGGGATCTTCCCGAACACGCCCTGCTCTTCGGCCGTGCCGCGGCCGGTCTTGCCGAGGATCCCCGTCGCGTGCGAGTCGTCGACCGCAAGCACCGCGCCGCGCGATTCGCAGATCCGCACGCATTCGGGCAGATCCTGCTCCTCGCCCTCCATGGAGAACACGCCGTCGGTGATGTAGAGCTTGTAGCGCGAGGTCTTGTCCTCGGCGAGCATCTTGTCGAGACCCGCGAGATCGCCGTGCGGCGCGCGGAACCGCTTCGCCTTCGAAAGCCGCACGCCGTCGATGATCGACGCGTGGTTGAGCTCGTCCGAGTAGAGGCCGTCGGCCTCCTCGAGCACCGCTGCGAAGAGCCCTTCGTTGGCCGCCCAGCAGGTCATATACAGGATCGCGTCGTCGCATCCGAAGAAGGACGCGATCTCCGCCTCGAGCTCCTTGTGGAGCTCCTGCGTTCCGCAGATGAACCGCACCGATCCGAGGCCCGCGCCCCAGCGATCAACGGCCTTCTTCTGGGCTTCCCTGATCCGGGGATGGTTGGCAAAGCCGAGATAGTTGTTCGAGGTCAGCATCACGACCTCGCGGCCGCCGACCTTGACCCGCCCGCCCTGCGCGGACTGGAGGACGAGCTCTTCCTTGTAGGTTCCCGCCTGACGCAGGGCGGCCATTTGGGCAGACAGGTGGTCGACGAGTGTCATTCCGAATCCCGCCCCGTTCCTACTTCCCGTCCGACAGGATCTTGCCCGCGACCCGCTCGCCCGGAAACGCCGCGTCGAGCGCCGCGAGCGCCCGGTCGAACGCCGCGCCGCTGCCGGCCATGATCTCCGCGCACATCGTCGGCGTGCGCACGAACTCCATCGTCCCGGTCTGGCCGCGTACGACGATCGAATCCGCCGGATCTTCGACCACGTAGAGGATCCCGTCGATGTCCTCGAGCGCCCGCGAGGCCGTGCGCTCGGCCCGTTCGACTTCTTCCTTCTGCAGGCAGACGGCCACGAGCCCCATCACCTTGAAGTGGTTCGGCTCGAACTCGGTCCGGTCCCAGTTCTTCCACACCCGCTCGCGCGGGGTCAGCTGAAAGCGATACGCCACGTTGGAAAGCCGCGACTCCTCGACCGCGAACTCCGCGATCCGACGCGGGGTCAGCTCCAGGTTGGTGTCCGGCTTGGGAGGCTTGCTGGTCGGCATCAGGTCTCCATAGGTGCTGAGTTTGCGAGGAATCTATCGCAAACGTTCGCCTAGGATAGGCGTCATGAAGAACCACGACCGCCTCGGTCTGATGCTTCTTGCCTCGTTTATGACTGCTTCGGCGGCGCTCGCGCAGGTTCCTCCTCCGGCGCCTGCCTGGGGAACGAGCTCGCTCTCGAGTGAGTACATATCCGCCTGGGACCTGCTGCCGGACAACTCCGGCACGACGTACGCGACGAATCTGATCAACGGATACCGGTTCGTGACGAACTCCGGAAGCTTTTACGCCGGCGTGCATGTCCCCAACGGTGCGCGAATCGTCTGGATGGAGATGGAGGCTTGCGACTATTCCACGACCGGCTCGGTCGATGCCGCGCTCTTCAAGACGACGGCCTTGACCGGCGAGGCGCTGGTCGGAGTCGGGACCGGCGTTGCGGAAGCCACGGAATGCAGCCGCTGGGCCAACGAGCTCCTGGCGCCCGAAACCGTCGACACGGGGACCTACAGCTACTTCGTCAACGTCCACAACTTTCCCCTGGACGGCACGGCCACGATCGGCGGCATCCGCATCTTCTACGAGCTTCAGGTCAGCCCCGCGCCCGTGGTGGCGACGTTCGGCGACGTGCCGACCGGGCATCCGTTCTTCCAGTTCATCGAGGCGCTCGCCGCCTCGGGAATCACTGCCGGATGCGGCGGCGGCAATTTCTGTCCCGACGCGCCGCTCACGCGCGGGCAGATGGCGGTCTTCCTCGCCAAAGCGCTCGGCTTGCACTGGCCGGCTGAGCTGTGGATCAACTGAAGGCAAGCCGCTGGACAACGTCTGCCACACCCTCGCGGGCGCGGCCATCGCGCAGGCCGGCCCGTTCCGGGGGACGCCGCTCGCCCTGACGACGCTCATGGTCGGAGCGAACCTGCCCGACGTCGACGGGCTCGTGTACGTCTTCGGCGAGGGCGGCGTCGACGCGCTCGCGTTCCGCCGCGGCTGGACGCACGGGATCCTCGCGATGGCGGTGCTGCCGGTGGTCCTCGCCGGAATCATGCTGGCCTTCGACCGGCTCGTGCGCCGCCGCAAGAGATCCAGACCCGGCGCCGAGCGAACACCCGCGCGCTGGCGGACCCTGCTGCTTCTTTCCGCGCTCGGCGTCCTCTCGCATCCGCTGCTCGACTTTCTCAATACCTACGGCGTGCGCTTTCTCGCGCCGTTCTCCTGGGACTGGTTCTACGGCGATGCGCTCTTCATCGTCGACCTGTGGGTGTGGATCGCCCTTGCGGTCGGCGTGATCCTCTCGAGCCGGCGCCGGCGGCGCGCGTCGCGCAATCCCGGGCGTCCCGCGCAGATCGCCCTTCTCGGGACGGCGGCGTACGCGGTGACGATGATGCTGACCGGCGTCGTCGGCCGGATCGCGGCCGACAAGTCCGTTCCCGGCTCGGAGCGCCGCATGGTCGGCCCCGTGCCGCTCAACCCGCTGCGGCGCCAGCTCGTCCTCGACTTCGGCGAGACGTACCGCTACGGCTCCGTCGACTTCCGCCCGTCCCCGGTCGCGATCGTCTCGCCGGAAATCGACCCCAAGGGCGCGGACGACCCGCTCGCGCGCGAGGCGGCCGCGACGGAACAGGGCAGGAAGTTCCTCTCCTGGTCGCGCTTCCCGATCTATCGCGTCGAGCGTCTGCCGGACGGCACCGCGCGCGTCGAGCTCCAGGACGCCCGGTACCCGCCCTTCCACGGCAGCTGGGCCTCGACCGTCATCGTTCTGCCAAGTTCTCCGTAGGGGCGGCCCTTGTGGCCGCCCTCCTGGATCCTGTAGTCTCCCCACACCATCTAAGGGGAAGGGTCGCACGATGCCGACATCGCCGCTTCCGCTGCGTCCAGGGAACGCTCGACCTGCTCGTCTTGAAGACCCTCGTGCCCGGGAGCGATGCACGGCTACGGGATCGCGACCGCGGTGCGCGAGCGGACCGGCGGGGAGCTGAACATCGAGGACGCGGCGCTGTACCAGTCGCTGCACCGGCTGGAACGGCAGGGCCTGATCGAGGCGGAGTGGGGGCCCTCCGAGAACAACCGGCGGGCGCGCTTCTACACGCTGACGGCGAAGGGGCGGAAGCGTCTCAACGAGGACGCCGAGACGTGGCGGCGGTACTCGCGCGCGGTCGAAGCCGTGCTGCAGGGGAGCTGATGAGCGAACCCAGGCGGCCGCGGCCTTTCTGGTACCTGCGCCGGCGTCCCGAGACGGTGGCGGCCGAGGTGGACGACGAGCTGCGCGTGCACCTGGAGATGAAGGTGGAAGAGCTGACGGCCGGCGGGATGCCCGCCGAGGAGGCTCGGCGCGAGGCGCTGCGGCAGTTCGGGGACCTCGAGAAGACGCGGGAGTACTGCCGCGGCGAGGACGAGAAAGGGGAGAGGCGCGTGCAACGCACACTGTGGCTTCAGGACTTCGGCCAGGACGTCCGCATCGCCGTCCGGAGCCTGCTCCGCGCTCCGATCCTGGCGCTGACGATCGTGATGACGATCGGCCTCGGCATCGGCGCGACGACCGCGATCTTCTGCGCGGTCAACGCGGCCCTGCTCCGGCCGCTGCCGTACACGGACCCGGAGCGGCTGGTGCGGGTCTACCGGATGCGCCCCGTTCGTGTTCCGTCTGTCGGCGGCGGACTACCTGGCCGTCGAGGCGCAGCAGACGCACTTCGAAAAGGTCGCCGCCTACACGGGCCGCACGCTGACTTTCAGCGACGGGCAGACGTCGGACCTCGTCGCAGGGAAAGATGGTGTCCTGGGCGTACTTCGACGTGCATGGGAATCCGGCCGGCGCTGGGGCGCGACTTCACCGGAAGCGGATGCGCGGCCGGGCAGTCCGGCGGCGGTGATCGTGAGCCATGCGTTCTGGCAGCAGCGCCTGGGCGGCCGGGAGGACGCGATCGGGCAGCCGGTCCGGCTGGACGGCGCGGACTACACGCTGGCGGGCGTCCTGCCTCAGAAAGTCGGACCGCTGGAGCAGCGGATCGAGTGGTTCGTCGCTGCAGCAGTTCCCGGCGCCGCCGCGGCGCGGGCCCTTCCTGTACACGGTCGTGGGCCGCCTGCGGCCGGGGGTCGAGCCGGCGGCCGCGAAGGCGGAGCTGCGCGCGATCAACAAGCGCATCTTCCCGATCTGGAAGAGCTCGTACCAGGACGACAAGGCGACGTGGGGAATCATGGACCTGAAGTCCCACGTCGTGGGCGACGTCTCGAAGATGGCCGGCCTGGCGCTCGGCGCGGTGGCTCTCGTGTGGCTGATCGCGTGCGCGAACGCGTCGAGCCTGCTGATCGCGCGCGTGACGGGACGGCGGCAGGAGCTGGCGGTGCGCGTCGCGCTCGGCGCGTCGCGGGGCCGCGTGGTGCGCTACCTGCTCGCCGAAAGCGCCGTGCTCGCCGTCGGATCCGTCGCGGTCGGAGTCGCGCTGGCGAAGGGAGGCGTGGATCTGCTCCGGTCGATCGGCGCGAACTACCTGACCGCGCGTCCACGAGATCGCTCTCGACGGCTCCGGGCTGTGGGTGCTGGCGGGCCTGACGCTGGCGAGCCTGGCGCTGTTCGGCCTGGTGCCGGCGTTCCACGGGGCGGGGGCGAAGGTGGGCGACTCGCTGCGATCGTCGAGCCGCGGATCGACGGGCAGCCTGACGGTGCGGCGCCTCCGGCGCGTGCTCGTCGGCAGCCAGTTCGCCGTGACGACGCCGCTCCTGGTCGTCGCGGCGCTGCTTCTCGCGAGCCTCGAGCGAGCTGAAGCGCGTCGATCTCGGGTTCGACAGCCGCAACGTCGTGACCGGGTCGATCCGGCTGCCGTCCGCGCAGTACGAGGACGCGGGCCGGGTGACCGCGTTCTTCGACGCGCTCGAGCTGCGGCTCGCGTCGCTGCCCGGCGTCGGAGGCGGTCGCCTACGCCGACGGCAACCCGCCGAACAACGCGAGCAACATCAACAACTTCGATCTCGAGGAGCGTCCGACGCCGTCCGGACAGTCGCAGCCTGCGACGCCGTGGGTCTCGGTCACGCCCGAGTACTTCGGCGTGCTCGGGCTGAAGCTGCTACGAGGGGCGGCTGCTCAACGAGAGCGACGCGCTCGCAAGGGAGAACCTCGAGACGTGGTGGTGGACCGCGCGTGGGCGCGGCGGTTCTTTCCCAACGAGCAGCGCGGTCGGCAAGCGCTTGCGCGAGGGCGGCTGCACGGACTGCCCGTGGACGGCCGTCGTCGGCGTCGTGAGCAACGTGAAGTACGTGGGGCTCGACGCGCCCGACGACGGCACCGTCTACTGCGCCCGGATGGCGGACGCGTGGGGCGATCCGCCAGGTCATCGTGCGGACGAAGGGCGATCCGGCCGCCGGTGCTGCCCGGAATCCGCCAGCGCATGCGCGAGCTCGAGCCGGGCGCGCCGCTGTCGAACGTCGCGACGATCGACGAGCTCGTCGCAGAGTCGCTCGGTCAGCCGCGGTCGCTGGCGATGCTGGTCGGCGGTTTCGCGCTGACGGCGCTCGCGCTGGCGGTGTTCGGCATCTACGGCGTGATGGCGTACTTCGTCCAGCAGCAGTCGAAGGACATCAGCATCCGCATCGCGCTCGGCGGGACGATGGCGGGCGTGCTGCGGCTGCTCGTGGGGAACGGGATGAAGCTCGTCGGCATCGGGGTCGCGGTCGGCCTCGCCGCGTCGCTGGCGCTGACGCGGTTGACGGGCGAGCCTGCTGTTCGAGCGTGCGGCCGGCGATCCCGCCGTGATGAGCGGGCGTCGGCGCGGTGCTGCTGGCGGTCGCGCTCGGTGCGTGCCTCATCCCCGCGATCCGCGGCGCCGCGTGCCGCCGGCCTCGATCCTGCGCAGCGAGTAGGGCATCTCTCGATCCGTCATCCTGAGCGCAGCGAAGGACCCCGGACTCGATTGCCACGCCGCCGGTCTGCGCCCTCTTCGTAGGGGAGGGCCTTGCGCCCTCCCCGAATCGCCGCGACCCGTGCTTTCGCCTCAACTCTAGTCAGAGCAACTATTTGCATATATTACAGAATCTTGTAATATTAGCCCATGGCAACCGTGTCCCTCGAATCCGCGCGCACCGCCAAGGGCTGGACCCAGGCCGAGGCCGCCTCGAAACTGGGCGTCTCGCAGGGTTACCTGTCGCTCCTGGAGCGGGGCCTACGAACCCCGTCGGCTCGTCTCGTTGAAACCGTGCGACGCGTGTTCGACTCACAAGCATCTCTTCCCGACGGCGGGCCCGCTCGGGTTCCGGGGGCCGACCTGGCAAGACGTCTCGGTTCTCTCGGATATGAGCCGCTCGCCTACCTCGGTGGCCGCGCCAAGCCTTCGGCCGGCGAGGTCTTTCTCGCGGCCCTGTCGCAGCCCGATCTCGAAGCCCGCCTCGTCGAGGCGCTGCCGTGGGTCGCGCTCACGTTTGAGGATCTCGATTGGCCCGCGCTCCTCGACCGAGCGCGACGAGGCGACCTGCAGAACCGGTTCGGCTACGTTCTCGGTCTCGCACGCCGGGTCGCCGAGTCGAAGGGGAACCGGCGAGCCGCCGAGCGCGTGGCAGGCCCGCTTCGAGACTTGGAGGGATCCATCCTCCTCCGCGAGGACACGTTGTGTCGCGACTCGATGACCAATGCGGAACGTGAATGGCTCCGCGACAACCGCCCGGATGAAGCGAAGCACTGGCGAGTGCTCACGGATCTTCGTCCCGAGCACCTTCCGTATGCCGCCTGAGATTCCCGAGCCCTGGCGTTCGTTTCTTCGCGAGCTCGACGAAGCCGACCCCGATCCGATGGTGTTGCACTGCCTCGGCGGCTTCGTGGTGGCCATGAAGTACGGAATGCCGCGTCCGACCGCCGATATCGACGTGCTGGCTGTGGGCCCGGACGCGTTGGGTGCGCGACTGCTGCAGCTCGCAGGCCGGGGTTCGAAGCTCCATGCGAAACACAGGGTGTACCTCGACTTCGTCGTGCTCCGGGTCGAGCCGGCCGACTATCGGAGCCGTCTGACGGAGATGTTCTCGGGAGCCTTGCGCCGCCTGCGGCTCATGGCACTCGACCCTTATGACCTCGCCCTGACGAAGCTCGATCGCAACATCCCGAGAGACGCTCAGGCTCACCCTCGAGCTTTGGATCGAATCGGCGGAAGAACTGCGTCGTCGCCCCAGGCCCTCTTCGTAGGGGAGGGCCTTGCGCCCTCCCCGAATCGCCGCGACCAGCATAGGATCACCCGAGGAACCACCCAGACCCTTGCCCGACGAAACCCAGATCCCCACGTTCGCCTTTCCGGGTCCGCCCGACACCCCCACCGACATCCCGCTTCCGGAGTCGATCGGCGGCTTCCGGATCCTGTCGGTCCTGGGCCGCGGCGGGATGGGGATCGTCTACGAAGCGGAGCAGCCGAACCCGAAGCGCCGCGTCGCCCTCAAGGTGTCGTCCGCGGCGGGCCGCCTCGACGAGCTGCGGCTCCGTCTCTTTCGCCGCGAGGCCGAGACGCTCGCGCGCCTCGTCCACCCCAACATCGCCGCGCTCTACGAGGCCGGGCGCACCGAGGACGGCCAGCACTTCCTCACGATGGAGCTCGTCGCCGGGCAGCCGCTCGGCGACTTCGTGCGCGAGCACATGGGCGGAGAGCGCCCGACCCTCGAGCAGCTGCACGATCGGCTGCGGCTCTTCGAGACGATCTGCCGCGCCGTCAGCTACGCGCACCAGCGCGGCGTCATCCATCGCGACCTGAAGCCTTCGAACATGCTGGTCGTCCCCGCCTCCGACGCGTCGAACTCGTCGGGCGCCCACGCCCTGTCGTCCCTGTCGTCCGGATCGCGCCGCCTCCCGCAGGTCAAGATCCTCGACTTCGGCCTCGCGCGCATCGTGGATGCCGAGGTTCCCACGCAGGCGAGCGTCATGACCGAGCTCGGCGACATCCGCGGAACGCTGCCGTACATGAGCCCCGAGCAGGCGAAGGGCGACAGCCGCGAGATCGACCTCCGCAGCGACGTCTACGCCCTCGGCGTCGTCCTCTACGAGATGCTGACGGGCCGCCTTCCCGTCGAAACGCAGACGGGCTCCCTCGTCACCGCGCTGCAGGCCATCCTCGAGGAGGCGCCGAAGCCGCTCAAGCTCACCTTCACCGGCGGCTTCCGGCTCGACCCCGACATCCAGACGATCGTGGGCAAGGCGCTCGAGAAGGATCCCGACCAGCGTTACGCCAGCGCCGACGCCCTGGCCGAAGACGTCCAGCGGTACCTCGCCAACCAGCCGATCCTCGCCCACCCGCCGAGCACCACGTACCAGTTTCGCAAGCTCATCTCGCGCCATCGCTTCGCGTCTTGGATGAGCCTCGGCGTGGCGGTTCTGCTCATCGGCTTCGCCGTCATGCTGGCCGTCCAGGCCGAGAAGGTCCGCCTCGCGCGCGACCGCGCGGAGCAGGAGGCGGCGCGGGCCACGGCGATCAACCAGTTCCTGCAGCGCACCTTCGGCGCGGCGGACCCCTGGCAGCGCGGCGCCCGCGGCGTCTCGCTCGTCGACGCGTTGAAGCAGGCCGAGGGCCAGGTCCAGGGCGCGTTCGCCGGCAAGCCGATCGTCCAGGCCGAGGTTCTCGAAACGATCGCGAAAACGTACGTCGGGCTCGGCCAGTACGCCGACGCCGAGAATCTCCTGCGCTCCGCGTTGAAACTCCGCACCGCCTCGGGCGGGCGGCAGACCGACGACACCGCCCGTGCGATGGCGCTTCTTGCCGAGGCACTGCGAAATCAGAGCAAGTTCGACGACGCGGTCGCAACGTCCCGCGAGGAGCTCGCGATTCGCCGGCAGCTCCACGGCGACGACGACGGCCTGACCGCCGGCGCCATGGACAACCTCGGCGCCTCACTGCTTCGCAAGGGCGAGTTCCCCGAGGCGGAGACGCTCACCGCCGAGGCGCTGCGCATCCGCCGGCGCGTCTACGGCGACAAGAGCGACGAGGTCTCCGCCAGCCTCCAGACGATCGGGACCCTCGCCCTCGCGAAGGAGGACGACGAGCGGCAGGAGGCGGTGACCCGCGAGCGCCTCGCCATCGTCCGGGAGAAGTACGGGGACATGAGCGCGCAGGTGGCCCAGTCCCTGAACGACCTCGCCATCGCCCGCATGAAGCAGGGAGACCTGGCGGGGGCGGAGACGCTCTTCAACGAGGCGCTCCCGATCAACCGCAGCGTCTTTGGCGAGGATCACCCCGAGTTTGCGAGCACGGTGGAGAACCTCGGCAACGTCATGTACCAGACCGGCCGTCCCGCCGAGACCATCAAGAGCCTCGAGCAGGTGCTGGCCATCCGCAAGCGCGCGTTCGGCGACGAGTCGGAGGCGGTGTCGCGCACCCTCGCCAACCTCGCCACGGTGAACTCCATCAGCGGAAATCCCGCGGCCGCCGAGCCGCTCTACCGCGCAGGCCTACGACATGATGGTCCAGTTCGTCGGACCGGAAAGTCCCGACGTCTCGGAGGTCCTCCTCGGACAGGGCCGCAACTACCACCGCCTCGGCAAGCTCGACGAAGCCGAGTCCCACCTGCGCCGCTCGCTCAAGATCCGCCTCACCGCCTTCGGCGAAGAGCAGCACCCAGGTCGCCCGCGTGCGCATGCTCATCGCCCGCGTCCTCATCGACACCAAGGACCCGAAGCGCTACCCCGAAGCCGACACGCTCCTCGGGCAAGCCGACGCGGCCTACCGCAAGAACGAAGGCGTCGCCAACCCCGCAGCCCAGCAGACCATCCAGGCCCGCATCGATCTCTACAAAGCCTGGGGCAAGCCCGAAAAGGCGAAGACTCTCGAAGCCGACCTGACGCCCAAGCCGTCTTCGTAGGGGAGGGCCTTGCGCCCTCCCTCCAATAAGTATTAAATACTTATATGGAACGCAAGATCGTTCAGATCGGCAGCTCGCTCGCGGTCACGCTCCCATCCGAAGTCGTCAAGGAGTTCCGCCTCAAGAAGGGGCAGGAGGTGGACGTGTCGGTGCATCCGGGAACCGGTGCAGTCACCATCCGCCCGGGAGTCCTCGAGTTCGACGAGGGCAAGCCCACGAAGCGTTTCGAGGCGCGTGCCGAGAGTCTCCTGAAGCGCCGCCAAAAGCTCTATCGAAAGCTCGCCGAGTGATCCTGTATCTGTCCGTGGAGCAGGTCCTTCGACTCCACGCGCACCAGATCGGTCGCTTCGGCGGAGCCAGCAGGCTCAGAGATCGGGGCGCGCTGGAGGCGGCCGTCGCGAGGCCTCGAGCCACCTTCGGCGGGGAGGACCTCTATCCCGATCTCGCCAACAAGGCCGCGGCTCTCATGCATTCGCTCGTGATGAACCATCCGTTCGTCGACGGAAACAAACGTGTTGGCGCGATGGCCGCGGAGCTCTTCATCGAGATCAATGAACGCAGTCTCCTCGCGACCGACGAAGAATTTGAGGAAATCACCCTGGCCGTCGCCCGCGGAGAGGTCGACGCCGAAAGTCTCGCCATCTGGTTCCGGCAGCGGATCTCGGGCGAGTCGTATCTGGCCGAATACGCCGCGCGCTAACCCCCCGTCGTCCGCGCCTCCCGCGCCATCTTCCCGACCGCACGCTCGAGCTCCGCGATGAGCGGGCTCGTCCCGCGCGCTGACAGCGCCCGGGTGACCGCGTCGTAGTACCAGAGCACCTCTTCCTTCGAGGCGCTGAATCGCGACCAGACTCCGTCGCCGAGGTTGCGCTGGTCCTTCACGATTGACCGCGCGTTGTGCAGCTTGTCGGCGGCGGCCACCAGCCGCACCGATGCGGGCGCTCCCTGCAGGTCGTCGATGAAGGTTTGTTTGCGCTGCCGCCACTTCGGCTTCGGCGTCTCCAGCGTGTCCGAGCAACCCCGGACGATCGCGGCCACACCCATCCCGAACTTCTCGCGGATCTCGTCCAGCGCCTCCTGCCCGCCGCAGTCCTCCGCCACGTCGTGCAGCAGCGCCGCGATCACCTCGTCCTCGTCGCCTCCATACTCGAGCACCAGGCTCGCCACGGCGATCGGATGGGAGATGTAGGGGATCCGCGTCCCCTTGCGCTTCTGCCCCGCGTGCTTTTCCGCGGCGAAGGCCAGGGCCTTGCCGTAGCGCTGGGCCGATGCGTCGGGCATCTTTGACTGTTTCATCCGTGGTTCCCTCTCGTGCTCATGGTGTCACGACGTCTTCGTAGGGGAGGGCCTTGCGCCCTCCCTCCAAGCCGTCGCGTTCCACTGAGTGATCTGCAGGCCCGTTCCGTCTAGAATCCGCCCACCAGATGCCCCTCCAGCCCGGAACACGTCTCGGCCCCTACGAGATCCTGGCGCCCCTCGGCGCCGGGGGGATGGGCGAGGTCTACCGGGCGCGCGATTCGAAGCTCGACCGCGAGGTGGCCGTCAAGGTCCTCCCGTCGCACCTGACCGCGAACGCCGACGCGCTCGCGCGCTTCGAGCGCGAGGCCAAGGCCGTCGCCGCGCTCTCGCATCCGAACATCCTCGCGATCTTCGACTTCGGCACGCACGACGGCGTCTCCTACGCGGTCACCGAGCTGCTCGAGGGGGAGACCCTGCGCGGCAGGCTCGACGGCTCGACCCCGACGCAAAGACAGGCGGTGGACTGGGCGCTCCAGATCGCGAAGGGCCTCTCCGCCGCGCACGGCAAGGGCGTCGTCCACCGGGACCTGAAGCCCGACAACGTCTTCGTGACCAACGACGGGCACGTCAAGATCCTCGACTTCGGCCTGGCCAAGCGCGTCGACGCGGCTCCCGGCCGAGCAGACCAGCGCGCCGACCGGCACCGGCGGCGGCCACACCGAGCCCGGCACGGTGATGGGCACGATGGGCTACATGTCGCCCGAGCAGGTCCGCGGCCTGCCGGTCGACCACCGCACGGACCTCTTCTCCTTCGGCGCGATCCTGTACGAGCTGCTCTCCGGCAAGAAGGCGTTCAAGCGCGACACGGCGAGCGACACGATCGCCGCGATCCTCAAGGAGGAGCCCCCCGAGCTGACGCAGTCGGGGCGCAACATCTCGCCCGCGCTCGACCACATCGTGCGCCACTGCCTGGAGAAGGACCGGGAGAACCGCTTCCAGCGGCGAAGGACGTGGCGTTCGCGCTGTCGGAGGCGTCGAGCGCCGACGACTGACGGGAGCCAGCGGCTCCTACGTCATCCCCCCGCCGCGGCGCGGCCCGGGGAAGGCGATCTGGTTCATCGCCGGCTTCGCCGCCCTCTTCGCCGTCGCCGCGTTGATTTTCTGGCGCCGCCCACCGCCCGCCACCCCCGCCGTCGCCGCGCCCGCAGCCTCCGCCCCCGCCGCCGCCCGCGAAGTCCGGCATCCGCCGCGTCGCGGTGCTGCCGTTCGAGAACCTCGGCGCTCCCGAGGACGACTACTTCGCCGACGGCATCGCGGACGCGATCCGCGGCAAGCTCACGTCCCTGCCCGGCCTCGAGGTCATCGCCCGCGGCAGCTCGACGCCCTACAAGAAGACGACCAAGACGCCGCAGGAGATCGCGAAGGAGCTTTCCGCCAACTACCTGCTGACCGCCACGGTCCGCTGGCAGAAGCAGAAGGGCGGAGCGGGCAACCGCGTGCAGGTGAGCCCGGAGCTCGTCGAGATCACGGCCGACGGCCCTCCCGCCTCGCGCTGGCAGCAGCCCTTCGACGCGGCATTGACCGACGTCTTCCAGGTGCAGTCGGACATCGCCACGCGCGTCGCGAAGGAGCTCGGCGTCGCGCTCGGGGCGAGCGAGGCAGAAGGGCCTCGCCGGGACAGGCCCACGCGAAACATGCCGGCGTACGAGGCGTTCCTCCACGGCGAGGAGGTGTCGGCCTCTCTGGCGAACAACGATCCCGCCGACGCTCCGGCGCGCGCTCGCGTTCTACGAGCAGGCGGTTGCGCTCGATCCCGCCTTCGCCAACGCCTGGGCGCAGGCGTCGGGCGCCAACACGCTCCTCTATGCGAATAGCGTTCCCGATCCTGAGGTCGCTGAGCGGGCGCGGCAGGCTGCCGAGAAGGCCATCGCCCTGGCGCCCGGCCAATCCGACGGCTACCGCGCCCTCGGGACATTCCGGCGCCTGATCCCCGGGGACGGCGCCGGCGCCATGGAGCTGTACCGCAAGGCGCAGGCGCTCGGGCCGGCGGACGCGACTGTCTTGCGCGGAATGGGCTACGCCGAGGCCCTCCGGGGCCAGTGGGACCAGGCCGGCGAGACTCTTTCGCCAGGCCGTCCGCCTCGATCCGCGCAGCGCGGGCAACCTGGCCGCCCTCGGCACCGCCCTCCTTCGAACTCGCCACCCCGTCGAGGCGCGCGACGCGTTCGACAAGGCGCTGGTCCTCGCACCGGCCCGTATCTCGACCATCCAGGACCGGGTGATGACTTTTCTCGTCGAGGGCGACCTCGCGGGTGCGCGCGCGTCGCTGAAGGCCTCGGCGCCCAACGTCGAGCCGACCGCCATGGTCTCTCAAATGGCGAACTACAACGACCTCGGCTGGGTCCTCGACGAAGCCCAACGCGACCTGCTCGTTCGCCTGACGCCGAGCGCCTTCGACGACGACCGCGGCGCCTGGGGTCTGAGCCTCGCACAGGTGGATCGCGCTCCGGAAGGACGCCGCCAACCAGCGCCTGCACGCCGGCGAGGCGGTGAAGGCCTTCGAAGAGCAGATCACGCGCGAACCCGGACGAGCGGGCTGGCGCGCGTCCTGCTCGGCCTCTCACTCGCCTACCTCGGGCGCAAGGACGAGGCGATCCGCGAGGGCCAGCGCGCGGTCTCGCTCGCGCCGGTCTCGAGGGACGCGGATCAACGGTCCCTACATGCAGCATCAACTCGCGAGGATCTACATCCTGACCGGCGAGCCGGACAAAGCGCTCGACCAGCTCGAGCCGCTCCTGAAGGTGCCGTACTGGCTGACGCCCGGCTGGCTCAGGATCGACCCCAACTTCGACCCGCTGCGCGGGAACCCGCGCTTCCAGAAGCTCGTCTCGGCCTCGCCTGCTTCGTAGGGGCGGCCCTTGTGGCCGCCCTC
>CAVULG010000010.1:0-472876 GCA_963742245.1 uncultured Acidobacteriota bacterium
CCGCCAGGCGGCGCTCGAGCATCTGCGAATAGCGCGACATGCCGAAGCAGAAGATCCAGAACACCAAGCCCGGCGAACACGTAGCCCGTCATCGGCGTCGCGGGCGACAGCCACTTGGGCGCCGACAGGCCCGACTGCACCATGCCGAGCAGGTCGAAAATGCCGATGATCAGCACGAGGCTGGTGTCCTTGAACAGGGCGATGAAGGAGTTGACGATGCCGGGGATCACCAGCTTCAGCGCCTGCGGCAGGACGATCAGGCCCATCTTCTGCGGATAGGACAGGCCCAGCGCGTCGGCCGCCTCGAACTGGCCGCGCGGGATCGCCTGCAGGCCGCCGCGGATCACCTCGGCGAGGTAGGCGGCCGAGAACAGCGCCACGATGATGAGCGCGCGCACCAGCTTGTCGATGGTCCAGCGCTCGGGAATGAACAGCGGCAGCATCACCGACGCCATGAACAGCACGGTGATCAGCGGCACGCCGCGCACGAACTCGATGAAGCCGATCGACAGCCAGCGCACGATCGGCATGCGCGAGCGGCGGCCCAGCGCCAGCAGGATGCCCAGCGGAAACGCGGCGGCGATGCCGCTGCTGGAGATCACCAGCGTCACCAGCAGGCCGCCCCACAGGTCGGTCGGCACGTGCTCGAGGCCCGAACACGCCGCCCGACAGCAGGATGGTCGCCAGCAGCGGAAACACGGCGAACAGGTAGATCGACGACCACAGCTTGCCGGGAATGCGCGGGACCATCAGCGGCACCAGCCCGGCAAGCGCCAGCACATAGGTGAGATTGACGCGCCAGCGCTCCGCTTCCGGATAGCGGCCGTACATGAACTGGCCGAACCAGTCGGCCACGAAGGGCCAGCAGGCGCCCGCGCCCTCGCGCGCGCAGACCTCGCCGTCCGGCCCTTCCCAGACGGCGTGGACGATCGCCCAGCCGATGGCGGCCGTGACGACCTGGTAGAGCGAGCCACAGGGCCAGCAGCGTCAGGAGCGTGTTGCCCCACGACGAGAACAGATTGGCGCGCAGCCACGCGATGGGGCCGGCGGTTCGTGCGCGGCGGCGAGGCGGTGATCGGCGGCAGTGGTCTCCGCCATGCTCACCGCTCCACCAGCGCCATGCGGCGGTTGAACCAGTTCATGAACAGCGAGGTGGCGAGGCTGAGCGTCAGGAACACGCCCATGGTCATCAGGATCACCTCCACCGCCTGGCCGGTCTGGTTCAGCACGGTGCCGGTGAAGACGCTGACGAAATCGGGATAGCCGATGGCCACGGCCAGGGAGGAGTTCTTGGTGAGGTTCAGATACTGGCTGGTGAGCGGCGGAATGATGATGCGCAACGCCTGCGGGATCACCACCAGCCGCAGCGTCTGCCCGTTGGACAGGCCGATCGCCTGCGCGGCTTCGGTCTGGCCCCTGGGCACGCCCAGGATGCCGGCGCGCACGATCTCGGCGATGAAGCTTGCGGTGTAGATGGAGAGGCCGAGCAGCAGCGCCATCAGTTCGGGCTGCACGGCGATGCCGCCTTGGAAATTGAAGCCGCGCAGCTCCGGATAGTTCGAAGCTGAGCGGGCTGCCGGCAGCCAGGTAGGCGACCAGCGGCAGCGCGACGATGATCAGCAGCGAGGGCCAGAACACCGGCAAGCGACTGCCCGGTCGCGCCTGCCGCCGCCGCGACCAGATCCACAGGGCGATCGCCAGCAGCAGGCCGACCCCGAACGCGATCGACGACCGCATCGAAGCCCGGCTGCGGCACGGGCGCCGGCAGATAGAGCCCGCGCACATTGAGGAAGCGCGCCGCCGGGCAGGACGATGGCTCTGGCGCGGGCCGGGCAGGTTCTTCAGCACGGCGAAGTACCAGAAGAACAGCTGCAGCAGCAGCGGCAGGTTGCGCACGATCTCGACGTAGGCCGCCGCCAGCCGCGCGACGAGCCAGTTGGAGGAGAGCCGCGCGATGCCGATGATGAAGCCCATCACCGTCGCGGCGACGATGCCGAGGCCCGCCACCAGCAGCGTATTGAGCAGGCCGACCCAGAAGGCGCGGCCGTAGGTGGACGTGCTGGAATAGTCGATCAGCGTCTGCGAGACGTCGAAGCCCGACGTGCGGCCGAGGAACTCGAAGCCCGACGCGATGTTCTGCCGGCGCAGGTTGTCGGCGACGTTGTTGACCACCCAGTAGGCCGCATACGCCACCGCCGCCAGCAGCAGCACCTGGTAGACGGCCTGGCGCACCTCCGGGCGATAGAGGAATGCCGTCAGAGCTTCCGCCCGGCTCGGCCTGACGCCGGTGGAGGCTGCCATGATCAGCCCTTTCGCTCAGCCGATCATGGCATCGCCGCTCCGGCCGCTCGCGTGTCAGCGGATCGGCGGCGCGTACTGCAGACCGCCCTTGGTCCACAGCTTGTTCAGCCCCCGCTCGATCTTGAGGCGCGAGCCGGCGCCGACGTTGCGCTCGAACATCTCGCCGTAGTTGCCGAGCTGCTTGATGATCCGGTAGGCCCACTCGTTGTCGAGCCCCAGGCCCTTGCCGAAATCGCCTTCCTTGCCGAGCAGGCGCTTGATGTCGGGATTGGCGGACGTGAGCATCTGGTCGACGTTGGCTTGCGTGACGCCCGCTTCCTCGGCGTTCAGCAAGGCAAAGTGCACCCACCTGACGATCGTGAACCACTGGCTGTCGCCCTGGCGCACCGACGGCCCCAGCGGCTCCTTGGAGATGATGTCGGGCAGCACCACGTGCTCGTCGGGTTCTGCATCAGCAGCTTGCACCGAATACAGGCCCGAAGCGTCGGTCGTGTAGGCATCGCAGCGGCCGGCCTGATAGGCGCTGACCGCCTCGTCGACCTTCTCGAACACGACCGGCTTGTATTGCAGTATTGTTGGTGCGGAAGAAATCGGCGAGGTTCTGCTCCGTGGTCGTGCCCGTCTGCACGCAGACGGAGGCGCCGCCGAGTTCCTTGGCCGTCTTCACGCCGGCCGACTTCTTCACCATGAAGCCCTGGCCGTCGTAGTAGTTGACGCCGGTGAAGGTGAGGCCCTGGGCGCTGTCGCGCTGCAGCGTCCAGGTGGTGTTGCGGATAAGCACGTCGAGTTCGCCCGACTTGAGCGCCGTGAAGCGCTCCTTGGGGGTGGTCGGCACGAACTTGACCTTGCCGGCATCGCCGAGCACGGCGGCCGCGACCGCCCTGCAGTAGTCGACGTCGAGGCCGTTCCAAACGCCCTTGTCGTCGGCCGCGCCGAAACCGGGCAAGCCGCGTGTGCACGCCGCAGCTGAGCTGCCCGCTTCTGCTTGACGGCGTCCAGCACCTTCTGCTGCGCGCTGGCCGCGCCGGACATGGCGACCAGCGCCGCCGCGCGCCAGGCCGACGGCTCGAACAAGATGCATCATGACTCTCATTCTCCATCATGAGCGCTCCTAACCAGTTTTCAATCCGCACTGCCTGCCAATCTCATCTGTCGAGCCTCAGTGATCGAGGATCTGCGACAGGAACAGCTTGGTGCGCTGCGACCTCGGATTGCTGAAGAATTGCTGCCGGCGGCGCCTCCTCGACGATCTCGCCCTGGTCCATGAAGACGACCCGGTCGGCCACCGAGCGGGCAAAACCCATCTCGTGGGTGACGACCAGCATCGTCATGCCCGAGCGCGCCAGGTCGGTCATCACGTCCAGCACCTCCTTGATCATCTCGGGGTCGAGCGCCGAGGTCGGCTCGTCGAACAGCATGATGCGCGGGTTCATGCACAGGGCGCGGGCGATGGCGACGCGCTGCTGCTGGCCGCCCGAAAGCTGTCCCGGATACTTGTCGGCCTGCTCGGGGATGCGCACGCGCTCCAGGTACTTGCGGGCCGCCTCCTCGGCCGCCGCGCGCGGCATTTTCTTCACCCACACCGGGCCCAGGCAGAGATTGTCGAGCACGGTGAGGTGCGGAAACAGGTTGAAGCTCTGGAACACCATGCCGACCTCGGCGCGCACCTTGTCGATCTGGCGCAGGTCGTTGGTGAGCTCCATGCCGTCGACGACGATGCGGCCGTCCTGGTGCGTCTCGAGCCGGTTGATGCAGCGGATCAGGGTGGATTTGCCCGAGCCCGACGGTCCGCAGATGACGATCTTCTCGCCCTTGCGCACGGCGAGATTGATGTTCTTGAGGACGTGGAAGGCGCCGAACCACTTGTTGAGGCCAACGATCTGGATCGCCCCACTGCCGACTCCCTGGCGCTGGCGCTTCGCCCAGTCCGCATCTGCCCGTATGCTCGGCCATGCCCGAGTATGGCGGCCACTGCCAATCGAGGCAATGCGAACGTTTTCGGTGGTCCTTGCAGGCAGCGCGCAGCGGCCGTCGATCCGGGTAGCTTTGTGCGGAAAGGGGCCGTCCTAGGAATAGGACGTCGAAAGACGCACCTCGTAGTCGGGCTGGGCGATGAAGCGCACGCCCAGCAGGCGCTTGCCGCGCCGCACGACGGAACAGATGAGCTTCCGGTCCGGACTGGCCGGTGATGGTGAGGTAGAAATCGTCGGGCACGTCGGCGGCGGCGCCTTCGACCTGGATCAGGGCGCCGCCCTTCGACGTGTTGATGACCTTGCAGGGCAGCGTGGACGTGCCGCGCAAGCCTCGCACCAGCACGAGCTGACCGGGCCGCCGCAACCACGTGCGCAGCGATCTGCGTCTGTCCGAGCCTGATGCGTTCTGGGTCATGCCGACAGAGCCTGCCTCACTTTGCCTTTACAGCACAAAAGTGGACATTGAATTAACCGGACGCCGATTGGTGGCCGGCCTCGAGGCGACACTTGCGAAGCGCTGGCTGCCCATTGCCGGTGCTCTCGGATACAAGGACCTCACGCGCGCAGCCCCATCGTCAGGATTTCAACGGCCATGCAGCTCATTCCGAAAACCTTCTTTCTCACCAGCGGCATCGGCGTTCATCGCGAGATGCTGACGGCGTTCGAGCTGGCGCTGCGCGACGCGGACATCGAGCAGCAGAATCTGGTCAGCATCTCGTCGATCCTGCCGCCCGGGTGCGCCGAAATGGAGCGGCAGAGCGGCGTTGCGACCCTGCAGCCGGGCGAAATCACCTTCACCGTGCTGGCGCGTGCGGAAACCAACGAGCCGGGCCGCCGCGTGCACTCCAGCATCGGCCTGGCGCGCCCTTCCGATCCCTCGATGTACGGCTACATTTCCGAGCACCACGGCTACGGCATGACGCGCGAGCAGAGCGGCGACTATGCCGAGGACCTTGCAGCCTCCATGCTGGCTTCGACGCTCGGAGTCGAGTTCGACCCGGACGCGGCGTGGAACGAGCGCAAACGGGTGTATGAAACGACCAACCTCATCATCGGCAGCACGTCGACGACGGCCTACGCCGAGGGAGATGCCGGCGGGCGCTGGACCTGCGCGGTGGCTGCAGCGGTGTTCCGCTTCACGTGAGCCGACCGGCGACGTGGCGCGCTCATGATGGGCAACCGGATCGGGGTAAGGCCAGCAATGCCGGCTCAATCTTTCCTGGTGGAAGGTGCCGGTTCATTCGCAAGCGGAATGGATACGACAAACTCGGTGCCGGGCGAGCGCCTGCTCGGCCCGCACCTGCCCGCCCAGTTGCTGGGCAAAGGCCGAGATGATGCGCATCCCGAGACTCTTGGTCGTTTGCGGATCGAATTCCGCAGGCAGGCCGGCACCCTCGTCGCGTACGGACAACACAATACTGCCCTCCTCCGCACGAGCCACGCGGACCCAAATCTTTCCGCCGGGTTGTCCCTCGTAGGCATACTTCGCGGCGTTGGTGATGAGTTCTGCAACAATCAGCGCGCATGAAATCGCGCGGTCCGTGGCGATGACGATGCCGGGTTCCGCGACGATGTCGATGTCGCAGCGCGAAACAGCTTCGTCCAGGTCCTTGCAGACCTGCTCGACATAGACGCCAAGATCCAAGGTCTCGATGTCGTCGTTCTGGTAGAGCCTGTCGTGGGCCCTGGCGACCGCGCTGACGCGCAGCGATGCTTCAGCGAGCTGCTCGGTGAGCCTTGGATCGTCGTGTTCCGCGGCTTGCAGACGCAGCATGCTCGCAACAATTGCCAGGCTGTTCTTGACGCGGTGGTTGATCTCCTTGAGCAGAACCTCGTGGCGGCCGACTGCGGCCTTGAGGTAGCGTTCGTAGCGTTCACGCTCGATCGCCATGCCCAGGATGTTGGCCGCGCCTTGCAGGAATGCGAGATCGTGCTCGACGAACGTATCTTCGGAACGGCTGTCGACCTCCAGGACGCCGAATGGTCTTCCGTCGCCTTGCAGGATGACGTTCATCGCCCGGCGCACGCCATGCGATGCCAGCACCTCGGGGGTGCGAAACCGCTCCTCGTTCTCCAGGTGGTTCGAAATGACGGGCTTGCCCGTTCGCAAGGCGTATCCTGCCGGAGACTCCAGATCGGCGCCGACACTGGCAACGCCAACGATGCCGGGATCCCACCCCACACCCGCACGGACGAGCAGGCGGTTCTCGGAGGGAATGTGCTCGAGAACCTTGCAAAAATCGGCCCGCAAGCCTCGGGCCGTGAGGCGCGCGGTGTCAGTCAGCAATTGCTCGAGCGACGCGCCTTGCAGGGCCGCTACGCCCAGTTCGGCAAGTATCTCCTGCTGCCGGATGCGCTCTTCCAGCGCGCGCATCGTGAGGTCCGGCTGTTGCCCATTGGGTTGGGTCTCCACCACGGGCGCGGATTGGCTATCGGTACTCACGCGAGGATCGGTCCTTGTGTCGAGAGTTGGAGTGCTCCAGCCATTCGCCAAAAACCCAGACTCTCGGGATTGAGTGAATGTGTTTCAGGAGGACCGCAAAGGCTTGTGCGGCTTCGGGCGGGCTCACAGGAAGAACTCTCCTCTGGCCGGCAACCTTCCCTTCACCTCTATAAGCATTCTAATTCAAGAGAGTTCGAGTGGATACCGAATAAGGAGCCCGCCGGGACGCCGTTCTGCGGCGGTAAGAAGCGCAAGCTTTGCAGCAGCGCAGCGCCAGGAACCGCCGTCGGCACGACGCGTTCTGCAGCTGACAATTGAGAAGGACGATTGACATGGCCCGCCGCTATTCCCCATCCGCGTCCAAGGATGTGAAAAACGCGATGCACAAGCGCAAGCGCGGAACCCTCAAAAGCGGCGGCAGCGGCAAAACCGTGAAAAGCAAAAGGCAGGCTATCGCGATAGGTCTGTCGGAAGCGCGCAAGAAGGGCAAGAAGGTGCCCAAGAAGCGCAAGTCGAGTTGATAGCCCGCGACAAAACCTGTGGCACAAGGCGTGAGCGACCATGCTGCGTAGGTGAATACCGGCTCGTCCGCTACGCGCGCGCGGCCGCCTTGGGCAGTCGCGCCAGCAGGCACAGCGGCAACGAGGCAAGGGCAACGACTGTTCGGGCGACATGAAATGGACGGTGCCGAAGACCGTGCCCGCGGCGGTCAGGTCCGCGCCGCGCGGGGGAGCCGTGGGCGTGGCCGTCAGTGCGCTCACGTCGTTCTGGTCGAACTTCGCGAGGCCGAAATCGAGGATCTTCACCTGGCCGCGCGAGGTCACCATCATGTTCATCGGCTTCAGGTCCCGGTGGACGATCCCCTTCGCGTGCGCGGCCTCGAGCGCGTCGGCCATCTGGATGCCGAAATCGAGAAGCGGCGCGATCTCCATCGGCCGCCCGGCGAGCCGGGTGGCCAGGGATTCGCCGTCGACGAGCTCCATCACGATGAAGGAGCGTCCGGCGTCCTGCTCGATGGCGTGCACGGTGCAGATGCCGGGGTGGCTCAGGGCCGAGGCCGCCCGCGCCTCCCGCTCGAATCGCTCGAGCATCGGCTCGTCCTGGGCGAGGGCCGCCGAAAGAAACTTCAGCGCGACGTTGCGGCGCAGACGCGTGTCTTCCGCCTCGTAGACCACCCCCATGCCCCCGGCGCCGAGCTCGCGCAGGATCCGGTAGTGAGAGATCGTCGTTCCGAGCAAGTCGTCTCCTCGATTGCTTTGAGGGCTGCACTCTACCAGCGGAAGGGGTCTAGCATGCACTTCGGGTGATCTCTCCGAACATCGCGAGCCCGCAGTTCAAGGCGAACGCGCATGCGTTCTACGCGCGGCTGCGAGCCGAGGCTCCCGTGTTTCCGACGATCGTGCCGGGCAAGCAGCCCGCCTGGCTCGTCACGCGCTACGACGACGTGGCGGCCTTGCTCAAGGACGAGCGCTTCGCGAAGGACAAGCTCAACGCGCTCTCGCCGGAGCAACAGGGCAAGCAGCCGTGGGTGCCGGCCCTGTTCAAGCCCCTGACCCGCAACATGCTCGACGTGGACGCGCCGGACCACACGCGGCTGCGTCAGCTGGTTCACAAGGCCTTCGCGCCGCGACTGATCGATCGCCTGCGTGAGCGCGTGGAGAGCCTGACGGATGGCCTGATCGTGGCCGCCGAGCGCCGCGGCCGCATGGACCTGATCGCCGACTACGCCCTCCCGATTCCGACGACGATCATCGCGGAGATGCTCGGCGTTCCCGAGTCGGACCGTCATCGGTTCCATCGCTGGTCGCGCGTCATCGTGGCGTCCGCGCCGTCCGGTTGGGGGATGGTGCGGGGCATTCCTGCGGCGATCGCGTTTCTGCGTTACATCCGGAAGCTCGTCAAGGCGCGGCGGTCGAGCCTTCGCGACGATCTCGTGTCGGCTCTGGTGCAGGCGGAGGAAGAAGGCACCCGGCTGAACGAGGACGAGCTCGTGTCGATGATCTTTCTTCTGTTGATCGCGGGGCACGAGACGACGGTCAACCTGATCGGAAACGGAATGCTCGCGCTGCTGCGGCATCCCGATCAGCTGGGCCGCCTGCGAGACGCGCCCGGCATGATCAAGCCGGCGGTGGAAGAACTGTTGCGGTTCGACGGCCCTCTGGAGACGGCGACCGAACGGTATGCCCGGGAACCCGTGACACTCGCGGGCGTCGACGATTCCCCGCGGCGGCCTGGTCTACGCCGTGCTGGCGTCCGCCAACCGGGACGAGCGGCAGTTCCCCGATCCCGACACGCTCGATCTTTCCCGCGAGCCGAATCGGCACCTCGCCTTCGGCCTCGGGGTTCACTACTGCCTGGGCGCTCCGCTCGCCAGGCTCGAGGGGCAGATCGCGATCGGCGCTCTCGTCCGCCGCATGCCGAATCTTCGGCTAGCCGGACAACCCCTGCGCTGGAGGCGCGGGCTGGTGCTCCGAGGGCTCGAGGCTCTGCCCGTCGAGCTCGACGGGCGGCAGCGTCAGGCCTGACCCGAATCCGGATCTACGGCCGGTACAGCTGCGCGGTCCCACCCGGGACGCTGCCGGTGCCGCTCGCGAGCGCGGACACGTCGACGATGAGGTCCTGCCCGACGAAACGGCCCGTCATGGTGCCGGTGTAGCCGAGCTGGGTGGCCGTGCCCGAGAAGGTATTGCCGTTTCGTGCGCCCTGGAAGCGCACGGCGATGGGGCAGGTCGAGGCGGTGGAGTTGAGATTGCCGGTCAGCGTCGTTCCGGTTTGCGTGAAGCTCGCGGTGGCGGCGGCGATGTTGGAGTTCTGGCATCGCGTCGGGTCGGCCTGGTAGACGCCCACCCAGTTGCCGTCGATCGCAATGGTTGGCGGCGCCGGTGTCGGCGTCGGGGTCGGGCTCCCGGGCGGCCCGGCGACGTTGTCCATATCTTCACAGGCGACTGCGGCGAGACACACGAGCAGAGAAATCCCCAGGAATGCGCGACTCTTCATCAGTTGTAAGACCTCGATGGGGCTTACGGCTGTCGAGCGCGGTTCGTTGCGATCAGCTTCTCGAACCGCGGGTTCCCGCGCAGCGTCGCGTAGTTGGGATCGATCGCGAGCCGGCGCGCGGTGGGCTGTCGTCCACCTCCCTCCACCCCCCACCGTCAGACGACCGACGCTTCGGGCGCGACATCCAGCGCGTCCCGCACGGCCGCGAACCGGCTCTCCCACAGTGCCCGATCGCGGGTGGACTTCAGGCTGCGGTCGGCCTCCTCGGCCGTCCACCGCAATTGGTCCCGGAGCACTCCCTGCCGATTCGGGAAAACCGTCCGACCCGCCAGGGTCTCGATCGCGGCGAGTATGTGCAGGAGAACGCGGACGTTGCCCGCGGCGCTGCCTCGAATCTGATCGAACGATTCGGCGACCAGACTCTGGAAGCTCGGCCCGATGGCGATCAACCTCAGCGTGCCGTCTTCGTGGCGGAGCGCGGAGGGGATACGCCGGGACGCCAGCCGCGCGAGAATCGCCGCCAGGTGGTCCACGCACATCGTGGCCGTCGTCGTGTCGTTGACGCCAGGCGAAAGGGCGCGAAGCGCGATGTCGACGATCTGTCGGATGCCGAAAGCGGCATCCTGTTGCACCGTTCGATGCCGGTCGATGCTGTAGGCCGCCTGCACTCGGGCGACGACCTCCCCGTGGGGGGCGACGTCTCCTCCAGGAGAGCCAGCGTCGTGTCGCGGACCACGAACTCCCCGATCGCGCGCTCCATCCGCACGACGGTCTCCGCCTCGCGCGCCACGCGGAGGAGCGCCTCGCTGTTCACGTTCTGGATGTAGCCATCGCGCGGAACCGGAATCGCCTGCCAGGGCTGCGGGGTCCGCGGGACGGGCGACGGGTTCTCGTCGCCGGCGACCGGCTCGTCGCCGAGCGTCTCCGGGAAGAGCCGATCGATCGCCTCGATGGTCTCGGCGGCCACCGCCGCGATGATGTTGGAGGCCTGGATCGACGAGGCGATGTGATGAATGAAATACACGAGGATGCCGACGCCGCCGATCGCCAGAAGGACGGCAAAAGAAACGGACAGGCTCGGAACGAACTCGGCCTCTTCGCCGCCGCGAATCGTGCGCAGGACGATCAGGCAGTACGTGAAGATTCCGGCGAAGATGCCGAGCACGGCCTGGGTCATCTTGTCGCTCATGAAATTGCGCAGAATGCGCGAGGTGTACTGGCTCGAGGCCAGCGCGAGCGCCACCAGCGTCATCGAGAACGTGACACCGACGACGGTCATCATCGAGCCCGCGATCGTGGACAGCATCCCGCGGGCGCCTTCCGCGCCCGCACCGAACAGGCGCGGCCAGCGGTCCATCCAGGCCATGCGGCGGGTCGCGTCGATCTCGATCAGACCCACCGCGAGGACGATGCTCAGGGCGACGATCAGCGACGGCACGAACCAGAACGATGCCCGCAGGCGGCCCCAGAGCCGTTTGAGCGCGCTCAGTCCCGGCCTCGCTTCGCGGAGGAAGCGGCCGGCGCCGCCGGCAGCAGATTTTCCCCTTCCTTCAGCGTTTGTGCCTGACGCGCCTGTTCCTCGAGAGTCCCCGCTTCACTGAAGAGCCCGGCCTCCGCTTGCGTGGATACCGCCTCGGGCTCATCGGCTCGCCGTTTCGCGGGGGGTCCTTCGGGCGGCGGCTCGCCCGCGCGTTCCGCAAGCTTGCCCTCGAGCCCGATGATCGGGACGCCCCGCGGGAAGACGACCTCGCGCGCCTCGTCCGGCATCGAGATGTCGTGCTTCTGGAAAGCGCGCTTCACGAGGCGGATCACGGACGACCGCGCCTTGATCCAGCTCGTTTCCCGGCCGTTGATCCAGAAGTAGACGCGCAGGCTGACGGTCGATGCCCCGAGGGTTTCCGCCAGCACCAGAGGCTCGGGGTCGGCCAGCACGGCGGGATGGCTTTTCAGCACTTCCAGGGCGATCTCCTGCGCCTCGCTGATCGAATCGTCGTAGCCGATGCCGACCACGAAATCTTCGCGCCTGTTCGCGTTGGTGGTGAAGTTGCGGATCGTGCTCTTGTAGACGGTCGAGTTCGGGATCTGCACGAGGTTGCCGTCGAGCGCCATGAGGATCGTCGTGCGCATGTTCAGCTGCTGGACGTAGCCGGTCACCCCGGCGACCTCGACCAGATCCGCCGCCTCGAACGGGCGCTGGATGCTGAGAAAGATGCTGGCCAGAAAGTTCTCCGTGATGTCCCGGAAGGCGATTCCGACAGCCAGGCCGACCAGGCCGGTGCCGCCCACCAGCGTCAGTGCCAGCTGAGTCAGGCCCGTGACCCGGAGGACGATGTAAGTGCCGAACAGGACGACGAGCACGCCTGCCGAAATGGCGACGACGTTCCGGAGGAGTTTCGTGGGAATCCGCGGCCGTAGAAACGCGCGGGCGCCGCGCACCGTCAGCAGGCCGGCTCCCGCCGATATGACCAGAATGATGAGCCCCACGAGCAGAAGCGGAACGGAACGGAGCGCGTCGCGCCACAACGACCGGAGACCGCTCCGCGCCGGACTCAGGTCCCACAGGGACGGCTTGGTCACCTCCAGCCGGTTGACGACGGCGACGACATCCTGCGTGTTGCGCGCCAGGTCGCCCGCCCAATTCTTGAGCTCGCCGGAGGCGGCGTGGCCTTCCAGGAAAACGACGCCCTCCTCGACCCGGACCTTCGGGTCGGTGAACCACCGGGTGGCCTCCAGAACGCTTTCGAGGCGGCTGCGGATCTCCTCGTCGTGGGCGACGGGGTTGACGTCCACCTTCCCGGGCGCCGCGGCGAACGCCTCCGCTTCCGCCGTCGCCGCGGGTGCCTGGCCGGCCTCGCCCGCGGGCTGCTGAGCCAGGGCGCCGCTCGCCGCCCCCGAGAGCAGACCCAGCAGTAGAACCCCTCGAATCCGGCGCATCGGGGTGGCGATACCCGCCCCTGCGCGGTTTTGCCTGGGTGCGGTCACGAGAAGGAATCTACCGAAACGGGAACGGGCCGGGGTGGCGGTCATTCCGCCGCGGGGCTGGTGCCCGGTGGGAGCTCGAGTGCGTCGCTGACGACGATCTGCGCCGCGGTCAGGCGGCCGACCTCGAGATTCCCGATCTTCAGGGATCCGATGCGAGACTCGCCGATCGCGAGACGCCGGATCGCGAGCCGGTAGATGGCCACGGCGCCGATGGCAACCGCCCCGATCGCCAGCGAGCCCAGGGCCAGCGCACCGATCGCCGAGGCGCCGCGGGCCGAGGCGCCGATCGCCGACGCGCCACGGGCTTCCGAACGGTATCGACCTTTCTTGTACATGCGGCGCCTCCTCGCACCGGGCGATGCTATCGCTCCGTACGAATGCGGCGGGCGGCGAAGTCAGCCCTTCCGCGCGGCGTCGATGGCAGCGACGTCGATCTTCTGCATGTCCATCATCGCGTCGAACGCCCGCTTCGCCTCGGCTCCGCCAGCCGCCATCGCCTCGGTCAGCGTCCGCGGCGTGATCTGCCAGGAGAGGCCCCAGCGGTCCTTGCACCAGCCGCATGCGCTTTCCTGGCCGCCGTTGCCGACGATCGCGTTCCAGTAGCGATCGGTCTCTTCCTGATCGTCCGTTGCGACCTGGAACGAAAACGCCTCGTCGTGCTTGAAGTCCGGACCGCCGTTCAGGCCGAGACAGGGAATGCCCAGAACGGTGAACTCCACCGTCAGGATGTCGCCCTGCTTGCCGCCCGGAAAGTCGCTGGGTGCCTTGTGAACGGCCTTGACCTCGCTATCCGGAAACGTGGCCGCGTAGAAGCGCGCCGCATCCAGCGCGTCCTTGTCGTACCAGAGACAGATGGTGTTCTTCGGCGTCATGTTGGCGTCCTCCTTAGCGTCGAAAAGCTTCGGGTGCAAGCCCGATGCCGGGGAAGGCCGCAGGATTCCAGTCCGGACCGAACCCCTCATTGATCCAGAAACGATAGGAACCGGCTGTGTCCGTGAGGTACACGCCCGCCCGCCCCTCTCCCGGGCAGTACCGAAAGAGCAATACGTACCTGCCGTCGGGCGAGCCCTTGGGGACGCCCTCGATGCAGTCGGCGGCGGCGGGGAGGCTGAGATCGGTCTCGGTCTTGCCGGGGTACCAAGGGTCGCTCGATAACGCGTAGAGGCGGCGCACGGTGTTGTCGGGAAGGCCGGCGGGTGCGCCCGGGAATCCCCGCGACGTGTAGATGGTCTTTCCATCGGCGCTGAAGCCGGGGTCGGCGTCGCCGTTCTGCTCCTTCCCCGGCGGCGTGCAGTGGGGTCCGCCGTCGCTGACCTGCGAGCGCTCCGTGCCATCCGGGCGGATCCTGTCCATGCGCGACTTGAAGCAGTCGTTGGTGTGCTGCGCGACGGTGAAGAGGATCCAGTCGTCGCTCGACCATGCGAAGTCGTTCCAACGCTCATCGTCCAGGCCGCCGCTCGGGGCGCCGATGAGTCGCGGATTCGAGCCGTCGGCATCCATGATCCAGAGAGAGTCGCCGTGAAACGAGCCATAGGCGATCCGAGCGCCGTCTGGCGACCAGACGGGCTGAAAGGCCCAGCCGGTGTGGGTCAGGCGGGTTTCCTGGCCGCTCGCGAAGTCGTAGACGGCGACGTCGGTCTGCGCGTCGGGATCTCCATACTGGCCCGCGTCGAAAACGGTGTACGTGAGGCGCGTGCCGTCGGGGGAGAAGTGAGGCAGAAACTTGCGCAAGCCGTCGTGCGTGATCTGTCTCCGATTCGAGCCGTCGAGGTCGATCGTGAAGATCTCCTGGATCTGGCCGTCGCCGGGGAGGCCGGGGGCCTGGAAGACGATCTGCGGGGTTGGCGAGGCGCGATGAACGGGTTCGGGACGTTGGTTCCGGGGCGTCGCTCGGACCGCGGTGTGCCGGACATCCTGCTGGCCGGCCGCGTGACCGCTCAGGGCGAGCGTCCAGAGGAGCGCGGCTCCGGCGGCGGGGGAACGAAGGTTCACTTCGCGCCGGCCTTCTGGAGCTCCATGAGCTTCGCCTGCTGCGCCGGGGTCAGCACGTTCTTGATGCGGACGAGCAGAGAGACCTGCATCTTCTTGATGTCTTTTTCGAGCGCGAGGATGCGGTCGACTTCGGCGAGGACCTTCGTTTCGTCCACCGGTCTCTCCTGGAGCAGCCGGACCAGCTTCTCCGACTCGGACTGCATCTCGAACTGGAGCTCGACGAACCTGCTCTGCATCTTCTGAACTTCGTTCTTGATCGCGGTCTTCTGGGAGTCTTCGAGGGAGAGCTCGAGGCTGTGGCTCATGACGCGATCGGGCGGGAAGAGGTAGGCGGCGAACGGGTCGTCGTCCGGCGCCGCCGCGGAGGGAATCGCGGCAAGCGCGGCGAGACAGAAGGCGAGGAGGGTCTTCATCGGGAGGCTCCTTTCGTTGGCGCGGGGAGGGTCGGTGACGCGAGTGGCCTTTCGCTGGAAACGAGGACGGGGAGGCGCGACCACAAGTCGGATCCGAACGTGTCGAGGAAGACGTCGGTCGGGGCTTTCCAGTAGGCGAGTTGGATTGCCGCGGGCGCGAGGTGTGCGGTCTCGGGCGCCGGTACGCCCGGCGGGGCGGGTCGCCGGATCAGGAGGACGGCTGCGACGACGGCGACCAGCACCGCGGCCGAGAACGCGAACCGGCGGATCGCGGGAACTCCAGAATGCGGACGTCTCGCGAGGAGGTGCTCGAAGGCAGGCGCTCCGGCCTCGTCGGCACGGCGCTTCGCTTCGAAGAGGCGGGCGATGCGCTCGTCCGATGCCGGCGGCTTCCGATCGTTCGTCATCGCGCCACCCCGCTGTCGAGCCGCGCGGCGAGCCGCTTCTTGCCTCTCGCGTAGTGCACGCTCGCGGAGCCGGATGAGATCCCGAGTGTCTGCGCCGACTCCTTGAGCGTCATGCCGAAGGCGAATACGAGCTCGAGAACCTCGCGCTGCCGCCTCGGAAGACGGGCCAGCTCCCGCCGCAGGGTGAGGCTCTCGACGGAGACCGCGCCGTCCTCGGCCGCCCCCGCGGCGGGCCGGGTCCGACGCAGGAAGAGGTTACCGAGGGCGGCCCGGCGGCGCTCCTCGGAGGCGCTGCGGCGGATGACTCCGAAGAGAAACGTCTGAAACGTCGAGCGCCCTTCGAACCGCGCCCTGCCGTCCAGGATTTTCAGGTAGCTCGTCTGTAGCACGTCCTCGGCCCTTTCCCGGTTCCGTTCGCAGCAGACCATTGCCCAGGCGAATCCGGCGCCATGGAGTCGCTCGAGCTCGGCCCGGCTTTCGTGCGGCGTCATCAGTGCGACTCTGCGTTCATGAGTGGCTCGAGGGGGTGATTCTTATGACAGGGAGGCCGGCCCCTCGCTTCGACTGCCGGTCCTGGCGGGCATAGACTCGCTAGCCTCTCTCCGGGGCGAAAGGCCCGGAACAACAGAAGGAGGTTCCATGGGTACCATCACCACCAAAGACGGCACGCAGATCTATTACAAGGACTGGGGCAAGGGTCAGCCCATCGTCTTCAGCCATGGCTGGCCGCTCACGGCCGATGCCTGGGAAGATCAAATGTTCTTCCTGGCTTCCAAGGGGTATCGCTGCATTGCCCACGACCGGCGCGGCCACGGCCGCTCGAGCCAGCCCTGGGACGGCAACGACATGGACACGTACGCCGACGACCTGGCGGCGCTCGTCGAAGAGCTCGATCTGAAGGACGCGGTGCACGTCGGCCACTCGACCGGCGGCGGCGAAGTCGCCCGGTACATCGGCCGCCACGGCACCAGGCGCGTCGCCAGGGCGGTGCTCATCGGCGCCGTCCCGCCGGGGCTTCTCAAGACGCCCGCAAATCCCGGCGGAATGCCGATCGAGGTCTTCGACGGTCTTCGGGCCTCGGTCGTCGCCGACCGCGCGAAGTTCTGGAAGGACCTCTGCGTAAGTTTCTACGGATACAACCGTCCGGGCGCGAAAACTTCGGAAGGCGTCAGCGACTCCTTCTGGCTGCAGTCCACGATGGCTGGTTTCCCGGCTTCGTACTTCTGCATCAAGGCGTTTTCGGAAACGGACTTCACCGAAGACCTCAAGAAGTTCGACGTTCCGACACTGATCCTTCACGGCGACGACGATCAGATCGTGCCGATCGACGTGGCGGCGAGGCGCTCGGTCAAGCTGATCCCGGGCGCGATCCTGAAGGTCTACGAGGGCGCGCCGCACGGGATGTGCACGACGCTCAAGGATCGGGTCAACGCGGACCTCCTGGAGTTCATCGAGGCGGGTCAGGAAAAAAAGACAGAGAAGCGGAAGTTTGGAGTCAGCGCTGAAAAGGGGAAACCAGAGATTCAGCCCTGACCGGAGTCTTCGGGGATACGCTGAACCCGCCATCGAGGGAGGCTCCGCCATGACGCTCAAGACGAACTCCCGGATCGCCGGCTTCACCTATCTCCTCTATATCGTCGCCGGGGCGACCGGGCTGGTCCTGGCCGGCAGGGCGGTCGGCTCCGGAACGGTCGCCGAGAAGCTCGCGAGCATCGCGCAGCATGTCCCGATGCTGCGCACGACGATCCTGCTCGAGCTGCTCTCCTGCTTCTGCGCTCTGGTGCTGGCGGTGACGCTCTACGCGATCACGCGGCAAGTGGATCCGGACCTGGCCCTGATGATCCTCGTGTTCCGCACGGCCGAGGGTGTCGTGGGCGGCAGTTCGATGCCGAGCACGGTGGGGCAGCTCTGGCTCGGGACGGCCTCGGGAGCCAATGCGCCGGGTCCGGCGTCGGCGGGCGTGCTCTCGACCTTGATGTTCGATCTGCCGAGCTGGAACGTCACGCTCGCCGGGAGCTTCTTCGCCGTCGGCAGCACGATCTTCGCTTACCTGCTCGTGCGCGGGCGGCTGGTTCCGGCCTGGCTCGCATGGCTGGGTCTCGTCGCATCGGTCCTGCTCGTCGCCAGTCTCCCGCTGATGCACGCGGGCATCCTCGGCGGCATGATCACGAAGCTGATCTGGCTCCCGATGCTCGCGTTCGAGGTGCCGCTCGGCATCTGGCTGATGGTCAAGGGAGTCAAGCCGACCACTCCGGCATACTGACGGAAGGATGTCCTTCCGGCGTCGAGTGCCTTCGTGCCTCTTGGTCGCCGCGTTGCTCGGCGCAGGCGGTGCGGCCGTCGCCGCGCCCGCGATCTCGGGCACCGTGGTCGATGCCTCGGGACGTGCGGTGCAAGGAGCGCGCGTGGCGCTCGTGCCGCCGGGCCTGTTCGATCCCTCCGGGGCGCGATTCGACCAGGTTGAAAGCGCCGCCGACGGGAGCTTTCGTTTCGCGGAGGTCGCGGTGGGGCGCTACGGCGTTACGGCGACCGCGCCGGGTCACACGGCCGCGTGGGTGGCGGATGTCGAAGCGGGCCGTGACGGGTTGCGAATCCCGCTGTCGAAAGGCGGACGCCGTCTGTCCGGGCGCGTGCGCGATCGAAACGGTCGTCCTCGCGCGGGCGTCGAGGTTCGACTGGCGCGCGGCCTCGGCGAGAACGGGGACGTCTTCCTCGTCGAAACCACGGCCGATGGTCGGTGGAGCGCCAGCGTTCCCGATGGTCACTACTCCGCGAATGCGATTGTCGGTTCCGACTTCGCGGCCGCGCCGAGACCTTTCTCCGGGGACTCGGTCGATCTGGTTCTGGAACCCGTCTGGCCTTCCGGCCCGCCTCCGCCCGCCGTCGTCGACTGGGTGCGCGCGCACGAGATTCCGCTCTCGACGGTCGAGCCCGGTCAGGGTCTTGCCGATCTCGCGCCGTTGCGCGGGATCGTGGGCGATGCGCGTGCGGTCGGCCTCGGCGAGGCGACCCACGGGACGCGCGAGATCTTTCAGCTGAAGCACCGGATGCTCGAGTACCTCGTCGGCGAGATGGGTTTCGATCTGCTCGCGATCGAGACGGGCCTGCCCGAGTCGTTCGCGATCGAGGACTACGTGCTCGGCGGCGCCGGTGATCCGGAGCAACTGCTTGCGGCCGAGTCTGCAGTGTGGAAGACGGAGGAGCTGCGCGACGTCATCCTCTGGATGCGTGAATGGAACCAGACGCACGCGCGCAAGGTGCACTTTCAGGGGCTCGACATGCGCAAGGGTGCGGGCGCGGCCAGGGACGTGCTGGCCTATCTCGAGCGGACGGGTACCGACCGTCCCATGTTGTCGTCGCCGTTCGTACGGGCATTCACCCCTGTGGCCGATCCGGCCGCCTGGACGGAGATCACGCGGCGTCCGAAGCCGGAGCTCGCGGCGCTCGCCGCGCAGGCGAGCGAGCTGGTCGCCTGGCTCGAGAGCGAGCGCGGTAAGTACGTGGAGCAGTCGAGCGCCGAGGCATGGTGGCGAGCCAGCATGCAGGCCCGGGTGCTGGCGCAATCGTTCGAGTGGCACGCCGCCGGCGACACGCGGGCTCGTGTGGTCGTGCGCGAGCGCGCCATGGCCGACAACGCTCTCCGCGCTCTCGAGCACCGCGGGCCGGGTGCGCGCGCCGTCGTCTGGGCGCACAACGCGCACATCGCTGGCGATCGCGAGGCCGAGCCGCCGATGATGGGCGTTCATCTGCGCAAGCGTCTCGGCGCCGGCTATTGCGCGATCGGCAGCGTCCTCGGCGGCGGGTCCTACCAGGCCTGGGACGCGAAGGTGAACGGGCTGAACGTCTTTGCGATCGCCCCGGCGGCGCCGGGCTCGCTCGAGAGCACGCTCGCGGCCGCGGGCCGTCCCGTCGCCATTCTCGACCTGCGGGCGTTGCCGGCGACCGGCGTGGCGGCGGAGTGGTTCCGCGCGTTCCAGGTCATGCGCCAGTTCGACGGCTTGTTCGACGATGAGCGGCCGCCGGGCTGGGCGAGCACGCTGACGATCGTGGCGCGCGACTACGATGCGCTCGCGTTTGTGGGCGCCGGCACCGTGGCGCGCAAGCTGCCGGAGGAGTGATACGGTCATGTCCTCGTTCGCTAGGCCGCCTGCCAGTTCTTTTGCCTGACAGACCCCCAACGAATAAGCGAGAGAGCCCAACCGTTCTCGCGGCAAGCGGTTCCGCTCCACTGGCTGCCGCATGCGCTTCCAGGAGGCCACCATGACCCCGGTCGAAACCGTTCTGAGCAAACCCGCAACCGACACCGGCGCAGACGCCATCCGCCCCTTCCAGGTCCACTTTCCCGATGAGGATCTCGCTGACCTGAAACGCCGCATCGCGGCAACGCGGTGGCCCGATCGGGAGACCGTGCCCGATGGGTCGCAGGGCGTGCAGCTTGCGGCGATGCAGAACCTCGCGCGCGCCTGGGCCCAACACGACTGGCGCAAGGTCGAAGTGAAGCTCAACGCCCTGCCGCAGTTCCTGACGAAGATCGACGGGCTGGACATTCACTTCATCCACGTGCGTTCGAAGCACCCGGATGCGCTGCCGGTGATCATCGCGCACGGGTGGCCCGGCTCGATCCTCGAGCTGTTGAAGCTCATCGATCCGCTGACGAATCCCACGGCGCACGGCGGGACGGCGTCGGACGCTTTCGACGTCGTGATTCCCTCGATGCCGGGCTACGGCTTTTCCGAAAAGCCGACCACGACCGGTTGGGATGCGCCGCGCATCGCGCGTGCCTGGACCGTGCTGATGGAGCGCCTCGGGTACACGCGATACGTGGCGCAGGGCGGCGATTGGGGCGCGGTGGTCGTCGAACAAATGGCCGTGCAGGCCGCTCCGGAATTGATTGCCATCCACACGAATTTCCCCTGCGCCGTTCCGGGCGACATCGACAAGGCGGCCTTCACCGGCGCCCCGGCGCCGTCCGGCCTCGCCGCCGACGAGCGGCACGCGTTTGACCGGCTCTCCTTCTTCTACGCGAAAGGCCTCGCCTACGCGCTGGAGATGGGAAACCATCCGCAGACGCTCTACGGGATCGCGGATTCACCGATCGGCCTGGCCGCCTGGATGTGCGATCACGACGCGCTGAGCTACGAGCTCATCGCGCGCGTCTTTGCGGGACAGGAAGAGGGCCTCACGCGCGACGACATTCTCGACAACATCACGCTCTACTGGCTGACGAACACGGGAATCTCGTCGGCCCGCCTCTACTGGGAAAACAAGCTCCCGTTCTTCTCTCCGAAGAACGTCGCGATCCCGGTTGCCGTGAGCGTCTTTCCGGATGAGCTCCATCCCGCCCCGCGGAGCTGGGTCGAGCGCGCGTATCCCAAGCTCGTCTATTACAACAAGCTCGAAAAGGGCGGGCACTTCGCGGCGTGGGAACAGCCGCAGCTGCTGGTGCCGGACATTCGCAAGGGGTTCGAGTCGTTCCGGTGACCGGTGGGGGACGCGGGCGAGCGCCCGCGTCCCCATCCCGCCTGCCGATCTCGAATGCTAGGCTCGCCCCCGCAGCCCAAGGAGTGACGTCATGACGAAAAACATGGGGACGGCCGACCGCGTGATCCGGAGCCTGATCGCCGTGGGCATCGCGGTCCTCTACTTCACGGGCCGGATCAGTGGAACGCTCGCTCTCGTTCTCGGGGCGTTCGCGATCATCTTCCTGCTCACGAGTTTCGTGTCGTGGTGCCCGGCATACGCGCCGTTCGGCTTTT
Organism: uncultured Acidobacteriota bacterium; assembly: GCA_963742245.1. Lineage (GTDB taxonomy): Bacteria > Acidobacteriota > Thermoanaerobaculia > UBA5066 > Gp7-AA6 > DAHUXD01. Next base: position 21,265 of record CAVULG010000010.1, read on the forward strand.
CAACCCGCGCCCGGCGCGCAGGCGCCTGAGCCATGGGCAAGTCTCCGAAATCCTCCTACGAGCTCGCCATGGAGCGGCTTCAGGCCGCGGATCCCGCCGGCGCGAAGAAGAGCGCGCTGACCCCGAAGCAGAAGGAAGCGATCGCCGAGGCCCGGCGCGTCGCCGCCTCGCGACTGGCCGAGCGGGAGATCCTCTTCAAGGACTCCATGAAGAAGACGCCCGATCCCGCCGAGCGCGAGAAGGCCGAAGGCGAGTACGTCACCGACCGGCGGCGAATCGACGAAGACTGCGAGCGCCAGGTCGAGACGATCCGCCGGCAGAAGTAGGGGAGCGGACCACCGGCGCGTCAGGACTGGCGCGCGAGCTCCTCCAGCATCATCCCCTCGACCGCGGTGAGGTGTTCCAGCACGTGCACGAACTTCTTGTGGAACGCCCGCAGCTGGGTTTGAAGGTGCGCCCGGGATTTCTCGGCGGTGATCGGCCGGAATGAGTCCACCAGCACCTGCGCGCCCGCCCGGCGGGGATGGGCCGCCTGCCGAACGAGGTCTTCCTCCAGGCACGCCTCCAGCGGGACGCAGGCTCCGTAGCGATGGGCGAGCGAGCCGACGAAGGAAAGGAAGTGCGCGGTGCCGACGTGCCGGCAGCCGAGGCATCGCTTCTTGACCAGCTGGTCGAGTGTGAGCCACCGGTAGCCCGGCTCCTGAAAATTCGTGCAGAAGAGGAGCTGGCGGACGAGAACCTCAGTGGCCTGCACCGAGACGACGACGCACTCCGATAGGAGCTGGACGCGCCGGACCTCGGCGAGCTCGGGCGGGATCGCGTCCTTCGCGAGTGCGAACGTCCAGGCGTCCTCCAGGACGAGGATGCACGAGTGGGCCAGCGCGAAGCCCCGGCGCGAATAAGGGTTGGTCAGCCGATAGAGCTCCCACCAGACCGCCGGGTCGGCGGGGGGCTTTCGGGTCAGGGTGGCGTGCAGCTGTCGGGCGAAAGGGTACAGGTTGGGCCTGAGAGGCCGGGACCCGTCCCAGATCAGGGCGAGCCTCCGGAACTCCCACTCGGCGTGGTAGACGCTCGACTGCGAAGCGTGCCGGACGTGGCGAAGGGGGATCCGCTCGTGAGTCGGATCGCTTCCCCGGTTCGGCCACTGGTTTCGCGCCCGCGTACACGTCCTCCTGCGATGAAGTGTCGTTTCGCGAGTCGGATTGGGACAGCTCCTTTGTCCCAATTTGGGCCGACGCTCGCCACCTTGTAGGTAGTGACGAGTGTGTTCGCCGGCGGCGGGGAGGTGGCGATGGCGGAACCAGTCCGTGTGTGGACCGGCGGCCCGGGAACGGGAATGTACGGGAACGGTACGTATTGGCTGGGGACGCAGCACTCGGCGAAGCAGGTGCTCTTCGCAATCATCAACATCAAAGAGGGATTCGCGGTGCTCACGCCGGAAAGCCCGCAGACGATCGGCCAGTACCGGTTCTCGATCTCCGGGCGGGACATCAACGTCGTCAACGGCTCGGAGATCACCAACCGCTCGACGGTCGTCGTCTACCGATAGGCTGAGCCCCGTGAAGGGGCTGCTGGCCGGAATCCTCGGCGTCTCGCTCTTTCTGCGCGTCCTCTTGATCCTGGCGGGAGGGCAGAGCTACTGGCCCGACGAAGACCGCTATGAGCGTTCGCGCGTCGGGGCCGCCGCCATCGCGGCCGGGGACGGGGACCTCGCCCGGCGGGCGCTGAGCCAGCCGGATCACATTCTCTTCGGCGTTCTCGGTCTGTTGCCCGCGAGCCTCGAGCGCGTGACGGGTCGAGACCCGAGGATCCCGGCTCTGTTTTTCGCGCTCTTCTCCGTCGCGAGCATCCTGCTCGTCTACGGCGTCATGCGCCGGTTGGGGGAAGGCGCGCGTGCGTCCTGCCTCGGCGCGGCGCTGTTCGCGCTTTCGACGACACAGCTCTATTACTCCCGGCACCTGCTGCCTTACGACGCCTCCATGGCGTTCGCGCTTCTCGCGCTCTATGTCGGGATGGCCGAGACGCGTTCGCTCCGCCCGGCAGTCCTCTGCGGTCTCCTGTCCTGCGCCGCCTTCCTGACCTACAACGGGTATTGGCTGCTTTCCGGAGTCGCGCTCCTGACTCCTCTTCTCGGCGGTGAGCGGACCGGGCGCTCGCTCGCGAAGCGGCTGGCCGTTGCCACGGGTGCCTTTCTCCTTCCGCTCGCCGCAATCGGCGCTTTCGGCGGTCATCTGCTGCGCGACTGGGTTTCCTTCTCGGGCACGGTGGCCCAGGGCCGATACGCCGAGGGGTGGCGGCTGCCTCTGGCTTATCTCTGGCGGGCCGAGCACGGGATCGCGATCCTCTGGGCGCTGGGTCTGACGTGCGCGGCGTGGAAGCTCGCGCGGGGCGAACGGTCGCGCGTCCTGGTGTCGGGCGTCGTGGGATTCGCCTCGATCTACGCGGGCCTGGTTCTCATGTCGGTCGGACTGGAACGAATGGTCGTCTACGGGCGGCAGGTCCGCCAGCTCGTTCCGTTCGCCTGCATCGTGACCGCCGCGGTTCTCGCGAGAATCTGGACCTCCTCACTGACCTCACCGCGAGGCCGCGCGGCGCCTTTGGTCGCCGCCGTGCTCGCGGCGGTCGTGGTGCAAGCGGCGGCGAACTTCCATCAGCCGCTGACGCAGGTGTTCCCGCCGGAGTTCCGGCGTCTCGCCGAGCCGGTCGCTGCCCGAGCCAACGCCCCGACGCTGCTGCTCTTTGCGGAGCACATCTACCCGGCTCCGGCTCCCGCGCCCGTGACGGGCCCGGTCCTGCTCGCGCGGCCTCATCCTCTGCAGTTCCTGCCGTATCAATACGAGGGATACACGCCCGGGGAGCGGGCCGCCCTTCGGAACACCGACATCCGGATGCGGCTCGTGCTCGCCGCGCCGCCCTGACCGCTCAGGCGAGCAGGAACAGTCCGAACGCGACGACGAGGGCTCCCAGGACGCGCTCGAACCTCCGACCTTCGGGTGCGAGGCGCTCGAGCGTGATGGCAGCGGCGACGACGGCCATGGCGCGGAGGTCCATGACGCCGAGGACCAGGAGCAGCACCATGAGATTGGCGCAGCAGATTGCGCAGTCGAGACCGAGGCGGAGACCGTAGCGCCAGGCGGTTGCTTCGTTCGACGGAACCGCGCACCCGATCCGGAGCGAGCCGCGGCAGCAGGCGAGGCGGCGAGCCTTCCAGCCGGTGAACTGGAGAGCGCCGGCGAGGACCGCGACGACGCCGGCGGCGATGGGGGTGGCGCGGGAGATTCCGGGGTGCTGCATCTGGAGGGCAGCGAGGGCGGCGCCGAGCGGGAAGGCTGCCAGTCCGATCAGAGTCCAGACGGCGAAGTAGCCGGCGCCGACGAGTATGGTCCGCCCTCCGATCCGTGTCTCGCCGGTTCCGGCGACCGCCTGGCGGTAGCGCCACAGCGCGGGGACGAGGTACGGCATCATCATCGCAACCATCATCACGGCCCACATGCCGAGGAACATCGCGGCGGCCGCGGGCCACGTCTGTCCGGGCATGCGCATCCACGCCATGGACATCGTCCAGCCGCCGGGCATGGGCATCCCCCCCATCGCCGCCATCGACGCGCACCAGAAGATCGTGACGGCCGCGCTGGCGGCGAAGAGGAGCGCCGAGAAGCCGAAGAAGGCGGAGTGAGAAGCGGGGTCAGACCTTGCCGTGCTCATACTCGTCGTGGCGGCGGAACCAGAGGCCTTTCTCGTTGCGCCCGAGGGGCGCGCGGTCGAGCCACTGGTACATGCCCCACATGGCATCGAGTCCGCGCGCGTAGGCGGAATAGGTGTGGTACACGGCGCCGTCCTCGAGGATGAACGCGCTCATGCCGGGACGCTCGCGCGTGTAGGTGGCCACGTCGGTGCCGGTCATGCGCGCGAAGACGGTCTCCCCCGAGGCAGCCGCGCCGGCCTTCTCGACCGGTCGGCTGGAAGGGCTTCTCGCGCTCGTAGTTGTACTCGAAGCCTCCCTCGCGCTGTTCCTCCTCGGTGATGGCGGCGCAGTAGTCGTGATTGAAGTCGCTGCCGAACGAGGACGCCCACGGAAACGTCCATCCCATGCGCCGCTCGTAGTCCTTGAGCTTCTCGTACGGCGCCCGCGACACCGCCCAGAGCATCACGTCGTGGTTGGCCAGATGCACGGCGAACCCGTTGAAGCCGTCGGCGATCGCCGAGCAGGCCGGGCAGCCGGCCGTGTAGTCGGGCCCGAACATGAAGTGGTAGACGAGAAGCTGCGAGCGTCCCCGGAAGAGGTCCGGCAGCGACGACTTTCCCTCGGCGGTCTCGAACGAATAGTCCTTGTCGATCCTGACCCACGGCAGGGCCTGCCGCCGTTTCGTGAGCTCGTCGCCCTTCTTCGTGAGCTCCTTCTCGGCCTTGAGCAGCTCGACCCGCTCGGCCAGCCACTCCTTGCGCGTTGCCGTCCTGTGTTTCGTCATGTTTGCCTCCTCGGATTGATGGTCATCGCCTCCGCGCCGTCAGCCGCCAGAACTGCGTTTCGTTGAGCAGCGTGATCCGGTGTCCCTTCTCGCGGAGGCGCTTGATCTCCAGGAGCTTCCGGCCCGCGTCCCGGCCGGCGGCCTGAAGCGGGTTCGGGCGGCCGCGCACGACGACGGTCGTCTTCGCGGAAGGGGAGCCGTGAACGGTGGCTCCGGCCCGGCGCGCGGCGCGGGCAGCGTCGACGCGGGGGGTCGTCAGGATGCCCGTGAAGGCGAGGTGCGCTCCCTTGAGCGTCTGGAGCCGGCCGACCTTGAGCTCCCGGGGCGGATGGGTCAGTGCCTCGATCAGCTCGGCGGCGCTCTCGTAGCGTTTCCGGCGTTCGCCGATGCAGCGATAGACGATCTCCTTGAGGTGATCGGTGCAGCGCAGGCGCCGGACCTCGCCCGTGCGCACGCGCGCCTTCGCGGATCCCTTCACGAGCATTCCGAGCAGCTGGCCGACCTGGTAGACGTCGTCGCGCGCCTGCCACTTGGGCGCGGCGGCCGACAGGATGTCGCTCGGGGCGCCCCACGGGTTCAGCGTGCGCGCGTCGATGCCGCGACGGTCGCTCTGGTGGCGCACGATGCCGAAGTCGCCGAGCTTGAGGCTCACGCCGTCGCAGACGAAAACGTTCATCGGCGTCAGGTCCCGGTGCAGCAGCTGGCCCCGGTGGAGCTTGCCGAGAACCTCGAGAATTCCGGCGATCTCGCGGCGGGTGGCTCTCTCGGGCCACCCCTTTCCGGTGCGCTCGAGGTACGACCGCAGGTCGCCGTGCTTCGCGTACTCGAGCGCGAGACAGTAGACGACGCTGCCGTCCTCCGCGACGAGCGGGAACGTGTCGAACACGCGGACCGCCCGGGCGTGCCCGGCGAGCAGCTGACCGAAGTAGGCCTCGCGCAGCCAGCCGTCGATGTGCAGGCTCGCCTTGATCGCGACGACGCCCGGAACCGTTCGAGAGCGCGTGACGCGCGTGGCGAGGTAGGCCTGGCCGAACCCTCCCTGGCCGAGGAGGCTGTCGATCCGGTACTTGAGCCCCGTCTCGGGGCTGGTGATGACCTGCTGGGGAAGCAGCAGCGCCTTGCCCCGCGATGAGCGCGAGGCCCGGGACATCGCGACTGTGGTGGCTTTGGTGTTGACGGCCATCGTGAAGGTCGAAGTCTAATTCGGCCAAGGAGGGGTCAGTCCTGATTCGTTGATTTGGGGACGGTGGGAGTAGGGCGGAGGGCTTCGACCAGCCGGTCGATGCGGGCGCGGAGCTCCGGGTCCGCGTCGAGGCATCGTTCGAGGCGGGCGAGAGGGCGCGAAAAGGTGGAGTCGTCGCGCCCGAGGCGTCTGGCGACGCGGCGGATCGGAATCCGGGCAAACCGGTTAGCGACGTAGGCAGCGCGACAGCGGGCGGCGGCCAGCTCGCCGCCGGGATTCGGTCCGGTGAGATCGGCGAGGCTGACGCCGCAATCGTGGGCGACGGCCGCGAAGACGTCATCGATGTCGATGCCGCGAAGGGGCGGGTGACCCTGGTCGGTCCCGCCGAACCGCTCGGCGGCGAAGGACGCGTCCCCGACGACGGCCTGGCCCCGAGCCTGCGCGGGCTCATACGCTGGTAGCGCCTCCGGGCCATCGACCAGCGCCGCGTAGGCACGCAGCGCCGAGCCACGCGAATCGGCCAGCAGCGCGAGGAGATGCTCCACGTCGAGCCATACCGGTCCGTTCCCGCGCCGGAGGAATCGATCGCTCGACCATCGATAGTCCTGCGGCCGCCGGACGATGCGGGCCTCGACGGGGTTGCGATGGATGTACCGCACGAGCGCCTGCAGGTAGCGCTCTTCCTGGACGAGAAACGCCTTGTAGCGGCCTTGGAAGAGATGACCGACGCGGTCGTGCCGGCGGTTGAACCACTCGGCGTAGGAAGAGTGGAGGCCGGCCATGACTCGGGACAGAGGCTCCTGCCCGGCGCGGACGGCGAGGTGAATGTGGTTCGTCATGAGGCAATAGGAGAGCAGGCGAAAGCCGAACTTGCGTCGGTAGTGGGCGAGACGCGCGAGGTACTCGTCCCGATCGGCATCGTCGCGATACAGCGCTCGCCGCTCGTTGCCGCGAGCGGTCACGTGGTACAGCGCCCCGGGGAACTCGAGGCGTGGCGGTCTCGGCATCGGCGGCCTTGGCCCTCTGGAGACTGATTGTCGCGAGCGGTGCGAGGGCGGGCGGCTGCCGAATCAACGAATCAGGACTGACCCCCTCCTCACTTCAGCATCATCCACAGGTAGGAGTACTCGAGCGCGGTGATCTGCGCCTTCTGCTTGTTGACGGCGCCGCTTCCGTGGCCGCCCTCGGTGTTCTCGAAGTAGTAGACCGGGTGCCCCTGCTCTTCCATCTTCGCCACCATCTTGCGGGCGTGGCCGGGGTGGACGCGGTCGTCGCGCATGTTCGTCCAGAAGAACGGAGTGGGGTACTTCACGTCCTTCTTGAGCAGGTGGTACGGCGACCAGGTCTGGATGAACGCCCAGTCCTCGGGCTTGTCGGGGTCGCCGTACTCGGCCATCCAGCTCGCGCCGGCGAGGAGCTGGCTGTAGCGGCGCATGTCGGCGAGCGGGACCTGCGCGACGACGGCGTGGACGAGATCCGGATAGAGCGTGAAGGTGCCGCCGACGAGGAGACCTCCCTGCGAGCCGCCCATGATGCCGAGGCGGCGGGACGAGGTGACCTTGCGGGCGATGAGGTCGTTGGCGACCGCCGAGAAGTCCTCGAAGTTGCGGATGTGGTTTTCCCGCATCGCCGCCTTGTGCCAGGCGGGCCCGAACTCGCCGCCGCCGCGGATGTTGGCGAGGGCGTAGACGCCGCCGCGGGCGATCCACGCCGAGCCCATGCCCGCGCTGTACACGGGGACCTCGGAGTTCTCGAAGCCGCCGTATCCGTAGAGGAGCGTCGGCGCGGAGCCGTCGGCCTTCGTGCCTTTGGGTCGAACCACGAAGTACGGGATCTTCGTGCCGTCCTTGGAAGTGGCTTCGAACTGCTCGGTCGTGATGCCTTTCGCGTCGAAGAACGCCGGCATCGTCTTGACCTTCGCGGGCGCTCCGCCGTTCTCGGAGAGCCACAGCGAGACGGGTGTCGTGAAGTCCTCGTAGGTGACGAAGAAGGTCTCCGTCTCGTCCGTCATGTCCGTCAGGGTCGAAGTGCCGAGCCCCGGCGTCGGGATCTCGGTCTTCTGCCAGACCCCGTCCTTGAGCGAGAGGGCCGTGAGACGGCTCCGCACGTTGTCGAGCGTCTCGATCAGCACGCGATCCTTCGTGCGTTTGACGGCCGCGAGCGAGATCCGCGCGCTCGGCTCGAAGAGCACCTCGGGCTGGAGGTTGCCGTTCAACATGTCGTCCACGTCGGCGGCGAGGAGCGTGCCTTCGGGATAGGTCTTGCCCGAAACGGTCCAGTCGGTGCGCAGGGAGAAGAGGAGCCGGTCGCGGAAGAACACGTACGGCGTGACGTCCTGCGGGATGTCCAGCTTGACGAGGCGGTCGCCCAGAAGAATGTAGATGTCCTGGCGGAAGATCGCGGGGTAGCGCGTGACGAGGTCGTAGCGGCCGTCGCTGAGGATGTCGCTCGTCCCGAACGCGCCGACGTCGTCCGTCTTGCCCTCGAAGATGGTCTTTGCCGCCGAGAGGGGAGTCCCGCGCTTCCAGAGCTTGACGATCCGCGGGTACCCGGACGTGGTCAGCGAGTCGGGGCCGAAGTCCGTGCCGACCCAGATCGTGTCCTGGTCGCGCCAGGCGACCTCCGACTTGGCCTCCGGCAGCTCGAAGCCGCCGGGCACGAACGCTTTCGTCTTCGTGTCGAACTCGCGGATGATCGCGGCGTCCGAGCCGCCGGGCGCGAGGCGGATCAGGCAGCGCGTGTCGGCCGGGGGCAGGCAGGTCGCGCTCTTGAAGACCCAGGGCTTCCCGTCGGCTTTCGCCAGCGCGTCCACGTCGAGCACGGTCTCCCACTGCGGAGCCGGCGTGCGGTAGGACGCGAGCGACGTGCGCCGCCAGATGCCGCGCTCGTGGTTCTCGTCCTTCCAGAAGTTGTAGACGTAGTCGCCGAGGAGGTCCGGCGTCGGGATCTTCTCCTTCGAGTCCAGGATCTGGAGCGTGCGGTCGTAGATCGGCTTGTACTCCGGCCGGGCTTCCAGGACCTTGAGCGTTTTCGCGTTCTGCTCCTTGACCCAGGCGACGGCCTTCTCGCCCTGGACCTCTTCGAGCCACTGGTACGGGTCGTCGGCTCCCTGTGCGGTGAGCGCGGCCGAGGAGACCAGCGTGATTGCGGTCATGAGCTTCCTCATTCCTTGACCTCCAATAGCGGAAAGCGATGCGGATCTTAGACCAGGAGGGGGTCGGCCTTGATAGCCTCGTCCGCCTGGAGGCAACGACATGGCCGCAAAGAAGAAGTCTGCAAAGAAAGCCGCAAAGAGAGCTCCTGCGAAGAAGAAAGCCCCGGCCAGGGCCAAAGCGAAGCCCGCGCCGAAGAAGAAGCCCGCGACCTCCAGCGGGAAGTCGCTCGCTTTGCTCGAGGCCTCGCCGAGCTTCACCGTCAACGACCTGCAGAAGAGCGTCAACTGGTACCGCGACGTCGTCGGGTTCGAGGTCGAGGAGACCTGGAAGGACGATGCGGGCAAGGTCATGGGCGCGTCGCTGAAGGCCGGCGACGTGTCGTTCATGATCGGGCAGGACGACTGGAAGAAGGGACGCGAGCGCCAGAAGGGCGAGGGCTTCCGGATGTTCTGCATGACGAAGAGCAACGTCGACGATCTCGCGAAGAAGATCGAGGCCAGGGGCGGCACGCTCGACAGCCCGCCGACCGATCAGCCCTGGGGCGTACGCGACATCTCGCTGACCGATCCGGACGGGTTCAAGATCACGATCGCCGTCGCGAAACGTTGAACGTTGAGGGGGTCAGTCCTGATTCGTTGATTTCTCACGGCTCAGCCTTGGCGTGTCCTTGGTTGGGCAACCTTGTCTGCGTCGCACCGTAGTCATGGGCAGCCATGTCGTCGCGGTTCGCGGTTGCCCGAGGTTTCGGCCTGTTAGCGTTTCTCTGCGCGACAGCCGCTCGACCCCAGACGACGCCGCCGCTCTCGGTTCCCGCCGACTCGCCGCGCTGGGAGCTCGAAGGGAAGGCGAGCGTGGCCGAGTACCTGGGCCGCAAGAGCCTCCTGCTCGATGGCGCAGGCGCGACGCTCCGGGACTTCGAGCTGCGCGACGGCGTCGTCGACGTGGACGTTGCGACGCCGGCGAGCCGGGGGTTCTTCGGCATTCAATTCCGGATCGCGAAGGGCGATGCGGATGCCGAGTGGGTCTATCTGCGGCAGCACAAGTCCGGCCTCGCGGACGCCCTCCAGTACACGCCGGTTCTCGGTACGGGGCTCAACTGGCAGATCTACAACGGTCCCGGATTCACGGGCGCCGTCGACATCCCGCGAGACGCGTGGTTCCACCTGCGCCTGGAAGTGACGGGCCCGCGGGCGAAGCTGTTCGTGAAAGACATGGAGAAACCAGCGCTCGTTATGGACGACCTGAAGAGCGGCGTGCAGAGGGGCCGGGTCGCCCTCGCGGTCCTGACCGGCGCGACCTATTTCTCGAACTTCGAGATCCGCGCGACACCCGACGTGCCATGGGAGCGGCGCGTGCCGCCGATTCCTCCGGGCACGCTGACTCGCTGGAGCCTGTCGCCGGCGCTCGATGCGCTCGAGCGCAACCTCGAGCTGCCGCTTTCACCCTCGGAGAGCGCCGCGCTGCGCTGGCAGGACGTGGAAGCGGAGCCGCCCGGCTTCGTGGTCGTCTATCGCTACCGCGAGGCTCCGCACCCGAAGGTCTCGTTCCAGGGAGACTTCTCCAGGCGCCTGGAGCCGCAGCCGGGGATGAAGGTGGTGTACGCGCGCACGCGCATCGATTCCGACCGCGATCAGGTCAAGAAGCTCTCGATCGGCTACAGCGACGACGTGAGCGTGTTCCTGAACGGCAGGATCCTTTATCGGGGCCGGAGCGCCCAGGGGTTTCGCGACCCCGGGTTCCTCGGCATCGTCAACCCGGAGAACGACGCCGTCTACCTTCCGTTGAAGAAGGGCGCCAACGAGTTGGTCCTGGCGCTCGCCGAGCTCGGAGGAGGGTGGGGTTTCATCTGCCGGCTCGAGTGATCGCGGGAGGTCCGTCCTGACCGCCCGTGCTAACCTTTTTCAGCAACCCCCATAAGTCAGTCAGCGCACGAGCGCGGAAACCCCAGAGGGAGGCGATATGGCCCGGTCCCGCGTTCGCATCGCTTGTCTGTTGACCACCGCGTTGGTGTGGACGGCCGCCGGGCGCGCCGAGAACGTCCGCGTGACCGACCCTGCGATGCTGGAGCGAATGGGGTTTTCGCGCGACGCGAATGTCTTCATCGCCGATGGCGCCGTCCTGAATCCGGCGAGCCCAGGTCCCAGCCCCCAGTTCGGAACCTCGGCGCAGAGCTCGACCACGACGATGGGCAGCATGTTCCGGCCGCGCGAATCCACCGGTCAGTACGGGTCGGCCGGGGGCCGGGGCGACATCTCGTACGCGAGCGGAGATCAGTTCTGGGACACGCAGCTGGATCTGCCCGCCGGTGCCTTGTGGGACAGCACCAGCTACTGGGGGGCCGATTCCCATGCCACCAACATCGATTTCATCCTGTTTCAAAGCTGCACTCCGCCCGACGGCCCCGGCTTGCCGGACGCCGTTCTTCTCGGCAGCACCACGACGGCGGGAGTCTCCGGGAACTATTTCGTGACCGTGGTGCCGATCGTCACGACCGTGATCGACAACGCTTCGTGTGTCTATATCGCCCGTGTCCATTTCAATGCGGTCGGCCAGTCGCTGACCAAGGCACGGACCGACTGGCGCCGGCAGGTCAGCCCGTCTCCCGCCTCCGCCACCTTCGCCGTCGACGTCCCGACGACGCACCCGTTCTTCCGCTACATCGAAGCGCTGGCGGCGGCCGGCATCACGGGCGGCTGCGGACCGAGCCAGTATTGCCCGGACAGCGCCGTGACCCGCGGACAGATGGCCGTGTTTCTCTCGCTCGCGCTCGGCCTGCACTTTCCAAACTAGGGTTCCGCTACTTGTTCGCGGAAGCGACGATGGAAGGGGGTGGACATGACCCGCACGACCAACGGCGACGACGCCTTCCACCGGCTCGAGGAGCGGCTCGACTGGGTCGAGATGCGCGTCGAGGCCGAGCGGAGTGAGGCGTGAACCCCTATCTGATCGGCGACGTTCCGGGCTTCACGCCGCACATCGGCCGACTCGTGTCGATGATGCGCTACGCGCGGCAAACGACCCTCGCGGACGCCGAGGGGATGACCGTCGCGCAGCTCGACCACCTCCACGACGCAAAGAGCAACTCCATCGGCGCGCTCCTCCTCCACATCGCGGCGGTGGAGCGCTGGTATCAGCTCGACACGTTCTCGGGCCGCGCGCTGGAGGCGGATCCCGCCGAGATGCGCGCGTGGGGGGCGGGGCTGGACCTGGGGGAGCGGGCGAAGCAGGAGATCCGCGGCCACGACCTGGAGTGGTACCGGAGCCGGCTCGAGAGCGTCCGCGCGGCGACGCTCTCGGAGCTTGCGCGCCGCGACGACGCGTGGCTCGAGGAGCAGGCACCGTTCTCGAAGGGTCTACCCGCGAACAACTTCTTCAAGTGGTTCCACGTCATGGAAGACGAGCTCTCCCATCGGGGACAGATCCGCTGGCTGCGGAAGCGGGCGGAGGGAACCTAAGCGGTCGGCCTCGGCTTCGCGCGCCGATCCTTCATCGAAGCGTTGCAGCGCTCGCAGACGAAGAACCGATTCGTCGAGCCGTTGGGGTCCGAAACGGGCCCGCGCATCGGCTCGTCGCGGTTGTACGTGGCCTTGCAGGTCGGGCACGAAGGCGTGGGCGGATGAAAGTCGGTGAGCGGCCGGGCCGACATGTGCGTGCCTCCTGGTTGAAGGCAAATCGTATACCCCCATGCTTGAGGAAGCGCAAGCCTGTCCAGGTTCCCTCGAACCACCTCTACGGCCGCGCCGCGAACTCGTCGAGCTTCCGGAGCCGCACCGTCGGATCCATGGCGAAATCCTGGCGCAGCCAACCCAGGTGTCCCGCCCCGAAAATCACCAGAATGCGGTCCTCGGGGGTCGTCATGATCGTGCTGATGTTGTTGTAGATGCGGATGTTGCGCCTGTACCACTCCGCCAGGAGGTCCGGACCGGCGTAGTCGCCGGGCTCCCCGTAGCGGGCCTCCAGGGCGTAGAACCCGAGGTCGCGCGCCACCGACGCGTCCGAGTTCAGCCGCAAAAGCGTCTCGAGAACCGTGTGCGACAGCAGGTATTCGTTCTGTTCCTTGACCATGGCCCCGATGTCCGCCATGAGCGCATCGAGCTTCCCGGTCTGTCCGGTCGCCTTCGCGTAGTTCACGACGCGCGGGAACGGGAAGTCGCCGTCGGCATCGACGGGGTAGATCGCGGTGTGCCCGAGCGCCTTCGCGAGGCGGAAGCCGATCTGCTCGATCTCGTTGCGCGAGAGCTCGTAGGACCCTGCGAGGTACTCCGCATAGCGCTTCGGGTACTTCTCCTCGCCCAGATTGGACTCGATGGCGATTTTCGTCGGCCGGAACTTCGCGAGCACCGCCGTCAGCTCCGCGATCTCCTTCTGGCGCTTCGGAGCGAGCACGTCGTCCGCCTGCGTGTTGAAGATGTCGCGGCCCGGGTTGGCCATGTGGTACGTGCCGAGGACCAGCACCTCGACGCGCCTGGCCGGGTCAGGCGGCGCGCTCTGCGCGACCGCCGGGGAAGCCAGCCCTGCCGCCGCCACGAGGCCGAGGATCGCGTTTCGCATCAGGTCCCTCCTGCTCAGACAGATACGCGCGTTGTGGCCGGACGTTCCCCCGCGCCCGGGAACTTTCGCCGCGAAACGCCGTACCCCTTGATTACCGAGAGGAGCCGCCGTACACTCCCCTCGGAAACCGATATGAGCAAACCGAACGACCTCGTCCAGGGCACTCTGGACCTTCTCCTCCTGAAACTCCTCGCGCTCGAGCCGCTGCACGGCTGGGCGATCGCGCTGCGCCTGCGCTCCCTCTCCGGCGCGGTCCTGCAGGTCAGCGAAGGGTCCCTCTATCCGGCGCTCCACAAGCTCGAGCAGGAGGGCTGGATCAAGGCCGAGTGGAAGCAGACGGAGAACAACCGTCGGGCCAAGTTCTACACGTTGACACGCCTCGGCCGGAAGGAGCTCGACTCCGAGACGGCCAACTGGCAGCGTCTGTCGGCGGCGATCTCGCAAGTCGTGGCGCTGTCCGAGGCCTAGCGATGCGCAAGCGGATCCAGATCGCCCACTGGTTCTTCACGATCCCCTTGCGGCTGAAGTCGATCTTCCGGCGCGGCCGCGTCGAGGAGGAGCTCTCCGAGGAGCTCCAGTTCCACCTGGAGCACAAGATCGAGGAGGGCGTCGCGGAAGGGCTTTCGCCGGAGGAGGCGCGCTACCGGGCGCTCCGCGCGATGGGAGGTCTCGAGCAGAAGAAGGAAGAGGTCCGCGATACCCGCCGCATCCACTGGCTGACCGACTTCGTCGACGACGTGCGCTATGCGTTCCGGAGCCTGGCGAAGAGCTGGGGGTTTGCGCTGGGCGCGGGAGCCGTGCTCGCCCTCTCCATCGGCGCCACCGTCGCCATCTTCTCCGTCGTCAATACAGTCCTGCTTCGGCCGCTCGCCTACCCGGAATCCGAGCGGCTCGTCTCGATCGAAACGCTGTGGACCGACACCGGACGCAGCAGTCAGGACGTGTCCGGCCCCGACTTTCTCGACTGGAAGACGCGGAGCGACGTCTTCGAGACGATGGCCGTGGCGAACGGCGGGGACAACGACGGAGACGATTCCGCAACCATCGTCGGCGATCGCGCCGTGTTCGCCAACGCGCGGTACGTCTCGGCCGATTTCTTCGCGGTGTTCGGCCAGACCGCGGCTGCGGGACGCCTGCTGACGGAACGCGACGTCCCGACGGGCGACGCGGCGCCGGCCGTGGCGGTCGTGGCGCATCACTGGGCCGCGGCACACTTCGGCAGAGCCGAGGCCGCGATCGGGAAAGTCGATCACGGTCTACGGCGAACCGATGGAGATCGTCGGAGTGGCGGCGCCGGGATTTCGTTATCCCGGCGCCGCGGATCTCTGGGCGCCCTGGCCGACGGCCGGCGGCGACTACGCTACCAGGCCGTCGGGAAACTCAAGAGAGGCGTCGATCTCGCGCGGGCGCAGGCGCAGATGCGGACCATCGGCGATGCTTCCGCGCGGCAGTATTCGGAGAATCGCCTCAAGACCGTCGCGCTGGTTCCACTGCAGGAGCGACTGACCGGCAACCTCCGGGTCACCTTGTGGGTGCTGATGGGCGCCGTGGGGGTCGTGTGGCTGATCGCGTGCGCCAACATCGCGAACCTCCTGCTGGCGCGGGCGGGGGGCGGACGCGCGAGATCGCGCTCCGCGCTGCGCTCGGCGCCGGCCGGGGCCGTGTGCTGCGGCAGCTGCTCACCGAGAGTTGCGTGCTGGCGGGTCTGGCCGGGCTGGCCGGTCTCCTGCTCGCATCTCTGCTCGTGCAGGGACTCGTCGCGCTGGCACCCGCCAACCTGCTCCGCATCGGCGAGGTGCGGATCGACATGACCGCTCTCCTGTTCGCCCTCGGGCTTTCGGTGATGTCGACGGTGTTCTTCGGGCTCGTGCCCGCCCTGCATGCCTCGCGACTCGACCTGTCGGATGCGCTGAAGCAGGGCGGCTCGAAGGCGACGCCGTCGAAGGCGGGCTCGCGGCTTCGTTCGGCGCTCGTGGTCGCCGAAGTCGCGTTGTCGGTCATCCTGCTCGTGACCGCCGGACTGCTGCTGCGATCGTTCCGGGCGCTCCAGCACGTGGACCTCGGATTCACGACGAGCCGCGTGCTCGTGGCCTACACGGATTACGCCGTCAACAACGAGACGGAGATTCGGGTCCGGAGCGCGTTCTACGCGGATCTTCTGGATCGTCTGCGCGCGGTGCCCGGTGTGCGCGCCGCGGCGGGCATCGCCTTTCTGCCGATGGGGCGGGAGCCCCGGGCGGCGCGCGACATATTTCATTCAGGGTCGAACGGAGGGAGCAACCGGGGGAACGGCCGCAGAGCGGAGGTCTACGCGATCACGCCGGACTACTTCAAGACGCTGGAGATTCCGATTCGCTGTCGGGCGTGACTTCGACAGGACCGACACGCCGGAGCGGCCGCCGGTCGCGATCATCAACGAGACCCTGGCTCGCACCGCGTTTCCGGGCGGATCCGCACTGGGAAGTCAGATCCGGTGGAACAGCACGTCGCCCTGGATGGAGATCGTCGGGGTCGTCGGCGACACGCGGTGGCAGGATCCGAGTCTCCCGCCTCCGCCGGTCGTCTTCGTCGCGTCGCTGCAGGGCTGGGGCAAGTCGCTGTCCATCCTGGCCCGGACCTCGCTCGACGAGAAGTCGCTCGCCGGCACGCTTCGCACGCTTCTGCACGACGCGAATCCCACCGTGCCGGTCCGGTTCGAGACCATGGAAGAGCTGTTCGACTTCGCCCTGGCATATCCCCGGTTTCGCACGCAGGTGATCGGAATGTTTGCGGGCGTGGCGGCCCTTCTGGCCGCAGTGGGCATCTTCAGCGTGCTGGCGTACCTGGTGGGGCAACGAACGCGGGAGCTCGCGGTCCGCCGGGCTTTGGGCGCCCGGGTCAGCGATGTCATCCGCCTCATCGTCGGTCAAGGGCTGCGGCTGGTCGCGATCGGTCTCGTCCTGGGACTGGCCGGGGCGCTTCGCCGTCGCGCGGCTGCTGACGGGTCTTCTCTACGAGATCAGCCCGTGGGACATCGGAACCTATCTGGGGACGATCGCCCTGCTCGGCGGCGTGGCGCTCCTCGCGACCCTCCTTCCGGCGATCCGAGCCTCCGCGATCACGCCCCTCATCGTGCTCCGGCAGGACTAGCGAGGCGGAAGCGATGCGCATCCAGCACTGGCTCTACGCGATTCCGCTCCGGTTGAAGTCCATCTTCCTCCGCGGTCGTCTCGAGCAGGAGCTCTCCGAGGAGCTCCAGTTCCACCTGGAGCACAAGATCGAGGAGGGCGTCGCGGAAGGACTCTCGCCGGAGGAGGCGCGCTACCGGGCGCTCCGCGCGATGGGAGGTCTCGACCAGAAGAAGGAAGAGGTCCGCGACACGCGGCGCGTCCACTGGCTGACCGACTTCGTCGACGACGTGCGCTATGCGTTCCGGAGCCTGCGCCGCACGCCCGGGCTGACGGCCGTCGTGGTCGTCACGCTCGCCCTCGGGATCGGCATGACGACGACGCCGTTCAGCATGCTCGACGCGCTGATCTTCCGGCCCTATCCGGTGCCGCGGCCGGGCGAGGTGGTCACTCTCGTGAGCACCACGAAGGACGACGCCTACGACAACTTCTCCTACCGCGAGTACCTCGACCTGCGCGACACCGCGAAGAGCTACGACGGAATGGTTGCGAATGCGCCGCTCCAGACCGTGGGCTTCTCCGCGACGACCGAGGCGACCCCGCTGGCGCGCGGCGGCATGCTCGTGTCCGGCAACTACTTCCGGGTCCTCGGCGTGGAGCCCCGGCTCGGACGCGGCTTCCGCGAGGACGAGGATCAGGTGCCGGGCCGCAACGCCGTCGTCGTGCTCGCGGCGGACTTCTGGAAACGCGAGTTCGGCAGCGATCCGACCGTCATCGGACGGACCGTGCGCCTGAACGGCTCCGATTTCACCGTGATCGGCGTCGCCCCGGACTCGTTTCCGGGCATGTTGATCTTCACGAAGCCCGACGTCTACATGCCGCTCGCGATGGCGCGGAACTTCGTGACCCCGCAGCAGGACTTCTTCGTCGACCGCGACGCGCGGGGGCTGACGGTGCGGGCGCGCCTGCGCCCGAAGACGCCGCTCTCCGACGCGCGGGAGGAGCTCGCGGCGGTCGCCCGCAATTTCGAGCGGGAGCACCCGAAGACCAATCGCGAGCGGGGCGCGGCGGTGCGCACCGTCTTCCAGATGCGGACGCGGCCCGCCTCGGTCGAATGGAAATTCAGCGTCATCTTCACGGTCATGGCGCTCGCCGTGCTCCTCGTCGCGTGCACCAACGCGGCGGGCCTGCTTCTCAGCCGCGCCCGCGGGCGCAAGCGCGAGATCGCCGTGCGCCTCGCGATCGGGGCGGGCCGGTTCCGGCTGATCCGGCTGCTCCTGACGGAGAGCCTGGTGCTCGCGCTCGCGGGAGGGCTGGGCGGCATCGCCGTGGGCTACGCGGGCATCCGGGGGATGCAGACGTTCAGCATCCCTTCCGAGCTTCCGGTGACCGTTCCTTTCCGCATGGACCTGCGTGTCCTGGCGGTGAGCATCGGGCTGTCGGTCCTGAGCGCAATCGTCTTCGGCCTCGCGCCGGCCCTCCAGGCGACGCGGGCGGACCTCGTGACGGGGCTCAAGGCCACGGCGGATGCGGAGGAAGGCGGGCGCAAGCGCCTCTGGGGACGGAACATGCTCGTCGTGGTTCAGGTCGCGATGTCGCTGATGCTGCTCGCGGTCTCGTTCCTGATGCTCCGGGGTTTCCAGCACGGGATGGAGTACTGGACCGGGTTCGCGAAGGAGAAGCTGCTGATGGTGCGGTTCGATCCGCGCCTGATGCAGTACGACGCGGAGAAGACCCAGCGCTTCTACGAACGGCTCATCGAGCGGCTGCAAGGCGTTCCCGGCGTCGAGAGCGCGGGGCTGCTCCACACTCCGCCGCTCGGTCTCGACACTTTCGAGGCGCTCGCATTCGTGCCGGAGGGGTTCACGCTGCCGCGCGACCGCCAGCACCTGACCTCGACCACGGACACGGTCGACGAGTCCTACTTCGAGACGATGCAGATCCCGATCCTGCGGGGCCGCGGTTTCCGGTCCTCCGACACGGCGGAGACGCCGCGCGTCGCCGTCGTCAACGAGCAGTTCGCGCGCCACTACTGGCCGAAGACCGACGCCGTCGGGCAGCGCATCCGGCTCGCCGGCTCCGCCGGCGCGCCGGTCGAGATCGTCGGGGTGGCGCCGACCATCCGATACCGCCAGACCACCGAGCCGCCGACGGATTTCGTGTACTTGCCGCTCAAGCAGAATCTGACCGCCCGAATGTTTCTGCTCGTGCGCACGGCGGGCGACCCGCTGGACATGGTCGGACGGGTGAAGGATGCGGTCCGGTCCCTCGATCCCAACATGCCGACCCTGGAAACGCGAAGCTACGAGGACCTCTATCGCTACCACGCCGTGGAAGGGCCGCGGATCGCCGTGAACATCGTCGGCGCGATGGGCGCGGTCGGGCTCCTCCTCGCGATCGCGGGCCTGTACGGCCTGGTGGCCTACAACGTGGCGCGCCGCACGCGGGAGATCGGGATCCGGATCGCGATCGGCGCGGGGACCTCCGACGTGCTGCGGCTGGTGATGGGCAAGGGCCTCCTGCTCGTGGGCATCGGAACGGCGATCGGCCTCGCGCTCGGCATCGGTGTCGAGCAGCTCCTGAATTCCTTCCTGTTCGACGCGGGAGGCGTCGACCTGCTGGTCTACGCCGTCGTCGTGCCGGCGATGCTGATCGCGACGATGCTCGCGGCATACGTTCCGGCGCGCCGGGCCGCGCGGATCCCGCCGACCCTCGCCCTCCGGAGCGAGTAGGCGGGCCGGAACCTACTTCGCCAGGCTCGCCCGGATCTTCGCGAGGTGGTGCCAGGGATGGCGCAGCGCGTGGTCCTCGATGACGAACTGGGCGGTGACGGGCGCTCCATAGCTCAGGCCGAACGGCGCCGCGGTGTCGAGCTGCGCGTCGGTGAGCTTGCGCACGGCGGCGGCCGCCTCGCTGCTGTTCTTCTTGAGGAACGCCAGCGCCTCGGCCTTGCCGACGTCCTTGTGGTCTTTCGAATGGCCGGCGTTCATCTGCGCGATCGCGTCCCACGTCACGTCGACGGGCTTTCCGGCCGCGATCGTGCGGGCCGCATCGACTTCGATCGGATAGACGAAGGCGACGTGATGCACGATGACGCCGACCGTCCGCCGATCCGTGGCGCTGATCGGCTGGCGCCACTGCTCTTCGGTGAGCATTCCGGCATAGTCGGCGAGCAGGCTCGCCCCTTTCTCGATGCGTTCGGCCAGGATCTCCGCGCGAGTCGGCATCAAGCACCTCCAGCGAGAATGAGGGACCTCACGGCATCGGCACGGCGAACTGGCTCGCCGGGATGTCCTCGAACGTCACCGACAGGACGTCCTGCTCCAGCTGCCGCTCGCCGTCCGTCTGGAGGAGGGCGAAAGGCACCCAGATGCCGTCGACGACCTGGTAGCGCAGCACCTTGCCGGTGAACGGCGTCTTTCCGCTGGTGCCCTCGATGCGCTGCAGGCGGTGCGTTTTGGTGTCGATCCACAGGTCGGCGGAGAGTCCACCCTCCGGGGTGACGGTCACGACGTCGTAAGAGACGCCTTCGAGCTCCTTGCGGCCGCGTGACTCGAACTTCGCGGGGAAGCGGTCGGGATAGAAAAACGCGAACGCCGTCAGGTACGCGCCGAGGCGCGATACGGCGAGCCCTTCCGGCGTGGTGTCGGTCCGGACGGTTCCGTCCGGGCTCATGGCCCACGCCGTCTTGCCGTCGAAGCCGGTCGTGATGGTCTGGTCGTTGAAGGTGTGCTTGCCGGCGCTGCGCAGGGTGCGCAGGTCGGCCCAGATCTCGTAGTTGCCCCGCACGCCGTCGCGGTTGACCATCCCCATCTCGTGGAAGCCGGACGGCTTGTCGAGCGCCGCGCCGCCGCTCGCGGCCTTCATCTCGGCGATGAGGCGCGCGGCCTCGTCGGCGGGAGCCGGCCGTTTGGCGCACGTCACGGCCAGGAGGGCCGCTCCGGCGACGAACGCGGCGACGCGCCTCTTCATGGGATCGAGCATATCTGCTCCGCCCCGCGGTATCACGGCACGGGAGAGGCTGTGCCGATTGTCGAGTTCTCGTCGGGCCTGAGCGACACGCGCCGGAACACACAGTGGCCCGGGACTTGCGAGACGGTTCGGCGGGAGGAGCCATGAAGACGAACCGAAAGCGCGAACCGGAGCCCCAGGAAGGCGTGAAGCCGGGAAACCGCGAAGAGCTCTGGAAGCTGGTCGAGGGGATCGAGGTGGCGATGCTGACGACGCGCCGTGCCGACGGCCACATGGTGTCCCGGCCGATGGCGACGCAGAAGCGATCGTCGGGCGCGGACTTCTGGTTCGCGACGATGGAGGGCATGCCGAAGGTCGAGGAGATCGCGGCCGACCCGCGCGTGAATCTGTCGTACTACAAGGACCGAACGCGGGAATGGGTCTCGGTTTCGGGAGAGGCCGCGGTCTCGCGGAAGCGCGCAAAGATCCGCGAGCTGTGGGCGCCGGACTGGAAGTTCTGGTTCCCCGACGAGGGCGGCAAGAAGGATGGCAGCGCCGACGATCCGCGGATCGTCCTCATTGGCGTGCGTGCCGTCTCGGCGCAATACATGTCGGTCGAGAAGCCGCAAGCGCTGGTGCTCTTCGAGCTCGTGAAGGCGAAGGTCACCGGCAAGACGCCCGAGATCGGGCAGGTGAAGGAAGTGCGGATGGCGAAGGTCCGCGGCGGGAAACGTTCCAGCCGCTGACCCGCCACCCGCGCTGCATGCGGGTGTCTTGCTGCTTTTCTGTTCGACTCGTTCTACATCCGGGTGTGCCAGAGGCCGAAAATTGCGCCGGTTGGATCCTGGATGATGCTGAGGGACCCCATGTTGGGAACGTCGGTGACGTCCTTGACGACCGTCGCCCCGAGCGTCTTCGCCTTCTTCGTGGCCGCCTCGATGTCGTCGACCAGGACGTAGGGCATCCACGCCGACGGCGCGCCCGGCATCTTCTGGTCGAGCATCCCGCCCCCGGTGCCGTGGCCGCCCGCGATCTCGCCGACCTCGATGGTCGTGTACTTCATGCCGTCGGCGCCGGGGATCTCGTCGAACTTCCAGTCGAACATCTGTGAGTAGAAGGCCTTCGCCTTCTTGAGATCGGTCGTATTGAGCTCCGCGTGAATGAATGGGTTGGACATCGCTTCCTCCTTTCGGAAATACCGACGAACGGGGGCGGGTCATTTCGACACCAATCCCAACCCAGGTTTTCTTGCAGGTCCCGCGCCATCGTCCTCTAAAACGGGCAGCGGACTTGCACTTGACGAGGTGCACGGGCGGCCCGCGGGGCCGCCGAGGAGGTCGCATGGATGTCGTCCGGTGGGCAGTGGCGGTGTTCTTCCTCGCCAACGGGGTGTACGGGGCCATCCTGGCTTTTCGTGCGGCGGGTCGTCGCCTGTCGGGTCGCCTGCCTTCCGACCCGCGGCAATTGCCGCCGGAGGCGGTCTTCTCGCGCATGCCCTGGCGGCTGATGACGGTGTGGATCTCGGCGATGGCGCTGTTCGTGGCGAGCGCCGTGCTGCTCTTGTACGGGCGGCCGGAAGCGCTCCTGACGTACATCGCCGCGTTGCTCCTCGACCTGCGGGTGGTTCGGGCCGTCCAGAAGTCGTTGCGCGGCATCTCGCTCGCGGCGCGCGACCGGATCGCCAGCCGGCTCCTCTTCGGTCTACTCTTCGCGGGCGGGCCGAGCGTGGCCGCGCAGGGAGAGGCGACTCCATGAGCTCGATCGACGTATTTCTCGCGGACCTCGATCGCGAAGTTCCCATCAGCCGGCGGGTGCTCGAGCGGTTTCCCGAGGGCAAGTTCGACTGGAAGCCGCACGAGAAGTCCATGCCGATGGGCTACGTCGCGCTGATGGTCGCGACGATTCCGGAGTGGCTCGGAATGGTGATCGGCGGGGACGAGCTCGACATCGCGCCGAAGGACGGCCCGAAGTTCCAGCCGCCGCCGCTGAAGAGCGCCGCGGATTTCGTCCAGGCGCTCGACGCCGCAGCGGAGAAGGGGCGCGCCGCTCTGCGGGGCACGAGCGAGGCGCACCTTCAGAAGCCCTGGAAGCTGCTCGCGGGTGGAAAGGTCCTGCAGGAAACGCCCCGCCACATCCAGATCCGCGACGGCGTCCTCTCGCACTGGGTCCACCACCGGGGACAGCTCAGCGTCTACATGAAGATGCTCGGGGTGAAGGTGCCTTGGATCTACGGACCGTCGGGGGACGAGGGAGCGGCGAAGACCTAGGTCCGCTCCTCGCGGTAGCGCTTTTCCCCTTTGCGGATCAGGCGGCGCGCGCGGACCGCGCCCGAGCGCTTGACGACCCGGAACCGGCGCCCGCGCTCCTTGTTGTAGGCAACGAAGAAATGCTCGATCTCGTCGAGCACCTTCTTCGGAACGTCGGAGAGCGTCCGGATGCCGCGGTAGACCCGCGACCCGTCGGAGACGCCGATGAAGCGGTCGTTCTGATCGGTCTTGTGTTCGTGCGTCTGCCTGGCCTCCAGCACTCCCACCAGCCGCACTTTCAGGAGACAGCCGGGGAACGTCGGTTCCTCGAGCAGGACGAGGACGTCGAGCGGATCGCCGTCGTCGGCGAGCGTCGAGGGGACCGAGCCGAAGTCGAAGGGGAAGACGGTCCCCGACGGCAGGAGGTGCGCGATGACGTAGCGGCCCGTGGCGGTGTCGAGCTTGAACTTGGGCCGGCTGCCCCGGGGCGTGTCGACGAGAACGTGGAGCAGATCCTTCTTCTCGTCCCAGGCCGGCAGCTCGAGCGGATCGCGCTCCATGCGCCGACGATAGCGCAACGCTGTTGTATTCTGCGGCCTCTCGGAGGTTCCGATGTCGACGCACGTGCACGGGGAGGTCGAGGCGGACCGCGAGGCGCCCTCGGCCGATCAGCTTCTCATTCAGCTCCTCACCGGCGCGTGGGCCACGCAGTCCGTCGCCGCCGCCTGCAAGCTTTCCATTCCCGACGCGCTCGCCTCGGGGCCGAAGTCGGCCGACGAGGTCGCCGCGAAGACCGGTGCGCAGTCGGGCGCGGTCTACCGCCTCATGCGCGCGCTCGCGAGCCTCGGTGTCTTCGTGCGCGGCGCCGACGGTCGCTTCGGCCTGACGGAGCTCGGCGAGCGGTTGCGCACGGACGCGCCCGGGACGCTCCGCGAGACCTTCATCGCCGAGACCGACCACGCCCACTGGCAGTCCTGGGAGAAGGTGGCGGACGCGGTCCGGACGGGCCTGCCCCGGCCGCTGCCCGTGCTCGGTGCGGCGGCGTTCGACTACTACGGAAAGAACCGCGAGGACGGCGAGCAGTTCGCGCGGGCGATGAAGAACGTGTCGAACTTCGCGGCGGCCGCGGTCTGCGAGGCCTACGACTTCTCGGGTGTGAAGACGGTCATGGACGTCGGGGGCGGCAACGGAAGCATGGCGCTGGCGATCCTGGCCGGCCAGCCCGGGCTGAAGGGCCGCGTCTTCGATCTGCCCTACATCGAGGAGCACGCCCGCAAGCACATCGCCGACGCGGGCGCCGCCGATCGCTGCGGCTTCGAGTCGGGCGACTTCTTCGACGAAGTCCCCGGCGGCGCGGACCTCCACGTCCTCAAGTTCATTCTCCACGACTGGACCGACGAGGAGTGCGTGCGGATCCTGAAGAGCTGCCGGAAGGCCCTGGCCCCCGGCGGCCGGATTCTCGTCGTCGAGATGCTCGTTCCGGAGGAGATTCGCCCCGACTTCGTGATGCTCATGGACATCAACATGCTCGTCATGACGGGCGGGCGCGAGCGGACGGCGAAGGAGTTCGAGAAGGTGCTGGGAGACGCGGGCTTCGCGGTGACGCGGGTCATCCCGACGAAGAGCCCGTTTGCGCTGATCGAGGCCCGGCCGCAGGCCGGATGACGTGGGAGGAGAAGCGATGAATACGAAGAGACTCTTTGCGGTCGTTCTCGGGTGTGTCGCGCTGGCGATCGTCGCGGCGGTGTCCTTCGCGGACTCGCCGCCCGCCGTGCCGGCCGTGGGCGCCGCGGCGCCGGAGTTCAAGCTCACCTCCAACGAGGGCAAGGCCGTCTCGCTCGCCGACTTCAAGGGCAAGTGGGTCGTCCTCTACTTCTACCCCAAGGACTTCACGAGCGGCTGCACGCTCGAGGCCCAAAACTTCCAGCGCGACATCAAGAAGTACGAGGCCGCCAACGCCGTCATCCTGGGCGTTTCGATCGACACGGCGGAGTCGCACAAGGATTTCTGCGCGAAGGAAGGGCTGACCTTCAAGCTCCTCTCGGATCCGGATGCGAAGGTGTCCGCGTCCTACGGCTCGATCATGGAGTACGGGGGCAAGACGCTCTCGGCGCGCAACACGTTCCTGATCGATCCGCAGGGCAAGATCGCGAAGGAGTTCGTCGGCGTCAAGGTTCCCGCGCACAGCGAGGAAGTCCTCGCGGCGATCGCGTCCCTCTCGACTCGCGCTAGAAGAGGCGGCGGCCTAAGGGCACGGCTTCTTCGCGCTCGACGCGAGGCCGCTCCGCCGGGGGCGGCGCGGCGTCGGCGGCTTGCCGAGCGCCGGCCAGGCGCTTTTGCGCGAGGAGCGTGGGCGGATCCGCCGGCGAGGCTGTCTCGACGGGCTGCGCGACGCGGCGCGTAGTCCGCGCGCGGCGACGTCGAGTCTCGCCGTAGGCTTTCGGCGATGCGGCCGAGCACGTACCAGTCGCTTCCGTCGGGCTCGGTCCGGCCCCGGACGGTCCATCACCGCGAGGCACCGATCTCGCGCGCCTGGACGGAGCGGCCGAGCTCCGCGTAGAGGGTCGCGAGGGTGTGCAGCGAGGCGGCGTCCTGGTGCTCGGTTCATGTGCGACCGAGCGCCGCGCGTACTCCAGCGCCTGCGGCGTCGCGCCTCCGGTGAAGAGCGAGACCCACGCGAGGTTGTTGTATTCGAAGGGCCGGCTCCGGCGCGGTCCGCTCTTGACCAGACGGGAGTAGGTCTCTTCGCAGGCCCGCGTAGTCCTCGCGCGCGAGCTGTGCACCGTGGCGAGGGCCTGCGGATCGCGATCGACGTTGTCCGGGTCGGCGGGCCAGGCGTGCGCGCGCCGTCTGCTCGCGGCCGCGTCGAACTCGCGAGAGGTGCACGCAGGCCCCCGAGCGCCGCGAGGGTCAGCGCTTCGTCCGATTCCGGATGAGCCGCGAGGCAGCGTCGTGCCGAAGGACTTCGAGGCTCGGCCCAGTTACTTCGTCGCCATCGGCGCAGCGGGCCTGGGCGCAGCACGAGGGCGAGGCGCCGGGCCGTTCGTCCTGACCCGTTGCCGCCGCCGCCGCTGCGTCGCGCAGGATGGGGACCGCGGGAGCGGCGAGAGGCCTCGGAGAGTCGCACGAGCAGGACCGCTCCGGCCACACGGATCGTCCTCGACGCCGGCGCTGGAGCCCTTCGTCCAGAATCGGGTGAGCATCGGCCCGCCCAGCGGATCGTCCGTGCCGCCGCCCTTCATCCCCTCACGCGCCCAGTCGAGCCACTGCCGCGCGCCGGCGAGATCGCCGCGGTCGGCCCGGGCGATGCATCTGGGTGCCCATCTCCCGCGGCGAGGCCTTGATCGCCACGATGCGGTACTCGCCCTGTTCCCGGGTGACGAGACGACCGTCGATCGCGCTCGGAGCCGAAGCCCGCGGCGCTGAGGCGATAGCCGACGGGCGTCGTTGCGGTCGACCGTGAAAACTCGATCGGCCGAGTTGAACGCGATGTCGATCATCGCGACGGTCAACGGAGACTCCGGGCCGCGACGTGCGGATCAATCCGCGCAGCGCTTCCGCCATCTCGCGCGACTCCCTGGGCTCGAGAGCGGGCCGAACGGCGAGCGACGAACAGTTTCGGTCAGGCTCGTGCGCTCGAGGGCCCGGCTTCGTGAGCGAGAACGAGAAAGCGCCGAAGCACCGAGGTGGGGTCGTCCGGCGGCATGGGCATGTCCTCCGACCGGCGCAGGCGCTTGACGGCGTCGGCCTGGGTCAGGAGCGCCCCGGGCTTGGCGGCGCCCCGCGCGGCTTCCGCGAGCAGCTGGGAAGCGGCGGGGTACTCCCGGAGGAGGACGAGCGTGTCTCCGGCCGTCTGGATCGCCTGACGCCGCGGTTCGGCATCCGCGAACCGGCCAGCCTCCTTGATCGCGGCCGGCGCGCCGTCCGAGGCTGCGATGGCCGCGATGAGCAGCGCGTCGCGCTGGGCGCCCGCGGGCAGCTCGCGCGCGAAGGCGGCGGCCTTCTTGTATTCACCGGCGCGCGCGTACGCGACGACGAGGTTGATGTCGAAATTTTTCGCGTCGAGGTCCTTGCGGATCGACTCGTATTCGGCGATCGCCTCCCGGACCTGCCGCGGGTCGGCATAGCGCTCGCCGTAGGCGTCGTGCTCCAGCACGATGGCGAGCTCGGCCCGCGTCTCGAGGCTCTTCGGATCGAGCGCTTTGGATTTCCGGTATGCCGCGACCGCGCCGTCCCGGTCGAATCCCGTCTTGAGGCGCCGGCCGAAGAGATCGTGCTCGAGGATCCAGCCGAGGGTCGCGTACGCCGTCGCGGACGTTCTCGTCGGTCTTGACCGCGGCGCGGGCCTGGCGCGCGGGCGGCTTCGCCGAGGCCCGGCCTGGAGAGAGCGCCCGGGCGAGGCGGCTCTGATAGATGGCCTCCTGCGGGTGCGCCGCAGCCACGAGCCTCCGGTTCTCGGCCAGCGCTTCGGCGAGCTGGCCGGCGGCATGAGCTGCCGGATCGGCGACGGGTCTCGAAGCGCAGGAAGATGGCGGTGGCTTTCGGGCGAGCTTGCGCGCGTCTCGTCGCGAAGCGTCTCGTACTCGGCCGGCGCAGAGCCGGGTCTTGCCCGAGGAGAGGCGGACGGCTGGCGATGATCGCGCCGTCGGGTTCGACGCGGTACTCCTGCGGTGAGCGACGCGGTGCCGAGCGGGAGCCGGGAGCCGGACGCCGGCACCCGGGCGGCGACGAAGCCGTCGGGAGGGACGACTCGATAGGTCCATTCGTTGCGTGAAGAGGCGGGCTCCAGACGTAGTCGTGTTGCGGCGCACGCTCTTCTTCTTGTCTTCGGCGGCACCCCCGGCTTCCTCGCCTCCGGTTTCGCGCGGCTTTCGAGGAACGTACTGGCGGCAAAGCCTGCGCCCAGAGCGCCGGCAGGAGCGCCACGGCCGGCTTCGTCGGCGATCGTGACTCCCCGGGGCGCTTCGGGCATGCTCCGAGCTCGACCCGGAACGGCTGCGTGAAGTCGAGCGGCATCGGTGAACTCGAACTTGCCGATCTTCTTGGTCGAGATAGTCGATTCCGAGCGCTGTGCGCTCGAGGATCTTCTCGAGGTCCTTGCGTTCGAGAGCTGGTGGAACAGTCTGCGCGGTGCTCGCGCTCCTCGTCGCCGTGCGGCTCGATAGGTCGCGGTGGCCCGCGAGGGCCCGTCGCTGACCGAGGACGAAACTCGCTCTTCTGCGAGGAGCCCGTTGTCCGAAGTCGGTGATCTGGGGCGTCGACACGAGCGTCGCGGGTCGACGGCGTCCGCGACGAGGGCGAGCCGGTCCGTGATCGGACTCGGGAAGCATCCCGGGTCGTCGCCGTAGGCATCGGTCGCATCGATCCAGATCGGAGGCTGAACGTACTGGACGACGACGATGGCGTGATTGAAATCGCCGAGACCCGGGAGCGACGGGATCGACGTCGGCTCCGTAGCCGGCGTCGAGGAGCGCGACGGACGCGCGGGACTCCCGGCGGCGCGCAGCTGAGCGAGGAGGAGGGTCGCCTTGTCCTTGCAGTCGCCGTAGCCCCGCTTGAGCGTCTCGGCGGGAGGCGTGGGGCACGATCGCGGCATCGCCGAATTCGACGCCGGTGTAGCGGACCTTCTTGTGGTGCGAAGCCGCGATCCGGTCGGACGGCCTGCGACGTGGCTCGCCCGGGCCGGCGGCGCGGGAGCGGGGCTCGGCGAGGGGCCTTCGGCGATCTGGGCCTCGACGATGGCGGCATAGCGCGTCGGCAACGTCCTGCCACGAGGTCGCCGGTGGTGAAAGCGATCGAGGGCGGCGCGGGCGACCTCGGCCGGCATGCCGGGTTCCCACCCTTCGTACGGTCGCGAAAGGGGCCGCCTTCGTAGGTCAGATCCGCTGGCAGGCCGTCCGCTTCGACTCTTCGATCACGGCCTTCTCGCTCGGAGGCCGCGGGCGCGCCACGTCAGCGGGAGGGACGACCGGGGCGTCGATCGTCGACGCGGCGCCCGGAGGATCGGCGCCGACGCTCGAAGGTACGTGATGGTGAATCGAGCCGCCGGCGAAGAGCGGAGCGGGCTTCGCGGACGATGAACTCTTCCTCGATGATCGCGCCCGCGGAGAGCGACGGCAGGCGGAGCCTGGACGACGCGGCGGTCCGTGTAGATGTCCTCGGAGGCGCATCGCTCGCGGGTCCGTCGGCGATCGTCCGCGGGTCGAGCTCGTGGACGCTCCCGTCGGCGGCGATGACTCGCGCGCGGAGCATCGGGCTGCTCTTCGAACCAGGGCGCCCACGCCCGCGAAAGCTCGGACCACGACTTCGACGGCGGACTCCGGTCGAGAAGGCGGGCGACGGTACGGATCGTGAAGTGCGCAGCGCCCCTGGGCGTCGAGTGATGTAGGAGGCATTCGCGGAAGAGGATCTCGGCATCCTGGTTCGCCGGGGGCGGGTACGAGCATGGGCGGCCGCGAGGATGGCGGCGATGTCCGGCGGGCGCGAACAGGACGCGTCCGCGGGTCGCGGGAGAGGAGCGGAGTGGCGACGCAGCCAGAAATGCGACGGCGAAGACGAGAATCCACCAGCGGCCCAGGAGCGTTCAAGAGCGCGACCGCGTGTCCGTTATTGGACGACTTGCGCTCGTCGGAGACGTGGTCGGGGCCGGCCTAGAGCCTGCCCGCCCGCGAGTCAACGCGGACGGCGTCCATTCATTGCCTAGGAAATACGGGCCGTCTAGGCGCGCTCGACGCGCAGGTCGTAGCAGCCGGCCTGCGTGTCGCGAACGTGCAGGTAGTCCACGTCCGCGCGCTCGAGCAATCGCTCGATCGCGGGCTCGACGGACGGGCCCGTGACCCGCTCCTCGGACCGCAGCAGCCGGCCGCGTCCGTAGGCCGCGAGGGTGAGCGCGTGCGCGAGCAGGTCCTCGGGGAACCCGCCGTACTCCGGATGCCGGTCGCACTCGGACTCGTGGATGAAGACGGGACCCGGGAGCGGGAACGGCTCGAGGCCGTGGAAGGGATCGAGCGTGAAGAGGAGGCGGCGGTCGGCGCCGACCTCGAAGTCGCGGAGGCACAGCCGGCAGGGTCCGTAGCCGGTCGCGATCTCGACGTGGACCGGATGACCGTAGCCGGGGGAGCGCCGCGTCGTCCGGACTTTCTCGGCCAGACCTTCCTGCAGAGCGATGACGCGATAGTCGGGCATGGGCTCCGCAAAACACGGACGCGAAGCGGAAAGTTGCCGTGCCATAATGAAATTCGCGTGAACCCGCCCTTCCCGAAGCCGCAGCCCGGGTTTCCCGACGGCACGGACCCCTTCCCCGAGGAAGAGCTCGACGCCTACCACTCGCCCGAGCCCTGGAGGCAGGAGGGGCGCTACATCCGCGACGCGGCCGGCGGGATCGTCGTGCGCGGCCGCAGCTACGCCGACGCCCGGCGCATCGTCGCCGCCGTCAACGCGACGCGCACGATTCCGACGGATGCGCTCGAGGGCTGGATCGTGGAGGACGTCTCGGACCCGAAGACGCGGCCCAACCTCGAGATCGCCATCGTCGAAGAGCCGACGCCGTCGCCCTATCTCGTGGTGCCCGGAGAACGGCGCCGCGACGAGCGGCGCAAAGGCGACCGCCGCGTCGGCGCCGCGCCGGAATCCGTCCAGGCGCTCGTCTTCGACCGGCGCGTGATGGAGCGCCGGCTCGCCGAGCGGCGCAGCCGCGCCTAGGCGCGCGCGGCGGCCGTCTCGACTCTCTGCGCGGCGTTGATCGCCGCGACTCTCTGCCGGATCGCGCCGAGGTGGTACGCCGCGTGGGCGACCGCGCCGATCGAGGTCGCGAGCGACTCCGCGCGCGCGCCCGGCTTCTCGCGGATCGCCGCCGCGAGCTCCGCGTAACGCGTCTTCAGCTCGGCGCGCACGCGGTCCCATTCCTTGCCGTCGACCTCGCGGATCGCCCAGCTCTTCGCCCAGTCGCGGTCCTCGCGGTCCCCGCGCATCCAGGCCGCCGACATCTCGAGGTGAAACGCGGCGTGGTACGCGTGCGCGGCGATCGACGGGGCCTCGGGCCAGGGCGACTGCGACGCCTCGTCGGGCGTCACCCGCTCGAGCGCCGCGAAGAAGCCGGCGTTGGGATCGTTGTCGATGAAGTAGGTCGACGGGCCGCTCGGGCCCTCGAAGGTCTCCTGGAGGAGCGTCGCGAGCGCCCGGGCGACGGCGGCATCGGGGACATCGGCCATTTTCATTCTCCTTTCGGAAGACCTTGCGACACGCGCCGCGGGTGGAAGGTTGCAAGAAATCGCTGGCCTCGTTCGGGCTGTATCGACGAGACTAGGAACAAGGAAAGGAGCATCCACCTATGCGCCAGATTCTGCGTTTCTCCGCCGCCGCTGTCGCGGTTTTCATGCTCTCGGTTGCCGCCCCGGCCGCTCAGGATCCCTCCAAGTCGCCGCAGGCCGTGGCGTACGCCGCGTCGCTCAAGGCCATCGCGTCCGGCGACTTCGAGGCATACAAGAAGACCGTGACCAAGGAGGCCCGCGCGGGCATCGAGAAGGACATGAAGGAAATGGGCATGGACGCCAAGAAGGGCATGGAGATGCTCAAGGCCATGGCCCCGACCGACGTGAAGTACACGGCGGTCAAGGTCGACGGGAAAAAGGCCACCCTGTCGGCGACCGGCAGGGCCATGGATAGCGACCAGTACGGCACCATCGAGCTCGAGGAAGAAGACGGCGCCTGGAAGGTCGGCCGTCAGAGCTGGACGAACGAGAAGAAGTAGACCGTCTTCGCAGACATGGGCCTGAGGCGTGCGTCTGCGCGCCTCAGGCCTTTTTCTTTCCCGACGGGGTCCGTCAGCGGGTTCCACCCGAACCCGTCACCGCGGGCATCGAGCAGCGGTAGGCGACGCCCGTCCGGCCTTCGGCGTCCGAGATCAGGAGCGTGTTGGCGCCCTTATCCTTGGCCGCGCGCTGGAGCTGGGTCTTGGCGTCGGTGTCGTCGAAACGGCCGGGCACGGCTTCGACATCGGCGACCTTCTCGCACGAGGCGACGGCCGAAGCCTCGCGGGTCACTGCGATCGGTTCGAAGCCGTTCTGGGTGCAGGCGGCGGTTGCGGCGGCGGCGACGGTTGCGAGAAGCGCGAGCGAGATACGGGAACGGGACATGAAACCTCCTTGGACGGCAATCGGTCGCGCCGTCGCTCTCCGAAAACAGCAAGAGATGGGCCAATCGGAAGGTCCTGAGGAAGGGCTTGCAGTCGGGGAATTGCGGGAATAGTCTTTCCTTCGAGCCGCACTCCGGCTTTCACCCGCCTGATCCGACCCCTCTTCGGATCCTCGGCGCGGGGAAAAGGGGGATGACCCCGGAGCCGGTTGGTCCGTCTTTGACCGCGGGCGGCACGGGGAGGGGACGAGCAGCTCGCCGTTCAAGGACGAGGACGACATGCCTGCCAACCTGAAAAAACTGGTTCGAGCCCGAATGGAGAAAACCGGCGAGAGCTACGCCACGGCTCTTCGCTACGTCCGCCTGCGCGCCGAGAAGCGGCCGAGGGCTTCCGCAGCTGCCGAAGCCGTTCCCGCGCGCCGCTACCGTTATCGCGGCACGGTTCGCCGGGATCCCGCAATCGACGCCTACGTGCGCTCCGACCGAGGCGCGCTGGGCGACATCGTGGCGCGCCTGGTGGCGATGGTCCGTTCCGCCGTCCCCGGCCACGACGAGCTCGCCGTCCACGGCTCGCCGCACTTCTGCATCGACGGCGAGCCGTTCTGCTACGTCGTCGGCTACAAGAAGCACGTCAACCTCGGTTTCTGCGACGGGACGCGTATCGCGGATCCCGACGGTCTGCTCGAAGGCGCGGGCAAGACGATGCGCCACGTCAAGCTGCGGCCCGGTTCGACGGTGCCCGGCGCCGCGCTCTCCCGGATGATCCGGGAGTCCGCGCGGCTCATCCGCGCGCGGCAGGCAGCCGACCGCAAGGGCGGCCGGGAGGTGCGCGATGCGCGCCGCTGAGCGGGCAGCGCGGCGGCCGCTCGAAGGGCGGGTGGCGCTCGTCGCCGGCGCCACGCGCGGCGCAGGCCGAGGAATCGCGTGCATGCTGGGCGAGGCGGGCGCGACGGTCTATTGCACCGGACGGAGCACCCGCGGCCATCCCCCCGAGGAGGGTCCGTTCGCCGGACGGCCGGAGACGATCGAGGAGACCGCGGAGATGGTCGGGGCGCGCGGCGGCACGGGAATCGCCGTCCGTGTCGACCACCTCGTTCCCAAAGAGGTCGAGTCGCTCGTCGCGCGGATCCGGCGCGAATCGAGCCGCCTCGATATTCTCGTCAACGACATGTCCGAGGGCGTGATGCACGACTTCCGGCCATTCTGGAAGGTCTCGCTCGAGAAGGGATTCCAGGCAATCTGCCAGGGCGTGCACACCCACCTGATCACGAGCCACTACGCGGCGCCGCTGATGATCGAAGCCCGCCGGGGCC
Source organism: uncultured Acidobacteriota bacterium (assembly GCA_963742245.1). Lineage (GTDB taxonomy): Bacteria > Acidobacteriota > Thermoanaerobaculia > UBA5066 > Gp7-AA6 > DAHUXD01. The sequence goes on from CAVULG010000010.1 coordinate 54,372, forward strand.
TGATCGTCGAGATCGGAGACGGCGACTTCCTCGGGTACCGCCAGACGATCTTCTACGACCTCGTGAAGATGAACGTGAATCGCCTTGCCTACGCGATGGCCCACGACCTGCGCAAACATCGCGTGGCAGCGATCGCCGTCACGCCGGGTTACATGCGGACCGAATTCGTGCTCGAGCACCACGGCGTCACGGAAGACAGCTGGAGAGAGGGCGTGAAGAAGGACCCTTTCTTCGCCTTTTCCGAGACGCCCTTCTTCGTCGGCCGCGCGGTGGCGGCGCTCGCAGCCGATCCCCGGGTGCTCGAGAGGTCGGGAGGGCTTTTCGGGTCCTGGACGCTGTCGGACGATTACAGGTTTACCGACGTCGACGGCGCCCGGCCGAACTGGGGCCGGGCCTATCGGAAGGCGACCGGCCGGGAGGCGCTGGCGCCCTCCTCGAAGCTCCGGTACGAGTGGACGATGACGGCCGCGTAAAGGACAATCCGGTCGAAGACGAAAGGAGTCACCATGCGCAGCCGCCTCGTCGAACCCACCTTTGCTCTGATGCGGTTTTTCGCCGGCGCCCTGCTCGCCTGTCACGGCGCGCAGAAGCTCTTCGGTGTCCTGGGCGGAAGCGTCGCGGAGAAGCCGCTGATGCAGTTCGGAGGGGTCGTCGAGTTCGCGGGCGGTCTCCTCGTGGCGGTCGGCCTGCTGACGCCGGTGGCCGCGTTTCTTTGCTCGGGCATGATGGCGGCGGCCTACTTCATGGCCCACGCGCCCGGGGGTTTCTGGCCGATCGTGAACAAGGGCGAGCTCGCCGTCCTCTACACCTTCGTGTTCCTCTTCATCTGGGCGCACGGCGGCGGGCGGTACAGCCTCGACGCGATGTTCCGGCGTAAAGCGTAGGGAGGGCGGCCACAAGGGCCGCCCCTACGACCGGGGCCGGGGGGCGGGACTAGTCCCGCCCGTTTTGTTTTGGCGCGGCTGCAACGCAGCAGGACCGAAGGTGAAGCAGTGCCCCGGTCCGCGGCGTAGCGTAGCGAAGCCGACGTCAGCGGATACGGCGCAGGAAATTGTTGTGCTGCGTGTACCGCGTCGGCTTTCCGTCCGGGCCCATCACGAAGACGATTTCCTCGCCGAGCTCGCCGTCCTTGCGCACGCGGCGGAAACGGTGCTCGCCGGCGGCCTTCAGCTTTTCGAGTCCCTTGACCGGGTTCATCGTCGGTAGCTCGAGCATGGCGAGGCCGTCCTCCCAGGGAAGAATGACGACCTCGCCCGCCCAGGGCTGCGCGTCGTAGGTTCCCGCGTAACGCGCCAACGCCGTGTCGGGGGCCTTCGCGCCGCCGGGGTCCTTCTTCGCCGCGATGACGGCCGGAGCGACGATGTCGTAGACGCGCGCCGCCCACTCGTACGCATCCACGCTCTGCGCGTTGGAGAGGAAAACGGTCGCCACGCCGTCCGCGGGTCCAACGAGCAGGGCGGTCCGAAAACCCGGGCAGCTTCCTTCGTGGCCGGGAAGAAGTTTCGCGTCGTTCCGGTAGATCCGGAAGCCCAGGCCGCGCAGCGTGTCGAAGTCGGGCTCGACCCAGTGGATCCGCTGCATCTCGGCGAGCGTCGTCGCCTTGAGGACGTTCTTTCCGCCGTTGGCGAGCAGCCTCAGCTGCCAGGACGCGAAGCGCGCCAGGTCGTTCGCGTCGGAAGAGAAGCCCGCCGCGGCGTCGACGCCTTTCATCGTGAGGAAGGGGATGGGGCGCCGCGCGCCGTCGCGGTCGAGCGAGGAGTAGCCCGTGGCGAAGCGCTTTCCCCGCTCGGCCTCGGGGATCGCGGGCGTCGTGCTCGTCAGCGCCAGCGGACCGAGGATGCTCCGCCGCACGTAGGCCGCGTAGGGCTCGCCGGACTCGGTGGCGACGATCTCGCCGAGAAGCTCGTAGCCGAGGTTCGAGTACTGGAAGTGTGTCGCGGGCGCGTAGAGCGCCTCGATCGTGCCGCCCCTGGCCACGATCTCTTCGCGGGTCGGCATCGCGAAGTCGGGCGCCGACCAGTAGGCGTACTCCGGCTCCTGCGGGAGCCCCGACGAGTGCGTGAGCAGGCCCTCGATGGTGACGTCGCCCTCGCCGCGCGGCGACTCGAGCCCGAACCACGGCAGATGCTTGCCGACGCCGTCGTCGAGGCGGAGCTTGCCTTCGTCGCGCAGCTGCATGATGGCGATCGCCGTGAAGAGCTTCGAGATCGAGCAGATGCTGTAGAGCGTGTCGGCGCCGGCCGCCCGGCCGCTCGCGACGTCGGCCTTGCCGAAACCGCCGCTCCAGAGCGTCTGCCCGCCGCCGACGATCGCGACGGAAATGCCGGGGATCCGGGCGTAAGCGCTCTGCGCCTCGAGCCAGGTCCGCGCGAGCGCGAGGGCGGAAACGACGCGCGGATCGTTCTCCAGCGCCGCGGCCTCCGGCGTTTCGGCGGGCACGCTCGCGGCAGGCACCACCATGATCAGCAGCACGCACAGGAGTCGTCGAAGCGACATCGCCACCTCCGGGTCCGGGGATTCTAAGCGGGACGGTAGGATGAGCGCGCCATGGAGCCGCCGGCAATGAAGGGCCGCACCGTTCTCGTCACGGGAGCGACGAGCGGGATCGGCCTCGAAACCGCGCGGCAGCTCGCCCGGATGGGCGCGCACGTCGTGCTCGGCGTGCGCGATCCGGCGCGCGGCGCCGAGGTCGCCCGGCGGATCGCCGCGGCGGGCGGCACGGCCGAGGTGCTCGACATGGACCTCGCGTCGTTCGAATCCGTCCGCGCGGCGGCCGCCCGCTTCGCCGCGAGTCACGAGCGGCTCGACGTGCTCGTCAACAACGCCGGGATCGCCCTGCCGAGCCGGGAGCTCTCGCGCGACGGCCACGAGCTGGTGTGGCAGACGAACTTTCTCTCGCACGTTCTGCTGACGCGGCTGCTCCTGCCGGTGCTCCGGAAGGGCTCGAAGCCCCGCATCGTCAACGTCAGCTCGGAGGGCCATCGCAGCGGCCGCATGAACTGGGACGACCTGGAGCCCGAAGTCGGCTTCGGCGGGTTCCGGGCCTACGGAAACTCGAAGCTCGGGCAGATTCTCTTCACCCGCGAGCTCGCGCGGCGCGAGCCCGGCATCACGGTCAATGCGCTCCATCCGGGTGCGATCTCGACCAACATCTGGCGGATGCAGTCGAGGCCGGTCCGGTCGATCTTCGCCGTTCTGGTGCGGATGTTCGGACGCCTTCTTCCGCCGGCGGCGAAGGGCGCGGCACCGGTTTCGCGCCTGGCCTCCGATCCCGCGCTCGACGGCGTCACCGGCCGCTACTTCAAGCGCTTCCGCGAGGCGACCCCCTCCGTGGCCGCCCTCGACGATGCCGCAGCCGCGGAGGCTCTGGAACGTCGCGGCGGAAGCCGTCGGGCTCTCCGGCTAGCCCCGGGAAACGCCGGCGGGCACGGCAGCTGCCTTGCATTGGGCAGGGGCACTCAGCCTGAGAGGAGGAGTCCATCATCATGGCGGTCGCATCGGATCGGGCCCGGACGGGAATCGAAGGGCTCGACGAAGTCCTCGCGGGAGGGCTTCCGAGAGGCCGGATCTACCTGCTGCAGGGGCGGGCGGGCGCGGGGAAGACCACGCTCGGCCTGCAGTTCCTCTTGAACGGTGCTGCCAACGGGGAGCGCGGACTCTACGTGGCGCTCTCCGAGAACCGCGCGGAGCTCGACGAGGTCGCGGGATCCCACGGCTGGGACCTCTCCGCGATCGAGGTGCAGGAGATCAGCGAGTCGGGAGATTTCCGCCAGGACGAGGAGAACACCCTCTTTCTGCCGGCCGAGGTCGAGCTCGGCGAGACGACCCGGAGGATCATCGAAGGGGTCGAGGCGGCGCGACCCTCGCGCGTCGTGATCGACTCGCTGTCGGAGATCCGATTCCTGTCGGGCACCGACGCCCGCTACCGCCGCCAGGTCTCGGTGCTCAAGAAGCTGTTCATGAGGAATGGATGCACCGCGATCCTCGTGGACGACGAGCGCCCAGGAGAACGGCGCGAACCGATGCTCGAGTCGATCGCCCACGGTGTCGTCCAGCTCGAACAGATCGCCCCGCTACGGGCCCGAGCGTCGGCGGATGCTGGCTATGAAAGTGCGTGCCGTGCGGTACCGCGGCGGCTTCCACGATTTGCGGCTGAAGACCGGGGGAGTCGTCGTCTTCCCCCGGCTCGTCGCCGACGCGCAGTCCGCCGGATGACTTTCGGCGGGCTCGTCGCTCGAGCGGCGTGCCGGAAGTCGATCGTCTTCTGGGCGGCGGGATCGAGCGCGGCACGACGACCCTGCTCATCGGCCCGTCCGGCTCCGGGAAGTCCGCGCTCGCGACGCAGTTCGCGTCCTCCGCGGCCGGGCGGGGAGAGCACGTCCTCTTCTTCACTTCGAAGAGAGCTCCGAGACCCTGTACGCGCGCACGCGGCGCGCTCGGGCTGCCGCTCGCGGAGAACATGGAGGCGGGGCGGATCCGGGTCCTGAGCAGATCAATCCCGCCGAGATCACGCCCGGGGAGTTCGGTTGGATCGATCCGCGAGGCGGTGGAAGACGCAGGAAGCGCAGATGCTCGTCATCGACAGCCTCAACGGCTACTTCACGTCGATGCCCGAAGAGAAGCTGCTTGCAGTCCAGCTCCACGAGCTGTTCACGATACCTCCGCCAGCGCGGGGTGACGGTCGTCACGACGATCGACGCAGCACGGCTTCGTGGGTCCGAACTGGCGTCGGGCCGGTCGAGTCAGCTACCTCGCCGACACGCTCGTGCTCCTGCGTTATTTCGAAGCGAAGGGGAGATCCGGAAAGCCATCTCCATCCCAAGAAGCGCAGCGGCCTCCACGAGTCCGCATCCGCGAGCTGGCGATGGACGGAGAGGGGCTCCGCGTCGGGCGGGCGCTCTCACGCAATTCCGCGGGGTTCTGACGGGCGCTCCGGAGTACATCGGTGCCGCGGGGATGCCGCTGGAAAGAAGACATGACGGCAACTGAAGTCTGAGGATCTGCCGAGCATGCGGGTCTTCGTTCTCGCGCCTCGAGGGCGCGACGCGACGCTCGCTGGCAGCGATGCTTCAGGCGCCGGCATCGCGACGCCTGGACCTGCTCCAATTTCGATGACCTCCGCGCGAGAGATGGAGACGGGCGCCGGCGCGGTCGTCCTGACCGAAGAGGCTCTTCGCCCGGTTCCGTGGAGGAGTCTCGCCGGCAGTCTTCGCGAGCCAGCTTCCGTGGTCCGAGCTGCCGCTGCTCGATGTTTTACCGGAGGGGAGGGCCAGGTCGGGCCCAACAACGCGCCCGTGCGCCAGCTCACCCGGCTCGCCAACGTGACACCTTCTCGACCGTCCGACCCGGAAGGTCACGCTGACGAGCGCGGTCCGGGTGGCGTTGCGCGCGCGCCGCCGGCAGTACCAAGTGCGGGACCTGCTCCTCGAGCTCCACCAGGGCGTGCGAGCCCGCGACCAGTTCCTGGCGATGCTCGGGCATGAGCTGCGCAATCCACTCGGCGCGATCCTGACCGCCGTGCAGCTCATGGAGCGGGCGAGCCCGACGGCGCTGCCGCAAGAGCGCGCCATGATCCACCGGCAGGACGCGCCTTCTCGTCGCGGCTCGTGGACGACCTTCTGGACGTGTCCCGGGTAACCACGGGAAGATCGCGCTGGCCCGGACTCTCGTGGACATCGGGGACCTCGACGAGCGCTGCGTCCAGGGGCGCGCGGGAACGGCTGCGGAGAGGCGGATCGAGCTGACGTTCATTCGCCGGGCAACGACCCCTTCATCGTCGAGGGCGACCCCGTCCGCCTCGAGCAGATCGTCAACAACCTGCTGACCAACGCGCTCAAGTACACCCCGGCGGGCGGGTATGTCGCGGTGTCCGTCCTGGGAGACGGAGCGCACGGCGAGATCCGGGATCCAGGACACGGCGTCGGGATCGAGGCCTCCGTGCTCCCCCGCGTCTTCGACCTCTTCACGCAGGCCGACAACACGCTCGACCGCTCGCAGGGCGGTCTCGGCGTCGGTCTGACGCTCGTGCGGAGCCTGGTCGCGCTGCACGGCGGGACCGTCCGCGCGGAGAGCGCCGGCCCCGGCAAGGGGAGCAGCTTCGTCGTCCGGCTCCCGCTCGTGGAGTCGCCGGTCTCTTCCGCCGCCGCCGAGGATTCGCCGGCGGCCGCGGCGGTTCCGCTGACGGTCCTGATCATCGAGGACAACGAGGACATCCGCGCGGGGCTCTGTGAGCTCCTGAACCTCGAGGGCCACGTCGCCCTCGCCGCCGCATCGGGCGAGGAGGGCATCGGGATCGCGCTCGAGCGGCGGCCGCACGCGATCCTCATCGACATCGGCCTGCCCGGCCTCGACGGATACGCCGTGGCCCGTCGGCTGCGTCAGGACCTTTCGAGCTCCGTGCGGCTCGTCGCGCTCACGGGCTACGGATCGGCGGAGGACCGGAACCGATCGTTCGCCGCCGGGTTCGACGAGCACATCACCAAGCCGACGACGTTCTCCGTCCTGACGCGCGTCCTCACGGCCGGCGGCGAGGCGCCGCTTGTATGATTCGCGGCCATGAAGAACGCGCCGGCCGTCCTCGCGGGCCTCGCTCTGTCTCTTGCGGCTTCGGGCGCCCGCCGCTTCGCCGGATCCCGGGCCGGTCGCTCGTCGAGGCCGGGGAGTTCGTCAAGATCTACGACCCGTCGGTCGGCGAGAAGGGGAAGTGGTACATCAATGACCACTGCTTCATCCGCGGCGCCGACGGCACGTGGCACCTCATCGGGATCACGCACGCGGAGCCCTCGGACGCGCTCGACGAGGACAATTTCGCGCACGCGACCTCGCCGGCGCTCATGACGCGTCCGTGGACCAAGCAGCCCTTCGCCCTGACGGTCGCGCCGGCGGCGCCGTGGAAGGAAGATGCATCTCTGGGCGCCGCACGTCGTCCTCCACGGAGGGACGTACTACATGTTCTATTGCGCGGGCGACGAGGATCACACGAAGTACAAGATCCACCTCGCGACCTCGAAGGACCTGAAGACCTGGACGCGGCATCCCGGCAATCCGATGGTCGTCGACGGCTTCGACGGCCGGGATCCCTTCATCCTGAAGGTCGGCGACGAGTGGGTCATGTACTACACCGCGACGAGCAAGCCCGAGGGCGGCAGCCACACCGTCAAGTACGCGACGAGCAAAGACCTCGACGACGCTGGAAAATCCGGGGCACGGCGTTCACCGACCCCTCGACCGGCAAATACGGCGGGCCGACCGAGTCGCCGTTCGTCGTGAAGCGCGGCGCGAAGTACTACCTCTTCATCGGCCCGCGCGACGGGGACCAGGACGTCTTCGACGGAACCGACGTCTTCGTAGCTCGTCGGACCCGTTCTCGTTCCGGCTCGAGGACAAGGTCGGCCACATTGCCGCGCATGCGCCCGAGGTCATCCAGGATTCGGACGGAAAGTGGTGGATCAGCCGCTGCGGCGCCGAGCGCGGCGGCGTTTACCTGGCACCCCTGACGTGGAAGGACGGTCTGCCATGACGTTTCGAATTCGAGGGAGCCGCCGCGCGCTCGCCGCCGCCGCCATTTGCATTGCCCTCGCGCCCGGCGCGCTCCGTGCCCAGAACCACGTTCGCCAGAACGACGCGGCCCTCTGCGCCGCGATCGAGCCGCTGGCCCGCGAAGTCCTGAAGGACACCGGTGCGCCGAGCGCCTCGGTGGCCGTCGTGCGCGACGGGAAAATCGCGTGCCTCGCCGCCTGGGGGGACGCGCGGGTCGCGCCGAAGACGGCCGCGTCGCCGTCGATGCGGTACTCGATCGGCTCGGTGAGCAAGCAGTTCACGGGAGCGGCGATTCTGATGCTCGTGGAGGAGGGCAAGCTCTCCCTCGACGATCCGGTCGCGAAGTTTCTCCCCGACCTGACGCAGCGCGAAGGACATCAAGGTCCGCCAACTCCTTTCGCACACGTCGGGCTACCAGGACTACTGGCCGCAGGATTACGTCCCGCCGTTCATGCTGCAGCCGATGACGGCGCACGGGCATCCTCGACCGGTGGGCGAAGAAGCCGCTCGATTTCCCGCCCGGCTCGCAGTACCAGTACAGCAACACGGGTTACGTCGCCGCGGGGATGATCGTCGAGAAGGCGTCGGGCACGCCGCTGATCGAGCTCCTCCAGGCGCGCGTGTTCCGGCCGCTCGCGATGAAGAGCATCGTCGACATCGACCAGAGCCGCCTGACCGAATCGGACCCCACCGGCTACCAGCGTTTCGCGCTCGGGCCGCTTCGCGCGGCGCCGAAGGAAGGAAAGGGCTGGCTCTTCGCGGCGGCCGAGCTCGCGATGACGGCCGAAGACCTCGCGCTCTGGAACCTGAGCCTCATGAACGAGACGCTCTTGAAGCCCGCGTCCTACCGCCAGCTCGAGAGCGCGGTGCTCCTGACCAACGGTGTGGCGTCCGGGTACGGCCTCGGCGTCTCCGTCGGCCTCCAGTCCGGCCGCCGCGTGATCGGTCACGGTGGCGAGGTGTCGGGCTTCACCGCGACGAACATGGTGTTCCCCGACGAGAAGGCGGCGGTCACGGTCCTCGTCAACCAGGATGCGATCGACACCGGCGGCGACCTCGCGCAGAAGATCGTGCCGCTGCTTTTCGAAAAGAAGGACCTCGTCGCCGCGAGCGAGGCGCGGGCGAAGAAGATCATCGAGGGATTCCAGAAGGGCACGATCGACCGCTCGCTCTTCACCGACAACTGCAACGCCTACTTCTCGGCGCAGGCGGTGGCCGACGCCAAGACCGGGCTCGGATCCTTCGGCGCGCCCACGGAGGTCAAGCAGACCCGGCAGAGCGTGCGCGGCGGCATGACCTTCCGCGCGATCGAGGTGAAGTTCAAGGACGAGGCCGTCGAGATCCTCGAGCGCGACATGCCGGACGGGAAGATCGAGCAGTTTCAGGTGACGCCGAAGGGCTAGGCCGCCGTAACCTTCCCGCGCGGGCCCCGTTAGTACGGTCGAAGGAGACGCTATGACCGCCAAACCCAGGGCGATTCCCGACGGCTATTCCGCGACGACGCCCTATCTCGCGATCGACGGCGCCGCGAAGGCGATCGAGTTCTACAAGCAGGTGTTCGGCGCGACCGAGATCGCGCGCCACGAGATGGGCGGAAAAGTCGGCCACGCCGAGCTGAAGATCGGCGGCGCGCCGATCATGCTCGCCGACGAGTTTCCCGACATCGGCTTCCGGGCTCCGGCCGCCTACGGGGGGACGCCGGTGATGCTCCACCTGTACGTCGAGGATGTGGACGAGGTCGTCCGGAAGGCGGTCGCCGCCGGGGCGACGCCGACGCGCCCGATCGAGAACCAGTTCTACGGCGACCGGTCGGGACAATTCAAGGATCCTTTCGGCCACTGGTGGAACGTGGCCTCGCACGTCGAAGACGTCTCTCCCGCGGAGCTCGAGAGGCGATCGAAGGCGCACATGGAGATGGCCTCAGCAAAGTCATAGGTTCCCCGGCCGGAACGGCGAGGCTGCGGAACGCGAAAACGCGCATCGTCTCTCCTGTCGACAGTCGACAAGAGATACGGGGAACCGGGGCTCCGGGTTTTCGGCTTTCTTAGCCGTCCTGGAGCGCCCGGGTCGGATGGACCCGCGACGCGCGCCAGGCCGGGATGGCGCAGGCCGCGAGCGCGACTGCCGCGAGGACGGCCGAAGCGGCCGCGAAAGTCGGGATGTCCGTGGGCGAAACGCCGAAGACGAGGCTCGCGAGCAGCCGTCCGAGTGCGAGCGACGCGACGATCCCGACCGCGAGGCCGATGAGGGCCGGGCGCATGCCCTGGGAAACGACCATCCGGACGAGGTCCCGGCGCTCCGCCCCGAGCGCCATGCGGATGCCGATCTCACGGGTCCGCCGGCGCACCGCGTAGGCGAGCACGCTGTAGATGCCGACCGCCGAGAGCAGCAACGCGAGGGCGGCGAAGACGGCGAGGATCAGCATCTGGAACCGCGTGTGGGCGAGCGTCTCCGAGACCCGCGCCTCCATCGTCTGCACGTCGACGACCGCGAGGTCCGGATCGACCGCGTGAATCGCGCCCTCGACGGAAGGTCCGAGCGCCTCGGGCCGTCCCGCCGTCCGCGCCAGCACGTTCATCCAGGACTGCGGCATCTGGGCGTGGGGGACGAAGAGCGCCGGAACCGGCTCCGGGCGCGCGAGACCGCGCAGCTTCACGTCGGCGACGACGCCGACGATCTCGCGGACGACGCCGGGATAGAACGTCAGGGTGAGGCGCTTACCGATGGCGCTTTCGCCCGGCCAGAACTTCTTGGCCATCGATTCCGTGACGAGGATGACGGCCGGCGCCGAGTCCCGGTCGACCGTGGCGCTGAAGTCGCGGCCGGCGAGGAGCCGGATTCCGAGCGTCTTGAGGGTCTCGGGCGTGAAGACGCGCACGCCGACCTCGGGCTGCTCGGCGAGGGACGCCGCCGCGGCGCCCTCGATCGCGATCGGCTGCGTCGATCCGCCGGGTCCCGGCGGCAGCTGGTTCATCGCAGCCGCCGAGGTGACGCCAGGCAGCGCGCGGACCCGGCCGAGCACCTGCTCGAGAAAGAGACGGCGCGATTCGGGCGTCTGGTACTTGCCGTCCGGCATCGAGAGCTGCGCCCGCACGACGTTTCGCGGGTCGAAGCCTGGATCGACGCCGCGCAGGCGACCGAGGCTCCGCACGAGCAGGCCCGCTCCGAAGAGCAGGACGAGCGCGAGCGCGACCTCGGCGGCGACGAGCGAGTTACGCAGCGCCGGGCTCCCCGCGTCGGTGTCCGCGCGGCCGCCCTGCTGGAGCGCCTCGTTGGGGTTGGCGCGGGTCAGGCGCCAGGCCGGGATCGCGCCCGCGAGCGCTCCCGTCAGCAGCGACACGCCGAGCGTGAAGGCGAGCACGGAAGCGTCGAGGCGGAGCTCCGACACGCGCGGCATCTGGTCGCCCAGGAACGCGGCGATGAGGTTCGATCCGAGACCGGCGAAGACCAGGCCCAGGACGCCGCCCGCGGCCGCGAGCATCACCGTCTCGACGAAGATCTGCCGCACGATGCGCCCCCGGCTCGCCCCGAGCGCGGCGCGGACGGCGATCTCCTTGCGGCGGCCGAGCGTCTTGGCGAGCACGAGGTTCGCGACGTTGGCGCAGGCGATGAGAAGCACGAAGGCGACCGCGCCGAGCAGCACGAGGAGCGCCGGCCGCACGTCGCCGACGAGCTCTTCGTGGAGCGGAATGACCGTCGCGCCCCAGCCCTTGTTGTCTTCGGGATACTGAAGCGCCAGGCGCGCGGCGACGGCGTTCATCTCGACGCGCGCGGCATCGAGCCCGACGTCGCGCTTGAGGCGCGCGAGGACCTCGAAGTCGTGGGCGCCGCGGATGGCCTTCTCCTCGGCCGTCAGGCGCAGGGGCACCCACATCCGCGCCTCGGAGGGGTAGCCGCGGCCGGCCGGCAGCACCCCGACGATCGTGTACGCGCGGCCGTCGGCGACGATCGTCTTGCCGAGGGCTCCGGGGTCCGCGCCGAAACGCTGCCGCCAGAGCTCCTCGGAAAGGACCGTCACGTCGATTCCCGCCGCGTCGTCGCCCTCGGTAAAGAGACGGCCGGAGAGCGGCGGAACGCCGATGACCGTGAAGAATTCGGGCGTCGCGAAGCCCGCGATGACCGGCTCCGGCCGGCCGGAGCCCGTCAGCGTGAGGTAGCCGGCGGTCAGCATGGTCATCCGGTCGAAGGCGCGGTTCTCCGTCTTCCAGTCGTAGTAGTTCGCGGGCGAGACGGAGAAGGTCTTCCGGCCCGGGAAAATCTCCTGGGGCGGCGTGTGCGGAACGGACACGAGCCGCTCGGGGTCGGGATAGGGGAGAGGTCTCAGGAGGACGGCGTGGACGAGGCTGAAGATCGCGGTGTTGGCGCCGATGCCCAGGGCGAGCACGCCCACGGTCACGGCCGCGAAGCCCGGATTCTTGCGCAGGCTGCGCAGCCCGTACCGGATGTCCTGCATGAGTGCGTTCATGAGTGGCTCCTGTGAGAGACGCGGAACGCCGCCGATAGTTCCTGCCTTCGGCCGGTGCCGCGAAAGGAGGACAGAATCGAGTACGCCGAGGTGGCGGAAAAGTTGCAGGACCGCCGTGTAGGATGCATCCGGAACGATGAAGCTCGAATACGTCCGTCTCCTCGGCGTCCAACGGGAACTGTTTCGGGTGCCCCGCGGGCGCGAGCGCTTCCTCAAGTACCTCGACGCCATGCTCGACCCCGAGACGGGCGAGCTGCGCCTGCCGCTTTCGGCCATGAACCCGATGGCGGGAGACCACGTCCCGCGCTTCCTGGATCTGCTCGAAGCGATGCGCGTCGAAGAGGCCGCGGAACGCGCCGTCTCCGAGACGGCGGCGGTGCTCACGGCGGAGCCGGGGGAGTACCGGGTCGGTCTCGTCACCGTCGACGACTTCGGCGGACGCTGGACGAACCGCGCCACGACCGAGCTCGCCCATTTCAGCGAAGAGTCCGCGATCCACGAGCGCGGCTGGATCACCGGCATGCTCTGGACGAGCGAGACCTACGGCCTGACGGAGATCCAGGAAGAAATCCGGGTCAGCATCCACCGCACGGCCTACGCCGCGCAGCGCCGGCCGGCCCGGACGCTGCGCGAGATCCTTCTCCAGGAAGGGCACGCGCTCCGCATGGCCGGCGCGCGCAATCCCGCGCTCGAGCCGAGCGCCCTGGTGCGGACGCGCGAGACGCTCCTGCCGCTTCTCGATCGAGACGATCAACCCACGCTCGTCGCCGCCCTCTTCGGGGACGCGGCGGCGCGGGAGCTCGGCTTTCCCCTGCTGGGGCTGCCGAACCGGGCGGGCCTCGCGCTCGCGCTCCACGGCCGGCTCGAGCCGCGCCGGCGCCGCACGACGCGCGAGCACCAGCCGAGCTCGTAGCGCTTCGCCGCGCCCTGCTAGGCTCACCCGGTGGGCAAGCCCGCCAGCCGCGCTCGGGCCGACACCGCGACGGAGGGCCGGTGGCCCGTGCTGATCGCCGTCGTCGGTCTGGGAGGCGCGTACCTGGCGCTTCCGAGCGAGCTCGCCCTCGGACCCGACTGGGCCGTGCCCGTGGTGATCGCCCTCCTCACGATCCCGTCGCTGATCGCGCACCGGATGCACCGCCATCGTATCGATCGCATCCTCGGATACGCGCTCAGCATCGTGGTCACGGTCGCGCTGGTGGCCGCGCTCGCTTCGCTCATCGCGATCCTGCCCACCAACCGCGAGCTTCCCGGCGCGTTGCTGAAGTCGGCCGCCATCCTGTGGGTCACCAACATCGTCGTTTTCGCGCTCTGGTACTGGCGGCTGGACGCGGGCGGGCCGCATGCCCGCGAGGAACGGGGCGATCACACGGCGGGCGCGTTCTTCTTTCCGCAGATGATGGAGGGCGCGCCCGGGTCCTCCGAGGTCTGGAACCCCAACTTCATCGACTACCTGTTCCTCGCCTTCTGCACGAGCACCGCCTTCTCGCCGACGGACACCCCCGTCCTGTCGCGGTGGGCCAAGGTCCTGACGATCGTGCAGGCGATGATCTCGCTGCTCTGCATCGCGGTCCTCGCCTCGCGCGCGATCGGATCGTTGTAAGGGCGGCCACAAGGGCCGCCCCTACGACGGACCTCGTAGGGGCGGGGCTTGTCCCCGCCCTCCCTTAGTTCCGCTCGCCGACCGCGACCATGTCGGAGTGGAACAGCCAGACCCCGCCCTCCCGGCGCATGAGGGCCTCGCCGTGGAGGTGGTCGATGTAGGTGTTCGAGCCGTCGAAGAGCACGACGGCCCGGTCGCCCCGCACGAAGCCGCCGGTGATCCGGATGGTTTTCATCTCCGTGTGCTCGTCCTTCCAGCGGTAGTCGAGCCAGGCCTCGAGGTTGCCCTCTTTTTCGTACTCGGCGAAGCGCGCCTTCATCGGCGCATCCAGGAGCGCGAGGATCGCCTTCGCGTCCCGCTTCTCCAGCGCCGCCGCGTAGGCCAGGAACGCCTTGCCCGGCTCGCCCCCGTCGCGGGGGAGGGGATCGCCCCAGGTCTTCGGCGGAATCGGCACGTCGATCTCGACGTCGAAGGCGAGGTCGTCGTCCTCCTTCTTGTATGAGAGCTTCCCCTTCAGACGACCGCCGGCGGGCCGCACGGTCGACTGGACGCGCGAGCTGAAGCACCAGCCGCATCCTTCGCCCGGGCCGAAGTAGTAGGACAGGCCGTTGTACTTCCCGGCGTCGTCGAACTCGAAGTAGACGACCTTGGTTTCGTCGTCGACGAAGAGCGTGCCGAGGGCGTGGCGCTTGTCGTAGTGGGTGTCGAGGGCCTCGGCCAGGAACTCGGCGTTGGAAACCGCGACGAGGATCCGTTCCTCCTCTCCGGTGCCGAGCGTGCGGCCGCGGAACGCATAGCCCCCGAAGATCTCGACCTTCCAGTTCTTGTCCTCGAACTTGCCGCGGGCGCCGCCCTCGAGCGCGGCTGCCCCCGTGGCGGCGACCGCGGGGGCGGCGCCGGGCGAACCGGGAAGACAAAGGAGCGAAAGGAGCGCGGTAGCCAGAACGGAGCGCAGGCGCATCGAGACCTCCATTGCCGAACGACTTGCGGGGGAACGACGGGATTGTCTCCCATTGGCGGACGGCCAACGGCGGCCGGTAGTAGCCGTCGGGGTCTTCCTTCCGGGCGTCCGCTTCGACTCGTATGCGCTCGACCCCGATGAGAACGACCCGATCTACCTGTCCGGCAACGACGGCATCGCGCCTCCCGTCGCGATGAACGACTCGGCGGTGTCGCCGCGGATCGGCGTCGTGGGCAAGTTCACCGAGGAGCTCTCCGCGTACGGCCAGTTCGCGCGGGGCTTCCGGCACGACCGCGAGCGCCGCGATCCGGGTGCGTCTCTAGGGCGAAGCTACTCCGCGCGCAGGGCCCGCATCGGATCGATGCGGGCCGCTCGGCGCGCCGGGATCCAGCTCGCGGCCAGCGCGACGAGGAGCAGCGCCGCGGCGACGGCCGCGAAGGTCAGCGGGTCGCCGGGCCGCACGCCGTAGAGGAGGCTGGCCATCAGCCGCGTCAGCAGGAACGCCCCGACGAGGCCGAAGGCGGCACCGACCAACGCGACGGCCATGCCCTGTCCGACGACGAGGCGGAGCACGGAGCGCGGGTCCGCGCCGAGGGCCATGCGCACGCCGATCTCCCGCGTGCGCTTCGAGACGGCGTAGCTCATGACGCCGTAAATGCCGATCGCCGAGAGCAGGGCCGCAGCCGCCGCGAAAACGGCGAGCAGGAGCGTCTGGAAGCGCGCGCGGGCGGTCGCTTCGTTCACCACATCCCGCATCGTGCGCAAGGCCGAAATCGGCAGCGTCGGATCGACCGAGCGGATCGCCGCCGCGAGGGAAGGCGCGAGGGCCCCCGGGTCTCCGTCGGTTTCCCGTGCGGCTCGCACGACGAAGGTCAGGTAGGCCGCCATCGTGTGCGGCGAGCGCATGAGCTCCGGGCTCTGAAAGGCCGGGATGTAGGACTCCTCGTAGGGCGGCTCGCTCCAGTCGGATCGCACGGCGTTCTTGGCGATGCCGACGACCGTCAGCCAGTGTCCCTCGTTGAGCCGGATGCGCCGGCCGAGCGCATCCTCGCCGGGCCACTGGATCTCGGCGAACCGTTCGTTGATGACGACGACGCCCGGAGCGTTCGCGTCGTCGGTTTCGGCGATGTCTCGGCCGCGCAGGATCGGCTGGCGCATCGCCGCGAAGTAACCGGGCGTCACGGCGCGGTAGACCGCGACCGGCGACTCGCCGGGCCGCGCCTCGGGCCGCCCCTCGACGGCATAGGGAAACCTCCAGACGTCGCCGGCGATCGGCAGGTGATTGATGGCGCCGGCCGCCGCGACTCCGGGGACCGCGCGCAGGCGCTCGAGGAGCTGGCGATAGACGGGCGCGCGCCGCTCCGGCGCGCCGTGCGACGTTCCCGCAACCGAGACCTCGAGCGTGACGACGCCGTCCGGATTCCAGCCCGGATCGATCGCCCGGAGGGCCAGAAAAGTCCGGATCATGAGACCGGCGCCCGCCAGCAGCACGATCGCGATCGCGATCTCGGCGGCGACGAAGGCGCGGCGGAGCCGGCCGCCCTCGCGTCCGGCTCCGGCGCTCCCGCCCTCCTTCAAGGCCGGCTGCAGGTGGACGGACGAGGCCTCGAGCGCGGGAGCGAGGCCGAACACCGCTCCCGAAAGGAGCGCCACGGCGAAGGTCGCGAGGAAGATGCGGGGATCGAGGCCGACCTCGGCGAGCCGGGGGATGCCATCGGGCGCGAGCGCGAGCAGCAGACGCAGCCCCCACGCGCCCAGGGCCGCGCCGGCGACGCCGCCCGCCGCCGCGAGAACGAGCGACTCGGTCAGCAGCTGGCGGATCGTGCGTCCCCGGGACGCGCCCAGAGCCGCGCGCAGCGCGACCTCGCGCTGCCGCGCCGAGGAGCGCGCGAGGAGCATGTTGGCCACGTTGGCGCAGGCGATTGCGAGAACCAGGCCGACGGCCGCGAGGAGCACGAGGAGAGCCGGCCGGACGTCGCCGACCACCCTTTCGAGGAGCGGGACGACCTGCATGTCGCGGTTGGTCCCGGGGAACTGGCGATCGAGCTCCGCCGTGATCGATGCCATCTCGCGCCGGGCGGACTCGAGCGACGTTTCCCGGGAGGCTTCAGGCGCGCAAAGATGCGCAGGCTCGCGCCCTCGCGGCTCGATGCCCTCGGCGTGAGATCCAGGGGAGCCCAGAGCTGGGCGTTCGTCGCCCAGAACGGCGCGAATTGAAAGGACGGAGGCATCACGCCGACGACGGAGTAGGGCTCGCCGTCGAGCAGGACCTCTTTGCCGAGAATCGCGGGATCCGCGCCGTAGCGGCTCTTCCACATGGAATGCCCGAGGACCACGACGTGATTGGCACCGGCCGCCGTCTCCGAGGGGAGGAAGAATCGTCCGAGGGCGGGCCGCACGCCGAGCAGCGGAAGGACGTCTGCGGTCATGCGGAGCGCCCAGACCTTCTCGGGCGAATCGCCGCCCGTCAGGTTGGGGCTCCAGAGTTCGGCCGCGCCCATGTTCTCGAAGGAACGGGCCTGCGCCTTCCAGTCCAGGAAGTTCGCGGGCGCGACGGGACCGTCGCCGCCGCGCAGGATGACGACGAGCCGGGAGGGGTCCGCGTACGCCAGCGGCCGGACGAGGACCGCATCGACGACCGAGAGGATCGCCGTGCTCGCGCCGATGCCGAGGGCGAGGGTTGCGATGGAAATCGCGGCGAAGCCCGGCGAGCGTTTCAGCAGCCGCAGTCCGTACGCGGCGTCCTGGCGAAGGCGCTCGAGCGATCCCCATCCCCGCTGCGCGCGCGCCGACTCCTTGACGAGGGCCTCGTTGCCGAGCTCCCGCCGGGCAGAGGCCTCGGCGTCCTTGCGCGACTCGCCGCGCGCGACGCGCTCGGCAACGGCCATCTCGAGGTGGCCCGCGATCTCGTCATCGAGGTCGCGTTCCTGCTCGCGTCGACGGCGGCCGAAAAGTCTCATGCCGTTTCCGGCGCCTCCGAGGCGTCGAGGACACCGGACATCGCTTCGAGCAAACGATTCCACCGCGACCGCTCGACCGTGAGGCGGCGGCGTCCGGCGGCCGTCAGCCGGTAGACCTTGACCCGCTGCTTGTTCTCGGACGTCTTCCACTCCGACGCGACCGAGCCCTCCCGTTCGAGGCGGTGGAGCGCGGGGTAGAGGGACCCGGTGTCGACCTGCAGCGCGTGCGAGGAACCGGCGCGGATCGCGGCCGTGATGCCGTAGCCGTGCTGGGGGCCCCAGGTCAGGGTCTGGAGGACGAGGAGGTCGAGGGTCCCCTGAAGGAGCTCGATCGGATCCTTGTAAGGCGCGTATCGCTCTACCATGTAGACATCCTACAGCCCTGATACGCAGGTCCCCCTGAGAGGTTTCGCGGCGCTTGACGCCGGATCGGGGAATGATGTATTTAACCTATTGGTTTAATACGAAGGAGACGCCCGCCGATGACGGCCGACACGCTTTCCGCCACCTTCGCCGCGCTCGCCGACCCGACCCGGCGCGCGATCCTGGCGCGCCTCGCCTCGGGGGAGACCTCGGTCACCGAGCTCGCCGCGCCCTTCGCG
This sequence comes from uncultured Acidobacteriota bacterium, assembly GCA_963742245.1. GTDB lineage: Bacteria > Acidobacteriota > Thermoanaerobaculia > UBA5066 > Gp7-AA6 > DAHUXD01. The sequence goes on from CAVULG010000010.1 coordinate 72,499, forward strand.
ATGAGCCTCACGGCCGTCTCCAAGCACCTCAAGGTGCTGCAGAGCGCGGGCCTCGTCGCGCAGGGGCGGCGCGCCCAGTGGCGACCCTGCCGCCTCGAGGCGGCGCCGCTGAAGACCGCATCCGACTGGATCGATCACTACAGGCGGTTCTGGGAGGAGAGCTTCGACCGTCTGGATCTCTATTTGCAGGCGATACAGAAGAAGGACAAGGAGAAGAAGCATGGCCGCAAGCGCAAGCACTGAACCCACGACGGGCACGGCGGACCGCGAGATCACGCTGTCCCGCCTCTTTTCCGCGCCGCGAGAGCTCGTGTGGGAGGCGTTCACCGACCCGAAGCACGTCGCGCACTGGTGGGGCCCGAAGGGCTTCTCGACGACGATCGAGCGGATGGACGTGCGACCGGGCGGCGAGTTCACCCACGTGATGCAGGGGCCCGACGGCGCGCAGTATCCCAACCGGACCGTCTTCACGCAGGTCGAGAAGCCGCGGCTCATCGCGTACCGCAACGCGGGCGGCAAGGAAGGCGGCCCCGGCGCGACTTTCGAGGCCTCGATCACGCTGGAGCCCGAGGGCGGCGGGACGCGGGTGACCCTCCGCATGGTCTTCGCGTCGGCCGGCGAGCGCGACCGCGTCGTCCGCGAGTTCGGCGCCGTCGAGGGCGGCCAGTCGCACCTCGAGTGCCTCGCCGAGTACCTGCCGAAGATCGCGGCCCGGGCGGAAGAATTCGTCGTGACGCGCACGTTCGCGGCGCCGCGCGAGCGCGTCTTCGCCGCCTGGACCGATCCGAAGCAGCTCGCGCAGTGGTTCGGTCCGCACGGCTTCACCAACCCCGTCTGCGAGATGGACGCGCGGCCGGGCGGCCGCTACCGCATCGTGATGCGTTCGCCGGAGGGGACGGACTATCCGCTCGTCGGCGAGTTCATCGAGCTCGAGAAGCCCGCGCGGCTGGTGATGACGATGGACGCGCGCGAGCACCCGCCCGAGTTCTTTGCCGAGCTCGACGCGGTGCGTCCGCCGGAAGTGCGGGGCCGGCCTTTCCGGCCCGAGGCGACGGTCCTCTTCGAAGAGGCCTTCGGCCGGACGACCGTCACGGTGATCCAGCGCTTCGAGTCCGCCGCCGACGCCGCGGCGAACGCGAAGCTCCATGCCGCCGACGGCTGGGGCCAGAGCTTCGAGAAGCTCGACGCGCTGATCGGCGTGAGAGGATGACCGGGATGAGACTGACGGACCGCTGGCGCTCGTGGGCGCCCTGGCTGTTGAGCATCCTCCGCATCGTCGCGGCCTTCCTCTTCATGCAGTTCGGGACGGCGAAGCTCTTCGCCTTTCCCGCCGCCGTCATGCCGGACGGCGGCACGGCGCCGCTTTTCTCGCTCGCGTGGTTCGCCGCCTTTCTGGAGACCTTCGGCGGGTTTTTCCTGCTCCTCGGCCTCTTCACCCGCCCGGTCGCCTTCATCCTCTCGGGCATGATGGCGTTTGCCTACTTCATCGGGCATGCGCCCGGCGGCCTATGGCCGGTCCTGAACGGCGGCCATCCCGCGATCCTCTACTGCTTCACGTTCCTCTATCTGTCGGCGGCCGGGGGCGGGCCCTGGAGCCTCGATGCCCTGAGGTCCCGAAAAAAGGCCGGCGAACCTGTCGATTTCGGGGTTCCCCGCTCGTCGGGATCGTGAAAGGAGAAAACGACATGAAGGTCATGGTGCTGGTGAAGGCGAACAAGGAATCCGAGGCCGGGGCCGTCCCCGACGAGAAGCTGATCTCCGAGATGATGGCCTACAACGAGCAGCTCGTGAAAGCGGGCGTCATGCTCGCGGGCGAGGGTCTCAAGTCGAGCGCCGAGGGCAAGCGCGTGCGGTTTTCGGGCTCGAAGCGGACCGTGATCGACGGGCCCTTTGCCGAGACCAAGGAGCTGCTCGCGGGGTTCTGGCTCTGGCAGGTCCGCAGCATGGACGAGGCGATCGAGTGGGTCAAGCGCTGCCCGAATCCCCACAACGAAGAGAGCGAGCTCGAGATCCGCACGGTCTTCGACACCGACTGCACGGACATCTCGCAGGACCTCAAGGAGAAGGAGGCCGCTCTGCGCGCCGAGATGGCGGGCCGGCGGGCGTAGGAGGGCGGGGGCAAGCGCCGCCCCTATCCCCGGTTTGTAGGGGCGGCCCTTGTGGCCGCCCTATCCGTCGGCGCCCGCGACCGCCGAGGCAATCGCCGCGATCCGCGGCCCGAGTCGCGGGTCCCCGATCTTCTCGACGAAGGCCGCGAACGCTTCCGTCGGGCCGCGCCAGCGCAACTGCTCGACGTCGGTAAAGAGCGGCGCGTCGTCGCGCAGCGTCGCCAGCCTCTTGAAGAGGAGCGCCCGCTCGCGGTCGAGCAGGCCGTCGGCCGGGAAGCTCTCGAGCGGCCCGTAGCGCTCGATCAGCCGCGCCGCCGTCTTGGCGCCGATGCCGGGCATTCCCGGGTACCCGTCCGCCGCGTCGCCGACGAGCGCGAGGTAGTCGGGGATCCGCTCCGGAGGCACGCCGAACTTCGCCACGACGCCCGCCGCGTCGCGGATCTGGCCGCTCCGGCGGTCGACCTGGACGACGCGGTCGCCGACGACGCATTGCGCGAGGTCCTTGTCCGGCGTCCAGATGCAGACCTTCTCGACGCGCGGATCCGCCGCCGCGATGCGCGCGGCCGACGCGAGCGCGTCGTCGGCCTCGAGCTCGACCATGGCCCAGACGGCGACGCCCATCGCGGCGAGCGCTTCTTCGAGCGGATGAAACTGGCGCCAGAGCGCGCGGTCCATGCCCTCGCCGGTCTTGTAGCCCTCCCAGAGATCGTTGCGGAACGACTCGATGACGTGATCCGTGGCGACGCCGACGTGCGTCGCGCCGCCCTCGAGCATCTGGGCCACGGTGTGGAGCACGCCCGCGACGGCGCCGAAGGGCGGGTCTTCCTTCTTCGCGCGCCGGATTCCGTAGAAATGCCGGAAGAGCTCGTAGGTGCCGTCGATGAGGTGGACGATCATGGACGCGGAGACGATATCCGCATCGCGTGCTCTAATCGGCGGCTGTGCCGGCGGAGGAAACGCATCGGGTCATCGAGGCCATCTGGAGAATCGAGGCGCCCAGGCTCCATGCCGGGCTGACCCGGATGGTGCGGGACGTCGGCCTCGCCGAGGACCTCGCCCACGATGCCCTCGTCGCCGCGCTCGAAACCTGGCCGGAGTCGGGTGTCCCGGAGAAGCCCGGGGCGTGGCTCATGGCCACCGCCAAGCGCCGGGCGATCGACCAGCTCCGGCGCCGGACGATGAGCGACCGCAAGCACGCCGAAATCGGCAAGGACCTGGCCGAGCGCTCGGAAAGCACCGAGGAGGCGCTCGCCGCCGCGCTCGACGACGACATCGGCGACGATCTGCTCCGCCTGGTGTTCACCGCCTGCCATCCGGTGCTGCCGATGGAGGGCCGCGTGGCGCTGACGCTCCGGCTGCTGGGCGGTTTGACGACCGACGAAATCGCGCGCGCCTTCCTGGTGCCCGAATCGACCATCGCCCAGCGGATCGTCCGGGCCAAACGGACGCTCGCCGAAGCCGGAGTCCCGTTCGAGGTGCCGCGGGGCGCGGATCGCGCGGAACGACTGTCGTCGGTCCTCGGCGTCGTCTACCTCGTCTTCAACGAGGGCTACCTCGCGACCGCCGGCGACGATCTGATGCGTCCGGCCCTCTGCGAAGAAGCGCTGCGGCTCGGCCGCGTCCTCGAGGGGCTCGCGCCGGAGGAGACCGAGGTGCACGGCCTCGTCGCGCTCATGGAGATCCAGGGGTCCCGCGCCTCGGCCCGCGTGGCGCCGTCGGGGGAGCCGGTCCTGCTCGCCGATCAGGATCGGGCGCGGTGGGACCGGGGCGCGATCCAGCGCGGCCTCGCGGCACTCGAGAGGGCCCGGAGGCCAGGCGGCGAACCGGGTCCCTTCGCGCTCCAGGCCGCGATCGCCGCCTGTCACGCGCGCGCGGCATCGGCCGATGCGACCGACTGGGATCGGATGGCCGCGCTCTACGGAGAGCTCGCCCGTGTCGCGCCTTCCCCGGTCGTCGAGCTCAACCGCGCCGTCGCGGTCGCGATGGCGCGCGGGCCCGAGGCGGGGCTCGCGCTCATCGAGCCGCTCCGGGGCGTGCCCGCTCTCGCCGAGTACCACTTCCTGCCGGCCGCCCGCGGGGACTTTCTCTTCAAGCTCGGCCGTTATGATGAGGCGCGTGCGGAGTTCGAGCGGGCCGCGTCCCTCACTCGAAACGTCCGCGAGCGCAAGCTGCTTCTGGATCGTGCCACCGAGTGCGTCCGCGAGGGCGCCCTCAATAATTCTTGAGGAGGTTTCGAATGGCTGTTTACGTCGACGGGTTCCTGCTCCCGGTTCCGAAGAAGAACATCGAGAAGTACCGCAAGATGTCCGCCAAGGCCGGGAAGGTCTGGCGCGAGCACGGCGCGCTCGAGTACCGCGAGTGCGTCGCCGACGACGTCAAGGTGAAGCGCATGGCCTCGTTTCCGCGGGCGGCGCGGGCAAAGAAGGGCGAGACGGTCTTCTTCTCCTACATCGTCTACAAGTCCCGGGCGCATCGCGATCGAGTCAATGCGAAGGTGATGAAAGACCCGCGGCTCGCATCCATGATGGCGGGCAACGAGATGCCCTTCGACGTCAAGCGCATGTGCTACGGGGGCTTCCGGGCGCTCGTGGACGCCTGATCCATCGGCACGACGGACACGGTTTCGGAGGGGCCCCCGGGCCGGGCGACGCGCCGCGAGTGGATCGGGCTCGCGGTGCTCGCCCTGCCGTGCGTGCTCTACGCGATGGACCTCACGGTCCTCAACCTCGCGGTGCCGGCGCTGTCCGCGGATCTGAAGCCCACGGCCTCGCAGCTCCTGTGGATCATCGACATCTACGGGTTTTTCGTTGCCGGGTCGCTCATCACGATGGGGACGCTCGGCGACCGGATCGGGCGGCGGCGCCTCCTGATGATCGGGGCGGCCGCGTTCGGCGCGGCATCGGTCGTCGCGGCCTTCGCGCGCACGCCCGGGATGCTCATCTTCGCGCGCGCCCTGCTCGGAGTGGCCGGCGCCACGCTCGCGCCGTCGACGCTGTCGCTGATCCGCAACATGTTTCACGACGCGGCCGAGCGCACCTTCGCGATCTCGATCTGGATCATGAGCTACTCCGTCGGCAGCGCGATCGGGCCGATGCTCGGCGGGCTGGTGCTCCAGCGCTTCCCGTGGGGCGGCGTCTTCCTCCTGAGCGTGCCGGTGATGATCCTGCTGCTCGCCGTGGGGCCGCGGCTCCTGCCGGAGTTCCGCGACCCGAACGCCGGGCGGCTCGATCTCGCGAGCGCCGCGCTGTCGCTGACGAGCGTTCTGCTCGTCATCTACGGCGTGAAGCGCAGCGCCGAGCACGGGTTCGGCTGGCAGGCGGCCGTGACGTTCGCGGCGGGCATCGCCATCGGCGCCGTGTTCGTCCACCGGCAGACGCACATCGCCGACCCCTTCATCGATTTGAAGCTCTTCCGGAACGCTGCCTTCTCGGCGGCGCTTTCGACGAACGTGCTCGGAGTCTTCGTCGCCTTCGGCGCGTACATCTTCATCGCGCAGTACCTCCAGCTCGTGCTCGGGCTCTCGCCGCTCGTGGCCGGTCTCTGGACGCTGCCCTGGAGCGCGGGCAGCATCCTCGGCTCGTTCGCGACGCCGGTCCTCGTGCGCCGCTATGCCCCGGCCACCGTGATGGCGGGAGGCCTCGTGCTCGCGGCGGTCGGCTTCGCGGTCCTGACGCTCGTCGACGGCAGCGCGCCGCTCGCGGCCATCGTGGTGTCGTCGTCGATCTTCTCGCTCGGCCTCGCGCCCGTTTTCACGCTCACGACCGACCGGGTCGTCAGCGCGGCGCCGCCGGAGCGCGCGGGCTCCGCCGCCGCCCTGTCGGAAACCGGCGCGGAGCTCGGCGGCGCGACCGGCATCGCGATCCTCGGCAGCGTGGGCACCGCCGTGTATCGCGGCGCGATGGCGGGCGCGATTCCGGCGGGGGTGCCGGGCGAAGCCGCCGAAGCCGCGCGCGGGACGCTCGGAGGCGCCGTCGCGGCGGCGGGGGAGCTGCCGGAGGCAGCCGGGCGGGTGCTCCTGACGGCCGCCCGCGAGGCCTTCTCGCGGGGCTTCGAGCGCGCGGCCATCATCTGCGCCGCGGTCGCCGCGGGCCTGGCGATCCTCGTGCTGGTGCTGCTGCGGGACGCCCATGCGCGGCCGGCCGGGGCGGGGCAGGCCGGGTCCAAAGAGGCGGCGTAGGGTTTTTGGCATAGATTGAACCCGTGAAGCGCCTCGTCGACCTGACGATCGAGGACCTGGCGGCGCATCCCGTGTGGCGCTACGAGGGCGGGAGCGGTGCGGACGCGTCCGCGGCGCAGACCGACTTGCGGACGCTGTCGCAGATGGACGACGAGGTCTTTCTGGCGGCGACCGAGTTCGAGCTCTTCGACGGGACCAAACACACGGGCTTCTGCTTCCCGGCCGACGGGTCCGGGATCGACTACCTGCAACCGGTGATCCTCACGCCGTCGGGCCCCGTGTCCTTCTGGTTCGAGGACGCGCCCGACGCCGACACGCTCGCCGGGCAGTGGAAGGCGCTGCACAAGGAGCCGAAGAACATCTTTCCGATCGCGTACCGCTGCCTCGTGCCCGTCGACGGCCAGACGCGCTCGGGCCGGATCGATGCCGTCGCCTCCTCCGACGCCGTCGAAGCGCCGAAGAAGGGCGACGGCAACGTGCCACCGCCGAAACGCCGCCGCGGCATCGGTGTGAGCGCCACGCGCACGACCCGCCGCCGCAACGCCGAGATGACGGTGGAGTTCAGCCAGGGCAAGCTCTATGGAACCGGAGTCACCGGCGACGTTTCGCGGCGCGGCATGTTCGTGCGCACGCCGTGGATCCCGGGCACGGGCCCGGTGCTGCGCCTGACGGTGAACCTTCCGGGCGGCCGCAAGCTCGCGCTGACCGGCCGCGTCGTGCGCACGGTCCCCGGGGACCGTCCCTCGCCGGGATCGCCGGGCTTCGGCCTGCGCCTGCTCGACGAGTGGCCGGAGTGGGACGACATGTTCGGCAAGCGCAACCACAAGAAGTAGACCGACTCGAGCGCCGACGTTGACCGCGGAGACTCCGGCTCCCTCCCGCGCGCCCTTCCTCTGCCGCCCCGCGTTTCTCTGGACGCTGGTCGCGATCGGCGCGGCGCTGCGGATCTACCAGTACGCGTCGGACACGTCGTTCTGGTTCGACGAGCTCTCGCTCGTTCGAAACATCGTCCACCGTTCCGAGGCGCAGTTGATGACCGCACCCCTGCGCTACGACCAGGTCGCGCCGGTGGGCTTCCTCGTGGCGGAGAAGGCCATCAGCCGCGTCCTCGGCGAGAGCGACCTCGCCTTCCGATTCCTCCTGCTTCCGGTCGGACTCGCCGCGCTCCTGCTCTTCGTTCCACTCGCCCGGAGGCTGCTCGACGGGTACGCCGTTCCCTTCGCCGTTGCGGCCTTCGCGATCGGCGCGCCGTTCGTCCGGTACTGCGCGGAGGTCAAGCAATACGGGATCGACATCTTCGCAGTCGTCGCGATGTCGCTGCTGACCCTCCGCCTGCGCGATGCGGACTCCACGACGTCGCGCTGCATCGGGACAGGGCTTCTCGGAGCCGCGCTCGTCTGGTTCTCCCAGGCCACGATCCTGATCCTGGCCGGTCTGGGTGGAGCGCTGCTCCTCGCGTGGCTCCTCGATCGGGATCCGCGGACCGCCCGCGCGCTCCGGATCGCGGTCCCGATCTGGGCTCTCGCCTGTGTCGCCGCGGCGCTCGTCTCCCTGGGCCTCGCCTCGAACGCGACCAGGGCATTCATGGATCAGTTCTGGCGGCTGCGTGGGGGCTTCCCTCCCTGGCCGATCGAAAAGCCCAAGGACCTCCTCTGGCTCTGGACCCGCGTGACGGAGCTCTTCGGCGACGCCATGGTCCTGCGCTATGGGTGGCCCGCGCTCTACACGGCGCTCGCGGCGGTGGGACTGATCGTCCTGTGGCGCCGCAACCGCGCCGGCGCCCTCGTGCTCGTCGGCCCGTTCGCCGCGGCCGTGCTCGCGGCGGCGGCGCAGCAATACCCCTTCCGGGTTCGCCTCGTGCTCTACCTGCTCCCGGCCCTCGTCCTGTGGGTGGCCCAGTCCGCGGAAGCTCTTCGGCGCCTCGGCTCGCGGCTCCATCCCATCGTGGGGGCGGTGGTCATGGCGGCCCTCTTCGTGAGCCCGGCCTGGTCGTTCATCCGGGCACCGCCTCCCTACTTCGTTGAGGCCCACAAGACCGTCCTCGCCTATGTGCAGGAGCATCGCCGCCCCGGCGACGCCGTGTTCGTCTACGCCTACGAGACCCAGGCCGTCGAGCGCTACGGCGCCGGCTACGGGCTGGCCGCCGGGGACTACGAGCTCGGAAGCTGCTCAAAAAACGATCCCCGGGTGTTCCTGCGCGACGTCGATCGCTATCGCGGCCGCCCGCGTGTCTGGTTCATCGGCGGGGCCGTCCCCCCGTTCGAGCCCCCGCGCCAGACGGTGGAACGCTACCTGTCGACGATCGGAGTGCGCCGCGCCTCGGTCGTGATTCCGGGAACGAAGCCGATCGCGCCGGTGAGCGCGATGCTCTTCGACCTGAGCGACCCGGCGCGCCTCGCGGAGGCGGACGCCGAGACGTTTCCTCTGGTGAAGCCTCCTCCCGGCTCTCCCATGGCTTTTCCGCTCAACTGCGGCGAGTGGGTCCAGCCGCTGAAGACGGAGTGACGCGCGAGCGAGCTCCGGGTGGATAATCCCGGTACAGAAGCTCGCCCGCATGTTCGAACGCATCGCGCCCACGGAAGCCGACCGCGACGCCGAGGCCGCCCTCGGACGCTCGCCGGATCAGGTTGCCGCGCTGCGCCTGGCCGCGATGCTCATCGTGGTCAACGTCCTGGCGGAGATCGCCGTCGTCGTGGCGCTCCGGATTCCGGGTTTCCCGGTGTTCCGGGTCATCATCGGCTGCATCGTCGCCTTCTACTTGTATCGCCTGCGGCCTCGCGCCGAGACGTTTGCGCAGGGTGTGGCCGTCGTCGGTTCGGTGCTCGCGCCGGTCCTCTATCTCGCGAATCGCGTGCCGGTCGCGGACGCCGTCATCTCATCGCTGCCCGTCTGGGGAGTCAGCGCCGCGGTCCTGATGCTCCTCACGGGCGACCCGTCGCGGGCCCGGCGCATCGGCGCGGTGGCCGTTTTCGTGATCTTCACGATCGGCAGTTACTTCGTGCTGGTCGCGGTCGCCCTGATCCTGCGGGGCGGATCCAGCGCGCCTCCGGTCTGAGCGCCTCAACGGGCGCTACGCCCGCCTGAGCGCCTCGACCGGCGGCACCCGGGCCGCGCGCCGCGCCGGCAGGTAACTCGCGAGCAGGGCCGCCGCCGCCAGCACGGCGAGCACGACGGCGAAGGTCGCCGGGTCCGTGCCCGGAGTCTCGAAGAGGAGGCCCTGCAGCGCGCGGGTCCCGAGCAGCGCGAGCGGCGCGCCGATGGCGAGCCCGATGAGGAGGAGCCGCGTGCCGTCGCGCAGGACGAGCTGCAGAATGTCGCGGGACGTCGCGCCGAGGGCGGCGCGGATCCCGATCTCCGTCGTGCGCTGGCCGACGACGTAAGACATGACGCCGTAGATCCCGATCGCCGCCAGAGTCAGCGCGAGCGCGGCGAAGAGGAAGAGCAGCACCGCGGTGAATCGCTCGCGGGCGAGGGAGGCGCCGATCCACTGCTCCAGCGTGCGCACGTCGGAGAGCGGCTGGTCCTTGTCGATCGACTCGACGGCCCGCCGGAGCATGGGAGCCGCGGCCTCCGGATCGGTGTCCGTGCGCAGGACGAGCGTCATCGTGCCGTAGACGAGCTCCGGGTGCGGCCAGTAGACCATCGGCCGCGCCTCCGCCGAGAGGCCTGCGTGCTTGACGTCGCCGACGATGCCGACGATCTCGGTCGGCGGCGGGTCCTCCATCATGTCGACGACGATCTTCTGGCCGATCGGATCCTCGCCCGGGAAGTAGCGCTTCGCCAGACCCTCGCTGATCAGGACGACGTCGGACTTTTCGCGCATCTCGCGGTCGGTGAAGACGCGTCCGCGAAGGAGCGGAATCCGCAGCGCGCGGAAGTAGCCGTTGTCGCACACGCGGACTTCCGTCGTCAGCTCCTGGCTGGGCGGGGGAGCCGGCCGCCCGACGATCTTGAAGCCGGTGGCCGCCGCGAGCCCGGTGAACGGCAGGTAGCTCACGGCTCCGGCTTCCGTCACCCCGGGGAGCTTCGCGGCGCGCGCGACGGCGTCGGCGAAGAAACGCAGGGCGGCGGGATCCTTCTCGTACTGCTCTCCCGCGAGCGTGACGCGGCCCGTCACGACGCCCTCGCGCTCGAACCCGGGATTCACGCGGTTGAGGGCGTGGAGGCTCTTCAGCATCAGGCCGGCGCCCACGAGGAGCACCACCGCGAGCGCCACCTCGGCGACGACGAACGCCTTGCGCAGAGCCTGGGTCCGCACACCGGCGCCCCCGGTGCGCGCGCCGTCCTTGAGCGAGTCCTGGACATCGGGGCGCGAGCCGGCCAGCGCCGGGGCGAGGCCGCAGAGCCCCGCGGTCAGGAACGACACCGCCGCCGTGAACGCGAGAACCGATGGGGAGAGCTGCGCGATGGCCAGCCCGGTCAGATCCGCCGGCGAGAGCGCCACGACGAGCGCAACGCCCCACCGCGCGAGCAGCAGTCCCGCGGCGCCGCCGACGAGGGCGAGGAGCAGGTTCTCCGTCAGGAGCTGCGAGAGGATCCGTCCCCGGCCCGCGCCGAGCGCCGTGCGGATCGCCATCTCGCGCACGCGCGAGGTGCCGCGGGCCAGCAGCAGGCCGGCCACGTTGGCGCACGCGATCAGGAGCACAAACCCGACCGCGCCGAAGAGGACGAGCAGCGTCGTGCGCATCTCGCCCGCGACCTCGGCGTGGAGGGGAATCACCTGGACGCTCCAGCCCGCGTCCCGATCCGGAAACTCCGCGGCGAGCGCCGAGGCGATCGCGGACATCCGCGTTCGCGCGGATTCGACGGTCTCGCCGCTCTTCAGCCGCGCCGCGGCCGACGCGAACCGGCCGTTTCGGCGCGCGCCCTCTTCGGTGAACGCGAGCGGAACCCACATTTCCGCCGGCTTGCCCGTGAGCGTCCCGGTCTTCAGGAACAAACCGAAACGCGGCGGCATGACGCCGATGACGCTGACCGGGATACCGTCGAGCCGGATCGACTTACCGACGATCGCCGGATCTGCGCCGAAGCGTCGCTGCCAGAGCCCGTGGCTCAGGATCACGACCGAGTCGTTGCCCTCGGGGCCCTCGTCGGGCGTGAAGGCGCGGCCGAGCGCCGGCGCGACGCCGAGGGTCGGAAAGAACCCGGGCTCGACGGCCTGCGCGATGAGCTGCTCGGCGGGTCCCTCGCCGGTGAGATTGGCCCGGTAGTCGTAGAAGGCCGTGATCGACGCGAAGGGGGTGTCGCGCTCGCGCCAGCGAAGATAGTTGAACGGGGCGACCACGTTCGGGCGGCCCGGGCGCTGGGAGTTCTCCTCCCAGACGGCCACGAGCCGGCCGGGCTCGTGGAAGGGAAGGCGCTCGATCAGCACCGCGTGCACGAGCGTGAAGATCGCGGTGTTCGCGCCGATCCCGAGCGCCAGCGTCGCGATCGTCACGAGGGTGAAGCCCGGGTTCTTCGCGAGCGAGCGCGCCGCGAAGCGCAGGTCCTGCCACGCCGTCTCGAAGAAGGGCAGCCGTCGCCGGTCCCGCACGGCCTCCTTCGTCGTCTCGAGCCCTCCGAGCTTTCGAATTGCCTCGCGGCGCGCCGCTTCCAGCGTCATGCCGGCGCGCACGGCGTCATCGACGTGCAACTGGATGTGGGACTCGAGCTCCTCGGCCATCTCGCGCTCCTGGCGGGAGCGTCCGAAGACCCCGGCGAAGCGCATGAGGATCCCGCGCAGCCTCCTCACGCGCGCACCGCCGCCGGGTCGAGGAAGCGGGCCAGGATTTCGGTCGTCCGCTCCCACTCCCGCGTCGCGAGCTCGACCTGCCGCCGCCCGGCACGCGTCAGCCGGTAGAACTTGGCCTTCCGGTTGTTCTCCGAGACACCCCACTCGGCCGAGACCGAGCCCTCCTGCTCGAGCTTGACGAGCGCGGGATAGAGGGTCCCGTAGTTCACGTTCAGGCGATCGCCGCTCGTCTGCTCGATCCGGCGGGCGATGCCGTAGCCGTGAAGCGGGCCGAGGGTTTCGAGGGTCTTGAGGACCATCAGGGCCAGGGTGCCCTGCCAGACGTCGGTTTTTTCGGTCATGACCGTCTCGCGCCCTCCCTATGGGAAAACAATACGACGGCCCCGGCGGAAGGTTTCGCGCTGCCGCACTGTCGTGGCCCCGCCGGGCGAAAATCGGCGAGACTCTCCTCAGGAGGCTCCATGAACGCTCGACGCGCGGCGCTCGCCCTGTCCGGTGCGGTGCTTCTCGTCTTCCACTTCGCCGGGTGCGGGAGCAAACCGGGCACCGGGACCGCCGGGGGCGCGACACCCTCGTCGGCGCCGCCTGCCGCCGAGGAGAAAGAACCCGCGGCCTACACCTATCCCCGTCCGGTCGAGGGCCACCTGACCGACGTCAACACGGGCGACTTCGACCTGGTCGACGGGATCGCGTGGACCGCCAATGGGGGAGCCGGGACGGTCGTCTACGTCACGAGCAAGTTGATCGCGTCTCCGGTCCTCGCGGGAGCCCCGTGTCCGATGAGCCAGGCGCGGGCCCTCGCCGCGATCCGCAACGCGGGCTGGGTCGAGGCGACGCTCGACGCAAAGGGCAAGTCCAGGTATTTCACCCGCGGCACTCCGTTCGGAGGAACCGGGCGCGAAGAGGACGTCGGAGGCCGCTACTGGACGAGCACGCTCACCGTTTCCGACGGACTGGCCTCGGGCGAAATCCGGCACAAGAACTACGGCGGGTTCGCGTTCGAGAAAATGCCCGTGACGACCCCCCGGGTCACCGAGGTCAGCGAGAGCGACAAGGTCGGCGGCAAGCGCTCGGATCCGCTCGGCGTCACGCCGACGCAGGAACAGGTCGCCGCGGCCTACGAGGCCCTCCGCAAGGCCGCCCTCGCAAAGGACCTCAAGACGTTCCTTGCCCTCGAGGGCTTCGACGAGAAACAGGTCGCGGCGATCCGCGGGCTCGACGGGATCGACGCCGACTTCGCGATTCTGGCCGACCGGTTCCTGACGCCCGGCGAGACGGGCGAGTTTCAGAACGCTCCGGGCTACGGCGGGATCGTCGGCACGGGCGTGAACTCCAAGGGGGCGAAGTTCCTCAACTTCTACGAGTTCACGCCGTGCGAGGGGAGTCTGGTGCTGACGTCGATCGGCGAGAACGCGCAGTAGCCCGCCAACCGAAAAAACAGTGGGGTCAGGTCTCGATTTTTCGGATTCGGCCGACCCGAAGATTCCAGACCTGACCCCCTCGCTTTTTCGGTGCAGGGTTGCCGCGCGGAGGCGTGCGGGAGTAGCGTTGAGGCCGTGAAGACCCGGCTCTGGCTCCTCGCGACCGCCCTCGCCGCGCTCGCCGCCGTCGCTCCCGCGCTCGCGGCCCAGACGGTCGCGCCGGATCCTCCCTCGGTCTCGCCGCGCGAGGCCGAGCTCGCGCGGCGGGCGGCCGCGATCGTCGACGCCTTCACTGACAGCAATGCCGCCTTCACGCGGGACGGGCGCAACGTCGTGTTCTCGTCCAACCGCGACGGACTTCCGCAGCTCTATCTCGCGCCCACCGACCGGCCGGCGGCGCCGCCGAAGAGGATCGTGAAGACGAGCGAGCGGATCCTCCAGGCGTTCCCGCTCGCGGACGGGAAGTCGCTGCTCTTCCGGTCCGATCATGGCGCCGACGAGAACTGGTCTCTCTACCGCTGCGGACTCGACGGAAGCGGACTGACCGATCTCACCCCCGGGGTGACGCGGCAGCGCGACGTCCCTTTTGTACCCGACGGCATGCCGACGACCGCGTTCTACTCCGCGCGGCAAAGCACCGAAAAGGGATCGGCCCTGTACGCGCTCGACGTCTTCGGATCCAATTCCGAGCGGAAGCTGTTCGCGGACGCGCTGCCCGGTTTCCTCCTCGACGTGCGTCCGGACGGACGGCGTGCGCTCTGGTTGCGCTACCCGACGCAGAGCGACAACGCGGTCCTCGTGGTCGATCTCGCCAGGGGCTCCGGCTCGACGGGCTCGACCGGCTCAACGATCTATCCGCCTGCCGGCGGACCCAAGGTCAGCGTCTGGAACGCGGTTTACTCGCGCGATGGCAAGCGGATCTTCGTCGCAACCGACGGAGGCGGCGAGCAGGCTCTGCTGCTGGCGCTCGACGCGGCCACGGGCAGGGAGCTCGGGCGGTACGCCGAGAGCAAGCCCGCGACGGCCCAGATCGAATCGCTCGCCCTTTCGCGGAAGGGAGACCGCATCGGCATGAGCCTCGGGGCCGGCAATCACACCGTGGTGCGGATTCTCGACGCGGGGACGCTCGCCCCCGTCGCCGACGTGGCGATGCCCCTCGGCACGGGGTCCGTCGGCGAATTCTCCGAGGATGGCACCGCGCTCGCGGCGACCTGGTCGACGCCGAATTCGCCCAACGAGATTTATGCGATCGACCCGAAGACGGGAAAGTCCGCGGCCTTGCGGCAGGAGCCGCGCCCCACGCTCGCGGGATTCCCGAACGTCGACGCGTCGATCGCCGCGGTGCCGGCGTTCGACGGTCTGGTCCTGCCGACGAACGTCTACCTTCCGGAGGGCGGCGGCGCCCGGAGGCCCGTGCTCGTCGCCTACCACGGGGGGCCTTCCGGCTCTTCCGCGATCCGCTGGTCGCCCACGGTGCGCTTCTTCACCTCGCTCGGCTGGGCGGTCGTCGAGCCGAACGTCCGCGGGTCGGGCGGCTTCGGCCGCGCCTTCGAGATGGCCGACAACGGAGGTCAGCGTCCGGATGCCCTCCGGGACGTGGAGACGACAGCGCGCTGGGCGGGCGCGCAGCCCTGGGCGGATCCGGAACGGATGGTCGTCTGGGGCGGGAGCTACGGCGGCTATACGGTTCTCCTCGCGCTCGAACGCTGGCCCGGGATCTGGCGCGCGGGCGTGGACCTGCTCGGCATCGCCAACCTCGCGACGTTTCTGCGAAGCACGAACGGGGTGATCCGCGAGATCTACAAGGTCGAGTTCGGCGAGCTCGGCAAGGACGACGCGTTCCTGAAGACCATCTCGCCGATCGAGCAGGTGGACCGGATCGTGGATCCCCTCTTCGTGTACGCCGGTGCGAACGATCCGCGGGTGCCCCGGACCGAGTCGGACCAGATCGTGGCGGCGCTGCGGGCCCGCGGCGTTCCGGTCGAGTACATGGTCGCGGACAACGAGGGACACTCCCTCGCGCGCCGCGAGAACACCGTGGCCCTGCTCAGCCGGTCCGCGCGGTTCCTCGAAACGCAGCTCGAAGCGGCGCGCTAGCGGCCGGCCTCAGCGGGCGGAGGGCCGTCCCTCCGCCTCGAGACGCTGGTCCGAGTCGGGCAGCCGGATCGTCCAGGTGCTCTGCAGGCCGTCGTTGTCGAACGTGCCGTAGACCACCGGGCTCGACGGGGAGAACGCGGTGATCGTCCCGCGCGGAAAGCCGTGGAGGATCATGCGGCTCCAGCCGATCTCGTCGTAGATCCCGCAGCGCTTCGCGGCTTCGTACCAGTCGTTCAGGGGAAGAGGAATGCCGTTGATCTCGAAGCGAACGACCGCGTTGGCCTCCGTCCCGTCGCTCTTTTCGATGCGCACGTCCAGGGGGCTGCCCTCGCGCGGGACCTGGACGTTCTCGGTGTGCGACTCGCCTTCGTCCTGCACGAACGCGTCGACGGAGAATCGGCGGAGCACGATCGTGCGCCCGCAACCGAAAACGCCGAGGACGTGCGATCCGTCCGCCACGCCGGTGAACGCGTAGAGGCCGTCCCGACCGGTGGTCGCCGTGCGGGCAAAGTCCTGTCCGTTGACGACGTCGAGTCCCACGGTCACGCCCGGCAGCGGCACGCCCCACTCGTCGACGACCCGGCCGGACAGCCGAATGCCGGGTTCGAGCCGCACGTCGAGCGGACTGCCGCCCGGCCGGGGCCGGATCGAGTACTGCCGCACGGGCGTATAGCCGTCGTGGGTCACCTCGAGGTCGACCTCCTCGTTCTCCTCGAGATCGGCGAGGCGAAACCGTCCTTCGGCGTCCGTCGAAGCCCCGAGCAGATAGGCGGGCTCCTTCGCGTCATCTTCGGGGCCCGCCGTCGCGATGCGGACGTCCGCGCCTGCGATCGCGAGGCCCGTCGAGGCGTCGCGCACGACGCCCCGGATCTCGCCCGCGGGCAGCTCGACGTCGTGCAGGACGTCGGAGGCGTCGGGATCGACGGCGACGAGCTCCGTGTACCCGATCTTCTGATCCGGCGGACGGGTGCGCACCGTGAGCGAGTCGCTGCCTCCCCAGAGCTCGAACGCGTACATGCCGAGCTCGTCGGAAACCGCCGGCACGAGGCCCTCCATGGCCACCGGTCCCGACGTCGTCTTCGCCTGCAACTGCGCGCCGGTGACGATCCGGTCGCCCCGCCGCACCGTTCCGTGGAGCGTGACGCGCCGGAAGACGACGCGCGCCTGCGCGATCCGGTCGGGCTCGATGACGGCCGTGGCGTGCTGCGAGATCGATTCGTCGACGTTGAAGGCCTCGACGCGAACCTCGCCGGGCTCGATGCCGTCGAAGTCGAGGGTGGCATCCCGGCGCGCTTTCGCCTTGCGCGAGGCGAGGAGCACCGCCTCGTCTTCGCTCTCCGCGCCTGGACGCAGCACCTGGACGTCGAACGTTCCGCCGGGGACCTCGTCGGGGAACTCGAGCACGACCCGCAGCTTTCCGAAGTCCGTGACGTAGACGTCGCCGAGCTCCACGAGCGCGCCCGCATTCGGCACGCGGGCGGCGACGTGCGGCTCGCTCCGGCCGGGAGCGACGACACGCACCTCCCAGCCGCCGACCGGAAGGCTCGCGAAATCGAGCGCGGGCGTACCCTTCGAGATCGGCCGGCCGGCAAAAAACTTCGTCTCCTCGGTGTCCGCGTCCGCGCCGGCGCCCGAGACGAACGCTTCCCACCGGTCCGGCGGCTTGCCGGTGCGCGCGTCGAGAATCCGGGCCGTGACGCGGCCGGCGCGCGCGAGCTTGACCGCGGCCACCGCGAGGGTTTCGTCGTCGTCGTAGACGTCGAGTCCGAGAACGAAAGCGGGCGCGTAGCCGGGCACGACGACGGCGACGTCCCAGGTCCCCGGCGCGATGGCGAAGCGCACGCGGCGCCCGTCACCGGCGGTCTCGAGCGGCGCCGGATGATCGTGCGCGTTCTCCCAGCCCTCCTCGGAGTCCTTGATCACGACGGTCGCGCCGGCCGAGGTCCGGACGTCCTCGAGCGACCAGCTCGCGAGCGCGTGGTCGGACGGGTAGTAGAGGATCTGCTCGCTTCCGGATGCCGGGGAGACGCGGTAGAAGCGGAGTTTCTCACTTACGGGCGAGGCGTCGGCGGGAATCTGTCCGCGTCCGGCCGCGTCGAGGCGGAGAGGTTGTCCGGCGATGACGATGGCGCTGGCGGCGGGAGCGCCGGGTGCGGGCGCGAGGGGGAGCGGCGTTGCGGCTTCGAGCGCCGCAGCGGCCAGGAGACACAGAACGGACAAGAACACCCCCGGAGAAGTCTACCGCGCGCTGCGCGAGCTCCTTGGTTCAGCGTGCCGCGGCGACTTGATCCTCAGACTTCGATCGCTTCTCTTTCGCGGGCATCCGCAGGGTCCAGGTGCTCAGGGTTCCGTCGTTGGCGAACGTACCGAGCGGACGCCGGTCGAGCGTCGCGGCGCCGATGACTCCCGACGGGAAGCCCTGAAGGACGAGACGCCCGTTCTCGTCGGTCAGGTAGGGCTGGCCGCAAGCCCCGGCCGCGCGTCCCCAGTCCTCGAGCGGAACGGTGATGCCATTGACGGTCCATCGGAATGCGGCGCCTGAAACGGGCGCGCCGCTCGTGTCTTCGACGCGCAATTCGATCGAGGTGGACGCGGGAAGGAGCTGCACGATCTGTCGCGCAGGAGCGGATTCGGCAGATCCGACCTCGACCGGCTTCAACACGAAGACGCTGCCGCATCGGAAGACACCCAGCAGGTGCGGGCCTTGCGCAACCTCGCCGAAATCGAACTCTCCGGACGGGGAGGTCGTCACCGTTCGCTGCATGTAGATGCCCTGGAAGTCGAGGTCGAGTCCGACGGAAATGTTGGGTACCGGCGATCCGGAGTCGTCGAGCACGATCCCGGCGAGCCGAAGGCCCTTCTCGAGGCGCACATCGAGCTCCGTCCCTTCGGGCGTCGGCCGGACGTCGCGAAGCCGCGTGCGCGCATAACCCTCGTGCGTGACCTCGACTTCCAGCGGGCGATCCTGGAGGTTGCCGAGCTGGAAGCGACCTTCCTCGTCGGTGGTCGCACCCATCGAAAAATTCCCCCACTCCGCGTCCTTCATCGCCAGGGAGCCGGTGAACTCGACCTGCGCGCCGGAGACGATGGCGCCTGTCGCGGCGTCCCGGACGGTTCCGCGGACGGAGCGCGACGGGAGGAGGACGTCGTGGTCGAGCTCGGTCGTTCCCGTTTCGACGGTGAGCTGTTCCGCAAGAGGAAGCCTGTCCTCCGGAGGAGTCGTGAGCAGCATGATGGAGTCGCGACCCGGCCACGTCACGATCTCGTAGGCGCCGAAGTCATCCGAGGTCGTTTCGATCCGGGCCTCGCTGGGGCCGGAAACCGGCGCCATCACGGTGGCTCCCGGCACGGGCCGTTCTCCGCGTCTGACCGTTCCCGCAACACGCACCGGCACGAACGAGAACTCGAGCTCCGCTTGCTCGCCGGCGGCAATCGTCGCGATCCGCTGATTGTGGATGTCGCGTCCGTCGCCGCAGTCCACCGCCACGAGCCCCGGCTCGAGCTCGGCGAAGTCGATCGCCTGCAGGGACTTCGGAGTGAAGGAGCGCGCGGCGAGCTCCGTCTTCTTGCCGTCGCCAGTCATCGAGGGCCTTGCGACGGAACACCGGAATTCCCTGTCGGGAACGACGGCGGGGAACGCGACACCGACACGCAGACTCGCCAGGTCCGTGACGTAGAGATCGCCGAGGTCGTTGAGCCCGCGCGGCCGGAGCGCGCTCACCATCGTGCGGACCTGGCCCCGGCCCGGAGCTTCGACCCGCAGCTCCCATCCGCCGACCGGCAGGCTGGCGAAGTCGAGGGCGGCCTGGCCGGACGAGACGGGTCGGCCCGCAAAGAACTTCGTCTCCTCTTTGTCCGCGTCGGCGGCAACCCGGGTGACGTGACCTGCCCATCGATCCGGCGGCTTCCCGGTACGGGCGTCGAGCACCCGGGCGGTCACGCGCGTCGCGGGCGTGAGCGTGCTCGCGGCGACGGCGAGCGTCGGGTGATTCGCGTCGGCCACGAGGCCGGAGGCGAAGGCCGGAGCGTATCCGGGCACGAGGACCGCCGCGTCTCGCGTTCCAGACGAGATCGCGAAGCGCACCTGACGCCCGTCCTTCGTCTTCTCGAGCGGCGCGGAGTACTCGCGGCCGTTCGCCCAGGTCTCCGCGGCGTCCTTGATGACGAGCTTCGCGGCGCCCGTCATTTCGACGCCGGGAAGGTTCCAGCTTGCCAAGGTGGAGTCGGCCGGGTAGTAGAAGAACTGCGCTTCTTCGGGCTTGTCTGCCGAAGTGCGGTAGAACCTGAGCCCTTCGGCTGAAGGCAGCGCGTCGCTCGGAATCCGTCCGCGCCCCACGGCGTCGAGCGAAACGGCTTGTCCGGATAGGACGACGGTGCTCGCGGTCGGAGCGCCCGGAGCCGGAGCGATGGGTACGGTGGCGGGCAAGTCGGCGACGAGCGCAGCCACGAGGCCGAGCAGGAAGCTCATAGGTCCTCCCCGAGACTAGTCTCCGCCCGAGAGGACCGTCGCGTCAATCGGCTGATCACGAAGGCCGAAAATTCGAGACCTGACCCCGCCGGATTTTCGGTCAGAGATAGCGTTCGCGCAGGACGTTGCGGTGGTGGATCTCGTGGCCGACGATCGCCCACGCAATTGCCCGGACGCTGAAGCGATTGCCGCCGGCGAGGCCTGCCCGGTCGAACGCGGCGGGCTCGAGGCTCTCGAAGAGCGCGCGGGTCGATGCCCGGACGGCGGCGTGCTCGGCGAGGAGGCTCTTCCACGTTCGCGCGTCGGCGCCGCACTGCGGCACGAGGTCGTCCTGCTCGAATCCTTCGAGCGGCGTCGCGTCGCCGCGCGCGAAGCGGAGTGCCCGGTAGCCGAAGATGCGCTCGGTGTCGATGACGTGGAGGAGCGCTTCCCGGATCGACCACTTATCCGGGGCGTAGCGGCGCAGCGACCCCTCCTCGGAGATCGACGTCAGGAGGGCGCGTGTCGCCTCGGTCTCGGAATCGTACGCGCGCAGGAGATCGTCGCCGGGAGCGAGCGCGATGTACCGGCCGAAGTACGGCGTGTGCTCGGAAGGCTCGGGTCGGCGGATCATCACGGAAAATGGTATCCGATCCGCGATCCCGCGCCCGCGGGCGGCAACCTCACCGGTCCGTTTTCGTAGTTTCAGAATGCGGTGTTGGCGCCGTCTTGGGACTCGTAACTTTCTGCCCGAAGCGGTGTTATTCTCCGTGACCCCGCGGCCTCGTTCGGGGCTCCACTTTTTCCGTCATAACCCGGAATCCAGAGCGTCGAAAGAGGCTTATTTGGAAGGTGGGCCGGTGTACCCGCACCGTGCCTTCGGCATTCGGCAGAGTTTGGCTGGTGTGAATCTGGAGGTTTGGTCCCGATGAAGAAGCGAATGGTCCTGATGCTCGCCGTGGCGGCCGTGTTCATCGCGAGCATCGGAGCGGTCAAGTACAACCAGATCAAGAAAGGCATGGCGATGCAGGCGGCGTTCGTCATGCCGGCCGAGGCCGTGACGACCGTCGTCGCGAAGCCCGAGGAGTGGCCGGCCACCCTGTCGGCCATCGGCTCGGTCACCGCCGTGCAGGGCGTCGTCGTCAGCGCCGACCTTCCCGGCGTCGTCGAGAAGATCACCTTCGAGTCGGGCAAGACCGTCCGGAAGGGCGACCCGCTCGTCCAGCTCGACATCCAGCAGGAGCTCGCGCAGCTCGCCGCCGCCGACGCCCAGTCCTCGCTCGCGAAGGTCAGCCTCGACCGGCTGACGGGGCTGCGCCAGAAGGGCGTCGCCGCCCAGGCCGAGTGGGACCGCGCCGACGCGGAGATGAAGAGGCGCGACCGCGCGGATCGGGGAGATCCGGGCGACGATCTCGCGCAAGACCATCCGGGCTCCGTTTTCCGGTCTGCTCGGCATCCGCCAGGTGAATCTCGGGCAGTACCTCGAGAGCGGCAGCCCGATCGTGCCGCTCCAGTCGCTCGATCCCATCTACGTGAACTTCTCGGTTCCGCAGCAGGAGGCGACCCGCCTCAAGACGGGGATGGTCGTCCGCGTGAAGGCCGAGAACGCCAACACGGAGGCCGCGGGCAAGCTGACGGCCACGGACTCGGTCATCGATCCGGCGACGCGCAACGTCCAGATCCAGGCGACCTTCGCCAATCCCGACGCCCGGCTCAAGCCCGGCATGTTCGTGACGGCGATCGCCGGGCTCGGCACCTCCACGAAGGTCATCCCGGTGCCCGCCTCGGCGATCAACTACGCGCCGTACGGCGACTCCGTCTTCATCGTCGAGGACATGAAGGACCAGAAGGGCGCGGCCTACAAGGGCGTGCGCCAGCAGTTCGTGAAGCTCGGCCCCGGCCGCGGCGATCAGGTCGCGGTCGTGGAGGGCCTGAAACCCGGCGAGGAGATCGTTTCCTCCGGCGTCTTCAAGCTGCGGCAGGGCGCCGCGGTGCAGGTCAACAACCAGACGCAGCCGTGCCAACAGCTCGGCGCCGAAGCCCGAGGACAGCTAAATGAAGTTCACGGATCTTTTCATCAAGCGGCCGGTCCTCGCGATCGTCGTCAACCTGGTGATTCTGATCGCCGGCCTGCAGGCGATCCGGACGCTCTCCGTCCGGCAGTACCCGCGCAGCGACATTTCGGTCGTCACCGTCACGACCGCCTACATCGGCGCCAACGCCGACCTCGTGCGCGGCTTCATCACGACGCCGCTCGAGCGCGTCATCGCCAGCGCCGACGGCATCGACTACATCGAGTCGTCGAGCGCGCAGGGCGTCAGCATCATCACCGTCCACCTGCGGCTCAACTACGACACCAACGCCGCGCTCACGCAGATCCAGGCGAAAGTCGCGCAGGTCCGCAACGATCTGCCGCCCGAAGCCGAGGCGCCGATCATCGAGCTCGCGACCGCGGACACCGAGTTCGCGTCGATGTACATCGGCTTCTACTCGGACGCGCTCGACCAGAACCAGATCACCGACTATCTCATGCGGGTCGTGCAGCCGAAGCTGACGGCGGTTACCGGCGTGCAGCGCGCCGACATCCTCGGCGGCCGCACCTTCGCGATGCGCGTCTGGCTCAAGCCCGAGAAGATGGCCGCCCTCGAGATCGCGCCCACCGACGTCCGCACCGCGCTCTGCCGAGCAACAACTATCTCTCCGCGATCGGCCAGACCAAGGGCTCGATGACGTCGGTCAATCTGGTGGCCAACACGGACCTCAAGACCGCCGAGGAGTTCCGCCAGCTCGTCGTCAAGGAGAAGGGCGGCGTGGTCGTGCGGCTGGGCGAGATCGCGGACGTCGTGCTCGGCGCCGAGAACTACGATTCCAACGTCCAGTTCAACGGGCAGACGGCCACCTTCATGGGCATCTGGGTCCTGCCGACCGCCAACTCGCTCGACGTCATCAAGCGGGTCCGCGCCGAGATGCCGGACATCCAGGCGCAGCTGCCCGCCGGCATGAAGGTCGGGATTCCCTACGACTCGACCGAGTACATCCAGGACGCCATCAACGAGGTCCTCTCGACGCTGACCGAGACGCTGCTCATCGTCATCATCGTGATCTTCCTGTTCCTCGGCTCGTTCCGGGCGGTGCTGATCCCGGTCGTCGCGATCCCGCTCTCGCTCGTCGGCGCCGTGTTCCTGATGCTGGCGTTCGGGTTCACGATCAACCTCCTGACGCTGCTCGCGATCGTGCTCTCGGTCGGGCTCGTGGTCGACGACGCGATCGTCATGGTCGAGAACGTCGAGCGCCACATGCAGCTGGGCGAGAAGCCGTTCCCGGCCGCCATCAAGGCCGCCCGCGAGCTCGTCGGCCCGATCATCGCGATGACGATCACGCTCGCGGCCGTGTACGCGCCGATCGGCATCCAGGGCGGCCTGACCGGCGCGCTCTTCCGCGAGTTCGCGTTCACGCTGGCGGGCGCCGTCGTCGTGTCGGGGATCGTGGCCCTCACGCTTTCGCCGATGATGGGCTCGAAGCTGCTCCGCACGGGCGATGCCGAGAAGGGCTTCGCCGGCTGGATCAACCGGCGCTTCGAAAAGGTCAAGTCGACCTACGCGGGTCTCCTGACGGGCAGCCTCAAGTACCGCCCCGTCGTCTTCGCGCTCTGGGCGATCGTCGTGCTCCTCATCGTTCCCGTTCTACATGTTCTCGGCCAAGGAGCTCGCTCCGATCGAGGATCAGGCGGTCGTCTTCGGCGTCATCCAGGCTGCGCCCAACGCGACGCTCGACCAGACGAACCTCTTCACCGAGAAGGTCTACGAGGTCTACAACTCGTTCCCGGAGAAGAAAGCCGTCTTCCAGATCACGTCCCCGACGGGCGGATTCGGCGGCATGGTGACCAAGCCCTGGAGCGACCGGAAGAAGACGCACCCAGCAGCTCCAGGTCGAAGCCTCGATGGGGCTCTCCAAGATCCCCGGCATCCGTGTCATCTCGCTCGTGCCGCCGGCGCTGCCCGGCGGAGGCAGTTTCCCGGTCGACCTGGTCATCGCCTCGACCGCCGAGCCCGAGCGGCTGACCGAGTTCGCCAACCAGCTCGTCGGCAAGGCGTTCGCGAGCGGCCTCTTCATGTTCGCGGACTCCGACCTCAAGTTCGACCAGCCGCAGGCCGAGGTCGTCTTCGACCGCGACAAGCTGCGCGCGCAGGGCGTCGATCTCGGCCAGGTGGGCCGCGACCTTTCGACGATGCTCGGCGGCAACTACGTGAACCGCTTCTCGATCCAGGGCCGCAGCTACAAGGTGATTCCGCAGATCAAGCGCGCCGAGCGCCTGAACTCCGACCAGCTCTCCGACATCTACGTCACCGGCGCGGGCGGCAAGCTCGTGCCGCTCTCGACGTTCGCGACGCTCAAGACCTCGACGCAGCCCCGGGACCTCAAGCGATTCCAGCAGCTCAACTCCGTCCGCATCCAGGGCGTCATTCCGCCCCGGCGTGCCGCTCGACGCGGCGCTGAAGGTGCTCGAGGACGAGGCGGCGAAGATTCTGCCGAAGGGATTCACCGTCGACTACGCGGGTGAGTCGCGGCAGCTCCGCACGGAGGGGTCGAAGTTCCTGTTCACGTTCGCGCTCTCGGCGATCCTCATCTACCTCGTGCTCGCGGCCCAGTTCGAGAGCTTCCGCGACCCGTTCATCATCCTCGCGGGATCGGTGCCGCTGGCGCTGTCCGGCGCGCTGCTCTTCTCGTTCCTGGGGTTCACGACGCTCAACATCTACAGCCAGGTCGGCCTGATCACCCTCGTCGGCCTCATCGCCAAGAACGGCATCCTGATCGTCGAGTTCGCCAACAAGCTCCAGGAGACCGGGCGCGACAAGGTCGCCGCGGTCATCGAGGCGTCCGAGACGCGCCTGCGGCCGATCCTGATGACCACGGCCGCGACGGTCATGGGGCACATGCCCCTCGTCTTCGCCTCGGGTCCGGGCGCCGGCGCGCGCAACAGCATCGGCATCATGCTCGTCTCGGGCATGATCATCGGCACCGTCTTCACGCTCTTCGTCGTGCCGTCGATCTACGTGCTCGTCGCCCGCACGCACCGCGCCGAGGCGAAGGAGACGGGCGAGGACGCCGAGCCGGCGGTTCCGCGGCTCGAAGAGGCTCCCGTCTGACGGGTTCCCCGCTCCGTTGTGAATTTTTTTCGAGACTGCGTTCCCGGGGCCCTTCTCGCGACAATAAGTAGATAGGTGCGGGAAGGCCCCCACACCGGCCCTGCTTCCGACCACCGGGGAGCAGGGCGAATTTTTCCCCTCGGACGCGCGATCGGCCGCGCTGCCCCGATAATGGCGGCGCCTGGAAACGAAAGACGCCTCCCGTCCTCTCGGTCTGTGGTCTGCGACGGCCCTCGTCGTCGGCCACACGATCGGCGTCGGCATCTTCCTCACGCCCGCCGAGGTGATCGGGGCGATCGCCGCTCCCGGCTGGACCCTCACCCTCTGGCTCGTCTGCGGCGCGCTCGTCCTGGGCGGAGCGCTGACCTTCGGCGAGCTGGCCTCGCGTCTTCCGCAATCCGGCGGGCTGTACGTCTACCTCCGGGCCGCCTGGGGCCGCCGCGCGGCTTTCCTCTATGGCTGGCAGTGCCTGCTCGTCATGGACCCCGGGATCACGGCCGCTCTCGCGCTCGGGATGGCGCCGTACGTCACGGTCCTCTTTCCAGCCGCCGCCGGGCGCGAGGTCTGGGTCGCGGTCGCGACCGTGTGGTTGCTCGCGATTCTCAACATGGCCGGGCTGAAGCTCTCGGCGCGCGTTCTGAACGCCCTGACCCTGGCGAAGGTTCTGGCGCTGGCCGGAATCGTCGTCGCGGCATTCACGGTCGGCTCCGGCTCGTGGGACCACTTCGCGCCGCTCTTCGAGCGTCAGTCCGGCTCGCCGCGCGTGCGGGAAGCCCTGGGCCTCGGGCTGATCGGCGTCTTCTACTCATTCGGCGGCTTCTGGGAGGCGGCGCGCGTCTCCGGCGAGGTTCGCGACACCCGGCGGGTCCTTCCCCGGGCGCTGATGCTCGGAGTGGCGGCCGTGACCGTCGCCTACCTCGCGACGACGGCGGCGTTTCTCTACCTCGTGCCGCCGGAGGGCGCGCGCATTCCGGCGGCGTTCGCGGCCCAGGCGGGCGCGGCCCTCTTCGGAGCGCGGGGACCGGCGATTCTCGCGTCCATCATCGTGCTTTCCGTCGTAGCGAGCGCGGCGGCGCTGCTGCTCATGGCGCCGCGCCTCTACGTCGCGATGAGCCGCGACGGATTGTTTCCGGCCGATCTCGCCGAGGTGCACCCGAGGACGGGCTCGCCGATGCTGGCCACGGGGCTCCTCGCGGGGCTCGCCACGATCTACGTCGTCTCCGGGAAGTTCCCGCAGATCGTGGCCTTCTTCATGTGCCCGACGCTGCTGCTCGTCGCACTCGCCGCCGCGGGTCTCTTCCGCCTCCGGCACATGGATGGGGCGGAGGCGGGGACGGGGCGCGTCGAGGGCGAGGGGATCTTCCGCGCGCCGGGCTTTCCGGTCACGCCCGCGCTCTTCGTCCTGCTGCTCGTCGCCGTCGCGGCGGTCATCGTCCTTGCCCGGCCCTTCCCGGCTCTGGCAGGATTGGCCCTCGTGGCCGCGGGGATTCCGTTTTCGCGCCTCCTGGACCCCGCAGGTCCGCCCAAGGAGTAGAACCATGACCTGGATCCGGACGATTCCGTACACCGAGGCCGACGAGAAGCTCCGCAAGGCCATCGATGCGGAGCGCGCGATCTACCCCGCGGAGTACGCGATTCCGACCGGGCTGACGGACGAGTCGGGCTCGATCGTCGCGTCGCACTCGCTCATTCCCGACGCGCTCTTTCACTCCTTCGCGGCCTTCGGCGCGCTCATGGCGCCCGACCTGCCTCTCACGCGGCGCCAGCACGAGATGATCACCACGGTCGTCTCGGTGGCGAACCGCTGCCATTATTGAATCGAGTCACACGCAGAGTTTCTGCGTCGGGTGACCCTGGATGACGGGCTCGTCGAAGCGATCCGGAAGGACTACCGCACGGCGCCGATCGACGAGAAGGATCGCGCCATGCTCGACTTCGTCGCGGTCCTGACGAAGGACGCGACGCGCATCACGCCCGAGCATCACGCGCGTTTGCGCGCCGTCGGCTTCGACGACAAAGGAATCCTCCAGATCACGCTCATCGCGTCCTGGTTCAACTACATCAACCGCGTCGCGGACGCGCTCGGAGTCGGGCGCGAGCCGGCGGGGCCGCTGCCCGGCTAGGTTCCGGCGCGCGGCGCGATCGGCCTCGCCTTCAGCCGGCCCCACGCGACGAAGGCCGCCATCGCCCCGAAAACGAGGTTGATGCCGACGTACGCGATCTCGCCGCGCTTCAGGTGGAGCCCGGCCGCGAGAATCATGATCACGACGAGCCCGATGCCGGCCCAGGCCGTCAGCTTCGGGAGGATGCGCGTCGCGGCGGGGAGAATCAGGCCCAGGGCCGCCGCGAGCTCCGCCCAGCCGATGAACCGGATGAGGCCGGGCGAGACGTCCGGCGCCCACGGCACCTTGGCCATCATCTCGGCCATCGGCATGGTGGCCTTTCCCCATCCCCCCGCGCCGAACGCGGCGGCGAGCAGCACCTGGACGATCCACAGCGCGACGTTCATGCGGACGTCTCCTTCTCTTGCTCTTGCGGCCGGTGCGGGATTCTAGGGCGTGTCCTGCCGTCCGGCGGCGGCGGAGGGGCGCGCCGGCTGGTACTCGCCCGGCCGCGAGCGCGCCGCGATCGAGAGCCGGTTCCAGCCGTTGATCGCGACGATGGCGAGTGTGAGGTCCGCGACTTCCTTCTCCGAAAACTGCGTGCGGACTTCCGCGTAGTCCGCGTCGGGGATGTGCGTCTCGGCGACGCGCGTCACCGTCTCGGCCCAGGCGAGCGCGGCCCGCTCGCGGTCCGTGTAGTAGGGCGCCTCGCGCCAGGCGTCGAGTCCGTAGAGGCGCTGCTCGCCTTCGCCCCCGGCGCGCAGGTCCTTCCAGTGCATGTCGATGCAGAACGCGCAGCCGTTGATCTGCGAGACGCGCAGCTTGATCAGATGGCCCAGGTTTTCGTCGAGACCGGATCCCGCGACGTGCTTCTCGAGGGCGCGCATCGCGTGGTAGATGCCGGGCGACGCCTTGGCGAGGTCGAAGCGGACTTCCATCGGAGACCTCCTCGGCCTCCGAGCCTATAGAATCGGGATGGCGGGAACCAGCCGGCCGCGGGCGCCTGGACGTCTAGTCGATGCTCGTGCCCGCCTCGAGCTTCGCGAGGACGCCCTGCAGGTTCTTCCTGTTCTGCTCGTCGGGCGCCTGCGCGAGCGCGAGCTTGCACTCGGCAATGGCCTTCTTCGTCTCGCCGGAGGCCGCGTACGCGCGCATGAGGCCGACGTGGACGGGCCACTGGTTCGGGAAGCGCTTCGCGTTCAACTGGTAGAGCTTGATCGCCTGGTCCTTCCTGCCCTCGGTCTGAAGGGCGCGGGCCGCCTGGTGGATCTGCACGGGCGTCGCGAATTGGTGGTTGTAGGCCTTCGCGAGGGTCTTCTCCGATTCGGCCGTCATGCCGTTCAACGCCTGGAGCTTTGCGAGGGTGGTCA
The DNA here is from genome assembly GCA_963742245.1 of uncultured Acidobacteriota bacterium. Taxonomy (GTDB): domain Bacteria; phylum Acidobacteriota; class Thermoanaerobaculia; order UBA5066; family Gp7-AA6; genus DAHUXD01. The sequence continues at coordinate 101,099 of CAVULG010000010.1, forward strand.
GGGTGACGAAGTTCTCCTCGCCGCCCGACCACGTCGGATCGGAGACCGCGCGCTGCGCCCACGTGAGGCCTTCCGGCAGGTTGACCTTGTTGTCGGCGCAGAACTGCGCCGCGGCCTGCCAGTTCTGCCAGTAGAAGCCGGACCAGCCGCGCAGGTCCGTTCGCAGGTTGTCGACCCAGAGCGCGTTGACGTCGTCGACCTCGATCGTCAGCGGCAACTGCAGCTCTTCCCACTGGAGGGCCACGGTCGCCTTCGACGGCTCGCGCTCGATGAACTCGAAGGTCAGCCACTCCTGGTACGGGGCCTTGCCGGGCTTCGTCGTGACGCGGAGCGCGTCGTTCTTCGCGTCGTACCAGTAGCTGCCCCACGCCGCGGCGTCCTTCGAGAAAGCCACGGTCCACTCGTCCTTGCCCGGGATCATGTGCAGGCCGTAGGTTCCGGCGGGCAGGGCCTTGCCCTGGATCTTGACCGCGTGCGTGACGGTGAAGGTCGTGTTCTCGTTGGCCCCCGCGCGCCAGGGGCAGCTCGCGCAGCCGTTGTAACCAAGGTCCGACATTCCGTAAGGGACGAGCTCGCCCCAGATCTTGCCGCGCCGGTCGTTCTGGCCGCGCACGACGCGGGGGCTCGAATAGTCGATCGTCACGCGGACGGGCCCGATCGCCTGCATGACCGCGGCCTGCGGATTATCCCCGTTGGGCGGGAAGGTCAGGCCCTGGGGCAGGGCGAGGAGCGCGGCGGACGCGAGCGTGGCGGAGAGCAGCAGGGCGGCCGGGAGACGTCGTGACATCGCGGTTTCCTCCAGGGCGCCGCGTGAAGCAGCGGCGCCGGAGACTCATACGGCTTCGGCCGCCGGCGGTTTTCGCACGGGAGAGCCGATCTCGGCGACTTCTTGGAGGGCGAGCCGGCCGCCTGTAAGCTCCGCGCGCCGTGAAGATCGCCGCCATCCGTCTCGAGCGTGAACCGGGACTCGTTCGCGCCGCGGCGCGGATCGAATGGGAAGACTGCGGGCGCGATCCGTCGACGCTGGCCTTCGAGGCCGACGCCGGCCGGGGCGACGACCTCGAGCCGGCGCCCGAGGCGTTCCTGACGGCTTGCGCGCTGCCGGCGATGCGCGCGGGGGAGCGGCGCATCGCGATCGAGGCCTCGGTTTCGGCGCGCCTCGCGGCGGGGGTCGCCCGGGCCGTCGAAATCGTCGGTTCCTGGTACGGCGGGTCTCGCCGCGCCGTCGCGATCGAGCCCGCGCGCCGGCGCGAAGAGGCGCGGCGGCGGACGGAGCGGACCGCGATGTTCTTCACCGGTGGCGCGGACTCCCGGCACATGCTGCAGGCGAGCCGCCGCGGCGACCTCCCGGCCGTCTCCCATCCGATCGAAGGGGCTCTGTCGACGTTCGGGCATCTCTGCCCGTCGACGCCGGAGACGCTCGCCTGGAACGCGCGTGTGGTTCCGGTCCTCGCCCGCGCGGCCGAAGCGCAGGGCCTGGAGTTCGCCGCGGTGCGGTCGAACGTCTGGGACCTGGCTCCCTCGGTGAAGTTCCTGGCCGAGGAAAGCCTGGGCTCGGCGTTGGCGGCGTCCGCGCACCTCTTCCCCGGCCGCTGGACGCGCATGCTGATCGCATCCGGCCACGAGGAGGACCATCAACCGCTGCGCGGAACCCACCCCGAGCTCGATCCGCTCTTCTCGACCGAGGCCGTGGAAATCACCCACGTGCCGAGCCCGCGCGGCCGGCTCGAGCGCCTCCGCGTCGGCGCCACGGCTCCCGGAGGCCTCGACGACCTCGTCGTGTGCCTGGCGTTCCCCGGCCCCCCCGCGCTCAACTGCGGCGAATGCGAGAAGTGCGTGCGGACGATGGCGGAGCTCGTCGCCCTGGGTCTGCTCGAACGGGCCCGATGGTTTCCCCGCGCGCTGTCCGCCGGCATGATCCGCGGCATCCGGATCAATGGCTTCGAAGAACGGTTCTGGATCGAGGTGCTGCCCGAGCTCGAAGCGCGCGGCCGCGGCGATCTGACCGGAGTCATCCGCGAAAAGCTCGCGGGCGACCGGCGGATCGAACGCTGGCAGGTGGACGCGGGCTGGAAGGGGCGGCTGCGCCGCTGGGATCGGCGGATCCTCGGAGGCCGGCTTCTCGCGCTCAGCCGCCGGATGCGCGGATAGCCCGAGGGCCGTCCGTCAGGGCTTCACTTTCACGCCGGCCGGGGCCGCTCCGCCCCCCGACGTCAACCCGCGCTCCTGGAGCAGCGGACCGACTTCCGGGTCCCGCCCGCGAAACGCCCGGTACATCGCCGCCACGTCCTCGCTTCCGCCGCGCGCAAGGATCATCTTGCGATAGCGGTCGCCGTTGGCGCGGGTCATTCCGCCGTTCTCCTTGAACCAGTAGTACGCGTCGGCGTCGAGGACCTCGGACCAGAGATACGCGTAGTAGCCGGCCGCGTAGCTCGGCTCCCAGATGTGGGAGAAGTAGGTCGTCCGGTAGCGCGGCGGCACCTCGGCGAGATCGAGCTTGAGGCGCTGCGAGCGTCGCCTTCTCGAAGGCGTTCACGTCGCTCCGGCTTCTGTCCGGCCGGCAGCGAGTGCCAGGCCATGTCGAGAAGCGCCGAGGCGAGGTACTCGGTCGTGATGTAGCCCTGGTTGAAGGTGTGGGTCTTCTTGATCTTCTCGACGAGGGCCGGCGGCATCGGCTCGCCGGTCTTCGAGTGCTTCGCGTAGTTCGCGAAGACCGTCGGCTCGTACGCCCAGTGCTCGTTGAACTGGGACGGGAACTCGACGAAGTCCCGGGGGGTGTTTCCGAGGGTCGGGTACTGCACGTTCTGGAAGATGGCGTGCAGGGCGTGGCCGAACTCGTGGAAGAGGGTGTCGCACGTTGTCCGAGGAGAGCAGCGCCGGTTCGCCGGCGGCGGGCTTGGTGAAGTTGGAGTTGTTCGTGACGGCGGGCTTCCAGCCGAGGAGCCCGCTCTGGTCGACGAAGGTGTCGCACCAGGCGCCGCCGCCCTTGGACGGGCGCTGCGAAGAAGTCGCCGTAGAAGAGGGCGAGCGAGCTGCCGTCGGCGTCGAAGACCTCCCAGACCCGGACGTCGGGGTGGTAGACGGGGATGTCCTTGCGCTCCTTGAACGTGATGCCGTACATCTTCGTTCGCCGCGAAGAAGACGCCGTCGTGCAGGACGCGGTCGAGCTCGAAGTAGGGCCGGACCTCCGACTCGTCGAGGTCGTACTCGGCCTTGCGGACCTTCTCGGCGTAGAGGTCCCAGTCGGCGGCGGTCGACGCGGAAGCCGCCCGCCCCGCGTCGATCTGCTTCTGCATGTCCGCCGCCTCGCCGCGCGCCTTCTCCGTCGCGGCGGGCACGAGGTCGGTCATGAGCTTCTCGGCGTTCTGCGGCGTCTTCGCCATCTGGTCGTCGAGGACATAGGCGGCGTAGTCGGGAAGCCGAGGAGCTTCGCCTTCTCGCGCGCGCAGCTCCGCGAGGCGCGGGACGATCGCCCGCGTGTCGTTGGCGCCGCCGTGGTCGCCGCGCGCCGCGAGGCCTCGAGGATCTTCTCGCGCAGCGCGCGGTTCTCGAGCGACGCGAGGGCGGGCTGCTGCGTCGTGTTCTGGAGCGGCAGGACCCACTGGCCCTGGAGCTTCCTCGTCCTTCGCCGCCGCCGCGGCGGCCGCCGAGGTCGCCCTCGGAGAGGCCGGCGAGCTCGCGCCTTGCCGTCGACGACGACGGCGGACGCGTTGGTGTCGGCGAGGAGCTTGTCGCCGAACTGCGTCGTGAGCTCGCGAGCTCCTCGTTAGGTTCGACGAGCGCGCGCCTTGTCGGCGGAGCTAAGCTCCGCGCCGGCGCGGACGAAGGAGAGGTGGTACCGCTCGAGCAGGTAGTTCGATTCGGGGTCGAGGCCGAGCGTGTCCCGCTGGTCGTAGAGCGCCTTGACGCGCGCGTAGAGCTTCGGGTTCAGGTAGATCGCGTCGTTATGCGCGGAGAGCTTCGGCGCGAGCTCGCCCTTGATCTTCTGGAGCGTCTCGTTGGTGTCGGCCTGCTCGACGTTCGAGAAGACCTTCGCGGCGCGGGTCAGGAGCTCGCCGGAGCGCTCCATCGCCTCGAGGGTATTGGCGAACGTCGGGGCGCCGGGTCGTTCGGCGATCGCGGCGATCTCGACGAGCTGCTGCTTCATGCCCGCCTCGATGGCCGGCTGGTAGTCGGTGTCCTTGATCCGGTCGAACGGCGGCGCCTGGAAGGGCAGCGGGCTCTTGGTCATGAGCGGATTGGCGCCGGGAACCGGCGACGCCGCCGGCTGGGGCACGGCGGCGCCGGCGAGCGCAAAGAGGCACACCGAGAGGAAGCAGAGGAACGCGGAACGGTGTCGGGTCAGCATGGCGCGATCTTAATCCCGGGGCGGCAGAGTCCGCGTCTCGCGGTCCGCGGGGACGGGGTCCGGCAAGGTCCGCGACGGGCTCCCCGAGGGACAGCGTGGCGACGCCTCCGCGCAGGATCCCGGCGTAGAGGCGTCTCGTGGGTCGCGTCGAGAGCGAGGGACTGCACCGCGTAGGTCTCGAGGCCCGTTCCGAAGGGCGTCCAGGTCGCACCCCCGTCGGTCAGCGGAAGACGCCTCCGGTTCCGCCGGGCAGCGCGGGCGAGGCCGCGGCGTACAGGACCGGCGTCATCGAGCGGATCGGCGAGCAGGTCGAAGACCGATGCCGAAGGTCGCGACCGCGAGGCGCGTCCAGGTCGCGCCGCCGTTCGTCGAGCGGCACACGCCGTTGGTCGCGCCGAGCGAGGATGACGTTGCCGCGGCCAGTAGTGGAGCAGTGTGGATGCCGCCGCAGCCGATCCCCGGCGTGACGGTCTGCCAGCTCGTGCCGCCGTTGACGCTTTCGAAGTAGTCCGGTAGCGCCCGGGCTGACCGCGGCGACGTGCGAGGCGTCGTCGGGATCGACCGTCGAGCCCTTCGATCGGGAAACCGCCGGCGTCGAGGCCGGTCTGCTGCCATGTCTGCGCCGGCGTCGGTCGAACGGTAGACGCGCTGGGGATTCGGCCGTCGTACGGGTGATCGGTGCCCGGCGTACATCGTCAGGTTCGTTGGAAGGCGCAATGGCGATCGAGGCGAGATGGTCGTCGTCGAGGCCGCTGCCGCGGGGAGCTCCAGGTCGTCGCCGCCGTCGGTCGAGGCCCACAGCCCGGCGCCGAGGGTCGCGGCGTAGAGGGTCTCGTTGTCGCCCGGCAGGACGCTGACGGCGAATCGGAGGGCGAGGTCCGTCACCGGCTCGGGCGGCAGGCCGCCGCTCGCGCGCTGCCACGACACCGCGGCGTCCTCGGTGGCGTAGACGCCGTCGAACGCGGCCGCGTAGGCCGTCGCCGGCGTTCCGGGATGCGCGACGACGGCGGCGACGAGCGCCTCGTTCAGACCGCAGCGACGAGTTCGCGAAGCTCCCGGCGCCGGCCTCGCCGCGGTAGACGCCTCCGCCGTTGCCGCCCGCGAGCAGCGTGTCCGATCCGGGCAGGAAAGCGAGGGACTGGATATCGAGCTCGCCGAGGCCGGCGTTCTGCGCGATCCAGGTCGTGCCGCCGTCGGTGCTCCGGAAGATTCCGAGCTCCTGCGTCGCGATCGTGACGGCCGAGCCGGCCGGATCGACGACGACCGCGCGCACCGCGGGAGCGAAGGTATCGCCGGCGAACTCGATCAAGGGCAGGTTCCCGACCGCGGACGACCAGGTCTGGCCTCCGTCGGTCGAGCGGGCGATGCCGAAGCCGAAGAGGTTGCCGGCCCACATCGTCTGCGGCGCCGCGGGGTCGATGGCCAGGCAGAAGAAGGAGATCCCGGCGTCGCCGAAGAAGCTCCAGCTCCCGCCGCCGTCGACCGACAGCATCAGGCCGAGGCTCGTGGCCGCGAAGACGCGCTGGGCATCGCGCGGGTCGCGCGCGAAGGCCGTCGTCTCGAGACCCGAGACCGAATCCGCCGAAGGTCCGCGGCGTCCAGCTCGCGCCGCCGTCGAGGCTCCGGAAGATCTCCGAGAAGCGGGTTCCCGCCAGGATGGCCTGGGGAGTTCGAGGGATCGATGGACAATGCCGCGACGTCGAGCGGCTCGATGAGGGTGAACGGGTCGAAGAGCCCGTCGTTGGCTTCCGACCAGCTCGCTCCGCCGTCCTGCGACTTGAAAATGCCGACGCTCGGCGTGCCGGACGGCGTGAGCGTGCCCGCGTAGAGCGTGTTCGGGTCGGCGGGGTCCACGGCCACCGTCTGCACGCGGGTCACGGGAAGGCCCGCGCTTGCGCCCGGGGAAGTCCAACGTTCGCCGCTCCTGTCGCCCCGCCAGACGCCCCGTCCGGTACCGATGTAGACGACCGAGGGATTCGAAGGCGCGGGGGAGATGGCGTAGACGCTCGCGCCGGGAGGGCCGGCGATCGTCCACGGGTCATTTTCGGCGGCGGCGACGCTTGCCGCGGCGCCGATTCCGAGGACGGCCGCCGAGAGGCTCGTGAATAAGGTGCGAAGTGTGGAATTCATGCCCCCCCGTCAACGCCCGGGCCCGGCTCGGAATTGCACGACACATATATATAGTCCGCGCGATGCGCTTCGGGGGCCTCTTCGCCGCGTTCCTCTTTGCCGCGCAGGCGCCACAGCCGGCCGCGAGCCCGGCGCCGCCGAAAGACACCCGCGAAACCTACGTCGCGCGGGGGAAGGCCGCGGTCGAGCGCAACGCGAAGATCCGGCCGGACACCCGACGTGCGAGGAACGTCATTCTCTTTCTCGGGGACGGAATGGGTGTGGCGACGGTCACGGCGGCCCGCATTCTCGACGGGCAGCAGAAGGGGATGCCCGGCGAGGAGAACGAGCTCTCCTTCGAGAAGTTTCCCCACCTCGCGCACTCGAAGACCTACCAGGCCAACCAGCAGGTGCCGGACTCCGCCCCGACGATGACGGCGATCGTGACGGGCTCCAAGGCCAACGACGGCATGCTGTCCGTCGCGCCGAACGTCCTTGGACCCGACTTCGCCGCGGCGGCCCGTCCGGCCAACCGCCTGCGCACGATCCTCGAAGAAGCCGAGGCGCGCGGCCTCTGGACGGGCATCGTCTCGACCGCGCGCCTCACGCATGCCACACCGGCCGCGTGTTACGCCCACACCCCCGATCGCGGCGCCGAGTCGGATACCGATCTCGCGGGCATTTCGGCGAAGGCGGCCTCCGCCGGGTATCCCGACATCGCCCTGCAGCTGCTCGAGCTGCGCGTGCGGCCCGACGACGATGCACGGGCACCCGAGCCCCGGCGTCGAGGTGGCCCTGGGCGGAGGGCGCGAGAAGTTCCTGAAGATCACCGACGCCGACCCCGAGTATCCCGCGACGAAAGGGGAGCGCAACGACCGGAATCTCGCGAAGGCCTGGGCATCGCGCGGCGGAACGTACGTCTGGGACCGGAAGGGCTTCGCCGGGATCGACCCGGCGACGACGCGGCCCGTGCTCGGGCTCTTCGAGCCCAGCCACATGCAGTTCGAGATCGACCGCGCGAAGGATCCGGGGGGCGAGCCGTCGCTGACGGAGATGACGGAGATGGCCATCCGGATCCTCGAGCGCTCGCCGCAGGGCTACTTCCTGATGATCGAGGCCGGACGCATTGACCACGCCCATCACGACAACCACGCGCGGCGCGCGCTGACCGAGGCCGTCGAGCTTTCCAACGCCGTCGCGAAGGCGTCCGCGGTCGCGAGCGACGATACGCTCATCATCGTGACGGCCGACCACAGCCACACGCTCGTCATGAGCGGCTATCCCGTCCGCGGCAACCCGATCCTCGGGCTCGTCGTGACCAACGGCGCGGACGGGCTGCCCGAGAAGGCGCCCACGAAGGACACCCTCGACGGCAAGCCCTACACGACCCTCGGGTATGCCAACGGGCCGGGTACCACCGGGCGGCCGCGCGCGGACCTCTCGAGAGTCGACACGCAGTCTCCCGATTACCGGCAGCAGGGCGCGATTCCGATGTCCTCGGAAACGCACGCCGGCGAGGATGTGCCGATCTACGCTCGCGGCCCCGGAGCCTGGCTGGTCGGCGGCACGATGGAGCAGAACGCGATCTTCTTCGTGATGACCCGCGCGCTCGGGTGGGACTAGAGGGGGGAAGGAATGCTGGAGCTTCGGCCGGGCTGCGAATGCTGCGATCGGGACCTGCCGCCGGATTCGGCGGACGCCCGGATCTGTTCGTTCGAGTGCACCTACTGCGTCGACTGCGCGCGCAAGCTGTCGGGCCTCTGCCCCAACTGCGGCGGCGAGCTCGTGCACCGGCCGATCCGGCCGGCGAAGGCGCTCGCGAAGAATCCGGCTTCGACGAAGCGGGTGTTCAAGCCGGAGGGCTGCGCGTCATGAGCCGAGCGCGCGAAGAGGTCCTGGCCGCCAACGCGGCCTACGCCTCGCGCTTCGGGAACCGGGCGGCGCTCGCGAAGCCGCCCGCGCGCGGCATCGCGATCCTGACCTGCATGGACGCGCGGATCGACCCCGCCGGCTTCGCGGGCCTCGCCGAGGGCGACGCGCACGTGATCCGCAACGCCGGGGGGCGCGCCAGCGACGACGCCATACGATCCCTCGTCATCTCCTACAAGCTCCTCGGGACGCGCGAGTGGTTCGTCGTGCAGCACAACGACTGCGGCATGGAAACCGTCACGAACGCGGTGATGCAGAGTCTCCTCGCCTCGAGCCTGAAGCCCGCGTCGTTCGGCCCCGAGGGGTGGACCGATCCGGGCGGCGGCGGCGCGACCGAGGCCGAGTCCATCGACTGGATGACGATCGGCGACCTGCGCGAGAGCGTGATCGCGGACGTGGGGCGCATCCGGTCGCACCCGCTCGTGCCTCCGGAGATCGCCGTGCACGGCTTCGTGTACGACGTGCGCAGCGGTCGGCTCGAGCCGGTGGACGTCCCGTAGCCGTAGGCCGCCGGATCAGGCCTTGACCTTCTGGAGGAGGCTCCGGAAGGCGTCCGTGTCGCGGATGTTCGCGAGGTCGGTGTCGGTTTCCATGAGTCGTGCGTCGTCGAACCCGGCCGAGACCGCGCGATCGAGCCACGCCAGCGCCTTGTCCTTGTCGTTCAGGAGCGAGTACGCGCAGGCGACGTTGTAGAGATCGTTGGCCGTGTTCGCGCCGAGCTTCACGGCCTTCTCGAGGCTCGCGCCCGCCGCGGCGTCGCCGCTCGAGGCCTGTGAGACGCCCAGGCGCATCCACGCGGTCGCATCGTCCGGGTGAACCTTCACGTACTCGGCGTACGCCTTCGCCGCCTGCGGATACTCGCGGCCGCCGAACCAGTGGGAGAGCGCCTTCTTCGCGAGCGAGGGCGGGCCCGGCGCCGCCGGCGGCGTGAAGAGATCGCGATAGAAGTCGAGCGTCTCGCGCACGATGCGCCGGCTCTCGGCGGTCTCGTCGAACGCATCGAAGGCGTGCTGGGAGGTCGGCGCGTTGACCATCACCCAGGGCGCCCCCGCGGCGATCGCCTGCTTCCACATCTCGTCGATCGCCGTGTTGAGGCGCGGATTGTCGCGGCCGGCCCGGACGAAGTAGACGGGAAAGTCCGGCCGGATCTTCGTCAGCTTCGAGTCGCCGTAGTACACGACGGCGCCGCGGACTCCGGCGTCGACGCCGTCCATGAGGACCTGCAGACCCGACGTGCACGTTGCCCGAACAGACCCACGCGGCGATCCGGTCGGCGTCGATGCCGAGCTTGCCGGCGTCGGTGCGCAGGAACGCGAAGGCGTCCTTGATGTCGGGCCGGACTGATCGTGGGGGCCGCGGGCATCGAACGTGACGCCGATCCAGCCCGAAGCGGCGACGAGGCGGCCCCAGGACCGGTAGATGCCCCAACCCTTCAGCTTCGAGCCCGGGCGGTCGCCGACGCCGTTGATGAAGACGACCGCGGGCAGCTTCGTGCCCTCCCGATATCCGGGCGGGTAGTAGACGTCGAGAGCGAGCACTTCGGTCCCACTCTTCTTGTATGCGACATCCTGTCGCACCGTCACGCGGTCCATCCCGGGGACGGCGTACACGACGGACTGTGCCGTCACCTCGTGCGCGGGATTGGGCGGCGTCTGTGCCGTGGACGTGGCGGCGAGCGCGAGACCGAGACAGAGAGCCGCGCCGGGCGTCGAGCGTACGCGCATGGATCCCCCTCTTTGCTGCAATACGCGAGGCCGCGGGCTTTGTTATGCGGCCCATGCCGATCCTGCTCGCTCTCCTGCTCGCCGCCGCTCCATCGGCCGGACTCGACGCGGTCCTGGCCGAATCCCGCACCCTGACCCTCGCCGGGCGCTGGGACGACGCGCTCGCGCGCACGTCCGCCGCCGCGGCGCGCGCGAAGACGGCCGGCGATGCGCGCGCGGAGGCGGTCCTGGCGGTCGAGCGCGGCCGCGTGATGGCGGACGCGAACTTCTTCCGCCGCTTCGATCCCCGGGGCGCCCGCGCCGCCCTCGAGGAGGGGATGCGGCTCGCCCGCGCCGCGAACGACGAACGCGCGATCGCCGATGCGACGCAGTACCTGGGACAGCTCGTCTACAGCGAAGCCTTCGAGACGAAAGACTGGAAGACGCCGCGCGCGACCTTCGAGGCGCTCGTCCCGGTCCGCGAGAAGCTCGGCGACCGGCGCGGCCTCGCCCAGACGTACTTCTACCTGGGCCTGACCTACGAGCAGGACGAACAGCCCGTGCCCGCGCTCTCGAACTACGAGAAGTCCCTGGCGATCACCCTGGAGACCGGCGACATCGTCCAGGAGTCCTACGCGCGCCGCCACATCGGCGGAATCCAGGAGGAGCGCGGCGAGCTCGCTGCGGCGGAAAAGAACATCGCTGCCGAGATCGATCTCCGCAAGCGCGGGGGCTTCCTGGTCGGCATCCCGTTTGCGCTGCGCCAGCAGGCGGACTTCGTCGCGGCGCACGGCCCCGGAACAAAAGAGATGGCCAAGAAGGCGGCCATGAAGGTCCTCGAGGAGGCGATCGCGACCGCCGAGAAGTGCGGCTCGACGCGCGGCCTCTACCTCTCCCGCCTCGATCTCTCGCGCCTGGCCCTGGAGACCGGCGACGTCCGGCGCTCCGAAACCCTCGCCGCCGCCGGCCTCGAGGCCGCGAAGGCCTTCGGCTCCGCCTCCGCCATCAAGCAGGCCGAGGACCAGGTCGCCGCCGTCCGAACGGCGCTGCAGCAGAAAGCGGCGGGCTCGCCCTAGGCTGCTTGAGTTCAGTCCCCGCAGCCCGGCCCGGCCGCCGCGGCCTTCGCCGGAAGAGTCACGTCGAACTCGGCATCCCACGAGTACGCCTGGCCCTGGTCGAGCTTCGTGCTCACCTTCATCTTTCCGACGAGGCGGCCGCCGGCCTTCAGCTCTCCGGAGAGCTTTTCGATCTTCAGGGCCTTGTCCGTCGGCTTGAAGACGAAGCTCTGCGTCAGCATCGGCGAGGAGGCGTGCTCGACGACGAACTCGACCGAGCCCGCGGCTTTCGGGTCGGCGACGGGCTTGCCGCCTCCCGGACAGAAGCCGATGGACATGGACGTGCCGGAAAGGTCCGCGTAGGAGTTGAGCTGAAACATCGCGACCGTCTCGGCGGGCAGCGGCTTCTCGGTCAGCCACAGCGTGACGCCGGCGTTGTCGTACATCGCAACCGCGCAGGACTTCAGCTCGAAGCTCTGCGTCTCCATCTTTCCCTTCACGGAGCAGGTGTCGGCAGCGGCGGCGCGGGCCGCGATCCCGGCGGCCAGGAGCGCGAGGGCGAGAGCGCGGGTGTGTCGCATGGGGAGTCCTCCTGGAAGGGACTCGACGCCGGCGGCCGAAAGGGGCCACCTCCGATCGGCGCAAATGTAGTTGACGCCGTCAACTAATTGGTGGATAACGGGCGATCGGGAGGTCGGACCATGGCCGCCATCGACAAAGCCGCCGCCTCGGAGATTTCCGCCGTTCGCCGGTTCAACCGCTTCTACACGCGCCGCATCGGCGCGCTCAAGGAAGGGTTGCTCGAGAGCCCGTTCTCGCTGACCGAGATGCACGTGCTCTACGAGCTCGCGCACCGCGACGGCGCGACCGCCGTGGACCTCGCGGGGGCCCTGACCCTCGATCCGGGCTACCTCTCGCGCATCCTCCGGCGCTTCGAGAGCGACGGCCTCCTCGCCCGGACCGCTTCGAAGGAGGACGGCCGCCGGCGCATCCTCGCCCTGACCGCGAAGGGGAAGCGCACGTTCGCCGTCTACGACCGCAGGGCGAGCGGCGAGGTCGCGGGGATCCTCGCGGGCCTCGATGCGGACGCGCGGGGCCGGCTCCTCGCCGCGATGACGGCGATCGAAGGCCTGCTCGGCGGCGCGCCCGCGACTCCGCCGACGCCCGCCGAGGTCGTCCTCCGCGCGCCGCGGGCCGGCGATCTCGGCTGGATCGTCCATCGCCACGGCGCCCTCTATGCCGCCGAGTACGGCTGGGGCGAGCCCTTCGAGGCGGTCGTCGCCCGTGTCGTCGCCGACTACCTCGCGAGCCACGATCCGGAACGCGAGCGCTGCTGGATCGCCGAGCAGCGCGGCGCGATCCTCGGCTCGGTCCTCCTCGTGCGCAAGTCCGATCGCGTCGCCAAGCTCCGGCTCCTGCTCGTCGAGCCGGACGCCCGCGGCCTCGGCATCGGAAGGCGCCTCGTCGAGGCCTGCGTCGACTTTGCCCGCCGCGCCGGCTACGCGCGCGTCGTCCTCTGGACGAATGCGCGGCTCGACGCCGCGCGTGCGATCTACGAAAAGACGGGCTTCCGGCGTGTCCGGAGCGCGCCGAGCGCGATCTTCGGGCCGTCGGATAGGGAAGAGACGTGGGAGCTGCGACTCGCGCGGCAACCGTAGCGGCCGCGGCGGCGCGAAACTTTCAGCCCGCCGGCGCGTCTTGCACCTGGGGGGTGCCGATGGAAAACTTTCTGTACGACGTGCGCTACGCCCTGCGGGGGCTCAAGCGCTCGCCCGGGTTCGCGGCGGCCGCGATCGCGACGCTCGCCCTCGGAATGGGAGCGACGACCGCGATCTTCTCGGTGATTCGCGCCGTCGTCCTCGCGCCCCTGCCCTACGCGCAGCCGGAACGCCGGGTCATGATCTGGAGCCGCTGGAAGGATTTTCGCCAAGACCTGGCTGGCGACCGGAGAAGTCGTCGACTACCGGCGGCTCGTTCCGAGCTTCCAAAGCGTCGCGGCGTGGAACTCCGATCGGGCGAACCTGACCGGCGACGGCGAGCCTGTGCGGATCGGCATTGCGGCCGTCACCGCCGGCACCTTCGAGACGCTGGGCTCGGGCTTCCTCCTTGGCCGTACGTTCACTCCCGAGGGAAGACCGCGAGGGCGGGGCTCCCGTGGCCATCCTCGGATGGGGTATCTGGCAAAACCGCTACGGCGGCGGATCCGGGCGTGATCGGGCGGTCGATCGAGCTCGACGGGGCCGCGCGCCGCGTCGTCGGCGTGATGCCTCGGGGATTTGCGCTTCCGACCGACTTCACGGCCGATGCGGCGGAACCCTCGCAGCTCTACCTACCGGCGCAGCTCGACCCGAAGTCCACCGACCACGGCAGCCACGGCTTTTACGGCGCCGCGACGCTCGCGCCGGGGCGACCGCGGCGCAGCGCGACGGCGCAGATGCGGACCCTCGCCGCCAATGCTGACGCGGCAGGGGACCTATCCGGCCGAGATGCGCTTTCAGCCTTCGCGGAGCCGGTCGAAGAAGAAATCCGTGGGCCTGCCCGGCTCGCGCCCTGACCCTCGTCTTCGGAGCGGTCGGGTTCCTGATGCTGATGGCTTGCGCGAACGTCGCCAATCTGCTGCTCTCACGCGCCGAAGGGCGGCAGCGCGAGATCGCGGTGCGTGCCGCGATCGGCGCCGGCCAGCGCCGGTTGACGCGGCAGCTCCTGACCGAGAGCTTCGTGCTCGCGGCGGGGGGCGCGGTGCTGGGGCTGGCGTTCGCCTGGGCGGGCGTGCGGGTCCTCGCCGCGCACGGGACGGCGGGCCTGCCTACGCTCGCGGCCATCCGGATCGACGCGGGCATGCTGGCGTTCGCGGCTTTGCTGACGCTCGCGACGACGTTCCTGTTCGGTTTCGCTCCGGCGCTCCAGTCCCTGCGCCTGAACCTGACGGAGGCCCTGCGCGACGGCGCGGGCGGCTCATCGGTGGGGCTGGAGCCGGCAGGCGCTGCGCGGCCTTCTCGCCGAGCGCGCAGATGCGATTGCCGCCCTGCTGCTGATCGGAGCGGGCCTCATGCTCAAGAGCCTCGATGCGCTGATGCGGATCGACCTCGGCTTTCAGCCCAGGGGGTGCTGACGCTCGAGCTGCGCCCGCCCGAGGCGAGCTACGAGAAGCCCGAGTCCGTCGTGACCTTCTATCGCGCCCTGCTCGAGCGGGTCCGGGGCCTGCCGGGCGTTGCCCACGGCCGGCGTCGTACGGTTCTGCCTCTCGCGAGCGCCAGATCGGGGACTGGGGAGCTCGACGTCGAAGGTTACGAGGAGGCTCCGGGCCGCAACGCCAAGGGGGACTGGCAGGTGGCCTCGGACGGCGCACTCGAGGCGCTCGGGGAGCGGCTGGTCGGCCGGCCGCACGCTTGACCGCCGCGGACAGCGGAGTCATCGCATCCCGGTCGTTCTGGTCAACGAGACCTTTGCGCGCGACGTACTTCCCCGGCGGCGACCCGATCGGCGGCCGGGTTCGCATGGGCAGCACAACCCGAGCGCCCCTGGATGACGGTCGTCGGCGTCGTGCGCGACGAACGCCACAACGGGCTGACGGGTGCCATCAAGGAGAAGTTCATCGTTCCCTACGCGCAATTTCCGCCGCCCGGTCGGGAGACGCCGCGAGAAACATGTCGCTCGTCGTACGCGTGCGGACCTCGGCGACCCGGCGGCGCTGGCCGGACCGATCCGCGCGGAGGTGCGGCGCCTCGACCCGGCGCTTCCGATCGCCAACGTGAGGCGGATGACCGACGTCGTTGCGGCCTCGATGGCGACGCCGCGCCTGACCGGCTCGCTGCTGACGATCTTCGGTGGCCTCGCGCTCTTTCTGGCCGCGATCGGCGTTTCGGGCGTCCTCTCCTACCTCGTCAGCCGGAGCCGGCGCGAGATCGGCATCCGCATGGCGCTCGGTGCTTCTCGCGTCAGCGTCCTCGGCCTCGTCGTCCGTCGCGGCCTGACGACGGCGGCGTGGGGCGCGGTCGCGGGCATGATCGGCGCGCTCTTGCTGACGCGCATGATGGAAGGCCTTCTCTACGGAGTCGCGCCGCGCGACCCCGCGACGTTCGCGGCCGTCGCGCTCCTGCTCGTCGCCATCGCGGCCGTCGCGAGTGCGGTTCCCGCATTTCGCGCGTCGCGCATCGATCCGCTCGAAGCGCTCCGCTCCGAGTGAGCGCCCGGCGATTTCTTCCGAACCGGAAAAATTACGAGGTCCCGGTTCGAGGACGCGTGTTATAAATATGTGAGGACGCGCCACGGCGCGAGAAACCGGATCGGATTCCCCGGGGTTTCTCCGGACAAGTCCGTTCCGGCGTGAGGCGAGTGCTGACACGACTCTGTGGGTTCCTGCGGATGATGTGAGTTGGCGGGCGCCGGAAGGCGCTCGTTTCTTTTTGCTTCGAATTTGTTTTCGAGACGGAGGCCGCCCATGACGATCCAGCCGGTGAACGACGGAGGAGGGGCTCCGGGAACCCGGGGCGCACGGCGGCTCGTCCAGCTCGCCGGTTTCGTGTTCTATCTCCTTGCGGTTCAAGGACTTTTCACCGCGGGCGTGGGCGCCCACGTGTATCTCAAGGGCGGCAGCGCGCATGACCTCTGGCTGCCGGTCATGGGCGGGGCGCTGGCCATCTGCTACGTCCTCGTGGGCTTTTACCTGCGCCGCTACCGGACCTCGGCGCGCAACTTCGCCTTCGCCTTCGCGGCCGTGGGACTGTTCTTCTTTCCGATCGGCACCCTGCTCGGCGCCTTGATCGTCGTCTGCATCGACCGCGCGAACCGGGCCGGCGTCTTTCCGCCGCGGACGATCCAGCCGTCTGCGCCGGCGGCGGCAACCTTCGATGTGGAGGATGCACTGCCGGTGCTTCGCTTCGAACCGGACCTGACGGCCGAACAGGCGGGCTGAAGCCCGCGGTCCCGGGCGCAAAACGCCCCGGCGCGAGGAAGAGGGCGGCGTAGGATTTCCTCCGTGCCATATCCCGCGACGGTCCCGGTGCCGGCTCCGACGCCCTTCCGACTCGGGCGGACGCCGATCACCAACGGCGACTACGCGCCGTTCCTCGCCTCCGGAAACGTGGCGGCGCCGCCGTGGTGGACAGACCCGGCCTTCCGCTCGCCGTCGCAGCCGGTCGTCGGCGTGCGCTGGGACGACGCCATGGCCTATTGCGCCTGGCTCGCGCACACCGTCGGCGGACGATGGCGGCTTCCGACGGAGGACGAGTGGGAGCTCGGCGCCTGCGGCGGCCTCGACGCGCCGCCGACCGCGTGGGGCGCGGCGATTCCCGCGGGCGAGATTCCGGAGGGACCGCTCTCGGGGCCATGGGAAGCGGGCCGCGGCACTCCCAACGGTTTCGGTCTCTGCGACATGGGCGGGATCGTTCATGAGTGGTGCCTGAACTGGCGCGAGCCGCGCCCGGCGCCTCCGGCCCAAATGCGGCGTTCCAGCCGGGGAGGCTCCTGGCGTCACCAGATCCGCTGGTCCGCGCCCACGGCCTCGAGCAGCCTGCCGCCCGACCGCCGTTACGCGGACTACGGGTTTCGCGTGCTGCGCGAGGGGCTAGAGTAGACGCGTTCGAAAGACGACAGGGGGGCGAGAGTGCTCAATCGCGCGTTCGTGACGACCATGATGGAGCTGCCGGGATACCGCATCGCGCGCAACCTCGGCGTCGTGCGTGGAATCGTCGTGCGGTCGCGCTCGGTCGTCGGGACGATCGGCGCTTCGATCCAGAGTCTCTTCGGCGGCAACATCACCCTGTGGACGGAGATGTGCGAGCGCGCGCGGCAGGAGGCGTTCGACCTCATGGTGCGGCACGCCGAGGAGATCGGCGCCAACGCCGTGATCGCCGTGCGCTACGACGCCAACGAGATCGCGGCGGGAGTCACCGAGGTCCTCGCCTACGGCTCGGCCTGCGTGGTCGAGCCGCAGCGCTGAGCGAGGCACCGTCGAGCGACGCGGCAGGATCGATCGGATTGCGCGCGTGAGCGACGGGAGCGACGTCCGCGTCGACGGACCCGGGAGCGGGGCGGATCCTGCCGCGACGTTTCTCTTCGCGCACGGGGCCGGCGCGCCGATGGACTCGGGCTTCATGAACCGGGTCGCGGCGGGCATCGCCGCGCGCGGGGTGCGCGTCGTCCGCTTCGAGTTCCCGTACATGGAGAGACGGCGGACGGAAGGACGGCGCGGAGCGCCGGATCGCGAGCCGGTGTTGCGCGCGCGCTGGACCGAAGTCGTCGAGCGCTTCGGCGGCGGCGGCCGGGTCGCCGTCGGGGGCAAGTCCATGGGCGGTCGAATCGCGAGCATGGTCGCCGACGAGCTGGGCGCGCGCGCCCTCGTCTGCTTCGGATATCCCTTTCATCCACCCGGACAGAAGGACCGGCTCCGCACGAAGCACCTGCAGATGCTCACGACGCCGGCCCTCATCCTCCAGGGCACCCGCGACACGTTCGGCGTTCCGGACGAGGTCGCGGGATACGGACTCTCGCCGGCGATCCGCGTCGAGTGGATTCCGGAAGGCGATCACTCCTTCAAGCCGCCGGCTCGCTCCGGCCGGACCGAGGCCGAGAACGTCGCGCAGGCGATCGCGTCCGCCGCGGACTTCATCCTGTCGCACGCGGAGTCTCCCGCCGCGCGGTAATCGCCCGGGGTCATGCCGGTCTCGCGCTTGAAGACCTTCGTGAAGTGGCTCTGGTCGGCGAAACCGGCGTCGACCGCGATGTCGGCGAGCGCTGCGCCGGGCTCGGCCAGACGCCGCGCGGCGTAGCGCAGGCGCGCCTGAGCGAGACGTTCCGAGACGGTCTGCCCGGTGTGAGTCCGGAAGGCGCGCGAGACATAAACCGGGTGGAGACGCAGTTGCCGTGCGATCTCCGTCAGTGCGAGGCGGCTCGGGTACTCGGTGTCGATCCACTCGAGGACGGTGGCGATCCAGGACGGCGCCGTTCGTTCGGGTGTACGGGGCAGGAGCCCGGCAAGGAGCTCGAGCACGAGCCCTTCGGCGGATGGCGACACGCCGGCGGCGCGAAGCTCCCGGTAGGCGCGCAGCGCGAGAGTCGTGGCGGCCCCCCGGCACATCTGCGGCTGCGAGGCGGCTTCCGGTGAGCACTCGCGGAGTCGGCGCACCCAGGTCTCATCGAGCTCGATCAGCAGGAAGCGCGTGCCGTCCGCCGCGATCCGATCCGCGTGTTGCATCGCCTCGGGATGGAACCCGAGATCGAAGGGTTCGTACGCGAGATCGATCCTCCCGCTGCCGAACGACTCGACGTAGCGTCCCCGGAGCAGAAGCGCGAAGAAGGCTCTCCAGTGCGTGTGCGGCGTCCATTTCCGGGAGGAGCCGTAGTCCACTTCGGAAAACCGAAGTCCCGCGGCGCTCCGGCAGGTGCGAAGGTCCCCCCCGAAGTACTGGGCGCTCATTCCCTGAAGATACGGATTCGGGCCGGAGAGGTTGACTCCGTACAAGACGCCGCGAGCGCGGTGCCGTAGCGTAGGCCCGTGAAGAAGAAGGCATGGGCCATCGGCCTGGCGGCCGTCTCGATCGGCGCCGGATCCGAGCCCGGCCGGTTGGCGTATCCGCCTGCCCGCAGGGGTCCGGTCGCCGAGACGCAGCACGGCATTGCCGTGCAGGACCCGTACCGGTGGATGGAGGAGCTCGAATCGGAGGAAACGCGTCGCTGGATCGCGGCCGAGGAGAGCCTGTTTGCCTCCTACGTCGCGGCGGTTCCGGAGCGGGAGGCGATCCGCCGGCGAATACTCGAGCTCTCCAGCCAGGAGCTCTACCTGGCTCCCGTCGAGGCCGACGGCCGTCACTTCATGATGCGCATCACGGCAACCGGGGTCCCGACGGGGATCTGGGTGCGGGAGGGTGTCGCGACGGCGCGCAGGTTCTACGAGCCTTCGGAGCCGGGTACGGCCCTGAACGGCTTTGCGCCGAGCCCCGACGGACGCTACGTCGCGTACACGGTGTCGAGGGCACAGTCGCGCTGGCTCTCGATCGGCCTGCTCGACGCCCGGACGGGGAATCCGGTGCCGGCGCCCGCCCTCGAGACGCACGCGATCGCGGGCCCACCGGTCTGGACGCTCGACGGGCGCGGATTCTTCTTCACCCGGTTCGCGAAGTCCGCGGCAGGAGATGCGAAGGAGACGCCGGTCAAACCGGTCGTGAGCTGGTATCGGCCGGGCGATGCGAGCGACTCGGTCGCGTACGCGCCGCCCGGGGAGCCGGGCCTTCTCGTCGGCTATGCGCCGAGCGACGACGGCCGCTTCCTGGTGCTCACCCTTCGCGATGGCAGCCGCAACGAGAACCGCGTCCTTCTGAGGGACCTGAGCGCGCCCGGCACGGCGACGGTGCCCTTGATGCCGCGGGCCGACGCCAACTGCACGTATCTCGGGTCACGCGGACGGCGGTTCTACTTTTTCACGGATCGCGGAGCGCCGCGGGGACGCGTGGTCGCCGTCGAACGCGAACGGCCGGAGCCCGCAAACTGGTCGGAGATCGTGCCGGAGGCCCCGGAGCCGATCGCGGCATCGAGCGCCGTCGGAGGCAACGCGGTCGGCATGTTCGCCGGCCGGATCCTGCTCGTGTACCTGAAGGACGGCCGGCCGGTGCTGCGGATCTTCGACGAGAAAGGACGCCTTATCGGGGAGCCGGAGCTTCCCGCCGGAGGTCAGATCTGGGGCGGCTTCTCGGGGAGCCCGGACGGCACCGAGGTTTTCTATCGCTTCCTCGGATTGACCCACGCCAGCACGACCTACCGCCTCGATCTCGCGTCCTCCACGACGTCGGTTTTCTCGCGCAGCGAGTCCACGCCGGCACACGAGATCTCCGTCGAGCAGGTCTTCTACCGGAGCGCCGACGGGACGCGGGTGCCGATGTTCCTCGCGCATCGCAAAGGATTCGTGCGCGACGGAAAAAGCCCGGCGTTCATGTACGGGTACGGGGCCTTCGGCTGGGTGTCGTTTCTCTGGTACCAGCCCTTCGTCCTCGACTGGATCGAGCGCGGAGGCGTCTACGCCCTGCCGGGGATCCGCGGCGGCGGGGAGTACGGCGAGGCGTGGCACCAGGCGGGCGCCGGCCGCGCCAAGCAGAAAGCCATCGACGACTACGTCGCAGCCGCCGAGTGGCTCGCGGCGAACCGGTACACCTCCCGGTCACGGCTCGTCGCCAACGGGGGGAGTGCCAGCGGCGGGATCGCTGCGGCCGCCGTCCTGCAGCGGCCGGAGCTCTTCGGAGCCGCGGTCATCGACCGGCCCGTGCTCGACATGCTGCGCTTCGATCGGTTCAGCCAGGCCGCGTACTGGCTTCCGGAGTTCGGTTCTCCGCGCGATCCGCTGGACTTCGCCGCGCTCAAGCGCTGGTCGCCGTACCACAACCTCGAGAAGGGCCGGTGCTTTCCGCCGATGCTCGTCATGGCGGGCGAGCGGGACCAGGTTGCCGTGCCCCTCCACGCCTACAAGTTCACTGCCGCGCTCCAGTTTGCGCAGGGGTGCCGGAATCCGGTCCTCCTCCAGAACGTGCGCGGCGCGGGGCACAACTTCGGCGCGACGACCGAGCAGACGGCCCAGACCTGGGCCGACGAGACCGCGTTCCTGATTCGGGTGCTGTCGCTGCGGTAGCCGGCGCGGATCCTACGAATGCGCCTGGAAAATCTTGCCGACGATCTTCCAGCCGTCCGGAAACTTGTAGAGCGAGAGATAGTCGGTGAAGGTGTGCTTGCCGTTGCGGTAGATCTCGACGCGCGCGACGGCGGCGTTGCCCGTGACGTCGACGAGCGTGATACTCGGCCTTGATCCGGGGGGCGTCGCCGTTCGGGTTCTTCTTCGCGGCTCCGGCCTCGATCCGGCCCGCCCACTCGTCGAGCGTGACGATTGAAAGCTTGCCGTCTCTGAGGATGAGCATGCGGAATTCGGGGTGGAAGCCCGCGCGCATCAGCGCCGCGCTCCCCTGAACGTGGACGCCCTCGACGTAGGCCGAGTTCACGACCGCCTTGACGTCCGCAGGCGTCGTCGGCGGCGGCCGCGGCGGCCGCGAAGGCGATCAGCAGTGCAACGGCGGCCGTCTTTGCGATCTTCATGCGCACCTCCACTTCATCGATGCGCAGCCTATCAAGCGTCCGGAACGGCGGCGCGCGGCGGCGCCTCGAGGAGCGGGCCGGCCATCGGTCGCACCAGCGCGCCGAGCACGCTGCCCGAAGGCTCGCCGCGGCGGAAGTGGCCGAGGCGGCGGACCTGCTCGACGGTGAGCCATGCGCCGATGACCAGCACCAGGAAGTCGCCGATGCCACCGCGGCCCGCGGCCAGGAGAACGAGTGCGGCGAACGCGTTGAGCGCGCCGACGGCGAGCAGCACCCAGGCGGTGATGCGGCCCCAGCGGATCGCGTCGAACCCGAAACGGATCCGGAGCGCGCGCTGCGACTCGGCCGGGAGCAACGAGAGCAGCGGCTCGAGCATAGAGAACCGGTCGTGAAGCGCCTGCTCGCGGTCGGCATCCGTGGCGGCGCCTTCGAGCTTTTCCGACGGGCTCTCGCCCCGCGCCTCGCGCCAGGCGGCATGCGCGACGACGACCGGAAGCGATCCCATCGGCTCGAGACCCGCGATCGCGCTCCCAGGCGCAGCGCCGACTCGCCGAAGAGGTAGATGGCGATGGGAAAGGGCGGCGCGAGCCACGCCGGCCATGTCGAGATGGCCGCCCGCCAGGCTCACCATGTACCCGAACATGCCGAGGAAACCGATGCCGAAGGGCGGGATGGCCGACGACGATCGTCATCGCGAGCGCCGGCGCGCCGAACGCGCAGCTCCATGTCCTTCTGGACTGTGCCCGGGAGGAGGCCGAGCAGCGGCGCGAAGATGATCGATAGACGCCGCTTGGCGATCGCGTCCCGCGCGCTTCGCGTCTGTCGCCCGCTCGCGCGTCTTCGCTCTCCTCGTCGTAGCGCTCGAAACGCCGGATGGCCTGGCCGTCCTGCCAGGGCGCGAGGCGGTAGCGCGATGGAGCCGTCCGGCAGCGGCTCGGCGGCGCGGACTTCGAAGACGCGGTCGGCCCACTCGACCGCGGTGCCCGGGTGCGCCGCGCGGACGGTCGTGCCGGCGGTCCGGCGCCGTGCCACGCCTTGGAGAGCGGGGCAGAGCAGGACGAGCTCTTCGCCCTGTCCGGCTTCGAGCCGGTCGGCGCCGAACGCCCGCGGGGTCGGGTCGGTCATGCGGGCATGCGTGATGGTCTCGGGGGAGCTGACATCCCGGGTTTTTGGGTGTAGCGTTGAACCGTGGCCAGAGGTTGGGGCCGGAGCGAAGAGGACGTCGGGGCCGAGAAAGAGCACGCCCGCGAGGCGGCGCGAGAAGGCCGCGGCGCGGCCGTCGCGGGACTCCGCCGAGCGGCTCGCGAGACGCCGGTCGCTCGAGCTCTCGCTGGCGCGGATCGAGGACCTGCTCGCGCAAGACCGGGAATCCGGATCGGCGCGCGGCACTCGAAACGGCGCGCGCGGAGCTGACCGAGCGACTCGAGGAAACGCCCGCTCCGCGATGAGGGTTGCGACCTGGAACGTCAACGGGATCCGCGCCCGTGAGGCGCAGGTGCGCGAGTGGCTCGCGCGGGACCGGCCCGACGCCGTCTGTCTCCAGGAGATCAAGGCGAAGCCCGAGCAGATCCCGGAGCTCCTCTTCGAGTCGGAAGGCTACTGGTGCTACTGGCACGGCGCCGGGGGCTACTCGGGAGTCGCGCTCCACCTGCGCAAGGAGCTCTGCGCGGCGCGGCCGGTGTTCGCGCACCCCGAGTTCGACCACGAAACGCGGATCGTCACGGCGGAGATCGGCGACCTGACGATCGCTTCGGTGTACGTGCCCAACGGCGGGAAGGACTACGCCGCGAAGCTCCGCTTCCTCGAGGCACTCTCGGCCTGGGCCGGCGTCGTGCGCGCCGGCGGGCGCCGAGCTCGATCATCGGCGGCGACTTGAACGTCGCGCTGACCGACCGGGACGTCCACCCCAAGGAGTTGCAAACCGGGCGTCGTGGGCCAGCGCGAGGACGAGCGGGCGCTCATGCGCGGGCTCATCGGCCAGGGCCTCGTGGACGTCGGCCGGGCGCTCGATCCGGAAACGACAACCTTTTTACCTGGTGGGCCCCGTGGAGAAACATGCGCCAGCGCAACATCGGCTGGCGGATTGACTACATCCTGGCGAGCGAAGGCCTCGCGAAGACGGCCACGGGACGGGATCGTCCGTGCCGAGGTCGGAACGAGCGACCATGCCCCGGTTCTGGCCACGTTCGGGTAGGCGGCCGGCCGGCGGGTACGGCTGCCCGTAGAACCGGGACCGCGACTTTCGGTAGTATCCGCGCCGATCTCATCCGTCACCGAACGAAGGAGGTTCCACCGTGGCTCTACGCCGCTTTCTGGTTCTTTTCGCCGCGGGAGCGCTGGCGGCCGGCTCCTCCGCTCTGGCGGATCCGGACGACAAGATCGCCCAGGTCGAAGACGGCCTGCGCCCGCCGACCTGATCGAGGGCGACAAGACGTGGACCCTCGCCGAGCGGATGCGCCACTACGGCGTGGAAGGCGTGAGCATCGCCGTGATCCGGGATTCGAAGCTCGAGTGGGCAAAAGGCTACGGCCTCGCCGACGTCGAGGCGAAGCAGCCGGTGACGGCAGCGACGCTCTTTCAGGCGGGCTCGATCAGCAAGCCCGTCGCCGCCATGGGCGCGCTCGTGCTCGTGCAGGAAGGAAAGCTCGCGCTCGACGGCGACATCAACAAGTACCTCAAGGAGTGGAAGGTCCCCTCCAACGCGCACACGGCGAAAGCGCCGGTGACGCTCGCCGGCCTCCTGTCGCACACGGCCGGTCTCACGGTGCACGGGTTTCCCGGTTACGCCGCGGGGACGACGGTGCCGACGATCGTTCAGATCCTCGACGGGACGCCGCCGGCGAACACGGCCGCGGTGCGCGTCGATCTGGATCCGGGCGCGCAGTTTCGCTACTCCGGCGGCGGATACACGATCGCGCAGCTCGCGATGACCGACGTGACCGGCCAGGCGTTTCCGGCCCTCATGCAGCGGCTCGTGCTCGGGCCGCTCGCGATGAAGGCCAGCACGTTCGATCAGCCGCTCCCGGCCTCCCGCGTCGCCGAGGCGGCGGCCGGGTACCGCAGCGACGGCAAACCGGTCGCCGGCAAGCGCCACGTGTATCCGGAGATGGCGGCCGCGGGGCTCTGGACGAACCCCTCGGACCTCGCGCGCTTCGCGGTCGGCCTGGAGAAGATGCTCGCGGGAGGCAAGGGGCCGCTGACCAAGGCGACGGCCGAGAACATGATCACGCCGCGCAAGGACGACTACGGCCTCGGCTTCGGGGTCCAGGAAAAGGGCCGGACGCGCTACTTCTCGCACGGCGGCTCCGACGAGGGGTTCCAGGCGTACCTCACGGCGAGCGCCAACCGCGGCTACGGGGTCGTGATCATGACGAACTCCGACGCCGGCCACAAAATCATGCCGGAGATCGTTCGTTCCGTCGCGGCGGCTTACTTCTGGGAGGGATACCAGATCGATCCGATCACGCCGGCCAAGCTGTCGGCCGATGATCTCGCGCGGTACGCGGGACGCTACCGGTCCGATGCGGACACGATCTACATCGTGACGCCGACCGCTTCCGGATTCGAGGTCGTCGTTCCGCTCGAGGGCAAGTTCGAGATCATTCCGGTGTCGCGCGAAGCCTTCGTGCGGCGCGACGCCGAAACCCGCTACACGTTCGGCCGCCGGGACGACGGCGGTGCGCAGCTTCTGGTCGGGGCGGAGACGAAAACGACCACGGCGCCGCGCGTCGATCCGAGGACGCGCGTGCCCGCCGAGGACCTGGAAGCCGGCAAGGTGGACGAGGCGATCGCGGGTTACAAGAAGATCCAGGCCGCCAATCCCGCCGACCCGGCAATCGCGGAGCCGCGCCTGAACACCCTCGGCTACGCGCTTCTCGAGAAGAAGGACTATCCGAAAGCGATCGCGGTATTCCGCCTCAACACGGAGCTGTACCCCAACTCGCCGAACACCTTCGACAGCCTCGGCGAAGCCCTCGAGGCGAGCGGGGACACGGCCGGAGCCGTCGCCGCCTACCGTCTGTGCGTCGAAACGGCCTCGAAGCCGGGCGCGACGGGAGCCAACGCCGTCACCGCGAAGGCCCACTCCGAGGAGCGCCTGAAAGCCCTCGCCCCAACGCCTTAAGGGAAGGTGCCTCTTCGTAGGGGCGGGGCTCGACCCCGCCCTCTTTCTTTACCTTGCGGCGGTGCCCACGACTT
Organism: uncultured Acidobacteriota bacterium; assembly: GCA_963742245.1. Classification (GTDB taxonomy): domain Bacteria; phylum Acidobacteriota; class Thermoanaerobaculia; order UBA5066; family Gp7-AA6; genus DAHUXD01. The sequence goes on from CAVULG010000010.1 coordinate 126,514, forward strand.
CGTAGTGCACGATCACCGGCTCGACCTCGACCAGGAACTCCCGGTCGCGGGCGAGAATCACGGCCTTCTCGAAGTCGGGGCCGGCGAAACGCTGCACGACGTCGATCGACTCCCAGTACGAGATGACGACGAAGTCCGTGCGCGCGCCGCTCGTCTTCCGCAGCACTTCGACGCCGTGGTTGCCCTGCGCCTTCCGCGTGCTCTCGAGACCGGTGACGGTCAGGTATTTCTCGTAATCGTCGGCCTTGGTCGTGAGGGTGCGTCCCTGCCAGACCCGCGCGATCATTCGTTTCGGCCCCGGCTTCGTCTTCGCCGATGGGCTCGCGCTCGCGTTCGCCTGGGCGAGCAGCGAGGATTCCGAGGCGAGACCCTGTGAAGCGATTGCCAGGGCGGCAAGGGCGAGCATGGCGGTGCGGACTCTCATCACGGCGTCTCCTTTCGCGAACCAGGAGGATACGCCGTGCAGAAGACGTGCCCATCCCTGGTCGGGCGGCCACAAGGGCCGCCCCTACGTGGAATCAGGGCGGTTGAGCATCGCGGCGCGGAAAGTCTCCCGAGCGGAGCGAGGGAGGAGGTCCGCGCCGCGGGAGCGAAGCGCGAAGCGAAGGGTCAGGCGAGCGGTCGAGCCCGCATCCGGGCGAGCCGCGCGCCGGTGCGCCGAAGGCGCAGACCCGTAGCGCAGCGCGTAGCGACGGTAGACTCGTTTCCGTGATCGGGATCGACGAGATTCGCGCGGCGGCGGAACGGCTCCGCGGCCGGATTCACCGCACGCCGCTCGTGTCGGCGGCGCAGCTCGGCGAACGGGCCGGCGTGCGGCTGACGCTCAAGTGCGAGAGCTTCCAGAAGACGGGCTCCTTCAAGGCGCGGGGCGCTCTGAACAAGGTGCTCTCGCTCACCGACGAGGAGCGCCGCCGCGGCCTCGTGACCGTCTCGGCCGGCAACCACGCGGCGGCCGTGGCCTGGGCCGCGCGGATCGGCGGCTGCACGGCGGTCGTCGTCATGCCGGCGGCGGCGCCGCGCTCGAAGATCGAGGCGGTGCGCGGCTACGGCGCGGAGATCGTCCTCCACCCGGACCGGGCGACGCTCTTCGATCGTTTGAAGGAGGTGCAGGCCGAGCGGGGGCTGACGTTCGTCCATCCCTTCGACGACGCGACGGTGCTCGCGGGCGCGGGCACGGCGGGCCTCGAGATCCACGAGGACGCGCCGGAGATCGACGCGGTCGTCGTGCCCGTGGGCGGCGGCGGGCTCCTGTCCGGTGTCGCGTCCGCCATCAAGCAGACGCGGCCGGGCGTGCGCATCGTTGCCGTGGAGCTCGAGGCGGGACCGGGGCTCGAGCCCGCGCTCGCAGCCGGAAAGCCCGTGACGGTGTCGCGGCCCGACACGCTCGCCGACGGGATGACGCCCCCGTTCGTCGGCGCTCTGCCCCTCGCGATCGCGCGGGAGGCCGTGGACGAGATCGTCGGCGTTTCCGAGGACGAGATTCTCGACGGGATGCGGCTTCTCATGACGCGCGCGAAGCTCTACGTCGAGGGCGCGGGTGCCGCCGCCACGGCGGCCGTCCTCGCCCGCCGCGTCGCGTTTGCGCCGGGTGCCCGCGTCGTCGCCCTGGTCTCGGGCGGCAACATGGACCTCGAAAGGATCGCCGCGCTCGCGCATCGCGTCTGACCTGCCGGCCTACCGGGCCGCCTCGTCGGCCTGGAGGACGCCGAACGTGTTGCCCTCCGTGTCGATGCAGTAGGCGAGCCAGCCGATGCCGGGGACGGCCATCTTCGGGGCGACCGTCTTTCCGCCCGGCGTTCGACGGCGGCGAGCGTCGTGTCGAGCGATTCGACGCCGATCGTGTTGACCGTCGAGGCGCCGGGCGCGGGCCGCGGCATCATGCCGCCGTCGATGCCCGGCTCGCCCTTGCCGTCGCCGGTCGTGATCATCCAGTAAGGCATCGGGCCGTCCCACTTGTCGAACCTCCAGCCGAAGACTTCGCGGTAGAAGCCGCTCGCGCGCTCGGCATCGTCCGCCGGGATCTCGAAGTGGATGGGTCGGGGCATGGTTCCTCCTTCCGAGCCGCCGGGCGGCTCCAAGACACGGGGTTTCGGGACGGGAACTCGGGCTTAGGCGCTGGCCGTCGACAGACGCGCGCGATACTTCTGCGTCGCGTAGCCGACGATCGCACCGACGATCGCGCCGGGCAGCATGATCTCGAAGTAGTAGTGCTTGCCGTTGGCGTCCGGGAAAGCGGCCACGATCCAGGCGAGCACCAGGCCCACGCCCAGGCCGAACAGGATGCCCAGCGGCAGGTTGTTGACCTTCTTCGAGAAGTAGCCGATCGAGAGCCCGGCGATCAGGCCCTTGAACGTCGAGCCGAAAACGATGGACAGAAGCTGGTCGCGCACCTCCGGCGTGAAGTACGCGGTCAGGCCGTCGAAGACGCCGAGAATGCCGCCCAGGAGCAGCCCGAAGATCGGTTTGGTCATCGTCCCCTCCTCCCTCTTATTCAACGCATCGCCGATTTCCTTTAGACCCCTCAGCGCCTCCAGTACAGGAGCACGACGATGCGGGCCACGAGGTAGGCGGCCACGAGAAGGATCGGTGTGCGATAGCGCGCGAAGACCCGCGCCGATTTCTCCCAGGGAGTCTCGCGGTGCGCCAGGACGCGGCCCCCGTCGAGATAGCGGGCGACTTCCTCCGCGACCGTCCTCCGCCGAGGCGTAGCGCCCGCCGGGCTCGGCGGCCATGGCGCGGGCGACGACGGCCTCGAGCGGCCGCGGCACGGAGGCGTCCAGCCGGCGCGGCGGCACGGGAGGCAGGCGGGCATCGCCCCGGCCGCGGCGTGCCGCGGCTTCGCCGTCGAACGGGAGCCTGTCCGGTCAGGAGGAAGTAGAGGATGGCGCCCAGAGCGTAGACGTCGGTCGCCGGGCCGATTCCGCCGGTGCGTCCTTCGGCCTGTTCGGGCGCCATGTAGGCGGGCGTGCCGACGATGGTGCCCTCGGCCGTCGCGGCTGTCGCCGGGGCGCTGAGCGGCGGAGCGCCCGTGCGAGCGGGCGGCGGCGCGGCCGCTTCGTCGAACACCTTGGCGACGCCCCAATCCATGACGAGCACCTCGCCGAAACGTCCGACCATGACGTTCTCGGGTTTCAGGTCGCGGTGCACGACGCCGTGGGCGTGGGCGAAGGCGACCGCCTCGCAGATCCGCTGAAAGATCCGCAGCCGGTCGGGCAGGCTCGCGCCGGCGGTGGCCGCCTCGAGCCCGCGGCCGTCGACGCGCTTCATCGCGTAGAACATCCGCCCGTCGGGCAGCGTTCCGGCGTCGTGGACCGGAACGATGCCGGGGTGCTCCAGCCGCGCGATCACGCGCGCCTCGCGGAGCATCCGGGCGGCGGCCGCCGGGTCGGTCGCGCCGGTGCCGACGACCTTGAGCGCCACCTTCCGCCCGAGGACGCGGTCTTCCGCCAGGTAGATCGTGCCCATGCCGCCGCGGCCGATCTCCTCGAGGATTCCGTACTTCGTTTCGGCGAGGTCGGGCCACTCGGCGACGTGCTTCAGGTGCGCGACGGTCGAGTCGGAAAGCCACCTCATCCGGAAACACCGAGGAGGCTCCGCGCCTCCTCGCGAAACTCGCGGTCCGTCGCCGTGATCTCGCGCAGCCTCTCGAGGACGATGCGCCGGAACTCCCGGCGCGCGAACGCCAGGAAGTTGGTGACCTGGGTCGCGGGGATCTGGAACTCCTCCGCGAGCCGCTCGTACGTCAGGCGTTCGTCGGGATCGCGGTCGAGCTCGTAGCGCTCGAAGAGGAGATAGGGAAGATCCTTGCCCCGAAGCGCGCACTCCTCCCGGAGCTTCTCCACCGAGATCGCGAAGAGGTTGCGCACCCACTCGGCATGGAAGTACTGCTCGAGGGTCGCGGGATCCGGCGGCTCCTGCCGCGCGAGCTCGCCCTCGGCGCTCTCGAAGTCCAGCGGCAGCAGCGGAATCCCCGGCGAGCGCTTCGCCCGGCTCGCGGCCTTGCGTTCGTTGGCCAGGAAGCGGTCGAGGCAGGTGCGCAGGTACGTCCGGAAGCTGCCCTTCTCGGGATCGTAGCCGGCGAAGAAGTCCTTCTCGAGCGCGCGCGTGAAGAAGGCCTGCGTGAGGTCCTTCGCGTCCTCGTTGGATTCGCGGAAGCGGATGCGGAGGTACTTGTACGCCGGACGCCAGTAGGTCTCGAGAAGGATCGCGAGCCCGCGCTCGCGCTCGATCAGGTCCGCGCTCTGGGCGGCGAGCACGGCGGAGTGCCGGGTCGCCGGAAAGCGGGCGCCGCCCGGGCCGCCGATGTCCGTGTCGCGCTGCATGCTCGGTATATCGTAAGAGCGTGACGCCCGATGCGACAGCGGTCGCCGCTGCGAATCTCGCTTTTTATCGGGCTCTCGAGGCGCGTGATCTCGGGCACATGTCGAGTGTCTGGCTCCAGGACGACAGCGCGAGCTGCGTGCACCCCGGCTGGCACCGCCTGGACGGCTGGGAGGAGATTGCCCGGTCCTGGGAGAACATTTTTACCAACTCGCGCCCCTGGGCGGTCGGCTGCGAGGACGTCCGGATCGCCGTTTCCGGGGATCTGGCCTGGGTCACCTGTGTCGAGGTGATCGTGCCTTTCGGCGCCGACGGAGAGGAGGACGCCGCCCGCATGCAGGCGACGAACCTCTTCGGGCGGGTCCAGGGGGAATGGCGGCTCGTGCACCACCACGCGTCGCCCACGCCGTCGTCCGACGACTCAGAGGACGAAACGGTTCACTGAGCGGCCAGTCCCCGCCCCGCCTTGCGGGCGACGCTGCGCCGGAACCACTCGAACCGACCGAGCAGCCTCCCCGGCGCCCCGAGGGCCTGGGCCGCCCAGCGGGGGAAGTCGAAGCGGTCGGTCTGCTCGGCGATCCGCCCGTTCTCGAAGCGCAGCTGCGAGACGATCACGTTGACGACGGGCCGCCTCCCGCCGAAGAGATACCGCGCGGTCCACGCGACCGAGCCGGAGTCCGCGTCCGCGCGCTCGACGGCGTAGTCGACCGAGAATTCGCGGGCGCGGCCGAGGAGCGACCGCCACATGCGGCCGATGGCCTCGCCGCGCAGGCGAAAGACGGGGTCCTCGAAGCGGGCATCCGGCGCATACATGCCGGCCATGGTTTCCGCGTCGCGCCGGGCGAGCGCGTCGTAGAACCGGACGAGCGCCTCGCGCGTCTCTCCTGCCGTCATGCGGCCGATTATGTTCTGATATCGCCCGCCGGAGGTGGCCGCTGATGGCCGATCGGTGGTTCTACGCCGTCGGGGAGGAGCGCCGCGGGCCCGTCGAGAAAGACGAGCTGCTGCGGATGATCGCCGACGGGAAGCTCCGACGGACGACCCTCGTCTGGACGCGAACGCTGACCGATTGGGCGCCGGCGGGGGAGGTCGCGGAGCTCGCAGACGCGCCGTGGCCGAAAGGGGCGGCGCGGGACGAGACGGTTCCGCCCGAGACGACGAAGGGGAAAGCGCCCGCGGCGGCGGGCCCGAAGATCTCCGGAGGCGAGATTCTGCGGGGCATCGGCCGCAAGCTCTCGGACCTCGCCGACCTGCCGACGATCTCCCGGATGCCCGTGCGCGAGATCCTGGTCGGAGGGCTGTCGCGAAAGACCGGGGCCGAGGACATGGAAGAGACGTTCGCGGTCGGCACCCCGTCGACGACCCCGCCCCTCGCCGCGGTCGCCGACGGCTGGCCGACGCCGCGCGTTTTCTGGCGGGTGCTGTTCGGAGCGATTGCCACCTACGTGCTCCTCCGGCTCGGCATCACCGAATTCCGCAACCCCAACTTCTTCCCGGGGCTCGTCGTCATCGGCTCCTTCGTCGTCCCGCTCGCGGTCGTCATCCTGTTCTTCGAGCTCAACACGCCGAAGAACGTGTCCGTCTACCAGGTCGGCAAGCTCCTGCTCCTGGGCGGAGCGCTGTCGCTCATCCTGACCTCCGTGCTCGGGAAGATCCTGCCCGGCTCGGGTGTGGGCGACATCGTCCCGGCGCTCCTGACGGGCGTCCTCGAGGAGACGGGCAAGGCGCTCGCGCTCCTGATCGTCGTCGGCAACCTCCGCTACCGCTGGCAGCTCAACGGCCTCCTCTTCGGGGCCGCGATCGGAGCGGGCTTCGCGGGGTTCGAGTCGGCCGGATACGCTTTCAACATGGCCTCTTCGATCAGCGAGGCGTTCTCGGTCATCAACCTCCGCGGAATGCTCGCGCCCGGGGGGCACGTGATCTGGACCGCAATGGTCGGCTCGGCGATCTGGAAGGCCAAGGGCGACCGGCCCTTCCAGGTCGGGATGCTGCTCGCTCCCGTCGTCGTGCGGCGCTGGGCGATCGCCGTCGTGCTCCACGGACTGTGGGACACGGCGATCCAGCCGCACTGGGTGAAGTGGACCGTTCTCTCGATCGCCGGCTGGTACCTGATCCTCGGAATCGTCACGCAGGGCCTCGACGAAGTGGCGGAGGCCCGGAAGAAGGCGGCTGCGGCCTGACGCAGCGGAAGGAGCGGAATCGGGAATGCGAATGATTGCCAGGATCCTGGGCGCCATCGCGCTCGTCGTCGTCGTCGCCGTGGCGGGCTTCGTCGCGTGGCTGGCGGCGAAGAAGCCGGCGATGCGCGCGCCGTCCGCGGAGAAGATCGAAGCGACGCCCGAGAGGCTCGCGCGCGGACGTTACCTCGTCGAAAACGTCGCGCACTGTCTCGGCTGTCATTCGGACGCCTTCACCGACCGGTTCGCGCTGCCGCTCAAGCCGGGGACCGAAGGGCAGGGCGGATTCGCCTTTGACACGAAGCTGGGGGTGCCGGGCCTCGTCCAGGCCCAGAACATCACGCCGGATCACCGGAACGGAATCGGCGACTGGAGCGACGGCGAGGTCCTTCGCGCATTGCGGGAGGGCGTCAACCGCGACGGCGAGGCGATGTTCCCGATGATGCCGTACGAGGCGTATCGCTCGCTTTCGGACGAGGACGCCAGGTCGATCGTGGCGTATTTGCGCACCCTCGCGCCGATCGACAACGGCGTCGCGCCCCGCAAGCTCGACTTCCCGGTGAATCTCCTCGTGAAGCTGCGTCCCAGGCCCCTGGACGGCGCCGTGCCCGAACCGGACCGTACGGACCGGGTCGCGTACGGGCGATACCTCGCGACGGCGGCGAACTGCAGGGAGTGCCACACGCCCATGGACTCGAAGGGGCAGCGGATCGCCGAAATGGAGTTCTCGGGCGGGTGGGAGATGCTGGGGCCGTGGGGGCGCGTGGTCACGTCGAACCTCACGCCCGACCCCGACGCGTACATGGGCAAGGCGACGCGCGAGGAATTCATCGACCGCTTCAAGTCGCTCGAGCACCTGGGCGGGGAGAACGCGCCGATCGCACCGCCGGGGAAGAACACGGTCATGGCGTGGCCGCAATTCGCGGGGATGAGCCGGGAGGACCTCGGCGCCATCTACGACTATTTGAAGACCGTCCGGCCGATCAAGAAGTCCGTCAACGCGTTCCCGGACGCGCCGGCCGGCGCGGCGGCGTTCCCCTCAGGAAGCTGAGTCGTGAAGGCCATCCGCGTCCACGCGCCCGGCGGTCCCGAGGTCCTCCGCTACGAGGAGGTTCCGGAGCCCGAGCCGCGGCCGGGACAGGCGCTCGTTCGCATCGAGGCCGCCGGGGTCAACTTCATCGACGTCTACCACCGCACGGGGCTCTACAAGACGTCCATGCCGCTCACGCTCGGGCAGGAGGGGGCGGGCACCGTCCTCGCCGTCGCCGCGGACGTGCGCGATGTCGCGGTCGGTGATCGCGTGGCGTGGGCGAGTGTGCCCGGCGGCTACGCGGAGAAGGCGGCGCTCCCGGCCGACCGGCTCGTCCCGATCCCCGAGGGACTCGACGCGCGTCAGGCGGCGGCGGCGATGCTCCAGGGAATGACCGCGCACTACCTGGCTTGCTCGACGCGGCCGCTCGCGCGCGGCGACGCGTGTCTCGTGCACGCGGGGGCGGGCGGGGTCGGACTCCTCCTGACGCAGATCGCGAAGATGCGCGGGGCGCGGGTCTTCACCACCGTGTCGACGCCGGAGAAGGCGCGGCTTTCGCGCGAGGCGGGCGCCGACGAGGTCTTCGACTACACGAAACAGGACTTCGAGGCCGAGGCGCGGCGTGCGACCGGCGGCCGGGGGCTCGACGTCGTCTACGACTCGGTCGGCAAGACGACGTTCGAGAAGAGCCTGACCGCGCTCGCCGTCCGCGGCATGCTCGTTCTCTTCGGGCAGTCGAGCGGCCCGGTGCCGCCGATCGACCCGCAAATTCTTTCCCGAAACGGCTCGCTGTACCTGACCCGGCCGACCCTCGGGCACTACGTCGTCTCCCGCGCCGAGCTGCTCGAACGGGCCGGCGAGGTCCTCGGGTGGGTGCGGGACGGGCGCCTCAAGCTGCGGATCGGGCACGAGTTCCCTCTCGCGGACGCCGCCGAGGCGCACCGGGCGCTCGAGGGACGCAAGACCACCGGGAAGGTGCTGCTGCGCACCGCGTAGGCGGACGGGGGACGAACCCGCCGCCGGTGTGCCATGATTCGACGAAATGATCCTGGTGGCCGGAGCCACGGGCAAGGTCGGGCGGGAAGTCGTGCGCCAGCTTGCCGCAGCCGCCGCGCCGGTGCGCGCGCTCGTGCGGGATCCGGCGCGCGCCTCGCACATCCGGCTCCCGGGAGTCGCCGTGGCCGTCGGCGACCTGGCGCGCCCCGAGACGCTCGATGCCGCGCTCGCGGGAGTCGATCGCGTCTTCGTCGCGACGCCCGCCGATCCCGATCAGGTCGTGCTCCAGGGAAACCTCGTCGCGGCCTGCAAGCGCGCGGGCGTCGAGCGGATCGTGAAGATCTCGGTCGCGGGCGGACCCGACGCCGCGACCCAGATCGGGCGCTGGCACTGGACGACGGAGAAGCAGATCGAAGCGAGCGGCCTCGGGTTCACGATGATCCGGCCCGTCTTCTACATGCAGGAGACCCTTCGCTTCGCGCCCTCGGTCGCCGGCCGCGCGATGTTTTCTCTTCCGTGCGGGACGGGCGAGGTTCCGCTGATCGACGCGCGCGACGTGGCCTCGGCCGCGGTCGCCGCGCTCACGGGCTCGGGCCACGAAAGCCGGATCTACGACCTGACGGGTCCGGAAGCGCTGAGCTTCGACGCGGTGGCCGACGCGATCGGCCAGGCCATCGGACGGAAGGTCGACTACGTCCACGTTCCCCAGGATTTCGCGCTCAAGCAGATGCTCGCCGACGGCGTCCCGCGATGGCTCGCCGAGGACATGCTCGTGCTCTTCGCATCGATCCGCGAGGGCTACGGCGGCGCCGTGACCGACGCGGTCGCGCGCCTGACGGGAGCGCCCCCGCGCACCTTCCTGCACTTCGCCCGCGACTACGCCGATGCCTTCCGGGAAGGCACGGCGGACTTCCACTAAACCGCGGGCGGCGCGGCGACGGCTTCCGTTGCGGCGGACAGGAGCTCGAGGATCCGCGGGAGCCACTCGCGATGCTCGGGCTTCATGAGGACCGAGCGCAGGCAGGTGACGGTCTCGGCGTCGCGCGCGATGCCGACGGCGGCGAGGTCGAAGAAGTCGGCGGGCAGCTGAGCGAGCGCGAGGTGGAGATCGCGCCGCGCGGCCTCCTCGAAGATGCGGCGGGCGCGGCGTCCCGCCTCGGTCACGCTCGCGGCGCGCGGGATCCAGACCACGATGTCGAGCTCCGGCGCGAACGCGGGCACGAACCGCGGATCCGCGGCCAGGGCCGCGTGGAGCGCGAGCGCCGCGGCGCGGCAGTCCGCGAGCCCCGCCGCGAACTCGCCGCCCTTTTCGAGGGGAAGCAGGCGCTGCGTCGCCCAGAGCGCGACGGCCGAGGCGCCCGGCCGCGAGCATTCGAGGCTGATCTCGCCCAGATGGAGCTCCTCCGAGCTGAAGTAGGTGTACGGCGAGTCGTGCTTGTAGAAGCGGCCGACCGACGGGTCGCGGAAGAGGACGCAGCCGCAGCCGTAGGGCTGGAGGCCGTGCTTGTGCGGATCGATGACGATCGAGTCCGCTTCGCCGAGCCGGTCGAACGCGGCGCGGGCCTCCGGAGCGAGGTTGTCGGCGAGGCCGAAGTAGCCGCCGTAGGCGGCGTCGGCGTGGAGGCGGAAGCCGAAGCGGTCGCGCAGCGCGAGGATCCTTCCGCAGCGGATCGACCGAGCCCGTCGCCGTCGTGCCGAGCGTCGCGACGACGGTTCCCACGCCGCCGCGCTCGAGCCGCCGGGTCGAGCGCTTCCGCGTCCATGCGTCCGCGCGCGATCGCACGCCACCGCCTCGAACGGCAGTCCGAGCACCGCGCCGATGCGTCCGTGCGTGTAGTGCGCCTGGGACGAGGCGACGACGGCCGCGCCCGGGCGCAGCTGGCCGGCGACCCAGAGGGCCTCGAGGTTGGCCATCGTGCCGCCGCCGCAGAGATGGCCGAGGTGGCCGCCTCCCACCCGAACATCGCGCGCGATCTCGCGCGACGGCCTCCTTCTCCATCCGCGGAGCTCGCGCGCCCGCCGTCGAGCGCGTGGTTGTTCGGGTTGATCCACATCGCGAGCGCGTAGGCGAGGCGCGCGAGCGGGATGCGGCGGCTTGAGCATCTGCCCGGCGTAAAGCGGGTGGAAGTACGGATAGTTGTCCCGGAGCCGGTCCGCCACTTCCTCGAGGAGTCGCGCGATCTCCGCGCCTCCCGGGATCGCCGCCCGCGTCGGAGGCAGGCTTTCGAATCCCTCCGCGAGCCGGTCGACGGCCGCGCGCAGCACGTCGGCCGACTCGCCCGCGACGAAGTCGGCGCGGCCGCGGCTCATGCGGGCGTTTCGAAAGCGGCGGCGACGGCCGGGCGGCGCAGGAGGAAGATCGTCGCGGCGAAGAGCACGGCGCCGACCACCGCCACGCCGAGACCCGCGGCCACCCCCACGATCCGGATCGTCTCCGCCGCCTCGGGCGTTGCCGCCGCGACGCGCGCCGTCGTCGCGTAGACGAAGACTCCCGTTCCGACGGACAGAGCGACGCCGATCCAGGAGGCAACCTCGATCGTGGTCTTCGCCCACCGCTTGAGGCGGAGGAGCTCGAAGGCCGCGTATGCCAGAAACCCGGCGGCGAGGGTCTGCGCCACCATGATCTCCGTGGCATAGCGGACGCTCGCGTCGATCGCGACCGGAGCGTGCGACGCGACGAACGGGACGAGATCCCTGGCGCCCCCGACCTTCCACACGAGAAGGCCGAGCAGACCGACGGCGCAGCGCTGTGCCCCGACGACGAGCCAGACCCAGCCGATGACCGTCACGATGCGAGGGCGGACCGGGCGCGGGGCTTGCGTTTCCATCGGCATCTGCTTGGCTGTCGCCTCGGCGCGAATCATATGCGCGGGGAACCTTTCCACGCGGCCGGGTTCCTTTCTGCCGGAGGAGATCGAAGATGTTCCGACCTCGACTCGCGCATCTGCTCGTCGCCGCTGCGATCGTGGCCGGCGCCATCCTTTTCCTGCTCGCCGCGCCGCGACACCGGGGAGGGGCGATGGCCGCGGGGTCGGGCAGCGGGGAGTTACTGACGCAGGTCGCGCATCTTTCGGGCGGCGCTGCGGCGGCTCCGCCCGCACGCGAGACGGTCGAGGCCGCGTCGGCGGATGCGCTCGAAGTCATGGTGGCCGCACGCCGCCTCGTGCGCACGGGCTCCCTGTCCGTCCAGGTCGATCGCTACGCCGAGGCGGCCGAGAAGGCCGTCGCGATCGCCGAATCGCACGGCGGATACCTCGCGGATGCCAAGGCGTCGCGCGATTCGCAGGACCGCCAGCGCGGCACGCTCACGCTCCGGGTCGAGGCGTCCGCCTTCGACGCGGCCTTCCGGAAGCTGAAGTCGCTGGGCAAGGTCGAGTCGGCCTCCGTCGATACCCAGGACGTCGGCCGGGCCTACGCGGACCTGGAGACGCGCCTGACCGTCAAGCGCGACGCGCAGGCGCGGCTCGCGCAGATCCTGCGGACGAAGACCGGAAGTCTTTCGGACCTCGTCGAGGCGGAGCGCGAGCTCTCGCGCCTCGTCGAAGAGGCCGAGCGCATGGAGGGGGAGCGCCGTTTCCTCGAGCGTCAGGTGAGCCTGTCCACGATCACGATCGCGCTCTTCGAGCCGCCGACGTTCCTTCAGGAAGGCGCGGGCGCGCCCCTCTTCGAGGCTTTCCGCGCCGCCTTGCCGCTGCTCGCGCGATCCTGCGCGGCGATGCTCTACGCGGGCGCGGCGGCTCTGCCCTGGGTGCTCGTCGCGACGCTCATCTGGAAGCTCCGGCGGCGCGCGCGCGTACGGCGCCTGATTCGCGTGGCCGGGGCTGAGGGCTGAGGGTTGAGGGCCGAAGGCTGAGGAAGGAACGTTCAGGAGGATGGCCGCGTGCGCGCGGCCGCCAGCCACTTCCGGAAGATCTCGTTTTCCCGGATCGGATCGAAGTCGGCGTCCCCGTCGATGAGCTCGAAGCGCGTGAAACCGCGGGCGACGGCGGTCTCGAGGTCCTTCATGGCCCGGGACGCATCGCCGGAACGCGCCGCGTAGGCGGCCAGGTTGTAGTAGACGAGCGGGTTGTCGGGATCGATCTCCGCCGCGACGGAGAGGAGCATCCGTCCGCGCGTCGGGTCCCGCTGCTCGAGCATCTGCTCGGGCAGGTAGAAAGACGTCTGCGCGCGCAGGTTCGCGAGGATGCGCTGCGCGGAGAGCCGCTCTTCCGGATCGGGATCGGAAGCGGCCTTCTTGCGCAGCGCCGGTATCCCGAGCTCGGCGGAAAGCGCCGCGGGCAGCGGAGGATCGGCCGCGGCGAGCGCCGCGCGCACTTTCGTGCCGCTCGTGCGCAAGGCCGCCCGGTCGCGCGCGTCCCGCTTCTTCGCCTCCTTCCCGGCATCCCGGACGGCCGGCGACTTCCGGATCTCTTCCGCCTTCGCCTCGGCCGCCCGGACGGCGGCCTCGTCCGCGAAGCCGCGAAAATCCTCGGCCGCATGCGCCCACGCGGCGGCGGCTTCCGTCAGGCGCCCCTCCGCTTCGAGCGCGCGCGCACGGTCGAAGGCCGCCTGCTGCAGTGACGCGACCCGCGCGTCGTCCTTCGGCCGGATCCCTGCCCGCATCGCATGGAGCTCCATCCAGGCGACGGACTCCCGCGCGAGGGCCTCCGGCATCCACTCGTGGCCGCCGGAAAAGTACGCGATCCGGTAGGTCGCCTTCGCGCCCGCGAGCTTCTCCTCGAGCGACCGCATCTCGTAGTAGTTCATGTCGCGGTCGCCGATGGTGCCGAAGTACAGGAACGGCGGCTTTTCGCGAACGGGACCCTCCGAGTCCTCGAAGCCCGCGCCCGCGCCGATGACGCCGGCTATCCGTCCCGGAAGCGCGTAGGCCATGCCGGTCGCGGCCCGGCCGGTTCCGGAGAAGCCGGTCGCGTAGACGCGGCGGCCGTCGACGGCGAAACGCGTCACGACATCGTTCCACATCGCCGTCATGGCCGGAGCGTTGAAGTCCTCCTTCGTGTCGCTCGCCGAGTTGTACGAGGACGCGAGGATCCAGCCGAACTCTTCGGCGGCGGCCTGGAAACGCTCGAGGGGGACGAGGGCGCGTCCGCGCGGGTCGAGCAGGTACAGGACCGGCCAGTTCCGCTCGGGCGTGTATCCGGTCGGGAGGTAGAGGGCGTAGCTCTGGCCGGGCGCCTTCGCGCACGTGATCCGCTCGACGACTTGCCCGCGCGGAAAATCCGCGACAGGCGCACCCAGAGCCAGAACCGCCGCGAGCAGAGCGCCCGGCACCATGAGCGATCAAATACCACAGCAAGGAAAACCCGAAGCGCCCGAAAGGTCGATTGCGGATAATCCGGTGCCGAAGGGACGGTGACGACCATGAGATCGCGATGGATGGTTCTCGCTGCGGCGCTCACGGCTGCAACCACGGCCGCGAGCGGAGCGGGCGCGGCGGGCGACACCGAGTCGGCGAAGGCCGCCCTCATGAAGGTCGACGCCGAGTTCTCGAACGCCGCGCAGAAGGTCGGCCTCGCCGAGGCGTTCGTCCGCTACGCCGACCCGTCGGCGACGATGCTGCCGCCGGGCGAGAACGCCATCAGCGGCCACGACGCAATCCGCAAGCAGCTCGCCGGTCTCGCCGGAGCCACGATGACCTGGAAACCCTTCCGCGCGGACGCGGCGGCTTCGGGCGATCTCGGCTACACCCTCGGCACCTACGAGCTCCGCACGACCGACGAAAGCGGCAAGACGATCGCCCGCTACGGCAAGTACTGCTCGATCTGGAAGAAGCAGAAGGACGGCTCCTGGAAGTGGGTCGTCGACGTCGGCACCCCCAGCCCCGCGCCCTAGGAGGCGGTCCGGCGCTTCGGCGGAGCAGCGGAGGGCGGTGCATTTCGGTATCCTCCGCCGCGGGCATGCACCTCCTCACCGGACTCGTCCTCGCGGCGTTGCTCGCCGCGACGTCGGCGGCCAGGCCGCGCGCGCGGGACCTCGGCGTGCCGTTCGACGGAACGCCCGGGCCGCTCAACGCGATCACCGACGTCAAGGGCGTGACCGTCGGACACAGCACGATCATCCGCGGCGACGGTCCCCTCAAGGTCGGCGAAGGTCCCGTGCGGACGGGCGTGACCGCGGTGGTTCCCCGCGGCCGCGCAACCCTCGACGATCCCGTCTTCGGCGGCTGGTTCGCTTTGAACGGCGCGGGGGAGATGACGGGGACGACCTGGGTCGAGGAGTCGGGTCTCCTCGAGGGACCCGTGATGATCACGAACACGCACTCCGTCGGCGCCGTCCATCAGGGGACGATCGCCTGGAGAATCCGCCAGTCGGGGCCGGACGCAACGGGCTACTTCTGGTCGACACCCGTCGTCGCCGAGACCTGGGACGGCGAGCTCAACGACATCAACGGTTTCCACGTCACCGAGGGCAACGTCGCGGAGGCGCTGTCGGGCGCGCGGACCGGCCCCGTCGCGGAAGGCAACGTCGGCGGCGGCACCGGGATGATCTGCAACGGCTTCAAGGGCGGCATCGGGACGGCCTCGCGCGTTCTGCCGGCCTCGGACGGCGGCTACACCGTGGGCGTGCTCGCCCAGTGCAACTACGGGCGCAAGGCGGACCTGCGCATCGCGGGCGTGCCCGTCGGGCGCGAGCTCGCGGGCGCCGGCGCGCGCGAACAGGACTCCGGCTCCATCATCGTCGTGCTCGCCACGGATGCGCCGCTGCTGCCGCACCAGTTGAAGCGCATGGCGCGCCGCGTGGGGCTCGGTCTCGCGCGCGACGGTGCCGTCGCCTCGAACGGCTCGGGCGACATCTTCATCGCCTTCTCGACCGCGAATCCCGACGCCGGCGACACGAAGGGGACGGTGAATCTCACGATGCTGCCCAACGATCGCCTCGACCCGCTCTTCGCGGCCGCGGTCCAGTGCGTCGAGGAGGCGGTCGTGAACGCGATGATCGCCGCGGAGACGATGACCGGCGCCAATGGGCGCACGGTCCGGGCTCTGCCGCACGCGGAGCTCCAGAGGATCCTCCGGAAGTACGGCCGCCTCGTCGACTAACGTCGCTACGCGCTGCGCTGCGGGTCTGCGCCTGCGGCGCACCGGCGAGCGGCTCGCGCGAAGGCGCTCGACCGCTCGCCTACCCTCCGCTCCGCGCTTCGCTCCCGCGGCGCGAGCCTCCTCCCTCCCTTCGGTCGGGAGACTTCTCGCGCCGCGAACTGATGCTCCGGGGCCGCTCAATAGAGCAGTTTCGACAGAGCTAGGGCGGCAAACCCTTCAGGAAGTCGCCGAGAACCTTCCAGTAGTTCTCGCCTCCGACGGCGTACGTGTCGTTGTGTCCCGCGCCGCGAATGACGAAGAGGGTCTTCGGCTCCGGAGCGAGCGCGTAAAGACGCAAGCCCTGCTCCGGGGGGACGACCTCGTCGAGCTCGGCGACGAGGAAAAGTTTGGGCGCCGCGACGCCCGCGATCGCCTCGGCGTTGTCGAAACGGGTCCGCACCAGAAAGGCCGGGACGAAGGGATAGTGCCGGCGGGCCATGGCGCGGATCGAGAGAAACGGCGTCTCGAGGATGACTGCGCCGCAGGGCCGCTCGGCGGCGAGACCCGCCGCGACCGCCGAGCCGAGCGATTCCCCGAACGCGACGATCCGCTCCGGTGGAAAGCCGCGGCCGCGCGCCACCTCGTAGATCGCGCGCGCGTCGCGGCGCAGGCCCGCTTCGGAAGGCGAGCCCCCGGATTTTCCGTAGCCGCGGTAGTCGATCAGGAGGACGTCGAGCCCGAAGCGGTCGTGGAGAAGCTTCGCGCGCTCGAGCCGGTCGGCGGCGTTGCCCGCGTTGCCGTGGAAGAAGAGCACCGCGCGCCGCCCGTCGCCTTTGATCCACCAGCCGAAGAGGCGCACGCCGTCCTCGGTTTGGGGCTCGACGACCTCGGCGGCGAGGCCGTAGTCCTCGGGCGAAGCGCCGAGCGTGCGGCTCGGAAAGAAGAGGAGCGCGTTTTCGAGCTTCATGCCGATCGCGAGGAGCGCCGCGGCCGCGAGGACAAACCCGGCGATGACCCGCACCCGCAAGGGGAGCGCTCTCCCTGCCATATACTCCCGCGGTCCGGTGGGCCGGCGCGTCCGGCGGCGGCGAACCGTCCGAGAAGGTTAGGAGATCGCCATGCGAAAGTCACTCGCTCCTCTCGCCCTCCTGTTCGTCGCGGGGTCATCGCTCATGTTCGCCCAGGCGCCGACCACGACGAGCACGGAAATGTCGACGCGCCCCGCCTCCGCACCCGCGGCTCCGGTCGCGGGATTTCGGGCGGACTTCCTCGTGCAGCTCGACATGGTCGGCAAGCAGATCGTGGACCTGGCGGAGGCGGTCCCCGCCGACAAGTACGGCTGGCGGCCCGCTCCCGGTGTGCGGTCGGTGAGCGAGGTGTACATGCACATCGTCGGCGGGAACTCCTACATTCCGGGGTTTCTGGGCGTCAAGCCGATGGCGGGGATCGAGCGGGGCATGGAGAAATCCGTGACGGACAAGGCGAAGATCGTCGACTTGCTCAAGAAGTCGATGGCCCACGCGCGGTCCGCGGTCCTGGCGACTCCCGACGCCGACCTCGACAAGAAGGTCAAGATCTTCGGCGGGGCCGAGGCGAGCGAGCGCGCGGTGATCATGATCATCGGCAACCACCTCCACGAGCACCTCGGGCAGTCGATCGCCTACGCCCGCGCCAACGGCATCGCGCCGCCGTGGTCCAAGGGCGACTAGACCCGCCGCATCGTGTCGAAGCCGTCGGCTGTCTCGGCGACGCTCCTCGCCGTCCACACGGCGGCGCTCCTCGTCGCGCTGTATCTCTGGATCCCGCTGTACCGCCGCCTCGCGGCGGGGCCCGGGGGCAATCACCCCGCGGAGGGACAGGTCTGGAAGTTCTTCCTGGCCGTCCTCGTGATGCAGGGGTGTTACTGGGGCCGCCGCCGGCTGCCCTGGACTCCGGGCGCCGGCGGCGTCCTCACGGGACACGTTTTGCTCTTTCTGAGCCGGCTGGCCTTTGTCTTCGTGGGAAGCTCGTTTACGCTCTTCATCGTGCGCATGCAGGACACGACGGCTTCGCCGCGAGGCATCGTGGTTTCGATCTGGGCGCTCTTCGCGATCTTCTGCTACGTGCTCGAGCTCGAGCAGATGGCGCGGCCGCGCCTGGAGCGGGTGCACCATGTGTGAGCGCCGCTTTCTCGGGGCGTTGGTCGTCGCGGCGGTCCTCGCCGCCGTCGCCGGGCTCGCCTTCGCCGTCCCGGCCGCAGAATCGAAGATGCCGCCCGTCTTCCTGAACCACCTCTACCGGGTCCTCGACGCCGACGCGTTCCGCGCGGCGGACGCCTCCGAGTACCTGCGCACGGAGTTCGCGCAGTTCGAGCGCCGCACGACGAAGTCCGGCGACGACACCTGGACGGGCCTCTACTACTACGGCGAGCACACCTACTTCGAGTTCCTCGCGGCGGACCCCAAGCGCGATCGTCCGGTCGGACAGAGCGGCGTCGCGTTCGGCATCGAGGAGCCCGGTGCGAGCGCGTACGTGCTCAAGGCGCTCGGCAAGCTCGGACTCGGCAAGGCGGTGACGATGGACCGCCCGCGCGAGTCGGCGGGCAAGATGGTCCCGTGGTTTTCGATGACGGGGTTCGAACCGACGGACCCCGTCCTCGTGTCCTGGGTGATGGAGTACTCGCCGTCGTTTCTCAAGGACTGGCATCCGGAGCTGCGGCCGGGTCTATCGGGCATCACGCGCAAGGCGGTGCTCGAGCGCTACCACGCCAAGGCCGCGCTCGCCGCGCCGCCGAAGGACCCGCTCTTCAAGGACGTCACCGGGATCCGGCTGGCGCTGGAGCCGGCCCGCGCGGAGGTGTTCGCGAAGGAGCTCGCGGCCCTGGGTTACGCGCGCGACGCGAAGGGCTCCGGCCCGCAAGGCGCCTGGCAGGGTCCGGACGTGCGCGTGGAGATCGTGCCGGCGGGGGCCGAGGCGCGGGGACTCGTCGCGATCGAGATGTCCCTGACGCGCAAGCCCGCCGCGGACGAGGTGAAAACGCTCGAGCTTTCCGGCCGGACCCGCCTCGAAGTCCGCGCCGACGGGACGGCCGCCTTTCTCTTCTAGACGAACTTTCCGGCCGGCTTTTTCGTTTACTTCCTCGTGGCGATTCCCATCGAGGCCGCCGGCCTCTCCAAGGTGTATTCGACGCGGTTCGGCTCGCGCCGTTTCACCGCGCTCGAAGGCCTCGACCTCCGGGTCGAACAGGGCCAAGTCTTTGGCCTGCTTGGGCCAAACGGCGCCGGGAAGACCACGACCGTCAAGATTCTCCTCGGCCTGACGCGACCGACCGCCGGCCGGGCGAGCCTGCTCGGGCTGGCCGCGTCGGACCCCGAAAGCCGCCGCCGCGTCGGGTACCTGCCCGAAGGCCACCGGTTTCCGGGCTACCTCGACCGCCCGCCAGACGCTCTGGACGTTCGGCCGGATGTCGGGCATCGACGCCGGGGTGCTGCGCCGGCGCGCGGGCCGGAGCTCCTCGAGCGCGTGAAGCTGACGGCGTGGGCGGACGTGCGGGTCAAGAAATTTTCCAAGGGCATGACGCAGCGGCTGGGTCTGGCGTCGGCGCTCATCCACGATCCCGAGGTTCTCCTGCTCGACGAGCCGACCGACGGGGTCGATCCGGTGGGGCGGCGCGAGATCCGCGACCTGCTCCGCGAGGAAGCCGCGCGCGGCAAGACGGTGCTCCTCAACTCGCATCTGCTCTCCGAGATCGAGCGGACGTGCGACCGCGTGGCAGTGCTGCGGGCCGGCAAGATCGCGGCCGCGGGGCGGATCGAGGACCTGACGGCCGCGGGACGCGATACAGGCTCGTGGCGACGGGAATCGACGACGCCCTGCTCGCCGCCTTTCGCGAGACGGCGCTTCCGTCGAGCGCGTCAACGGGCACATCGACCTGACGGCGAAGCGACCTCGACCACGTCAATCGCCTGGTGGACCGGCTCCGCGCCGCCGGCGGAAAGATCCAGGAGCTCGCGCCCGTGCGCTCGAGCCTCGAAGACGTTTTCGTCGGATCTCGTGCGCGAGGGCGAGCCGGCCGCGCCGCAAGGGCGGGCCCCATGAGGGCCTTCGCCGCGAGCATCCAGGAAGTGTTCCGCGAGGCGGCCGCGCGCTGGACGCTCATCGCTTATTTCACGCTGTCCACGCTCTTCATCCTGATCTTCGCGGCCGCGGTCAATCTCGACATCGTCGACGGGGCGCTCGGCGGGCGCGCGAGCTCTTCGGCCAGTCGGTCGACGTGGGCGAATCAGCGTGTCGAGATCGACAAGATCGTCCTGGGCTTCGAGTCCGGCTTCTCGGCGTTTCCTCTACCTCGTCGGCATCTTCCTCGCCCTCTTCGCGACGGCCCACCTCGTGCCGCGCCTCCAGGAGAAGGGCACGATCGATCTCTATCTCTCGCGGCCCGTCGGGCGCGCCCGGCTCCTTCTCGCGCGTTACACGGGCGGGCTGCTGCTCGCCGCGGCCAACGTCGCGTACTTCATCGGCGCGATGTGGCTGATCATCGTGTGGAAGACGCGTGTCGTCCATCCCCGTTTCCTCCTTTCCGGGCGCCGTGATTCTCTTCACGATCGCGACGCTGATGGCCTTCGCGTTCCTCATCGGCGTCGTCACGTCCTCGACGGCGGTTTCTCTCATGGGGACGTACGCCGTTTTCTTCTTCGCCGCGATCCTCGTCGGCCACGACGGATCTCGGCGGCCGTCTCGACGGAAACCGCCGCGCGCATCGTCGACGGGCTGTACTGGGTGCTGCCCAAGACGGCGGAGCTCGGCCAGGCCACGGTCGCCCTCGTGGCCGGGGCCGAAGCTCCCGGACGGATGGCCGAGATCGAATCACTTCGCCGTTTTCGGCTCGACGGCGCTCTTCGGCGTCGCCGCGCTCACCCTCGCCTCCTGGCTCTTTTCCAGAAAGGACTTCTGACCATGAAGCGCTTCCGGCTTCGCTTTCGCCTGCCGTCGCGTCTCGTCGCGGCCCTCGCGACTTCTCGTGCTCGGCGCGGCGGACCTCTTCGCCGTCCGGCGGACCGAGGATCCGCTCGCCCTCGTTCCGGCCAACGCCGCCACGGTGGGCGTCATGCGCTGGAGCGAGCTGCGGCAGACCCCCCTCGGCGCCCGGGTCTTCGCCGACCTGGACGCGTCTCGGGCGACGGCGACGCCGCGCGGTTTCTCGGGAGACCGGCCTGACGCCTCGCCAGGACATCGACACCGTCATCGTCGCGATGTCGCCGGGCCGGGGCGGCGCGCGGGAGTCCGGCCTCGTGATCTTCGAGGGCCGGTTCGACCTCGCCCGGATCGAGAAGGCGCTCGACCTCGCGCGGCGCGTCGCGCGGACTTCCGCCGCGGGACGCGTACTACCGGCTCGAGGACCACGGCGACGAGTCCGGCGCGGTGGCGCTCGTCAACCGCGGGCTCATCGTCTGCGGCAACGAGGGCACGGTGCTCGCGGCCCTGGCACGCCGGGAGAGCGGCGGCGACGGCGGAATGACGTCCGGGCAAGGGTCTCGGCGCGCAGCCTCGCGCGGATCGACCGCGACGCCTCGGCCTGGGCGCTCGTCGATCATCGCGAGGTTCCCGGGCGCGCAGCGCGAAGAGCGGATCCGGCGAGGATCCTTCCCGGGCGCTCTTCTCCGCCATGAAGTCGGTCACCTTCGTCGCCCTGCAGGCGACCGTCAAGGGAGACAGTCTCGAATTCGCCGCGACGGGGGTCTCTCGGCCGACGCCGAAAACCGCGAGCTCCTCGAGGATGCCCTGCGCGGGATGCTCGCCATGTGGCGCCTCGCCGTCCAGGACAAGGCCCCGGAGCTCGTCTCGGTCATCCGCAAGTTCAGGATCGACAACGAATCCGACGGGGTCACGATCCGCGGGACCCTGCCGCCCGGCTTCCTGAACTCGCTCGGCGCAAAGCGCCAGGCCTCCCGCTAGGCGAAAGCCCGGGCAGAACCCCGGGGTCCGAAACCCCGGGGACACTCCGTTCGTATCCAAGTTCGACCCACGAGGGTCGAACTGCGTCTCGAGAACGAGATGCCGAGGAGAAACCGTGAATCTGCGAAAGTCCGCCGCCTCTGCTCGCGCCGCCGCCGTCGCCGGGGTCCTCGCGCTCGCTTCGGCCGCCTCCGCCCAGACGGCCGCCCCGGCGGGTACGGCTCCCGCAACCGCCGCGCCGAAGATCGTCTACGAGAAGTACACGCTGCCCAACGGCCTGCAGGTGATCCTGCACGTCGACCGGAAGCTCCCGATCGTGCACGTGAACCAGTGGTACCACGTCGGCTCGAAGAACGAGAAGCTGGGCCGGACCGGCTTCGCGCACCTCTTCGAGCACATGATGTTCCAGGGCTCGGGCAACGCGAAGGACGACTACTTCACCTACGTCGAGACGCTCGGCGCGAACCTCCAGGAGGGCGGCGTCAACGGCACGACCAACCAGGACCGCACCAACTACTTCGCGACCGTCCCCTCGTCGAACCTCGAGACCCTGATCTGGCTCGAGTCCGACCGCCTGGCCACCCTGCCCGCCGCGATGACGAAGGAGAAGCTCGACAACCAGCGCGACGTCGTCAAGAACGAGCGGCGGCAGGGCCTCGAGAACACGCCCTACGGACGCTGGTACAAGATCGTCCTCGAGAACATCTATCCCGAACGGGCATCCCTACTCCTGGCCGACGATCGGCAGCCACGAGGACCTGACGGCCGCCTCCCTCGAAGACGTCACGGACTTCTTCAAGACCTACTACACGCCCAACAACCTCTCGCTCGTGATCGCCGGGGACTTCGATCCGGCCGAGGCCAAGCGGCTCGTCGAGAAGTACTTCGGATCGATCCCGGCGGGGCCCGCGCTCGACCGGCCGAGCCTCTGGATCCCGACGATCACGGGCGAACGGATCGTCGAGGTTTCCGACCGCGTGCCGCAGGACCGCGTCTACATGGTGTGGCCGACGCCGCCGGGGTTCACGCCGGGCGACGCGGACCTCGACCTCGCCTCGCTCATCATGGCCGACGGGCTGTCCTCGCGACTCAACAAGGCGCTCGTCTACGACCGGCAGCTCTGCACGGCCGTCCAGGCGTTCCAGAATTCGGGCGAGATCGCGAGCTGGTTCGGCGTCATCGCCACGGCCCGCCCCGGCGTCTCGCTCGAGGAGATCGAAAAGGTCGTGACGGAAGAGATCGCGCGGTTCGCGAAGACCGGGCCCACGCCGGCCGAGCTCGCGCGCGCGAAGACGAAGCAGGAGTTCGCATTCGTCACGGCGCTCGAGGGCATCGGCGGCTTCGGCGGCAAGTCCGACCGGCTCAACCAGTACAACACCCTCCTCGGCGACCCGGGCAAGCTCGAGTGGGACATGCAGCGTTACCGCGATGCCACCGTCGCCTCGCTCCGGCAGGCGGTCGCGAAGTATCTCGACTCGAAGAACCGGCTCCTCGTGCGGTTCCGCGTCGAGAAGTCGGGGCGCGCTTCCGAAGAGGCCGTCGACCGGACGAAGACGCCGGCGACCGGCGTCGACCGGCCGTTCGTCGCGCCGACGGTCCAGACGGCGAAGCTGCCCAATGGAATGGATCTCTTCGTCGTCGCGCGGGCCGAGCTTCCCAAGGTCGACGTGACCTTCGTGACGCGCGCCGGCGCGCAGGGCGACCCGGCCGGGAAGGCGGGGCTCGCGCACATGACCGCCACGCAGATCGACATGGGCACGGCGACGCGCAAGACGCTCGAGATCGAGGACTCCCTGGGCGACCTCGGCGTGGCGCTGACCGCCGGCCGCCGGCCGCGAGAGCGCGCGCGTCTCCTTCGAGACCCTGAAGCGCAATCTCGATCCGGCGATGGCGATCGTCGCGGACGTCGTGCGCAACGCCGCCTATCCGGCGGCCGAGTTCGACCGGGAGAAGAAGCGCCATCTCGACACCCTCGCCCAGCAGGAGAAAAACGCCAACGCCGTCGGCGCCCGCGTGCGGTCGATGCTGGCGTTCGGGCCGGATCATCCGTACGGCCACCCGGCGCAGGGGCTTCCCTCGAGCGTCGCGGGCATCACGCGCGACGACCTCGCGAAGTTCCACGCCGACTACTGGAAGCCGGGATCCTCGGCGCTCGTCATCTCGGGGGACGTGACGCTGGCCGAGGCGACGGCCCTCGCCACCAAGTACTTCGGATCCTGGTCGGGCGGCGCCGCGCCGGCCGTCGCCGTTCCGCCTCCGTCTCCGGCCGCCGCGGGCAAGGTCTACGTCGTCGATCGCCAGGACGCCGCGCAGACCTACGTCACGCAGTTCCTGCCGGCGCCCAGGCGCCAGACCCCCGACTACTACACGCTCACGCTCGCCGACACGGTCTTCGGCGGGGGAGGGTTCGGCACGCGGCTGAACCTCAACCTGCGCGAGGACAAGGGCTACTCCTACGGCGTCTTCTCGGCCCTGGCGCTCTTCGACGACGCCGGGGTCTGGTATTCGGCCGGCGGCGTTCAGACGAACAAGACCAAGGAGTCCGTCATCGAATTCGACAAGGAGCTCAAGGGGATGACGGGCAAGCCGCTCTCGGAGTCCGAGTTCGCCGACACGAAGTCCCGCAAGACGCGGGGCTACGCGCAGCAGTTCGAGACGCTCGGCCGCATCAACGAGCAGATCGCGGATCTCTGGGCGAGCGGCCTGCCGATGGCGGAGCTCCAGCGCGAGTACGACGACACGGTGAAGGCGACGCTCGCCGAGACCAACGCCGCGGCCCAGAAGTACGCGCGGCCCGAGAAGGCCTCGTTCGTTCTCGTGGGGGACTACTCGAAGATCGGGCCGGGCCTCGCGGAGCTGCAGCTCGGCGAGATCGTCCTGCTCGACACCGAGGGGAAGCCGGTCGCTAAGCGGTAGGGGCGGGGGTAGACGCCGTCGGCAGACGGCGGCAACCCAGGGCCGCCCCTACGACGCGGTGGTTCCGCGGTCGAGAGCCGGCTCTCGGGCGCTCTGCCGCGCCGAGCGCAGCATCGCCAGGGCCGCGTAGACGACGACCGCGACGACGAGCCAGCGCAGGAGGACGAGGGGCAGCGACTTGACGATGAAGGCCGCGACGAACACGGCGGGGATCCCGCCGATCGCGAGGCCGAGCGCGGCTTTCAGGTCGTAGCTGCCTTTCGCGATGAAGCGCAGGCTGCCGATGGGCATGAGGAACGCGCAGGAGCCCATCATGATCGGGAACGCGACGCGCGGGTTCATCCCGAGGACCGCCACGAGGATCATGCACGGGGCATAGAGACCGATCCCCAGGGTCATCAGCGCGCCGAGCAGGAAGTTGCCGGCGATGCCGACCCAGAGGAGGGGCGACTTGAGGCCGAGCGTCTCGCCGCCCGAGGGAAAGAGGCCCAGGTTCGTCATCACGAAGAACGTCGCGGCGGCCAGCAGCGCCAGGCCCATCCCGATCTGGACGTGCCGCCGGGGCCATCCGGCCACCACACCGGCTCCGAGCCACGCGCCGGCGACGGAGGCGGCGATCATGCTGATCAGGGTCAGCATGTCGACCTCGACGATCGCGATGAAGATGAACGCCTGGGCGATCGTCGGCAGCGCGTGACCGACGTTCAACGTGCCGGGGATCTTCTCGTCCGGCACGAGGCCGTTGAGCTTGAACATCGACGTCGTCGGCGCGAACGAGCCGATGCCGAGCGTGTCGAAAAAGTTCGTCAGGAAGCCGATCGCGAGCCGAATGACGCTGGGCCGGGACTCCGCCGCGCGGCCGCGGGCCGAGCGGATCCACGCGATGAGATAAACCAGGGTGACGACGGCGAGCGTTGCGAAGAGCGCCCACTTGGCATTCATGTGGCGCCCATCCTAACCGCCCCCCGCGCAGGCTGCTAGAGTGCCCCTCCATGAAAATCCGCCGGATCGCCGCCTACCGCAGTCGAGCTGCCGCTCCACGAGGGCAGCTACAAGTGGTCCGGCGGCAAGTCGGTCGACGTCTTCGACTCGACCCTCGTGCGCGTCGAGACGGACACCGGTCTCGTCGGCCACGGCGAGGTCTGCCCGCTCGGGCCGGCGTATCTGCCGGCTTACGCCGAGGGCGTGCGGGCGGGACTGGCGGTCCTGGCGCCGTCGCTGCTCGGCGAGGATCCCCGGGAGCTGGAGCGTCTGAATCGCACGATGGACGCCCTGCTCAAGGGCCACCCCTACGTCAAGTCGGGTGTCGACATCGCTTGCTGGGACATCCTCGGCCAGGCGGCGGGCGTTCCGGTCTCCACACTTCTCGGCGGTCGCTACGGCGAGGACTTCGTGCTCTACCGTGCGATCTCGCAGGAGTCGCCGGAGGCGATGGCCGCGAAAGTCGCCGGCTACCGCGCCGAGGGTTACCGGAGGTTCCAGCTCAAAGTCGGCGGCGATCCGGACGTGGACATCGAGCGCATCCGCGCGGTGCGCGCCGTGCTGGCGCCGGGCGAGGTGCTCGTCGCCGACGCGAACACGGGCTGGCTGCCGCACCAGGCGGCCCGCGTCGTGCGGGCGGTCCGCGACGTCGACGTCTACATCGAGCAGCCCTGCGCGAGCTACGAGGAGAGCCTCTCGATCCGGCGGCGCACCGACCACCCCTTCGTTCTCGACGAGACGATCGACGGCCTCTCCGTCCTCCTGCGCGCGGCCGGGGACCTCGCCATGGACGTCGTGAACCTGAAGATCGGCAAGCTCGGCGGCCTGACGCGCACGCGGCAGGCGCGGGACCTCTGCGTGTCGCTCGGCATCGCCATGACGATCGAGGATTCGTGGGGCGGCGACGTGACGACCGCGGCGATCGCGCACCTCGCGCACTCCACCCCCACGGAGCTCCTCTTCACGTCGACCGACTTCAACAGCTACGTCACCGTGTCGACCGCGGAAGGGGCGCCGCAGCGGCGCAAGGGGCGGATGGCGGCGTCGACCGCGCCGGGCCTCGGAATCGCGCCGCGCCCCGAGTTTCTCCGCACGCCCGCGGTCGACGTCTCGTGACCCCGGCACCTGCAATAGTATCGGCCTTCATGTCATCGATTCCCCGACCCATCCCCGTCGAGTTCCAGGACCTCGTCGAGAGCAAGAAGTTCGACGCCCTCGAAAGCCTCTGGTCCCAGCGGATGGAGGCGGATGCCGACGACCTCGACACGTATTTCGCCGTCGCGGCGGCCGTCAAGAAGAAGGGCAGCGGCGGCGTCGCGCTCAAGCTCCTGCGATTCCTGGCCGACTACCACGACGACGCCACCGACGACGCCCGCATCCGCGTGCTCGCCGAGATCGCCCGGATGTCGCCGACCGATCCGGAGATCCGCAAGGACCTGACCGACGCGCTCCGGGCGCGTCATGGCAAGCATCCGTCCTATGCCGCGGTGGCGGCGAAGTTCCCCGTGGAGGGAGCGAAGGACCCCGCCGAGGTGGCCGGGCGCATCGCGCGCTGGCTCCGCTTCGAGCCGCAGGGCATCTACTTTCTGCCGGGCCGCGGGGCGGGACGTCTCGTCGAGATGAATCCCGCGCTCGACGTCATGCGCCTCGAGGTCGCCGGGACGAAAGTCCCCCTGTCGCTCGCCTCGGCGGAGAGGACGCTCGTGGCGCTCCCGCCGGGTCACTTCCTCCGCCGGAAGGTCGAGGATCCCAGGTCGCTCGCCGCGGAATCGGAGGCCGACCCGCCGGAGGCGCTTCGCCAGCTCCTCGCGAGCTTCGGCGGCACGCTCACGGTGCAGGAGATCAAGGACCACTTCGCCGGGCTCGTTCCCGAGGAGCGCTGGTCGGGATACTGGGCGTCGGCCCGCCGGCACAAGCAGCTCGTCGTTTCGGGCAGCGCCAAGTCGGCGAAGGTCGTCTGGAGCGCGAGCGCCGACGCGGCGGAAGACAGCATCCGCGCGGCCTTCGCGAAGGCCTCGCCTTCGGGACGGATCGATCTCGCGCGCAAGCACGCGAAACGCTCGAAGGACCTGGCGCGCGCCATGGCCGACACCCTCGTCGCCGATGCCCGCCGGATCGGAGCAACGCAGCCGGCGCTCGCCTGGGAGCTCTCGCAGGCGGCGGTCCGCCTCGTGCCGGACGTCGCCGAGCCCTTCCCGGCCGGGGAGCTCCTGGCGGTCGCGGAGCTGCGCCGCGTGGTCGCGGAGATTCGCGATCACCAGGCGCGGGAGAAGGCCCTGGAGGCGGTCCGGGCCTCGCGGCCCGACTGGGCCGAGATCTTCATCGAGCAGATCGGCCGCGAGGAGGACGCCCGCGTCCTGACGGCGCTCTTCTCGGCCCTCGGCGAGAAGGCCGCGGACCTCTCACGCAAGATCCTGCGCTCGCCCCGGAGCGCCCCGCGCGCCTTCGTCTGGCTGCTCGAGAAGATGCACGACGAAGGGCGGGCCGAATCGACGGCGCTCTTCACGGCGATCACGGACGCTCTGCGGATGGACGAATTCTCGGGGCTGCGCGCGCGGCTGAAGGACTTCTTCGAGCCGGGCGGGCTCGCGGTGGCGCTCGTACGCCAGGCGGCGTCGGAGGACGAGGCGCGGGAGCTCCTGCACGCGCTCGACCGGGTGGCCGGGCTCGAGGAGCATCGCCGGGCGACGGTGAAAGAAGCGCTTCACATGAAGTTCCCGGAGCTGCGCGCTCCCGCCCGCGAGTACCTCTACGCCACGGTGGCCGCGATCGAGGCCAAGCGCAAGGAGCTCCTCCAGCTGAGGCAGGTCGATCTGCCGGCCAACGCCGAGGCGATGAAGACGGCCAAGGAGTACGGCGACCTCTCCGAGAATTTCGAATACCACGCCGCCCGCCAGAAGCACGAGTACCTTTCGGCGCGCATCGCGATGATCTCCGACGAGCTCTCACGCACGCGCTCGCTCGATCCGGCCCAGATCGACGCGAGCGAAGTGCGCGTCGGCACGCGCGTGCGCCTGCGGGGGGACGGGGGCTCCGAGCGCGAGGTCGTGATCCTCGGACCGTGGGACTCCAAACCCGAGGAGTCGGTGTACTCCTACCAGTCCGAGTTCGCGCAGCGTCTTCTCGGGGCCCGGCCCGGGGACCGTCTCAATCTCGCCGAGGGTCAGGTCGAGGTCGTCGGCATCGCGCCGTGGGCGTGAGGTCGGCAGCCGCGCTGACGGCGATCGTGCTCGGCTCCGCGGCCGCGCTCTCCGGCGAGCCCGTCCGGATCGACGTGGAAGGCTTCTACGGCGTGGCGGAAGCCGCGACGAGCGCCGACGACGCCGTCGCGCCCCACTTCGACTACCGGTCCGTCTCGTACTACGGAGGCGGCGTCAACGTGCGCTGGATCCCGGAGCTCTCGACGCTTCTCTCCGCGGCCTCGCTCGAGCCGGGGGTGCGTCTGACGGGCTTTGCGCCGGCGGGCGACTATCCCTACGTCGGCACGGTCCGCACGACGCCGCTCTCGCTGATCGTGCAGTGGCACCCGTTCGGCCTCGGGACGATCGATCCCTACATCGGCGCCGGTGTCGCGTGGGTCTTCGCGTCGAACACCGACCTGCTTCCCGTGATCGGCGAGGCGACGCCCATCGTCGGCGTCGTCTTCGAGGACCGCGTCGCTTTCGTCGCCGACGGGGGAGTGCGGCTGAACCTTTTCGGGCCGCTGGGGCTGCTCGTCGACGTGCGCTACATGCCGCTCACACTCGACGCCGAGGTCGCCCTCTCGACGGCGGAGTTCGGGATTCCGATCGAGGTCGAGGCGGATCCGTTCCTGTTCGGCTTCGGCGTGTCTTTGCGGTTCTGAAGGGCGGGGGCAACCCGACCACCAGAGGCAGGCCCTCAGCAGTAGGGAACGCCGTCCGCAGGACGGCGTCTACCCCCGCCCCTACGAAGACGGCGCGAGCCTCGCCGCGCAGGCCTCGGCGATGTAGAGGTCCTCGACCCCGAGGCCCGTGAAATCCGCCACCGTGACGCCGTTGCGGTCGAACGCGGCGGGCGACGCGCAGAACGCCCCGATCTCGATCGCCCGTTCTTTCTCCGAGAGGGCGTGTTGGAGCTCGCCGAGCCGGGCGCACTGGGACAGCGAATCGACGAGGAGGAGCGACGCGCGTCGCAGGGTTGCAGGGTCGAGCTCCTGCTTGCCGGGAGAGTCCGAGCCGACCGCCGAGACGTGGGTGCCCGGCCGCACGTCGGCATCCGCGAGGAGCGGGGTGCGCGAGGCCGTCGCCGTGACGATGAGCCGCGCGCTCGCCGCCACGTCGGCGGGCGAAGGCGACGCGACGACGCGGGTTCCCGGGACGCGCACGCCGATCTCCCGGGCGCACGCCGCCGCGCGGTCGGGATTGCGCCCCCAGACGTGGATCTCCTGGAGCGGCAGCACCGCCGCGTGGAGCTGTGCCTGGAGGAGGGCCTGAACTCCCGTGCCGAGAATTCCGAGCACGGTGTCCTGCCGGCCGAGCTCGCGGGCGACCATGGCGGAGACCGCGGCCGTGCGCAGATCGGTCAGGTGGCCGCCGTCGTCGAAGAAGACGGCCGTCTCACCCGAGTCGACCGCGACGAGCACGATCGATCCGTACGGACGGCTCGCGTAGGAGCCCGCGATCTTCAGGGCGAAGTGGCGGCCGCCGCGGCGATAGCTCGACTTGATGTGGACTTCGCCGCCGTCGGCCGCCGCGAGGTCGAGATGCATCGGCATCGGCGTGTCGCACTCGCCGGCGGACTGCGCGATGACCGCCTCGCGCATGGCCGCGATCGCGGACGCGAAGTCGACGGAGGAGCGGATCGCATCGGCGGAGACGACTCGCATGCGCGTCAGCCGAGGATGCGCCGGATGGTGGCGAGGGCGACGTTGCGCCCGGAGACGACGGCGACCGCGGGCGCCTCGAGGCGGCCGATTTTCCCCTCGAGGATCGCCGCGATGGTGACGGCCGAGGACGGCTCGATGAGGATCTGGTGGCGGTCGAGCATGAAGCGCACCGCTCCGAAGATCTGCTCCTCGGACAGCAGGGCCACGCCGTCGATGCGATCCTTCAGGACCTCGAAGCCGGTGCGGCCGATTCCGCCCTCGAGGCCGCCGGCCGTCGTCGTGACGGGGGGCAGGCGGACGATCGCCTCGCCCTTCGCGAGCGAAAGCGACAGTGCGGGGGAGAGCGCGTGCTGGCAGCCGAAGATCCGTGCCCCGGGCAGGCGGCTTTTCGCGTAGTACGCGAAACCGCCCGCGAGGCCCGCGCCGCCCACGGGCAGGAGAAACGCGCGCGCGTCGGGCGCGTCCTCGAGGACCTCGGCCGCGAGCGTGCCGCCGTTGGCGGCCAGGATCGCGGTGTCGTCGAACGCCGAGAGGTACGCCCGGCCGGATTCCTCCGCCTCGCGTTTCGCAATCGCCTCGGTTTCGTCGAAGCCGTCGAAGCCCGACTTCACGACGACGGCGCCGAGAGCGACGATCGAGCGGTACTTGGACTCGTCGACGCTGCGCGGTACGTGGATCTCCGCCGGGATCGAGAGCTCGCGGGCGACGTACGCGACCGCCTTCCCGTGGTTGCCGGCGGAGGTCGTGACGACGCCGCGGGCCCGCTCGGACGACGAGAGGCGCGACATCACGAAGAAGGCGCCGCGGATCTTGAAGGAGCCCGTCAGCTGCAGGCGACTCGAGCTTGAGCGACACGGGCACGCCCGCGAGCTCCTCGAGGGCGTGGCGAATCCTCGATGGGTGTCCGCCGCACCCGTCCGGCGATCGCCTGCCGCGCCTCGTCGATGAGCGCCTGGTCGAGGGGGCGGGTCATGCAGCCGCCTCAGGTGCCCCGATCGAGCGAGCGATGGCGCTGCGCACGCGTTCGGCCAGGGCCGGCGCGTCGTCCGCGGTGAGGCCGGTCACCGAAACCGCCGGGAGAACCGTCACGCTCGCCGACGTTGGTTTGAAGACGAGCGAATGCTTGGGCAGAGTGTTCTCGGTGCCGGCGACGGCGAGCGGGACGATGTCGACGCGCGAGCTCGATGGCGAGGCGGAATGCCCCCTCGCGAAACGGCGCGATCGACCCGTCGGCGCTGCGCGTGCCCTCGGGAAAGACGATCACGGAGGATCCGCGCGTGAGGCGGTCGCGCATCGCTTCGATCGCCTGGCTGGCGCTGTCCTTGTTGCCGCGCTCGATCGGGATGTCGCGCGACATCCGCATCTGCCAGCCCAGCAGCGGGATCCTGAAGATCGAGTCCTTGGAGAGAAACTTCATCTCCCACGGCAGCAGGCACAGGAGGAAGACGTCGGCGAGCGACTTGTGGTTGGCGACGAACAGGTACGGCTTCGACGCGGAGGGATGCACCGGTCGCCGTTGACCGCGCGGAAGTCCCAGAACGGATTGATGTGCGCGGCGAGCGAGGCCGAGTGCCGCTGCAGGCGGCCGACGCGGTCGCGGTTGGGGTCCGAGCGGTGCGTGACGAGCAGCGCGGCCGCGACGAGGGGCGTCCAGAGGATGACGATGAGGACGCAGGAAGCCCAGAAGAGATAGGAGAGCGGGACGGCGACGATGCGCATCTCGAGAATCCGGCGCCGCTTGCCCACGGCCGGCGATTCTACGGCCTTCGGGCGCGCCGACTCAGCCGCACTTGCGCAGGCGCGGGGTTCGCCCGAGCACGGCCGTCACCGGGGTCATCGGCCTCGGCGCGCCCGGCCGGACGACCTGGAAGGTCAGGGACTCGCCGTCGAGGCGTCCGACGCAACGGACGGCTTCGCGCGGATCGGACGCTCCCTCCGGACCGGGCCGGGCCGCTCCTGGACGAACGTTCCCGGCACGTCGAAGCTGCCGTCGCCGTCGAGGGACAGCGCCGCGTCGATTGTGCCGTGCGCGCAGTCGAGCTCGAAGCGCCCGCCGCCGGCGTCGACCGTGAGCGCGATGCCCGTGCCGCCCCAGGCGCCCTCGGCGACACGCGGCGGTTCTCCCTCGGCCGCCGCGACGAGCGCGCACATTGCGAGGGCGACGATCAGAGGTATGCCTCGTCCACGTAGCACCAGCGCCAGTCTTCGCCGCGCTCGAAGGACTGGATGATCGGGTGCTTCGCCGCATGGAAGTGCGCCCGCGCGTGCTTGTTCTTCGACGAGTCGCAGCAGCCCACGTGTCCGCAGGTGAGACACAGCCGCAGGTGCACCCACCGGTCGCCGATCTTCAGACAATCCTCGCAGCCCTTGGCGCTCGGAGTGACCTTGCGAATCTCGGAGATGTGGGGATCGGAGGAGGAATCAGACATCGTCGCCTCCTTGGACGGCTTACTTTAGTCCTCTGGCAGCTCACCGGGCGGGGCCTGCGGCATCTCCCTGCGGGGCACGCGCCGGCCGGCCGCTGATTGGGGGCTCCGGCCGGCGCTGAACGCGGCGGCCCTTTCGCCGCGCTGCGGGTGCGGGAGTTGGGTGTGGGCCGCCGCATATCACCCCTCCGGGAGACGCCGCAGGCCCACCAGGGCACGCTGCGGAATGCGCGTCCGACTGACGAGCGTCCTTCCTGCTGGACCTCACGCCTGCGAAACTGTTCGGCTAACCGAGGCCGGCGGCTGCTCCTTCAGCGCGCGGCGGCCGTCCTCGAGGGGAATTTCCGGCCGCCGCTGAGTGCGTCGGCCCAGCCTCACCGGTTCTCGAGCCCCACTGAGGTGCGGGCCGCCGCACTTTTCCGACTCCGTAGGACGCCACGGTCGCTTGAAGGGCCCACCGCCAGCCTCGAGCCCGCCTCCCGGAGAGAGGTGATGGGTGAGGAGCATGGAACGGCGCGACTCGAGCCGCGCGGTGAGTGCGACGAACCTTCAGCGGCGGCCGGTGGCGCTCTCTCAACGGCCGGCCGCCGCGTGCCGAACGCAGGGAGGCGGGCTCGAGGCGTTCGAGCGGCACTGCGACTCGTTTCAGTGGCATTTCGTCGTGCCCTTGTCGGTGAAGGTGCCCCCGGCGACCGGTACGAACTCCCAGGTCGTAGGAGTCCGGGTGCAAGGTGAGCTTCAGGACGCCGAAGGTTGCATTGTTGCGGACCTCGCTGTCGGCGTCGGGTCTCTCGAACGGTAGAGGTCTTTGCCGCCGGTTCCGACGACGAACTGGCGGATGCCGCGCGCGGTGTCGGCCGTCCCGTCGGCGTCCTGCGGGGCGAAGCGCTCGTAGATGTGGTCGTGGCCCGACAGCGCGACTTCCGCCCGGCGTCGTAGAGCACCTTCCAGAGGTGCCGCATGTCCGAGTCGTCGCCGTGCTCGCGGAGGAGTACCGCGGGTGATGCCACATCGCGACGGTGCAGGGCGTCGGGTGCGCGGCGAGGTCTTCGCGCGAGCCACTTCTCCTGCGGGAGCCGGGGCCGCAGCCGCCGATGTGCGAGCAGTTGCTGTTGAGGACGATGACGTGCCAGGTCCCGAGGTCGTAGCTGTAGTAGCCGGTGGCGGGATCTCCGGCGGCGCCGCCGAAGTAGCCGAAGTAGCCGGCGGCGCCGGGGGTGCGGTAGTCGTGGTTGCCCGGGGACGGGCCGCGTCCGCGCCTTGTGCCGTCCCCAGCGTCGGGTCGTAGCACGTTCGTGAACTGTTCGGCGTCCCGTTGGGGTAGACGTTGTCGCCGAGGGTGAAGATCGTGCCGTCGATCTGGTCGAGAAGGGCGGCCGTCTGCTCGTCGCCGTCTTCCGTGCAGGAGGCGATGTCGCCCGCGCCGACGAGGACGGGATCGGGGTGCGGGCGGCGTGGAAACGGGCGCCGGCTGCGCGCCGAGCCAGCCGGCAGTGCCGCCGCGAGGAGCCCCGAAACGGCTGACCGCGAGTGATTCGGCGCATTGTTCCCCATTGTTCTCCTTCGACCCGCCTCGAAGTTCTTGTTAGATTACCGGCGGCTTTCCCGTTTCTATTCCGCGGCCGTACCGCCGCAATGCGTTGCGGGCGATGGCGAGGAGGATCGATGGTGCGGATTCCTGCGGCGCGTACGGTGTCGCGTCGCTCCTCGTTCTCGCTGCCGCGCCCGCCGCGGGCATCGACCCGGCGCCCGACACCGCCGGAGCCCGGCTCGGTCGAGGCGATCGCGAAGTTCACGACGGAGCCGCGGTTCCTGAGCCCCTGGGTCTCCTACGTGCCCGCATCGGCGACGGTCCCGTCCCCGACGAAGTACCTCGGCCACGTCGCCGGCGCCGCGGGCGAGCTCTCGCGGACGAGCCAGGTCTACGGCTACTTGCGCGAGCTCGCGAAGGCGACGCCGCGCGTCAAGGTCGACGTGATCGGCAAGTCCGAGGAGGGCCGCGACATCCTGCTCGTCGCGATCGCCGACGAGGAGGGGATCCGGAGCCTCGACCGCTTGAAGGCCGCGACCGCCGCGCTCGCCGATCCGCGCAAGACGCACGCCCGAAGCAGGCCGAGAAGATCATCGCGACGGCCCGGCCGATCTACTACTTCAACGCCGGCCTCCACTCGACCGAGACCGGCAGCCCCGAGATGGTCATGGAGCTCGCCTACCGCCTCGCGGTCTCCGAGCAGCCGATGATCCGCGGACATCCGCAAGAACCTGATCGTCCTGATCAACCCGGTCTCCGAGCCCGACGGCCGCGACAAGACGGTCGACTGGTTCTACCGGTACCTCAAGGGCAAGACCGACTTCGACAACCTGCCCGAGAAGTCGCCGCCCGTACTGGGGCCACTACGTCTTCCACGACAACAACCGGGACACGCACCAGAAGGCGCTCCAGCTGACGCAGGCCGTGCACCGGATGTTCTACGAGTACCACCCGACGGTCGTGCACGACCTCCACGAGTCGATCCCGCTGCTCCACACCTGGAACGGCACCGGGCCCTACAACGTCAACCTCGACCCGATCGCCATCAGCGAGTGGCTCGAGACCTCGTTCCACGAGGTGCAGGCCCTGACGTCCCTCGGGATGCCGGGCGTCTGGACGTGGGGCTTCGGCGAGTCGTGGGGGCTGCACTACCTCGACTCGGTCGCGTCCAACCACAACTCGCTCGGCCGCGGCTACGAGACCTTCGGCAACGGCACGGCGGAGACCGTCGAGCGGACGCTGCGGCCCGCCGAGAACCGCTACGTCGACAAGCCCGTCACCGACCGCGAGTGGTACCGGCCGTGGCCGCCGGAGAAGAAGTTCTCGTGGTCGCTGCGCAACAACACGAACTACATGCAGACGCGGCTGCCTCGCGATCCTCGACTGGGCGTCGAAGAACGCGAAGGACATGCTCCGCAACTTCTACCGGAAGGGCTACAACTCCTGGCAGAAGGGCGTGAAGGGCAACCCGTACGCGTTCGTGATTCCCGCAGGACCAGGGCGACCGGCTCCGCGTGGCGCCAGATGGTCGAGGTTCTGCGCGGCCACCGGCATCGAGGTCGCCCGGCTCGACCGAGGCGGTGACGGTCAAGGAGGCGGAAGGGCACGCTTCGCGAAGGGCGACTACGTCGTCCGGCTCGACCAGCCTTACCGCAACTACGCCGTCGACCTCCTCGTGCCGCAGAAGTTCCCGACCGAGACGCCGTACGAGCCGTACGACGACGTGTCGTGGGCGCTGCCGGTGCACTACGGCCTGACGGCGACCAAGCGCATCGACGACGCGAAGATCCGAAGCGCGCGCGTCGACGCCGATCCGCGGCCGCGACGGTCCGCGCGGGCCGCGCGGCCGGGCGGCGGACCCGTCTTCCTCCTGCGGGACACGGGTCAGGAGGCGCTGCTCGCCGCGCGCTTCCGCCTCGCGCGCTTCAAGGTCTCGATCGCCGAGAGAGCGTTCAGCGTCGGGACCGTCGACCTATCCCGCCGGGTCCTGGATCCTGCCGGCGCAGGACGGCCTCGCCGCCGCGCTCGGACGGCGTCGCGAAGGAGCTCGGCGCTCGACTTCGAGAGCGTCGGGCGCGGCGCCCAAGGTGGCGCGCACGACGCGCCGATCCCGCGCGTCGCCGTCTGGCACCTCTGGGCCGACACGGAGTCGGTCGGGTGGCTGCGCCTCGCGCTCGACCAGGAGAAGATTCCGTACGACTACATCCGCGACGAGGAGATCCGGGCCGGCCGGCTCCGCGACAAGTACGACGTCATCGTCTACGGCAACAATGACCCGAACCTGAAGGACCAGATCCTCGGCCTCGACACGAAGTGGGGGCCGATGCCCTACACGAAGACGCCGGAGTTTCCGAGCCACGGCGTGCCGGACTCCTCCGAGGACATCACGGGCGGCATCGGCTGGGCGGGCATGGCGAATCTCCAGGACTTCCTCGATCGCGGCGGGCTTCTGATCACGCTCGGCAACGGCTCCGCGCTCGCGCTCGAGGGCGGGCTCGTCCGCAACGTCCGGCGCGCGAGCGGCGTCGACACGCCGGGCGTCGAGCTGACCGTGAAGTTCCTGCGCCCCGACCATCCGCTGGCGTACGGCTACGCGCCCCTCACCTCGGCCTTTCGCACGGACCTCCCGGTCTACGCCGTGCGGCCCGAGTTTCAGCGCTTCGTGGTGCTCCAGTGGGGCACGAAGCTTCCCAAGCGCGACCGCGACCCCGACGCCGAGAAGGCGGCCGCGACGGCGGCGGCGGCAGCGGCTCCGGCTTCAGACAAGACCGAAGGACCCGGATCCTCCCTTCGTCGTCTCCGGCGGCGTGAAGAAGGGCGACGACCTCGAGGGCCAGCCCGCGATCCTGGACCTGCCGGCCGGCAAGGGCCGCGTGCTCGCGTTCAACTTCAACCCCATCCACCGCGACCTGAACCACTCCGACTACCGCTTCCTCTGGAACGGGATCCTGAACTGGAACGCGCTGCCGCCTGTGCAGCCATGAGGAAGAGGTCCTCAAGACCCACGGCACGCTCGGATTCCTCGCGCTGCCTCCGCTGCTCGCGCTCGCTGCCGCTCGGCGGCCGCGCAGACGATCAACCCCGGCGTTCCCGATCCCTTCCGGCTGACCGAGCCGAAGAACTTCGAGGCCTTCCGCGCCACGTCGAACAACGAGGACTGGAACTCCAACGACGACAGCAAGCGTCCGATCCCGGGCGAGACGACGGTCCTCGCGGACCTGCAGGGTCCCGGGGTCGATCACGCACATGTGGATCACGATCGCGGACAACGAGTACGGCTGGCCGCGGCTCCTGCGCCTGCGCGTCTACTACGACGGCAGTCCCGTTCCGAGCGTCGACGCTCCGATCGGCGATTTCTTCGCGGTCGGCCAGGGCTTCGAGGCCAAGGTCAAGTCGCTGATGATCGTGAACAGCTCCGACGGCCGGGCGCGCAACAGCTACTGGCCGATGCCGTTCAAGAAGTCCTGCCGCGTCACCGTGACCAACGAGGGCCGGCGCCGCGTCGCGAACCTCTACTTCCACGTGGACTGGTCGAAGCTTCCGTCGCTGCCCGAGAACACGCCGTACTTCCACGCGCGCTACCGGCAGTCGCTTCCGGCGCCCGCCGACGGCTCGAACTACGAGTTCCTGAACGTGAAGGGCAAGGGCCACTACGTCGGCACCGTGCTCTCGGTCGTCCAGGCGGAGGCCGGGTGGTTCGGCGAAGGCGACGAGTTCTTCTGGGTCGACGGCGCGAAGAAGCCCTCGATCGAGGGAACGGGCAGCGAGGACTACTTCAACGACGCCTGGGGCCTCCACGTCAACGACAGCCCGTACTACGGCGTGACGGTGGCGGAGGGGACGGGCCTCGGCTCGCGCATGACGGCGTACCGGTGGCACCTGCTCGATCCGGTGCCGTTTCAGAAGTCGCTCAAGTTCGACATCGAGCACAAGGGCTGGACCTTCAACGCCGACGGCTCGGTCAAGTCGGGCTTCGGCGAGCGCGTGGACCTGATGTCCTCCGTCGCCTTCTGGTATCAGGAGGGCATCGCGCTCGACCAGCCGCCGGTGCCCTACGGCGCCGCGCGCCTGCCGCAGGGCAACGCTCTGCAGATCGAGGTCGAGCGCGACATGGCGGCGATCAAGGGCGAGAAGGGCAAGGTCTCCATGTTCCCGGACCTCTTCTGGTCCAAGGACGTCGTGATCTTCGAGGGCGAGGGTCCGGGCTCCCAGGTCACGATTCCGTTCGACGTGCCCGAGGACGGCGACTACGAGCTCTACGCGCAGCTCGCGAAGGGCTCCAACTACGGCGTCTACACGGTGCTGCTGGACGGCAAGCCGCCGGTCGGCGCCGGTGCTCGAGCACGAGCCGGGCGCCGACGTGCGGCCCCAGACGCAGTTCGACGGCTACGCGCTCGAGACCTACGTCGGCGCGGACTACCAGGTCGGCTGGCCGCGGCTGACGAAGGGACGCCACACGCTGACCTTCCAGTGCCTCGGCAAGCGCGAGGACTCGAGCGGCTACGTCGTCGGCGTCGACGACATCGTGCTGGCGAAGACGGGACCCGGCGGCCTGGGCGGCCGCGGCGAAGATCCAGGAGCCGCGCAATCCGACGGGCAGCGTCGCGGATCTGGCGAAGGCCCTCTCGGATCCCGACGCGGTGACCCGCGGCCTCGCGGCGATGGCCCTGCGAAAGGAAGGGCCCAAGGCGCTTCCGGCGCTGCCGCAGCTGACGGCGGCCCTCAAGGACCCGGACCCGAACGTGCGCCTCATGGCGGGCAACGCGATCGGCGCGATCGGCAAGGGCGCGGCCCCCTCGGTGCCGCAGCTGATGGCGGCCTGCTCCGTCAAGGACGAGCAGGTCCACGTGCTGCGCGCGTGCGCCGCGGCTCTCGGCGAGATCGGCAAGCCCGCGGCGACGCCGGCGCTGCCGCTCTTGAAGGAGCTCGCGAAGATGCCGCGTGTGCGCTGGGCGGCCGAGCGGGCGATCAAGAACATCGAGTAGACTTTCTTCGCCATGGCGGGTCGGCAGCGCAGGCGCCGGATTTCCGGCGTGATTCTCCTCCTCGCGGCGGTCCTCGCCGCCGCGGGAGGGCTGCACAACCACGCGGACCTCGCGAAGATCGCGGCCGCGGGGTTCGGGGACAACACGGGCCACGGCCACCGCGTCGTTTCGAGCCACAGCCCCCTCGAGAGAGCCTCCCACTGGCACTCCGTCATCCGCGGGCAGGACCACGCCTGCCTCGCCTGCCACCTCCACCGTTTCGCGGCGGTCGTCGCGCAGGCGCAGGGCGCGGCGCCGACGGATGTCGGCCTGTTCGTCTCGCACGAGCGCCCGCTCGCGGCGCTCCTCGCTTTCCGCCTCGGCGATCCCACCCGCGGTCCCCCGCGCGTCTCCTGATCCTTTCGTAACCAGTCGAAAGTCGCGGTCGGCGGCCGAGAGCCTCCGCTCCCGCATCTCCGGCAATGCCGGATCAGGAGTCATCGATGCATCGTCGAATCCTTCTCGGGACGGCCGCATGGCTGGCCGTCCTTTGCTGCTCTGTCCCTGCGCGCGGCGCCGAGCGCGACCGCGACGGAGAGCCCCGCGGCGGCCGAGCCGACCGGAGCGATCGCCGGCCGCGTCGAGGCCGCCACGGGAGACCCCGTGGCGGATGCCCGCGTCACCATCCTCGAGCTCAAGCGCCGCACGGCCACGGCGGCCGACGGCACGTTCCGCTTCGACGGGGTGCCTCCGGGCACCTACCTGCTGGAAGCCGACAGTCCGCGCTTCGGGAAGGCCGTGACGCGCGCCGAAGCGGTGGCCGCCCCCGCGACGCCTTCGCCCGTCACGCTGACGCTCGACATCACGCTCCACGACGAGGTCACGGTCACCGCGAACCTCGAGGTCAAAACGCTTTCCGAGATGGCCCAGCCGATCGACATTCTGACGAAGGACAGGATCGGAGAGCGCATTCAGCCGACGATCGGCGAGACCCTCGCCGGCGAGCCGGGTGTCGCGTCCACCTTCTTCGGGCGCGGCGCCTCGCGGCCCGTCATCCGGGGGCAGGGCGGGGACCGGATCCGCATGCTCCAGGACGGCGTCGGCGTCGGCGACGTCTCGGCCACGAGCCCCGACCATGCGGTGACCGTCAACACGCTCACGACCGAGAAGATCGAGATCGTGCGCGGGCCGGCGACGCTGCTCTACGGCTCCTCGGCCATCGGCGGCGTGGTCAACTCCTCGGACACGCGCATCGCCTCGTACCTTCCGGACGGCGTGTTCTCGGGCGCCGTCGACCTGGGCCTCGGCTCGGTGGCGGACGAGGCTCGGGGCGCCTTCTCGCTCGACGCGCGCGCCGGGAACTTCGTCATTCACGGCGACGGCTCGAAGCTGACTTCGTCGGACTATTCGATCCCCGGGTACGCGCGCGTGCCCGTCACGCCGGGCGATCCCTTTGGTTTCGTTCCCAACAGCGCGGTCTCGACCGAGGGCGCCGGGGGAGCGATCAGCTACGTCGGCAAGGACGGGTATCTCGGGGTCTCGTACTCGGGATTCAACAGCGTGTACGGCAGTCCCGCCGAGGAGAGCGTG
Source organism: uncultured Acidobacteriota bacterium (assembly GCA_963742245.1). Classification (GTDB taxonomy): domain Bacteria; phylum Acidobacteriota; class Thermoanaerobaculia; order UBA5066; family Gp7-AA6; genus DAHUXD01. The sequence goes on from CAVULG010000010.1 coordinate 167,244, forward strand.
ACGCTCGACCTGGCGCAGCGGCGCGTCGACGTCGCCGGACAGTGGACGGCGCCCCTCGCCTTCCTGCGCGGCGCGAAGCTGCGTTTCGGCACCAACGACTACCAGCACGACGAGCTCGAGGGCGGCGTGAAGGGCACGAGCTTCTTCGACAACGGCTGGGAAGGGCGCCTCGAGCTTCCGCACCAGCCGCTCGGCCCCTTCACGGGCGCCTTCGGCATCCAGATCGCGCATCGCGATCTCGAGGCGGTCGGCGAAGAACGATTCATCCCGCCGACGACGACGAACTCCCAGGGCGTGTTCCTGTTCGAGGAGGCGCCGATCGCCGGGCCGGTCCGGGCGCAGGCCGGGTTCCGGTGGGAGCACTCGAGCGTCGACTCGCCCGAATCTCCCGACATCCAGAATCGCGCGTTCGACGCCTACTCCGGCTCCCTCGGCTTCGTCTGGACGCCGTCGCCGGGCTGGGCCTTTTCGGCGTCGGGCTCCCGCACGGCGAAGGCGCCGAACGCCCAGGAGCTCTTCGCGGACGGCCCGCACATCGGCACGGCCGCGTTCGAGATCGGCGACCCGAATCTCGACAACGAGATCTCGACCGGCGTCGACGTCGTCCTGCGCCGCACCGAGGGGATCGTCTCGGGCAGCCTCGCCTTCTTCTACCAGACCTTCGACGGCTTCATCTACGAGCGGTTCGACGGTGAGTTCCGCGACGACCTGCGCGTTCTGCAGTTCTCGCAGGCGAACGCGCAGTTTCTCGGCGGAGAAGGCCACGTGGACCTCGAGCTCATCCACACCGATCCGCACCACCTCGTGCTCGAGCTCGCCGCCGATTACGTCCAGGCCGAGCTGACCGGCGAGGGCGAGCCGCTGCCGCGGATCCCGCCGCTTCGCTACGGGGCGAGCCTGCGCTACCAGAGCGGCACGTGGAACGGTCTCTTCGAGGTCCGGCGGGTCTCCGCGCAGGACGAGGTGGCGCCGCTCGAAACGCCGACGGCGGGCTACACGATGGTCAACGCGGTGGTCGGCTACCGGCTCTTCGTCGGCGCGGTAATCGCCGACATCCTGCTGCGCGGAACGAACCTGACCGACGTGGAGGCGCGCAACAACGTGTCGTTCCTGAAAGACTTCGCGCCACTGCCGGGACGCGACTTCGGGCTGGGGCTGCGCGTCGTGTTCTAGCGCTCAGGCGTTGCGGCCGACGGCGAGCAGCGTCAGGTCGTCGCCCGGTTCCGTGCCGCCCTCGTGCTCGCGGACCCGGGCGACGATGCGGTCGAGCAGCGCGCCGGCTCCGGCCGGACCGGTCTCGACGAGGCCGGCGAGCGAATCCTCGCCGTAGAACTTCCCGGCCGGGGACCGGGCCTCGGAGGCGCCGTCGGTGAACGCGAGGAGGAGATCGCCTCGCGCGAGGGCGGTCGTCTTCGCCGTGAATTCCATGCCCGGCATGGCGCCGACGGCCGGCCCCGTGGGGTCGAGGCGCTCGATCGCGCCGCCCCGGCGCCGCAGGATCGGCGGCTCCTGGCCGCCGTTGACCCAGGCGAGCGCGCCGGTCGCCGGATCGAGGATCCCGAAGAAGATCGTGGCGAACATGTTCGAGCGGCCGTGCGTGCGCGCGATGTAGTCGTTGGTCAGCGCGACGATCGACCGGGCCGCGGCAGCGGCGGGCGTTCCGGCGCCGTGGAGCTCGGCATGCGAGCGCAGGAGGCTGCGGAAGAGGGCCATGAAGAGGGCCGCGCCGACACCCTTGTCGCAGACGTCTCCGACCACGAGGGCCACGCGGCCGTCCTCGAGAGCGAAGGCGTCGTAAAAGTCTCCGGCGACCTGGCGCGCCGGGTGAAACGCCGAGGCGATCTGCCAGCCCGGCGGCTCGGGAAGCGTTTCGGGGAGGAAGTCGCGCTGGATCTGGCGGCCGATCTCGAGCTCGCGCTCCATCTCGTGCGCGTGCCTCTGCTCGGCGTCCTGGAGGCGCTTCTTCTCGAGCGTCGCGCCGACGCGGGCGCGCAGGACGACCGCGTTGAACGGCTTCGGGAGGTAGTCCGCGGCGCCGAGCTCGATTGCCCGCGCGACGCTCTCGATCTCGTCGACGGCCGAGATCATGATGACGGGCACCCGCGAGAGCGCGGTATCCGCGCGCATGCGCTCCAGGACTTCGAACCCGTCCATCTCGGGCATCATGATGTCGAGCAGCACGAGGTCGATCCCGCCCCGGCCGAGGATCTCGAGCGCCTGCCGGCCGTTTTCGGCGGTCGTGATCGAGTGGCCGAGGGCCGCGAGACGCCGGTTCAGGAGATCGCGGTTGACCTCGGTGTCGTCGACGACGAGGAGACGTCCGGGTGTCGCCATCAGGCGGTCTGAGGCGCGAGGAGCTGCCTCAGGTACGGGATCTGTTTCTCCGCCGCGCGCTCGCCCTCCTCGATCACGTAGGGAATGCGCTCGGTGTCGAAGAGATGAATCTTGTGCTGAAACTGCGGAATGATCGGCAGGATCTCGTGGTGGTGCGCGAGGTTGTGGAAGGCGTAGTTGGCCTTCAGCAGGTTGTTGGAGGTGATCGAGGAGAGCTGGAAGGCGAACCGCATGACGCTCGAGATCCGGGTCTGGTACGGGCTCTCGAAGCCCATCGTGATGATGATGTCGGCGCCCTCCTTGATCGCGACGCCGATCGGCATCGGATCGGACAGGAAGCCGTCGACGTAGGTCCGTTCGCCGATCTTCCAGGGCTGGAAGATGTAGGGGATCGCGATCGACGCGCGGATCGCGTCGACGAGATTCCCCCGGTCGAAGACGGCCTGCTCGCCGGTGAAGAAGTCGGTGGCCGTCAGGTACAGGGGGATCTTCGCTTCCTCGAAGCGGCCCTCGCCGAAGCCCGCGCGGAGGCGCTCGAGCACGAGCCGGTCGTCGACGAGCCCGAAGCGCTCGTCGAACCCGAAGATCTGGGGCAGCATCGCCGAGAGGAGCGCCCGGGTGTTGCGTTTCCTGGTGATCTCTTTCGTCCAGAGCTGCTTGGTCTTCTCCTCGGCGACGGCGAGGTCGTGGCCCATCGCGACGAAAGCGGCGTAGAGCGCGCCGCCGCTGCAGCCCACGACCATGTCGATCGGGATGCGTTCCCGCTGCAGGACCTTGAAGAGGCCGAGGGCCGCGGCGCACTTGACCGAACCGGAGCCGATGACGACGGCGACCCGGCGGACGTCCGCGGCCGGCCCCGGGCGCCGGCGAGGTCACGCGCCGCTTCCGGAGAAGCTCGCGACGGCTTCCTCGACGCTTCCGTAGAGCTTGAGGATGCTCGTGAATCCGGCGAGATCGAGCACCCGCCGCACGTCCGGCTGGACGGCGGCCAGACGCAGGTCCCCGCCCCGCTGGCGCGCTTCCTTGACCGTTTCGAGCAGGGCGCGCAGCCCCGCGCTCGAGGTGTAGTCGACGCCGGCGAAGTCGCCGACGATGCGGATGCGCCCCGCGCCGACGGTCTGGCGGAAGGACGCGACGAGCGCGGGCGCCGTCGCGCCGTCGATGCTGCCGGCGACTGCGAGCGACCGTCACCGGCCCGTTGTGCGCGACCCCGATCTCCATCACCTGCGGCTCCTCTTGACGAGCGTCAGCCGGTTCCCTGTGGCCGGATCCGGCACGTAATCTACCTCGTCGACCGAGTTGCGGATGAGGTGCCAGCCGAGCCCGCCGAGGGGACGCTCCTGCCAGCCCGAAACGACGTCGGCCGCCGGCACGGCCCCGGGCGCGAAGCCGCGGCCGAAGTCGACGATCGTGATGCGCAGCGCGCCGTCGCCCCCTTCAGGAATCGTCTCGCACGAGACGGCGATCGTCCCGCCGGGGCGTCCCGCGTATCCGTGCTCGATGATGTTGGCGCACGCCTCGTCGACCGCGAGCTTCAAGTCGAAACAGCTCGCGGCGTCGGCGCCCGCGCGGCGGCAGGCGTTCTCGACGAAGGCGCGGACGGCAGCGAGACTCTCGACGCGGGCCTCGACCTCGGTCGTGACGGGGCCCGGTCGGCTCACGGCTGGGGCCGGCGCAGGAGCGCCTCGATCTTCGAGAGCAGCCGCGGCAGCTCGACGGGCTTCGTGTCGAAGTCGTCGCAGCCGACCCGTCGGGCGCGCGCCTCGTCCTCGGCCATCGCGTGCGCCGAGAGGCCGATGACGGGGATGCCCGCGGTCCTGGCCTCGGCCTTGATGCGCCGCGTCGCTTCCCAGCCGTCGAGGACGGGAAGCGCCAGGTCCATGAGTATGAGATCGGGCCCGTCCGCCGCCTTCGCCACGCCCTCCTCGCCGTCGGCGGCGACCGCGATCTCGTAGCCGCGCTTCTCGAGGCGGCGCGTCAGCATGTCGCGGGAGAGCTCGTTGTCTTCGACGATCAGGATGCGCGCCATCGTGCGTTCTCCGGCCTCAGGCCGCGGCGCCGGCGCGGCGGCTCGCGAGCAGGGCCCCCATGCGCTCGAGGTCGATCGGCTTGACGAAGTAGTCCACGGCGCCGAGTGAGAGACCGCGGTTGCGATCGTCGACGACGCTGACGACGACGATCGGCGTGCGGGAGAGCGCCGCGTCGGTCCGGAGCGCGGCGAGCGCCTTCCAGCCGTCCAGATCCGGCAGGACGACGTCGAGGGCGATCAGGTCCGGCAGGCGCTCGGCGGCCAGGCGCAGCCCCTCGGATCCCGTCGGGGCGAGCGCGACCTCGAAGCCCTCGCGGGCGCCGAGGCGTTTCATGAGGTCCCCGGCGGCGGCGTCGGCGTCGATGACGAGGACGAGGGGCCGGTCGCGCTCGAGATCTCCGCGACGCACGGCCGGCAGCTTGACGCCGCTCTGCGTCGTCAGGCGCACGGACGTCGCCTCACCGTCGAAGTTTTCGATCTCGCCGGGAAGGCGGACCGTGAAGGTCGCGCCCTGGCCGTGCGTGCTCGCGACCTCGACCTCACCGCCCATGAGGTGGCAGAGCTTCCGCGTGATCGCGAGGCCGAGTCCGGTTCCGCCGTACTTCTTGACCGTGCCCGCGTCGCCCTGAACGAAGGACTCGAAGAGCTTCGCCGTCTGCTCGGGCGTCATCCCGATGCCGGTGTCGGACACGCGGAAGAACACCCAGTTTCCCGCGACGCCCACCTCGCGGTGGACCTCGAGCGTCACGCGGCCGTTCTCGGTGAACTTCGCCGCGTTCGAGAGGAGGTTCAACAGGACCTGGCGGACCTTCGTCACGTCTTCCCGGATGCTGCCGAGCCCTTCCGGACAGACGACCTCCAGGCGGTTGCCCTTCTTCTCGACCAGCGGCCGCGCCGTGACGGCGGCCTCCTCGACGACGTGCGCGACCTCGAAAGTCTCGAGATACAGGCGCATCTTCCCGGCCTCGATCTTGGAGAGGTCGAGGACGTCGTTGATGAGGCCGAGCAGGTGCCTGCCGGCTGTCTGGATCTTCTTCAGGTCCGGCACGAGGTCCGCGTGCCCCGACGCCTCGGCGTCCTCGGCCAGCATCTCGCTGTAGCCGAGGATGGCGTTCAGGGGCGTGCGGAGCTCGTGGCTCATGTTCGCGAGGAACGCGCTCTTGGCCTGGCTCGCTTCCTTCGCCGTTTCGTTGGCCTGGAGCGCCGTCTGGAGCGCGCTCTCGATGACGCCGTACTGCTCCTGGATGCGCTCGTTCTGCGCCGCGAGCTCCTTCTTGGCCGCGAGCCAGCGGCGGGTCTGCACGTGCGAGTAGTACCCGAAGATCGACGTGAAGGAGAAGGTGCCGAGCACCGAGAGGATGATCGTGGCCATCGAGGCGTCGGTGTCGACGTGGAAACCCATGAAGGACCCGACGAAGAGCATTCCGGCCGCCACGGCGCCCGCCGCCCAGGTCGCGAAGCGCCCGCCGCCGATCGACATGCAGGCCGGCACGATCGCCGTGACCATGGTCATGCTCGGAAGCGGGCAGAAGCCCATGCCGGCCGCCCAGCAGCCGATCAGGAACGAATCGAAAAGAAGGTTGCGGCGCTCGGCGGCGCGGCTGTCGGGAGAGAGGCGGGCCGCGAGATAGAGCATCTGGGGCCAGACGAGGCCCGTGAAGCCGATCGCGGTCCACAGCCAGAAGCTCCTGGGATAGTCCCAGAAGTAGGACAGAAGGAGGAGGCCGACGATGAACATCGCCGGGACGCGGACCCGGTAGTCGAGCGCGACGAGCGGATGGATCTCGCGGCGGGGCGGTTGCATGCGCGCGGCGGGAGTCTATCAAAGGGGGTCTTTCGGCTCGCCGGCCGGGAGTATCATCGCCGCTGGCGCCCATGAAGGGTTTCTCGCCGCCGCCGGTTTCTCCGCACGCGGCCATGGCCGCCTCCGCCAGGTGTGTGGCTCCGGGGATTCTCGCGCGCCGGCTCCCTCGAAGCCGAGGGGAACACCCGCGAAGTCGTCCGAGGCGATCGAGGACGCGCTTGCGATCCTCGCGCCGACGGGGCCCGAATACTCCGGGCGGCCTCGCCAACCACGGACCGATGGCGGCGGAGGCGCTCGTCGCGCTCGAGCGTCCGGACGCGGTCGTCCCGTGGGTCGAGAAGTACAAGCGACGTCTCCAGACGCACCCGGGCGGGCGGAAGCCCATCGACCCGACCGCGTGGCGCGAAGCGCTCGGAGACAACCCGCGCGTCGGCGACTGGATCGTGCTACTTCCGCGGCGAGCTCGCCGGCGCGTCCCTGGAAGGTCGTGCTCGCGGAGTGGACGGCGCGGCTCTCTCCCGGAGTCGTCGCGGCCGCATTTCACGGCGCGATCCGCACGGCCCACGCGGTGCGAAGCCTCGAGGTCCAGGAGACGCAGGCGCGCGTCGCCGAGCTCGCGGAGGGTCTCGGCTACTGGGCGGCCACGTACAACGCGCTGCCGGAGGTCGCGACGCCCGGCAAGGTTTCCGCCGGACGGAAACCGTCGGACGCCATCGCGGCCGTGCCGATCCTGCCCGTCGAGCAGCGCGTCGACTACGGCAACATCACCGACCGGCTCGCGCCTCTCGACGACTTCCCGCCGTTCGCCTCGGTGGCCGACGCCGTCGACGCCTCGGGCGACCCGTCAGCGTTCCTGACGCGACCTGACCGAAACGTTCGCGGCGGTCTATCTCGCGAGCGCGACGCCGGGGCACGGTCATCACGTTCCTCCACGGCGTCACCGGACCGGCGGCCGTGCGCACGCTGCTCCCGTACGTCTCGGCCGAAGAGCAGCTCCGTCTGCTCCGCTACACCTGGCAGGCCTGCGCGTCGTTTTACTCCACGGCCGGCGGCAAGGCCGCGCCGCCGCCCTCCGGCACGCCTTACCCACGAAGCGACGAGCTCACGGATCGCGCCATCGCGACCGGCGACGAGCACGCCATCAAGTTCACCGAAGCGTGCTTCCGCGAGTACGCGCTCAACCCAAGGCCGTCTACATCCTCGCCGCGCCCGACGGCGTCTCGCGTCTCGGCTAGGAAGGGAGCGGGGTATTCGATTTTCGGCCGGGCCGAATCCACGGTCCGAGCCATTCGGGAGGTTCTATGGCACACCGAGTCTTCGGACGGCTGGCGGTGGCTCTCTAGCGATCGCGCTTCCGATCGGGGCGAGCGCCCAGACGAGCGTGCATGCGCTCAGCGGGTACGGGACGGAAGACCTGCAGGTCGTCAACATCCCTTTTCACTCCTTCCTGCCGCAGTCCTCCTCGCATACATACGAAAGCCAATGCTGCTTCACGGACGGAACCCGCTGGTCGACCGGCGGCCACAACTTCCTGCTCGCTTCCATCGACGCCGGACTCGTCCCCAACGGGGCGCTGATCGAAGAGGTTCGGTTCTACATCCAGGACACCAGCAACGTCGTCGATATGAACTTCGGCGGGTATCTCTGCCGCACCTGGATCGACAGCACGGGCCAGAATCCGGGCTCCAACGTCTGCCCGGTGGTCGTGACTTCCTTCCTGAACCCGGGCGACACGGTGCTGACCGCCTCACCCGGAACCACTCTGCGCTACCAGTTCGACGTCGGCTCCAACGGAACGCTCGATGCCGTGAGCTGGATCGTCGGCGCGGAGTTCGGCATCAACGGTCAGACCGCGTACGACGGCTCGGTACGGCTCCGGAGCGTCGAGATCCTCTACCGCCGCCAGATCTCCCCGGCGCCCGCGTCCGCGACGTTCAACGACGTCGGCACGGGAGACTTCGGATTCCAGCACATCGAGGCTCTCGCGGCTTCCGGGATCACGGCGGGCTGCGGCGGGGGCAATTTCTGTCCCACGGCGTCCTTGACCCGTGCGCAGATGGCCGTTTTCCTGGCCAACGCGCTCGGCCTCCACTGGCCGGCCCTCTTCTAGGTCAGCGCAGCCCTGTGACCAGAAACAGATCGTCGAGAATCCGGCGATAGGAGTAGACGTAGGACTTGCCGTCCGGTGTCACCAGGACCGGCCCGATGGAGAGGACTCCCGCCGGATCCGGCGGCGTGATCTCTTTCCACAGGCGGCGCGCACCGGTCGCGATGTCGAGAACGTCGACGCGTGCGGGCATACCGGCCCGGAGGACATACAGCGAACGGCCGTCGGCGGTCCATCCGAACGGGTTGTCGCCCTCGAGGATGCCGGGGAGGGGCCGCGATTCTCCGCCGTCGATCGGCCAGAGATGGACCTTCCGGTCCGGCGCGAGCACCACGACCGTCCGGCCGTCCGGGCTGATCGGCCTGCCGCGGTACGGGACTTCGTAGCCTTCCGGCGTGATCGGCCGGGGTTTCGCCGCTGCCGCCGCAGCCGCACCGCCCGGCTCGATGTCCTGCACGAAGAGGCGAGAGCCCCGGCCCGGCTCACTCGCCCAGAGAAGGAGCCGTTTTCCGTCGGGGAAAAAGTTACCCGACTGGTAGGACAGCCCGACTTTCGGGAGAGGCTTCGGGCTTCCGGCCCCGGTCGGCATCAGCGTGAGTTGCGACGCGTCGGCGTTTTCCGTCAGCGCCCATAGGCCATCCGGAGAAAGGGAGAGCCCCCTCACCTGGCCGAGCAGCACCGCCGGAGAGCCCTCGGTCTTCCGGACGTAGCACATGTACTTGTCCCGGCCCAGGGTCTGCTCGTCGAAGAGCAGGGTCGTGCCGTCGTTCGAGATGTCGGTGGGAAACGACCAGTTGAGCCAGGTCAGGTTGCGCTGGCGCGGCTCACCCGCCGTCGCGCCGACGATCTCCCTCCGGTAGTTGATCCGTTTTGCGAGAAGCTTCCCGTCCGGGGCGATGTCCTCCGGGATGAACCCGCCGGCGAGCGAGATCCAGGGGCGGGCCTTGCCGGAGGTCGAAACCCGCTGCTGAATGCCCGCGCTCATCCCTCCGCCTCCGATGACGACGTCGCCTCGCGGCGACCACGTGAACCCCGACGTGCCGGGGATTCGCGGTCCGTCGATGAGGGACCGCTTCTCCAGGTCGAAGAACTTGAGCCAACCGGCGTTGTCGCCCCGCTCCGGATGCTCGATGAACGCGAGCGAGCGCCCGTCGGGCGAGATGCGCAGATTGTTGAGCCAGCCGGTCGCTTCGTGGAGCACGGTGCCGATCGGGTACTCCAAGCGCGCCCGGTCCCCGCCGGCCCGGCGGATCACAGCGAGCTCCCGGCCGTCCGGCGACCAGTCCGCTCCCTCCGCGCTCTCGAGCAAGTCCCGGGGCGCGCCGCCGCTCGCGGGCACGCGGGCGAGCCGGCCCGAGGACTCCCACCCCAGCACGGGATGCCAGCCGAGCGAGATCGCCAGGTCGCCGGTTCGGGAGACGGCGAGGAGGTCGGCCGAAGGAAGGCCGAGCGACTTGGACTCCGGGCTCTCGGGCCGTGTTGTGAAGATCTCGACGGGGTTTCCGTCCCAGGCAGCGCCATAGATGACCGATTTCCCGTCGGGGGCGAACCGCGCCGTGAGGATTGCGCCGCTGCGAAACGTGAGCCTCTGAAAGACCGGCTGGGCCGGAGCGAAGAGCCCGAAACTGCGGGCAGCGAGCAGAGCGAGGCCGGCGCCGGCCACGAATGCGAGGACGGCGGGAGCGAGCGAGCGGCGCCTCGGCGCCGTCCGATCTGCGGCCGCCTCGAGCCCGGCCGACGGGGAAGCCTCCGAGAGATGGTCTCGGAGGCTCTTGAGATCGCGCGCGAGGTCCTTGGTCGAGGCGTAGCGCTCCTCCGGGTCCTTGGCGAGGCAGCGCTCGACGATCCAGCGCACGGGCGCCGGGGCCTGCGGGGCGGCCTGCGAAAGCGGCGGGGGTTCGTCGCGGATGATGGCGACGAGGGTTTCCGCGGTGGTATCCCTTCGGAACGCGCGTTTTCCCGTCGCCATCTCGTAGAGGATCGTTCCGAGCGAGAACTGATCCGAGCGGAAGTCGATCGCCAGCCCGCGCGCCTGCTCGGGCGACATGTAGCCGGCCGTGCCCATGACCGTGCCGGGTTCGGTGGGGGAGCCCCCGGCCGTCGGAGATGCGGAGGCGTCCGCGGCGGACGGCTCGACGAGCTTGGCGAGGCCGAAGTCGAGAATCTTGACGAACCCGTCCTTCGAGATCATCAGGTTCTCGGGCTTGAGGTCCCGGTGAACGATGCCGGCCCCGTGCGCCTTGGCGAGCCCGTCGGCCGATCTGGACGGCGAGGTCGAGGAGCCTCTTCGTCGGCACCGGCTCGCCGCCGGCCACGAGCTCGCGCAGGGTCTTTCCCTCGACGAGCTCCATCGCGAGGAAGACGATTCCGTTCGACTCGCCGACGTCGTGGACGGTCAGGATGTTCGGGTGGTTCAGGGCCGAGGCCGCGCGCGCCTCCTGCTCGAAGCGCTGCCGGCGGCCGCGGTCGGAGGCCAGCGCCTCGGGCAGGACCTTGATCGCCACCTCGCGGCCGAGCCGCGGGTCGCGCGCCCGATAGACCTCGCCCATGCCGCCGGCGCCGAGCGGAGCGAGGATCTCGTAGGGGCCCAGCTGCGTACCGGCGGCGAGAGGTCATTCGTACGGCCTAGCGCATTCCTGTGGCGAGATACAGATCGTTGAGCGTCCTCCGGTAGGAGTACACGTAGGACTTTCCGTCCGGCGCAATCACGGGAGGACCGACGATCTCGATGCCGGTCGGATCCGGAGGGTCGAACTGCGTGAATCGCGTGCGCTTCCCGGTCGCGATCTCGACTGAGTCGACGATCCCGGGCGGCTCGGAAAAACGGGTGACGTAGATGGAACGGCCGTCGGCCGTCCAGCGCACGGGGGCTTCGTCCGGCTGAAACCAGGGTAGCGGGACCGGCTCACCGGGGGTGGCGGGGTAGATGGCGTAGCGTCCATCCGGGCCGCGCGCGACGATCGAGCGGCCGTCGGGAGAGATGCATCTGGGCCCCGATGGCGACGCCCTCGGGGCTGATGGCGCGAGGCGGGCCTCCGGCGATGTCCACGGCATAGAGGCGGACTCCGCGCCCGGGCTCGCTGGCATCGAGAAGGATTGTCTTTCCGTCCGGGAACCAGTTTCCCCATCCGGAAGTCAGGTTCCCGACGTCGAGGGTGCGGGGCTCGCCGGCTCCGGTGGGCACCAGGACGATCTGGCGACGCTCCGGTGTCTTCAGCGTCAGCGCCCATCGGCCGTCCGGGGAGAGCGAATAGGCCTCGCCGTCGGACAGACGCACCGCCGGAGACCCGTCGAGGCCGCGCACGTAGGTTCCGGGCGGCGGCCGTTGCTGTTCGGTGAAGAGCAGGCGCTTGCCGTCGGACGAGATATCGACGGGGAAAGACCAGTTGAGCTCCGTCAGGTTGCGCGGCGGCCCTCCGAGCTCCGCGTACCCGACGATCTCGCGGCGCGCGGTTCCGTCGGCCACGAGGACGCTCCCGTCGCGCGCGATGTCCTCGAGGTAGGCGCCCGGCGCCGCCCAGACCGGGCGAGTCTTGCCGCCGATCGAGGTCGCTTGCGTCGCTCCCCACCAGACTTCGTCGCCCTTCGGGGACCACGCCAGGGAGGTGAAGCCCGGCATGTACGGGCCCGCGAGGACGAGCTTGCCCGCGGTGTCGATGATCTTGAGGTAGCCGTCGTTGTTGCCGCGCTGGATGTGCTCGGCGAAGGCGAGAAGCTTCCCGTCCGGCGAAACCCGGACTCCGTTGACCCAGCCCGGACGTCTCGAACAACACCTTGCCGACGGGATACTCGAGCCGGCTTTGGCTTCCGACGACGCGGCAGACGGCGAGAGTCTTCCCGTCGGGCGACCAATCCGCGTCCTGGACGCTCTCGAGGATCTCGCGCGGCGTGCCGCCGGCGAGCGGGACGCGGGCGAGGACTCCGGTCGTCTCGTAGCCCATGACACCCCGGCGGCCCATGGAGAGGGCGAGCTCGCCCGTGGAAGACACCGACAGAACGGCGGCGCCCGTGATGCCCGAGAGAGCCGGGACTCGGACATGTCCGTCCGCGTCGAAAAGACCTCCATGGGGCGGCCGCCCCAGGCGGCGCTGTAGACGATCGTCTGGCCGTCGGGAGCGAAGCGCGCCGTCACGATGCGTCCGCGCTGAAACGTCAGACGGCGGAACTGCATGGGCGCCGATGGCTTGCCGGCGAGACACAGTCCGCGCGAGGAATCCGAGTCCGATTCCCGCGAGAAGGGCAAGAAGCGCCGGAACGAGCCAACCGCGCCGCCGCAGGTGGCCGGCTCGGGTTTTTCGAGTCCCGCCCGAGGCGGAGGTTTCCGAGAGATGGTCGCGGACGCTCTTGAGGTCCCGCGCGAGGTCCTTGGTGGAGGCGTAGCGCTCCTCGGGATCTTTGGCGAGGCAGCGCTCGACGATCCAGCGCACGGGAGCGGGTGCCTGCGGCGCGGCCTGCGACAACGGCGGCGGCTCCTCGCGGATGATCGCCACGAGCGTCTCGGCGCCGGTCTTGCGCTGGAAGGCGCGCTTTCCGGACGCCATCTCGTAGAGGATCGTGCCCAGAGTGAACTGATCGGAGTGGAAGTCGACGGTCTGACCGCTCGCCTGCTCCGGCGACATGTAGCCCGCGGTCCCCATCACCGTTCCCGGCTGCGTCGGCGGCGCGACCGCGGTCGGAGAGCGCCGAGGCCTCGCTCTGCGGCGCGATCTCGGTGAGCTTGGCCAGACCGAAGTCCAGGATCTTGACGAAGCCGTCCTTCGAGACCATGAGGTTCTCGGGCTTCAGGTCCCGATGCACGATGCCGGCGGCGTGCGCCTTCGCGAGACCTTCCGCCGTCTGAACGGCAACGTCGAGAAGCTTCTTCGTCGGAACCGGATCGCCGCCGACCACGAGCTCGCGCAGGGTTTTTCCCTCGACGAGCTCCATGGCGATGTAGACGGTCCCGTCGACTTCACCGATGTCGTAGATCGTCAGGATGTTCGGGATGATTCAGGGCGGACGCCGACGCGCGCCTCCTGCTCGAACCGCCGGCGGCGATCCGGGTCCGCGGCGACGGTCTCGGGCAGGACCTTGACCGCGATCTCGCGCCCGAGCTTCGCGTCCTTCGCGCGGTAGACCTCGCCCATCCCGCCCGCGCCCAGCGGGGCAAGGATCTCGTAAGGTCCGAGACGGGAGCCGGCCGCGAGTGTCATGGAGGAGCGGACGGATTCTATGCCGTCCGGGCGGACTCAGGGCAGGAGGCGTTCGGCCAGACGCGCGGCGTGCACGCGGAGCTCCGGCACGGCCGTGGCTTCCCAGTCGCGCGCCTTCAGCAGCGGACCCACCAGGAACACGGTTCGGGACGGTTCCCGGTCGGCGCCGATGATCGCGCCGTCCTCCGCCGCGAGGATGCCGAGCCGGTGCGGATCCGGAACGATCCGGCCGGCGGCGAGCAGCGCGTCGAGGAGCCCGTCGCCGATGCGCCGCACGTCGCTCGACGGGCCGCGTGCAGTTGACGACCCGCTCGACGAACACGCGCGTCGGTCCCGACCCGCCGCGCGGGCGGACGACGACGCGCACGCCGCCGGGTCCGGGCTCGTAGCGCACGACGCGGGCCGCGCGAATCTGGAGCTCGTTGTGGTCGATCATCGCGGCGACGGCCGCCGCCGTCGCGGGCGCCGCCCTGTGGCGATGCACGTCCCAGAAAGGCCGGACGTGGCGGAGAAACCGCGCCCGTTCCGGGTCCGGCAGCCGCTTCCAGAGGGCCGGGCGTCGCGGCGCGCAGCGCGCCGATCACGCCGCGCCAGTCGTCGCGGGATCCGGCGGCGCGCCGGACCGTACGCACCCAGCGCCGCGATGCGGGCAGGCGCCGCCTCGAGATCGAGGATCGGCGGGGTGCCGCCGGAAGCGGCGACGTGCCCGTGCGGCAGAAGGCCGCGGCGCGACACGGCACGCAGCGGGCGCCGCGCGCCGCGGGCGGCCAGGTCCATGGCGATGTCCATCATCGTCAGGCCGGTGCCGAGCATCAGGACGGATTCGTTTTCGCCGATCCGGTCGAGCGCCCCGCGCACCCAGGGATCGCGCACGTACCGGTCCGAGGCGTAGAACTCGCCGCCTTCCGCCGGCGGATCCGCCGGCGAGTAGTTGCCGAGCGCGAGCGCCACGAAGTCCGCGTCGCGCCGGGATCCGTCGGCGAAACACGACGGAGGCGCCGCCTTCCGCGCCCGGAGCGATGTCCCGCACCTCGCCGACGACGCGCTCGAGGATCGCGCCGGGAGCCGCCGCCGCCTCGGCGCTGCGCAGGACGTGCTCGAGGTATTCGCCGTAGAGGCGGCGCGACACGAAGGTACCGGGCCCGACCCCCGGATCCCGCGCGGCGGCAAAGCGCAGAAAGTCCGAGGGGTCCGAAGGCAGGGCGCTCATGCCTCCCGCAGGCACGTTGAGGACGTGCGCTTCGATCCGCGTCCGGTAGGCAACGCCCCGCCCGATGGGCCCATAGCGGTTGACGAGCAGCACACGGACCGGCCGCCCCCGGCGCAGCAGCTGCGCGGCGATGGCCGTGCCGCTGAAGCCGCCGCCGATGACGACGACGCTCGGTCCCGAGCTCTCCGACGACCCGTACCCGCTCACGGCGGGGAAGTCTATGCGGTCGGCAGCTCCTGGAGGTGAGGCGTTCGGATGATCAGAGCGCTCACTGCAGACTGAACGTCTTCGTGATGAACACCGCCATCTGCCCCCGCGTGTTGTTGTTGAGCGGACAGTAGCGTGCGGGATTGACGGCGCAGCCGCCGGTGATCTCTTCGTCGGCGAGCTGCTCGATCGAAGGTGACGGCGAAGGCGTCGGGACAGGTCACGTCGTCGAAGACGCCCGTGCACGGCGGCGGCACGTGTGCGGAGCCGTACTTGGTCTTCAGCAGGAAGACGGCCATCTGGTCGCGGCGCACCGGGTTCTGCGGGCAATAGACCCCGGTGCCGCAGCCGGCCGGTGATGCCCTGGTCGGCGAGCGTCCTCGATCCAGTCGCGAAGTTGAGGGGCAGGGCACGTCGGTGAAGACGTTCCCGAGCAGGGCGGCGGCACGTAGCAGACGCCGTGCTTTGCCTTCAGAAGGAAAACCGCCATCTGCTGGCGCAGGGTCGGGTTGTCCACGCCGTAGAGCCCGTTGCCGATGCCCCCGTGATCAGCGTTGCGGACGAGCGTGCCGACGAAGGCATTGAAGAGATGGAAATTCGGAACGTCCAGGAAGTTGGCGACCCACGCCTTCGGCAGCGTTCCCGCCGTGAGATCGGTGTTCGTGACGCTCAGGTCGTTGACGGTCCCGGGCGGGAGGAGGGGAGTCGTCGCGGTGATCTGGGCCGGTCTGACGACGACGACGTTGCCGGCCGGCTGACGCCGATCGTGACGGCAGCGCCGTCGGCGAAATCCGTGCCCTGGATGGTGACGGAAGAGCCGCCCGCGGCGTCGCCGGCCGTCGGGGAAGACGGAGAAAGGAAGCCGCTGCGAGAATTCCGACGTGTTGCCGCCGGGTCGGTGGCGGTCGCCGAGACGAAGTCCGCCGGGCGTGATCGATCTCGGGAAGCGTCACGTCGAACGCGGTCGAGCCGGACCCGTCGGTCGTCATCTGCGCCTCGCCGAGCCAGGTCCGGCCTTCCAGGAAGTCCTGGGGCCGCGCCGTGCAGCCGTCGCTGCCGTAGAAATCGAGCGTGAAGGCGTGCTGGGCGTGCTGCGAAGGAAGCCCTGGACGCGCGTGCCGGCGCCCTGAGGGCCGAGGTGCTTCATGGTCAGCAAGCAGCGGGAAGTTCTGCACGCCGTTGGCCCACTGTCGCTGTCTCCCACGTCGTTCGGGCAGACGCCGGCCGATCGTTGTCGATGCCGAGGCCGTCGTTTTCGTAAGATCGAGTTCCCGCGGATCGTCACCCGCAGGCCCAGGCTCCAGATGGCGTGGACGCTGCGACGCCGCCGTTGAAGGCGATGAGGTTCCCTTCCCCGGCCGCGGTCCCGCCGATCAGGATGTCGGTCGTTGGCAATGGTGTTGAGCGAGGATCGCGAGGCCGTTGGGAAGCGGGAGCGTCCCGGTCACGTCGGTCCCGAAGCGATTGCCCTGGACGGCGACGTCGGTCACGCTGTTCAGGATGAATCCCGAGGCCGGTATTTCCGGAGATGAGATTCCCTTCGCCGGGACCGGGCCCGCCGATCCGGAAGTCGGTCGCCGAAGGTTGTGAGAGTCGAATCCGAAATTGTTGGGAAGCGACTGGGTCCCGGTCACGTCGGTGCCGATGAGGTTTCCGGCAGAGGACGTGCCCCGAGCCGCCGGCTGAACAGGACCCCGTCGCTGTTGCCCGAGATCAGGTTGCCCGTCCCGGGACCCCCCCGCCGACCGTCGCGTTGGTGGCGCTGGAGATCAGGACTCCCGTCGTATTACCGATGTCGGGCGTGCCCGTGGCGTCGGTCCCGATGAGTTGCCGCAGGATGGTCGTGCCGGTCGGAGCTGTTGTCCTGGAGTCCGGACCCGTTCGTCGAGATGATGTTGCGCGCGACCGCCGTCGTGCCTCCGATCCTGTTGTCCTGGAGTCCTGGATGAAGACGCCGTTCCCCCCGTGACGTCGGCGGTTCCAGCCGCATCGGTGCCGATGTAACACCCCTCGACGAGGCTTCCGCCGCTGCGTCAGAAGCCACGTGGTTCCCGAACCGGTAGATCACCAGGCCGCGGAGAGTGCTGCCGCCGCCGCTGACGCGGAGTCCGAAGTTGCCCGCCGGGACGGCCTGGTCAGCTCGATCAGCGGGGTCCCGGCGAAGCCGGGCTGGGTCCAGCCGTCGATCATGAGCGGATCGTCGATGACGGGCAGATCGGATGCGACGGTGATCGTGTGGACCCCGGCGCCCGGGATGGCGAAGGCGATCGTGTCCAGCATGCCCACCGAGGCGTTCGAGCGGTGATGGCGCCCGGGAGCGTGCCGGCGCCGCTGTCGGCCGTGCTCGTGACGGTGATCGTGGCGGCCGGAGAGGAGTCGCGGCCAGAGAGACCGCGGCGGCGACGAGAAGAGATCGAACCGACGAGGGTCAGGCGCATGGAGCACCTCATTGACTCCCGACGCAAGGGATCCAGGGCCTTTTCGGTCAGCGCGTCGCGGGGTTGGATCCCCCATAATGGCGGGTCCCATGGCCGGAACCCCCCCGACCGGCTCCAGCCAGCACGAGCGGGCCGAGGCGCTCCACGAGCTCCTCGCCGAGCGGATCCTGGTCCTCGACGGGGCCACGGGCACGTGGATGCAGGGCCAGGACCTGACCGCCGAGGACTTCGGCGGGGCCGGAGCTCGAGGGCTGCAACGAGAACCTCGTCCTGACCCGGCCGGATCTCATGCGCCGGATGCACGCGGAGTACCTCGCCGCCGGCGCGGACATGGTCGAGACGAATACCTTCGGCGCGACGCCGCTGGTGCTGGCCGAGTACGGGCTGGCCGACAAGGCCCTCGAGATCAACCGCCGCGCGGCCGAGCTCGCGCGGGAGGCGGCGGCGGCGGCGTCCACCTCCGGCCGCCTGCGCTTCGTCGCCGGATCGATGGGGCCCGACGACCAAGGCGATGACGGTCACCGGGGGCGTGACGTTCGACGAGATGATCGTCCACTACCGGATCCAGGCGGTCGGCCTTCTCTCGGGCGGCGCCGACGTCCTGCTTCTCGAGACGACCCAGGACACCCGCAACCTGAAGGCGGGACTGATCGGTCATCGAGCAGGCGTTCGCGGAGGTCGGGTGGCGCGTGCCGGTCATGGCCTCGGTGACGATCGAGCCGATGGGCACGATGCTCGCGGGACAGGGCGTCGACGCTCTCTACGCGTCGGTGATGCACGCGCCGCTTCTCTCGGTCGGCTTAACTGCGCGACGGGCCCGGAGTTCATGACGGGATCACATCCGGAGCCTCTCGGCGATCGCGAAGACGCTGACCTCCTGCTATCCGAACGCGGGGCTCCCGGATTCCGACGGGCTCTACGCCGAGACGCCGGAGTCGAGCTGCGCGCGATCTCTCGCGCTTCATGCAGGAGGGCTGGGTCAACATCGTCGGCGGCTGCTGCGGCACGACCCCCGCGCACATCCGGGCGCTCGCCGCGGCGGCCGAGGGAAGAAGCCGCGGCGGCGTGCCGATCCACAACAAGACCCTCGTGTCGGGGATCGAGGTCCTGGAGGTGGACGTCGACAACCGGCCGGTGCTCGTCGGGCGAGCGCACCAACGTCCTCGGGAGCCGGAAGTTCAAGCGGCTCGTGGCCGAGGGCGAGTTCGAGACGGCCGCCGAGATCGCGCGCGCGCAGGTCAAGACGGGCGCGCAGGTCATCGACGTCTGCCTGCAGGACCCGGACCGGGACGAGGTCGCCGACGCTGAACGCCTTCCTCGAGCGGGCCACGAAGATGGTCAAGGTCGCCTCTGATGCTCGACTCGACCGACGCCAAGGTGCTGGAGCTGGGCCTGAAGTGGAGCCAGGGCAAGGCGATCCTGAACTCGATCAACCTCGAGGACGGCGAGGAGCGGTTCCAGCTCGGTCGTTCCGCTGGCGCAGCGCTACGGCGCCGCCCTCGTCGTCGGCACGATCGACGAGGACCCGGAGCACGGGATGGCCGTGACCCGCGAGCGCAAGCTCGAGGTCGCGCGGCGCAGCTACACGCTCCTGACCGAGAAGTACGAGATCCCCGCCGAGGACATCCTCTTCGATCCGCTCGTCTTCCCGTGCGGAACGGGGGACGCCAAGTACGTCGGCAGCGCCGTCGAGACGATCGAGGGGATCCGTCTCATCAAGGCGGCGTTCCCGGAGACGAAGACCATCCTCGGCATCTCGAACGTTTCGTTCGGGCTGCCGGAGGCGGGGCGCGAGGTCCTGAACTCGGTTTTTCTGTACCACGCGACCAAGGCCGGGCTCGACCTCGCGATCGTGAACTCCGAGAAGATCGTTCGCTATCCGTCGATCCCGGACGAGGAGAAGCGGCTGGCGGAGGACCTCCTCTGGAACCGGGGCGAGGACCCGGTCGCGGCTTTCGCCAACTATTTCAAGGCGAAGGGAGACGCGCCGAAGGCTCCGCAGCGCGCGCGCCGGAACGCCGCTCGAGAGGCTGCCGCGGCTACATCCTGGAGGGCTCCAAGGAAGGGCTGGTCGAGGACCTCGAGGAGGTCCGTGCGCGAGAGCGGCAAGTCGCCCCTCGACATCATCAACGGGCCGCTCATGGACGGGATGCGCGAGGTCGGGACGGCTCTTCAACGCGAACGAGCTCATCGTCGCGGAGGTCCTGCAGTCGGCCGAGGCCATGAAGGCCGCGGTCTCGCACCTCGAAAGTTCATGGAGAAGTCGACCGGATCGCGCAAGGGCAAGGTCATCCTCGCGACGGTCAAGGGCGACGTCCACGACATCGGGAAGAACCTCGTCGAGATCATCCTGTCGAACAACGGGTACGAGGTCGATCAACCTCGGCATCAAGGTCCCGCCCGAGAAGCTCGTCGAGGCGTACGAGAAGCACGCGCCCGATCTGATCGGCCTCTCGGGTCTTCTCGTGAAGAGCGCGCAGCAGATGGTCACGACCGCGCAGGACCTGACGGCGGCGGGCGTCGACGGCGCCGATGCTCGTCGGCGGCGCGGCGCTCTCGCAGAAGTTCACCGATCACCGCATCTCGCCGGCCTACGGAGGTCTGGCCGTCTACGCCGAGGACGCCATGCGCGGCCTCGCCCTCGCCGACCGGATTCTCTCGGGCGAGGACGCGCGCGAGGGGCTCCTGGCGGAGGCGCGAGAAACGCCGGGCGGCGATCGCCGCGGCGACGCGGTCGGACCAGGAGATTCCGCTCTCCGCGCCGGCCGTGCGCAGCACCGAGGTCTCCGATCGTCGAGCCGGTGACCGGCGCCCGACGGCGAGGAGCACGTCCTGGGCGAGCTCGACCTGAGCCGAGGTCTGGCCGTACCTGAACCCCCACATGCTGTACGCCAAGCACCTCGGGTCTGCGCGGAAGCTACTGGAAGCTCAAGGAAGCGGGCGATCCCAAGCTCGCCGAGCTCGAGGCGCGTGATCGCGAAGGTGCAGGGGCGGATTGGATTACGCGCCCGCGCGATGTACCGCTACTTCCCGGCGTCCTCCGAGGCGAACACTCTGGAGGTCACCTGCCTGGACGGCGGCGAGGCCTGCTTCTCGTTCCCGCGGCAGGTCGCGGGCGAGCGGCTGTGCCTTTCCGACTTCGTCCATCCGCGCACCGCGGCGAAGGCCGCCGACTCGGTCGGCATGTTCATCACGACGGCGGGCGAGGGCGTGCGCGCGAAGGCCGAGGAGCTGAAGAGCGCGGGCGAGTATCTGCTCTGCCACGCCCTCCAGGCGCTCGCCGTCGAGACGGCCGAGGCTGCGGCCGAGTGGCTGCACGCGAAGATTCGGGCGAGAGTGGGGGTTCCCCGATCCGCCCGAGACGACGATGTCGGACCGCTTCCAGGCGCGTTACCACGGCAAGCGCTACAGCTTCGGATACCCGGCCTGCCCGGAGCTCGCCGACCAGGCGACGCTCTTCCGTCTGCTGCCGGCGCCAAGATCGGCGTCGAGCTGACGGAGGGATTCATGATGGATCCCGAGGCGTCGGTGTCGGCGGTCGTCCTCCACCACCCCCAGGCCCGCTACTTCGCCACGTAGCGGATCGGTTCGACGGTTCCATAGTCGCCGGCCTGCGGCGTCTCCCTGCGCCGGCACGCGGCGGCTGGCCGCTGAGGGGGCTACTGGCCGCCGCTGGGCTGCGTCGGCCCTTTCGCATCGGGGCGAATTCTGCGTCGGTGCGGGCCGCCGCAGACCACCGGCTCCGGGAGACGCCGCAGGCCCCGGGGCACTGAGGGAGCTGCGCGGATGGAGTAAGTCGCTGAGCCGCTGAAACTTCCCAGCAGTGTACCGGACTAGTTGAATCAACGTATGTCAGGCTAGGATTACTGAATGATCGACGGAACAGACGCCAAATCCTGAATATCCTGCAGTCCAACGCCAGAACCTCGAACGCCGAGATCGCCCGCCAGGTGGGCCTGGCGCCCTCGGCCGTCTTCGAGCGCATCCGCAAGCTCGAGGAGCGGGGCGTGATCCAGGGCTACATGGCACGGGTCAATCCGAAGGCCGTGGATCTGCCGCTGCTCGCCTACATCTTCGTGCGCGACAACGAGGGCCCGGAAGCGAAGAGACCGCGAGAGGGTCGCGGCGAATCCCGGAGCGTGCTCGAGGTCCACCAGGTCGCGGGGGAGGACTGTTTCCTCGCGAAGGTGCGCGCCGCGGACACGGAGCGCTGCGGGCGGCTGCTGCGCGAGCGGATCGGCGCCATCAAGACCATCGAGTCGACGCGCACGACGATCGTGCTCGACACCATCAAGGAAATCGTCGGAGCTTCCGATCGGACCGCCCGACCCCTTCGCGGAGCCGGTTCGTGTCTGAACGCGGCGCCGTAGCCCCCGGCTCGCTCGAGGCTCGCGCTCGTCGCGGCCTTCGCCGCGGTCTACGTGCTCTGGGGCTCGACCTACCTCGGGATTCGCTTCTCGATCGAGACCCTGCCGCCTTTCTTCACGCAGGGCGTCCGATTCTTCCTCGGGGGCGTCGTGCTCTACGCGTGGGCGCGCTGGCGCGGCGAGCGCGGCGCCGACGCGGCGCGAGTGGGGAGGCTCGGCCATCACCGGCGCGCTGCTCTTCGTCTGCGGAAGCGGGGGCCTCGTCTGGGCGGAACACTTCATTCCCTCGGGCGTCGCGGCCCTCGTCGTTGCAACCGAACCGATGTCGTTCGTGTTGCTGGAGGCCATGCGCCGCCGACGGAGACCGCACGGAGATCGTCTTCGCCGGCCTCGCCCTCGGCATGGCGGGCCTTCTCGTCCTGTCGGGCCCCGGCACCTTCGGCGGCGGCCGGTTCCATCTCGGCGCGTCCGCGTCCTCGTCGCCGGGACGTTCGCCTGGGCGTGGCGGATCGCTCTTTTCCCGCGGCTCGCGCCTTCCGGCCACTCCCATCATGGCGACGGCGGCGACGCTGCTGACTGGGCGGCGCGCTGCTGGGGCGCTCGGCCTCGCGGCCGGCGAGCTCGGTCGTTTCGACCCGGCCGCGGTCTCGACACGCTCGGTCGTCGCAACCGTCTACCTCCTGATCTTCGGCTCGATCGTCGGCTTCTCCGCATACCTCTGGCTGCTTCGCGTAACCACGGCGTCGCGCGTCTCGACGTACGCGTACGTCAATCCCGATCGTCGCGGTGTTTCTCGGGCTGGGCGCTCGCGGACGAGCCGCTGACTCGCGCGTTCTCATCGCCGCCGTGATCATCATCGGCGCGGTCGCCCTGATCATCCGGCACGGCGGCGAGGAGGAGCTCGGCCGGACGGTGGCCGCCGCCGAGGAGCGGAAGACTTCGGATGCGCGAAGCCTGCGGAGACCGCTCCATGCCTGACAGCGGCGCCTTCTCCCGCCCGGCGACGCGCGGACCAGCTCGTGCTGGCGTTCGCCGCGGTCTACGTCCTCTGGGGCTCGACGTACCTGGCGATTCGGTTCGGCGTCGAGACGATCCCGCCGTTTCTGATGGCGGGCGTGCGCCACGTGTCGCCGGCGTGCTGCTCTTCGCCTGGGTGCGCGATGCGCGGAACGCCGTGCGCCGGAGCGGCGGCACTGGCTGCCCGCGACGGCGATCGGGGCGTTGATGCTGCTCGGCGGAAACGGTCTCGTGAGCTGGGCTGAGCAGCGCGTTCCCTCGGGCCTCGCCGCGCTGATCGTCGCCTCGGTTCCGATCTGGATGACGGTGCTCGACGGGATCCAGCAATCGCAAGCGGCCGCACGGCGTCGTGATCGTCGGCCTCGGAGCGGGCTCGCCGGCCTCGGCTTTCTCGTCGCGCCCGGGCAACTTCGCGGGCGGAAGCCACGTGGATCTCGCTCGGCGCCGCGGCGCTGCTGCCGCCGCGCTCTTCTGGGCGCTCGGCTCGCTCTACTCGCGCAAGGCGAAGCTGCCCGTCCTCGACGCTGCTCGCGACCGCGATGGAGATGGTCGCCGGCGGCGCGGTCCTGCTCGTGCGCGTCCGCCCTGCTCGGGGAATGGCGCGGGTTCTCTCTCGCCGACGTGTCGACGCGCTCGCTCCTGGCCCTCGGCTACCTGATCGTGGCCGGATCGCTCGTCGGGATTCACGGCGTACATCTTTCTTCTCGGAGCGACGACGCCCGCGCGAGTCTCGACGTATGCTTACGTCAATCCGGTCGTCGCCGTGCTTCTTCGGCTGGGCGTTCGCGGGCGAAGTCGTGAGCGCGCGCATGGTCGTGGCCGCTCTCGGGATTCTGGGCGCGGTCGCGGTCATCATTCGGTACGGCGGAAAGACGGTGCAGAAGGAAGTCGCGCAGGAAGCCGCTCCGGAGCCCGTTCCGGAGCGCCGGCGCGCCGGGAGGTCTTCATGATCGCGAGGATCTGGAGGGGACACACGCGGGCCGCGGACGCCGAGGTCTACACGCGGGAGATCGAGCGGACCGGCCTCGCCGACTACGGGGCGACGCCGGGCAACGCGGGCGCCATGATCCTTCGGAGGATCGAGGGCGGGACCGCGGAATTCCTCGTGGTCTCCTTCTGGGAAGATCTCGAGGCCGTCCGCCAGTTCGCGGGACCGGACGCCGAGAAGGCGCACTACTATCCCGATGACGATCGGTATCTCCTCGGCAAGGAGCCCCACGTCGCCCACTACGAGGTGGCCGCGCGTGCGGCGCCGGCCGCGCGGCGCGAAGGGCTCCCGGCGGTCCGGTTCGCCGAAGAGGAGACCTGAGGCGGCGTCAGGACGATGAAGACGAAGACGAAGAAGTCGACGAAGTCGAAAACGAAGGCGGGCGCCCTCGGCCTCCTCGCCGCGATGCTCGAAGACGACTACGGCGGCAGGCCCTGGCAGGGACCGGGCCTGCGCGGCGCGCTCCGCGGCGTCCGGGCCGCGGAGGCCGCATGGCGGCCCGCGCGGGGACGGCACAGCATCCAGGAGCTCACGCTCCACGCCGCGTACTGGAAGTACGCCGTGCGGCGGATGTTGACCGGCGAGAAGCGCGGCAGTTTTCCCGAGAAGGGGAGCAACTGGTTCGCGCGGCCGGCTTCTTCCTCGCCGCCGTCGGAAAAAGCCTGGAAAGCGGACCGGGCCATCCTCGAGACCGAGCACCGGCTCCTCCGCGAGGCCGTCGCCGGGCTCTCGCCCGCCGCCCTCGCGCGCCGGCCCCGCGGCAGCCGGCGCACCATCGCGAACCTCGTCTACGGGGTCGCGGCGCACGACGTGTACCACACGGGTCAGATCCAGATCCTGAAGCGCCTCTGGAGGGATCGGAAGAGGTCGTCCGTTTAGCGAGACCTTTGATAGCCTTCCGGCCCCATGAGCCGCCTCGTGGACCTGTCGCACGCGATCGAGCACGGCATGGTCACCTACCCCGGGCTTCCCGGTCCCGTCGTTTCGGATTTTCTCGGGCGGGAAGCCTCGCGCGGGCACTACTCCGGCGGCACGACGTTCCACATCGCGCGCATCCGGATGGTGGCGAACACGGGGACCTACCTCGACGCGCCCTTTCATCGCTACGCCCACGGGCAGGACGTTGCCGGTCTGCCGCTCGAGCGGCTCGCGGACCTTCCGGGTGTCGTGATCGACGGAACCGGGCGCGGCCGCGCGCTCGACTTCGATCTCTTCGCCGGGCAGGATCTGTCGGGCCGCGCGGTGCTCGTGCGGACCGGCTGGGACGCGCACTGGCGCTCTCCGCGCTACGCGGAAGGGCACCCGCACCTCACGCGCGCCGCCGCGGAGCATCTCGCGGGCGCGGGGCCGGCGCTCGTGGGAATCGACTCGCTCAACATCGACGACACCGCCGACGGGGTCCGGCCCGCGCACACGCTGCTGCTTGCGGCCGGCATTCCGATCGTCGAGCACCTCTGCAACCTCGGCGCGCTGCCCGCCACCGGGTTCCGGTTCCATTGCGTTCCGCCGCCGTTCGCGGGGATGGGGAGCTTTTCCGTCCGGGCATACGGCGTGGTGGCGTGAGCGGTTCCCGGGAAACTCCAGAGGTGCTCCCACGATGCTGATCGCGATCGTCCTGTCCGCCGCGCTTGCCACGACTCCTGCCCCGCCCCTGCCGACGGCCGAGCTCGCGCGCGAGGCGCGGGCCGCCTACGACAAGGGCGACAAGGCGACGTTCCTGAAGAACTACGAGGAAATCGCGAAGCGGCGGCCGGGCGACGTCTTCGTGCTCTACAACCTCGCATGCGGCCAGGCCTTGAACGGCCGCACGGCCGACGCCGAGCGCACGCTTCTGGAGATCGCCGCCCTCGGCGCGGTTTCGGACCTCGATGCCGACACCGACTTCGAGTCGGTCCGGCAGACCGTCGGATACCGGACGGCCGCGGCGAAGATGGCGGCGACCCGGAAGGAGCGCATCTCCGCCGGCGCCGCCGTCGCGTTCACGATCAAGGAGAAGGGGCTCGTGCCCGAGGGCGTGGCGTACGACGCGGCCACGAAGGCGTTCTTCGTCTCTTCGATCCGCAAGCGCAAGATCTTCCGGATCGACGCTTCCGGTGTGGTCTCGGAGTTCGTGCGCCCGCGCGAGGGCGGCCTGCGCACCGCCGCGGGGATCGGCGTCGACTCGAAGCGCCGCGCGCTCTGGGTCGCGAGCGAGGCGATGGCCCACATGGAGGGCTACGTCCAGGACGAGCCGCTCGCGAGCGCGCTCTTCGAGTTCGACGCCGACACGGGAAAGGTCCGCCGCGAGATCCGCCCAGCGAGCCCGGGCGGGGACGGGGCTGCCTTCGACGATCTCGCGGTTGCGGCGGACGGCCGCGTGTACGTCAACGACGGCCGCAACGGCCGGATCTGGACGCTCGCGCCGGGCGCCGCCGCGCTCGAGGTGTTCTTCGAGACGCCGGTCTTTCGCGGCACGCAGGGGCTCGCGCCGACTCCCGACGGACGCTACCTGTACGTCTCCGACTACAGCGGTCTCTATCGGGTCGACACGAAGAGCAAGCAGCTCGCGCGCCTCGCCGTGCCGCCGGGCGTCGCCCTCAACGGCATCGACGGCCTCGTGTACGCGGGCGGGAGCCTCTACGGCGTCCAGAACGGCGTCGAGCCGAACCGCGTCGTCCGCGTCGACCTCGCCGCCGACGGACTCGCGGTGACGGGCGGGAAGATCCTCGAGATGAACCACCCGGACTTCGACGAGCCGACGCTCGCGGTCGCCGCGCAGGGCGCGCTCTACGTCGTGGCCAACAGCCAGGGCGGGAAGTTTCGCGACGAGAAGCATCCGGTCGCGCCCGACGCGATGCGCGACGCGGTCGTCCTGAAGATCCCGCTCGCGGCGGGAGCCCGTTGAGCGACCCCGCCGCTCCGCGCCTGCGCGTCTGCCTCGCGGGGGCGACGGGATGGGTGGGCCGCGGCCTCGCTCCCGCGATCGCATCCGCGCCGGACCTCGCGCTCACGGGAGCCGTCGCGCGCTCGCAGGCCGGCCGGCCGCTGCGCGAGGCCCTCGGCGACGCGAGCCTGCCGGACCTGCGGCTCGCAGCCACGGTGGACGAGGCGCTCGACGGAGCCGGCGCCGACGTCTTCGTCGACTACACGAGCGCCGCGGCCGTCAAAGGGAACGTCGCCGCCGCGATCGCGCGCGGCGTGCACACGGTCGTCGGAAGCTCCGGGCTCTCCGACGCCGAGTACGCCGAGATCGACGCGGCCGCGCGCGCAAGGGGCGTGGGCGTGCTCGCCGCCGGAAACTTCGCGCTCACGGCCGTCCTGCTCCAGCGGTTCGCGGAGCTCGCGGCCAGGCAGATTTCCCAGTGGGAGATTCTCGAGTACGCGCGCGCGACCAAGGCCGATGCGCCCTCGGGAACGGCCCGCGAGCTCGCGGCGCGTCTGGCGCGCGTGCGCGCTCCGGAGGTCGCGATGCCGGCCGGGAAGACGCTCGGTTCGCCCGAGGCGCGGGGCGCGTCGCTGTCCGGCACGCCGGTGCATTCTGTCCGGCTTCCGGGGTTCGTGTCCTCGATCGAGATCATCTTCGGACAGCCCGACGAGAGGCTCTCGATCCGGCACGACTCGGGCTCGGGGGCGGGGCCCTACATTGCGGGAACACTGCTCGCGATCCGGCGCGTGTCGGGATTCACGGGCTTGCGGCGCGGCCTCGACACCGTCATGGAGCTCGAAGCTTAAGACCGTCTTCGGCAAGGATCGTGCTTGTAACATCGAGACGATGCGCTCGAAACTCGTTCTCGCCGTGCTCCTGGCCGCTTCTGTGGCCGCCTCCTCCGGATTCTCACCGGCCCCCTCGCGGGGCCGCGCCGAAAAGGCGCTCGCGGCCCCGGCCGCCCCCGAAGTCCGGCTGACGCCGATCGCGGGCCCCCTGGGCGACGTCACGGCCATCACCCACGCCGGCGACGGGCGCCTCTTCATCACGCTGCAGCGCGGACAGATCGTCATCTGGGAGAACGGCGCGGTGCGCGCGACCCCGTTTCTCGACATCTCGACGCGCATCGTCTGCTGCGGCGAGCAGGGCCTGCTCTCGACGGCATTCCATCCCGACTACGCCGAGAACGGATTCTTCTACGTCAACTACACCGACCTCGACGGCGACACGGTCGTCGCCCGCTTCGAGGTTTCGACGACGGATCCGAACGTCGCCGATCCGTTCAGCGGCGTGACGCTCCTCGACGTCGATCAGCCCTTCGACAACCACAACGGCGGTCAGCTCCAGTTCGGGCAGGACGGGATGCTCTACGTCGGCATGGGCGACGGCGGCTCGGGCAACGACCCCGAGTGCTACGCGCAGCGGATGGAGCCGCAGGAAGGGCGGCGCGAGCTGCTCGGAAAGCTCCTCCGGCTCGACACCGCGCAGAACATTCAGACGGAGCCTTACTACGGGATCCCCGAGGGCAACCCCTTCGTCGAGTCGGGCGGGCCCGACGAGGCATGGGCGATCGGCCTGCGCAATCCCTGGCGGTTCTCCTTCGACCGCCTCTCGGGCGACCTCTTCATCGGGGACGTCGGCCAGGGCTCGGTCGAGGAGGTCGATCGCCGGCCCGCGGCGAGCGCGGGCGGAGAGAACTACGGCTGGAAAATGATGGAAGGCAACGAGTGCACGGGCAACGACGGCAGTTGCCCGGCCGTTCCGGCCTGCGGCAGCGCCGAGCTGATTTATCCGATCCTCGTCTACGAGCATTCCGGCGGCCGCTGCTCGATCACGGGCGGCTACGTCTACCGCGGGCTCTCGATTCCGGATCTCTACGGCCGTTACGTCTACGGCGACTACTGCTCGGGTGAGATCTGGGCGGCGGCTGGCGCCGAGGACGACTGGACCGAGGAGCTTCTGCCGATCGAGGCGAACAGCCTGACGACCTTCGGCGAGGATGCCGGGGGCGAGCTCTACGTCGGCACCGCCGGCGGCTTCGTGTACCGCATCGAAGGCGTCACTCCCGGCACGCCGGTCATCGACTCGCTCAGCCCGACCGCCGGGTACGTGCGCGGCAACGAAACGGTCGTCATTCACGGCTCGGGCTTCGCGCTGGGCGCCGTGGTCCTCTTCGGATCCGATCCTGCGCGGGACGTCACGGTCGTTTCGCCGACCGAGATCCGCGCGGTCACGCCGGGGCACGCCCTCGGCGTTGTCGACGTCACGGTCGAGAACCCCGGAGCGCCGCCCTCGGCCGAGCCGGGAGCCTTCACGTTCGTCGACATCCCGCGCGTGACGCCGTCCGCCCGTGTGCCCCGCGTTCTGACGCGCCCCTGAGAGATCGTCGCCGCCGGCCTTCAGCCGCGGCGGCCCCAGACGAGGAAGGCCGCGGCCGAGAGGACGGTGAGCAGCACGCCGTAGGCGGCCGCGGCCCCGATCTCCTGGAGCCGGAGCGAGGAGAGGATCTCGATCGCGATCGGCCGGGTCGAGTACGTGTACAGCACGATCGAAACGACGAAGTCGCCGAGCGACGTCAGGAACGCGAGACTCGCTCCGGCCAGCAGCGCGGGCTTCAAGTGCGGGAGCACGACGGCGCGTCAGGCGCCGGCCCGTGCGCGCTCCGAGCGAGGCCGCGGCTTCTTCGAGCGCCGGATCGAGCTGCCGCAGTCCCGCGAACGCCGCGCGGCCGGTGAGCGGAAGACTCCGCACGAGGTAGCCGAGCGGCAGGATGGCCGCCGTGCCGACGAGCACGAAGCGCGCGACCGCGGGCCGGTGAACGGAGAAGGCCGCCGCGAGCGCCACTGCGAAGACGGTGCCGGGGAGAGCCCACGGCGCGGCCACGAGCCATCTCGAGCAGACGCGCCAGGGCACCCGGCCCGCCCCGGCGGGTGCGGGTGCGCAGACCCGCGTAGGCGGCGGCGAGTCCGAGGCCGAGCGCGGCGGCGGTCGCCGCGGCCGCCATCCACAGCGAGTTGAGGATGGGGCGCAGCCGTTCGGGCTGCGAAAAGAGGCTCGCGTAGTTGCCGAGGTTGAGGACCGGCGGCAGCGCCTCCGTCGTCCAGGTGTTGCGCGGGACGAAGGACAGGAGGAGCAGCGACGCGTGGGGCAGGAGAAGCAGCGACCGCGAGCGCCCAGCCGGCGGCCGCGACGGCGAAGCGTCCGCGCGGGAGCGCGGCGCCGCGGGGCGACGCCGCGAACCGTGCCGACGACGACGCCCGCCTCGGTGCGCCGCAGGAAAGCAGCCCGATGAAGCCGATCGCCGCGAGCGCGACCGTCTCGACCATGGCGAGGCTGATGTCGCCGTTCAGCTTCGACGCGACGATCTGCGTCGTCATGACGCGGAAGCTGCCTCCGAACACGTAGGGCGCGGAGAAGGACGCGAGCGAGGTCATGAAGGTCAGCAGCGCCGCGCCCGAGAGGGCCGGCGAGAGCAGCGGCAGCGTCACCGCCCACGTCGTCCGGGCGCGCCCGGCGCCGAGGCTCGCCGCCGCTTCCAGGTACGCCGTGTCGAGGCGCGCGAGGCCCGCGCGCGTGAAGAGGTAGAAGTAGACGTACATCGAGTAGGCGTGGACGAGGAGGATCGCCGCGGGCCCGGAGAGCCGCCAGGGCGGCTGCGCGAGACCCAGGGCCGCCTGCACGGCGCGCGAGGCGAAGCCGCTCTCGCCGTACAGGAAGAGGAACGCCACGACGCCCACGAGGGGAGGCAGCGCCACCGGCAGGGCGACGAGCACGGCGAGCGCGCGCCGGCCCGGGAACTCCGCGCGCTCGAAGAGGAACGCGAGCGGCACGCCGATCGCGGCCGCGAGAACGACGGTCGCGAGCGAGATCCAGAGACTCGCCCAGAGCGCCTGCCATTCCGCTCCCCGCCGCGCGAACTCGGCGAAATGGGCGAGGGTGAAGCGCGGCGCGCCGAGGGCCTCGGGAAGCGTCAGGAGGAGCGGGATAGCCGACGAGCCAGAAGAGGACGGCGGCGAGAAGCGCGGCCCCGGCGACGGCCGGCCGCGCGCGATCTCACGCGGGCTCCCGCGGAAACACGCGCGCCACGGGTCCGCCCGGGGACGGGACGACCAGGACGCGGTCGCCCTCGCGGGCCGCCAGCGGGGGAGCGAGGACCTCGACCTCGCCGGCGGCCTCCGTCGCGACGCGGAAGTACGCTTCGCGCCCCGCGTAGCGGCGCTCGACCACCTCGCCTTCGAGAGCGTCGGCGCGCGGCACGCGATGCGAACTCGAGCGCCTCCGGCCGGACGACGAGATCCGCGTCGGCGCCCTCGGGCAGCGTCGGAGCCGCGATCGCCTGCCAGACCGGGCCGCGCGGCAGGCGCGCGCCCATCTCCCACCGGACGGGGATGACGGTCGAGCGGCCGATGAAGGTCGCCACGAACCGCGTCGCGGGCTGCTCGAAGAGCTCCTCCGGGGTTCCGACCTGCTCGAGACGGCCGGCGTGCAGGACCGCGATGCGGTCGCCGAGCGCGAAGGCCTCTTCCTGCTCGTGCGTCACGAAGAGCGTCGTGATGCCGGCTGCGGCGCAGCGCGGCCTTCAGCTCCCGGCGCGTCTTTTCGCGCAGGGTCGGGTCGAGGTTGGAGAGGGGCTCGTCGAGGAGCAGGACGCGCGGGGAGGGCGCGAGCGCGCGGGCGAGCGCGACGCGCTGCTGCTGACCGCCCGAAAGCTCGGTCACCGGCGCGGTCCTCGAAGCCCGAGAGACCCGCGAGCGCGAGCACCTCGGCGACGCGGCGCGGCCGCGGCGGGTGAATCGCGCTTGCCGCCGAGAGCCGAAGGCGACGTTCTCGCCGACGGTCATGTGAGGGAAGAGCGCGTAGTGCTGGAAGACCATGCCGAAGCTGCGGCGCTCGGGCGGGACGGCGGTCACGTCTTCGTCTTCGACGAGGATGCGGCCCGCGTCGGGCGTCTCGAAGCCCGCGGCGAGCCGGAGGACGGTCGTCTTCCCGCTGCCCGAGGGGCCGAGCAGCGCGACGATTTCTCCCGCCCGCGCGGCGAGCGTCACCCCGCGGGTGACGGCGAGAGCTCCCGAAGCGCTTCTCGAGCGCCTCGAGGCGGAGGTACTCGGACATGGCGCCGAGAACGCTATCTCAAAGCGTCGGTTTCGGGCGGCGTCGCTGCCGCGGCCGCGGATCGTCCGGTCCCAGGTTGCCATCCACTCCGCCCCGTCCTTTTCGACGAGCGCCCAGTCGATCTCGGCGGGAATCATCTCCCGGTCGATCTCGCGCGCCCACTCGGGAAGCTCCTCGCCGAGGTCGGTGCGGGCGGGCAGGCGATAGGTCTTCTCCGCGGCGAGCCGCTGCATGGGCTTGCTGCCGAGAAAGTCGATGAACGCCTTTGCACTCGGGCGCGTGCCGGCTCCCCGCCACCAGCCCCACGGCATCGTCGATGACGGGCGTGCCGCTCTTCGGGAAGACGTACTGGAGCGGGGACCCGCGCTCGCGTTCGAGCAGCGTGTCGGGAAGGTCCCAGATCGTGACCAGCCCCTCCTGGCGGACGATCTTCTCGTAGAGAAGGATCGGATTGAAGACGTACTCCTTCGTCTGCGCGTCGAGCTTGCGCGAGCCAGGCGAATCCTCCGCCGGCGATCCCGTGCGGCGGACCGAATTCGCGAGGATGAAGCCCCAGACGGCGCGCATCGTTCCGGAGGCGAGCGGGTCGCGGATGAGGATCTTGCCCTTCCACTTCGGGTCGAGCAGGTCGTTCCACTCCTGCGGCGCCTCGCGCCGCCGGGATCGCCTTCGAGTTGTAGACGGGCATCGCGGGCGTGCGGTAGAGGCCGAAGTAGAGGTCGCCG
This sequence comes from uncultured Acidobacteriota bacterium, assembly GCA_963742245.1. Classification (GTDB taxonomy): domain Bacteria; phylum Acidobacteriota; class Thermoanaerobaculia; order UBA5066; family Gp7-AA6; genus DAHUXD01. The sequence goes on from CAVULG010000010.1 coordinate 199,679, forward strand.
GCGTGCCGGCTGCCGGCGCGACGCGTCCGCCCATGCGGGGCGGTACGGCGCCAGCAGGCCGTCGCGAACGCCGCGGGCGAAGATCGTGTCGGGGCCGCCGTACCAGACGTCGGCCTGCGGATTCGCCTTCTCCGAACGCAGGCGGTCGTAGACCTCCTGCGATCCCATGTCGAGCCAGCGCACGTCGACCTCGGGGTGCGCGCGCTCGAACTCCTTCTCGATCGAGGCCGAGCAGATCGCGCCCGTGCGGCGAATAGATCGTGAGCGGCGTCCGACCGTCCCCACGACAGCCCAAGCCGACCGACACCACGACTACGGCCAGTGCAATCAACCAGCGGCAATGTCCCTGTAGTCCGCGGCGCGGAAAGTCTCCCGAGCGAAGCGAGGGAGGAGGTCCGCGCCGCGGGAGCGAGCACGAAGCGAAGGGGTCAGCCGAGCGGTCGAGCGCGCAACCGCGCGAGCCGCTCGGCGGTGCGCTCTCCGAGCGCAGACCCCGCAGCGCAGTGCTCGCGACGGTCACGGTACGGGCGTGGGCTGGCCGTAGCGCTTCATCATCTCCTCGACCTGCTTGCGCTGCTCGGGCGTCATGTCCTTCATGGATTCCTGCATCTGCTTCTGCGCGTCGCCCATGGCCTTCTGCTGTTCGGGCGTCAGGCCGCCGACCGCGAAGTCGGTCTGCTTGTAGCCCGCGGGCACCTCGAAGAGCGAGGCGGGCAGCGACTTCTTGTCCGCCCGGGTCAGCTCCATGGACGTCGTCAGTTTTGAAGTGCCCTTGTCCCGCATGGACCAGCGGATCGGAAATCCCTCGATGCCCTCGTCCTTGAGGGCCTGCAGCCACGACTGCGCGTCCGGATCGCTGCGGTTCATCGCGGCGATCCAGTCGGCGGAGGGCCCGAGCTCCTTCGTCACGCAGACGTCGAAGACGCCGCCCTTCGAAGCGGTGACGCGCGCGTTCACGCACGAATAGCCCGCGATCTTGTCGGTCCCGAGCTTCTCGACCTTGTACGACTCCTTCGGTGACTTCTTCAGGTTCTCGCGTCCCTGCTGCGTGTCCCACACCGAGTAGGTCTTGTTCTCGTCGTTGACGAGGTAGACCTTCTCGGGATTCGGGCTTGGCGGCGATCATCGTCATCTTGATCGTCGCGGGCTTGCCGCCCTTGCTCGAGGGAGGCGTCGTCATCGCCCACTCCATCCGGAAGCCGGCCTTGCCCGTGAACATCTTCGCGGTTCCGTCGAGATTGCCCTTGTCGCGGTAGGTCGTGATCTTGAAGTCGGCCTCTCCCTCGAACTGGGCGAGGGCGGCCGAGGCCGACAGCACGAAGGCGGCGGGGGCGAGGATGCGCGTCAGTCTCATGCTCATGGATCGGCTCCTTTTGCTCAGGCTTTCAGGTTTTCCATGCGAGCAGGTTCGCGAGCAGACGATACGCTCCGGGCACGCCGGCGGGAAGCTGTCGGAACAGGGCGAGACCCGTGTAGACGTAGCGGCCCTTGCCGAGGCGGGCGGCGAGCAGCCCGCCTTTCTGCTCGGCGCCGCCGGGGTCCGCCATCGCCGAGCAGGGGGACGTACTCGGGCGACCAGCTGCGCGCGAAATAGAGGCCGCGCTCCTGGACCCACCCCTCCCAGTCCGCGGGGCCGATGCGGTTGGGCGTCGTGAAGACGGGGCTTGCGGGATCGAGGACGGTCACGCGCGCGGTCTCGTCGGTGATCCGGTCGTGCGGCCGCGCGATCTCGAGCGTGATACGGCGCGAAGCCGCCCTGGATGAACGGGTACTGCTGGTACTGGACGATGAGCAGCCCGCCGTTCGCGCACGTAGTCGAGGAGCCGGCCGTTGGCGCGGGGAAGAGCGGGGTCGGTCTCGTACGCGCGGCTCCCGACGAGGATCGCGTCGAAGCCCGAGAGGTCGGCGGATCCGAGCTGGCGCGCCGTGAGGATCTCGACCGGAAGCCGCACGCCCATGAGCGCCTCGGGCACGCGGTCGGCCGCGCCGCGCACGTAGCCGACCCGGCGTGAGCTTCGGAAAGCGGATGTCGGCCGCCGAAATGCCGGCCGCGGAGAGCTCGGGCATCGGCGTGCGCGGGATGTAACCGTAGTCGATGAGGCGGATCCCGAGGTCCGTGCTCGCGCCGCCCTCGAGCTTCGCCGAGAAGCGCAGGGTGTGGCGCCCGGCCGCGAGGTTCGCGGGCCTGGCGAGCACGAAATCGAAGAAGATGCCGCTCGCCGGTCTTCGAGAGCGTGAACGGCCGCTCCGGTTGAGCCGGCCAGCCCGGAGGCGGCGCGATGACGAGGCGGCCCGTGACCGGCTGGGCGCTGTTGGAGAGCAGGGAAACCTCGAGGCGCTCGTGCTCCTGCGCGAGCGGCCAGACGACGAGGTCCGGCTCGACGGCCACCTCGATCGCGGGAGCCGCGCGCACCGGCCGGCGGACCTCGCCCGTCGCCTGGTCGCGGTAGCGGAACGCGGCGTCGCGGGCGAGCGTGACGAGCGTGCCGTCGATCGAGAGCCGTGCCACGGCGCGCAGCGGACCGGGCTGGAACGGGTCGCCGCGCGCGTCGGAGGCGGCCTCGCTCCAGTCGTACAGATCGCCCTGGAGCGGGCGCTTCAGGAAGTAGGGGACCGTGGCCCGGGCGCCGGCGGGCACGGAAGCGGCAAGCTTCCACTCCTCGAGCGCGCCGGAGCCGACCGTGCGGATGCCGCCCGGCGCCGAGGCCGTCACGTTCCATCCGTCGGGTGATTCGAGGACCACGCTCGCGACTTCCACGCGCTGCCCGCCCGCGTTCCAGACGGACGCGGCGACGTCGAGGGACTCGCCCGGCGCGACGACCTCGCGGACCGCGACCACGTCGAGCGCGACCTCGGCGGCGGCGGCGAGGGCCGTTTCGCCGAGCGCGATCTTCTCGTCGAGGAGCATCGCGGTTCCGCCGTCTCCGGCGCGGACGAGCGTGCGGGCGCTCCGCAGCTCGGAGAGGGCCCGCGCGATCACCGGCACGGTGGAGGCGCGGTCCGGCGTCGAAAGGCGGCGGCGCGCATCCGACACGGCGGATTCGGCGGCATCGAGCCGCCTCTGGATCTCGGCGCGCCGCGCGGGATCCGGCACCTCGGCGGCGATCGCGGACAGGCGCGTGTCGATGCCGGCGAAGAGCTCCGCGCCGTCCCGTCCGGCGCCGCCGTCGACCCATCCGACCATCGTCTGATTCGGTCCGGGCTCCTGGAGCTGCCCCATGTCCTGCGAGCGGTGGAGGCTCCGGCTCGCCATCGCGATCTGGTACACGGAGCGTCCGGACAGCGGCTCGACGCGCCCGGTCTGCAGGGTGATCGTCGTCGCGGCCTTGTCGTCCCAGTAGCCCGTTTCCTGGTAGAGCGCCTGCGGCGCCCAGGGCATCAGTCCCTCCGCGGAGAGGTCCGGAAACGCCGACGGGTCGCCGGCGAGCCGGTAAGCCGCGCGCGCGACCACGCCCGACGCCTGATGCTGCCCATGCCCGTCGCGGGTCGTGCCGTTGAAGATCGCCACGACGACCTGCGGCCGGAAGCGCCGGACGATCCGGACGGCGTCCTCCTCGAGGACCGCCTTCGGCCACCGCGACAACGCCTCGTCGAGCGAGCGGGTGAAGCCGAAGTCGTAGGCGCGCGTGAAGTACTGGCGCGCGCCGTCGAGACGGCGCGCCGCGGAGAGCTCCTGTGTGCGGACGAGGCCCAGACCCACGCCGAGGTCCGGGCCGACGAGGTTCTGCCCGCCCTCGCCGCGCGTCAGCGAGAGATACGCGGACTCGCCGCCGAGCGCCTGCGCGACGTAGGCCAGGATCTCCGTGTCCTCGTCGTCCGGATGCGCCGCGATCATGAGCAGGCGCCGGTGCGTCGCGAGACGCGCGAGCGCGCGGTCGACCGCGTCGACGCCCCCGGCCGCGGGCGGTGCGAGGGCGAAGGTGGTTGCCGGCGCAGGAGCCTGCTCGGCCCCGGGCGAAGCCGGCACGAGAAACGCGCCCAGCGCCGCGGCCGCCGCCGCGAGGAGGCCGACCCGGCGGCGGCGCACTACTTCTTGAACGTCTTGCGGACGAGGGGCGCCGACGCCGCGGCGGCCGCTCCGAGCAGCGCCGCGAGCACGCGGGCCTTCTTCTTCGGATCCATCGACTTCCACTCGTTGGCGAGGCGGGTCACCGTCCGGCGCGAAGTCTTGGATGCCTGGCCGACCGCCTTGCGCACGGCCGTGGCGCTCTGGCCGGAGGCCTCCGCGATCGCGGCGCGGGCCACGGCGACGCCTCCCGTGATCGAGCGCATCACGCTTTCGATCGAGACCTGACCGGACCGGCGCTTGCGCGTCGCGGGCTTCTTTCGGGCGGCGGGGCGAGGCTTGCCTGCAGACGCCTTCCCTTTCGCGGGTGCCCGGCGCTTTGCGCCCGGGCGCCGCGTTCTCGGTGAAATCGGGACGACCGTCGAATTGTCATCGTTCTCTTTGACCACATTGACCTCCGGATCCATGGCGGTGGGACTCCCTTCGGACGATTCGGCTCGGATGGACGGGGGACTGAGCCCCGCCGACGTCCGGCAACCGGAATCTAGCATCTTCCTTGCACGTATATCTTGAGGAGATGACTACCAACCTGGCCACCCTGGACATCCCGGACATCGCCCGGACGGGCATCGGCCGGGAGGCCCTCGCCGCTGCCTACCGGCGCAACCGCGAGCGTTCGGACGCGATGTTCGAGCTCGTGCGTCCCGAGGCCTACGAATCCCGTCCGATCCCGCTCCGCAATCCGATCTGCTTCTACGAAGGCCACCTCCCGGCGTTCGCGATCAACACCATCGTCAAGCGCGGCCTCGGGCAGCCCGGCGTGGACCCGGAGCTCGAGAGGCTCTTCGAGCGGGGCATCGATCCGGAGGACGAGCAGGCGGTGCCGGCCGGCGCCTCCGCGTGGCCGTCGCGGATCGCCGTCCGCAGCTTCGGAACGGCCGCCGACCGGCGGGTGCTCGACGCCCTCATGAACGCCGAGGCCGAAATCGCGGACCCGGAGAACCCGATTCTCGCCGGCGGTCTCGGGGTCCACACGGTGCTCGAGCACGACGCGATGCACCACGAGACCCTCGCGTACATTTTTCACCGGCTGCCGTACGCCCAGAAGATCCGGCCGGCCGGACTCGCCGGGATCGACGCCCGGCGGATCGGCGGCGAGCCGGCCGGCAGACACAGCGTGCGGATACCGGCCGGGCGCGCGACCCTGGGGGCGGCGCCGGGCGAGATCCCGTTCGGCTGGGACAACGAGTTTCCGCGGCACGCGGTCGAAGTGGCCGCGTTCGACGTCGACGCCGACAGCGTGACCAACCGCGACTACCTGGAGTTCGTCGACGCCGGAGGCTACGAGGACGAAGCGCTCTGGGACGCCGAGGGCTGGGCGTGGCGCGGCGAGCAGACGATGCGCCACCCGCTCTTCTGGGAAACCCGGCGCGACCGGTGGTTCTGGCGCGGGATGTGGGGCCTGGTGCCCCTGCCGATGGCCTGGCCCGCGTACGTCTCGCACGCCGAGGCCTCGGCGTATGCGCGATGGAAAGGACGCCGGCTCATGACCGAGGCCGAGTTCCACCGGGCGGCGTACGGAACACCCGAGGGCTCCGAGCGCGCCCACCCCTGGGGAGACGCGCCGCCCGACGCGACGCGCGGCCACTTCGACTTCGCGAGCTTCGATCCGGTGCCGGTCGGCTCGTTCCCGCGCGGGGCGAGCGCCTGGGGCGTGCGGGACCTCGTCGGCAACGGCTGGGAGTGGACCTCGACCGTTTTCGCGCCGTTCCCGGGGTTCGCGCCGATGCCGTCCTATCCGCAGTACTCGGCGGACTTCTTCGACGGAAAGCACTACGTGCTGAAGGGCGCCTCTCCGGTGACGGCGAAGGAGCTCGTCCGGCGAAGCTTTCGCAACTGGTTCCGCGCGACCTATCCCTACGTCTACGCGAAGTTCCGCACGGTGAGCCCGGCATGATTCCGCACGACGCGCAGGCGCCGCCCTTCGAGGCCGTCGCCGATTTCGCCGAGGACGTGAAGCGGGACCTGGCGCTCGACGCCCAGGCAGGTCCAGTCCCGTTATCTCTACAACGGCCTCGGCTCGGCCCTGTTCGAGGCGATCTGCCGCCTCCCGTGGTACCGGATCACCCGGGCGGAAGGACGCCTGCTGTCGCGTTTCGCCGCGGAGATGGTCGAGCCCCTCTCGGATCCGATCACCTTCGTCGAGCTCGGCTGCGGCAGCGGCGAGAAGCTCGCGGTCCTCGCCGAAAGGCTGCGCCATCGGCGCAAGCGCGTCCTCGTGCACCTGATCGACATCTCTCCCGACGCGCTCGAGCTGTCCGAGCGCACGCTCGGAGCCCTCGAGCACGTCTCGGTCGTGGGGCACCGCGCCACGTACGAAGAGGGGCTTCGCCACGCCGCCGCCGAGCGGCCCGCGGCGGGCACGATGCTCGTCCTCTTTCTCGGCTCGAACATCGGCAACTTCGACCGGCCCGCCGCCGACGAGTTCCTCGCGGGCATCCGGGGAGCGCTGCGGCCAGGAGACGCGCTGCTGCTCGGGACGGACCTGGTCAAGCCCGAGGCGGCCCTGCTGCTCGCCTACGACGATCCGCTCGGCGTCACCGCGGCCTTCAACAAGAACCTCCTCGCGCGCATGAACACGGAGCTGCTCGCCGACTTCGACCTCGCCGCCTTCGCGCACCGCGCGGCCTGGAACCCGGTCGAGGGCCGCGTCGAGATGCACCTCGTGTCGCTGTCCGCGCAGACCGTGCGCATTCCGCGGGCGCGCTGCGAGATCGCCTTCGCGCGGGGCGAGCACATCTGGACCGAGAGCTCCTACAAGTACGACGCGGAGGGGGTCGTGCGCCTGGGCGCGGCCGCGGGCTTCCGCCTTCAACAGCAGTGGATCGAGACGGACGCGCGCTTCGCGCTGACGCTATTCGTCGCCGATTAGGACCCGCTGCGCCGGCGGCGTCGGGCGCCGCCGGACGGGAAGCTGCGGCAGCGCCCCGGTGCCGGCGGGCACCGGCGCGGGGGCCTTGCGGCGGACGATCGGCAGCGCCGGAAGATCCGACGCGGGCGCTCCGCCTCCGCCACGCCGGCCGAGCGCCCGCCTCGGAGGCGGAGGCGTTCGGGTCCGGTGCGAGTCGCAGCGGCGCCCACTTGCTCCCGGCGTCGACGGTCTTGAGCACGCCGAGGTGGGTTCCGGCGTAGACGACCGAGGGCGACCGCGGATCGAGCGCGAGGGCGCTGACGTAGAGATCGGGGTTCTGCATGACCCACGAGCCGCCCTGATCGAGCGACTTGTAGATGCCGATGGCGGTCGCCGCGTAGAGCGTGCGCGGGCTCGCCGGGTCGATGGCGAGGGCGAGCACGTTCCAGCTCTTGAGCGTCTTGTGCAGCCCCTTCCACGTCAGCCCCGAGTCGTCGCTGCGGAAGAGGCCGTCGTGCGTCGTCGCGTACACGGTCGAGGCCTTCGTCGGATCGACGGCGAGGCTCCAGACCGTGCCCTTGCTCAGTTGTCCGCGCGTGTGGATCCAGGTGGCCCCGGCATCGGCGCTCCGGAAGATGCCCTCGCTGTTGGTGCCCGACGAAAAGAGTCTGCGGGTTGGCCGGATCGACGGCGAGGGCGGTCACCGACACGCGGTTCGTGGGCGCCGCGACCTCGCTCCACGAGTCTCCCGCATCGATGCTGCGGAAGATGCGGCCGGACTCGGCTCCGGCATAGAGCGTCCCGCGCGTCGACGGGTCGAACGCGATCGCACCCACGTAGCGGGCCGTCAGGCCCTGGTTGACGGATTTCCAGTCGACGCCGTGGTCGATGCTCCGGTAGACGCCGCCGCCGTCGGTCGTCGCGTAGAGCGTTCCGGTCGACCAGGTGTCCACGGCGAGCGCCAGCACGGAGCGGCCCTCGAGGCCGCGGCTCGACGGCCTCCAGGTGGCGCCGGAGTCGCGGGACTGGAAGAGGCCGCGGGCCGTGGCCGTGTAGATCGTGGACGGGGAGGACGGGTCGAGCGCCAGAGCGGTGATGAGGCCGCCCTCGCCCTGGAGGACGAAGCCCGGACCGTGGTCCTGGGCGTGCAGGGTCGCGCCCCGGCGAGGACGGCGAGAGTCGCGAGACTCGCGGCAGCGAGTTGTTGGAAGCGGGTGCGTTTCACGAGCCGGGACCCCCGAGCGAAGGGCGAGGTTATCACCCGGGGTTCCTGACGCGGATCCGTGTCGTGTGGGCCGCGAGCGCGAAAGCGTTTGAGCACAGAAGTTTCCGGTAATCGCGACGGAGACGAGCGCGGTGGCGCCGATGGGAGCGCGGCCGGCAGTGTTTGACCCCCGTTCCTCCGGGTGGTACCGTGCCGCGGTTTTGTCCAGCGGAGGTGCCATTTGAAGCGTCTCATCGCGTGCGTCTGGCCTCGTCGTCTTCGCCGTTCCCGGCGCTCCCGCCGCGGATTCCGCCGAGCGCGTGGACCTCGACATGGTCACGAAGATCCGGCTCGAGGCCTTCACCAACTCGAAGGTGATGGAGACCGCCTCCGAGCTGACGGACCGGATCGGGCCGCGTCTGACGGGCTCGCCGGCGATGAAGGCGGCCAACGAGTGGACGCGCGACCGGCTCGAGGGCTGGGGAATGACGGGCGCCCGGCTGGAGAGCTGGGGACCCTTCGGGCGCGGCTGGACGTGGGAAGGCTGCTCGGTGCGCATGACCGCGCCGAGCTTCGGCGAGCTCGTCGCGATTCCGGAGGCCTGGACGGCCGGGGACGCACGGTCCCATCCGCGCCCCGGCCGTCGCGCGCTGAACGTGAAGTCCGCCGACGAGCTCGAGAAGATCAAAGGGCAGTTCGCCGGGAAGATCGTCTTCTTCGGCGAGATCCGCGAGCTCAAGCTCCGCGACAAGGCCGACGCCGATCGCTACGACGAAGCCGAGCTCGCCGCCGAGTTCCAGTACGAGATGCCGGGCGGGCCCCCGCGCTACGACCGCGCCGACTACGCGCGGCGCCGCGAGCTCCGCAAGGCGGTCGGCAAGTTCCTCGAGGAGGAGAAGGCGCTGGCCGTCGTGTCCGCCGGCCGCGGCGACATGGGCACGTTCAACGTCCAGGGCGGCGGCACGTGGAAGAAGGGCGACCCGCCAGGGGCTGCCTTACGTTTCGATGGAGCCGGAGCACTTCGGGCGGGTCGCGCGGCTGCTCGACCGCGGAGTGCCGGTCGAGATCGCGATGGACGTGAAGGCCCGCTTCTTCGAAGACGACCTCCTGCAGTGGAACACGGTCGCGGAGATTCCGGGGACCGACAAGAAGGACGAGGTCGTCATGCTCGGCGCGCACCTCGATTCCTGGCACGGGGCCACGGGCGCGACGGACAACGGCGCCGGGTCCGTCGTCGTCATGGAGGCGATGCGGATCCTGAAGGCCGTCGGGGCGAAGCCGCGACGGACGATTCGCGTCGCGCTCTGGAGCGGCGAGGAGCAGGCGCTCTACGGCTCGCGCGCCTACGTGGCGCAGCACTTCGCTTCGCGGCCCGAGCCCTCGCCGGAGGAGAAGGAGAAGCCGTTCTACCTGCGCAAGAAGACCGGGCCGCTGACCGTCAAGCCCGAGCACGCGAAGCTCTCGGTGTACTTCAACCTCGACAACGGCGCCGGCAAGATCCGCGGCATCTACGGCGAAGACAACGCCGCCGCGGTGGCCATCTTCCGGGACTGGTTGGGTCCGCTGGCCGACCTCGGAGCGACGCTTTCGACGATGAACCGGACCGGCGGCAGCGACCACGAGTCCTTCGACGAGGTCGGCCTGCCGGGCTTCCAGTTCGTCCAGGACGAGCTCGAGTACTCCTCGCGCACACACCACACGAACATGGACCTCTACGAGCGGCTCCAGAAAAACGATCTGATGCAGGCCTCGGCGGTCATGGCCGTCTTCGCGTACAACGCGGCGATGCGGGACTCCATGATCCCGCGCAAGCCCATGCCGAAGGACGAGCCGGCGGCCAAGCCCGCGGCAGCGCCGGCCGCCCCCGCGAAGTAGCGACGCCGGGGCGCCCCGTCACGGAGCGGCGCCCCCGTTTCTGCTAGGATTTCCCGAACACGCGACAAGGATTAAGGATGGTGCCTATGCGAAGGGTTTTCGCGCCTCTGGCTCTCGCGGTGGGGGCCGTCCTCGCAGCTTCCTCGACGCTGGCGGAGTCCGAAGTCACACGCACGTCCCGCCCCGTCCGGCTTCTGCGGGTGTGGGAGGAGCCGGTCAAGCTGCCCGGCCGCCGCGACTACGTGCGCCGGGTCGAGCTCGTCTTCGACTACGGCAAAGCCGTCGCCCGCGAGAATTACTACGCTCCCGACGGGAGGCTCACAGGCTCGCGGGAGATCAAGCAGAACCAGCCGCAGCCCTCGCGCGAAGAGATCGACGAGGCGCAGCAGCTGGTCCTCCGGGACGCGGGGCTCGCGCGCATCATCCAGCGCACCAGCGCCGCCCTCGAGGGCGGCTTCCTCCTCGAGGAGGGCCGCGGGCGCCCGTGCGGGCCCGGCAGCCGCTGCGTGCAGATCCAGCTCATCACGCCCGACCACTCGGGGTTGCTCCGCTGGACGGTCGTCGATCTGGTCAAACGGGAGATCCGTTATCCCGTCTACGTTCCGAGGAGAGACAACCGATGAAGCCCTCGAGCCGCCTCCTCCTGCTCGCCTTCGCCGCGGCCGTTCTCGCGACCGGCACGGCGCTCGCGCAGCCGTCCTGCTCCGGCGACGAGACCCTGATGTCCTGGCCCGACGTGAACCCGGTCTGGCAGCTCTGCTGGATCCGGCCGCAGGACAGCAGCGGGCCCAACGGGTCCGGCCTCGAGATCCGCTCCGTCTACTACAACGGCCACCAGGTCTTGAAGCGCGGGCACGTGCCGATCGTCAACGTCCTGTACCCGGAGGGCGGATGCGGCGGCTGCTACCGCGACTGGATGTTCTCCGAGCAGGGCTACCTGTCCAACAACGTGATCTCGGCGGGCTACGCGGAACCGACGAGTCCGTGTCCGCAGACGGTGTGCGAAATCGAAGCGACGATGGGCGACTGCCCCAGCCTCACGCCTCCCGACACGTGTCCGGGGGCCGTGTGCTTCACGGGCGTCGCGGCGCAGAAGCTGCCCGATCGCCTGATCATGACGGCGCAGACGAGCGCGGGCTGGTACCGCTACACGCATCGCTGGACGTTCCACCTGGACGGGCGGATCGAGCCGTTCTTCGGCTACACGGCGGTGAACAACCCCTGCCTGAGCCTGACGCACATCCACCACGCGTACTGGCGGCTCGACTTCGACATCGACGGCGCGCCCAACGACCTCGTCACCGAGGGGCCCGACCCGGCGGCCGGCGGGCGGACGCGGGGCACCGCGGTACCCGATCGTCAACCTCCCGACGGAAGCCATGCGCAAGATCAACCGTCCGAGCATCACCTGGGCGATCGCGGACGCGGGCACGCACCGCGGCTACCGGCTCGTGCCGGGACAGGAAGCCGAACCTTCCGGCCGACGCGTTCGCCGTGGGCGACGTGTGGGTCCTGCGCTACAAGGCCAACGAGATCGACGACGCCGGCCAGTCCGGACCGGCCTGCGCCATCAAGTTCAACAACTTCGTCAACGGCGAGGGTCTCGCGACCGACCTCGTCTTCTGGTACCGCACGGGGGCGTACCACGAGGGCGGCGATCTCGACGACTGCCATCCCACCGGGCCGATGCTGATTCCCTTCGGCGACTGGGCGCCGGCCGGCGGAGGCCACTGATTCGCGGGCGGCTGCTGGCGACCTTCGCGCTCGCCGCGGCCTCCGCCGCGACGGGGCAGACCGCTTCGACTTCGGCGTCTTCCGCGCCGGCGGTGGCCGGCATCGCTCCCGGCGACAACCTCGTCGTCGAGGGCGTGCCGCCGATCCCCGCGTCGATGGTCGACGAGGTGGGGCGCTACACGGAGTTCCGCGCCGCCAGTTTTTCGAGCTGGCATCCGGTCCGCCGCGAGATGCTCATCAGCACGCGGTTCGGCAACACGACGCAGGCGCACGTCGTGAAGATGCCCGGCGGCGCGCGCACCCAGATGACCTTCTTCCCCGACCGGGTTTCGGGGGCGAAATTCGAGCCGAAAACGGGCAACTCGTTCATCTTCTCCAAGGACACGGGCGGCGGCGAGTTTTTCCAGATCTACCGCTACGACTTCGCCGACGGGAGCGTCACGCTGCTGACCGACGGGAAGTCGCGCAACACGGGGGCGGCGCTGGTCCAACGGCGGTGACCGGATCGCCTACGGCTCGACGCGCCGCACCGGGGACGACGTCGACATCTACGTGGTCGGCGGCGGGAGACCCGAAGTCGGATCGTCGGGTTCTCGAGCTGACCGGCGGCGGCTGGTCGGTCGCAGACTGGTCGCCGGACGACCGGCGGCTGTTGATCGAGGAAGGGATCTCGATCAACGAGTCGTACCTCTGGCTCGCCGACATCCCCACCGGCCAGAAGACGCTCCTGACGGCGAAGACGGCCGAGAAGGAGAAGGTTGCGTACGGCGACGCGGCGTTCTCACGGGACGGAAAGGGCCTCTACCTGACTCTCGACGCCGGCTCCGAGTTCCTCCGGCTCGCCTACATGGATCTTGGGACGAAGAAGACCGAGTTCCTGACACCCGACACGGCCAACGTCGACGACTTCGATCTGTCTCTCGACGGCCGCACGATCGTCTACGTTTCCAACGAGAAGGGCGCGGCGGTCATCCGCCTGCTCGACACCGCGTCGCGCCAGCCGCGGCCCGGTCCGAAGCTGCCGCTCGGAACGTGTCGGGCCCGTCCGCTGGCACCGCGACGGTAGGGCCATCGGGTTCGCGTTCGAAACGCCGCGCTCGAGCGCCGACGCCTGGTCGTGGGAGCCCGCCACCGGCAAGCTCGAGCGCTGGACGTTCGAGCGAGCTCGGGGGTCTGAACCCCGAGACCTTCGCCGAACGCGGAGCTCGTCACCTGGAAGAGCTTCGACGGGCGGGAGATCTCGGGCTTCCTTTACAAGCCCAACCCGGCGAAGTTTCCGGGCAAGCGCCCGGTGGTGATCGACATCCATGGCGGCCCGGAGGGCCAGTCGGAGCCCGGCTTCCTGGGGCGCGACAACTACCTGCCGAGCGAGCTCGGCGTCGCGATGCTCTTTCCGAACGTGCGCGGCTCGAACGGTTACGGCAAGACGTTCTCGAAGCTCGACAACGGGATGCTGCGCGACGGGACCTACAAGGACATCGCCGCGCTCTTCGACTGGATCGCGGACCCGCCCGGATCTCGACGCGTCCCGCGTCATGGTGCAGGGCGGCAGCTACGGCGGCCACATGACGCTTGCGATCGCCTATCTCTACAGCGACCGCATCCGTTGCGCCATCGACGTCGTCGGGCCGTCGAACTTCGTGACCTTCCTGCAGAACACGTCGGGCTATCGCCGCGACCTGCGGCGGGTCGAGTACGGCGACGAGCGGGACCCCGCGATGCGCGCCTATCTTCGAGAAGACCGCGCCGCTCAACAACGCCGAGAAGATCCGCAAGCCGCTCTTCATCGTGCAGGGCGCCAACGACCCGCGCGTGCCGCTCTCGGAATCCGAGCAGATGCTGAAGAAGATCCGCGAGCGTCGGGACACCGGTCTGGTACCTGATGGCGAAGGACGAGGGCCACGGCTTCGCCAAGAAGGCGAACCGCGACTTCCAGTTCTACGCGTCGTTGGCGTTCATGAAAGAGTTTCTCCTGAAGTAGAGGGCACCTGGGGTCAGACCCCCTCCGGGGTCAGACCCCGCTGTCTCCGTATCGTCAGGGACCCGCGGGCCCGAGCGCGCCGCCGCCGAGGTACTTCTCCTGGACGTCCTGCCAGTGGCTCTCGTTGAGGATCTGTCGCAATCCTCCGTTCAAGCGCGCGCGCAGCGGGCTGCCGTCGGTGACCGGAAAGGCGAAGGTCAGCACCTCGAGCGTGCCCGGCAGGATCTGGACGCGGCGGTTCGTATCGCGGTCCGCGTAGTAGCGCAGCACGTCGGACCCGTAGACGAGCGCCGTGATCTCGCCCGACACCAGACCGGCGATGCCGGTGGAGCCGTCGGGATAGACACGCGCCGTGATGCCCTGGCGCAGCAGGATGGCGGTGCCCGCGGAGCCCTCGACCGTGCCGACCCGCGCGTTGTGGAGGCTCGCGGCGCCCTGGACGCGACCGTACTCGGCGAGCGCCAGCTTGGCGGTGACGAAGGCCGTCAACGCCGTGATGAGGATCAGGCTGACGAACATCCAGAAGAGCGCGAGGAGGCGTCCCCAGAACGTGACCGGCACCTTGTCCCCGTATCCGACGCCGACGGTCGTCACGCCGGCCCACCAGAAACCCGACCCGATGCCGTGGAGCGCGCGGCCGCCGAACATCGCATTGTGCCGGCGTTCGAGGGCCCAGATGGCGGCTCCCGCCAGGAACACGAGAACCACGAGCGCGGCGTACAGCCGCAGCGCCGTCGGCGTGGAGAGCGACTCGATGACGCCGAGCCACCGATCGCCCTCGGTCATCCGCAGGACGGCAATGCTCATGCCGGAGGTGACGTAGCCGAACGTGAAGTCGACCTGCCGCTCGCGGTCGAGCGTGACGCCGAAAGGCCCGGCGGCGGTGGCGAGACGGCCGGCCGCGATCCCGTCGAGGATGGCGTCCGGCGTGTCCTCGACGAACCGGTAGGGGAAATGGAGGTCCTCGGCGAGCTCGCGGAAGAGGTCGACCGTCAGCCCGTGCCACTGGCCGCCCTCGTCCTTCATCGACCAGGGCGGCGCCTGGTAGATGCCGACGAGCAGCTCGCGGTTCGGGCGCGGGCGTCGGGGCCTTGTCCGGCTGTGCGGCGCGCGCGGCCGACACCGCCGCGGCGCCGAGCAGGATGCCGGCGGCCGCCAGCCGTCGCAAGCTCATCGCTCGAGATACGTGTAGCGGGGGAAGACCTCTTCGAACTCGCGGTAGATCGCGCGCGATCTCGTCCTTCGCGCAGGCCCCGCCCCGCGGCGCGCTCGAGCTGCTTGGCCGATCGAGGCGAGGATCTCGATCCGGTCGTAGTTCATGTACTCGAGCACGCGCTCGCAGGACTCGCCCGGCAGCACGTCGTCGATGTGCGAGCGGCCCTGCTCGTCGACCGTCACGAGGACTTCGTGGGCTTCGCCGAAGAGGTTGTGGAGATCGCCGAGGACGTCCTGGTAGGCGCCCATCAGGCAGACGCCGATGTAGTAGGGCTCGCCGCTCTTCAAAGCATGGAGCGGCAGCGCTTCCTTGATGTCGCGCAGGTCGATGAACTTCTCGATCTTGCCGTCGGAGTCGCAGGTGATGTCGGCGAGCGTGCCGAGCTCTCCGGGGCGCTCGTTCAGGCGGTGGATCGGCAGGATCGGGAAGAGCTGGTCGATCGCCCAGACGTCCGGCAGGGACTGGAAGAGCGAGAAGTTGAGGACGTACTTGTCGGCGAGCATCGACTCCATGTCCTCGAACTCTTCGGGGATTTCCTTGAGCGTCTTCAAGTCGCGGTGGATCTTTTCGCAGATCTGCCAGAAGAGGACCTCGCCCTTCGAGCGGTCCTCGAGCGACAGGTGGCCGAGGTTGAAGAGCGTGAACAGCTCCTCCTTGTACTGGAGGGCGTCGTGGTAGCTCTCGCGCAGCGTCTTCGCGTTGACGGTCTCGTAGATCGAGGCGAGCTCCTGGAGGACGTTGGGATCCGAGGAGGTCACGTGGACGCGACGGCCCTGCTCGATGCGGTCCGCGACGTCGAGGACGTTGGTCACGAAAACCGAGTGATAGGCGGTGACGGCGCGGCCGGACTCCGTCACGAGGGTCGGCGCGGGAACCTTCTCCTCCTCGCAGATCTGCTGGATCGTGTAGACGACGTCGTTGGCGTACTCCTGGACGGAGTAGTTCATCGAGGAGTCGAACGCCGTCTTCGAGCCGTCGTAGTCGACGCCGAGGCCGCCGCCGAGGTTCAAGTACTGGATCGGCACGCCCAGAGCGCGCAGCTTGGCGTAGACGCGCCCCGCCTCGCGGATCGCTTCCTTGATCTTGCGGATGTCGGTGATCTGCGAGCCGATGTGGAAGTGGAGCATCACGAGGCAGTCGAGCATCTTCTTCGACTTTGAGGATCTTGACCGCCTCGAGCATCTCCGGCGTCGTCAGGCCGAACTTGGCGGCTTCGCCGCCGGACTTGGCCCACTTGCCGGAACCGCGGGCGTAGAGCTTCGCCCGCATTCCCAGAGGGGCCGCACGCCGCGGGCCTTGGCCACCTCGAGAATCCGGTCGAGCTCCGAGACCTTCTCGAGGATGAGCACGACCTTCTTCTTCATCCGCACGGCGTTCAAGGCCATCCGGATGAACGGTTCGTCCTTGTACCCGTTGCACGTGATGATGCTCTCCGGCGTCAGGTCGGCCGAGATGGCGGCGAGCAGCTCCGGCTTCGACCCGGCCTCGAGCCCGTATCCGTAGCGACGGCCGGCCTCGACGATGTGGTCGACGACGACGCGCTTCTGGTTGACCTTGATGGGGAAGACGCCCCGGAAGACGCTGGCGTAGCCGTACTCGTCGATCGCGCGGGCGAACGCGTCGTTGAGGTTCGCCACCGAGGCCGACAGGATCTGCGGGAAGCGGATGACCATCGGCGTCGCGATGCCGCGGCGGGCGACCTCGTCGACGATGTCCTTGAGCGCGACGGCGCGCGCGGCTTCGCGGGTGGGACGCACCTCGAGCTTGCCGTCGTCGGACACGTGGAAGAAGCCCTTGCCCCAGTGCGGAATCCCGTAGAGCGCGGCGGCCTCGGTGTAACGCCGGGCGAGAGGACGGGGACGAGCGCGTCGGACCGCGGGAGGCTTGGTTCGTCGGAGGGGTCGGGCGCTCGCCATGGCGCCATCCTAAGACAGATCCGCCTCCCGTTCGATTGCCGGCGCCAGGCCCTGGAAAGCGACCTCCACTTGCGGGCGCGGAAACTCGATGCCGTGGCGCGTCAGGGCGCGGTGGACCTCGAAGTTCAGGTCGCTGAGGAAGCGTCCGGGACGATGCAGCATGGAATCCGTCCAGCAGAGCAGCTCGAAGTTCAGGGCGGACTCGCCGAAGCTCCGGAATCGCACCGACGGCGGGGGATCGGCCAGCGCCCCGGCGGACGCACCCGCGGCTTCGAGCAGGGCGGCTTCCACCGCTCGGGGATCCGCGCCGTAGCCGATTCCGACCGGAACCTTGCAGCGGTACAGCGGCCGCGCGTAGCTGCGGTTGACCACGGCCTCGCTCGTCAGCCGGGCGTTGGGCACGACGAGGTGCCGTCGTCGTTGGTCCGCAGGACGGTCGCACGCGCGCGGATCTCAGCCACGCGCGCGGATCTCAGCCACCTCGGCCGAAACGCCGTCGAGCGCGTGACGACGAGGCTCGCCGCCGTGACCGAGTGTTCCCGATCCGGAAGAGCTGATAGTCGGCGACGGTACCTACGTCCACGCCGATGAACGCTGCAAGGACGGTGCCTCAGCGCTTGAGTTTCTTGCCCAGATCCTCGATGACTTCGCCGGCCTTGCGCTTGAGCGTGCCGACGTCTTCCTGGAGCTCGCCGCGCTCGCGCTGCGCCGAGCCTTCTTCGCGCAGCTTCTCGTCGTTGATCAGGGCGCCGGCGGCTTCCTTGACGCGGCCCTTCAGGTTTTCTTTCTTACCGTCGCGTTCGTCGCGGTTCATGCTTCGCCCTCCGGCCGAGGAAGACTGCACTTTTTGTGCCGTCTCACGGCCGGGCCAGCACCGCCATCGCGGCCACGGCGAGCGCCGCGGTTCCCGTTTTCAGCGTGGGCTCGCGGTCGGGGGCCCAATCGGACGAGTGCAGCGACGGGAGCTTCGTGACGTCGCCCCCGGCCGCAGCGAACTTCGCGGGCGGCGTGCCGCCGACCCAGAACATCAGCGAGGGGGCGCCCGCCGCCCGGCCGAAGTCGCCGAAGTCCTCGGATCCCAGGACCGGCGGCAGGTCGACCACGTTCGCCTTCCCGAACGCCGACTCGAACGCCGCGGTCACCTGCCGCGCGAGCCAGAGGTCGTTGTACGTCGCGGTGTACCCGGTCGGCGAGACGACGATGCGGGGCTCCTCCGGAGCGCCCGCCGCGGCGGCCTCCGCTTTCGCGATGCGGGAGATGGCGGCGAGAAGTTTCGCCCGCACTTCCGGTTTGAAGGAGCGCACCGTCAGCTTGAGCTCGACTTCGTTCGGAATGATGTTGCGGCGGGTTCCTCCGTGGATCGACCCCACGGTCACGACGGCCGGATCCTGCGGATTGATTTCGCGCGACACGATCGTCTGGACGGCCGTGACGAAGCGAGCCGCCATCACGATCGGATCGACGGTGACGTGCGGCATCGAGCCGTGGCCGCCGCGCCCGACGAAGGTGATGTCGACGCTGTCCGAGTTGGCCATCGCATAGCCCGGGGTCACCGCGACCGTTCCGGCGGCGAGGGAGGGCATGTCGTGGAGCGAGAGCGCGAAGTCGGGCCGGCCGAAGCGCTCGAGGAAGCCGAAACCGTCGCGGAGCATCGCCTTCGCGCCGCTGCCGCCCTCCTCGGCGGGCTGTCCGACGATGAGCAGCGTCCCGCGCCACCGGTTCTTCGCCTTCGCGAGGAGCGTCGCGGCGCCGACGAGCGCGGTCATGTGCACGTCGTGGCCGCACGCGTGCATCACCGGCACGGTTTTCCCGTCGTCGGTCGCCGTCGCGGTGCTGGCGTAGGGAAGGCCAGTCGTCTCCTTCACGGGGAGGGCGTCCATGTCGCCGCGCAGCAGGACGATCGGTCCCTTTCCGTTCTTCAGCACGCCGACGACACCCGTCTTGCCGACGCCGGTCGTCACTTCGTAGCCGAGCGCGCGCAGCTTCTCGGCGATCTTGCCGGCGCTCCGGACTTCCTGGTACCCGAGCTCCGGGTTCTGGTGGAGGTCGATGTAAAAGGCGTCGAGCTCGGGATAGATCGTCGGCAGAGCGACGAGGACGGGGGAGGCGGAGGCGGCAGGAGCCGCGAGGAGCGCCAGGACGCCGGCGCCGTCCATTCCGCGCGCGGCGGCGGCGAGGACGATCCCGAGGCACGCGAGTGCGAGACGTTTCATCCGTGTTCCTCCGGCGCGGATTCTAGATGACAACGCCGGAGGCCTCGGCGACACTGGGAGCGCGTGCCCGACGAAGCGGTTTCCTCGGCGGCGAAGGCTCCGGCGGCCCACGCGCCGGGGTACGGCGCGCGCATGCGCTGGGTCACCGTGCTCTACCTCGCGCAGGGATTCCCGGTCGGCGTGTTCCGCAAGGTCTGGCCCATCTACTTCCGCGACCACGGCGTCTCCCTGACGCAGATCGGCCTGATCTCGCTCCTCGGCCTGCCCTACACGCTCAAGCCCCTCTGGGCGCCCCTGGTGGACCGCTACGGCGACCGTCGCGTTTGGATCGCGGCGTGCCTCGGGGTGATGGCGCTCGCGCTCGCCGTGCATCCGTTCTTCGACGCCGCGCAACCGGGAATCGCGATCTGGGCGGTGCTCCTGACCTTCACGCTCGCCTCGGCGACGCAGGACATCGCCATCGACGCGCACACGATCGGCATGCTCGAGAAAGGCGAGGAGGGCGCGGCCAACGGGATCCGCGTCGCCGCCTGGCGGGTGGGCTACATCGGCTCGGGCGGCCTCCTGCTCGCGCTCGCCGGGACGTCCGGCTGGTCGGCCACGTTCGTGATCGGCGGCGGCATCCTGCTGCTCTTCGCTCCGGTGATCCTCCGCGCGCCCCGCGTCGAGCTCGCGGCTTCCGAGCGCAAGCGATTCTTTGCCCCGTTCCGTTTCTGGCTCTCGCGCCCCGGTTCGATCCCGACGCTCGTCTTCATCCTGCTCTTCAAGCTCGGCGACCAGGCGATCAGCCCCATGCTCGAGACGTACTGGCGCGACTCGGGGATGAGCCTGAGGGAGATCGCGTTCGTCTCGAACACCCTCGGTGTCATCGCGACGATCTGCGGAGCGCTCATCGGCGGATTCCTGACGACGCGTCTGGGCCTGATCCGCTCGTTGATTTTCATGGGGGCTTCCCAGGTCCTCTCGAACATCGTTTACACCGTGGTGGCGCTCTCGGGCGGCGGCAAGTGGGCGATTTACGCCGCCGGGACCTTCGAGTCCTTCACGCAGGGCCTCGGGACCGCCGCCTTCCTCGCGCTGCTCATGGCCCTCTGCGACAAGGAGCACGCGGGAACGCAGTACGCGCTGCTCTCCGCGCTCTTCGCGCTGACGCGGGATCTCTCCGGCGGCGTCTCCGGCTGGGCGGCCGACCGGTTCGGATACGGCCTCTTCTTTCTTTATACGGTCTTCCTCTGCCTGCCGGCTTTCGTGCTGCTTCCGTGGGTGAGGCAGCGCCTGGCCGTCGTCGGCAAGGCATAGGGCCGGGGGATCGCGGCGTGCACGCAGTGCTCGGCATCGACGCGGGCGGGAGCAAGACCGTCGGGCTCCTCGCCGAGGCCGACGGCACCGTTCTCGGACGAGCGGAAGGCGGCGGCGCGAACCTTCGCACGCACGGCGAGCTCGGCGTCGAGAAGGTCCTCTACGGACTGCTCGAAGGGCTGCCGGCGGAGGCCCGACGCGCCGGGGCCGTGGCCATCGGCATTGCCGGCGCGGACCGGCCCGAGGACGCCGAAGTCCTGCGGGCGATCCTCGCTCGGTTGGGATTCCGGGACCGCGTCGTCGTCACCAACGACGCCTCGATCGCGCTCGTCGCGGGCTCGCCGGCGCGCATCGGGCTCGCCCTGGTCTGCGGCACCGGCTCGATCGCGTGGGGGCGCAATGCCGCCGGAGAGATCGCGCGTTCGGGAGGGTGGGGCTGGCATCTCGGCGACGAAGGCTCGGGTTTCTGGATCGGCGTGCGCGCCGTTCGGGAAGCCCTGCGCGCCGCGGACGGCCGCGGACCGGCGACGCTTCTGGAGGGTTCGTTGACCGCGCACTTCGATATCGCGCGACCCGAGCAGATCCTGCGCGCCGTCTACGACGGCGAGTTCCCGCGGCATCGCGTCGCGGCGTTCGCGGCGAGTGTCGAGGAGGCGGCACGGGCGGGGGACGAGGCCGCGCGTTCGATTATCACGGCCGCCTCCAACGAGCTCGTGCTCGCCGCGTCGAGCGTACGCGAGAAGCTCCGCCTGCCGTCGGCTCCCTACGACGTCGTGCTCTCGGGCGGAACGTTCCGCGCCGTTGCGACGCTCGAGGCCGCGGTCGCCGAGCGGCTCGACGCGCCGCCCGCGCGGATCGTGCGCCTGCGGGACGAACCGGCGCTCGGCGCCGTCAGGCTCGCGATCGAGGCGCTCGGGCCAGCGCGGTCCTGAGATCGCCCCCGGCCGCGCGCAATGCCGTCCTTCCGGCGGCCGCGCTGCCGCCGGCGATTCCCAGATAGATCGCGAGCTTCGCGTCTCCTCCCGCCAGGGCCAGCAGACGCCGCGCCCGCGGCCTCGTCGTCGACGCGGCGGCGGCCACGGTCCGGAGCGCGCGGTCGGCGAGCTTGGCGGAGCCCCGCGTGTTGAGGTCGACCATCCAGGGGCCGAAGACGCGTCCCGAGGCCGCGAAGGCGGACGTCGTGATCTGGTTGAGCGCCAGCTTCGTGGCCGTGCCGGCCTTCAGGCGCGTCGAGCCGGCCACGACTTCGGGGCCGACGCGCAACGCGACGACGACGTCGGCCAGCCGCCGCGCGGCGGGAGACGGGTTGGCGGTCACGAGCACCGTCGACGCGCCGCGGGCCCGCGCGCGGACGAGCGCGCCGCGCACGAACGGCGTGACGGCGCTCGCCGAGATCCCCACGACGACGTCGCCGCGGCGGGCCCGCGCGGCTTCCCGGGCTCCCTCGGCGCCCGCGTCCTCGGCGCCTTCGCGCGCGCGAAAGACCGCGCCGCGGCCCCCGGCCATGAAGGCCCGGACACGCCGCGGATCCGTGCCGAACGTCGGGGGAAGCTCCGCGGCCTCGAGCACCGCGAGGCGTCCGCTCGTGCCGGCGCCGAAGAGGAGGCACCGGAAGCCGGATGCGTACGCCACGCGAAGAAGCTCCGCCGCGGCGACGATCTCGCGACGTGCCGCCGCGACGGCGCGCAACATCCGCCGGTCCTCCGCCTGCATGCGGGCGACGACGCGCGCGACTCCGAGGCGGTCGAACCGCTGCGATCCCGGGTGCGCGGCCTCGGTCGCCAGATGCCTCCAGAGGGACGCCCGCGCGGGATTTTTCGTCGGATGCATGGCGCCTCCCGCGCCGCGATTCTAGTGCCTCCGGGCTTCGGCACTTGCCTCGAGCCGAGCCGCGGCGTATCGTGAACGCGCGATGACGCGATACCGCCACTTCTCGTTTACCGGCTCCGGCGCGGCCTCGGGCGCGTCCGGTTCGGAGAGCGTCTAGCGCAGAGCGGCCGCGACACCGAAATCGGAATCCCTGGCCCCGCCGGAAACGGCGGGGCCTTTTTCTTTGGAGGCAACGTGCGCGTCTCGATCCAGGGAACCCACGGGTCGTTTTCCGAGGCCGCGGCGAAGTGGCGCTGGCCCGACGCCGCGATCGTGCCGTGCCGCGAGGTGCGCGACGTCGTCGCCGCGGTGCGGGAGGGCCGCGCGGACGCGGGGTGTCTCGCGATCGAGAACTCGCTCTTCGGGTCCGTCACGGCGACCTACGACCTGCTCCACGAGGCCTTCGGGGACGGCGAGCTCCATCTCTCCGACGAGATCCTGCTGCCCGTGTTCCACGCGCTCCTCGGATTTCGCGGAACGCCGCTGTCCGAGATCCGCCGCGTCCTGTCGCACCCCGTCGCGCTCGGGCAGTGCCGCATCTGGCTCGACGCCCACGTTCCTCAGGCCGAAATCGTTTCCGAGTGGGACACGGCGGGAAGCGCCGAGATCGTCGCGCGCGACAAGCGTCCGGACCAGGCGGCGATCGCGCCGCTCGGCGCGGGGGGAGCCTACGGTCTCGAAGCGCTCGCCGAGCGGATCGAGGACGACCCGTCCAACCAAACGCGGTTCCTGACGTTCACCCGCGAGGCCGCGGATCGCCGGGACGAGGGCGCGGCGACGCGGCGCAAGACGTCGCTGCTCGTCTGGCTTCCCCACAAACCCGGGATGCTCGCCGCGGCCCTCCAGGCGTTCGCGTCGCGCGGCGTCAACCTGACCTCGCTCCAGTCGCGGCCGGAGCGGACGGCGCCCTGGACGTACCGGTTCTACATCGACGTCGAGGGCGCGCCGGAGGATCCGCGCCTGGCCGAGGCGATCGAGTCGACGGAAGCCCTCGTGACCAAGGTCGTCGTCCTGGGCAGCTACCGCGAGTGGAACGACGGGACGGCGCCCTCCCCGCCGCCGACGCCGCCTCCCGCGCACTACCGGCCGAAGCCGAACATCCCGCTCTACGACCGCCGGCAGAACCCCGAAGGCACCCGCATCACCGTGCGCGGGGTCGAGATCGGCGGCGAGCGCCCCGTTCTCATTGCGGGACCCTGCTCGGTCGAGGGCGAGGAGATGCTCCTCGAGGTCGCGGCCTCCGTGGCCGCGGCCGGAGCGGACATGCTGCGCGGCGGCGCCTACAAGCCCCGCACCTCTCCCTACGAGTTCCAGGGGCTCGGCGTGCGCGGGCTGAAGTTTCTCGCCGAGGCGCGCGAGAAGACGAACCTGCCGGTCGTCACCGAGGTGCTCTCCTGGGAGGAGGTCCCGGTCGTCGCCCGCTATGCCGACGTCCTGCAGATCGGCGCGCGGAACATGCAGAACTTCGCGCTCCTGCGCGCCGCGGGCCGTTCGGGCAAGCCGGTCATGTTGAAACGCGGGGGAGGCGCCACCATCGAGGAGTGGCTCTCCGCCGCCGAGTACATCCTCGCCGACGGCAACGCCGAGGTCATCCTCTGCGAGCGCGGAATCCGGACCTTCGAGCGGGCGACGCGCCACACGCTCGACCTGAACGGCGTCGCGCTCGTGCGCGAGCGCACGCACCTGCCCGTGATCGTCGATCCGAGCCACGCGGCGGGGATCCGGTCGATCGTGGCGCCGCTCGCGCTCGCGGGTCTCGCGGCCGGCGCCCACGGAGTGCTCGTCGAGGTGCATCCGGATCCCGAGCACGCGCTCTCCGACGGACCGCAGAGCCTGGACCTCGCGGGCTTTCGCGAGCTCGCGGCGACGGTGCGCGGGACGAAGGCGGCGACGCCTTAGGCGCGGGGCTGAACGAGCGCCGCGCGCTTCGCGGAGGCTTCTTCGAAGAACGCGCGGATCGCGGCTTCGTCCCCGCGGCGCAGCGCCACCGCCAGCCGCCGCAGGTTGCCGCCCACCGCGTCGATCGCCTCGGCCAGTCCGGCCGGGTCCGCGAGGGCGAGCTCGAGGGCGAGGTCGACCGGCTGCGCGGCCACGCGCGTCGTGTCGAGCAGGCCCGGTCCGGCGACGTTCTCGAGCTCGTCGCCCGCGCCCGCGAATGCTGCCCCGGTCAGGGCGGAGGCAACGGCGAGGGGCAGATGACTGACCCAGGTCATGAGGCGGTCGTGCGCGGCGGCGTCCAGGGTAACCGGCCGCGCGCCCACCGTGCGGACGAGGGCTGCGAGGCGTGCGAGGGAGTCCGGATCGCTGCGCGCCGTGCGGCAGAGGGCCCAGGGCCGGTCGCGGAAGAGCTCGGCCGACGCCGCCTCGACGCCGCGGCGGTGCGAGCCGGCCATGGGGTGGCCGGCGACGAACCGCGCCTTCGAGCGCAGCGTCTGCGCGGCCTCGACGATCGGGCGCTTCAGCGATGCGGTGTCGGTCAGCAGGACCGCGGGCGCCGCCGCCGAAATTTCGGCCAGGAGCGCGGGCGTGTCTCCCGTCGACACGGCGGCAAACACCACGTCCGCATCCGCGACGGCCTCCGCCAGGGAATCCCGCACGTCGATCCCGGCACGCCGGGCCGCGTCGCGCGCCGCGGAGCTGCGGTCGTAGCCGCGCGCCTGGAAAGCGAGCGCGATCGAGCCCCCCACCAGCCCCAGTCCGGCGACGGCGACCCGCGTCACGCTTCGTCGTCCTCGTCGCCGGGAACCCGGACCGCCCATGCGGGACGCAGGTCGCGCGCGCCGCGCACGAACGCATGGCGGACGTCGCGCTGGGACCGGTCGGTGTTCCAGTGGAGAAGGATGCGCAGGCAGCGCGGGAGCGAACCCGGGACCGCGATCTCGCGCGCGCAGAGGAGAGGCACCTCCTGCCAGCCCTCGAGGCCGCGGGCGGCCAGCGCCGGAAACTCGGCGTCGAGATCGTCGGTCACGGTGAAGGTGGCGCTCGCGACGTCCTCGGGACGGATGCCGTTGCCGGCGATGAGGACCTCGAGCAGCTCGCGGGTTCGCTGAAGGATTCCGTCGGCCGTGTTGGCCTCGACCGTCGTCGCTCCCCGCACCCCGCGTACCGGCATCGCGCCTCGATTATCCCCGAGGCGCCCGCCCGGTTCCCATTTGTTGCAGAATGCGAGGCGGGCAGACGAGTGTTGTGAAGCGGTGAAGCGGCTGATCGTGAACGCGGACGACTACGGGCGCTCTCCTGGAGTCAACGCCGGAGTCCTCGAGGCGCATGCCCGGGGCATCGTCACGTCCGCGACCGTCATGGTGCTCGAAGCCTCCGCGGCGCGGGGGATTCGCGAGGCGGCCGAGCGGGCCCCCGCGATGTCCCTGGGCCTCCACTTTGCGCTCACGGGAGGCGGCCGGCCGGCGGCGGCCGCGCGCGACGTCCCGACCCTCGCTCCCGGCGGGACGTTCCGGAGGACGCGCGAAGAGCTTCCGGAACGGCTGCCCGCCTCGGAGATCGCCGCGGAGCTCGACGCGCAGCTCGGCATCTTCCAGGTCCTCGCGCGCAAGGCCCCGTCCCACCTCGACTCGCATCACCACGTCGCGCTCCACCCGGCGGTCGCGCCGGTCTTCGCCGAGGCCGCCAGAAAGCGCGGCCTGCCCGCGCGCGCCGCGAGCGCCGAGGCCTTCCGGGCCCTGCGCGCCGCGGGCGTGCAGACACCGGACCGCTTCGTCGAGGAGTTCTACGGGGAGAAGGTCGCCTTCGAGACGCTCGAGCGGATCCTCGAGGCTCTGCCCGAAGGAACCACCGAGCTCATGTGCCATCCGGGACGGCCGGACCCGGAGCTGCGACAGGGGAGCACCTACGTCGACGAGCGCGAGTGGGAGATCGACGTGCTCTGCGATCCCGCCGTCCGCGCGCTCGTCCGCGCGCGCCAGATCGACCTCGTCGGTTTCGATCGCCTGTGAGACGGCCACGCCGCGGCGAACCTGCTAGGATCGGCGGACACCGACGATGAGGGCCCTGCTCGCCGACAGCGACCCGGACCGCCTGCGCCAGCTCGAGGGGTGGCTGACCAAGTGGGGCTACGACGTCGCGACGTCGCGCAACGGCGTCGACGCGTGGTCGAAGCTCCAGGCGGAACGGACGCCGGCCCTCGCGATCCTCGCCTGGCGCATGGAGGGGATGCTCGGCGTCGACGTCTGCCGCCGCCTGCGCCTGAACCCGGACCTGCCCTCCGGGTACGTGCTCCTGCTCGCCGACGCGCGCGGCCAGGAAGATCTGCTCGAGGGCCTCAACGCCGGCGCCGACGATTTCCTGTTCGCGCCCTTCGAGGCGGTCGAAACACGCGCGCGCATCCGCACCGGTGCGCGGATCCTCGAAACCGAGATGGCCCTCAAGGCCTCGCAGGACGCCCTGCGCGTCCAGTCCACGCGGGACGGCGTGACAGGGTCCTGGAACCACGCCTCGATCCTCGACACGCTCCAGAAGGAGCGCGAGCGCGCCCGCCGCAAGAGCGGCTCGGTCGGCGTCGTGCTCGCCGACCTCGACGAGTTCCGCAAGGTCAACGAGAACCTCGGCCATCCGGTGGGCGACGAGGTGCTCCGCGAGGCGGCGCGGCGCATGAACTCCTCGGTCCGCCCCTACGATGCCGTCGGCCGCTACGGGGGCGAGGAGTTCCTGATCGTGCTGCCCGGGTCCGACGGGCTCGGCGCCCTGACGGTCGCCGAGCGCATCCGCGAGAACTTCTCCAACCGCCCCGTCCTCACGTCGGCGGGTCCCGTCCCGGTGACCCTCTCGCTCGGCGTCGCCGCCGAGGGAGGCGTCGCGGGCGGCGACGGCTCCGCGCTGCTGCTGGCCGCGGGCACCGCGCTCGTCCGCGCGCAGAAGGGCGGCCGGAACCGCGCCGCGCTCGCGGACGAGTCCGGCCTCGAGATCGACGCGGTTCCGCCGGAAGGCTAGGGGCTCGAAGCGAGACGCTAGGGCTTCGCCGCCGGTACCGCGACGATGGTCGAGCCGGTGAGGCCCGTCGAGACTTCTTCGACGACGACGGCGATTCTTCGGGCCTCGCGCGGCCAGGTCAGCGGGACCTGGTAGCGCCAGGAAGGCGAGTCTCCCGTCCAGTCGACCTCCTCGCTCGAGGTGAACGGCTCGCCGTCGGCAAGCTCCACGGCGAGCGAGAGCCGCAGCCGGACCGGCCCGTCGGCCGCGAGCACGTCACGCACGGCGCTGAAGTTGGCGGCGACGCGAAGCATGCCCTGCGCTGGGCCCGAGGCGGGCCGCGAGACGTCACCGAGCACGCCGTGAGCGGAACGTCGTTCGGGTGCTCCGAGCCCTCGAGCACCCGGATCGCACGCTGCGTCGAGGCCGCCCGCGGCGAGCCGGTCAGGAGATGCTTCGGGGCGCGCACCTTCAGGTCGGGGCGCGTTGCGGTGAGCTCGAAGGTGTGCGGCCGGCCGTCGGGCACCGCCTGGACGCGGAACGTCACCACGTAAGCGCGGCCCACGGAGTCGATCGTGCGGCCGAGGCGGCTCGTGCTGGTCACGACCTCGCCGCCGGTCGCGTGGGCGACGAGACGGAGCGGCTCGGTCGGCCGCGCATAGAAGAAGAGGGGCGCTGAGTCCGTGGGCCGCCGCAGGGCCGCACCGCCCCGAACGCCGATGTTGGCCGAATTGCCCGCGAACTCCGCGAGCGTTCCGCCGAACGCGAGGGGAATCGTCGTGAGGCCCTTGCCGGCCAGCGTCGATTCCGTCTGGTGGAGGAGCTTCGGGACTTCTTTGCCGAACTCCTGCGAAAGCGCCTCGACTTCGCGGCGCATCTCGAAGTCCTGCGAGGAAACCGACTCGCGATAGATCTCCACCGGGTCGGCGTCGAAACCGTCGTTGGCGTAGTAGAGAAGCCCCGCGCGCGCGTCGGGCCGGGCCGCGGCCCAGGCCTCCAGCCGGGCGAGGGAATGGCGCAGCAGCGAGATTTCCTCCGTCACCGCCATGCGCACATGAGCCCGGACGCTCCCGGCTGCGCCGCTCTTGGGACGGTTCTGGGCATCCCGGAGATCCGAGAGGGAGTCCCTCCGCAGCATCAGGAGGCGTTGCTTGCCCGGGAGCGCGTTCGGAAGCGCGCGCAGCGTCTCGCGGATTTTCTCCGGGTCCCGGGTCGAGGCCAGGACGACCTTCGGCTCCGGGTCGGCGCCGACGATCTCGAGGGGGCCGTTGGCGAGGATGGAATCGAGGTTGTCGTCGATCGCGCGGGCGAGCAGCGGCATGGATCGCATATTCAGTGTGCTCGTCTCGAGGTAGAGGTACTGGGCCAGCCCGGGCGCCGGATCCTCCGCAGGGCTCTCCGGCACCCCAGGATCCGCCCGCGGAGCCGCCCCTTCGGCTCGGCGCACCGGTTCGACGGCCACGATCTCGACGGGCTTGCCGTTTTCGAGCGCCGCGAGATCCGATGGCGACGGAGGTACGGTCAGGGGATTTCCCTTTGCGTCCGTGATGAACACGAGCACCGAGCGGACGCGGACCTCGACCTTTTCGACGAACGGCTTGGAGGGAGGCTCCTGCGCGACGGCGGGCGCCGCGAGGACCAGGGCGAGCAGACTCCCGAGTGTGCGCCGCATGCGACCTCCCGATGATCACCCGGATCGCTTTCCTTCCGGCCGAGCAAACCCGATGCCGAGGATTCTCCGCCGGATTGAAGCGGCTCGAACTCTCGAAAGGACTCGGACGTGGACAGGGTGTCGCCTTCGTGAGACAGCACGATCCCGGCGGAAGCATCCCTGCCTCCGAGGCCGGGCCCCGCCGCACTGGCATCGAACCTGCGGACGGGACCGAACGTGGAGGAGCCCGATTTGCGCAATTCAACCGTCGCTTTCCCTCGCCATATGCTTCCCGTATGACACGGATGCGCCCCTTCCTCGCGGCTCTCGCTGTTGTGATCGGTTCGGCCTTGCCGGGCGCAACCGCCCGCGCGCAGGGCGCCTTCTGGTCGAGCTCGGGACCCGAAGGCGGAGTCGTCCAGGCGATTGCCGCGGATCCCACGGATCCCGGCGTCGTCTACGTCGGGGTGCGGGAAGGCGGCGTCTTCCGGTTCGACCCCGATTCCGAGCTCTGGACAGCTTCGAACTCCGGGCTGTCGCGGTTAGACGTGCTCTCGCTCGTGATCTCGCCGGGCGATCCGGCGGTGCTCCTGGCGGGTACCAGCGGCGGGATCTTCCGGACGACCAACCGCGGCACGAGCTGGACCCTGACGTCCGGGCCGCCGGCCAACAACATCGACGGGATCGCGTTCGATCCGAGCACGCCCTCGATCGCCTACGCCGTCAGCTTCGAAAACTGGCTCGGCAAGAGCACCGACGGCGGCGTGACCTGGCAGGCGCTCGGCGGGGATCCGTCGAGCCAGAGGCCGTGGAGCGTCGCGGTCGACCCGAGCAACGGCTCGCGGGTCTACGTCGGGACGATCGACAACGGCGTGTACAAGAGCGAGAACGCCGGAGCGTCCTGGACCGCCCGCAACGAGGGCCTCGAGAATCTCCACGTCGCGGCGATCGCCGTCGACCCGACCAACTCGTCGAATCTCTACGCCGGCACCGACAACGGCGGGGCGTTCCGCTCGCAGGACGGAGGCGCGACCTGGACCGAGTTCTCGACGGGCCTCGAGGGGTCCGACGTCGACGCGATCGTGGTGGACGCGGTCGGCCGCGCCTACCTCGGAAACCGCAGCGGCGTCTACGGCCAGAACGACTTCGGCTGGTCGCTGCTCGAGCCGATCGACTACGTCAACGCCCTGGCGCTCGGGCCGGGCTCGCCGGCGCTGCTCTACGCCGGCTTCGGACAGCTGCCGTTCTCGTCGGGCGGCATCGCCTTCACGCTCGACCGGATCTCGTTCTTCGAGCTTCCCTACGAAGGCTTGCATGCCGTGACGGTGTCGGTGCTGGCCGTCGACCCGTTCGACGGGACGCGTGTGCTGACGGCGGGACCGTCCCCCGGCGAGGAATCCCTCGACGGCGGTCTCAGCTGGAACTCGCTCTTCGCCGTTCCCCTCGGCGCCTCGCTCGCCTTCGACCCGCAGGAAGAGGGCGTCGTGTACGAGGGTGCGCCGAGCGGTGTCTTCAAGTCGGAGAATGGCGGATCGCTGTGGGATCTCGCCTCGGCTGGCCTGCCAACGGCACCGATCGTGCGCGCGCTTCTCTTCCCACCCGGGAACCCCGGCCGGCTGCTCGCCGGCAGCAACTTCGGTGTCTGGCGGTCCGACGACGGCGGCGAGTCCTGGCTCGCGCCGGGGTCCGAGCTTCCGGAGACCGTCTACACGCTCGCGGCGAGCCCGTCCTCGACGACGGTCTGGGCGGGCGCGGCCAACGGGGTGTATCGCTCGACCGACGGCGGGGTCACTTTCGCGCGCACCGGGACCGTGACCGTCCTGCCGGTGCTGGCCATTCTCGACTCCGCCGTGGCCCCGAAGATCTTCGCGGGCAATGCCCAGAGCCTCACCGTCAGCGATGACGGCGGTGCGAGCTTCCACAACGTGGGCGGGGGCCTGCCGGCGCTCGATGTCCGGGCAATCATCGAGGATGTCACGCGCGACGTCATCTACGTGGGCGGCATCGGAGGCGTCTTCCAGAGCCTCGACGGCGGCACGACGTGGACGCCGGCGGCGTCGGGATTGACGAATCCGCAGGTCCAGAGCCTGGCTTTGCTTTCGAACGGGACACTGCTTGCCGGCACGCGCGGTGGATCGGTGTACCGCCGCGTCACGGCGTCGGTCGTGGATCGCGGGTCGCCCGATCAGGCGGAGGGGCGCGGAACGACGCGGGAGATCGACCCGAGGCCCTGAACCGCGGAGCCTTACTCCGGCGGTCGGCCGATCGCGTCGATCGTCGAGAGCGTCCGGTCGATCTCGGCGTCGTCGTTGCCCGCGTGCGGCGAGAAGCGCACCGCGCCTTCGCGCGGAGCCGCGATGACTGCCTCGCTGCTCGAGCGCCTTGGCCCAGGAGAAGGGGGCGCCTTCGGGCGGAATCGCCGCGAGGATGCCGGAGCCGAGGGGCTCGGGCGAGGCGATCGTCCAGTTCCGCGCCGCGAGCCCCCCGGCGAGTCGGCGGAGCAGCGCGAGGACCCGGTCGCGCACGACGTCCCGTCCCATCTCCTCGAGCAGGTCGAGCGCCGCCGACAGGCCGCGCACGTGGTCGATCGGCAGCGTCCCCGGCTCGTAGCGCCGGGCGCCGGAGTACGGCTGGTCGCGGTACGCGAGGTACGCGCCCTCGGACTTGAGGCTCCACCAGCCCGACATGATCGCCGGCACGCGGTCCCGCGCTTCCTCCGAGACGAAGAAGACCGCGCAGCCCTCCGGGCCGTAGAGCCACTTGTGCGCGTCGGCGGCGAGCACGTGGATTCCCGCCCGCGCGACGTCGAGGGGCAGGAGGCCGAGCCCCTGGATCGCGTCGACGAAGAGCAGGATGCCGCGCGCGCGGCAGAGGGCCGCGATCTGCTCGAGGGGAAAGACCCAGCCGTTGTGGAACGCCACCCAGGAAACGGCGACGACGCGCGTCCGGGCGTCGATCTTCGCCTCGAGGTCCTCGAGCGTGATGCGGCCGGCGCGATTCGGCGCGACGCGGCATTCCACGCCGCGGGCTTCGAGGGCGCGCCAGGGATAGGCGTTGGACGGGAACTCCATGTCGTCCGTGACGACGTTGTCGCCCGGCTGCCAGGGGAAGGCGAGGGCGACGAGGTTGACGGCCCAGGACGTGTTCGGGAGAAACGCGATTTCTTCCTTGCGCGCGCCGATGAAGCGCGCGGCCTTCGCCCGCGTCGTCTCGACGTCGCCGAAGGCGCGGCGCCAGTCGGCGCCGCCGCGGTCCCGCGCGTTCTCGACATGCGCGATCACCGCGCCGGCGACCCGGCGGGGCAGCGGCGCGACTCCCGCGTGGTTCAGGTAGACGAGCTCGCGGCGGACCGGGAACTCGCGGTCGAGCGATTCGGACGAGAAGTCGAAGCTCATCGGGCCGCGAGGCCGCGGTAGAGCGCTTCGTAGTCGGCGACCATCCGCTCGGCACTGTAACGCTCCTGCGCCCGGCGGCGGCAGGCGGCGCGGTCGATCCGGCCGACGTCCTGAAGGCGCTCGGCGAGCTCCTCGTCGGTGTCGGCGAGGAAGCCCGTGACGCCGTCGTCCACGAGCTCCGGAAGGGACCCGCGCGGCGTCGCGACGACGGGAGTTCCCGCCGCCATCGCCTCGGCGACGACGAGGCCGAAGGGCTCCTCCCAGGAGATCGGGAAGAGAAACGCCTTCGCCCGGGCCATGAGAGCGAGGACA
Source organism: uncultured Acidobacteriota bacterium (assembly GCA_963742245.1). Lineage (GTDB taxonomy): Bacteria > Acidobacteriota > Thermoanaerobaculia > UBA5066 > Gp7-AA6 > DAHUXD01. The sequence goes on from CAVULG010000010.1 coordinate 232,184, forward strand.
TCCGCGTTGCCGAGGTCCGCGTAGTGGGCCACGGCGGCGCCATCGACGTGCGGGCGGATGCGCTCCTCGTAGAACGGCGCGCTCTCGGCGAGGTAGGGCGTGACGGCGCCGACGATGACGAGCGGCAACCCGACGCGGCGGGCGATCGCGATCGCGCGATCGGCGCCCTTGTGGGGCACCATGCGCCCGACGGTCAGCAGGAAGTCCTCGGGATCGGCGCCGAAGGGAATCCGGGCGACGTCGACGCCGAAGGGGATCACCGGAAGGCCGCCGCCGAGCATCCGGTTCTGGGCCTCGCTGATGCAGACGCCCTGGAGGCGCGGGTAACGCGCGCGGTAGTACGCGTGGAGCGGCTTCTCGATGTAGGCGTAGGTCATGACGCTCGGGCGCTGCGTGCGATCCGAGAAGTAGGCCGCGGGCGTGGGCCAGTGGGAGTGCAGCACGTCGAAGTGGTCGGCCATGCGGTAAGCCTCCGCCGCATTGCGAACCTCGTGCTCGTTCTCGAGGTACGTCGTCGAGGCGGGATCGTCGGCCGCGGCGCGCGGCATGACGGCGTGCAGGGTCGCGGTCGTCTTCGAGTCGCCGCACGCGAAGAGCGTGACGTCGTGCCCGCGCGCGACGAGCCCGCGCGTGAGCAGATCGATCGCGATCTCGGTGCCGCCGTGGGACTTCGGCGGGACGGGGAAGGGGATCGAGGCGATCTGCGCGATCTTCACCGGAGGGTGACGGCGCCCGCCTTCGCCAGGAACTCGAAGTACTCCGCGATCACGGGAAGCGGGACCGGGCGGTAGCGCCCCGCGAGGATGTCGCGGATCTCCGAGACCGAGCGCGTGCCGTCGGCGAGATTGAGGGCCTCGTAGGCGAGGACCTCGCCGTCCTCGCGTCCGGCGAGCACGACCCGCGCAAGGTCGCCGCTCGGGACGTCGGCGAAGTAATCGTAGTAGTAGACGTTCAAGGGGCCGACGATCCCGGGGTTGCGCACCGGCACGCGGCGGTCCGCGGGGGGCGGCGCCGGCTTCAGGGAGGCGGCGAGACGGGCGGTCTCCCGCGCGACGTCGGGAGCGGTCGAGGGCCAGAGGCGCGCCACGGAGTCGAGCGTCCCGATGGCTCCCTGCGTCGCCTCCCGCAGGACGAGCCCGGCATCCGGGCCCTCGGCCAGGCCCGCCCGCAGGATCCGCGCCTGCGCATCCACGCGCGCGAGGCCGAGCAGACGGGGCGCCTCGGAATCCGGCAGCGCCGCGAGCGTCCAGACGGTGCCGGCGCCGATGTAGGCGACGCGCCCGAGCTTGGTCGCGTCGAGATTCTCGGGCTGGTCCTTCTGCGTGTGGATCGTGACGTCGGGGTAGTCGTGGAAGTAGACCATCGGGACGCCGAAGCCCGCGGCCTCGAAGACCTCGTGGTCGCTTCCCATCTCGAGGCCGCGGACGTCGCCGAGGAAGGGCTCGCGCGAGCCCGGCGGCCAGACGAATCCCGCGTAGGCGTTGCCGCCGCGGCCCTCGGCGTAGCGCAGCGACGCCGCGAGGACCTGCTCGAACCACGCCGCGGCGATGTCGTTGACGACGTGGGGAAGCGACTCGGCGGTGCGCGAGATGTGGAGCGTGCCCTTCGTCGTCGAGAGGAGGCCGCCGACCATGTCCATGTGCATGCCCGCGACGAACCCCTTCGCGCGCTCGGGATGGCGGACGAGGTAGACCTGCGATCCCGTGATCTCGGGCACCCAGAGGAAGCGGATCGTCCGCTTCGGCGGCGTCAGGGCGCCGCGGCGGATCGCGGCGGCGAGGGCGCGCGCGACCTCGAGGATCGCCGCGCTGCCCGACGCATTGTCGTTGGCGCCGGCGGACTGGTGGCACAGGTGCGCCGTCAGGACGATCTCTCCGGCGGCCGCGTCGCTGCCCGGAATCGCGGCGATCAGGACGTCGTAGGTGGCCGGGACCATCTTCGCGGCGACCCGCGCCGAGAGCACGATCGTCTCGCCGGCCGCGAGCCGCGCGCGCAGGTCTTCGGCCTGCCGCTTCGAGACCATGAACGCGAAGCGGTTCTGGAGCTGGTAGGGCGAGAGGTGACCCCAGCGAACCAGGTCGCGATCGTCGCCGGACCACGGCGTCGACTGGTTCGGGTACGCGGACAGAAACCCCGCGGCTCCGCGTTCCTCGCAGGCGAGGCGATGCACCGCGGGCAGCGCCCCGTCGGCGAGGACGATCTTGCCGCGCACGTCCTTGCCCGCGTAGTCGGCGGCCTTCGTGCCGGCGCCGACGTCGACGAGCGCCGCCGTGACGTCGGCGTCCTGGCTGTAGTCGGCGAGGGCGACGGGCAGCTCCGGAAACGACGCGATGCGCCGGCGCGTCGGCGAGACCTCCTCGAGCGTCGCCGCGGTGGCGTTCCAGCCGACGTGCGAGCGGAAGTGCGCGTACGTCGTCGTCCCGTCGGCCGGGAAACGCTCGATCGCGACCTCGGAGAGACCCGCGGCGATCGCCTTCGCCTTCAGGAGCTCGGCCGCCGCCGCGAAACCCGGGGAGCCCTGGACGCGGTGGAATCGGGAGAGCTGCCGCACGGTCTCGAGGGCGGCGACGCCGTCGATCTCGGCGTGGATCGCCGCCGGAACGGCGTCGGGCCAGAACGGGATCGCGCGCTCCTGAGCGAGCGCGGGGGCGGCCGAGAGGGCCAAGAAGAGGTAGGGGAGGGGCCTGTCCCCTCCCCACTTCAACCGGGCGGCCACGAGGGCCTTTCTACTTCGCGACGGTGAACGGCACCAGCGCCACGGTCTTGTCCCAGGCCATCGCGAGCTTCCCGCCCGTCTCCGTCATGTCGACGAAGCCGATCGTGAACTGGTCGATCGAGGCCTTCGGCGTCAGCATCGCCATCGGCACGCGCACGACGTCGAACTTGGGGTCGTAGTTGGACGTGGCGTAGAGCTTGGTCTTGTCGGTGTCGTCGAACTTCTCGGCCCGGGGCTGCGACGAAAGGATGAACGTCCAGGCCGGCTCCTTGAGCTCGACGAGCACGGCGTAGGTCCCGGGCTCGATGCGCTTGCCGCCGATCGTGAGGGGGATTTCCGTTTTGAAGGTCGTCGTCGCGTTGGCGCCCGCGCGCCACAACCCGTTGTCTTCTCCCACGGTCTTGCCGTAGTCGGCGCCCGAACCGAAGATGTTCGTCCGGCCGCGCAGGCTCGGGCGGCTGTAGGAAACCTCGAGCCACTTGCCGCCTTCGGCGCGCGGGTTGCCGTCCTTGTTGGGCGCCCACTTCGCGCCGACGAGCGCGTTGGCGGTTCCGGGGGGGGACAGCGAGGGGCCGCTCTGGGCCGCGGCGAGGGCCGTCAGGGCGAGGGTCAGGAAAGCTCCGAGTATCGTATTGCGGCGGATCATTGGGTTCTCTTCTCCTTCTCGTGGCGGCACCCGTGCGGCGCCGCAGCCGCGAAGCATATGCGAATCCGGGAGGGCCTCGCATAGAATCCCGGCCCGCCATGCACAACTTTCGCGCCCATTGCCGCACACTCGCGAGCCTCGCCGTCCTCTGCCTCGTTCTCGCGCCGTCGCCGGGGTTTTCCGCGCCTCCGCCTCCGGACGACCGCGAGGCCACCGCTCTGACGGGAGCGCGTGTCATCGCCGCGCCGGGAAAGGTCTTCGACCCCGGCGTCGTCGTTCTCCGGGGCGCCGTCATCGAGGCCGTCGGGCCCGTCGGGTCGACGAAGATTCCCGCGGACGCGAACGTCGTCGACATGACCGGCAAGGTCATCCACGCGACATTCATCGATGCCTACGTCTCGGCCGACCGTCTCGCGGGAAAGGGTCCGAAGAAACCCTCGGACGACGGAGCTCCGAGCACATCCCCCCCGGCTCCGCCTCCGGCCGGCCCGGCGGCGCATCCGGTCGGCGCGGTGCGCGCGGACGCGCGGGCCGTGGACGGCCTCGTGATCAAGGACGACGTCGCGGAGTCGTTCCGGGCAGAAGGCTTCGGCATCGTGGCCGCCGTGCCGGCCGCGGGGGTGCTGCGCGGCCAGGGCGCCGTCGTGACGCTCGCCGACGGCCCGATCACGGGCCGGGTCGTCGATCCCTCCAACGGCCAGATCGTCGCGATGAAGGGCCTCGACGACAACGACAACGCTTACCCGACCTCCAACATGGGCGGCGTTGCGCTCACGCGCCAGGCGTTCTCGGACGCGCTCTGGTGGCGCGATGCCGAGGCGGCGTACACCGCGAGCCCTTCGGGCAAGGCGCGGCCGCGTTTCGTGGCCGCGACGGCCGCGCTCGTGCCCGCGGCGGAGGGCCGCGAGACCGTCGTTTTCGAAACGACGGACGTGCTTTCGTTGCTGCGGGCGGTGCGGGTCGCCGGCGAGACCAAGGTCAAGGGACGCTTCGTGGCGAACGGCGACGAGTACCGTCTCATGAAGGAAGTCGCCGCCGGCAATCCCGATCTCGTCGTGCGCGTCGCCTTCCCTCAGCCCGTGAAGCTCGATCGCGAGGAGGAGTGGCTCGACGTCTCCATGATGACGCTGCGGGCCTACGACCGCGCGCCCGCCAACCCGCGCTGGCTCCGCGACGCCGGCCTCTCGTTTTCCCTGACCACGGACGGCCTCGAGCAGGTCGGTGACTTTTCGCCTCGCGTCCGCGAGGCGATGGCGCGCGGGCTGTCCGCCGACGACGCCCTGGCCGCGGTCACGACGATACCGGCGCGGCAGCTCGGTCTCTCGGATCGCGTCGGGACTCTCTCGCCCGGAATGGCGGCGAGCCTCGTCGTGCGCTCGGCGGCGCCCTTCGCCGAACAGAGTGCCGTCACCGAAATCTGGATCGACGGAAGCCGGACGCCGCTTCTCGGGGAGAAGAAGAAGGACGCCGCCGCGCCGGCCGCGGCTGCAGCGATCGCCGCCGGATGTCCGCCCCGCACCGGCGCGCGAGGCGGGGCCCGGTCGCTTCGCCTTCGGCGGTCGTCGTGCGGGGCGCGACCGTCTGGACGCAGGGGCCGTCCGGACGGATGGAGAACGCCGATCTCCTGGTGGTCGGCGGCAAGGTGGCGGCGGTGGGTCCGGCCCTGACGGCGCCCGCGGGCGCGCTCGAGGTCGACGGCCGCGGCAAGCACGTCACGCCGGGCATCATCGACGCGCACTCCCACTCGGCGATGGACGACTCGACCAACGAGGGCACGCACAACGTCACGGCCGAGGTCCGGGTCCGCGACATCCTTTCGCCCTTCGATCCGTCGATCTACCGGGAGCTCGCGGGCGGCACGACCGTCGCCAACGTGCTGCATGGCTCGGCCAACTCGATCGGCGGGCAGAACCAGATCGTCAAGTGGCGCCTGGGGGGCGGTCCGGAGGAGCTCGTCTTCGTCGGCGCGCCCGAAGGCATCAAGTTCGCGCTCGGCGAGAACCCGAAGCAGTCGAACTGGTCGAACCCGACGCCCCGGTATCCCGCCACCCGCATGGGCGTCGCGGATTCGATCCAGGAGCGGTTCCAGGCGGCGAAGGACTACCGGCAGCGGCAGGCGGAATACCGCAAGGCGCTCGCGTCCGCCGGGAAAGGCGCGAAACCGATCCCCCCGCGCACCGACCTCCAGCTCGAAGCGATCGCCGAGATCCTCGAGGGCAAGCGGAAGGTCCACTGCCACTCCTACCGGAAGGACGAGATTCTGCAGATGATCCGCTCGGCCGAGGAAGTCGGCGTTTCAGATCGCCACGTTCCAGCACGTCCTCGAGGGCTACAAGGTGGCCGACGAGATCGCGCGGCACGGCGCGGGCGCGTCTGGCTTCTCGGACTGGTGGGCGTACAAGGTCGAGGTCTTCGACGCGATTCCGTACGCGTTCCCGCTCATGCGGGACCGGGGCGTGCTCGTTTCGTTCAACTCGGACTCCGACGAGCTCGCCCGGCGCCTGAACACCGAGGCCGCCAAGGCCGTCAAGTACGCCAACGTCCCGCCCGAAGAGGCGCTCGCCTTCGTCACCACGAACCCGGCGAAGCAGCTCGGCATCGCCGCGCGCGTCGGGCTCGCTCGAGATCGGCAAGGACGGCGATTTCGTCGTCTGGAGCGGCGACCCGCTCTCGACCGCGCTCGATCGCGCTCGAGACGTGGATCGAGGGGAAGAAGTACTTCGACCGCTCCGCCGACCTCGCCGCGCGTCCGGCGGTCGAATCCGAGCGGGCCGCGCTCGTCGCGAAGGCCAAGGCGAAGATCGAAGGCGCGAAGAAGCCGGACAAGCCCGCGGACGAGAAGCCGGGAGGTGCGCGATGAAACGCCTCGTATTCGGGGGCGGCCTCGTCCTCGCCTTCGTCCTCGGCCTTCCGGCCGCGCAGCTCGCGCAGGCGCCGTCGGAGCCCGCGAAATCGCCGGCGGTCTTCTCGATCGTCGGCGCCACGATTCACACCGTGTCGGGGGCCGACATTCCCACGGGAACGCTCGTCGTCCGGGACGGCAAGATCGCGTCCGTTGCGGCGGGCTCCGCTCCGGCCCCCGGCGCTCCGGTGGTCGACGGCACCGGCAAGCACGTCTATCCCTCTCTCTTTCCGCCGATGACGGTCCTCGGGCTCGAGGAGATCGAGGCCGTGCGCTCGACGCTCGACTCGGAAGAGCTCGGCGGCATCACGCCGGCCGCGCGCGCCGACGTCGCGATGAACTTCGACTCGGAGCTGCTGCCGGTGGCCCGGTCGGGAGGCGTTCTGCTGGCGGGTGTGACGCCGCGGGGCGGGATCATCTCCGGCACGGCGGTGGCCATGAAGATCGACGGCTGGACGCGCGAAGACGCGACGCTCAAGGCCCCGGCGGCGATCACGGTGTTCTGGCCGGACCTGAGGATCGACCGTTCGCCGTCGGCGAGCCGCTCGATCAAGCGGCAGGAGAAAGCGCGGGACGAGGCGCTCGAGCGGCTCCGAAGGCTTTCCGCGACGCGCGGGCCTACGCGAAGGCGCGAGCGGCCGAGGGCCAGACGGGCGTGCCGCGGCACGACGCCGATCCGCAGCTCGCGGCGCTCGTGCCGGCCATCGAGCGCGCGATCCCGGTCGTCGTCTACGCGCAGAGGCTCGCGCAGATCCGCGACGCCGTGAAATGGGCGGCGGAGGAGAAGCTCCGGCTGATCATCTGGGGAGGCGCGGATGCCTGGCGGATGGCGGGGGAGCTCGCGGCGGCTGGCGTGCCGGTCATCGTCGAGGCCCCGCTCGATCTGCCGATCCGGGAAGATGACGCGTACGACGCCCAGTTCGCCAACGCGGCCGTGCTCGACCGGGCGGGCGTGCGGGTGGTCTTCAACGAAGGGGGCGGGGACTCCTCCAACGTCCGCAACCTCCCGCAGCACGCGGCGACGGCGGCGGCGTTCGGATTCCCGCGCGAGAAGGCGATCGCGGCGATCACGCTCGAGCCGGCGAAGCTTCTCGGCGTCGACGCCCGCGTCGGCTCGCTCGAGGCCGGCAAGGACGCGACGTTCATCCTGACCGACGGCGATCTCCTCGATCTGCGCTCGCGCGTCGTCGCGGCGTACCTCGACGGGCAGCTCGCTCGAGCTCACCGACAAGCAGAAGAAGCTCTACGAGCGCTACAAGAACCGTCCGAAGCCGCAGGCGCCGGCTTCGGGAGGGGCGCGATGAGTTTTCTAGGCTTTCTCTTCAAGGAGGAGCCGACGCACTACGCGTACGACGACCTCGTCCGGGACGGGAAGACGAGCTGGACCGGGGTGAAGAACCCGCTCGCGCAGAAGCACCTGCGCTCGGTGAAGAAGGGCGATCGCATCTTTTTCTACCACACGGGCGACGAGAAGTCGGTCGTCGGCATCGCGAAAGCAGCCGGGGACGCCTATCCGGATCCGAAGGACAAGGACGGCAAGCTCTACGCCGTCGACGTCGTCCCTGTGAAGAAGCTCGCGCGCCCCGTCACGCTCGCCGAGATCAAGGCGGCGCCCGTGTTCAAAGACTTCGCTCTCGTCCGGATCTCGCGCCTCTCCGTGATGCCTGTGTCCGACAAGGAATGGGCTGCGATCGAGAAACTCGCGGGGCGCTGAGCAAGTCTCAGTTCGGCGACAGGCCTCGAGCCCGCCTCCCTGCGTCGGCACGCGGCGGCCGGCCGTTGAAAGAAGCGACCGGCCGCCGCTGAACCCTCGTCGCACCCAAAGTGAGGCGTTAGCCGCACTCTTCCATGCTCCTCGGGCATCACCTCCTCCGGGAGGCGGGCTCGAGGCTGGCAGCGGAATGAGGGCCTCGTGGGCCTGCGGCGCGTACGGTCTACGGTCTGACGACCTCGCGCGCTGCGCGCTCCGACTCCGTCCCTTCGGCGTTGCCGCGGGCCGTGGGAGCCGGGGATTCGTCCGACCTCCACCCGATGTCGCGCAGCAACTGGAGCGTGAGGTCGACCTCGTGGGTGAGGTCGCTGGAGAGGTTCGGCTCCATGAGGAGGTTGGGCGTGGCGCTCGTGTCCCAATGGGAGATCGAGGAGCCGGGCTCGATGGGGTTGGGCGTGTAGAGACGCGGCCGGGAAAGGGTGCCGGTCCCGGCCCGCCGCCGCGGATTCGCTCCGAGGGCGACCTCGACGCCGGCGCCGAGGCTGGCGGTCAGCGTGGCGCCGTCGATCTGCGTGACGCTCACGACCGGGATCGTGATCTCCGGCGCGACGCCCGCCATTCCGGGCGGGGCCGCCGCGCCGACGTTGTCCGCCACGACGATCGCGAGCGCTCCGGCCTCCTGGACGTTGGCGGCCTTCACGACGAAGGTGCAGGTGCCGCGGTCGACGAGGGCCACCTTGCCGGCGACGGCGGCCGCGTTCGTCAGCGGCGTGCAGGCGTCGGTCGTTTCCGGACCCTCGGCGTCGGACGCGTCGGCTGCGCGCACGAGGTCGCCGCGGATCGCGTCGGCGGTGAGATCGGCGCCGAACTGCGCCGATCCGATCTCGAGGTCGCCGGCGATCGCCGGCGGAGCCGTGACGCTGAGCCCGAGGAACGGGCCCAGGACGCCCGGTGCGACGGCGGTGACCGCGGGTCCGTCCCAGACGAGGTTGCCGGTGTTGCCCGCGGAGCTCGCGCGCTCGGCGTTGGTCATCTCGTCCCAGTGCCGGTTGACTTCCGTGTCGAGGATCATCGTCTCGTAGACGTCGGGCTGCCCGCCGAACTCCGCGCCCGTGTTGTCGTCGACGAAAGTCAGAAATCCCAGGCCATGGCCGAGCTCGTGGAGGAGGACCGCGACGAGGTCGGTGTTGTCCCCGTGCGCGTTGTCGAGGCCGTAGTACCAGCCCGTCCCGTCGAGGCAGCCGGCCTCGCCCAGGCGGGAGTTGAACTGCGTCGTGATGTCGTCGGAGCCGGGCGTGACGTCGGTGCCCTCGAACTTGCTGGCGAGCGCCACGGGGTACCACACCCCGTCGACCGGGGCGTTGGGCGAGTGCGAGACGATGGCGCCGGGGAAGGCCTGGCCGAGTGCCGCGGAGTTCGCGTCGCAGGGGAGCGGATCGAAGGTGGCGCGAACCCGGATCTCGACGTCGGAGTCGAGGAGCGCGCCCCAGATGTCGGCGGCGTGCTGGAAAGCGATCAGGCGCTGCTGGCCGAGCGTCGTGCCGGTGTTGCCGCCGACCGGCGTCGCCGGGGCGGGATCGTTGAAGCCTTCGTTGGCTCCGTCGTCGTTGACGATCGTGAGCACGGCGCCGGCCTGGGCCGCGGCCGGTGCGAGCAGGATGGCGCCGGCGAGAAACCGTGCGCGCAGGCTCATTTTTCGCTCCCGGCGCCGGCGGCGCCTCCGGTCCGGCACTCGTTCGAAACGGTGCCGTCGGCGTTCTTCCGGGCCGTCACGGTCATGGAAAAGGCCTCGTCGAGCTCGACGATCCGCGTTCCGTCCGGACGGATTACGAGCTCGTAGGTCCGTCCGGAGCGGTCCCGCGAAGGCCGGGCCGCGGCGGCCTTCCGGCGCTCTTCCGGAGTCGCCGGCCGGAGCTTCCCGGTCACGGGATCGATGAACGCGCGCACGGCGGCAGTGTGGCCGGCGGGGGGGTCGATGGGCGGACAGATCTCGTCGGCCGCTACGAAGGCCGCCGGTATGGCAGCGGCGACGAGGCAGGCGAGGCGAAGGAGTCGGGGGGTCGCGATGGCCATGGGTACCTCCGAGTGATCGGACGCGGCGGCATTGTAGAACGGGCGGGTCGGGCGCCCGATTCCCGCTCGGCGTTAAGGGGTGTCCGTTGCGGCCGGGGGCCGTCTGGAATAGATTGATCGGGCCTTCCTGGGAGGTTGCGATGCGGTCCCGAACGGGTCTCCCGCGTCAGTTCCCGATCCTCCTCTGTGCGTTTCTCCTGGGCCCCCGAGTTCTGGCCGCCGAAGAGCCCGCTCCGGGTCTATCCGGCCGGTACATCGTCTTCGAGGTCGGCGAGGACGGCGCGGTGCGCCCGCAGATGCACCGGTACGTCCGTTTCGACTCCGAGCGCCGATCCCTGACGCCCGAGGAAACCGCCGCGCGGCTCGCCGCGCCGCAGCGGGACGAGGAGCGCATCCGCGTGCGGATGTTCGACGCGGGCGGCGGCCTCGCTTTCGAGGACGTCGTGCGCGTTCCGCGTTGGACGCGCGCCGAGGTTTCCGCGTCCGACGATCCGGGCGGCGGCGGTGGGGATCTCGGGAGCCGGCTCCCGCTCTCCGGGAAACGCGCCTTCGTGGTGCGCGTGCCGGCCGTCGAGCGCAGCTGGCTCGCTCTGTCCCACGGGCGCGAGGGCGCCGTGCCCAAGGAGACGGCGTTGCGCGACGCCGAGTTCGATCTCGATGCGCTCGCCGCGGACGCGCGCCTGCCGCTCGCGCGTTTCGACCCCGGGGCGGAGGCCTCGCCCAAGGCCGCCAACTCGGGCAACCGGATCGACCTGCTCGTCATGGGCGACGGCTACACGTCGGCCGAAAGCGTCAAGTTCAATTCCGATTCGGCCAACGTCATCAACAACTTCTTCGGCATCCCGCCATACAGCACGTACCGCAACTTCTTCAACACGGCGACGCTCTTCACGCCGTCCCCGCAGTCGGGAGCGGACCATCCGCCCTATGACGCGGCCTGCGCGCCGTCGTTCCGGCAGCAATGCTGCGCGGACCCGCTCGCCCAGACCGATCCGAAGGCCGGCACCTTCGTCAACACCGCGTTCGATGCGACCTACTGCTCGCAGAACACGCACCGCGCCCTCGTGCTCGATTCGACGAAGGTCCTCGCGGCGGCGGCCGCGACGCCGGACTGGGACCTCATTCTCGTGGTCGCGAACGACACGACCCACGGAGCCACCGGCGGGGTCGTCGCGATCATTTCGACGCATCCCACGGCCGTCAACAGCGCCCAGCACGAGCTCGGGCATTCCTTCGCGTTGCTCGCCGACGAGTACGACCTCGCCTATCCGGGCTACCCGGCCTGCAGCGACGCGACCGCTCCGTCCTGCGAGCCCAACGTCACCGACCGGACCGACCGAGCCTCGATCAAGTGGAACGACTGGATCGCGGCGTCGACACCCGTGCCCACGCCCGCGACGCCGCAGTACTCCACGCTCATCGGTCTCTTCCAGGGCGCGCGTTACATGACGAGCGGTTTCTACCGCCCGCGACAGAACTGCCTCATGCGGGCGCTCGGCCAGCCCTTCTGCGAGATCTGCAAGCAGGAGTTCGTCCTCCGGTACTACGAGGGAGGCTGGGGCACGCCCGCCGCCGGCATCGATCTCATCGATCCGGGCACGGAGAGCCCGACGCCGGGGTTCGTCTCGATCCCGTTTCCGGGCTCGCAGACCTTCACGGTCGGATTGCTCAAGCCGACCGGCGGCTCGCTCGCGACGACCTGGAGCGTCGACGGCGCGGTCGTCCCCGGAGCCACCGGAAACTCGTTCACCTACGCGCCGGCGACCGAGGGCTCGCACCAGATCGAGGTGCAGACGACCGACACCACCGGGTTCGTCCGGGACGCCGCGGGCCACGGCGTCTCTCTCGCGAGCACCCGCCATTGGACCGCGGGAGTGGGTCAGGGCGGCCGCTTCGCCATCGAGGTGGACTGGGCAGTGCCGGCGCAGGGCCGCACCGGCGTCGGCACCGAGGTTTCGCTGACTCCGGACACGCGCTACTTCTGGTTCTTCACGCCGGCCAACATCGAGCTCGTGATCAAAGTGCTCGACGGGCGGGCCATCAACGGCAACTACTGGGTCTTCTACGGCGCGCTGTCGAGCGTGCAGTACACGATCCGGATCACCGATACGGCGACGGGCGCGGTGAAGACGTATACGAACCCAGCCGGGACGCTCGCGAGCATCGCGGACGTCAACGCCTTCGACGGCGACGCGGCCGCTCCCGGTGTCCGCGTGCCGCGGGAAGACGAGCTGAGCTGGGCCCTCGCGGCCCAGGCCGAGGCGGGCTTCGCGCCGGGGAGGCCGACGATCGCTTCGACGTCGCCGGCGGTTTCGGGCGCCAACCCCGGCTGCGCGCCGAGCGCCCGCAACCTGTGCCTGAACGCCAGCCGCTTCCAGCTCCAGGTGGACTGGGAAGTGCCCTCCCAGGGCAGGTCCGGGACGGGAACCGCCATCCCGATCACTTCGGACACGGGCTACTTCTGGTTCTTCACGTCCGCCAACGTCGAGCTCGTGATCAAGGTGCTCGACGGACGGGCGATCAACGACCACTACTGGGTGTTCTACGGCGCGCTGTCGAGCGTCCAGTACACGATCCGGATCACGGACACCGTCACGGGCGCGGAGAAGACCTACACGAACCCCACGGGGACGCTCGCGAGCGTCGCGGACACCTCGGCGTTCTGAAGGGCGGAGGGACGAGCTTCTAGGGCTTCGGTTTGACCGTGATGTTCTTCGCGGCAAACCAGGGGTGCCATTCGAGCACGAGCCGGCCGGCCTTCACGGCCGGATCCTGCTCGGCGAGGGCCTTCGCCTCTTCGAGGGTCTCGACGCGAAAGATGAACATGCCGCGCAGGTCGCCGCCATCGGCGAAGGGGCCGGCGAGGATGAGCTTGCCCGTGTCCGCCATCTTGCCGATGTGCGCGAGGTGATCGGCCTGGAGCTTCTGAAGCTCCGGCGTGTTGCTCGGCGTCCAGGCGGGCCCCTTCTTCAGGAAACCGACCTGGTACGTCGTCATCTCGTAGTCGTCGGGCGAAGCCGCCGAGACGCAGACGGCGGCGAGCATCGCAATCGCCGTCGCCATAGCCATGGTCCCGAGGATTCTCTTCACGCTTTCTGCCTCCTTGCGGTCACTGCGCCGGCGTCGGCTTCGGGTCCGCCGCGGCCGGAGCATCCGGGAGCCGATACTCGCCCTCGACGGTCACCGTCGCCTCGCCCTGCGCGTCGAAGGCCGTCTTGTACGTGCCGCGTCCAAAGAGGCCCTTCAGCTTGCCGGTGCCGCCGCTGAAGCTCCAGCGTCCTCGCTGCGCCGAAGGCCCGCGTCCGTCGTAGCGCGTGTCGCCGTCGAACTTCACGTAGTAGCGGTCGCCGTTGGTCATCGATCCGACGTGGTAGCCGTGGTCCATCGAGACGTCGCCGCGCGAGTCGCTCAGGGACTTCGAGTCGCCCTTCCGAGTCCGGAAGTTTCCGAGCCGCAGAGGTGTCGACCACTCGCACTCCGTCTTGCTCAGGGAGATCGTGTGGCCCTTCGCGTCGGCGACGTCGAGCGTCATCCGTTCGGCCGGCGCGCAGGTCATCGTGCCCGAGATCTTCACCATCGGAATCGGCGTCGGCGTCGGGCCCGGCTCCGCCGCGCCGGCGACTCCGGCGGAGGCGCACGAGGCGACGGTCAGGGCGGCGGCGAGAGCGATGTGCAGACGCATCGTGTTTCGAGCCGGGATTCTAACCGCAGCCTGCTACACTGGATGCAGCGATGAGGCTCGCCGGGCGCTCCAGCCGCGCAACGCCTGTCTTTGATGCAGGGCAGCTTCTTCTCTTCCCGGCCCTGCCCGCGAGCGTTCGCATCCAGCCCGCGATTCGTCTGACCGAGGGCAACGTCGCGCGCGCCGTTCCGCCGGGGCGCCCGGGCGTCTTCTTCCTCAAGGTGGTCGGGCCGGAGGGGCAGATCGCCGAACGGGTGGGCCGCGACGACCTGGACCTTCGGCAGCGGCTCCTCCAGTACGCCCGCGAGGGCCGGCCCAACGTGCTCTTCGGCTGGATCCTGGCCGAGGACGCCAACGAGGCCTACACGCTGGAGTGCTACCTCTGGCACGCGCGCGGCGGGGCCTGGGCCGGGATCGCCGGCGACGCGCACCCGTCCCCCTCGGACCCGATTCCCTTCCTCGGCTGCCCGGACTGCGACGAGTAGAATCTCCTCCCTGGAGACTCTGACCAACTTCGTCGGCGGACGCTGGGTCCCTTCGGGAGCCACGGAGTTTCTCGACGTTCACAATCCCGCCACGGGAGAGGTCATCGCCCGCACGCCGCTCTCGACGGGCGCGGACCTCGACGCCGCGGTGGCCGCGGCCTCCCGCGCGTTCCCGTCCTGGCGCGACACGCCTGCCGCCGTGCGCGCGCGCTCGATGTTCCGGTTCCGGGAGCTGCTCGAGGAGCGGTTCGAAGAGATCGCCGCGACGGTCACGCGGGAGCACGGGAAGACGCTCGACGAGTCCCGGGGAAGCGTGCGGCGCGGGATCGAATGCGTCGAGGTCGCCTGCGGGACGCCATCGCTCATGATGGGCTACGGCCTCGAGAACATCGCGCCCGGCATCGACTGCAACGTGATCCGCCAGCCCCTCGGCGTGTGTGCCGCGATCGCGCCGTTCAACTTTCCGGCGATGGTGCCGCTCTGGTTCCTCCCGTTCGCCGTCGCGACGGGCAACACCTTCATCGTCAAGCCGTCCGAGCAGGTTCCCCTGACGCAGCGCCTCATGGCAGGGCTGCTGGAGGAGTGCCTGCCGGAGGGCGTCGTCAACCTCGTCAACGGCGGACGCGCTCTCGTCGAAGCGATCTGCGACCACCCCGGCATCCGCGCCGTCTCCTTCGTCGGCTCGACGGAGGTCGCGCGGGCCGTCTACCGCCGCGGGACGTACGCGGGCAAGCGCGTCCAGGCGCTCGGCGGAGCCAAGAACTTCATCGTCGTCATGCCGGACGCGGACCTGCCGCGCGCCATCGAGGTGATCACCGAGTCGTTCTACGGGTGCGCCGGGGAGCGCTGCCTCGCCGGCAGCGTGCTGCTGCCGGTCGGGCCCGTGCATGCCGAGGCGCGGGACCGGCTCGCCGCTGCCGCGAAGGCGCTCCGGGTCGGCGACGGCGCGCGGGAAGGTGTCGCGATGGGGCCCGTGATCAGCGAGGGTCACCGGCGGCGCGTCGTGTCGTACATCGAAAAGGGGATCGCGGACGGCGCGCGTCTCGTGCTCGACGGGCGGGCGAACCCGGTCGAGGACCGGCCAAACGGATTCTTCCTCGGGCCGACCCTGTTCGACGGCGTGACGCCGTCGATGGCGATCGGCCGGGAGGAGATCTTCGGGCCCGTCGCGTCGGTCACGCCCGTGAAGGATCTCGACGAGGCCGTGGCCGTGATGCAGGCGCACCCCAACGCGAACGCGACGTCGATCTTCACCTCGAGCGGCAAGGCGGCGCGGGAGTACGCGCGCCTGGCGACGGCGTCGATGGTCGGGGTGAACATCGGCGTGGCCGCGCCGATGGCGCAGTTCCCGTTCGGGGGCGCCAAGGACAGCTTCTTCGGAGACCTCAAGGCCCACGGGCGCGATGCGTACGAGTTCTACACGGACAAGAAGGTCGTGATTTCGAGGTGGTTCTAGCCGGTCCTCGTAGGGGCGGCCCTTGCGGCCGCCCGAATGAGCCGGGCGGGGACAAGCCCCGCCCCTACGGGACCGGAGGGTGATCGGAGCGACACATGAGCACCACGACGACGAAGCCCCAGGCGCCGACGAGCGCGACGACGCGCGAGATCCGCGAGAAGCACAAGGAGTTCATGCTCCCGGCAACGATCCAGTACTACGCCGAGCCCCTCGTGCTGACCGAGGGCAAGGGCATGCGGATCAAGGATGCCGACGGCAACGAATACCTCGATTTCTTCGGAGGCATCCTCACGGTTTCCGTCGGCCACGCCAACGAGAAGGTCAACGCTGCCGTCGTCGCGCAGATCTCGCGGCTGTCGCACGTCTCGACGCTCTATCCGACGATCCCCGCGGTGCGCCTGGCCGAAACCCTCGCGCGGCTGGCGCCGGGGCGAATGAAGCAGAGCTTCCTCGCGACCTCCGGCACCGAGGCCGACGAGACGGCCGTCATGCTCGCGCAGCTCCACACGGGCGCCTCGGAGATCGTGGCCCTGCGCCACGGGTACTCCGGCCGCTCGATGCTCGCGCAGTCCCTGACCGCGGTTTCGACGTGGAAGCCGCTGCCGTCGCAGGTTCCGGGCGTCAAACACGCCCTGGCGCCCTACTGTTACCGCTGTCCGCTCAAGCTGACGTACCCCACGTGCGGCGTCGCGTGCGCGCACGACATCGAGGAGCTGATCCGGACGACGACCTCGGGACGGATCGCGGGATTTCTCGCCGAGACGATCCAGGGCGTCGGCGGATTCATCACGCCGCCTAAGGAGTACTTCGAGATCGCCGTCGGGATCATCCGCAAGTACGGCGGCGTCTTCATCTGCGACGAGGTCCAGACGGGCTTCGGCCGTACGGGCGGCAAGTTCTGGGGGATCGAGCACTACGGGGTCGAGCCCGACATGATGACGATGGCCAAGGGCATCGCCAACGGCCTGCCGCTCGGCGCCTGCGTCGCGACGCCCGAGATCGCCGCGTCGCTGAAGGCCCTGACGATCTCGACGTTCGGCGGCAACCCCGTCTCGTGCGAAGCGGCCAACGCGACGATCCGGATCATCGAGGAGGAAGACCTGCCCGGCAACGCGGAGCGCATGGGCGGGATCCTCCGCGAGGGCTTCGAGGATCTGAAGCGCCGCCATCCCCGGAACGTCGGCGACGTCCGCGGCATGGGCCTCATGCAGGCGATCGAGCTCGTCGAAGACGAAACCGCCGGCAACCGGACGCCGAACAAGGCCATGACCAACCGCGTCTTCGAGGAGACGCGCAAGCGCGGTCTGCTCGTCGGCAAGTCCGGCCTCGAGGGCAACGTCTTCCGCGTCGCGCCGCCGCTCAACGTCGGCCGCTCCGAGATCGACGAGGCTCTGGCAATCATCCGCGAGTCGTTCGAGGCGGCCGGGGCGCGCTGAAGCCGGGAACCCGGCGCGCGCGTCGTCGCGTATATGGTGCTGTGAGCAACAAAACAGCATCCGCGGCTTCGCGCGTTTCTCCCCGCCAGATCGACCGCATCCTCACGGCGCCGGGCCACCACTGGGTGGGCGACGGCTTCCGCGTGGCGGGCTACTTCTCCGCCATCCCCGACGCCCAGCGCCGGCTGAGCCCGTTCCTGCTTCTCGACTACGGCGAGCCCCATGCGTTTCCGGCCACCGGGAACGCGCGGCGCGGCGTCGGTCCGCACCCGCACCGGGGATTCGAGACGGTCACGATCGCGTTCCAGGGCAGCGTCGCGCACCACGACAGCACCGGCCGCGGAGGCGTCATCGGTCCCGGAGACGTCCAGTGGATGACGGCCGCCTCGGGGATCCTCCATCGCGAGTACCACGAGGAGGGTTTCGCGCGGCGGGGCGGAACGATGCAGATGGCCCAGATCTGGGTCAACCTGCCGCGCGCCCACAAGATGGACCCGCCCGGCTACCAGGCAATCACGGCGGACCGGATCGGTGTGGCGACGCTGCCGGACGGCGCCGGAGCGGTGCGCGTGATTGCCGGCGAGTTCGAAGGTGTCCGCGGCCCGGCGAAGACGTTCACGCCGGTCCAGCTCTTCGATGTGCGGCTGGCCGCGAAGGGCGGTGTGGATTTCACAGTTCCCGCGGCGCACAACGTCGCGCTGCTCGTGATGACCGGCGAGGTGTCGGTCAACGGCGAGGAAGCCGGCGTCAACGACTTCGTGCTCTTCGCGAACGCGGGCGAGACCATTGCCGTCGAGACGCGGAAGGATGCGCAGTTGCTCCTCCTGAGCGGCGAGCCGATCGACGAGCCGGTCGTGTCCTACGGGCCCTTCGTCATGAACACCGAGGGCGAAATCCGCCAGGCGATGATTGATTTCCAGGATGGGAAGTTCGGTCAGTTGGAGGACTGAGGCGCGTTCCTCCCCGGCGTCCGCCGGAGGCACTATCTCGGAGGCGGGCCTGGGGCCTGCGGCGTCTCCCTGCGTCGGCATATGCGGCGGCCGGCACATTGAGAGTCCCGGCTACAGCCTCAGCGCGGCTGAAGGTCCGTCGCATTCCAGCGGGGCTCGGAAGTCACGTCTTCCTTGACTCCCGCCGCGTCGCCTCCTCCGGGAGGCGGTCTCGAGGCTTGCAGGGGCAGGAAACGGAGCGGCTACGCGGCTCTTCCGCGCATCGCCTTTTGGACATAGTAGATGGGGATCCCGAGCGCGATGAAGGCGAGACCCATCAGGGATTCCTTCGGCGTCGCGATCAGCGTGTTGAGGACGATCGCGAAGGCCGTCAGGGCGAAGAGAATCGGCACGAACGGGTAGCCCGGCACGCGGAAGGGCCGCGGCATGTCCGGTTCCTTGCGCCGCAGCGCGACGACCGACAGGACCGCGAGGGCGTAGAAGATCCACCCGCCGAAGATCACGTACGTGAAGAGCTGCGAGAACCCGCCGATGAAGAGGACGAGAAACGCGGACCAGAGACCCTGGAACACGAGGGCTTCGACCGGCGTCGACCAGCGGGGATGGACGCGCGACACGCGCTCGAGGAAGAGGCCGTCCCGCGCCATCTGGTAGTAGGCGCGGGGACCGGCGAGGATGAGGGCGTTCATCGCGCCGAGGATCGAGCAGAGAATCGCGGCGGTCAGCAGCTTGCCGCCCCACGCTCCGGTGACCCGCGTCATCGCGAGGCAGCGCCACGCGGTCCGACGAGGCGATCTCGGCCGGCGAGAGCACCTTCAGGTACGCGAGGTTGGCCAGCAGGTAGAGGCCGACGATGACGGCCACGCCCAGGATGATTCCGCGCGGGAAGTTCCTCTGCGGATCGTGAATCTCGCCCGCGGCGAAGCTCACGTCGTGCCAGCCTTCATAGGCCCAGAGCACGGCGACGAGCGCGACGCCGACGGCAGCCAGGGGAGCCGTCCCCGCCGGCAGGGGCGCGGGCGCTGCCGCGGCCGGGTCCGCGGACGGGCCCGGCAGCAGGAAGATCGCGAGGACCATGAGCACGAGGCCGCCCACCTTCAGCGCCGTCAGCACGTTGCCGACGCGCGCTCCGTGCTTGACGCCGATCACGTTGACCCACGTCAGGAGGGCGATCATGACGAGTCCCGCGAGCTTGGCCGTCGCGGGAGTCAGCGGCACGAAGGCGCCGAGGTAGATCGGAAACGCCGCGGCGAGCGTGGCGATCGAGCCCGAGGTCGCGACCGTGAAGAGCATCCAGCCGCAGAGAAACCCGGGGAGGCGTCCGAAGGCGCGCGTGATGAACGAGTAGATCCCGCCGGCGTCGGGCATCGCGGCGCCGAGCTCGGCGAGCGAGAGCGCGCCGAAGATCGTCAGGACGCCTCCGATGATCCAGACGGCGAGCATCCAGCCCGGCGTCCACACCGCGCGCGCGATCTCCGAGGGCACGAGGAAGATGCCCGAACCGATGACCGTCCCCACGACGAGGTTGACGGTGTCGAAGAGCGTGAGGTCCCGGCGGAGCTCCGTCATGGGCGCACTCTCCTTGGGGGTTCGGAAACGTGCGCGTACTCTATCGTCACCGCGTCCCCGCCCCTACGCCAGGTGCGTCGTAGGGGCGGCCCTTGCGGCCGCCCCGATCAGCCGGAGGCGAGGGCCTAGAGGCCCTGTTTCTGGGGGATCCCCTTCTCGAGCGCGTCGAGGCGCTTCTCGAGGTCGTCGATCTGTTTCTGGAGCCGCGGCGAGCCCGGCGGCACGGGAGCGACGGGCGGCACCGGAGGCACCGGGGGGACTGGCGGCATCGCATGGCGCCGGAACTTGAACCGCCGCGGCCCGAGCTCGCCCACGCGCACCGCATCGTCGAGTTCGCGCGCGGCGACCGTCACGGAGAGTGACCTCGCCGACTTGTCGCGGACCAGATCGAGCTTGACCGTGTCGCCGTCCTTCCGGCGCCGCACGGAGCGCACGAGGTCGCCCGTCGATTCGATCCGGTCGCCGTCGGCGGCGGTGACGATGTCGCCGACCTGCAGTCCGGCCCTGGCGGCCGGCGAGTCCTTCTCGACCTTGCCGACGAAGACGCCGGCGTCCTTCGGGGCGCCGAAGTGGACGCGCAGGTCCGGCGTCATCGCTACGGGGCGCACGCCGATGTAGCCGCCGCCCTGCCAGTGAAATCCGGGATGATCCTCGAGGTCCCGGAGATCCGCGAAGTCCTCCGACTCGAAGTCGAAGTCGAAGTCGAAATCGAAGTCGCGTTCCGACGAAAACGCCGTCGTCATCGACGACGATCCGCTCCTCGGGCGATTCGACGACGATCTTTTTCTCCCGTTTGACCTTTTTCTTCTCTTTGGTGGCCTGGTTCTCCGGCGGAGCGGGCGAGGGCTCGGGATCGCCGCTCGCCGCGAGGCGCGAGGCGGTCGGCATGAGCAGCAGGGCGGCCAGGGCAGTCGTCTTCAGGATGGCGAGCTTCATGGTTCCTCCATGTCGCTTTCGGAGACGACCCGCCGGCCGGAAAGTTACGGCTTGGGCTTGGGCGGCGAGGCCTTTTTCGGGGCCGGGGTGGACCGGCCGGCCGGAGCGGGCGACGGCGGCGCCGGAGCGGCCGCGGGATCGAAGGCCCAGACGCTGCGGCCCCCGGTGCCGACGTGGATCCGGCCGGGGTTCGCGAAGTCCGGCACGATCGCCACGAGGTCCGGGTGCGGCGGCGTGCCGCCGATCGCGCTCCACGAGGCGCCGCCGTCCTGCGACCGGAAGAGACCCTTGCGCCAGGTCCCGGCATAGAGCGTCTTCGGGTTGGAGGGGTCGATCCGGAGGGTCTGCACGTTGGCGCGTCCGAGTCCCTTGTGGCTCGCGGTCCAGGTGGCGCCGCCGTCGGCGCTCTTGAAGATGCCTTCGTCCTCGGTGCCGACGAGGATCGCCTTGCTCGCGGGGTCGACGGCGATCGTCTGGATCCGCGAGTGGGGAATCCCGGCACCGCTCTTCGACCACGTCTTCGCGCCGTCGGTCGACTTGAAGAGTCCGGCGTGGGTGCTCGCGAAGAGCGTGCCGGGGGCGCCGGGAACGCTCGCAAAGCCGAACGTCCCGTTGAGGCTCGAGCCCCGGTCGAGGTCGGGAGTCGACTTCCAGCTCTTGCCGCCGTCGGCCGAAACGAGCACGTTGTCGACGTCGCGCGCGTAGATCGTCGCGGGCTCCGCCCCGTCGAACACGAAGGCGATGATGCCGCGCGTCACCGAGTCCTTGTGGACGTGATCCCAGGTCTCGCCGCGGTCGGCGCTGCGGAAGATGCCCTCATCGGTTCCCGCGAAGAGGATCCGCGGCGTGGACGGATCGATCGCGACGGAGCGCACGTCGGTCGTCGTCATGCCGTCGTGGAGGCGCGACCAGGTCTTTCCGCCGTCGGTCGTCCGGCTGACGTTGCCCTGAACCGAACCGACGTAGAGCGTGCCGGGAGCGGAGGGGTCGGCCACGAGGTCCTTGACGTCGACGGAGGTGAGGCCGTCCGGTGTCGGGGCTCCACGTCCGTCCGAGGTCGGCGGTCTTCAGGACCCGTCGCGGTTGGTGCCCGCGTAGAGGGTGCCCGCCGGATCGAGGGCGAGCGCGGCGAAGTTGATCCAGTTGAACCCGCGCCCCAGCTCGTCCCAGGAGCGGCCGTAGTCCTTCGTCCGCAGCACGCGGTTGGGGAGCGCCGCGTAGACGATCTTCGCGTCGGCGGGGTCGATCGCGAACGCGGAAGCGCCGGCCGCCGAGCCCCACTTGTCCGGGCTCTTCTTCACCCACGTCTTTCCGGAGTCGTCGCTGCGGAAGAACTCCCCGTTGGTTCCGACCCAGACGGAGACCGGATCGGCCGGATCGACCGCGAGCGCACTGCACGAACTCGTCGTCGATGCCGGCGTTCGACGGCGCCCACGTCGCGCCCGAGTCGGTGGACTTGTAGACGCCCTCGCCCCGGAGGCCCGCGTAGAGGATCGTCGGCGTCTTCGGATCGACCGCCAGGGAACGGATGCGGAAGTTGCGGGGGAATCCGCTCTCCGAGCGCGTCCAGGTCTTGCCGCCGTCGCGGGAGCGGTGGATGCCGGGCTGCGCGCCGACCGTGTCGGCCGCGACGGACGCCACGCCCTTCGGGTCGATCGCGATCGCCGTCCACTCCTGGTCCTCGACGTCGAGGACGCGCTTCCACGAAGCGCCGCCATCGGCGCTGCGGTAGATCCCGTCCTGACGCGTCACGGCCCAGACGACCTTTGGCGCGGACGGATCGACGGCGACGGCTTCGACGACGGCGTCGCGCGGAACGCCGTCGAGGAGCGTCCACGTCGCGGCGGCGTCCGTCGTGCGGTAGAGGCCGCCGCGAAACGTGCCGGCGTACAGCGTCGCGGGCGCGGAGGGATCGATCGCGAGCGTCTGGATCTCGCCGGTGTGCGGTCCGACGGGCGCCCAGGGTCCGGCGGCCATCAGCGGAGCGGAGCAGGCTGCGAAGAGAGCGGCGGCGAGTGCGAGGCGTGCGGCGACGCGCATCTTTCGTCTCCTTGGCGAGTGATCGGTCGGTGCGTGGATCGGGGTCGGCGCGGCAGTTTATCAACGCCCTGATAGCCTTTCCCGCGTGCGCCGACGCGCTCTCGCCGGGATCCTCTTCGCGGTTCTCTCCCGCACCGCCGCGGCGCAGGGGCCCTCGGCCGACTGGCGGACGCTCGAGACGGCGCACTTTCGCGTTCACTTCCCGGCGCCGTTCGAGGCCTGGGCGCGCCACGTCGCCGGGCTCCTCGAGCCCATGCGGGATCGGGTGGCCGCGTACGTCGGCGTCCTGCCGGGCGACCCGATCGAGGTCGTCGTGGCGGATCCCGCCGCGGACCCGAACGGCGTGGCGGTTCCGTTCCTCGACCGTCCCGAGATGATCCTCTGGGCTTCGCCGCCGTCGGCGGAGTCGGGCCTTTCCGAGTTCCCGGACTGGGGCGAAATTCTGGCGACGCACGAGCTCGCGCACGTCGTTCATCTCGCGCGCCCGGGGACCGGCGCGTTCGGCGGGCTCCAGCGGTACTCACCCGTGCCGCTCGGCCCGCTCGCCCTCGGCAGCCCGCGCTGGGTCTACGAGGGTTACGCGACGCTCATCGAAGGCGCGCTCACGGGCTCGGGACGACCGGCGTCGACGCTGCGCGCCATGCTTCTGCGGCAGCTCGGGATCGAGGGCAAGCTGCCGTCGTACGGGAAGCTCGACGGCGGCGGGGGCTGGCTCGGGCGAGGCGGTGCCATATCTCGTCGGCTCGGCCTATCTCGAGTGGCTCGCCGCGCGCGAAGGCGAGGCCAGCCTGTCGCGAGCTCTGGACGCGCATGGCGGCCCGATTCGCGGGCGGGTTCGAGGCGTCCTTTCGAGAGAGGTTCGGCGAATCGCCGGAGGACCTCTACGACCGGTTCGTCGCGGAAACGACGGCGCGCGCGATCTCCGAAGAGAAGGCCCTCGAGGCCGCGGGGCTCGCTTCGGGGGAGCTCGTTCTCCGGCTCGACGGCGCGACTTCGGGGCCGCAGGTTTCGCCCGACGGGAAACGCCTGCTCGCGCGGCGCGATCCCTCGCGGAAGGTGAGCTACCTCGCGGTCTGGGATCTCGCCGCGTCGGAGACGGACTCCGAACGCGCGCCGCGCTGGAAGCTTCCGCGCCACGACGCGATGGCGGCCGCCGATCCGCGCTGGCTTCCCGACGGCGAGCGCGTGCTTTTTTCGAAGCGCGCTCCGGACGGGGAAGGGGTGCTGCATTGGGACCTCTACGCCTGGAGCGTCGAGCGGGGATCGGTCGCACCCGTGACACGCGGTCAGGACGTCGCGGACGCCGACCCGTCGCCGGACGGGAGCTTCGCCGTCGCCGTGCGCAGCCGGTTCGGGTCGACCGCGCTCGTCCGGGTCGATCTCGCGACGGGGCAGACACAGGAGCTCGCCGTCGACACGGGCATCCCGGACGACTGGCCCGTCTGGAGCTCGCCGCGCGTTTCGCCCGACGGCCGCCGCGTGGCCGCCCTTCTCCACGCCGGGAGACGCTGGCGGCTCGTCGTGTTTCCCGTCGAGGGCGGGAAGCTCGAGGAGCTGAGCCTGCCCGGCGGTCCCGCCGGCGCGCCGTCCTGGAGCCCGGACGCAACGGCGATCCTCACCGCATCCGACGGGACCGGCGTCTGGAATCTCGTCCGCGCGCCCATCGACGGCGGACATCCCCCGCGCGTCCTGACCCGCGTGACGGGAGGCGCGTACTCCCCGGCTCCGTACCCGGACGGCGCGGCCGTGCTATTTCTGGACTGGACCGCGCACGGCGTGGACGTCCGCCGCGTGGATCCGGCGGCGCCCGAACCGGCCCGGGCCTCGGAACGCCTGGTCGAAGCGGCGCTGGCCAACGTTCCGGTCCACCCGCACCCGGCCCCGCCCGCGGGGGAGCCCGTCGCCGCGGAACGGTCCTATTCCTATTCCGTGTGGCCGTCGCAGACGATCCGTCCGCTCGTGAACTTCGCGATCGGCCCGGACGGCGACACGGTGCAGGTGGGCCTCGACGGCGCCGACGTGCTCGGCCGCTTCCACTGGCTCGCGGCCGGTTCCTTCGGCAACACGCCGGGACCGCGCGGGGGCACCGCGGCGGCCGCGTGGCGAGGGCTTCCTCTCGTGCTTTCCGCCCAGCTCTTCTCGGCGCTCGAGATTCCGGGCCGGCAGAGCCTCGCGCCGCGGCCGTCCCTCGACGCCGACCGCAGCGGCGGCTTCGCCGGCGCCGCGTGGGGCCGCTCGTTCGTCTGGGGCCGCGTCGACCTCGACGCGGGTGGCGGCGCCGCCAGCGTCCAGGCCCTCTCGGAGGACTCTCGCTTTTCGCGCGCGCTCGGCACGGCGCGCGGCCGGCTCGCCGCGCGGCGCACGACGGGGCGCTGGGGGGCGGGGCTCGACCTGGAAGCCTGGGGCACCGTGGGCGAGACGCGCGGCTTCGGGTGGACGCAGTGGTCGGGCGGCGTGCGGCCCGCCTGGATCACGCCGTTTGCGACGCTCTCGCTTTCGGGCCGCTGGGGCGGCAGCGGCGGCACGCCGTCGCGGTTCGACGCGTTCGCGATCGGCGGCTCGCCGTCGACGATCCTTCCGCCGGCCTTCGACCGCAATCGCATCGAGAACCCGGCGCTGCCGTTCGCCGTGCAACTGGGGACGAAGTTCGAGGCTTACCGCGCCGCGCTCGAAACTTCCGGCGCTCCGATCGTGATCTACGGGGAGTGGCTGCGCGCCTGGAGCCCCGGAGAGCTGCGGCCCGCTCCCGTGCGCGCCGCGGGTGCGGAGGCGCGCCTCGAGCGCCTCGTCCCGGCGGAGTTCGGACGCACGCTGACGTTCCGCGTCGGCGCGGCGTGGATCGACAGCCCCATGCCGCGCTTCCGCACGGTGCGGGGATATGCTGATCTCATCTATCGACCTTAGGAGTCTCGAACCCCATGAAGCGCGCGTTCACCATTCTGGGACTGTGTCTCGCGGCGGCTTGCGCGTCGAACGCGAAAGACGCGACGAAGCCGGCAGCTCCTGCGGCGCCCGCGGTCGCACCGCCTGCGGCGGAGCTCGCGCGCAGCGGCCTCGAGGTGGTGGCCGAGGCCGACGTCGTCCTGACCGACGCGGCGCGCAAACGCGATCTCGCCGTCGCGGCCGCGTACCCGGGCGGCCCCGGGCCGTACCCCGTCGTCGTCTACCTGCCGGGGGAGGGACGGACCGGAAAGGACGACCGCCTGCTTCTACGCTTCTGGGCGACGCGCGGCTACGCAGTCCTCGCGGTTGCGCCCAAGGGGGCCAAGAAGGCGTCCGCCGCACCCTGGGACACGCGTGCCCGCGACGCCGCGTTCGTGATCGATTCGCTTCCGACGATCGGGGAACGCATTCCGGCTCTTGCGGGCAAGCTCGATCCGGCGCGACTCGGCATCGGCGGCTATGGCGAGGGCGCCGCGGCGGCGGGCATCCTTGCCGGAGCGACCGTGGATCCCTCGAAGACCGACAAGGGGAAGGGTCTGCCCGATCCCCGCCCGAAGGCCTTCCTGCTGCTCTCTCCGCCCTCCGCGGGAAAGGGCGGCTGGACCTCGAGCTCGTGGGCGGGAATCACGCGGCCGCTCCTCGTGGTCGCCGGCTCGCGCGAGGCGAACCCGAAGCCGAAAGGCGGGGCCGCGTCCTGGCGGCCGGATGCGTTCCGCCTCTCGCCGGCGGGCGACAAGTACTGCCTGTGGCTGCAGGGCGGAAGCGCGCTTTCCTCGACCGGCCAGTACGCGGAGCCGGGCGCCGCGCTCGCCGGACGCGGCAAGGGCGCGCCGAGCGCGGAAGGCGAGATCGCGCTCTTCAAAGACGTCAAGGCGGCGACGCTCGCGTTCTGGGATGCGTTTCTTCGCGGCGACGCCGCGGCGAAGGCGTTTCTCGAGACGGACGCGAAGCTCGACCGGCGTTAGGGGGCCCGCCCGGTGCGCCCGAAGGGCGCAGACCCGCTCGCAAGCGGAGGCGACGGCCTCAGTCCTGGTAGTACTGCCTCGCGTACACGAAGCCCTTCCTGCCGACGAGCTCGACCTCGATCGTGTGATCGCCGCGCGTGCCGCGGGGCTTGACGATGACGAGGACGTAGCGCCCCGAGATGGCGCGCCGCACGAGCTCCATCGCGAGGGCCGGGAAGTTGTTCGTCTTCTGGTAGCTGCCGCCCGTCAGCTGCGAGACCTGCTTCAGGTAATCCTCGAGCGTGTGGTAGTCGGCGTCGGCGACGTCGAGGGTGAAGAGATTGACGCGCGCCCGGGCGAGCGAATAGACCATGTCGCTGTAGTCCTTGGACTCGGACGCGACGGGTCCCGAAACCCCGCCGACGGTCGAGCCGAGGCCCCAGCCGAAGAACACCATCGATTTGCCGCCCGGCAGCGGCTCGAGGGCGCGGGCGAGGACCTCGATCGCGCGGTCGGGCGTCGCGGCCTTCTTCGCGGCGGCGCGATCGAGGTAGCGGGCGACGGAGGGCTGGCTCGTCGGATCGGGCTCGGGCATGGGGGATGTGCGGATCGAGGAGTTGATCGCCTTGATGATCTTTTCCCGGTCGGCGGTGAAATCCTGGCGCAGCTTCAGCTGCGAGTCGAAGGACGCCACGGCGATGCGGTCGGTCGGAAGGAGCGTGTCGAGGAAACGGCGCGCCTGCTGCGCCATGCGCATGAGCCCGTGGAGACGGGTCGTCTGGCTGGCGTCGTGTTGGAAAAACATGACGACGAGACGTCCCGGAGGCGCGTCCTGCCGGAAGCGCTCGGCCTCTTCGGTCTCGATGCCCACCAGCGCGGAGGCATCGTTCTCGGGCTCGTCGGCGGGCAGCCAGTCGACGTCCTCGAGGATCACGGGCCGGCCGTCGATCTTGACTCTGAAGTCCTCGGGCGTGAGGCCGGGGATCGGATTGCCGTCCGGACCGATGACGTGCGCGTCGATGACCACGCGCTCGACGACCACTTCTTCCTGCACGCCGTCGAGACGTTGGGGCACTTCCTGGGCGGCCGCGGACAGGCCCATCCCGGCGAGGAGAAACAGCAGACCGACGGATTTCACGCCCCTAGGCTAACCCAAGAACCCGTTCGGCTCCCGCAACTGGTCCCCCGTTTCGCGCCTTTCGTCCCGTCACACCGATAGAATCGCGCCTGATGTTCCTCATGCTGTTGCTCGCAATCGGGCTCGCGGCTCCGGTTGCCGGCTGGCCGGTCTCGACACCGGCGCGCGAAGGGCTCGACGCGGCCGTCCTCGCGAAGCTCGACGCCGCGCTGTCGAGCGGAAAGCACGGCTACGTCGACGGACTGCTCGTGATTCGCAACGGGAGCGTCGTCTTCGAGAAGACGTACCGGCACGACTACGCGAAACTCTTCGAGACCGCGCCCGACCGCGTGCCGGGTCCCTACAACTACTACGACCCGGCCTGGTATCCCTACGAGCACGGCAGCGATCTGCACACGCTCCAGTCGGTTTCGAAGAGCGTGACCTCGGCGCTCATCGGGATCGCGATCCGCCGCGGCGAGATCTCCGGTGTCGGCGCGAAGATGCTGCCGTACTTCGACGCGTACCGCGTCGCGCCGGACCCGAGGAAGGATCGCTGGACGCTCGCGCACTTCCTGACGATGACGGCCGGCATCCGGTGGGACGAGACCAACCCCGACTACACGGACGCGGAAAACAGCTGCGCGCTCATGGAAGCGAGCACGAACTGGATCCAGTTCGTCCTCGACCAGCCCATGGCCGCCGAGCCGGGATCGACGTTCGTTTACTCGAGCGGCGTCACGGAGCTCCTCGCGGAGGTTCTCCGCAAGGCGACGGGCAAGCAAGCCGACGCCTACGCCGCGGAGCATCTCTTCGGGCCGCTCGGAATCACGAAGTTCTACTGGAAGAAGACGCCGACCGGCCATCCGGACACCGAGGGCGGGCTGTATCTGACGCCCCGGGACCTCGCGAAGATCGGCCTCCTCTACATGCGAGACGGCGTCTGGGACGGGAAGCGGATCCTCCCGGAAGGCTGGGCCGCGGCCTCGACCGCCGCGAAGGTCAGCCCGGGGGGCGAGTTCGCGCAGATGCAGTACGGGTACCAGTGGTGGGTGCTGCCGGGGGAAACGCCGGCGTTTGCCGGGCTCGGCTACGGCGGGCAGCTTCTCGTCTGCGTGCCGTCGCTCGACCTCATCGCGGTCTTCACGGGCTGGAACGTCTACGACAAGCCGGCGCTCGCCGGGACGTGGGCGCGGGACCGGGTGCTCGAGGCGGTTCGGAAGAAGTGACGGCGCCGTCGTCGCGTCAGCGCGCGTCCTTGTAGATCCTGCCCCCGCGCATCACGAACACGACCTTCTCGAGAATCGTCACGTCCTGGAGCGGATCGCCCTTCACCGCGATCAGGTCCGCCCACTTGCCCGGCTCGAGAGATCCCGCTTCGTTGCCGCGGCCGATCAGATCCGCCGCGGAAACCGTCGCCGACCGGATCGCCTCCATCGGCGTCTGACCGTAGCGGACCTGCCAGGCGAACTGGCGGGCGTTGAAGCCGTGCGGATAGACGCCGGCGTCCGTGCCGTAGGCGATCTTCACGCCCATCTGCACGGCCTTCTTGAAAGCCTGGCGTTGAATCTCGTCGCCCTCGGGCTGCTTGGCGGCGAAATCCGCGGGGTAGCCGGCCGATTCTCGAATCCACTCGGCGTCGTAGATGTCCGCGACGAGGTAGGTCCCCTTTTCTTTCATCAGCCGGAGCCCCTCGTCGTCGACGTACACGCCGTGCTCGATCGAGGCGACCCCGGCGCGGACGGCGTTCTTCACGCCATCGGTCGAGTGCGCGTGCGCCGCGACCTTGAGTCCCTTGTTCGCGGCTTCCTCGACCGCCGCGCGCAGCTCGTCGTAGGTGTACTCCACCGCCTTGGGGTTGGAGCCGTGCGCCAGGAACGCTCCCGTTGCCAGGACCTTGATGAGGTCGACGCCGTTCTGGGCGATGTCCCGCACGCGCTGACGCACCTGATCCGCGCCGTCGGCGACGCCGAACTTCAGGTCCCAGGGCAGCGCGATGTCCGGGGCGAGGCCGCCGGACATGGTCCCGCCGCCTCCCGTGATCGTCACGTAGGGGCCCGCGACGTACATGCGGGGTCCCGGGAAATAGTCCTTCGCGATCGCGTCGCGCAGGGCGACGTCCACGAAGGCGCGGTAGGCGCCGAGATCACGCACCGTCGTGAATCCCGCCTCGAGCGTCACCCGGGCGTTGGGAACGGACTCGAACGCCCGCTTTGCCGGCGAGGACTTCAGCTCCGAGAGAGGATCGGCGTCGGCCGCATCCCCCACGAGGTGCGTGTGGCAGTCGATCAGGCCGGGCAGCACCGTGTAGCCCGAAAGATCGACGACCGTCGCGCCTGCGGGAACGGCAAGACCCGGGCCGACCGCCTTCACGCGCCCGCCTTCGATCACGATGACGGCGTTCGGGACGACCTGTCCGGCCTTTGGATCGATCAGCCTGCCCGCCTTCACGGCGAGAACGCGTGCGGGCTCGGCGGCGTGCGCGTTCGCTGAAAGTGCGGCGGCCAGGAGCGCGAGGCGGACGTATCGCATGGTCCGCGATTCTACGGCGGCGCGGGATGACCGGGAGTCGTCATGCGTTAGAGTCGGCGGCCATGCCGGAGAACCCGCAGCCCTTCTCGACGGCCTACCCGACCCTCGAGTCGCTCAAAGCCCTCGGCCAGATGTGGAACGCGGGAGCCCCCATGCAGCACTTCGGGGCGCGGCTCGAGTTCGAGCGTGTCGACCGCGTCCGTGCCGTCATCGACCCCGTGCGCGACATCCACCGGGGCGGCCTCGGCACGTCGGCCGTCAACGGCGTCGTGCTCGCCGGACTCTTCGACCTCGTGATCGGAACGGTCGGCTGGCTGACGCGTCCGGAAACGCGCTCCGCCACGGTCAACCTGTCCATGTCCTTCTTCCGTCCGACCCGTGGCGACCGCATCGTCGCCGAGGCGCGCCTCATCCGCTCGGGAATGAATCTCATCTTCGCGGCAGCCGAGATCTTCGACGAGGAGGGAAAGGTGACGGCGCGCTGCGACGGCACCTGCTCCGTCGCCCAGGGAAAGGCCGACAGCCAGGAGCTGTACGAACGCATGCGAGGCGGCGGCGTCGCACCCTGATCACTCAGCGGGGCGGAGCAGAAGGAACGAAGTCAACCCGGTGTCCACGTCCCGAATCGCCACGCTCCAGGTGTAGCCGCCGATGGGCGCTTTCAGCACGGAGGTTGCGGCGTAAGCGCCGCTCCCGTCGGCCTCCGCCTCGGCTGTCGCCGTCCAGGTCACCGGCTCCGTGCGCTCGCCGTCCGCGCCCCGGCCCATCGCGATGCAGAGAAGGGTGCGTTGCGCGGAAGGCGCCGACTCTCGCGGAGGGGTGATCCGCAGGTCGATCCGCGTCGTCCGCACGTCGTAGGGGGACGCCGGAGAGAGCGTCGCCCGTGCCTCCAGGGGATTGTCCGCCGCCGACGTGCCCTGGAAGCGCGCCACGACGCCGTCGAGCGCGCGTTCGTCCTCGCCGGCGAGGCGATAGCCGCGCCGGTGGGCAAGCGTCACGTCCGGCCGCCGTGCCGTGAGCACGACGCGGTGATACCGGTTGTCGCCGGCGGTATCTCGGAACGTCAGCGTGTAGACCGGCCGGGTCTCGAGCTCGGCCAGCCGCGCCGCTGTCTTTCCGGGGACGAGGATGGGTTCGCTGCCGGTGCTCTGGGCCATCTCGGTCATGACCTGTCCGGCGGAAAGCCGTGGCGGCAGTCTCCTGTCCCCTGCGCTGACCGTGCTCATGCTTTTCCATGCGACGTCTCCGAGGGCGCGCCGTTGGATGGCTTCCGCTGACACGGGGATCACGGCGACGTCACGCTCGACGGCCTTGGCCAGGACGTCCGACATCGTCAGGACGTCGCCAGCCGGATGGACGGCGCGGGTCCAGAGGGCGAACGTCGCACGTTCGATTTCCTTGGCGTGCGCGGCCGAGACGTCGGGGTTCGTCTGCTGGAGGCGGGAGCGCTGCGCCTCCGTCAGCTCGCAGCGGAGGATCGAGACCAGGTCGGCGGGCCGTAACAACGCCGTCCCCCCGCTGACCACCAGCAGCTGCTTTGCGCCTCGCGTGTCGGGGAACGATGCAAGAGCTTCGAGCAGGGCAGCGTGGAGGTGCTCGCGGTAGAGCTCGATCCACCGCACAGACGAGGCGCCGACGTCTTCCGCTGTCGGAAGGAGATTGGCCGCCGGCTTCTCGCGCAGTCTCCGCAGAGTCTCGACGGCTCGGTTCACGTCGCTGGTCCACGGCAAGGGAACCTCGAGGCCTCCGCCGTCGAAGCGGGCGATCATGACCTCTCTCTGCGCCGACGCGGATTCGCGGAGGAACCGCTCCAGGTCGCGATAGACGACGGCCCGGTCCGCGAAGTGGGTCTCGCCCTCGTCGGCGAACACGAGCGTGCGTACGGGTCCGGGGGCCTGAATTTCCCTGGGGACGGCCGGATCGGCGGGAACGGTCGTCCCTGACAGGCTCAGGGTGTCGATGGCGACCGGACGATCGTCGACTGTTAGAAGGAGATCTTCCTTCTCGAGATTCGTTACCGGGCGGCCATCTCGAGTCGTGGCCGCCACCCGCAGGCTAAGGACCTGAATGTCGACTCGCTCGCGCACGGTCTGCGCGGGAGCGCCGGCGGCGAGCCCGACAAGGGCGAGAGCCGCGGAAACCCGCAGACGCATCCAGACAGTCTAGACCGTTCTCGGCGGGGCGAGCACCCGGCGACTCTCCTAGAGCGTCGCGAGCAGCTTCGTCGCCGTCTGGACCTGTTCCGCGGCGCGGGCGATCACTTTGGCGGTCGCGGCGGCGTTGGGATTGACGTCGCTCCACCGGCGCTCTTCGAGGGCTTCGCGCATGGCGGGGAGCGTCTTGACGCCGTAGCCGGTGTAGGCGCCCGGGGCGTAGATGTAGTGGCGGTACCAGGAGCGGTTGGGCAGGCCGGCGTCCGAGGTGAGGGCGCCTTCGAAGGACGCGAGGGCGCGATTGAGCGTCGCGAGCTTCTCAGGCGAGGGCCGGGGCGCGCCCGGCGCGAACGCCGCGCCGAACGCGCTTCGCGTAGGCCGCCGAGGCCGCGGTCAGGGCGTCGGACGCGTTCTGGAGCGCGGAGAAGTCGAAGTGAGGCGGCACGGCGCGATCGGGTTTCGGCGCGACGAAGGGCTTCTTCGGATCGGCGACGGCCCAGAGGAGCTTCTCCTCCACCTGCGGTGCCATTCCTCCGTCTCCGCCGCCGGGAGTCCGCGAGCTCGCCGATTTCCTTGACGTAACGGGCGACGGCCTCCGCGGCCTGGAGAAGTCGAGGGGCAGGATGTCGGCGTTGGCGAGGCGCAGCGTCGTCATGCCGACCGTCTGGGCGAGAGCGCGCAGTAGATGAAGTCCGGGATCTCCGAAGCGCGAGTACCAGGTGAAGTCGTCGTAGATCGAGTGGTAGATGCCGCCCGTCGTCTCGCCGCGAAGCCGAAGTTGAGCGACGCGATGCCGAGGTGCTGGAGGAAGGGCGTGAAGTCCGAGCCCGAGCCCAGCGCCTCGAGCTCGAGGTAAGCGCGCTCGCGGATGCTCCGGCGGTCCTCGGGCTTCGCGGCCGTCGAGATCGCGCTTGCAGCCTGGCGCGCTGGAGAGCACGCAGATCTTCTTCTCGGGATCCTCGACCTCGGCGGCCGCGCCGCGTGACGAAGGGCTCGAGCGTGTGGGAGCCGCCGGCGTTCAGGAATCCGCGCCCGTTGCCGTCGGTGTTGATGTACGCGACGGCCTTGGCGCGAGCTCGTCGCGATGGGCCTCGACCCACTCGGTCGAGCCGAGCAGCCCCTGCTCCTCGCCGTCCCAGGCGCAGAGAACGATCGTCCGCTTCGGGCGCCAGCCCTTCTCGAGCAGTCACGCCGTAGGCCCGCGCCTCCTCGAGCAGCGCGACGAGGCCCGAGACGGGGTCCTCGGCGCCGTTGACCCAGGCGTCGTGGTGATTGCCGCGCACGATCCACTCGTCCGGCCACACGCTGCCCGGGATCGTGGCGATGACGTCGTGCGCGGGAACGATCTTCCAGTCGAAGACGAGCCGCAGGTGGACGCGTCGCCGGGCCGGGGCCGATGCGATACGTGATCGGAAGAGCCCCCGCGCCAGCTCTCCGGAGCGACGGGGCCCTCGAGCGCGGCGAGCAGCGGCTGCGCGTCGGCGTAGCAGATCGGCAGGACCGGGATCTTCGTCATCGTCGCCGCGTCCTTGCGATCGAGGCGCTTCGCGTCCTTCGTCGCGCCGACGCCGGGGGTGAGCGGGTCCCCGGATAGACGGGCATGTCGGCGACGCTGCCGCGCTGGACGCCCTGCCCGGGCGGAAGGGTCCCTGCGGGTAGACCTCGCCCTCGAAGAATCCGTCGTCCTGCGGATCGGAGTAGATGATGCAGCCGACCGCCCCCTTCTCGGCCGCGACCTTGGGCTTGATGCCCCGCCACCCGCCGCCATAGCGCGCGATGACGATCTTGCCGCCACGTCGACGCCGAGCCGCTCGAGCCGCTCGTAGTCGTCGGGCACGCCGTAGTTGACGTAGACGAGCGGAGCCGTGACGTCGCCGTCGATCGAGTAGGCGTTGTAGGTCGGCAGCTGGAGCGCCGTCTGGCCCGACGTCGGGTCCTCGGGAAGTTTCGTCTCCGCGAGCGTCGCGCGGAACTTGACCGGCTCGACGAGCTCGACGACGCGTTCCTTCGGGGTCGGGAAAGAGGACGTCGAACGTCTCGATGCGCGCGTCGAGCCCCCACGCCTTCATCTGCGCCAGAATCCATTCGGCGTTCTTCGCGCCCTCGCGGGAGACCCAGGTGGTGCGGTGCGGCGGACAGGCGGCGCATCGATCTCGCGCGCGACGGCGGGATCGGGTATCGCGCGGAACGCGTCGCTCGACCCTTCTGCTGCGCGGCGACGCTCTCGGCGAAAGAAGCCGCGCGGCGGGCGGCGGCGTCGTCGCGGGAGCAGCCGAGAGCAGAACGAGCGCGCTGGCGATCGAGACCATGTGCGATCCGTCGCATGAGACTCCTTTCGGCGGCGCGCAAGCATAAATCCATTGCCGCTTTCAGGTA
Organism: uncultured Acidobacteriota bacterium; assembly: GCA_963742245.1. Classification (GTDB taxonomy): domain Bacteria; phylum Acidobacteriota; class Thermoanaerobaculia; order UBA5066; family Gp7-AA6; genus DAHUXD01. Next base: position 266,851 of record CAVULG010000010.1, read on the forward strand.
CGGCGCGTAGAATGAAAACGTCGAAACCCGGGACGGGTGCCGCGACGGACGCTTACCGGATTCGGAAGTCCGCATCGCTGGCCCGGGCCCGGAGCTGCGGAGGGCCGATTGGCATTCGACCTCGCTCGCAACGCAGCCCGGCGGCGGCCCTCCCGGGCGGCCGCGGTCGACGAAACGGGTACTTCGGTCATGAAGCTGGTGTGGTCGCAGCCGGCGCGCCAATCGGACGACCGTCCGCGCAGCTTCGTCCTCGTCGGCCGTTCTCTGCCTCTTTCTCGGGGGCGTCGTCGTCGGCGCGGGAGGCCGCGACCTGCGCGAAGCCCCCCGGCCCGTGCGCGCGGCCATCGCGAGCCTGCTGACGACCGGCGCCGTCCTGTTCTGCTTCTGGGGGTCGTGTCTGCTCGGGGTCCGCAAGTCGCGGTCTCCCCGCCGCGCGCGGCTCTCCCTCGCCGATTCTTTGGATGCTTCTGCCGTGACGGAAACCGAACGGCATTTCGGACAGGAGGAGCGACGGTGAGACACGACAACGTTGTCCCTTTTGATCCCGCCCGGAGGGGCGGTCTGGCGCGCCGCGGCGCCCCCGACAAGACGCGGCGAGCCGATGATGGTGTGTCCCGCCTGCGCGACGCAGCTGCGTGTCGATGCGACGGGACTCGAAGGGCCCGACGAGGTTCTCTGCGGCCGGTGCGCATCGCGCGCGCGGCGTTCGGGGTCCGAGTTCGGGACCTAGTCGGCCCGCTGCGCGGGCCGACCGACGAGGGAGGGGAAGTCGCTCCGGGATCCTCTCCCTCGAGAACGAGCGGCTATTCGGGGGAGTGGGGCTTCACGTAGGTCCACCGCTGGGGCATGTCGATGTACGCGTGCGCGTGCTCGAAGATGGCGAAGCCGAGCCGGCCGTCGTCGCCCCAGTCGGCGAAGGACGCCTCGTCGGCGCCGGCGACCCGGACGGTCAGCGGCGGCATCAGGAGCGGACCCCAGCGCAGCTCCTCGGTGGTCGTGTCGTTGGTCAGACCGGCGCGCGCCGCGCTCTCGGGTGAGAGCCGCACGGCGGCGCCGCCCGTGTCGCTGCCCTCGACCAGCCGCAGCGCGGCCGAACCCGCGTAGAGCGTCACGACGGGCCGGTCGCCGTCGTCGTCGGTGACGAGCCGCACGTAGGCCTCGGGGGCGACCCAGACCGCCGGGTCGTGGAGCCCGAGCCGGCCGGAGCGCAGGTCGATTTCGACGACCGCCTCCCGGAAGACGCAGGCGCCCGCCATGGCGTCGGCTCCCGCGAGAACGTCCTCTTGCGCCTCCACGAAGAGCGCGGGCCACGAGACGCCGCCGATTTGAAGAGTCGCACCGGGGGCGAGCGATCGGCCGAAGACGTCGGTCGCGAAGCGGAGGGGGAGGCGAGCGGCGAGCGAACGGGAAAGACGGAGCGGCCCGTCGGCGGCCGCATCGAGCGCCAGACGGACCGGGATGCCCGGAGATGCGGGCATCGACGATGAGCCCCCCGCCGCGGCGCTCGGCCGACACGCGGGTCGAGGCTTCCGAGAACGACGCGCGGCCTCCGCCGACCTCGGGAACGGGCATGCGCCCGGTGGGCAGGCCGGTCCACGCGATCTCGCCCTCGACGGGGCGGGCGGGATTGGAGAGATCGCGATAGCGCGTCGGCGACTGGAACTCGAGGTGAAAGCGCGGCGACCGTGCGGAGAGGAGCCGGCCGTCGCGGCTCGAGAAGGCGAGCACGAGCGTGTTGCCCCCGAGCACGTCGAGCCGGATCGAGGCGGAATCGCCGTCGGCCCGGCCCCAGCCGCAGCAGGGCCTTCTCGCGATCCCGGAAGAGCCAGGCCCGGCGGAAGAAATACGAGCGGGTCAGGAGCTCGCGCATCACGGGCTCCGAGGCGACGCGCGTCACGCCGTCGCCGTCGGTGAAGAAGGCCCGCGACGACTCGATGCCGCGGACCGTCGTCATCCCGGCTGACTCGACCGCGTCGCGGAACCGGGCCGGCTCCCAGCTGATTTCCTCCCGACCCGTTTCGGACGGCGTGCCTCCGGGGCGCGACAGGCGGATGCGAATCATGCCGCCGGCCGGCAAAGGCTTGACGCCGGAGGCCTTGCGGTAGCGCTCGAGGATGTGCGCCGCCATCCGCGACGGCACCGCTTCGCACGCGACGAAGAAGACGGAGGCGAGCGCGAGGGCGAAGGCGGCGAGAGCGAGTACAGGCACCGCCGGCCCCCGCCGCCGTGGAGCTTCGGGGACCCGAGCGTGGAAGCCTCCGCGTCATCCGCGTTCCGATACTACTCCCGAGCGCGGTCTCGGGTGCCGCGCGTGCACATGAAAAATTATCAAGCGGGCACGCGATTTTTATTGCTCCCTTCGCGCCGGGAGGTCTAGAATACCGCCGCAGTTTGATACGTCCCGAAGGGGCGAATCCACAGAAGAAAAGGGGTAGGACATATGGCAAAAGACACCAAGGCGCTTTCGAAGTCCAACGATCGCTGATCACCTGTCGAAGTCGACGGGCACCACGAAGCGGATCTCGACGCAGTTCCTCGACGACCTCACGGCGCTCGCGTACAAGGAAGCGAAGAACAGCTTCACGATCCCGGGCGTGGGCAAGCTCGTTCTGGTGAATCGCAAGGCGCGCATGGGCCGCAACCCGGCCACGGGCGAAGAGATCAAGATTCCCGCCAAGCGCGTCGTGAAGTTCCGCGTTTCGAAGAAGGCGAAGGACGCCATCCTCGGGGTCAAGAAGTAGGAGAGATTTCTCCGAGGGGAGAAGGAGCGGTCCCGCAAGGGGCCGCTTTTTTTGTCCCTACGGGAGCGCCGAAGATCATCTTCACGATGTTGTCGCTCTCGGAGCTGCGGCCGAGCTCCCCGCCGATCGCCGGCTTGACCCACACGGGGATGGTCGCGGTGATGCCTCCGGAAAGCGTGCGGGACCGCGTGATCTTCGCGGTCAGCTCGATGGACTTGAGTGTCTGCGGCAGGCCGGCGGCGGCGGCCGCCCGCGCCAGATCCCGCGCCGTGTTCATCGCCGCCTCGACGAACTCGCGCACTCCCGGCACGAGCGCGCGCGCCGTCCGGTGCGGCCAGCGGTCTCCGGGATCTCCAGCGTGAGCTCCTGGAGGAAGGCGGACTCGGCGCCGCGCGAGGCTTCGCCTTCGAGAACGAGGATCTCGATCCTGCCGCCTCCGTGACGTCTGTCGTGCCGACGGCCAGCCGGAACTCGATGCGCTTCAGCACGAGCCCTGTTTCGGCGAGCGCCGCATTGCTTTCCGGCGGCGACGTCGGCGATCGATGCGACGAGATCGGCGGGCGTGATCGGCTCGGCAGCGGGAGGCGGCGAGCCCGCCGGTGCCGAGGCGCAGCGGCAGGCCATCACCGCCGTCAGGGCGAGCGCGAAGGTCAGGCGGGGGCGAAGGTGTTTCACGGGGCGCTCCTTTGCGATCCAGATCCGCCGGAGGCGGCGCACACCGTCCTCCTCGATGAAGACCGCATGGGACTTGCGCGCACGTACGAGGCGCGGCGTCGCGGAGGCGGACTCGCGGTCGTCGGCGATGGCGCGGCGGCGCGCGAGGTGCCGGACGAAGGCGCGGGCGTCGTCGGCGTCCGCGTCCGTCGCGGCATGGGTGCGCGAAGCGCGGAGGAAGCCGCGGTCGGAAAAGGCGAGCGCGAAGGAATCGGAGAGCTCCACCGCCGCGCCGTCCGCCGGACCGTACTCCGGACCGCGCAGCACGAGGTCGCGCGGCCGCCGGCCCCGCAGCACGCGCGCGGTGCGGGACCCGGACCGCGAAGCGAGCCGCGACGATCTCACCCGGCCCCGGCGGCAGCCGCGCCGTAATCGCGGCCGTCACGGCCGGCGGCAGGGGAGAGCGCTCTTCCGGCGCCGGAACGTCTTGATCCTCGTCGGGATCGAGCTCGCCGCCGGCGTCTCCCGCGAGCAGCCCGCGACGCGTCAGTGCCTCGCCGAGCGCTGGAGCCGCCGCGTCGCCTGCCGCGTTGGCTTCGCGGACGATCCGGCGCGCGAAGCGGCCGAAGAACGCCGCGCCGGACGGAGCCGACTCGGCGGCGGCGGACGCATATCGGGCGAGGGTCTCCGCCGCGGCCGCGAGCCGCGCGGCGGGCTGGGTGTCCGAGCCCGCGCGAAAGAGGGCGACGAGGAGGTCCCAGCAGGCGCCCGTGAGGACGTTGCAGAAGGAGTGGGGCTCGGCGGACAGGGCGCTCGCCGGCGCGGCGTCCGGCAGCGACTTCGGGTCGACGTAGCGGAAGTCGTTGACGGCGTCCCGGAGAGCCCGCGGCAAGGCGGCGTCCGCGCCCTATCGCCGGCGCACGGCGCCGCCGAGCTCCTCGGCGAGACGCGAAACGAGGTTCGAGCGCGACGGATCCTCGCCCGTCTCTTCGACCACGGCCGAGGCGAGCGGCGGCTCGGCGAGCGCGACGAAGATCGAGGCGAGGTCCCCGAAGGCTTCGTGAAACGCTGCGACCTCGAAGTGCGGCGCGTCCCAAAGGTCAGGCCGAACGCCGTCGAGGACGGCGTGCCCCTGTTCGTGCGTCGCGACGTCGGCGCTGTCGCCCGAGTGCACGATCCGGCCGCTCGCCGGATCCACGTCGCGGAAGAAGCGCAGGGCCCGCCGGTCGTAGTACGCGTTGAGGTCGTCGCCGGCGACCGGGACCGCGGGAAGGACGGCTCCGGGAACCCAGCGGCCCTCGCGGGAGCCGGCGCGACCAGAGCCGCTTGCCGCGGTCGAGCGCCGAGGCGAGCTGCCAGTGGAGAAACTCGGGCGTGTCGGGCGCGATAGGGCCGGGGGTCGGGCGCGAGACGGCCTCGATGCGGAAGGCCCAGGTCCCTTCGTCGACGAAGACCGGGACGTCGGAGGCGGCGAGCGCTCGCCCCGGCCCTCCGGGTCGTTGCGGTAGACGCGGATCCGCGCGCGCTCGAGCTCGTCCATTTCCGGCTCGTCCGTTTCGAAGGTGGTTACGGCGGAACGGAGTCTAGCAACGATGCGTTATCCTCTCGACGATGCGTCTGCGCCGAATGCTCGTCGCAACCGCCGGTGGAATCCTCGCGGCGACCCTCCTCGCCCAGGACAAGCCCGTCACGGGATGGCCGGGCAGCCTCCGCAACGGCCTGCCGGCGGAGCTGCCGGGCTACGCGGCCGCGCCGCGCGATCCCCTCCCGGACACCGACGAGAACGAGATGGGCCTTTTCACGGAGGTCTCGCGCTTCTACCAGAGGATCGAGAGCCCGACGGTGACCCGGCAGTTCCGGCTCGTCGTCCAGGACTACGGCAGGGACAAGAAGCTCGAGCCTGAGATCCGCAAGGCCGTGGCCGAGTCGGCGAAGGTCATGGGAGTCCAGACGAAAGAGGTCACGATCGCCGGTCTACAAGGCCTTCGCCGTGACGGACCGTTCGAACGGAAACCCGACCACCCTCGTGACCGTCGTGGTGCTGCCGTCGCGGCTCGTTCTCGCGCAGGGCGCCAACGTCGATCGCGACGAGGCCGTCAAGCTGCTCGGCTGCGTCGACTTCGCCGCGGTCGCGGCGGCGCGGTGAGCGCCGCCCGCGGTGTCCGTCCGGCCGGCGCGCCGGGAGGACTGGCCGCGCATGGTCGAGCTCGACCGCGAGCTCGCCGTTTTCGAGAAGCTGCCGCCGCCGGACGCCGCGGAGGCGGCGCGCCTGGCGAGCATGATCTTCGACGAGCAGCGCGTCGAGGCGCTCGTCGCCGAGCGCTCGCGGCGTCATCGAGGGAATGGCGATCTTCTGGCAGTCGCTCGGCTCGTCTTTCCGCGCGCGGCCGTTCCTCTTCCTCGAGGATCTCGTCGTCGCCGGAGTCGGCGCGCTCGGGCGGCGTCGGGCGAGGCGCTGATGGCCGCGCTCGCGCGGGAAGGCGTGCGCCGCAACGTCGTGCGGATCGAGTGGGCGGTGCTGGACTGGAACGTCGATGCGATCCGGTTCTACCGCCGGATCGGCGCGGGCCCGCAGAAGGACTGGATTCGCTATTCGCTGCCGGAAGAGGCGATGCGCCGCCTGGCGGGAGCGGCCCCCTAGCCGTTCGGGACGTCCCAGAGCTCCTTGATCGCGGGGTGGTCCCAGGGGATCCGGAGCTCGTCGGGGGCGGCCGGATCGAAGGTTTCCGTCACGAAGTAGAGCAGGGCGCAGGGGTTCGTCAGCGGCCGGTAGCCGTGGGCGACGCCCGCGGGGATGCGGACGAGCACGTCCTGACCCCCTCCGGCCACGATGACCTGCGTCTTGCCGAAGGTGGGGGAGGTGTTGCGCACGTCGAAGAGCACGAACTTGGCCTTCGACGGCGGCGGCACGAACCAGACGTCGTCCTGCTTGAGGTGGTAGTGCAGGCCCTTGATGTGCCCCTCGGCGTCGACGATCGAGTAGTTGACCTGCGCGACGGGAACGCCCGCGAAGAACTCGGCGAGCTCGCGGCTCTGCGGATGGTTCGGCTTCGCGCGGAAGAGCTCGAGGAAGAAGCCGCGGTCGTCGGTGAACCGGGCCAGGCGCAGCACGCGAACGCCCTCGATCGGCGCGGGCCTGGTGTAGTCCTTGGGCTGCGACCGGAACTCGGGAGCGATGTCGTCGGGCGTCAAGCGCGTCGTTCCGGGGACGATTCTACACGGGCCGGGTGCTCCGGCTACTTCGCGGCCGCCTTCTTCTCGGGCTCGATGTCGCCCTTGAGCCGTCCAGGCGATCGTGAAGCCGTTGCTGCTTCTCGTAGTCGTACTTCGGATTGCCGTCCGCGCCGTTGAAGTGGTGGTCCGAGTAGGCCAGCACGAAGCCGTCGTTCGACGTCGAGAACCAGTACTGGAGGTTCTTGACGACGACGGGCTCCTTCTTGTCCGGACGCGCGGTCGCCGTCTTGTCGAGCGAGATCTCGGCCATGCCGCTGCCCATCTTCGCGTGCGACATTTTCGCGTCGTCGTGCCACTCGATCGTGTCCTCGCGCGTGGAGAACTTGCTCCATTTGACCGGGAAGACCAGGCCCGGGACCTTGATCGATGGCCTCGCGCTGCGGGGGTGTCAGCTTCTTGTCGAACGTCACGACGGCCCAGCTTCGTCGGCATGCCGGGCCCGGGATTGTGGTGCCACTCGCCGCCGAGATCGAGGTAGATCCAGAACGTGGCATCGGAGAGGTCGACGTCGCCGTAGTGGCTGCCTTTGCGGAACTTGTAGACGTTGTTGGCTTCGCAGCTGTGGTCGTCGGCCGACGCGGCCGAAGTAGCAGGTGCAGAAGAGCGGGCAGGAGCAGCCTTCGATGGTGTCGGCGGTGACGTCGTAGGTCGTTGAGCGGCTGGCCGCCCGGGGCCGCGAGGACGGTGATACCGGCAGCGAGCACCGAAACGATGGCGATCCGGCAGACTTCGAAGTATTCCGAGTCATGTCGCCTCCTTGCGCAAGGGAAACGCAGGCGGGCCGAGAGCCCGAGTCCCTTCTTTCTACCCCCGGTGTGACCGGAATCAAGTCCGCCATGCTAGGCTGGCGGCCTTTTCTGGAGGAACGATGTCCCGACTGCGCATCCCCTTGATCCTGCTGGCTCTCGCGATGATCCTCCCGGCGGCGGAACTGACCGCGCAGGTCGGGCCCGATCCCCGCGAGAACAGTTTCCAGTTCTTCGTCGACGGCGTGGTCACCGCCGGCGTCATCGGATACCGGATCGAGTTCAACCACGACCCGCAGCTGCGGACGGATTCGCGGCAGCTCAACACGGCCTATTCGCCGGACCAGCGCCGGCTCGCCGTCACCGTCACGCAGAAGGGGCTCAACCGCCTCATGGACTGGCTGAACACCGCCACGGCCGACGGCAACCCGATCGCCAAGAGCGTCTCGATCGTCGCCCGGGACAACCAGAACGTGATCCTCGCGCGCTGGGAGCTGACCAACGTGCAGCCGGCCACGTTTTCCTCGGCGGGCGCGGGCGCCCTCACCGAAGTCGATTCCACGATCGAGTTCTCTTACTCGACGCTGCGGTTGACTCAAGCAAGACCGGACTAGTTCGCCACGGGCGACGCGGGAGGCTCCGCTTCGCGAAGCCGACGGCCTAGTGTTCGCGGTGGAGGTTGCGGATTGCGTCGAGGAGGGTGACGGGGGGGCGTTCGAAGCGGGCGCCGAAGCCGGGGCGCTTCGGGCCGGCCGCGGGGCCCTGCTCGAGGAAAACGACGTTGCCGCGAACGCGGAAGCTTCGCCCGTCTCCGGGAAGCGAAAAGACGAGCTCGACGTAGTCGCCGATTTCCGGGGCGCGCGAAGTCGCGACGAACATCCCCGCGGTGTTGACGACTTCGACGAAGCCGGTCAGCTCCTGATCGGCCCACTTGAGCGTCGCCGGTGCGCCGATGCGCACGCGTTCCGAGGCTCTTTCATTGGCGGGGTTGCGAGCCATGTGTTCCTGCTCGGACCCTCCACGGGAAATCAGCGGTTGAGTGCGCGTCATGCTAGCACACGCCCCGGGCGCGTTCCGCGACGCGTTCAGCGCGGTTCCAGGGCGGGAAGCAGGGTCTTCTCGAGCTTCCGGAAAAGCCCCGCCGTGGCCTCGACGTCCCGCCGGCAGTAGTTGGCGATCTCGCGAAGGCGGCCCGAGCGGTAGTAGTGGCCCACGGCATACCCGTCCATGCCCTGCTCCTTCGGGCTCGCGACGCCGAAGGCCTTGCAGGTGAAGTCGAGATTCCACTTGCGCGACGCCCCGAAGAACGTGATCGCCTCGAGCAGGTCGGTGTGCGGGCGGAGGGCATAGCGGTAGCCGACGAGGTTGCGCGTCGGCGCGAGTCCCGAGCGCGGCGCTGCGCAGCATGAGGAACGGCCCGTCGAAGCCGCGGCCGTTGAACGTGACGAAGCGCTGGAAGCGGCGCATGGCCTTCCAGAACTCGGCAGGAAGACGGGCTCGGTGTCGCCGACGAAGGTGAACATCCGTCGGCGGAGGTCTCCTCGGCGCGGCCGTCGGTCTTCTCGTACCAGATGCGGCCGCGTCCCGAGTCGGGGTTGAGCATCGCGACGACGATGATCTTGCCGGTCAGGGGCCAGAGAGACAGCGTCTCCGGGAGCTTCGCGCGCTCTTCGTCGGAACTGGTGTTCTTCAGAGGTAGGTGTGCTGAGCGTCGTCGAGCGAGTCCCACGGGAGACCCGCGGTTTCGATGTCGAGAACGACGGTCGCCACGCGGGGATGCTATTCTTTCGGCGCCAGCGATGAAGCGACTTTCGTTGTGTTCTGGCGCTCGGTGTGCTGCGTCGTCCGGCGGCCTGCGCCGGCCTAAGCCCCGCCCGCTCCTCCCGCGGCCTGTCCCGGCACCTCGTCGGGTGACCCGGCGACGCTCGATCCGACGACGAGTCCGAGGAGGAGGACCTCCGCGTGACTCGATGATTTTCCGGCCGCTCGTCGGAATCGACAAGGACCTCGCATCCGTGCCGGCGCTGCGCCAGGTCGTGGACGATTTCGGCCGACGGGCTCGTCTACGAATTCCAACTCGATCCCGACGCACGTGGGAGGGGGCGCGCCGGTGACCTCCGACGACGTGCGCTTCACGATCGAGCGGATCCGCGACCCGAAGGTCAACGCGGTCGGCTGGGAGTCGGGCTTCGCGACCTGGCGTGAATCGAGACGCCGGATGCCTCGACCGTGCGGGTGCGGTTCCGAAACCGTATGCCGAACGGCTGCTCGCTTTCGCGATGCCGATCGTCTCGGCCGCCGCGTATGCGCGAGCGAAGGCACCCGCCGAGACACCGATCGCCGACCGGTCGGGAGCGGTCCGTACCGCCTCGAATCCATGGGAGGCGAACCAGAGCCTCCGTCTGGTTCGCCGTCCCGAGGTGCCGGCGGCGAAGGCCGCGTTCCCGAGATCGTCTTCCGCATCATGCCCGAACGACAACACGCGGCATTCAGGCCGGAGTGCGCGGCGAGCTCGACGAGTTCCGCGTCTCCCGCGACCAGCTCAAGAAAACGGAATCGATGCCTCGCGAGTTTCTCGAGCGCTATCGCGGGTCAAGGTGCCTCAGCCGGTCGACGTGCTGCTGCTCTGGAACTGCGCGAACCCGTTTCTCGCCGACCGGCGCGTTCGCCTGGCTCTCGCGCCCGCGTGGAACCGGGCAGGAGGCGGCCTGCGGCTCTATCCTCCCGACGGGGCGCGACCTCGACTCGGGTCCGTACCCGTCCGGCGTCGGCGCGAACCGCCCGACGTGTTCCGATCGACCTACGATCCCGCCGAGAGCGAGCGGCTGCTCGAAGAGGCCGGCTGGAAGCCGGGCCCGGACGGTGTCCGGCGCAAGGGCGGGAGAAGGCGGGCCTCGAACTGCTCGTGCGCGCGCAGGGCAAGGTCGACGCAATCTCGCGGAGATCCTGCGGAGCGCCTACGCGAAGGTCGGCGTGGTCCTCGCCATCGCCGCCGTGGATGCGGCGGTCTTACCGAGCGAGGTCAGGAAGGGGAGTTCGACGGATACCTGACCGCGCGTACTTCATCTCGCCGAACTACGATCCGTACATGTACTTCGACTCGAGCCAGTGGCCGCCGAACGGGCAGAACGTCGGGTTCTACAAGAACGCCGAAGCGGATGCGGTGATGGAGACGGCGCGCCGGGAGCTTTCGACCGAGAAGCGCGTCGAGCTCTACCGCAGGATCCAGCGAGTCCTGGCCGCGGATCCGCCGGCGGATTTTCTCTGGAACGTGTCGCAGTACTGGGGCATGGCGAGCCGCCTCGACGGCGTCGAATCTCTCCCCTCGGCCTCTTTCACTTCGAGCCCGGGCCCCTGGCGGCTGGCGGCCCGCGACGGCCGCTTCCCGGTAGCGGCCGTGGGCGCGCCGCTCGAGGGCGTGCTGGTCCTGGACCTCTCGCGCGTCCTGGCGGGCCCCTTCTGCACGATGATGCTCGCGGACCTCGGAGCGCGGGTGATCAAGGTCGAGCACCCGGAGGACGGCGACGTCACGCGCAGCTGGGGACCCCCCTACGATCCGGGCTCGGGCCTCTCGGCGTACTTTCTGTCGGTCAATCGCAACAAGGAATCGATCGCGCTCGATCTCGCCGCGCCCGCGGGCGCGGAGTCCGTGCGGACCCTGGCGCGGCGGTCGGACGTGCTCGTCGAGAACTTTCCTCCGGGCGGGTTCGAGAAGTTCGGCCCTCTCGTCGGCGGCGCTGCGCGAGGCCAACCCGAGGCTCGTGACCGCGTCGATCACGGGCTACGGACGCGCGGCCCCGACGCTCCGGCTCCTGGCTTCGACCTGCTCGCGCAGGCGGGCGCGGGTCTGATGGCGATCACGGGCGACGCGGGAGCGGAGCGACGAAGGTCGGCGTCGCGGTTTCGGACCTGCTCGCCGGCTGTTATGCCGCGATCGGGATCCTCGCCGCCCTGGCGTCCCGCGCGAGCGCACCGGCCGCGGCGCCATGTCGAGACGGACCTCTTCTCGGCCACACTCGCCTCGCTCATCAACGTCGCGCAGTCGGCGCTCGTGACGGGAAGGAGGCGAGCGTCACGGAAACGCGCACCGCAGATCGTGCCGTACCGGACCTTCGAAGCCTCCGACGGCGCGTTCGTTCTCGGCGTCGGGACCGACCGTCAGTTTGAGCGGCTCGCCGCGCTCGTCGGCCGGCCGGAGTGGGCGGAGAGCCCCGCGTAGGGGACCAACGCGGCGAGGGTCGAGAATCGCGAAGCCGGCTGGAGGCGGAGCTGTCGCGACCTTTCTTAGTGAAACGCGCGGACGTGGGTCGCGCGGTGCCGCGAGGCGGGAATCCCCGCGGGGCCCGTTCGCGGACCGCTCGAGGCGCTCAATCCGAAACCGCGCGCTGCTCTCCAGTCCGTCATGCGGGTCGCCGGTCGGGAACGGATTCGTCGCGTCGCCGGTGCGCGTCGCCGGGCAGAGCGCCGCCTCGAGTTCCCGCCGCCCTGGACGCGGACGGCGAGAAGATCCGCCGCGAGTTGACTGCGGCATCCGGGCAGGGGGCGGTCCGCGCCGTCAGTCGGTCGGCGCAAAGAATTTCCGGCGGGCCGCTGGCGGCGGGGGCCCGCCGTGAGCGTGCGCCATGCGATCGCCGACAGAACGATCGCTCCGCCGGCGAGGGAGTACGGGCTCGGACGCTCGCCGCGAAGAGGAAGACCCAGATCGGGTTCGCGATCGGCTCGAGCATTCCCACGAGCGAGGCCTCGGTGGCCGTGACGTGCCGGAGGCCCAAGACGAAGAGGGCATAGGCGCCGCCGATCTGGACGACGCCGAGAAACGTCAGGATCGACCGCGGACCGGGGCGGCAGGGAGACTCGCGGCAGACGAAGGGCAGCAGCGCGAGCGGCCGCGAGGACGTTGCCCCACGTCACCACGGCCTCGGCCGCGCTGCCGCGCTCGCGCCGCAGGGCGAGGACGAGCGTCGCGAAGAAGAGGCTGGACACGAGCGCCGTGACCTCGCCGCGGATGCCCCGGGCTTCGAAGCGGCCGACGAAGAAGAGGAGCATGCCCGCGAAGGCCACGGCGACCGCGGCGGCGTCCTTGCGCCGCGGGGGCTCGCTGCAGCACCAGCGGCGAGGCGAGCAGGACCCAGATGACGCCGGAGTACTGGATGAAGATCGCGTTGGCCGCCGACGTCCACTTCGTCGCGAGGACGAACGTCGTCAGGCAGGCCGCGTAGCTGACGAGCCCGATGAGGAAGCCGGAGTCCAGCGCCAGACCCGCGGCCGGAAGATGAGCAGAAGCGCCACCGCGGCCGTGGCCGAGCGATAGAACGCAATGACGAGCGGCGGCTCGCGAGAGAAGCTTGATGCCGATCCCGCCGGTCGACCAGAGCAACGCCGCCGCCGCGACGAGGAGGATCCCGCGCCGCTGGGTCGTTACGGTCGTCACGGCAGGCGGCGCAGGCGCGCCGGCCGGCCGGCGCGGTGGCAGGCGAGGCACTCGCGCGCGCCGCGGAACGCTCGGAAGCGGCGGAAAAGCCGGCCGCAACCCTCGCAGCGGTAGACGACCCGCGCGCGCGTCTCGCGGAACTCGCGCAGCGCCGCCGTCTCGGGCGCGCCGCCCGGCCGCGCGCCGAGGGTCGCGCGAGACGGCGGAAGAGGCGTCCGTGTGCCACCCGCGGCCCGTCGAGCCGCCAGGCCCAGGCATGCGCGGCCTCGTGGCGCAGCGTGTCCTCCTGCTCCGCCGGCGACAGGTGCGCCGAGATCGACGATCGCGTGCGGAGGACCGTAGACGATCTCGCCGCCGGTCAGCTTGCGCCGCGAGAGCCCGGACGCGCGCAGGGTCGAATCCGAATCGCGCCGCCAGGCGGTCGTAGAGGAGCTGAAGCCGCGCCTCGGGATCGGGCTCGGAGATCGGGAAGAGGAACTCCACGCCATTAAGATTAGCCCACGGGAGGTCGCATGCTCGAAAAGAGGATCGCTGCCGTCTGCGTCGCGGTCGCCGGCCTGTCGGGATGGCGTTCGCGTCGATCGCGCGGCCGGAACGATGGTCTCGTTCCCGAGCGGCGCGGACACCGTCTCGGGATACCTCGCCGTTCCCGAGGGCGGCGGGAAGAAGCCCGCCGATCATCGTGATCCAGGAGTGGTGGGGCTTGAACGATTTCGCGAAGGGCAAAGCCGACGGTTTCGCGAAGCAGGGCTGGGTCGCGCTCGCGGTCGACCTGTACCGCGGCAAGGTCGCGACGACTCGGACGCGCGCATCAGCTCATGCGGGGCATGCCCGAAGACCGGGCGATCGCGGACATGAAGGCGGCGGTCGCGTACCTGCGGTCGCGCACCGACGTCGACGGCCCGCGAAAGTCGCCTCGGTCGGTTGGTGCATGGGCGGCGGCCTCTCGCTTCGCCTCGCGTTCGCCGAGCCGACACTCTCCGGCGCTGTCATCTACTACGGCCGTCTGGTCACCGACCCGGCCACGATCCGAACCTGAAAGTGCCGCTCCTCGGCAACTTCGGCGGACAAGGACGAGGGGATCCCGGTCAGGGAGCGTCGAGGCGTTCGCCGAGGCGGCGAAGAAACAAGGCAAGAGCGTCGACTTCAAGATCTACCCCGACGCGGGCCACGGCTTCGCGTCGTCGAAGGATCCGAAGATCTATAGGGCGGCCGACGCGAAAGACGCCGACGCGCGGACGGACGCGTTCTTCCGAAGGTGCTGAGGGCGAAGTAGGGGCGGCCTCGCGGCCGCCCGGGCGGGCGGGGCTCACCCCCGCCCCGGCGTCACTTCTTGTACCAGTCCGCGTTGATCTGCAGGAAGTGCTTCCACTTGTCGGGGATCGTCTCTTCCGTGAAGATCGCGGTGACCGGGCAGGCGGGCTCGCAGTTGCCGCACTGGATGCAGACGTCGGGATCGATGTAGAGCATCTCGGCCGTCTCGAAGCCGCCCTCGTCCTTGCGCGGGTGGATGCAGTCGACCGGACACACGTCCACGCACGCGGTGTCCTTGGTGCCGACGCACGGCTCCGCGATGATGTACATCCCCATCCGATTTCCTCCTCGCCGCGAAGCGGCCGCGGCGCGCGGGGATTCTAGCAGCCTGAGCGGAGGCCGGAGCAAGCCGGGGTTCAGCCTCGCGCGACGGTGATCTGGATGGCGAGGTTCGCCGCCGGTCCCCGGCGTGTAGCGAACGCGTGACCTTCGCGCCGGGCGTGAGGGCGCCGCTGATCTTCGTGTCGTCGTTCCAGACGAACAGGCCTCGCTGCCGTCGGTCAGGGCGACGACGACCGTGCGGGCGGACGCCTGGACGCGGGCGCATCGTGCCCGTGCGGTCAGCGCCTTGTCGGCCGCGGCGGCCGGCGGACGCGGCCGCGGCGAGGCTGCATGGCCAGGAGCAGGGAAACGGCGGCGGTTTTTCTCATGGAAACCTCGTATGGACTCCGTCCGAAACAACGGCCGGCGGGTGCCGCGGTTATTCCGCGCATTTGACAGGGGCGCGGGCGCCTCCCTACAATACGCCGTTTTTCGCAAATGCAACCGGGAGGTGCGATCGCGATGAGCAAAGCGCTGGGCGGAAGCGGAGTTGCGGTTCCTCAAGGACAACGCGGAAAAGATGAGCGTCCAGGCGCTCGCCGACGCCCTGTCGGTCCGGATCGACGAGCTCGAAAAGAAGATGAAGGCGCTCGGACTGCATCGGCGAGCGCCGCCGACGCGCCCGCACCGAAGAAGGCCCAGACGCTTCAAGGAGCTCTCCAAGCACACCGAGAACGCCCGCAAGGACTACGACCGCGGCGTCTCGGCTCTCCAGAAGAAGAAGATCGACGAGGCCGAGCGGCACTTTCTCGATCTCATCCAGAAGTACCCCGAGGAGCGCGAGCTCGTCGATCGCGCCCGCGTCTACCTGACGGTCTGCGAGACGGCAGCGGCGCGACCCGCGTCCGGCCCTGACCGAGCCCGAGGATTTCTACTACGCGGCCGTGCTCGAGAAGAACCGGGGCAACGTGTCGGAGGCGATCGAGCACCTGCAGCCGCGCGGCGCGCAAGAACGGGGGCGGCAAGGTCGACTTCCTGCTCGCCTGCTGCTACGCGCAGCAGGGCGAGCTCGAGACGGCGCTCGCCATCTCCAGAAGGCGATCGAGGAGGACCAGCGGCACCGGGTGCTGGCGCGTCACGACCGGGATTTCGATCCGGTCCGCGAGGCGCCGGAGTTCCAGAAGCTGCTGGCTTCGTAGAACGGGCAGGCGTCGCCCGGCCGGGCTCCCGCGGCATATACTCCTGCCGATGAAGCGCGCCCCGGCAGTTCGGAAGCCCGCCGGCAGGCGAGGCCGGCTCGACTGCGGGTCGTGGTTCTCGCCGCCGGGATCGGATCGCGCATGCGATCCGTCGCTGCCCAAGGTGCTCCACCGCGTCGCGGGCCGGACGCTCGTCGACGCCGTGCATCGACGCGGTCGAACGGCTTTCGCCCGTCCGCGTGGTCGCTCGTCGTCGGGGCGCGAGCGGCGAGCGCATCGAGAAGGCGCTCCACGGGAAGGCGCGGGTCTCGAGTTCGTCGTGCAGGACCCGCCTCTCGGGACGGGCGACGCCTCGCGCGCGCGCCTTCGAAGCGCTGGGCAAGGCCGGGGGCCCGATGCTCGTGCTGGCCGGCGACACGCCGCTGCTGACGCGCCGAGACGCTGGCGCGGCTGGTCGCCTGCGGCCGAGAGGGGCCTCGATCTGGTGTTCCTTTCGTTCCGGCCTCCCGAGCCCGGCGACTTCGGCCGCGTCGTGCGCGACTGCCCGCGGCCGCGTGCGCGGCATCGTCGAGGCGAAGAACGCCTCGGCGCCGCGAGAAGAAGATCGGCGAGGTCAACGCCGGCGTCTATTGCTTCGCGCCGGAAGCCTTCGGCCGGGCGCTCGCGCGGCATCCGCGCGGAACCCGGTCGCCCGGGAGTTCTACCTGACCGACGCGATCGAGATCCTGGCGGCGGCCGGCAAAGGGCGAGTGAAAGTCGAGGCGATCGAGGCCGAGGACTGGCGCGAGGCCTGGGGCGTCAACACGCGGCGCGATCTCGCGGCGGCCGAGGAGATGGAGCGCCGCCGCGGCATCGACCGCGCGCTCGACGCGGGCGTGACCGTGCTCGATCCCGCGACCGTGCGCATCGGGCCCGCCGTCCGCTGGCTCCCGACGTCGTGCTGCACCCTTCGTCTCGCTCGAGGGCGCGACGGACCTCGAGCCGAGGGCTGCGAGGTCTTCTCCTTCACGCGCCTCGTCGACACGCGGGTCGCCGCCGGCGCGGCGGTCGGGCCCGCACTGCGATGCGAGGGAGCGCGATCGGCGCGCGCGCGCGCGTCGGGTCCGTTCTCCCGGCTCCGCCCGGGCTCGGTCATCGAGCGAGGAGGCGCGCATCGGCAACTTCGTCGAGACCAAGAGCGACGACCGGATCGGCCGGGGAGCGAAGGCGCTGCACCTCGCGTACCTCGGCGACGCGGACGTGGGCGCCGGCGCCAACATCGGCGCGGGAGTGATCACCTGCAACTACGACGGCGAGAAGAAGCACCCGACGAAAATCGGCGAGGAGGCCTTCATCGGCAGCGACGCCCAGCTGGTGGCGCCGGTCAGGATCGGCGCGGGGGCCTACGTCGGCGCGGGCACGACGGTGACCGAGGACGTGCCCGACGGCGCGCTGGCCGTTGAGCCGGGCGCCCCAGACGAACAAGCCGGGCTACGCCGCCCGCCGGAAGGCGAGGCGCGCGAAGAGCGAAAAGGCCGGGTAGAAAGAGAAGAGTAGAATCGAGGCTCATTCCAAGACAAGGGAGGCCCGGGGCGGTTGAGGCCGCCGCGCGCGGGCTTTCGGGGTAGTCCACCATGTGCGGCATCGTCGGCTACGCGGGCCCCCGCGAGGCGGGGCCTCTTCTCCTCGAAGGTCTCAAGCGGCTCGAGTACCGCGGCTACGACTCCGCGGGCATCGCCACGCTCTCCAACGGCGGCTTCACGATCCACCGGTCGCCGGGCAAGCTCGGCAATCTCGTCGAGAAGCTCGCCGGCGCGCTCCGGCCGCCGGAGCCACCGGCATCGGCCACACCCGCTGGGCCACGCACGGCCGGCCGACGGAGATCAACGCCCACCCGCAGACCGACTGCACCGGCCAGATCGTCGTCGTGCACAACGGCATCTTCGAGAACTTCGCGGAGCGCAAGGCGGCCCTCGCGAAGGCCGGCCACCGCTTCAAGAGCGAGACCGACACCGAGGTCTTCGCCCACGAGGTCGAGGCCGCCTTCCAGGGAGATCTCACGCGGCGGTCCGCGCGGCGGTCCGGAAGCTGACCGGCGCCTACGCGGTGCTCGTCTCGTCCAGCCGCGAGCCCGGCGTCCTCGTCACCGCGCGCTCGGGACCCCCGATCGCGCTCGGCCTCGGCGATGGGGAAAACTACGTGGCCTCGGATCCGGTCGCGCTCGTTCCCTGGACGCGCGACGTGATTTTCCTCGAGGACGGCGACGTCGCGCGGGTGGACGCCGAAGGGCGTCGCGATCCACAACGCCGAGGGCGACGCGGCTCGACCGGCCGGTGCACCGGATCCTCTGGGACGCCGTCGCCGCCGAGAAGGGCGGCTACCGCCACTTCATGGCCAAGGAGATCCACGAGCAGCCGACCGCGATCGCCGAGACGCTCGGCGGAAAGGTCTCGCTGGAGACCGGCGAGCTCTACCTCGATTCGCCGCTCCTGACGCCCGAGCGGGTCGCGGGGTTCGACCGCGTGCTGCTTCTCGCCTGCGGCACCTCGTGGCATTCGGCGCTCGTCGGCAAGTTCCTGATCGAGCGGCATGGCCCGCATGCCCGTCGAGGTCGACTACGGCAGCGAGTTCCGTTACCGCAGTCCCGTCGTCGACGGGAAGACCCTCACGATCGGCATCTCGCAATCCGGCGAAACGGCGGACACGGTGGCCGCGCTCAACGAGGCACGGCGCTCGGGCTCTCCCATCGCGGCGATCGTCAACGTGCCCGGAAGCCAGATCGCCCGCCTGGCCGACGCGGTCTTCGCGACGCACGCCGGACCGGAGATCGGCGTCGCCTCGACGAAGGCTTTCACGACGCAGCTGGCGGTGCTCTATCTGCTCGCGGCGAAGCTGCGCGCTTCGCGCGGCCTCGCGCCGGTGCTTTCGGAGGAGGAGCGCCGGGCGCTCGCCCACCTGCCCGAAGGCCGTCGGCGATGCGCTGGCGATCGAGCCGGCCGATCGAGGAGCTCGCCCGGCGCTACCAGCACGCGAAGGACTTTCTCTTCCTCGGCCGCGGCCTCCACTACCCGGTGGCTCTCGAAGGGGCGTTGAAGCTGAAGGAGATCTCCTACATCCACGCCGAGGGATATCCGGCGGGGGAGATGAAGCACGGGCCGATCGCCCTGGTGGACGAGAACCTGCCCGTCGTTCGTCCTCGCGCCCCACGACGCCTGGCGCGAGAAGACGCTCTCGAACCTGCGGGAGGTCAAGTCGCGCGACGGCATCGCGATCGTCCTCGGCACCCGCGAGGACGAAGAGGCGGCCGCGATCGCGGATCACTCGATCGTCGTTCCCGAAACGATCCCCGAGCTCCAGCCCATCGTCTCGGTGATTCCGCTGCAGCTCTTCGCCTACCACGTCGCGGTGCGTCTCGGCTGCGACGTCGACCAGCCGCGCAACCTCGCCAAGTCGGTGACCGTCGAATGAGGGCGCATCGAAGTCCCTGATTTATGATCCGCCGGTGTCCGACGTCGATCTCCTGAGCCGTCTCAACCCCGAGCAGCGCGAAGCGGTCCTCCACGCGAAGGGCCCTCTCCTCGTCCTCGCCGGCGCGGGGTCCGGCAAGACGCGCGTCATCACGCATCGGCTGGCGCGCCTCGTCCAGACGGGAGTCCCCGCCCGCGCGATCGCCGCGGTCACCTTCACCAACAAGGCCGCGGGGGAGATGCGCGAGCGGGCCCAGGCCCTTTCCGGAGCCGCGCTGCCGGCCTTCGTCGGGACCTTTCACTCCTGGTGCCTGCGGTTCCTGCGGCGGCGGGCCCGGGAGGCGAGCCTTCCGCCGCGTTTCTCGATCGCGGACTCGGCCGACCAGATGGCCCTCGTCAAGGAGGCCATGGAGGAGCTCGGGATCTCGACGGATGTCCTGCCGGCCAACTCCGTCCGCTCGCGGATCTCCCAGGCCAAGAACGCGCTCGTCTCGGTCGGCGCGCTTCACCGCGACGCAGACCGACTTCGCGGGCGAGCGGGTCGGCCAGGTCTACGCGCTCTACGAGAAGAAGCTCGCGGCGACCGGTGCACTCGACTTCGACGACCTGATCGGCCGGTCCGTGCGCCTCCTGACCGAAAACGCCGCGGTCGCCGCGGAGGAGCGGCGGCGCATTCGCCACCTCCTCATCGACGAATACCAGGACACCAACACGTCGCAGGACGCCCTCGTGAAGCTTCTCGGCAACGAGGCCGATTCGCTCTGCGCGGTCGGCGACGAGGACCAGTCGATCTACCGGTGGCGGGGAGCCGAGATCGAGCACATCCTCCGCTTCGAGGAGGACTTTCCGGGCGCCCGCGTCATCGCGCTCGAGTCCAACTACCGCTCGACGGCGAAGATCCTTGCGGCGGCCTCGGGCGTCGTCGCGCACAACCGGCGCCGGCGCGTGAAGCGGCTCAAGGCCGACCGCGGGGACGGCGCGGCCGTGCGCCTGTGGCACTTCGACGAGGATCGCGTCGAGGTCGAAACGGTCGCCCGCGACATCGAGGGCTCGGGCCGCGCGCCCGGCGAGGTCGCGATCCTTTACCGGACGAACGCCCAGTCGCGCCCCTTCGAAGAGGAGCTGGTCCGCCGGCGGATCCCGTACATCGTCGTCGGCGGCATGAAGTTCTACGAGCGCGCCGAGGTCAAGGACGTCCTCGCGTACCTGCGCCTCGCGGCGCGGCCGGAGGACGACCTGGCCTTCCGGCGGGTCGTCAACGTTCCGGCGCGCGGGATCGGCGCGGCCACGCTCGACAAGCTCGCGGCAGCCGTCCGGGCGACGGGCAATTCGTGGTGGGAGGTCTCGGCCGACCCGCAGAGCCTGGGCGTTCCGGATCGGGCGCGCACGGCCCTCGCGCGCTTCCGCGACATCGTGGAGGAGATCCACGGGAAGGTCGAGACGTCGTCGCCGTCGGAGCTCCTCGAGCACCTGCTCGCCACGACCGGCTACGGCGCCCTCTACGAGGGCTCCGAGGACCGCGAGGACGTCGCGCGGCAGGAGAACATCCGCGAGCTCCTCTCTTCCGCCCGCGAGTTCGAGCGCCGCAACGCCGAGGGCGCCACCGTCGCCGAGTATCTCGACACCGTCTCCCTCGCGACGAACGAGGACGCTCTGGAGAGCGGAGGAGCCGTGACGCTGTCGACGCTCCACGCCGCGAAGGGGCTCGAGTTCTCCCAGGTCTTCGTCGTCGGGCTCGAGGAGGGGTTTCTCCCGCACGGTCAGTCCGCGGAAGACGAGGACGAGCTCGAAGAGGAGCGGCGTCTCCTCTACGTCGGCATGACCCGCGCGAAGGACTCGTTGACCGTGACGCTCTCCGGACCGCCGGCTCGTCTACGGCCGCGTCGAGCCGCGCCTGCCCTCGCGCTTCCTCGAGGAGATCCCGAAGGGCGCGACCGAGGAGCGCCTCTTCGGACGTCCTGCCCCGGCTCCGGGATCCTCGTTCGGCCGGCGGTCCTTCGTCTCCGAGTCGCACCCGGAGGACGAAAGCCAGGAAGTCGACGACCGTCCGCTCCGTCGCGGCCGCCGCGTGCGCCACCCGCGCTACGGGTACGGCGTCATCCTCGGCGAGGAAGGCTCGGGCGAGGAGACGCGGCTGACCGTGTACTTCGACCGCGCCGGCAAGAAGAAGTTCGTCGCGCGCTACGCCGATCTGACCCCGGCGTAGGCGGGCGGCCGTCGAAGGGCGGGGACAAGCCCCGCCCCTACGACCCGAGGGGTCACGCGCGCGCGATCAGAGCGATCATCCGTCCGGCCCGCGTTCCGTCGCGGCGGTAGCTTGCGATACTTTGCGCCGCCGCACTTCGTGCAGGCCGGGTGGACGGCGATCGCGTCGCGCGGGACGCCCGCCGCTTCGAGCTGCGCGACATTGACGCTCTCGCAGGTCCAGCCGGAAGCCGCCGCCGCAGCCGGCGCGCACGAACGTCCCCGGCGAACTGGGCGGCGACCTCGCCGCCGACCTCGTAGCAGCAGGGACCGATCGACGGCCCGATCCACGCGCGCAGCGTCCCGGCAGGAGCGCCCAGAGCGCGCGAGCGCGCGGACGGCCTCGGCCGCGACGTTCTTCGCCGACCCGCGCCATCCCGCGTGCGCGGCGCCCACCGCGCCCGCTGCCGCAGGAGGATCGGGACGCAGTCCGCGGTCTGGACGACGACGGGCGTGCCGGCGAGCGCCGTGGCGAGCGCGTCGCAGCTCGCCGACGTTCGACTCGCCGCCGGGCGCCGTGTTCGCGCACCGTCACCGCGTAGCTGCCGTGCACCTGCTGCGCCCAATGGATCGGCGATGCCGTCGAGGCCGAGCGCGCGCGAGAAGCGGCGCGCGAGGTACGCGGTCGGGGTCGGCTCGCCGTCCGGAGCGTGTCCGCGTCCCGAGAAGGCGATGACGAGGCCGGTCGGCGTGTTGGCGGGACGAATCACGGTGATGCCGTCGCGCACGTCCTCGATCCACTGCAGGTCCACGTGCGCATTGTAGGGGAGCGCACGTGCTAATATTTTCCGGTGTCGGCTGCCGAAACACCCAGTAAAATCAAGGTTTTTCCGGTCATCGGGCTCGAGGTCCACGCGCAGCTTCTGACCCGCTCGAAGATGTTCTGCGCCTGTCCCGTGACCGTCGGCGCGCCTCCGAACTCCGCGACCTGCCCGATCTGTCTGGGCTTTCCCGGAACGCTCCCGGTCCTCAACCGGCATGCCGTCACGCTCGGTCTGCGTCTCGCGACGGCGGCCGGGGCGACGATCCACCGCGAGTCGCAGTTCGCGCGCAAGAACTACTTCTATCCGGACCTTCCGAAGGGCTACCAGATCTCGCAGTACGACCGGCCGTTCTTCGACGGCGGCGCGATCACGATCGACACGCCGCAGGGCGAGAAGGCCATCCGCCTCGTGCGGATCCACCTCGAAGAGGACGCCGGCAAGCTCCTGCACGAAACGCCCTACGCGGACGTGCCACAGACATCTCGCTCGTGGACTGGAACCGCGCCGGCGTGCCCTTGTCGAGATCGTCTCCGAGCCGGACATTCGCTCGGGCCGAGGAGGCCGCGGCGTACCTGACCGAGCTTCGGCGGCTCGTGCGCTACACGGGGGTCTGCGACGGCGACATGGAGAAGGGGAACCTGCGCTGCGACGCCAACGTCTCGATCCGCCTTTCGGAGACGGCGCCCTGTTCGAACGCGGGTCGAGATCAAGAACGTCAACTCGATCCGCTATCGTCGCCAAGGCGATCGAGCACGAGATCGAGCGGCAGGCGCGAGGCCCTCGCGCGCGGCGAGAAGATCGTCCAGGAGACGCGGCTCTGGGACGAGAAGGCCGGGAAGACGGTCTCGATGCGCGGCAAGGAAGAGGCCCACGACTACCGGTATTTTCCGGAGCCGGACCTGGGCCTGCTCGTCGTCGGACGAGGCGTGGCTCGTCCGAGGCCGTCGGCAGCGATGCCGGAGCTTCCGAGAGCCCGGCGCGCCCGCTTCGCGAAGGACCACGGCCTCTCGCTCGCAGGACGCCGAGACGCTCGTTTCGGCGCGCGAGCTCGCGGACTATTTCGAAGAGACCTTGAAGGTCTCGTTCGACCGACCTCGCAGAACGGCGTTCCGAAAAGCTCGCCGCCAACTGGGTGATCGGCGAGGTCCTGCGTTTCATGAAGGAGCGCAAGATTTCGCCCGAGGAGGCCTCGTCCTTCCCGATCGCTCCGGCCCGCCTTGCGGGGCTCCTGAAGCTGGTCGAGCGGGTGCCGTTTCCGCGGCTTCGGCCAAGGAGGTTTTCGCCGCGATGCTCGACTCGCCGGCCGAGGCGCGGACGATCGTGGCCGAGAAGGGCCTCGGCGCGATGCGCGACACGGGCGCGCTCGAGGCGGCCATCGCCGAGATCGTCGCGGGCAACGCTTCGCAGGTTGCCCTCTACCAAGTCCGGCAAGACGCAGACTTTCGGATGGTTCGTCGGGCAGGTCATGAAGAAGACGAGCGGCCGCGCCGACCCGGCGGCGGTGCGCGAAGCCCTTGTGCGGGCCCTCGACGGCGCGCCGGCGGGCACTCCGTGATCGAGCTCTTCAACGTCTCGAAGAAGTACGGGGCATTCCGCGACGCCCTGCTGGACGTCTCGTTCCGGATCGATTCCGGCGAGTTCGTCTTCCTGACGGGCCCTTCGGGCGCCGGAAAGTCGACGCTCCTGAGGCTGCTCTTCCTCGAGGAACAGCCGACCGACGGGTCAGATCATCGTCAACGGGCGCAACATCGGCGTGCTGCCGCACTCCCAGGTGCCGTACCTGCGGCGGACGATGGGCGTCGTGTTCCAGGACTTCAAGCTCATCGCCCGCAAGACCGTCTTCGAGAACATTTCCTACGTCCAGAACGTGCTCGGCCTCGCGCGGGCGGAGCAGAAGCGGCGCGCGTACCACGTCCTCAAGCGCGTGGGCCTCCACCACCAGATGAATGCGTATCCCGACGAGCTCTCCGGCGGCGAGCAGCAGCGCGTGGCGATCGCCCGCGCGATCGTGAACGAGCCGACCCTTCTGCTCGCCGACGAGCCGACCGGCAACCTCGATCCCGTCCTCGCCGAAGAGATCATGCGGCTTTTCGTCGAGTTCAACATTCGCGGTACGACCGTCGTCGTGGCGACCCACGACCTCGAGCTCATCCGCCGGATGGGCAAGCGCACCCTGACCCTCGAGCGCGGCCGCCTCCACGATCCCGACCGGCCGCGTGAGGCGGCTCCGATCGTGCGGGAGGCGCCGTTTCTGCCGGTCTCGTGAGGCGACGCACCGCCTTCGCTGCATCGGGTTCGGGTTCGAATGGTTAAGCCCCGCTACATCTTCGGCGAGGCCTGGGCGATCGCCAAATCGAGCCCCCGCCAGACCGCCGCGGCGATCGTGCTGATCGCGATCGCGGTCTACGTTCCGGGGCTGCTCGCGCTGCTCGCGCGCAACCTCTCGCGCCTGTCCGTTCAGGACGCGGTCGACCCGGCCGCCGTCGTCCTCTCGCTCCAGCCCGGGACCGACGCGCAGTCGCTCTCCTCCCGGCTGACTGCGGATCCCCGCATCCAGGCCGTGCGGATCGTCGACAGCGAAGCCGCACTGGACCGGTTTCGCCGGGCCTTTCCCGACATCGGCTCCGCGCTCGCCGAGTTGAAGGATGCGCCCTTTCCGCCTTCGCTCGAGGTGGTCTTGAAGCCCGGCACCTCGTCGAGCGCGGCCGGCGAGATCGCGGGCGCGGCACGCTTGTGGCCAGGGGTCGAGTCGGCGGAGTCCGAAGAGGAGTTTTCCCGCAAGTTCCGCGACGCGGTGGACCTCATGAGGAACGTCGGCCTCTTTCTCGGCGGGATCCTGGTGCTCGCGGGCGATTCTCTCGGTCGCCTCGGCGGTGCGGCTCGCACTCGATCTGCATCGCGACGAGGTCGGCATCATGCGCCTCATGGGCGCGACGGAAGGCGCGATCCGGGCGCCTTTCTGGCTGTACGCGACGGCGGTCGGATTTCTCGGCGGCGGCGTCGCGCTCGGCCTGCTCTACGCGACGTACCGCTTCGCGACCTGGTGGCTCGCTCGCGATCCGCATCCGGTGCTCTCCGTTTTCTGGGTCGGGTTCCTCTCGATGCCGGTCGCGTTGCTGCTTCCGGCTGCGGGAGCCGTCGCGGGGCTCGTCGGCAGCCTCCTCTCGCTCGGAAAGAAACACACCCGCCGCGTCACGCGGATCGCCTGAGGTGGTGGCCTAAGGTCCCATAGCGACCCCGACTCCCCGAGGGTACGGTCCTTGCGAGTTCGGCTGAGCGTGCCTGCCGGATTGCGACAAATGAGCGAACTGCGTTCGACGATCGCGGTGGTCGATGACGACCCGGCCATCCGCAGGGCCCTCGAGCGGCTCCTGCGCGGCGCGGGTTTCGATCTCGAAACCTTCGGTTCGGCGGAGGAATACCTGGCCCGAGGCAGGGACTTCCAGCCGGACTGTCTGGTTCTCGACATTTCCCTGGGAGGCATGAGCGGCCTCGAGCTGCGCGACGAGCTGATCCGGAAAGGGAAATTGGTTCCGGTGGTGTTCATCACCGCCCGTGACGACGCGGTGACGCAGCGGGGCCTCCTAAACGCCGTCGGTGTTCCCTGCCTGCGCAAGCCATTCGACGAAGAGCTGCTGTTTGAGGCGATCGCGTCGGTGACGGGGGAGGGGCCGCCGCAATAAGATTCGCGGGAGCATGCGTTCGCTCCGCCTTCGCGCGGTCCTCATCGGCGCTCTCTTCTCGCTGACGGGCCGCACTCCGGTCCCGGCCGCCGCCTCCGCACCCGGAGACGCGAAGGCGGTCCTGCTGGTCCATGCCGAAGACCCGTACCTGCCCTGGGTCGGCGAGATCAGCGCCGGCATCTACGAGGCGCTGGAAGTCGCGTCGCCGCCCTTGCGGCCCGACATCTACGTCGAGCACCTCGACCTGGCCCGCTTTCCCGACCCCGGACACGCGCCGGCCCGCGCCGCCTGGCTGCGGGACAAGTATCGAGGCCTGCGGATCGATGCCATTCTGGCGATCACGAAGAGCGCGCTCGATGTCGTCGCGCCTCTGGCCGGCGAGTTCTGGCCCGGGGTCCCCATCGTCCTCATCGAGAACGAACGCGTGGTCCGAAACTTCTCCTTTCCCGAGGGCGTGACCCGCGTCCTCGGGCGTTTCGAGATTGCCGAGACGCTCGATCTGGCCCGGACCCTTCTTCCCGGGACGCGCCGTGTGGCGTTCGTCAGCGGAGCGCCCGATTACGAGCCCGACGACGCGGAGAATTTCCGTCAGGACTTCGCGGCCCGTGCGGACGGGCTCGAGCTGATCGAGCTGGTGGGTCTTCCGATGGCCGAGCTCGAGGAACGGATCGCCTCCCTGCCCGAGGACACGATCGTCTTCTACTGGGGCATCCGACTCGACGGAGCCGGACGCAGCTACGTTCCGCGCGAGGCGCTGCGACAATTCGCCCCGTCCTCGAATCGCCCGATCTTCAGCGTCCACGCGACGATGCTGGGGTTCGGCATGATCGGCGGCCGCCTCTTGAGCTACCAGGAGCTCGGCAAACAGGGCGGCCGCACGGCGCTGCGGATCCTCGGCGGACTGTCCGGGTCCTCGACGCTTCCGCCCTCCGGGAGCGTCAGCCGGACCGCCTTCGACGACCGGGAGCTTCGCCGTTTCGACATTCCGGAGAGCCGCCTCCCCGCGGGCAGCGAGGTCCTGTTTCGGGATCTGTCGTTCTGGCAGCGTTATCCCGGCATCACGGCCGCTGTCGTGGCGGCGCTTCTCGTCCAGGGCGCTCTCATCGCGGCGCTGCTCCTCGAGCGCCGGCGCCGCGGCCTCGCGCAGGCGCTGTCCGCGGCAACACTCGCCTCGCTGCCCGGTCAGGTGGCCGTTTTGGACGGCAGCGGGCGCATCGTCCAGGTCAACGAGAACTGGGCGAGCTTGGGCGCGGCGTCCGCCGCCGGAGGCGTTCCGATCGGCGACAGCTATCTCGATGTCTGGCGACGCGCCGTCCCGGCGGCAGCGCCCGCCATCGCGCGGGCGCTCGACCTGCTCGAGGGCATCCTGCAGGGCCGCCGCGATCAGGGGATGCTCGAGTACTCCATGCACGACGCCGGGAGAGACCGCTGGTTCGAAATGCACGTCGAGGTCCTGACTGCTCCCGGCAAGGGAGCCGTCGTCGTGCAGGTCGACACCACCAGCCGGCACGAGGCGGCGGCCGAGGCGAGGCGCCGGGACGGAGAGATCGCGCATCTGAACCGCGTGGGCGCCGTGGGGGAGCTCGCCTCCTCGCTCGCGCACGAGCTCAACCAGCCGCTCGCCGCGATCCTCGCCAACGCCCAGGCGGCGCGGCGGCTCCTGTCCCGCGAGACGCCCGATCTCGCGGAGGTCCGCGCCAGCCTCCACGACATCATCGAAGACGACCAGCGGGCCGGCGACGTGATCCTCAGGATCCGATCGTTGCTGCGCAAAGAGGCGACGCCCCGGACGGACGTCGACCTGAACGAAGTCGTCCGCGGGGTCGTTCTTCTCGTCACGACCGACGCCCATCTGCGCAAGGCCTCGGTCGAGCCGGAGCTGGCTGCCGTGCTGCCTCCGGTCCGGGGCGACAGCGTGCAGCTCAAGCAGGTCGTCTTGAACCTGGTCGTCAACGGCCTCGACGCCGTCGGGGAGCGCCCGCCTCACGAGCGGGTGGTCCGGGTCCGCACGGAGGCGGTGGCGGGCAACGTCGAGCTCTCGATCAGCGACTCGGGCACCGGGATCGCGGACCGGGATCTCGACCGGGTCTTCGAGCCTTTCTACACGACGAAGGCGGGGGGGCTCGGCATGGGACTTCCGATCTGCCGCTCGATCGTCGAAGCCCACGACGGGCGGCTGCTCGTCGAGAGCGTGCTGGGCCAGGGCGCGACGTTCCGGTGCCGGATCCCCGCAGGAGCGTCGTGAGCGATTCCGGGTCCAAGGTGTTCGTCGTCGATGATGACCGTTCGGTGCTGCGCGCCGTGACGCGGCTTCTCCGTTCCGAGGGCCACACGGTCGAGTCTTTCTCCTCGCCGCGGGAGTTTCTCGACCGGCCGGCCCACGACGGCCCCGGGTGTCTCGTGCTCGACCTGAGGATGCCGGGCGTCAGCGGCCTCGAGGTGCAGGAGGCGCTCGCCGCGGCTTCGCAAGTTCTTCCCATCATCTTCATCAGCGGGCACGGCTCCGTGCCGGCCTCCGTCCGCGCGATGAAGGCCGGCGCGGTCGACTTCCTGACCAAGCCGTTCGACGACCGGCAGCTCCTCGGGGCGGTCGAAAACGGGATCCGCCGCTCCGTCGCGATGTGGACCGAGCGCTCGGACCTTCAGGACCTGCAAGCCCGCATCGCTATTTTGACTCCGCGGGAGCGTGAGGTCTTCCCGCTGGTCGCGGGAGGACTGCCGAACAAGCAGATCGCCGGCAAGCTCGGGACCGCCGAAAAGACGATCAAGGTGCACCGGGCCCGGGTCATGGAGAAGATGAAGGCGGGATCGCTGGCCGACCTCGTCCGCATGGCCGAACGCGCCGGCTTGCTCCGATAGATCGGGCCGTTCCACTCTGATACCGTCCCCGGCAGCCGATTGGCCCAAGGTCCAATAGCCCCCGGATCCCGGCTGCACTAGCGTTTCGCTCAGAAACGCGTGAGAAAAAGGGTTCGAGCGTAAAAGGAGGCGAGATGTCCCAGGCACGGTCCCGGATTTTCCTGACTCTACTGGTGGGCATGGCGATGAGCCTGACGGCCCTCGGTCAGACTGCGGCCAGCAAGCCCAACATCGTGTTCATCATGGGCGATGACATCGGCATCATGCAGCCGGGCATCTACCACCGCGGCCTGATGGTGGGCGAGACGCCCAACATCGACCGCATCGGCCACGAAGGCGCGCTCTTCCAGCCCTACTACGCGGAGGAGAGCTGCACGGCCGGGCGCAACGCCTTCTTCACCGGGATGCATCCGCTGCGCACGGGCATGATCCCGCCGCAGCTTCCGGGCAGCCCGTCTTATCTGCGGCCCGGGACCCCGGCGCTCGCGTGGTTCCTGCGGGACCTCGGCTACAACACCGGCGAGTTCGGCAAGAACCATCTCGGCGATCACACCGATGCGCTTCCGACGGCGCACGGCTTCCACGAGTTCTGGGGTTACCTGTATCACCTCGACGCGATGCAGGGCGTGAGCTTCCCGGACATCAACAAGACTCCGACACAGCAGACCGTCGCTCCGCCGTGTAAGAACACGTCGATCCCCGGCCTCGCCGAGGTTCCCGGCGCCATCGACCCGAGCGACGGGCGTCTGCCTGACTCCGCCGCGTCCCGTGATCTGGTGCAAGTCGTCCGACGGCACGGCGAAGAACCAGACCTGCCAGGACCAGGGCCCGCTGACGCTCGAGCGCTCGAAGAGGTGTGGACGAGGAGATCTCGGCCAAGGTCATCGACTTCCTCGACCGCAACGACCCCAAGAAGACCAACAAGCCGTTCTTCGTCTGGTACAACCCGGCGCGCATGCACGTCACGACCGTGCTCAATCGACAAGTACCTGGGACATGGTCGGCGAGCCCGGCGGCAAGGACTGGGGCATCAACGAGGCCGGCATGAAGCAGATGGACGACAACATCGGCCTCGTGATCAAGAAGCTCGAGGACATGGGCCAGCTCGACAACACGATCGTCGTGCTTCACCACCGACAACGGTGCCGAGACGATCAGCTTCCCGGACGGCGGCACGACGCCCTTCAAGGGCGGGAAGCTGCGCGACCTGGGAAGGCGGCATGCGGGCTCCGATGCGTCATGCGCTGGCCGGGCAAGATCAAGCCGGGCACCATCAAGAGCGAAATGTTCGCCTCGCTCGACTGGCTGCCGACGTTCGTCGAGCATCGCCGGCGGCCCGAAGGGCGACGACCTGAAGAAGCAGATCGAATGGCCGGCACGTACCCCGGAATCGTCAAGACGACGCTCGATGGCGTCGATCAGATCCGACTACCTGCTGGGTAAGACCGAAAAGTCGGCTCGCGACACCTTCTTCTACTACTCCGGCTCCCATCCTTCGGCGGTCCGTTACAAGAACTGGAAGATCTACTTCGCCATGGTCTCCGACGACCCGGCCGGATTCATCGCGGGCGTGATGCCGTATTCCTGGGCCCAGGTCGTCAACATCAAGCGCGATCCGTTCGAGACGTCCCTCGGTCAGCAGTACAAGACCCTGCTCGGCATGGGCGGCTCTCTGGCCGGACCCTTTACCGCCTACCTCTACGACTGGAACATGCTGCCCATTGGTCAGTCGCTCTGGCTGAGGGAGCTCGAGACCTACCAGACGTACCCGCCGATGCAGGATCCGGCGAGCTACAACCTGACTCAGGTCATGAACGAGCTCAAGAAGCCGGTGAAAACCCGGGGCCAGTAGTCGGATCGGCGAATCGCAATTCACGCGGGCGGTCCGAAAGGGCCGCCCGCTCTACTTGAGACGTTAGGGAGGTAGCGATGATTCAACGACGGCTCTCGAGGACCGCAGGACTTCTCCTGCTGTGTCGCGCTCGTCGCCGCAAGCTCCGCCGCGGCGCAGACCGATCCGCTGCCGTCCTGGAACGACGGCCCCGCCAAGAAGGCCATCGTCGACTTCGTGAAGACCACGACGACGCAAGGCAGTCCCCAGTTCGTTCCGCCCGCCGAGCGCATCGCCACGTTCGACCAGGACGGAACGCTCTGGGTCGAGCACCCGGTCTACTCGCAGTTCATGTACATCCTGGACCGCGTTCCTGCGGTCGTGAAGGCGAAGCCGGAGCTCGCCAACGTCGAGCCCTTCAAGACGGTGATGTCGGGCAATCGCGAGGCCATCGCGAAGCTCCCGATGGAGGACATCGAGAAGCTCGCGGTCGCGACGCTGACCGGGATGTCGGTCGACGACTTCACCGCGGAAGCCACGAAGTGGGCGGCCGGGGCCAAGGACGCGCGCTGGAAGCGGCCCTACACGGAGCTGACCTATCAGCCGATGCAGGAGGTCCTGAAGTATCTCCGCGCCAACGGCTACAAGACCTACATCGTCACGGGCGGCGGCCAGGACTTCGTCCGCACCTACTCCGAGCGGGTCTACGGCATCCCGCCCGAGCAGGTCGTCGGAACCGCGGGCGCCACCAAGTACGCCTACGACAAGGACGGCCGTCCGTTCCTGACCAAGGAAGCCGAAGATCGTCCTGAACGACAACGACGCCGGCAAGGCGGAGGGCATCCACCTGATGATCGGCCGCCGGCCGCACGCCGCGTTCGGCAACACGGCCGGCGACCAGCAGATGCTCGAGTACACCGGCGCCGGCGACGGAGCGCGCCTCATGATGCTCGTCCTCCACGACGACGCGAAGCGCGAGTACGCCTACGGTCCCGCGACGGGGCTGCCGGACACCAAGGTCGGAACGTTTTCCCAGGCCCTCTACGACGAGGCGAAGAAGAAGGGCTGGACCGTCATCAGCATGAAGAACGACTGGAAGAAGATCTTCGCGTTCGAGTAGAGGCTCAGCCCCCGAGCAGATCCTTCGCCGTCATCAGGAGGAAGAAACCGATCACGATCTCGCTGACGATCCAGGAATTCTTCGTCATCCAGTCGCGGGCCTCCGGGAGGAGCGCCCGCGACCGCCTTCCGAGCGCGAGCAGGAGCAGCAGCGGAATGCCGGCCAGCGCGACTGTGAAAGCCACGAAGACGAGGCCGTGCCACCAGGGGGCGCCGTGATGAGCGAGATACGCGCCGACTGTGAACATGCTGATCAGATCCCCCGGCAGGAACAGAAAGAGGGCGAAGCCGATCTTCAACG
The DNA here is from genome assembly GCA_963742245.1 of uncultured Acidobacteriota bacterium. Classification (GTDB taxonomy): domain Bacteria; phylum Acidobacteriota; class Thermoanaerobaculia; order UBA5066; family Gp7-AA6; genus DAHUXD01. The sequence continues at coordinate 298,678 of CAVULG010000010.1, forward strand.
CGAACACGGCGGTCGCGTCCTCGAGTTTGGCCATCCATTTGGGCGGCTGACTGCGACCGCGCTCCCGCCAGACCTTCCAGGCCAGAGCCGCCAGCAGGACGAGGATCGCGATTTCGATGGCGCGCGCGACTCGCGGATCGAAGGACCCGGTTTCGCGGTGCTTCATGAGGCCGGTCAGAAAGTACGAGGCCGTCACGCCGAGGAACGTCGCGACGCCCGCTCCCAGCAGGAAGAACGCCGAATCGCGCCGGGGACGTTCCCCCGTCGCGAGCAGGATGGCCGTCACGATCTGAGGCCCTGCGATCATGACGAACGCCATCGGGAGGACGATCGGCAGCGCGTTCATGGAAGCGGGGAGAGTCTGTCGCACCCGGCAGAGCGGAGGCAAGAGTCGCCCGAGCCGAAGAAGATAAGCTTGTCACCGAGCACCGACACATTTTTCATAGGAGCCGCCCCATGACCCGAGCCTCCTCGAGATTCCTGGTGATCGCCGCCGCCGTCCTCTCGTGCACGGCTGCCGCGCAGGCCCAGGCCCCGGCCCAGAAGAAGCCCAACATCCTCGTGATCATGGGCGACGACATCGGATGGTCGAACCCGAGCGCGTACAACCAGGGAATGATGGGCTACCGGACGCCCAATATCGATCGGATCGCCGCCGAGGGCATCCGATTCACCGACTACTACGCGCAGCAGAGCTGCACGGCCGGGCGCGCCGCGTTCATCACGGGGCAGACGCCGTTCCGGACGGGACTGCTCAAGGTCGGGTTGCCGGGCGCGGAGGAAGGTCTTCAGAAGGAAGACCCGACGATCGCCGAGCTCCTGAAGGTGCAGGGTTATTCCACCGGGCAGTTCGGTAAGAACCACCTCGGCGATCGCCCCGAGCACCTGCCCACCGCCCACGGATTCGACGAGTTCATGGGGAACCTCTACCACCTGAACGCCGAGGAGGAGCCCGAGCACGAGGACTATCCGAAGAATCCGGAGTTCCGAAAGAAGTACGGGCCCAAGGGCGTCATCCACTCCTATGCCGGCGGCCAGGTCGAGGACACCGGCCCCCTGACGATGAAGCGCATGGAGACGATCGACGCCGAGGTCACGGCCGCCACTCTCGGGTTCATCGACAAGGCCAACTCCGCGGGCAAGCCCTTCTTCGTGTGGTGGAACTCGACCCGCATGCACATCTGGACGCACCTGAAACCCGAGTCCGGCGGAAAGTCCGGCTTCGGGCTCTACGCCGACGGCATGGTCGAGCACGATGCCCAGGTCGGCCAGCTCCTGAAGAAGCTCGACGATCTGAAGATCGCCGAAAACACGATCGTCATCTACACGACCGACAACGGCGCCGAGATCATGTTCTGGCCGGACGGCGGCATGACCCCCTTCCGCGGTGAGAAGGCGACCGGGTGGGAGGGCGGGTTCCGCGCGCCCTGCATGGTCCGCTGGCCCGGAAAGGTCAAGGCCGGCCAGGTCTCCAACGACATCCTCTCGGCCGAAGACTGGCTGCCGACCTTCCTCGCGGCGGCGGGCGTGACGGACATCAAGGAAAAGCTGAAGACGGGGTACAAGGCCGGCGCTTCCACCTTCAAGGTCCACCTCGACGGCTACAACCAGCTTCCGTTCCTGACGGGCCAGGCCAAGGAATCCGCGCGCAAGGAGTTCTTCTACTTCAACGACGACGGGAACCTCGTCGGACTGCGGTACGACCGCTGGAAGGCCCATTTCGAAATCCAGGAGAATCACGGATTCGGCGTTTGGCAGGGAAGCTGGACGAAGCTCCGCATTCCGCTGCTCATGGACCTCCGGGCGGACCCGTACGAGCGCGCGCAGCATGACTCGGAGCTCTACTTCAAGTGGATGGTCGATCGCGTGTTCCTGCTCGTGCCGATGCAGGCCTATGTCGGCCAGTTCCTGACCTCGTTCAAGGAGTTCCCGCAGCGGCAGAAGGTCGGCAGCTTCACGATCGACCAGGTCATGCAGCAGCTGCAGCGGCCGACTAACTAGGCCCCGGCGGCGAGGGAGGAGATCGATGGCGTCGACCGCCGGCTTCTCCCTCGTCGCTGGGGGTCCCGCGCACCGGCTGGAGGAGAGGCTGGGCCTGATCGGCCCGCAATCCCTGCATCTCGCCCGGCGAGCCGTTCTCGCGGCGGTCTTGACGTGGGGTGTCCTCCTCGTCCTGTCCGCCGCGCAGGGGCTGGCGATCGGAAACGGGGTGCGGATCCCGTTCCTCTACGACTTTGCGTGCTACGCGCGGTTTCTCGTCGCGATCCCCATGCTGATCGTGGCCGAGGGAGCGATCGGCCGCGAAATGGCGGCGGCGGCGGCGCACTTCGGCCGTTCGGGTCTCATCGCGGAAAGCGATCGCCCGAAGTACGAGTCGGCGATCGAGCGGGCAAAGGCGGCGCGCGACTCGACCCTGGCGGAAATCGTGATTCTCGTCCTGGCAGGCCTGAGCGTCCTGCTCGTTCTTCACGAGTTCCCCTTCGACTTTTCGACGTGGCGATCGCTCGTGTCGGATTCGGGCCGCCACACGCGCACGCCCGCGGGGTGGTGGCACCTGGTGGTCGGAGCGACCCTGTTCCAATTCCTGCTTTGGCGCTGGCTGTGGCGGCTCTTCATCTGGTACGGCTTCCTCTGGAGCATGTCGCGCCTCGAGCTGCAGGTGATCGCGACCCATCCCGACCGTGCGGCGGGTCTCGGATTCATTGGCGACGCCCAGCGCTTCTTCTGGATCGTCGTTTCGGCGTTCGCCTTCGCGGCTGCCGGCGTCCTCGGCGACGAGATCGTCTATGGCGGAGTGCCCCTGGCCAGCTTCTGGTACGCGATGGCGGGTTACGTCGTGCTGGTGTTGATCGTCTTTCTCCTTCCGCTGACGATGTTCTCGAAGCGGATGACTCGCGCCAAGCTCGAGAGCCTGCGCGACTACAGCGCGTTCGCCGTCCTCCACAACCGGCTGTTCGAGGAGAAGTGGGTGCGTGGCGGCCACGGAAAGGACGAGGTTCCCCTCGGCGCGCCGGAGATCTCCTCGCTCGCCGACCTCGCGGGCGCGTCCGAAGTCCTCTACGGGATGCGCCTGGTTCCCTTCGATCCGCGGGATGCGCTGGCGCTCGGACTGGCGGCCCTGATTCCGATGACGCCCCTGGTGCTGACCATGTTTCCGGCCCGGAAGATCTTCGACATGATCTTCAAGGTGCTGGTGGTGTAGAGAGAGGTTGCGGAGCATCGCGCGCCTCCTCGGGTTTTTCCTGGCGGCGGCCCTGGCCGCACAGGAATCGCCCGAGCCGCCCAAGCGCCCCTGGAACGAGCTCGACACGTCCTGGATGACGGTCCGGCTGGGCTTCGCGCTCCTGGAGGACGGCGCGTTCTTCTCGCAGGACGCGCAGAGCAAGGAGCAGGTCGGGGATCTGCCCTCGAAGGCGCTCTTCCGGGTCGACGACCTGCTGTTGACGGGCCAGCTCAAGTTCGCGCGACCCTGGAGCTTCGCCGTCGGCGGCAATTACCGGGGCCTCGATCCGACGAGCAGCCGGAGCTGGACCACGACCTACCTCTACGTCGCGATACCGCTTCCTGCCTTCCTCGGGACGGTGACCGTCGGCAAGCAGAAGGAGGGCATCGGCCTCGAGATGACCGAGAACGGGCGCGACATCCCCTTCATGGAACGCTCGACGATGACGACGGCGTTCGCGTTCGTCGATTCGCACGTTGCCGGTGTCCGGTTCTCCGACACGGTCGCGGGGGGCCGCATGACGTGGTCCGCGGGCTGGTTCAACGACTGGCTCGAGGATGACCTGTCGTTCGAGGACAGCGGCCAGATCGGAGCGGCCCGCGTGACCGGCCTGCCGATCGAGAGCAGCGGCGGCCGCCGGCTCCTCCACCTCGGCGTGTCCGCCGTCTATCGCCAGGCACCCGGCGGCCTTTTCCAGCTCAGGAGCGTCCCGGAGGTCTACGAGGCGCCGGATTTCGTCGACACCGGAGATTTCGCGGCCCGCCAGGGCACGTCGATCGGCGGGGAGCTCGCGGCGGTCGAGGGCCCGATGACCGTGACGGGAGAGTTTGCCGTGACCGACGTCGCGTCGCCGCAGACGGGCGATCCGAGCTTCACCGGCTTCTACGTTTCGGGCGCCTGGACGCTGACGGGAGAGACGCGGCCCTACGACCATGTCAACGGCAACTTCGGCATGATCTCCCCAGCGGCCCCGTTCTCCTTCAAGCATGGAGGCCTCGGCGCGTGGGCGGTCGCGGCGCGGTATTCGAACATCGACCTGACGAGCGGAACGCTCGACGGCGGCGAATTCGACCGCTGGAGCGGCGCGCTCTCCTGGTACCCGACGAGCCAGTGGCGGTTCGAGTTCAACTACGGCTACGGCCGCCTGAAGCGGGCCGGGCTCGACGGAAGAACGCACTTCTATCAGCTGCGGCTGCAGTTCCAGCTGTGATCCATCCGACGCCGCCAGCTATCATGCCGTCCGATGATCGCGCGTAAGGCTCTCGGCGTCCTCGCTCTCGCCGCCTTGCTCGCGACCGCGGGCTGCGCCAACCTGCCGTTTCTCCGGAAGCAATCGCCGACCGAGAAGCGACTCGCGCAGAGCGGACTGACCATCTCTTCCCTTCAGATCGAGGTCCTGCGTTTCGCGGACGACTACGTCAATTCGGTGGCGCACGCTGCCGACGGAGCTGCGAAGTCGCTGAATTCCCGCCAGGCGGAACTGGCCTCACTGAAATGGAAGATCGACCAGGCCACAGCCGCCTACGCGGATGCGACGGGAGAAAACCCGGTCTGGAACACGCTCGACCTCACGATTCTCGCAACCGTCTCGAGGATGGTGATCGAGGACGACAGAGCCAGGGCGGAGTTCGGCTCGGCGGTCGGCCCGCTCATTGCGACCCACGTCGCGCTCGAAAAGAGCGCCTGGACGCTCGCGGGCGTCCTGCTGTCGCCGGAGCAGGCCGAGGAGCTCCGCAGGCTGGTCATCGAGTGGCGCAAGGCGAATCCGACGGAGCGAGACGTCTCGGGCGCGCGGTTCCGGGAGTTTGCGGTGAGTCTCGAGAAGGCCCAGGCCACCGGCGGACGGCAGAAGCCCACGAGCATCTTCAGCATGCTCTACCTCGACCCGTTCGCGGGCCTGACTCCGACGACGGTGGCGATCGAACAGAGCCGCGAGCTCGCGGAACGCGTCGTGGCGTACGCCGAGCGCGCGCCCACGCTCATGCGCTGGCAGGCCGAGCTCCTCGCGCTCCAGATTCCAGCAGCAGCCGGCGCCGCAGGAGCGTATCGGCGAGACGACGCGCGTCTCCACTCGATGGAGTCGATCTCACGGACGGCACGAAGGTTTCCCGGAGCTCGTCGACGCGCAGCGCAAGGCCGCCATCGATCAGATCTTCGCCGGAGTCACCTCCGAGCGGGAAGCGATTCTGGCCGAGCTCGATGCCAAGGAGGCGACGATCCAGACGCTGCTGGGCCAGCTTCGGGAAACGATGAATGCGGGCGGCGCGATGGGCACGTCCCTGACCGAGACGATCCGGTCGCTCGACGCCTTCGTCCGTTACGTCTCGCCGCCGCCCGACCCGAACGCGCCTCCCGCCAAGCCCGGCAAGCCGTTCGACCCGCTCGAGTTCGGCAGGGCGGCGTCCGATGTCGGCGGCATGGCGCGCGACCTCAACACGCTGCTGCGCTCGGCGAACGAAACCGCACCCGCCATCTCGAAGATCGGGCAGCAGACCGGCGAGGACCTGAAGCGCGTCATCGACCACGCCTTCTGGCGGGGCCTCATCCTCATCCTCGTGCTGCTCGTCGGCTCGGTGCCCGCTCGCCTGGCCTACCGGGCGCTCGCGAGGAAGTTTCAGCGCGAGCCCGGGCGCGACGCGGCATAGACCCAAAGGCCAGTTTCACCCGCCGCCGCGCCGTAATAGGCTCCTCCCGGCAAGAAGGAGGACATTTCATGAGGCGATGGATCATCTCGGTGGGAGTTGCAGCTTTGATGTTGGCGGCCGTCGCTCAGGCACAGACGCCCGAACCGACCAAGAAGCCGTCCGAGCTGCAGAAGCTCGAAGAAGAGGTCAGCCGCGACGCCAAGGACGTGGCCAAGGACGCCGACAAGGCCGGGAAGGCCGTCGGAACGGAAGCGGACAAAGTCGGCAAGGACGCCGGCTCGGATGCCTCGAAGGCCGGGAAGGCCGTCGGCAGCGAGGCGAGCAAGGTCGGCAAGGACGCCGGCGCGGATGCCTCGAAGGCCGGGAAGGCTGTGGGCAGCGAGGCGAACAAGGTCGGCAAGGACGTCGGCAAGGACGCGTCCACGGCGGGCAAGGCCGTCGGGAGCGAGGCGAGCAAGGTCGGTAAGGACGTCGGCAAGGACGCCACGACGGCCGACAAGGCCACCGTCGACGGCGCGAAGGACGCGGGCAAGGCCGTCGGGAGCGAGGCCAGCAAAGTCGGCAAGGACGTCGGCAAGGATGCCTCCACGGCGGGCAAGGCGGTCGCCACGGAGGGCGAGAAGGCGGGAGAGGCCGTCGCCGACGAGGCGAAGAAGGTCACGGACAAAGACAAGGTGCAGCCGAAGGCGACGCCGCACCCCTAGGGCGCGAGCCGAGGTTCAGCCGGCGGCTTCGACCGCCTTGTCGCGGGTCTTTCGCTTGTTGAAGTGTGGCAGGTCGGGCTCCCCGAGCAATCGGGCGAGCCCCTCCCAGCCCTTCACGTGCTCGCAGACGACCTTGATCGCCGACGTCAGCGGCACGGCGAGCACCGCGCCCGAGATCCCCCAGAGCGAGCCCCAGAAGAGGAACGCGATCATCACCGTCAGCGGAAAGAGCCGCACCTTGCCGCCGACGATGTACGGCGTCAGGACGTTGCCCTCCAGGAACTGCATGAGGCTGTAGACGAGCAGGACGAGGATGGCCCGCTCGCCGTCGTACTGGAAGTAAGCCACGGCGATCGCCGGAATCGTGGAAAACATGACGCCGACGTAGGGCAGGAGGATCGCGATGCCGGCCAAGGGTCCGAGGACGTAGTAGTAGTCGATGCGCAAGAGCATCAACGCGATCGTCGTCGCGCCCGCCATGATCAGCATCACGAAGGAGAGGCCGAGGGCATAGGCCGTCATCGTGCGCGAGATCGCCCCGGTCACGTCGGATTCGCCGAGGCGCTCGTTGCGCGTGATCATGCCGGCGAGCACGCGGCCGAACTTCTCGCGGTCCTTGAGCATGAAGAAGGTCAGGAAGGGGATCGTCGCCGCGTAGAGCAGGATGCCCACGGTCGCGCCGAGGCGGCTGACGAAGGTGCGCGTCGTCTCCAGCTGCGACGCGCTGATCTTGACCTCGCGCACACCGGGCGCCTCCTCCGGCAGGATCGAGCCCATGCGCTCGCGCACGCTGTTGACGAAGTTCATGACGCCCGCGAGCAGGTCCCGGATTCGCGTCTGGTAGCGGGGCAGCTCGGCGAAGAACTGGTTGATCTGGGCCGTGACGTTGATGACCAGCAGCGACACCCCGCCGAGGATGACGAAGAGGATGAGCAGGATCGCCACGACGCGCGGGACGCCGGCCCGCTCGAGGAGCGACACGAACGGGCGCAGCGCGAACGAGAGGAACAGCGCGAACGCCAGAGGCACCAGCAGATGCTCGCCGTAGTAGAGGAGGCCGACCGCGGCCGCGGTCGAGACGATCCCGAGGCCCGAGACGCGCAGTCCTGCTCCGCCCGCCCGGCCTTCGACCTCCGATTGCGGCGTCAAAAAACCCCCTCGGGGGGAGGGGGTTTCGGTGAGGCGCGTCTGGAGGTCTTTGCGATCACGTTCCCGAGACGAGTGTTACCACAATCTGGGCCCGGCGGTTCTTCGCCTTGCCCTCGGCCGTCGCGTTGTCGTAGGCCGGCTCGGCGCCGCCCTTGGACATGGTGCGTGATCCGGGCCGGGTCGATCCCGTGCCGCGTGACGAGGTAGTCCTTGGCGGCCTGGGAGCGCTTGGCGCCGAGATCCACGTTCGAGGCCTCGGAACCGGTGTTGTCCGTAAAGCCCGTCACGACCGCCGTGGCGTTCAGGTCGTTCTTCATCCGCAGCGCGACTCCGTCGAGCACGGCCTTGGCGATGTTCGTCAGGCGCGCGCTCTTGCCGTCGAAGAAGATCTCGTCCGAAGTCGACCGGGGCGAGGGACGCGGCGGCGGCGCGGTCATCGGCGCCTGGGCGACCGGCGGCGCGGGCGGAGCCTCGACGACGGCCTCGGGCGCGGGCACGACGACCGGCGGCGGCGGAGCCGGCGGCCAGGCGGCGTACGTGACCCCGAGGACGCCGCCGAACGGGTTCGGGTTGACGCCGTTGCTGAAGAGCATCGTCAGGTTGGTGCCGAACGCTCCCGAGAGGGCCCAGCCGGAGCGGCCGAACCAGAGACGGGCGCCGCCGTTGAGCATGCGCATAGTCGTTGGCCGGAAAGTCGCCGCCGTCGTAGACGTTGTAGAGCGCCTCGACGATGACCTGGACCATCGGCATGACCGACGGGGATCGACGCGCCGACGCCGAAACGGACGAGGTTGGCCACGCGGATCGTGTCGTTGGGCTGCAGGGGGTCGTCCTGTCCGCCGGACATCTTGTAGGAAACCATGCCCGTGAACCAGGACTTCGAAACCGCGGCGCCCCACTCCCAGTCGGCGCGCGGCGAGTTGACGGCCTCGATGGTGTCGCCGGCCCCGCCGACCGGGTCGACGTCGGAGATCGGGATGTACCCGGCGAGCCAGCCGGCGATGCGGAAGTCGGCGTCCACCTCCGAGTGGAAGTTGAACTTCGTCCCGAGACGGATCTTCTGGCCCTCCGGCCGCGTTGAACGGGCCGACGATGCCGAGCGAGTTGACGAAGCCCGCGTCCCAGCCGCCGCCGCTGCGGGTGACCTGGCCGCCGCCGGCGACGAAGACCGACCACCAGTTGGTCAGGCCGAGTCCCATCGAGACGGTCCCGCCGTACTGGGCGAAGTAGCGCGTCTCATCGGGCTGGTTCAGGAAGAACGGCCCGGCGATCTGCGGCTGGTACCACGCGTACATGCCGAGCGTGAACTGGCCGGCGCGCGGGTTGTCCGCCGTGGGCATGGTGAAAAGTCCGATGTCGCCACCGACGCTGGGGCGCGACGACCGCGGGCTGCCCGAAGGCCGACTGCGCCGGTCAGGCAGATCAGCATCCCGAGGAGCACGGTCCGCTTCGCCATCATGAAAGTGTCTCCTTTCGAGCCCGGACGGGGAACGTAACTGCCGAATAGGATAAGGCAAAAGACGCAGTTTGCCAAACATCTTCTGCTTGGACAGGTCACCGGCCATCCGGTCAGGTTGCGAACAGCGCGCGGCTTTGGGCGAGTTGAAGCTGGCGGACGGCCGGACTGTGGCTCGATGCAGACCGCCGCGATTTTCGCGGCCGTCCGCAGCTTAACTCGCCTTCAGTTCTGGTGTGGCGCGCGAGGTGCGAGATCCGGGCGAGGGGTCAGACCTTTGGCTGCATCACGAGCGACATCTTTTCCTGGAAGGCCTTCATGATCGCGGGGCCGCGGATGGAGGAGATGGCTTTCTCGGTGTGGCGGATCAGGTCGCGGACGGCCTCGACGCCGCGGCCGCGATCGATCTCGGCGAGGGCCTGCTTGTAGGGGCGGTCGATGCCCGGGAGGTTGGATTCGCCGATCGCGGTTTCGGCCTCCTGCTTCACGCGGGTGCAGAGGATCATCAGGATCTTTTTCTCGTCGCCGAGGACCGCGGCGGAGGCGACGGAGGCGGCCGAGGCGACCGACGCGACGGCGGTCGCGGATCCGCCTCCTCCCGGGGCATAGGCCGTGCGGGGCGGCGCGGGCATGAATGGGGAAGATGAGGCGCCGCTGCCGCCGGCACCCGCCGTGCCGGGCGAGGCCGCCGCCGCCGCGCGGGCGACGGCCTCGCGCGTGCGCATTTCGACGAGGTCGGCCGTGACGAGGCCGTACAGCACCTTCGCCGTGTCGAAGGAGTTCGAGTCGGCGGCGCGGGCGAGCTCCTCGACGGTGCGTCGGCCGTCGATCAGGGCGACGAGATTCCACTCCGGCGGCGAGAGCGCTGATCGGCTCTCCCATCTCGCGCGGCGCAGCACGGGCACATACTCGACGCCCGGGATCTTGCGCGCGAGGACCTTCCATTCGTCGAGCCGGCGTGCCGCCTCCATCAGGAGAGACGTGTTCGTCTTCTCGATCGTGAGCGTCTCGGTTTCCTTGCCGGGCGTGAACTGGAAGTCGCCGGTCGCCCAGATCGCCAGCGCGTAGACGGCTTCCTCGCCCTTCAGCGACGCCGAGCTCGGAATGGACGATCCGGCCGTTGCGCAGGTAGATGTAGCCCCGCTCGTTCCCGCGCACCAGCATGAACATCCCGGTCTTCCCGGAGACCGAAACGAGCTGAATGATGTCGGGGACGGGGAGCTCCTGGATGGAACCCTGGAACGACATACGGGCGAGATGCTAACCCAGACGGTGAGTCTACGGGTGCCCGCTTACCTCGCGCCGGCGGCGTGGAGGTGGCAGATCGCCAGGGCCAGGGCGTCGGCGGCGTCGAGGGGGACCCGCGCGCGCTGGCGGGCGAGCAGGGAAAGGACCATGGCGCGGACCTGCTCCTTCTCGGCCTGACCGTAGCCGACCAGAGCTTTCTTCACCAGCCGCGGCTCGTACTCGAAGACGGGCACCGAGCCGAGCGGCGAAGCCGCCGCCAGCAGAACGCCCCGCGCGTGGGAGAGCTTCAGGGCGGAGGCGACATTCTTCGCCGCGAACACGGTCTCGATGGAGACCGCGGCCGGGGGCGGACCTGGTCGAGGAGCTCGGCGCGGCGCCGGAAGAGGAAGTGGAGCTTCTCCGCAAGGGTGAAGCCGGGCGGGAGGGCGCCAGACGCCGCAGCGCTCGAGTCGCAGGCGGCCGCTCTCGAAGACGACGACCCCGAAACCCGTCGCGACGAGTTCCGGGATCGAGGCCGAGGATGTTCACGGGCGGGAGGCGGGGAGGGGACGTTCGTCTCAGGATTCCGCCGGGGTTTCCTCGAAGTCGAAGTTCGCCCAGACGTTCTGGACGTCGTCATGGTCCTCGAGCGCCTCCATGAGCTTGCACCATCTGGTCGGCCTTGCGCGCGTCGAGGGAGACCTCCGTGGAAGGGATCATCGAGATCTCCGCGACGGCGAGGGGCAGGCCCTTGGCACTCGAGCTGCGACTTCACCTCGGCGAAGCTCTCCGGCGACGTCTTGATCTCGTGGTACTGGTCGGTGGACTCGACGTCGTCGGCGCCGGCTTCGATGGCCGCCTCCATGACCGCGTCCTCGCTCGCCTTCTCCTTCTCGATGGCGATGTAGCCCCTCTTCTGGAAGAGAAATCGCACGGAGCCGTCGTCGCCGAGGTTCCCGCCGTTCTTGGAGAAGATCGTGCGGATCTCGGGCAGCGTCCGGTTCTTGTTGTCCGTCAGCGCCTCGATGAGGATCGGCGGTGCCCCCGGGCCCGTAACCCTCGAACGTGATTTCCTCGTAGGAGACGCCCGGCAGCTCGCCCGTGCCCGCGCTGGACCGCGCGTTTGATGTTGTCGGCCGGCATGTTGACGGCCTTCGCGTCATCGATCGCTTTGCGCAGGCGCGGGATTCGATTCCGGCGCGCCGCCGCCCGTTTGGCGGCCATCGTCGAGTTCGCGGATGAGCTTGGTGAAGACGCGGCCGCGCTTGGCGTCGGCGGCGCCCTTCTTGTGCTTGATCGTGCTCCATTTGCTGTGACCCGACATCGGAACTGCTCCTCGGACGTGATTGGGGCAGCGGATTATATGGGTGGCGCGCAGCGCAAGGCCGCGTTCTCCTTGATTTCCCTGCGTTTCCGCGCACAATAGGTTCCAGTTCATGCCCAAGAAAGTTCTTTTGATCGAGTACGAGCCGCGCTACATCGAGCGGATTCGTGCTCTGCTTTCCCCGCTCGGCCACGACGCTGACCGAAGCCCACGACGGGGAGGCCGGGCTTCACGGCTTTCGCGGGCTCCAGCTTCGACCTCGTCCTGCTTTCCGGGATGCTCCCGCGCCTGCCGAGCGCGGAGGTGATCCGCGAGATCCGCAAGAAGGGGGGCGCGACCGCTCCGCCGATCATCCTGATGATGAGCGGTTACAGGGGCATCGAACCGCAAGGCCGACGCCCAGAAGGTCGGCGCGTTCGACATCCTGGTGCGTCCTTTCGCCGACGAGGACCTCGTCGCTTCGGTCCGCGAAGCCCTGGATCGGTCGGACATCGGCGTCCAAGACGATGCGGATCGACACGTCGCAGCTGGCGGCGGGCGCCACGCCGCTGACGTCGAGCGACATCTTTCGGACATCCTGTCCGCTGACGAGCTCGACGACCTGGCGGAGCCGCCGGCCTCCGGCCGAAGGCCCCGACGCTGCGCCGGCCAGCCGCCCCCGGCGGCCGCGCCCCGCCGCGGCTCCGCCGCCGCCCGCCGACCGGGAGCGGCGAGAACGACGTGGAGAAGCGGCTGCGCGACACGCTCTCCGGCCTGAACCTCGCGGCCGGGCGTCGCGGCGGCCCGCGGCCCGCCTGGCCGACGGACAAGACGCCGCGCCCGATCGCGCCCCCGCGGCGCTTCTCCGCGGGCCGGCCGAAGCTCTCCTCCGACACCGACGTCGACAAGATCCTCTCGGACACGCTTTCGGGCATCTCGCTGCCCAGGCCCGGACTCCCGCCGGAGCCACGCCGCCGCCCGCGGGAGCCTCGGTCCCGCCGCCGGCTCCTCCGGCGGTGCCGCGCGGCGGCGCGAGGAGCCCGCGGCCGCCGTGCCTCCATCGGGCCCCGACCGGTTCGGCCAGTACGAGATCCTCGAGCGGATCGCCGAGCGGCGGCATGGCCGAGCTCTACAAGGCCAAGCGCACGGGCGTCGAAGGGCTTCCAGAAGATCGTCGCGATCAAGAAGATCCTGCCGCACATCGCCGACGACGAGGGTTCGTGACGATGTTCGCCGACGAGGCGAAGCTCGCGGCGCAGCTGAACCACCCGAACATCATTCACATCTACGACCTCGGGAAGATCCAGGCCGGCGGCTACTTCATCGCGATGGAGTACGTCGACGGCCGCGATCTGCGGGCGATCGAGCAGGCCGGGCGGCCAGATCGGCCGTTCCCCTGCCGGTGCCGCTGGCCGTCTACATCGCCTCGAAGGTCGCCTCGGCGCTCGACTACGCGCACCGGAGGCGCGACGCGGAGGGGCACGAGCTCAACATCGTCCATCGCGACGTCTCGCCGCAGAACATCCTCATTTCCTACGAGGGGGAGATCAAGCTCTGCGACTTCGGGATCGCCAAGGCGGCGTCCAAGGCGTCCGAAGACGCAGTCGGGCGCCCTCAAGGGCAAGATCCAGTACATGTCGCCGGAGCAGGCGTGGGGCAAGTCCATCGACCGGCGCAGCGACCTCTTCTCGCTGGGCGTCGTGCTCCACGAGCTGCTGACGGGAGAGCGGCTCTTCCGCGGCGACACGGACATGGGCGTCCTCGAGAAGGTGCGCAACGCCGACGTCGCCGCCGCCTTCCCGGAGTGAATCCCGAGGTCCCGCACAACCTCGACGCCGTCGTCCTCAAGGCGCTCGCCCAGGATCCCGACGACCGATACGCGAACGCGTCGGACCTGCTGCGCGAGCTCGAGTCGGTCCTCTACTCCTACACGCCGGCACCCGGAAGCGCCGACGTCGCGATCTATCTGCACCGTCTCCAGGCCGAGGAGACCGCCGACGTCGGAGGCGAAGGCCCGCGAGGCGGCGCAGCTGCGGAGAAGGCCGAGCTGCCGGAGCCCGCAAGCGGCGCAAGTCCAAGGGCGCGCCCATCTCGAGGCCGTCGGCGGCGGGCCAGCCGGCCTCCGCGCCGCGCTCCGCGCCGACCGAGGCGCCGCCGCCCGCCGCGCGCACCGAGCCCGTGCGTCCCGCGCCGCCGGCGCCGCGGGAGCCCGCGCCGCGGAGCGCGGGGTGTTCGGCTCGCTCGACGCGCGAGCGGCCGAAGCCGAGAAGCAAGAGCCGCATGCCGCTCTTCGTGGCGATCGGCGATCGCGGCGGCGGCTGCTGGCCGGCCTTCCCGTCTGGAGCCGATGAAGTCCGGCGGATCGACCCCGGTCGCCCCTGGAGCCGCGACCCCGGCGGTGGCCACGGCGCTGCCCGCCGAAGAGCCGACGGCCGCGGCCCAATCGGGCCCGGGAGCGGCTCCGGCCGTGCCGACGGCGGCCGCGCCCGCCATGGACCCCAAGGCCGTCGAGGCCGAGGTCGCGCGCCAGGTGGCCGCGAAGCGCAAGGAGCTCGAGAAGGCCGCGGCGGCGTCATCGGCGGCGGCTGCGGCGGGGCGCCGGCCAAGCCCGCACCGGCGGCCGCCGCTCCCGCGCCGACCGAAGAGCCCGCGCCGGAGCCGACCGAGCCCGAACCGACGGCGGTCCCGACGGCCGTCCCCACACCCCGTCCCGAACCGACGGCCGTTCCGACCGAGATGCCCGCTCTCGCCCCGGCCAAGGAGGAACTGCGCCGGGGCGACCTCGTCGGGCCCGGGAGCGGGCGTCGTCGAGCCGGCGCTCGTTTCTGCGCCCCGTGTCGTTTATCCTCCGATCGCGCGCCAGCAGCGCGTCGAAGGAAAGGTCGTCGTGCTCGTCCTCGTCGACGAGAACGGAAACGTCAGCGAGTCGCGGCTGCAGCAGGGCGTGGCGCCAGTCCGCGATCAACAGTGCGGTCGTCGCGGGAGTGCAAGAGCACGAAGTTCCGGCCGGCCACCAAGAACGGGATCGCCGTCAAGATGTGGCGGCCGGTGATAGTGGAAGTGAAGCCCTAACGAGAAGATGAGGAGGTCAGCGGGAATGGCCCTTTCAGGCGACCAGAAGAAGTTCTACGAAAACACACTCGCCGTCACCAAGCGGGAGATCGACGAGCTCGAGGGCGAGATCCAGGAAGAGCTCGCCAAGGTCAAGGATCGGCTGGCCGAGCTGCAGAACGCGCAGAAGGCCGCGCGCCAGATGTACGACGCTGCCTGCCAGCGCCTCGGCGTACGCAACGAGCTCGAAGAGGCCGAGTCCCAGGGCTGAGCCCCGGCGATTCGGCGGGGGCGGCGCCGCGGGGCGCCGCCGCTTCCACTTGCTCCGCGCCTCCCTCGTCACCCTCGCGGTCTCGGCCGCTCCTGGGCGGATGCCGCGCCGAACGCTCCGGGCCAGGGCCTCATCCGACGCCGGGACCCGGCGCTCCCGCGCGGCCTGCCCGCGTCGTGACGCTCGCTCCCAACCTCGCGGAGATCGTCTTTGCGCTCGGCGCCGGGGATACGCTCGTGGGCGTGTCCGAGTACTCCGACTATCCCGACGCGGCGCGCTCGATTCCGCGCATCGGCGGTCTCGAGATCGACCCCGAGACGCGTCGCCGCTCTCGCCCCCGACCTCGTGCTGGCGATCGCCGAAGGCCAGGGGCGGGCGGCGGTGCGACGCCCTCGAAGCGGCCGGCGTTCCGGTCGCGGTCGTTCCGTCGGGCTCGCTCGACGCGGTCCTCGAAGCGATCGGCCTCGTCGGCGCGCGGCTCGGACGCGCCGAAGAGGCAAAGGCCCTCACCGACTCGCTCGTGGAGAAGCGCGAGAAGGTCCGCGAGCGCACGGCGTCGGCGGCGAACCGACGGCCGCGAGCGCTCCTGCTGCGTCTGGCCGGATCCTCCGCAGGCCGCGGGAGGCGGGACGTTCCTCGACGACGTGCTCCGCGAGGCCGGTGCCGAGAACGCCGCCGGCAACCTGCGCGGATGGCCTATGCTCTCGAAGGAATACCTCGCGACGCGCCGAGATCGACATCCTCGTCCTGCCGGATTCGGCGGAGACGCGCCCCGCCTACGGGAAGGCCTTCGAGAGCGGGCCGCTCTCGCGCGGTCCGATCGCGCGCGCGAAGGTCGTGCGGCTCGACGAGGCGGCGCTGACGCGGCCGGGTCCGCGCGTGTTCGACGCGCTCGACCGTCTCTCCCAAGACATCCGATGAAGGGACCCCGGACCGCAAGTGGCCGCCTCGCGGCGCTGGCGGCCGGTCTCGCGCTGCTCGTCGTGGTGGCGCGCCGTGGCGTTCGCGGTCGGGGGCGTGCCGCTCTCGATCCCGGATCTTCTTTCGGGCGAAGGAGCCGCCGGAGAGCGCGCGCGCCTGCTGGCGTCCCTGCGCTGGCCGCGGGTGGTGCTGGCGGCGCTCGTCGGAGGCTGTCTCGCCCTCGCGGGAGCGGCGCTCCAGGCGCTGCTGAAGAATCCGCTCGCCGATCCGTTCCTGCTCGGGACCTCGGGGGGCGCCGCCGTCGGCGCCGCCGCCGCGACCCTCGTCGGGGCCTCGCCCCTGGTTTCGCCGGCCGCCGCGTTCGTCGGCGCGGCCGCAGCGTCCGTGGGGGTCGCGGCGCTCGCGCGGCGCGGCGGCCGCCTCGATCTGCAGCGCCTGCTCCTGGCGGGGCTCGTCGCGAACGCGTTCTTCTCGGCGCTCCTGCTCGCCGCCTTTTCCGTGGCCTCGGGCGAGGCCGCGCGCACGATGCTCTTCTGGATGATGGGGAGCCTCTCCGACGCGACCCCGGGCCGGGACGCGGTCCTGCTGCCCTACGTCCTCGCCGGATTCGCGGTGCTCGCGGCCATGGCGCCGCGGCTCAACCTCTTCGCCGTCGGCGAGGAGAACGCGGCCGCCCTCGGCGTCGACGTCGAGCGATCCAAGCGGATCGTGTTCCTCGCGGCCTCGCTCCTGACGGGCGCCGCCGTCGCCTTCGCGGGCGTCATCGGATTCGTCGGCCTGCTCGTGCCCCACGGCGTGCGCCTCGTCGCCGGCAACGACCAGCGCACCCTGCTTCCGCTCTCGGGCCTGGCCGGCGCGGCGCTCGTCGTGGCGGCAGATGCGCTCTCGCGGGCGGCCATCGCGCCGGCGGAGCTTCCCATCGGCGCCCTGACGGCGGCGATCGGCGCGCCGGTGTTCGCCTGGCTGCTGCTGAGGAATCCGTGAGCGCGACCGGGTCGCTCATCTCGGCGCGCGCCCTCGCCGCGCGGTACGGGAGCAGCCCGGCGCTCTCGGGACTCGACGCGGAGATCGCGGCCGGCGAGATCGTGGCGGTCCTCGGCGAGAACGGCTCGGGCAAGTCGACCTTCCTGAAGGTCGTCGCGCGCGTCCTCGGGCCGTCCGGCGGGGAGCTCCGCTTCGACGGCCGGCCGCTCGAGTCGATCCCCCGCCGCGAGACCGCGCGGCGCATCGCCTACGTGCCGCAGAGCGTCGAGCTCGTCTTTCCGATCCGATCGCTCGACCTCGTGCTCCAGGGACGGTCGCCGCACGGACGCGGGTTCGTCGCCGAGACGGCCGAGGACCGCAAGCGCGCGCTCGAAGCGATGCGGGCCTGCGACGTCGAGGCGCTCGCCGAGCGCGACGCCTCGGCGCTCTCGGGCGGCGAGCGGCGCCGCGTGTTCCTCGCGCGGGCCCTGGCGCAGGAGGCCGAGGTCTGGCTTCTCGACGAGCCGACGGCCGGCCTCGATCCCCGGCATCGTCTCGAATACCTCGAGACGCTCTGGAGGGTCCACGGCGAACGGCGAACGACCGTCCTGCTCGTCACCCACGAGATCGCTCTCGCGGGCGCCCTCGCCACCCGCGTCCTCCTGCTGCAGGGCGGCCGCACGGTGGCCCAGGGAAGCCGCGACGCGGTCCTGACGCCGGAGAACCTCAGCCGGGCCTTCGGGGTGCGATTCGAGGCGGGAGATCCGGGCCTGACGCTGACAAGCTCCATCCTGCCAGTGCGGTTCCATCCAGCCCTGAGACCCCGCCGGGCGGGGGCAGGTCTGCTAGCATTCGCCTTCCTCCCATGTGGTTCAAGAAAGACCGGGCCCCCAAAGAGCCCCGCGAGGGGCGGACCAGCAAGGTCCCGGAGGGCCTGTGGGTCAAGTGCGACAACTGCCGCCAGATCCTCTACAACAAGGAGCTCGCGCGGAACTTCAAGATCTGCCCGAAGTGCGGGTTCCATTTCCGGCTTTCCGCGCCCGAGCGGCTGCGGATGCTCTTCGACGACGAGAAGTACGTCGAGCACGACTCGAACCTGCGCTCGGCCGACCCGCTGAAGTTCCGCGACAGCACGTAAGTACCGGGACCGGCTGCGGGACGCGGAAGAGAACGTCGGCACCTCCGACGCCATCGTCATCGGGTCGGGGACCATGGAGGGGATGCCGGTGATCATCGGCGCCATGGAGTTTTTCTTCATGGCGGGGTCGATGGGATCGGTCGTCGGCGAGAAGATGACGCGCGCCGCGGAGCGGGCGCTCTCCGAGCGCAAACCCCTCATCGTCGTCTCGACCTCGGGCGGCGCGCGCATGCAGGAGGGGATCCTGTCGCTCATGCAGATGGCCAAGATCTCGGCGGCGCTCGGCGCGGCTCTCGGAAGGGAAGATCCCGTACATCTCGGTGATGACCGATCCGACGACGGGCGGCGTGACGGCCTCGTACGCGATGCTCGGGGACCTGAACGTCGCCGAGCCGAACGCGCTCATCGGATTCGCGGGTCCGCGCGTCATCGAGCAGACGATCCGCCAGACTCTGCCGGAGGGCTTCCAGCGCTCCGAGTTCCTGCTCGAGCACGGCATGCTCGACTTCATCGTCGACCGGTCCGAGATGAAGGCGACGCTCGCGCGGTGTCTGAGGCTGTTGCATTCGTAATCAAAGGGGCGCCTGGGGTCAGACCCCCTCCGGGGGTCAGACCCCGCTAAGACATCTGAACCGGCTCGAAGGCCTCGACGTCCGGGGGATGCGGCTGGGTCTGGCCGCGATCGGCGAGGTCTGCGAGAGGCTCGGCCGGCCGGAGCGCGCGGTGGAGTCGATCCTCGTCGCGGGAACCAACGGCAAGGGGTCGACGGCCGCGACGCCTCGCGTCCATCGCGTCGGCGGCGGGGACGCGGACGGGGCTCTACACCTCGCCGCATCTGGAGTCGCGTCACCGAGCGGATCCGGATCGGTCCGGACGATGTCGCCGCGGAGGAGCTCGACGCGGCGCTCGCCGAGGTGTTCGCGGCGGCGGACCGCGCGCCGGAGCTCGCCGCTGACCTATTTCGAGGCGATGACGGCCGCGGCCTTCGTCACCTTCGCGAAGCAGCGTCTCGACCTCGCCGTGCTCGAGGTCGGCCTCGGAGGCCGTCTCGACGCGACCAACGTCGCGCCGGCCTCGGTATCGGTCGTGACGTCGATCGGCGCTCGATCACGTGGCGGAGCTGGGACCGACGATCGAGGCGATCGCCGGCGAGAAGGCCGGCATCTTCCGGGCGGGGCGGCCCGCGCTCGTCGCGGCGGGGGAGCCGGCCGTGCGCGCCGTGTTCCGGGATGCGGCCGCGCGCACCGGCGCAAGCCTCCACGAGATGGCGGCGGAAGTGCGCTTCGCGGCGCAGGCTTCCGTTTCGGCCGCGCCGCCCGGGTCGGGGACCGGCACACGGTTCCGGATCGGAAACGCCGCTGCGGCGCTACGAGCTCGCCACGCCGTTGTCCGGGACGCACCAGGCCGAGAATGCGGCGCTCGCGGTGCGGGCGGCGGAGCTGTGGCGCCCCTCCCTGACCGAAGACGCCGCGCAGCGGGGGGTCGCGGCGGTTCGCTGGCCCGGCCGGCTCGAGCGTTTCGAGGCGCGGGGAAGAACGATCTTCATCGACGGCTGCCACAACGCGCACGGCGCGGCGGCGCTCGCGCGGTTCATCGAGAGCGCGAACCTGCGGCCGGACCTCGTCTTCGGCGCCATGACCGACAAGGACATCGAGGCGATGGCCGCGATCCTCGGCCCGCGGGTCGGGCGCATCCGGCTGGTTCCGGCCGGATCGCCCCGGGCCGCCACGCCCGAGGAGCTGGCGCGGCGCTTCGCGGCGGCGCGGCCCGACGCGACGCCGGCGCGCGAGCCTGCGCGGCGGCGCTCGACGAGCTCCTCGGGGACACGGCGACCGAATCTATAATCGTTGCGGGCTCTCTTTACCTGGTCGGCGAGGCGCGCTCGCGGCTTCTCTCCGGCCGCTTCGACGAGGTCGACGAGGATCAATGACGACCGCCGCCGCCCCTTACACGCGGGAGCACTTCGAGAGGCTCGAGGAGGAGCGCCTCGCCCTCTTCGCCTCCAAGAGCGCGCGCGCCGAGCGGCCCCGGGGGCGGTCGCCTCCTCGGCCCGGCGACGCGCGCACGCACTACGCCCGCGACCGCGACCGGATCATCCATTCGCGCGCCTTCCGGCGGCTCAAGCACAAGACCCAGGTCTTCATTCCCTACGAGGGCGACCACTTCCGGACGCGCCTGACGCACACGATCGAGGTCGCCCAGATCGCGCGGAGCGCGGCGCGCGCGCTCGGTCTGAACGAGGACCTCACGGAGGCCGTCGCGATCGGCCACGATCTCGGCCACACGCCCTTCGGGCACTCGGGGGAATACGTCCTCGACCGGCTGCTGCGGGAGAGCCACCCGGACGCCGGCGGCTTCAAGCACAACTTCCAGTCGGTGCGGGTCGTCGACCGGCTCGAGAAGCGCTACGACGAGCCGGGGCTGAATCTCACGCACGACGTCCGCGAGGGCCTCCTCAAGCACACGGCCTGGCCGCGCGACTTCCCGTTTCCGCTCGACTTCATCGGAAGGGCTGCGGTTCGAGTCGGGCGGAAGCCTCGAGGCCCAGCTCGTCAACTGGTCGGACGAGATCGCGCAGCAGACCCACGACCTCGAGGACGGCCTGCCGCTGACCGAGGAGACGGAGATCGAGGAGACTCGCGATCTCGCGCCAGGTCCGTGCCGCGCGCGGGCTACGGGAGCGATCCCGCGTCCCGCCGGGCCTCGCTCATCCGCGGGCATGATCGGCGCCCTCTCGGCCGATCTCGTCGAGGGCTCGCGGGCGCGCATCGAGCGCTGGATGGAGAAGGAGAGCGTCGGCGACGTCCGAGGAGTTCTACGTGCGGCGCGACCGCCTTCCCGGCGATCTCGTCGGTTTCACCGATGCCGGGCCGGCGGCTCTATGCGGAGCTGCGGGAGTTCGTCTATCGCCACATCATCCATTCCTTCCCGGTCTCGCGCCACGACGGTCATGCCCGCCGCGTCCTCGCGGGCGATCTTCGCCGCGTATGGCGAGAACCCGCGCCTCCTTCCGGACGACGTGCTGCGCGGGCATGGCGCGCGGGATCTCGACGTCCGCGTATCCTGCGCGAGCTGCCGCTGACCCAGGTCGAGCGCGAGGTCGCGGAGCGGTACCGGACCCGACCGGGCTTCTATCGGGCGATCGCCGACCACATCGCCGGGATGACCGACAGCTACTGCAACACGGAGTACCGCCAGCTCGTTCTCGAGTAGGCGAAAGGAGCCCCGAAAAAATGTCCAAGGTGTCCGCGCCCTTTCCCGCCGCCGCCCTGCTGGACCGCGACCTCGAGGTCGTCGACCCCGAGGTCGCACGCTGGATCGCCGCCGAGCGGCGTCGCCAGAACGAAGGCATCGAGCTCATCGCTTCGGAGAACTGGGTGTCGCGCGCCGTCCGTGAGGCGCAGGGCTCCGTGCTCACGAACAAGTACGCCGAGGGTTATCCCGGCAAGCGCTACTACGGCGGCTGCGAGTTCGTGGACAAGGTCGAGCAGCTCGCGATCGACCGGGCGAAGGCGCTGTTTGCGGCCGAGCACGCCAACGTGCAGCCCCACTCGGGCTCCCAGGCCAACATGGCCGTGTACCTGACGGCCCTGCAGCCGGGCGACACGATCCTCGGCATGGACCTCACCCACGGCGGGCACCTCACGCACGGCCACCCGCTCTCCTTCTCCGGACGCGAGTACAAGGTCGTCGCTTACGGCGTGCGAAAAGAGGACGAGCGCATCGACTACGAGGCGCTCGCGCGCCTGGCCCGGGAGCACCGGCCGAAGCTCATCATCGCGGGCGCCTCGGCCTATGCGCGCGAGATCGACTTCGCGCGGTTTGGCGCCGTCGCGGCGGAGGTCGGCGCGGTGCTCATGTGCGACATCGCCCACATCGCCGGTCTCGTGATTGCCGGGCTGCACGTCTCGCCGGTGCCGCACGCGCCCTTCGTCACGACGACGACCCACAAGACCCTCCGCGGGCCGCGCGGGGGTCTGGTGCTGTGCCGCGCGGAGAAGGCGAAGGACCTGGACCGCAACGTGTTTCCGGGCATCCAGGGCGGGCCGCTCGAGCACGTCATCGCGGCCAAGGCCGTGGCGTTCGCCGAGGCCGCCACACCGGAGTTCGTCGCCTACCAGAAGCGGGTCGTCGAGAACGCGAAAGCGCTCGCGGACGGCCCTTTCCGCGGCGCGGCTGGCGGCTCGTGTCCGGCGGCACGGACAACCACCTCATGATGGTCGACGTCGGCGCGCAGGGGCATCGCGGGTCGAGACGCCGAGAAGCTGCTCGAATCGCTGGGCCTGACCGTCAACAAGAACACGATTCCCTTCGACACGCGCTCGCCGATGGTCGCCTCGGGCATCCGTCGGGCACGCCCGCGGTGACGACGCGCGGGATGGGCGCGGCCGAGATGGACGTCGATCGGCGGCGCGATCGCGCGCGCCCTCGAGGCGCCGGCGAGGACGCGAGCGTCCACGCGGCCGTGCGCAGCACGGTCGCCGAGCTCTGCGCGGCCTACCCGCTGGTGTGAGCCGCAACCGGACGACGGCGGCCGCGGCGGCCGGCGGCCTGCTGCTCGCTCTCGTGCTCGCCGCGCAGGCCTGGGAGGAGCTGCCGCGGCGTGCGCGCACGGTCGCCGCGTTCTCTCCGCGCGAGCTCGCGGTGCGGCGGCTCGGCGGCTCCGGCGCGGCGTTCGACCGGCGCTACTTCTCGTTTCTCGAAGGGGCGCGCCGGCGCCTGCCCGTCGCGGTCGCGGGCGTGGCGATCTACGGAACGCCCTATGGAACACCGGCGAGCGATGCCTACCTGCACCTGGCGACGTACGTGCTCGCTCCGCGGCCCGTGCTTCTGGCGCCGGAGACGCTTCCGGCGGGCTGGGTCGCGGCCTACTACGGGACCGTGCGCCCGGAAGACGCGGCCGTGGCGGTGGAGTGGGAGGACGGCGCGCTCGGGATGCCGCCGAAGCCGTGAGCCTCGCCGCCGGGCTCGCCCTCGTCGCCGGGGTCTGCGCCGCGGCGCTCGCCGCCGGCCGCTTCGCCGTACCCGCCGTGTGTCCCGCGGGACCGGAGCTGCGCGCCGAGCGCTTCGCCTGGAGCTGGGCGATCGGCGCCGCCCTGATCTCGGCGATGGTGCCGCTTTCGCTGCTCGTCGGGCTGAAACCGGGATGGATCCCTTTCCTGATTCTCGCCGCGGGCGCGGTCGCCGCGGGCCGCCTGTTCCGTGTTTCAGGAACCGAGCCCGTTCGGTCCGGATCCGAGGATCCGGGCTCGCGGGTCGTCACGCGGCTGCTCGCCGCCGTCGTGCTCCTCGGCGTCGCGCTCTACGTCCTGCGCGCGCTGACCGAGCCGATGTGGGCCAACGACTTCCTGGCGATCTGGGGACTGAAGGGCAAGACGATCCACGCGGCCGGCGAAGTGCCACGCCGGCTCTTCGAAGACCCCGCGCTCGGCTTCTCCCACCCGGAGTATCCGATCGGGCTGCCGTTTCTCTACGCCGGCATTTCGTATCTCACGGGCCGCTGGGACGATCACGCGATGGCGCTGCTCTTCCCGCTGTTCCAGGTCGCGACCCTGACGGCGCTCTTCGGCTGGCTCCGGCGCAGTGGCGCCTCCCGCAACGCCGCGTGGCTGGCCGCCGCGATCCTCGCGTGCTTCGAGCCGCTCTACTCGGCGTTTCTCACGGGCATGGCCGAGGTGCCGCTCGCCCTGGGTCTGCTCTTCTTCGGGACGGCACTCGCCGACTCTCTGGACGGCGAGCCGGGCGCCCTGCGGCGGCTCGCCGCCGCGTCCGCCCTCATCACCGCGACGAAGAACGAGGGCCTCTTCTTCGCGGCGGCCGGCTGCGCTGATCGCGCTCCTCTTCGGCGGCGAGCGGCGGTGGAAGGCCGCGTTCGCCTCGCTGCCGACGGCGCTCGTGATGCACGGCCTGCACCTGGCCTGGCGCGGCCAGCTGCCCCTGCGCGACTTCGACTTTTCGACGCTCTCGGCTTCCCGCGCGCTCGCGGCGCTCGGCGCGGCGATCCGGCTGCCCGGTGCCGTCGGCTGGGGCGTGATCGTTCTCGCGGTCCTCCTGGTCGCTCTGGGAAGGCGGGTCGGGGAAGGGGAGTGGATGCTCGGGCTTTGCGCCTGCGCGCTCGGCGCGTACGTGCTATTGCCGGTCTTCGCCGTGCGGGGTCCCGAGTGGCTCGTCGCGAACTCTCTCGCCCGGACGACCGCGGCCCTGGCGCCGCTCGCCGCGGCCGCGGTGGCGATTCGCCTGCGGCCGCGGGCCCCGGACGCGACGGCCTAGAACTGCCAGCCGATCGAAATGGTCGGGCCCCAGTCGTTCTTGGCCGTCAGCGTCGTCGGGTCGCGGCTGTCGAAGCTGTCGAAGATCGAGAGCGCCAGGTAGAAGTCGGTCACGATCTCGCGCTTGACCGACGCGAGGAACTCGACGCGCACGCGGCCGGCGATCGTGAAGCTCGGGAACACGCTGAGGTTGGTCGACAGAGTGAGCTTGGGGTAGTCGTACATGAAGTACGAGTACCGCCCTCCGACGAGGCCCTCGAGGCTGTCGGTGTCCGTGCCTTCGACCGGAATCTCGTGGTTGCCCGTGAAGCCGGCGACAACGACCAGCGAGGATTGGTTCGTCCGATTGAGGTATCGGCCCGCGCCGACGCCGATGGTCTCCCGCAGGTCCAGACCGAGCTGAATGTTGCGGTCGAGACCCACGAAGGCCTCGGCCACCCACATGGTTCCAAGAAAGCGGTCGTAGAGCAGGCCGAACGACCCGCGGGAAGCTCCCGTCGCGCCTTCCTGCCGGTTGAAGAACGCCGAGAGCTCGACGACGAACTGGGATTCCTTGAGCCGGTAGGTGCCGTCGAAGTCGAAATTGAACTGGACGAGGTCGTTGGACTGCGTGTAGTTGAAGCCGAAGTCGAGAGAGCCTTCCCAGCGCTTCCAGAAGGTCTGGTAGACGGGTGTGAGGCCGAAGACGTCGAAGAATCCCGACCGTGATCGTCTCGGGGCCTGAGACGATCGTGAGCTGACCCGGGGGCTCCGACGGCGCGAGCGTTCCGTAGTGATGGACGCCGTCGATCGTCTCGACGTCGAACTCCTTGTCGGAGGTGATCGACTCGATCAGGCTCCATTTGACCTTGATCCAGCTCGAGTGCGACGTGTCGACGGTCGAGGCGGCCCTGGCCGTACTGCTTGATCTCGCCGGTGACCCGGTCGCCGTTGACGAGGACGATGACGTCGTCCTTCTGGGCGAGCGCGGAGGCCGCCGCCCCGGACAGGACGGCCGCGACGAGAGCGGAGCGGATTGCGGCGCGCGTCAGAGCGATCTTGCCGGCCCGGGGTGCGCCCGGCGGATGTGCGGGTTTCGCGATGGGCGCGTTTTTATCACGGCCCGCGGCCCGCGCGCTGGGTCTCGACGTGCCCCTCGCCGAGCCGCCAAAGTCATCATGAACCTGGGCGTCGGCTCGGAAAGCTCCTCGGCGGCCGCAACGTCTGACCGGGCCTAGTGCGCTCCGGGCTTCTCCAGCCACGCCTCCGCGGCGTCCCGGCTGCGGAACACGCTCGTTCGCGTGAAGAAGCGTTCCGTGAAGTCTCGAAGACGCGCGCCATGCCGAACCACGCCGCGGTCCCGACGACGATGGCGCAGGCGCCGAACCGAACGCGCCGGGCCGCGTCGCCGGTCCGCTCGGCGGCGGCGCGGATCTGGCCCACGTTGGGCAGCGTGTCGATGGCGGTCAGATCGAGGAGTACGTCGGCGTTTTTCGGACAGTCCCGGTCGGCCTCGAGCTCGTCGAAGTGGGCGAGGACCTGGGCGAGCGGCGTCTCGCCGTCGCATCGCGTCAGGATGCGGTTGCGCTCCGGGTCGATGCGGTAGGTCACGGGCACGGGAGGGCTGCATGATAGAAGATGCGGCCATGATCGCGAAGAGCAGAGGTTCCGCCGTTTGCATCGCCCTCGTGCTGTCGGCCGCCTTCGGCACCTGGGCGTGCGGGACGAAGCGGGCGGACGCCCCGGCAGCCGCCACGCCGCCGGCGCCCGCCGCAAGTCCGGCAGCGGCCGCCGACGCGCCTGCCGCCGCGCCCGCCGCCCTCACCGACAAGCTCATCGGCCGATGGCTGCGCGCGGACTCGAACTACGTGATCGAAGTCCGGTCGGCCGCCCCGGACGGGACGCTCGAAGCCGCGTACTTCAACCCCGGCCCCATCCACGTGTCGCGGGCGCTCTGGAAGATCGACGGCCAGCACGTCGGCATGTTCGTCGAGCTCACCGACCGCAACTATCCCGGCAACTACTACGAGCTCCTCTACGACGCCGGCTCGGACGCCCTCGTCGGCCGCTACAGCCACCTCGGGGTCCAGGAGGTTTACGAGGTCGCGTTCTCGCGGGTGGCCGCGGCGCCCTGATCCCGCACTGCGAGACTCGGAATTCGTCGGCGCATGATCCCTCCCTGACGGTGCTGAGGTTTCGCGCGAGGGCTACTTCGAAGCGTGCGAGGCCATCGCCTTCGCGATCGCGTCGACGATCGCCGCGCCGCCCGGGTTCTTGAACTCACCGCGGATGACGATGTCGATCGGGGAAACGAGCTTGCCGTAGTAATCCTTGTTCCAGTCCTCGGTCGGCTTGATCACGGCGCCGTTGACGTTGACGCCGCCATAGAGGCCCTTGGCGCGCGTGAAGACGAGGAAGTCCGCATTGGGCTTGGTGCCGGCGCCGACACCGACGGGGCCCGCGGCGACGCTCGCGTCGGCGCCCGCCTTGACCGAGCCGCTCATGAGCGACTCGAGCGCCTTCTTGTTCATCACCAGCGTGATCACCTCGGAGACGTCCACGCCCGCCTGGAAGCCCACGCTCGCCGTGCCGACGCTGTAGAACGCGGGACCGGCCCAGCCCTTGTCGCCCTTCGCGACGAGGACCGCGCGGCCGCCCGAGCCGCCGAAGACGAAGCCGGCCTTGACGACCTGCGCCGCGATCAGAAAGCCGACGGCCTCGTGATCATGCTCGCGGAACCAGGTCAGGTTGGGGTCGGCCTGAAAGTTGTTCCAGGTGACGAGGCACTCGTCGACCAGCTTTTGCTGTTCGCTCTGGGCGAAGGCGGGGACCGCGGTCGCGAGGATGCCGAACATCGACGCGAGGGCCGCAAGGCGCAGGATGCGTTTCGTCATGGGGTCCTCCTCGCCGGAGATTTATCACAGTCGTTCGCCGAAGGCGCGAAGCGTCCGGGGCCTAGCCCCGGTGCATCCAGCGGATCCGCGCGACGTCCCAGAGGGTCTGGACGGCGTCGCGGACGACGCGGACCTTGGACTCGGGAGAGTTGAACCACAGCACGGGCACTTCGGCGATTTCGAGACCGCGCTTTCGGGCGAGGAACAGGATTTCGACGTCCCAGGCGAAGCGGTCGACGCGGGCTTCGCGGAAGAGCGCGCGGGCGGCGTCGCCGCGGAAGAGCTTGAAACCGCACTGGGTGTCCTGGATGCCGGGCACGGCGAGCGCCTGGATCAGCGTGTTGCCGGCCCGCCCGAGGAGCACGCGGTAGAAGGCCTGGCGCTTTCGGACGAGGTCTTCCTGGAGGGCGCGCGAGCCGATCGCGACGGCGTGGGTCCGGAGGCTCTCGGCGAGCTTGTCGAACTCCGTAAGGGGCGTGGAGAGGTCCGTGTCGGAAACGAGAACGATCTCCCCGGACGATGCGAGCACGCCCTCGCGGATTGCGGCGCCCTTCCCCCGATTGACCGGGAGCGAGCGGACGACGAGGGTGAGTCCTTCTTCCAGAGCCAGGGTCCGAGCGCGGGCGACCGTATCGTCCGTCGAGCCGTCGTCGGCGAGGATGACCTCCCAGTCGAGGCCTCCCGGACGGGTCCGGCCCCAGACCGCGGTCTCGCGGATGCAGTGCGCGATCCGGGAGCTCTCGTTGTACGCCGGGATGACGAGCGAGGCGGACGGGCGCGGTCCGCTCACACGCGGTCGCTCTCGAGGACGAACTGGTACCCGAACATCGTCGGCCACACCCTCGCCGATCCGCTCGCGAAGGCGCGGACCGGTCCGGACAGGGGCGCGCGGCCGAGCGCCGGAAGGGCGAGCTCGTAGGGCATGGCCGTCGCGGCCAGACGGCGGATCCGAAAGCCGCCGTCCTCGAGCAGGCGGCGGGCGGAAGCCCGCGTGTAGAAGCGCAGGTGCGTGCGGTCGAGAATGCCCTTGTCGGCGTACGGAAAGCGGCCGAGCAGCAGCGCCGCGCGCACGGTCACGTTGGCGACGTTGGGCAGGGAGACGAAGAGAGCGCCGCCCGGCCGGAGCCACTCGCGGATGCGCGCGAGAAGGTCCTCGGGCCGCGGCAGGTGCTCGAGCACGTCGGCGCAGACGACCGCGTCGAACGGCGCGCTCCAGGACCCGGCCGACAGCGCGTCCGTCGCCCGCCAGTCGTCGTAGCCGTCACGGCACGAGGCAGGCAGCGCCGCGTCGGGCTCGACGCCGGCGAGGTAGGCGCACCGGTCGCGAACGGCCCGGCCGAAGTGCCCGCCCGCCGCGCCGAGGTCGAGCAGACGCAAGCCCGCCGGCAGCTCCCGGATCCTCCGCCGGAGCAGATCGTGCGAGGAGCCCGGGATCTCCTTCCAGGCGTAGCGTTCGTCGTTCACGCGGACGGAAGTCTAAGGCCGGAACTTCTGCGCGATGGGGTAGCGGCGGCCTTCCCCGAAGCTGCGGGCGGTGACCTTGGGGCCCGGCGCCATCTGGAAGCGCTTATATTCGGCGGCGTCGATCCGCCGGGCGATGTCGCGGGCGAGGGCGAGGGGAACCTTGGCGGCGCGGGCGGCCCGCTCCGGAGGCAGCGCCCGATCGACGAGCGCCTCGATCAGCGGATCGAGGATCGCGTAGGGAGGCAGCGCGTCCGCGTCCCGCTGGTTCGGCCGAAGCTCCGCCGAAGGCTCCTTGTCGATCGTCGAGCGCGGAATGCGCTCGCCGCTCGCGTTGAGCTCCTCGGCCAGGGCGTAGATCATCGTCTTCGGGACGTCGGAGATCAGCGCGTACCCGCCCGCCATGTCGCCGTAAAGGGTGCAGTAGCCGACGGCGATCTCCGACTTGTTGCCGGTCGACAGCACGAGATGGCCGAAGCGGTTGGAAAGCGCCATCAGGATCGCGCCCCGGATGCGGGCCTGCAGATTCTCCTCGGGGCCGGAGGCGTCGCCGGTCCCGAAGGCCGGCGCGAGGGTTGCGCGATAGGCCTCGAACACGGGCCCGATGGGAACGACGCTGTAGCGGATGCCGAGCCGGCGCGCGAGCTCCGCGGCGTCGCGGAGGCTCCCCTCGGAGGAGTAGGGCCCCGGCATGGCCACGCCGTGCACGCGGTCGGGTCCGAGCGCCTCGGCCGCGAGGACCGCCGTGACGGCCGAGTCGATTCCTCCCGAGAGGCCGAGCACCGCGGTCCGGAATCCGCACTTGGCCGCGTAGTCCTTCAGGGCGAGGACGAGTGCCTTGCGCAGGCCCGGCAGGTCCGCGTCCGCCGGCGCATCCGGGCCGCGCCCGCCCGGGAGGTCGATCGTCCAGAAGTCCTCGGCGAACCGCTTGCCGGCGGCGATCAGGCGCCCGCGCGCATCGAACGCGGTCGACGCGCCGTCGAAGACGAGGCCGTCGTTGCCGCCCACGAGGTTGCAATGAACGAGCGGGAGCCGCGTGCGGCGTGCGATGCGGGCCATCATGCGGCGGCGCAGCCGGTTTTTTCCCAGGGTGTACGGCGAGGCGGAGATGTTGACGTGGAGGTCGGCGCCGGCGCCCTGCAGCTCCTGCAGAGGATCCGTCGTGTAGAGCGGCCGCTTCCAGAACGTCTTGTCGTTCCAGATGTCCTCGCAGATCGTCACGGCGACGCGCCGGCCGGCGACCCGGAGGGTGAGGCCGCGGTCCCCCGGCTCGACGTAGCGGCCCTCGTCGAAGACGTCGTAGGTCGGCAGGAGGCGCTTGCGGTAGATCGCGACGCGGCGCCCGCCCCGGGCGACGATCGCCGTGTTGAAGACGCGGCGCCCGCGCGAGGCCCGGTTCGCGCAGAGCGAACCGAAGATCCAGGCGGCCGCGCCCGACGCGCGGGCGATCCGTGCCGCCGCACGCTCGCTCGCCGCGACGAAGGCCGGGCGCTCGACGAGATCGCGCGGCGGATAGCCGCAAACCGCGAGCTCCGGGAAGAGCACGAGCCCGGCACCCTCCCGTTCGGCGCGCTTTCCGAGCTCCAGAATCTTCGCGGCGTTGCCCTCGAAGTCTCCGACGGTGGTGTCGATCTGCGCGACCGCGACGCGCAGGAGCCCGGCGCGCTCAGTCACCGGCGAGCGCGCAGCCGGAGAGCCGGTCCGCCGGCGTCGGCGCCGCGCCGTCGCGCGCGGTCCACAGGAGCAGGAGCCCTCCGGTCCCCGCCGTGGCGAGCGTGCCGAGCCAGCGCCGAAACGCGGCGCCCGGCGGCACCCCGGCCGGCGCGCCGGAGCGCGCGGAGAGATCCGCGATCGCCATGCCGATCGTTCGTCCGAACGCGACGAGCGGCAGCACGGTCGAAAAGGCCGAGAGGAAGAGGACGAAGGCGCCGACCCAGACGAGTCCGGCCGGACGCGGGCTCGAGCCGGTCGCCAGGCGCGCGGCGAGGACGGCGAGCGCGGTCAGGAGGAGCACGGTCGCAGCGTCGGCCGCGGCGGCGGGCAGACGGGCCGCCAGAGGTGCGGCGAGGGGCTCCGCGAGAGGTACGGAGAGCGGCGTGGCTGGCGGACCGGGCCGGCCCGCGGGCGTGATGGCGACGATCTCGGCGAACTCCGAAGCGCCCAGGAGGGCGTCGCCGCCGCGCCCGGAAACCTCGACGGTCTCCTCGCGGGCGGGGCCGGGGGCCCCGTCGTGGAGCGGAAAATCCTCGAGAGTCCGGACGCGATCCGTCACGGGGGTGCCGCTACGGCCTCTGCTGGACGTGGCGCACGTAGATGCGCCCCATCAGGTCGAGGTCTCCCCGGAGGTAGCGCTCGGCGAACTTCTTGTGACGCACGGCCTGCGGGTCATCCGGATCGATCGCGAGCACTTCCGTGAAGCTCTCGACGGCCTTGGGGTAGAGGCCGTTCTGCAGCTGGGAGACTCCCTGGTTGTAGTAGCAGCGCAGCAGGTAGGAGCGCGCGTCCTGGTTGGAACGGTCGGCCTGAAAGATCCGCCAGAGGATCGGGATCGCCGTTTCGTACTCGCCCTCGTTGTAGAGCTTCACGGCGGGCGTCAGCTCGGCGACCTTTTCGGAGGCCACGCCGACGGCCGTTGTGAAGGAGGGGTCGGTCTGGAACGACGAGGAGACCGAGGCGAATCCCTTGAGCGCGTCGATGTACCGCTTTTCCTCGAGGGCCTTCTCGGCCGTCGCGCGCTGGCTCAGCGCGTCCGCGGAGGGGCCCGGCTGCGCCTGCTGGGCGTCGCCGCCCGTGGCGTCCGCGCCCCCTCCGTCGGCGACGGCCTCGCCGCCTTCGCCCTTCTTCGACAGCGAGGCGAGCAGCTTCTGCGCCCGCGCGTAATCGGGGTGGCCCGGCCCGATCTTCCTGAGCTCTGCGATGGTCTCGGGGATCTTGCCTTCCTGGAAGAGCTCCGTGGCGCGCTGAAGCGACGCGCCGCCGCCGGCGCTCGACCCCGCGGCCGCCGGGCCGGAATCCTTTCTGAGGAAGAAGTACGCCCCGACCGCGAGCGCGAGCACGAAGGCGCCGGCGAGCGCGAGAACGAAGCGCTTGTCGGAGGGCCCCTTGGGCGTTTTTGCCGCCACGGCCTTTTTCGCGGGCTCGGCCTGCTCGATCTCCCCGAAGTCTTCCGGCTCGATCGACTCCGACCGCGTGTGCACCGGTTCGGCCGACGCCGCCATTTCCTCGGCGAGGATGTCGCTCGGCGGGCCCTTGCGTGAAAGATCGAGCCCCGCCGACGGCCGGGCCAGCTCCTGCTCGATGCGGTCGAGGAACGAGCGCGCCGTCGCATCCGTTTCGTCGACCGCGAGGACCTGGAGGAATGCTTCGCGCGCGGCGGTGAAGTCGCCGGCCTCGAACTTTTCGCGGCCCTGCTTCAGGCCGTCGGCCACGCGCCGGTTGCCCTCGGCCATCTCCTGCCGCGCCTTCTCGATGCGGCCGACGGCTTCGGAGTTGTTGATGTCGATCAGGAAGATCCGCGACCAGACTTCGATGGCCTGCTGGCGGTTGCCCGCGCGCGAGGCTTCGTCGCCGCGCGCGAGCAGTCCGTCGATCTCCTGGCGCGGGGACGGCGGCTCGGGCTCCGTCGGCTCGGGAGCGCCCTCGGACCCCATGCTGAAGGCCGCCGGGTAGCCGTCGAGGGTCTGGGTCTCCGGGGCCGGCGTCTCCTCGCCGGGGTCCGGGCCCCACATGTTCGGCGGGCCACCGATTTCGATGACGTCCGCGCCCGTGGGCAACGCGCTGGAGCGAAAGTCCTTGAGGGAGAGGGGCCCTGTGGACGGTTCGCCCACACCGAAGGCCGGCGGCGGCACGGACGCGGGGCTCTCTTCGTCCAGCGAAAGCGAGTCGAGGCTCAGATCGCCCAGGCCGCCGGCATCGAGCGGCGCGGGGGCAGACTGGGAGGCGGGCCGAGCGGACGCCGGGGACGGCGGCGAGGTGGAGGGCTCTTCCCCCGGCACCAGGGACAGGCCCGGGTTGGTGGATTCGCCGACCTCGGGGAGCGCCGACGCGCTCGCGATGCGGCTCTCGAGCAGCGAGACGGACGGATGGTCCGCGTCGATCGACCGCATCTTCTCGAGGGCCGCCCGCGCCTCGGCCACGCGGTTGGCGTCGAGCGCCATCATCGCGCGCTGCCGGGCGACTTCGAGCTGGGGACCGGCGTCCCGGCGCTGCCGCGCCTTATCGAGGATCGCGCTCGCGTCGCCGTTGCCGGGGAGGGCCTGGAGGACCTGTTCGGCCGACGCGATCGCGGCGTCGAACTCCCGCGCGTTGAGGCTCTCCGCGGCGCGCACGAGCAGCTTGTCGACCTCGACGGAGGCCACGCGCTCCTGGCGCGTCGGTGTTGCGGCGACGAGGGCCTCGAGCGTGGCCACGTCGACTCCCGCCGCCGGGTTCTTGACCTTCTCCATGAGCTGCCGGGCCGGGGCGAACCGGGGGTCCATCTTGAGGATGAAGTCGCAGCCGATCGCGCAGTCGTCCTCCTTGCCCTCCCGGTAGAGGTTCAGGGTGTGGCGGAAGGTCGAAAGGATCTTGTCCCGGACCTCTTTGGGCAGCGAAGGGTTGCCCGGGTAGCCCGCCGGCTCGGACGTCGAACTCATGGACCGCTCCGGGGAGCGGCCGGGGAGACGGTGTTTTTCCTGTTCACGTTGCCCGAGATTATAAACTGCCCGGTCAGGAACTTAGGCATGCGGACCATCATCGAGTGCGTCCCCAACATCTCGGAGGGCCGGGATAAGGCCTCCATCGAGGCGATTGCGGCCGCCGTTGCCGCCGCTCCGGGCGTGCGCCTTCTCGACGTGTCCTCCGACACCGCCCACAATCGCAGCGTCCTGACCTTCGTCGGGGACAGGGCCGCGATTTCGGCAGGCGTCCGGGCGCTCTTCGAGGCCGCCCTCCCGCGGATCGACCTGCGGACGCACCGCGGCGAGCATCCCCGGATGGGCGCGGTCGACGTCGTCCCGTTCATCCCGATCCGCGGAGCGTCGACGGAGGACTGCGTCGCCCTGTCGCGCGAGGTCGGCGAGGGGATCGCGGCGCGCTTCGCAATCCCCGTCTACCTCTACGAGGAATCGGCGAGCGCCGACTCCCGCCGCAACCTCGCCGACGTCCGCAAGGGCCAGTTCGAGGGGTTCGCGGAAAAGATGAAGGACCCGCGGTGGGCGCCCGACTTCGGTCCGCGGGAGCCCCATCCGTCGGCCGGCGCGGTCGCGGTGGGCGCGCGGCCGTTCCTGATCGCCTACAACATCAACCTCGCGACGAAGGACCTCGCGATCGCCGATCGAATCGCGAAATCGATCCGGCACATGTCGGGCGGGTTCCGGTTCGTGAAGGCCATGGGTGTCGAGCTGTCCGAGCGGGGGCTCGTCCAGGTCTCGATCAACATGACCAACTTCCGCAAGACCCCGCTGCACCGGGTGTTCGAGTGCGTGCGGTCAGAAGCGCAACGCCACGGTGTTGCGATCGTGGGCTCCGAGATCGTGGGATTGACGCCCGCCGACGCGCTCTTCGCGGCGGCCGAGCACTACCTGAGGCTCGAGGGGTTTTCGGCGGAGCAGGTCCTGGAGACGAAGCTGCTCGGAGAAAGCGGAGAAGCCCGCTCCTAGGCTCGTTCCCGAAGCGCGCTGCTCGTCCTCTTCGGCCTCGACGGAATCCGCCACCGGGTTCTCGAGCGCCGCGTGGAGCGCCCGCGCGAACTCGATGTGCAGCGCGTGACCGGCCTTGCGCGCGTGGATGCGCCCCGTGAGGGGCCGTCCGAGCAGCGCGAGGTCGCCGATGAGGTCCATGACCTTGTGACGGACGAACTCGTCGCGGAAACGCAGCGGCCCCGAAATGATGCCGTTCTCGTCGAGAACGACCGCGTTGTGGAGGCTGCCGCCGCGCGCGAGTCCGCGGGCGCGCATCGCCTCGACCTCGCGGGCGAAGCCGAAGGTCCGGGCGGGCGCGATTCGGGACGCGAACTCCTCGGCCCGCAGCAGGAACGTCAGCTCCTGGCGTCCGACGATCGGATGCGGGAAGTCGATCTCGTAGGTGATCGTGAGGTTGTTGCCGTCCGGAACGTATTCGACGCGGCGGTCCTCGCGGACCACCTCCACCGAGCGGTTAAGCGCAATCGGGCTGGCCAGCGCGTTCTGCCGCTCGAAGCCGGCGGCGTGAAAGAGGCGCACGAAGGGGAGCGCCGAGCCGTCGACGATCGGGACCTCGGGGCCCTCGATCTCGATCAGGCAGTTGTCCAGCCCGACGCCGGCCGCCGCGGAGAGTGCGTGCTCGACGGTGCCGATCGAGACGTCGCCCTGCCTGAGGGTCGTCGCCAGGTCGAACGACGATGCCGAGTCCAGGCGAGCGGGAATCGGGGTGTTGGGGTGTTCCCGGCGGAGGAAGACGAGCCCGTAGTCGGGCGGGGCCGGGTGGAAATGCGCACGCACCGGGTGGCCCGAGTGAAGGCCCACGCCATCGATGGAGACCGTCGTTTTCAGTGTTGTCTGCTGGCGCATGCCTCTGTTCTACGGAGTCAGATCCCTCGCAGTATTGGTGCCAGTTTTATTGGATTTGGGAGGTCTCTTTTCGACTCTGAAGTATCCCTTTATCCTTGAAAAGCTTAGCACAGGATTCCAGTTCTTTGGGTCAAGTCGTTCGGACAGCTGAACTTCCGGACCGTCCTCCAGGCAGGGCAGCTGGTTGGATGGCGTGAGCGCGTTAGACTCCGCCTGCCGCCGGAGCATCCGCCGGATCCTTCATGAAGCCCGAAACAGAGCGCTCCTCCGTCAAGACCGTCAAGCCGGTGGCCCACAACCGGAAGGCCTTCCACGACTATTTCATCGACGATCGGATGGAGGTCGGCCTCGTGCTCACCGGGACCGAGGTCAAGTCCCTGCGCGAAGGCCGCGCGCAACTCAAGGATTCCTACGTCCAGTTCCGCGACGGCGAGGCCTACCTGGTCTCGGCCCACATCTCGCCCTACGGGTCGGGCTCGTGGACGAACCACCTGCCCGAGCGCGACCGCAAGCTGCTTCTGCATCGCCGGGAGATCGAGCGCTGGTCGAGCGCCGTGGCGACCAAGGGGGTCTCCTGCGTTCCGCTCTCGCTCTACTTCAAGGGCTCGCGCGTGAAAGCCGAGATCGCCCTCGTCAAGGGCAAGAAGCTGCACGACAAGCGCGATGCCATCCGGGATCGGGACCTCCGACGCGAGGCCGACCGGGAGATGCGGCGGCGGTGACCGCCGAGGCAACGAAGGCGCATGCCCGCCTTCGCGATTTTCGGGGCGAGGATCTCGAAGCCGCCTACCGCCTCGACCAGTCCTGTTTCGAGGACGGCATTGCCTACACGCGGGGTCAGATCCGCGATTTCCTCGGGCGCGAGGGGGCCATCGCGCTCGTGGCGGAACGCGATGGAATCCTGACGGCGTTCGCGATCGGCCACGTTGCCGGAACCCGGGGGCACGTCGTGACGATCGACATCGCGGCGGCCGAGAGGCGCCTCGGGCTCGGCCGCGAGCTCATGACGGAGCTGCTGACCCGGATGGCGCAGGCCGGCGCGCGCGAGGCGCGGCTCGAGGTCGACCTCCGCAACGCGGCGGCGATCCGGTTCTACGAGCGCATGGGCTTTCGGGGACGGCGCAAGCTTCCGGACTACTACGGCGCCGGGCTCGAGGGCCTGCGGATGTCGAAGCGGTTGGTGGAACGCGCACCCGGAAGTGCGGGGACGAGCCCCGCCCCTACGCCCGAATCTTCGTAGGGGCGGCCCTTGTGGCCGCCCTCCGTGTTCCTAGCCCCGGCAGTACGACGGGGCCCAGCCGACTTCGAGAACGTCGGCGGGAATCGTTCCGTAGTCGAACGCCTTGGCCTCGCGGACCATCTGCTCGATGTCGAAGAGGTGCTTCGCTTCGGGCAGGTCGCGGTAGAAGGCGCGGAACATCGGACCGACCATCGCGTAGGCCGCCTTGATCCCGGTCGAGCCGATGAAGTTGCGCCTCTGACCGACGTGGCCGAGCTCGTCGGTCATGATCTCGCGCAGGAGCGCGCGGACGCGGTCCCGCGCCTCCGGCTCGTCGGCGAGGATGTCGTCGAGGACGGCGTCGATGTGGAGATACAGCGTCAGCCCCATGAGCTCGGAAACGAACGCCGGCGGGTTCATGAGGACACCCGGGAATCGCGGAGAAGACCGCGTACATGCGGCGCATCCCGTCGCCCGGGGGCACCCAGACCACCTTGTCGAGGTGGAAGGTCCGGAACATCTCGTGGAAGAGCCGGACGTGGCTGAACTCCTCGCAGAGGTGGTAGCGGCTGATGCGCTGCGTCGTCCGCGGTAGCGAAGGTGATCGAGGGCGTCGGCGTCCCAGGCGCAGGAGATCCCGGCCCACTCGTGCCGCGCGAACTTGTAGAGGAAAGTCAGCAGCAGGGTCTTGCGGTCGAACGTCGCCGGATCCTCCTGGAGCTTCACGTAGTTGCGGTAGAAGCGCTCGGGGTCCGGCAGGGGCTTGCGCGAGCGCACGGGGTTGGCGTGGAAGGCGCTCGAGGATCTGTCTTCTTGCGCGACAGGCTCCTTCTCGGCCTCGAGGATGTCGCCGTCGTGGCCGCTGCGTGTAGGCCCAGTAGGTCTCGAAATTCTCGGCTCGCTCGCTGGGGCTTCGCGGGCGTGAAAATCGAGCGGAACCGCTGCCGGGCGGGGTTGGCCTTTGCTTCCATGACCGGCATCCTAACCGATCCCGGGCCGCCTGAAACCTCGTCCAGAGCCCCCGGAATCAGTGCTCGGGGAACGGCGCTCGCGGTCCAGACGCCTTCCGGCGCGTGGCGGCTTTGCGGAGGAAGGTCGCGAAGGCCTCCGGCGCGAGCGGCCGGGAGAGCAGGAAGCCCTGGAGCTGGTCGCACGTTGCCGTCCTTGAGGAACGCGAGCTGCTCCTCCGTCTCGACGCCTTCCGCGATCACGATGAGCTCGAGGCTGCGGCCCATCGCGATGACGGCCATGGCGATCGCCGCGTCGTCCTTGTCGCCGGGCAGGTCCCGAACGAACGACTGGTCCAGCTTGATCCGGTCGATCGGGAAGCGCTTGAGGTAGTTCAGCGACGAGTAGCCGGTGCCGAAGTCGTCCATCGAGATACGCACGCCCTGCTTCTTCAGGCCCCGCAGCGTGGTGATCGAGTGCTCGGCGTTCTGCATCGCGTTGGACTCGGTGATCTCGAGGTCGAGCTTGTCGGCGTCGAGGCCGGACTCCGCGAGGGCGCTGGTGACCTGGCGGACGAGGTCGGCCTGCTGGAACTGGCGGGACGAGAGGTTGACGGAAACGGTCAGGCTCGGGAATGGCCGTCTGGCGTGCCACTTGCGCGCATCGGCGCAGGCCGTGCGCAGCACCCACTCGCCGATCGGCACGATCAGGCCGGAAAGCTCCGCGATCGGGATGAACTCGCCCGGAGGGAATCAGGCCGAGCTCGGGGTGCCTCCAGCGGATCAGCGCCTCGGCGCCGAGGATCTCGGTCGGTGCTTCAGGTCGATGAAGGGCTGGAAGTGGAGCTCGAGCTCGTCGTTGGCCACCGCCTGCCGCAGGCGGCTCTCGAGCGAGAGGCGCTCGACGGCCTTGGCGTTCATCGCCGGCGTGTAGAGCTGGTAGTTGTCGCGGCCCTGCTCCTTGGCCCGGTACATCGCGGAGTCGGCGTTGCGCACCAGCGTCTCGGCGTCGTGGCCGTCGGAGGGATAGACGGCGACGCCGAGGCTCGTCGTCACGAAGAGCTCGCGGCCGTCGATCCAGAACGGATCGTGGATCGCATCGCAGACCTTCTTGGCGATCTTGGCGGCGTCCTCCTCGGCCGTGATGCCGGGCACGAGCAGGGTGAACTCGTCGCCGCCCAGGCGCGCGACGGTGTCGCCCTCGCGCACGTGCTCCTGGATCCGCTCGGCGACCTGGCGCAGCAGCTCGTCGCCGACCGAGTGGCCGAGCGAGTCGTTGATGACCTTGAAGCGGTCGAGGTCGAGGAAGAGGACGGCCAGCCTCTGGTTGTGCCGGTGGGCCTGCGCGACGGCGAGCGTCAGGCGGTCGTTGAAGAGCAGGCGGTTGGGGAGGTTGGTCAGCGGGTCGTGGAACGCGAGGTGCTTGACCTGCTCCTCGGCCCG
The DNA here is from genome assembly GCA_963742245.1 of uncultured Acidobacteriota bacterium. Lineage (GTDB taxonomy): Bacteria > Acidobacteriota > Thermoanaerobaculia > UBA5066 > Gp7-AA6 > DAHUXD01. The sequence continues at coordinate 337,468 of CAVULG010000010.1, forward strand.
CTTGCGCTCGGTGATGTCGATGGTCGTGCCTTCGATGATCGGAGAGGCGCGCCGTCGGGCCCCTCGATCAGGTTCTCGCTCTCGAGCACCCAGACGAGGCTGCCGTCCTTGCGCTTGAGGCACAGCTCGTAGTTGCTCAGGCTCTGGCGTTCGAGGAGCTTGGCGACGGCCGCCTTCCGGTCCTCGGGCTTCAGGTAGAAGTCCCAAGCCGCCTGCTGGAGGACCTCTTCGCGGGAGGCGTAGCCGAAGATCCGCGCGAAGGACTCGTTGCATTCGAGGATGCGGCCGTCGAGGGTGGAGCGATACACGCCGGCGAGGTTGCGCTCGAAGAGCGCTTGATAGCGCTTCTCCGAGAGACGCAGCGCCTCTTCGACCTGGCGGCGGCCGCTGATGTCGGTGACCGTACCGATGCAGAGCGACGGCTGGCCCCCGGTTCGCCTGGAGGAGCGTGCCGGCGTGGTGCCAGTGGAGCACGCTGCCGTCCCGGCGGTGGACGCGGTACTCCTCGAAGAACGGCTCGCCGGCGTCCCAAGTGGCGGGCGGCCGCTCCTAGGACGCGGGCGCGGTCCTCGGGATGGATGGCCTGGTGCCAGGCCTCGACCGTCCGCGGGAATTCGCCGCTCGCCGTAGCCGAGGATGCGGTCGACGTCGCCGTGCCACGTCATCCGGTTGGCGGCGCGGTCGCATTCGTGGATCAGGTCCGTCGACATCAGCGCCGCGCGCCGGAACCGTTCTTCGGAGTTCTTCAGCGCTTCCTCGGCGCGCGCGCGCTCGGCGAGGTCGCGCGCGAACACCGTCGTCAGGCGCTTTCCGTCGCGCACGAAGCTCGCCGTAGGAAAGCTCGATCGGCAGCACGCGGCCGTCGGCGTGCCGCCCCGCGGCGCCGAAGCGCAGCGGGCGTCCCGTTGTCGCCGGTATTCGGCCGGCGCGCGGCGGAAGTCCGGAATCAGCGAGGTCACCGGCTGGCCGATCAGGGCGGCGACCGAGTATCCGAAGAGCGCCTCGGCCGCATGGTTGGCGAAGAGGAGCGTGCCGACGGTGTCCAGGGTCAGGATCGCGTCCGGCGCGGACTCGGCGAGCGTGCGGAAGCGCAGCTCGCTCTCGGTCAGGGCCTTCTGTCGCCTGGCGGCGCTCGCGGCGGATCTGCGCCTCGCGCATCTCGCGCTCGAGGATCGGGCACAGACGCAGCAGGCTCGCGCGCGGAATGCAGTTCTGCGCGCCCGCCTTCATCGCGCGGATCGCGGTCTCCTCGCCGAGCGTGTCGGAGACGATCAGGAACGGCACGTCGATGTCGCGTTCCTTCAGCAGCGAGAGCGCGTCGAACGCGCCGAGCGTCTGTCGCGGCGAGGTCGGAGAGCACCACGTCCCACGCGCCGCGCGGCAAGCGCTGTCTTCGAATTGTTCGCGCGGAGTCGACACGCTGGACGTCCGGCTCAAAGCCGCCGCGACGCAGCTCCTCGGTGAGGAGCGCGGCGTTGGACGCGGAGTCGTCCAGCACGAGTGCCCGAACCGGAACGCTCATTTGTGAGTCCGGTAATTATAGAGGCGTCAGGGCTTTACGTCTCCTGTCCTTCGCTGCCGATTCGTGCCTTCGAAGGACAGGTCCGCCGGCGGAGCCGAATCTACGTTCGCGCTTCCTTCAGGATCGAAAGCGCGACGCTCTCGACGCCGTTCAGGACGAACTGGACGCCGATGACCGCGGTGATCAAACCCATGATCTTGGAGATGATGCGCTGTCCCGTCTCGCCGATGCGGCCGACGATCGACGGGGCCGCGAGCAGAAACACCAGCGTGAGCAGGATGTTGGCGGCGATCGCGATCGCGAGACGCGATCCTGTGACCTCCGTCACGTGCCTGTCCGACGAGGACCATCACGGTCGAGATGGCGCCCGGACCGGCGATCAGCGGCATCCCGATCGGGACGATCGAGGGGTCCCGGGTCATGACCACGTCCTTGCGCCCGGCCGGCTCGTCGTCGCCCTGGAGCGTCGACAGGCCCATGATCGTGAAGAGGATGCCGCCGGCGATCTGGAACGCCGGCAGCGTGATGCCGAAGACCGAGAAGATCGCGCCGCCCGTCAGCCGCGAAGACGCGTGAGGATGAGGGCCGCCGCGATGCAGGCCCGAAACGCCATCTTCCGCCGCTGCTCCGGCGTCCCGGCCGTCATCGACACGAAGATCGGCGCCGCCTCGATCGGGTTGATCACCGAGAAGAGCGACGAGAACGCGAGGACGACGAACTTGGCGTCCGCCGACGAGAACATGACGGGCCCTTCTTCCTGGCTCGGATTCTAGCGTTTCTCTCCGCCGGACCGTGATTTTCGGGCGGCCCGCGCGTTGTGCGCGTCGGGAGGACCCTGCCATGTACGCTTCTCGGGACCGCGACCGATTAGAATCCACCGTTCCCATGGACGCCATCCGGATCCGCGGCGCGCGGCAGCACAACCTCCAGAACGTCTCCTGCGACCTCCCGCGCAACAAGCTCGTCGTCATCACGGGCGTCTCGGGCTCCGGCAAGTCCTCCCTCGCCTTCGACACGATCTTCGCCGAGGGCCAGCGCCGCTACGTCGAGTCGCTCTCGGCGTACGCCCGCCAGTTCCTCGAGCAGATGGAGAAGCCCGACGTCGACTCGATCGAGGGCCTCTCGCCGGCGATCTCGATCGAGCAGCGCACGACCTCGCAAGCAACCCGCGCTCGACCGTCGGCACGGTCACCGAGATCTACGACTACCTGCGGCTCCTGTACGCCTCGGTGGGGCAGCCGCACTGTCCCAAGTGCGGCCGGCCGATCCAGGCGCAGACGATCCAGGAGATGGTCGACCGCGCTCTGCGCCTGCCGCTCGGAAGCAAGTTCATGGTCCTCGCGCCCTACGTCTCCGGCAAGAAGGGCGAGTACAGAAGCAGATGGCCGAGATGGTCAAGGAGGGCTTCCTCCGCGCCCGCGTGGACGGGAAGTTCGTGGATCTCGACGATCCGCCCGAGCTCGACAAGCAGAAGAAGCACACGATCGAGATCGTCGTCGACCGCCTCGTCGCCAAGGCCGGCCGACGACGAGGAGTACCGCAAGCGCCTGGCCGACTCGATCGAGACGGCGACGCGGGTCTCGGGCGGTCTCATCGTCCTGTCGGTGGCGGACGGGCCCGAGGAAGTCCTCTCGGCCAACTACGCCTGCCCGGACTGCGGGACGTCGCTGACGGAGATCACGCCCCGCCTCTTCTCCTTCAACTCGCCGTACGGCGCGTGTCCGGCCTGCTCGGGCCTCGGCACGAACCTCAAGGCGGATCCGGAGCGGCTGATCGTGGATGCCGGGCCGAGTCGATCGAGAGACGGCGCGATCGCGATCCTGAAACCCGGGTCGACGAACTGGCGCTCGCGCCAGATGGCGACCCTCGCGAAGCACTACAAGTTCCAGCCTCAACGAGCCCTGCGGCAAGCTGCCGAAGGCGGCGCAGAAGGTCATCCTCTATGGGTCGGGCGAGGACGAGATCAAGTTCTCCTACGTCGCCGAGAAGGGCGAGTACCACTGGCGCTCCTCGTTCGAGGGCCTCGTCCCGATGATCGAGCGGCGCTACCGCGAGACCGAGAACCCGGAGCAGCGCTCCGAGCTCGAGGCGTACATGTCGGCCGAGCCGTGCCCGGCCTGCCTGGGGCGGCGGCTGAAGCCCGAGGCGCTCGCGGTGCGGGTCGGGGGCCGTGCGATCGACGAGGTGTCGTCGGAGACGATCACCGACGTCATCGCGTTCTTCGAGCGACCTCGAGCTGACGCCGCGCGAGCAGGAGATCGCGGGAAAGATCCTCAAGGAGATCCGCGACCGCCTGCGCTTCCTCGACAACGTCGGGATCGGGTACCTGAACCTCTCCCGCGGCGCAGCGTCTCTCTCGGGCGGCGAGTCGCAGCGCATCCGCCTCGCGACACAGATCGGCTCGAAGCTGATGGGCGTCCTGTACGTGCTCGACGAGCCCTCGATCGGCCTCCACCAGCGCGACAACCGCAAGCTCATCGACACGCTCCAGTCCATGCGGGACCTCGGCAACACCGTCATCGTCGTCGAGCACGACGAGGAGACGATCCGCTCGGCCGACTGGGTCGTGGACCTCGGGCCCGGCGCCGGGCTGCACGGCGGCCGCATCGTGGCCGAGGGGCCGCCCGAGGAGCTCGACCGGTTCCCGGGCTCGCTGACGGCGAAGTACCTCGCGGGCGAGCTCGTCGATCCCCATTCCCGAGCGCCGGCGCGGCGGCTCGGGCAAGGCGATCGTCGTGCGCGGCGCCCGCGAGCACAACCTCAAGGAGATCGACGCGCGCTTCCCGCTCGGCGTCATGACGGCCGTGACGGGCGTCTCGGGCTCGGGCAAGTCGACGCTCGTCAACGACATCCTGTACCGGGCGCTCGCGCGCGCGCTTCACGGCGCCTCGGAGAAGCCCGGCGCCCACGCGAAGATCGAGGGCATGTTCGAGATCGACAAGGTCATCGCGATCGACCAGGCGCCGATCGGGCGCACGCCGCGCTCGAACCCCGCGACTTACACGAACGTCTTCAACCCCATCCGCGAGCTCATGTCGCGCACCCCCGAGGCCCGCGCCCGCGGCTATCAGCCCGGACGCTTTTCCTTCAACGTCAAGGGCGGCCGGTGCGAGGCCTGCGCGGGCGACGGGCAGATCAAGATCGAGATGCACTTCCTGCCCGACATCTACGTGACCTGCGACGTGTGCGCCGGCAGGCGATACAACCGCGAGACCCTCCAGGTCCACTACAAGGGCAAGTCGATCGCGGACATCCTCGCGCTGACCGCGGAGCAGGCGCTCGAGGTCTTCGGGAACATCCCGTCGATCGCCAACATCTGCCGCACGCTCGTGGAGGTCGGTCTCGGCTACATCCAGCTCGGCCAGTCCTCGACGACGCTCTCGGGCGGCGAGGCCCAGCGCGTCAAGCTCGCGAAGCGAGCTCGCGCGCCGGTCGACGGGCCGCACGCTCTACCTGCTGGACGAGCCGACGACGGGCCTCCACTTCGACGACATCCAGAAGCTGCTCGGCGTGCTCGGCTCGCTGACGGAGAAGGGCAACACCGTCATCGTCATCGAGCACAACCTCGAGGTGATCCGGACGGCGGACTGGGTCATCGATCTCGGCCCCGAAGGCGGCGACGGCGGCGGGAAAATCGTCGCCGCAGGGGACACCGGAAGACGTCGCGCAGGTGAAGGGCTCCCACACGGGGCTGTTTCTGCGCCGCGCGCTCGCCGCCGAGCGCGAGAAGGAGAAGGTCCGACGATGACGATGCGGGCACACGGCCTCGCGGGGTTGGTTCTTCTGGCGGCCGCGACGGAAGTGGCCGCCCAGACTCCGCCTTCGACTCCGGCGCCTGCGCCTCCGTCCGTCGCGACGCCCGGACCGAAAGCGCCGGCGAAGCCCCGGAAGGGACCGCCTCTCGACTTCACGGGTGTCTGGGCGATCGACGAAAAGGCGAGCCAGGGCGTCGCCCCGCAGATGAAGGGAGCGGTGCTCTCCGTGCGGCAGGACGGCAACCGGATCTGGATCGAGCCCCTCGAGCCGGCCGGGACGATGCTCGCGGAACAGATCGTCGTCGACGGAAAGAAATACGAGAAGGGTGTGGGCGGGGGATCGAAGGGCACGCTCGAGGCCGACTGGGGCAAGGACGGGACCTCGCTCTGGCTCCAGGCCATCGTCTCGACCGACACGAACCCCGTCGCGGCTTCGCAGCGCATGATCTGGCGTCTCGCGGAGGGCGGCAAGGTCTGGACCCGTCAGACGCGCTCGATTCAGCCGGACGGCTACAAGGACACCTTTCTCGTCTTTCGCAAGCAGTCGGCTTCGCGGACCCGGACGCCCGCGGCCACTCGACCTTAGGCCGGTTCCTACCGGATCGCGAGCGCCGCGGCGTTGTAGGGATCGAGCTCCAGAGCGCGGGCACGTGCCGCGCGGGCGGCCGGCGCGTCGCCGCGGCGCGTCTCGACTTGCGCGAGGCCCACGAAGGCGGCGGGGTCGCCCGGTGCGAGCCGCGTGGCGATGCCGAACGCGGTCCGCGCCCCATCCAGATCGCCGAGCGCGAGCAGGGTCGCGCCGGCGTCGCGCTGCAGAACCGCGTCCTGCGGCGCGAGCGCGGAGGCCTGGCGCAGCGACGCCGACGCGTCCTCGGCGCGCCCGGCGGCTGCGAGCGCTTCGCCCGCCGCGAGGCGCAGAGCCGCGTCGGACGGCGCCTTCTCGAGCGCGGGCCCGACGAGCGCGACCGCGTCCGCGCCGCGGCCCGTCTCGAGCAGCAGCCGCGCCGCCGCCACAGCGAGCCCCGCGTCGCCGGCGGTCCGCGCGAGCGCCGCGCGCAACGTCTGCTCCGCCGCGGCGTCGTCCCCGACGGCGCGCTGGGTCTCGGCGAGCCGCAGCGGCGGCCTCGGTGTCGGCAGGGTCGACGGCGAGAGCGCGCGGCGAAGGCGTCGATCGCCTTGCCGTTCCAGCCCTTCAACTTGTACTGGTTGCCCAGGCCGACGAAGAACTTCGCGTCCTCGACCTTGCCCGCGACGCTCTGCTCCATGAGGTGGATGGCCGGGTCGGTCCTTCCGATCGAGGCCATCGCGAACCCAGGAGATACCGCGCGCGCGCGTCGAGATCCCGCGCCTCCTCGTAGCCCGCGATCGGCGGCAGCAGCTTCGTCTGCAGAGACTGGACTCCCGCGTCGTTGACCGAGGCCGTGTCCTCGTAGCCGGCCCGGGGAGAGAGGTACTCGATGACCGGACGGTCGTCGGAGTGGAGCTCCCTCACGTCCGCGAGCATGCGCGCCATGTCGTCGCCGTCGAGGACGAACGGCGCGAAGATCGCGAGCGGGTGCCAGAAGCCCATCGACAGCAGATCCTCGCGGACGCCGGGGACTGCCGTGATGCGCGCGCGAATCCTCTCGAGATCCCAGGGCGTCGGCTCGACCGTGCCGAGGAGGATCACGTCGCCGCGGTTGGGCCGCCAGAACGAGGTGTGGGGAAACTCCGAGCGGAACGTGGCCACGATGAGCTTCATCTGCTCGGGAGGCAGCGAGTGGCCGTGGAACCACTGGATCATGACGCCGCCCGGATTGAGCCGGGAGCGCGCGAGCGCGTAGAACTCCTTCGTGAAGAGGTTGCCGACGCCCGCCACCCAGACGTCGGACGGGTCGGAGAGGATGACGTCGTACGTCTTCTTGCGGGCGAGCAGCGCGTTCCTCCCGTCGGCGACCAGAAACTTCACGCGCGGATCGGCCAGGATGTTCCGGTTCTCGGGAGCGAAGAGCCGCGTCGCCTCCGCGGCGCCGGCCTCGATGTCGGCGATCTCGATCGACTTCACCGGGTAGCGGGCGATCGCCGCCGCCGAGACGCCCGTGCCGAGGCCGAGTACGAAAACGTCCTTGGGGTCCTTGTGCGCGAGCATCGGCAGGTGGCCGAGCAGCAGCTGGTTCGCCATGTCGCCCGGGTCGGTCGAGGCGTCGGTCTTTCCGTTGGAGCGGTAGAAGCGGTGCGTGCCCTGGCGGTCGACCGACAGCGTCGTCGCGATGCCGTCCTTGTAGAAGAGGAGCTCGGAGCGCTTCTCGGCGGCGAGAAGGCCCGGGACGTTCTCGTAGATGGCGGCGTAGAAGCCGGCTCCCTGCGCGAGCAGGTTGAGCGGCCAGGCGGGCAGAAACAGCGCCCCGGCGATCGCGGCCGCCGCCGTCGCCACGCCCGCGCGGCGCACGAAAGCCGAGGCGTCGCGCCGCAGGGCGAGCACGCCTCCGACGCCCGTCGCGATCGCGGCCACCGTCAGCGTCGCCCGCAGGCCCAGGCGCGGCACGAGCACGAAGCCGGCAAGAAAGGCGCCGCCGACCGTGCCGACCGTGTTCCACGCCGTGACGCGCCCGACACCGCGTCCCATCCTCTCGAGGCTCGCGACGGCCGCGATCGCGGCGGGAAAGGCCACGCCGAAGGCGACGGCGAGGGGCAGGAGCAGCCGCGCCGTTTCGAGCACCTGCGCGAGCTGCACGAACGCGAAGGAGTCGCGCACGGCGGGGAAGCCGCGCATGTAGAGGACGGGCAGCCTCGGAGCGGCGGCGATGCCGAGGAGCGCCGCGAGCGTCCCGGCGACGAGCGCGATGCCGAGCACCCGCTCGGGAGGGGAGCGGCGGATCCGGCTGAAGATCGCGCTGCCGATCGCCATCCCGACGAGGAACAGGAGGAGCATCAGGCCGAAGGCGTAGACGGAGCTTCCGAAGACGAGCGCGAAGAGGCGCGCCCACGCGACCTCGTCGACCATGCAGGCGAAGCCGGAGAGAGCGGTCGCCGCGAGCACCAGCCGGGCGCCGGAAGACGTCTCGGGCACGGCTTCTGCGGCGCCCGGAGGCGCCGCCGATTCGGCCGGGACAGGCGCGGCGGCGCCGCCCGGATGCGGGCGCGCCGTGCGGCCAGGCGAGCGCGACGAGTCCGGCGAGGACGTTGATCGCCGACCGCGACGAGCTCGCCCTGGCGCACGCCGAGCGCGCGGCAGCAGGAGGTACGCCGCCGCGCCCGTCCCGATCGCCGCGCCGAGCGTGTTGGCGGCGTAGAGCGCTCCGATCCGAGCGCCGATCTCGTCCTCGCGTCCCACCAGCCAGCGCGCGAGGATCGGAAGCGTGCCCCCCATCAGAACGCACGGCAGCACCAGCACGAGCCCGACGAGGACGAACTGGACCGCGAAGAACGCCATCGGCGCGTTCTCGAGCGCGGGTGCGAGGCCCAGGTAGACGGCCTCGACGGCCTTCAGCATCGCCGGCACGGCGAGTCCCAGAATCCCGATCGCGATCTCGAGCAGGCCGTAGGTCCGCAGCGCCCGGTCCCGGTGACGATCCGCCCAGCCCCCGAGGAAGTAGCTACCGGCGGCGAGACCGCCCATGAACGCGGCGAGGACCGTCGAGACGGCCAGCGTCGTCGAGCCGAACACGTGCGTCAGGCGGCGCGTCCAGAGGACCTCGTACACGAGCCCGCTCGCGCCGGAGAACGTGAAAATGGCGAGCAGCGCAACTCGCCGCAGGTTTCCGGCACGGGCGCCGCGGGACATTGCGACTAGGATAAACGCTTTCCGCTCGCGCGGATCAGCGAGCGCCCAGCCGCTCGGCGATCAGCCGATCGGCGCGCGCGAGATCGACCTCATCGAGGCTCGCCGTCCCGGTCGTCAGCGCGTCCAGGATTTCCTCCTGAATCGCTCCCCGCCGTTTCGCCTCGGCGTAGGGAATCGTGTGGAACATGACCATCGAGTACCGGGGGATGAAGCGGCCCGGGTGACGCTCCTCGAGACGGAACGCGAGGTCCTTCTTCAGCTGGAACTTCGGCTCCCGGACGGTCGACCGCATTTCGACGTAGTTCTCGAGGGCCATGTCGGCGATCGCGTCGGTGTCGGGCCGGCGGCGCTTCTCGAACTCCGCGAAGATCTCGTTCCACGGCCGATCCGCATCCTCCAGGCACCGATCGAAGGCGCTGCAATCCTCGAACGCCGCGTTCATGCCCTGTCCGTGGAAGGGCACGATCGCGTGCGCCGCGTCGCCCAGGACGAGAGCTTGATCCTCGAACGACCAGGGCGCGCAGCGGATGGTCTCCAGATGGCCGGTGGGATTTCCGAAGAAGTCCTCGGCGAGCCGGGGCATCAACGGAATCGCGTCGGCGAAGCGGCGTGCGAAGAGCCCATGGACGGCCTCGGGAGTCGTCAGGGCCTCGAAGCTCGCTTCTCCCCGGTTCGGTAGAAACAGGGTCACTGTGAAGCTGCCGTCGACGTTGGGGAGGGCGATCAGCATGTATTCGCCCCGCGGCCAGATGTGCAGGGCGTTCTTCTCCATCCGGAATCCGGCGTCTCGTCCGTCTGCCGGCGGGATCGAGAGCTCCTTGTACCCGTGGCCGAGCGGCTCCTCGTCGAGCCGGCCGCCGGCCCGTTCCAGAATCGACGCGCGAACCGCCGAGGCGCTTCCGTCCGTCCCGATGAGGACGTCGTAGGGCGCCTCCTGCGGTTCGGGGTCACTGCCGGCCAGGAAACGCACCTGACGGCTCGCGAAATCGACGCCGGTCACCGTCGCTCCGAAGCGGATCGAGACGCGGCCGGTCGATTCGGCGGCACGCACGAGGAGCGCGTTCAGGCCCGCCCGCGAAACCGAGTTGATGACCTCGTTCGGCTTGTTGCCGTAGGGAATGAGCTTGAGCCGACCCTCCTCGTCGTGAAGCATCCTGCCGGCCATCGGAATGAGGGCGGATCGGATGTCTTCCATGACGCCCACCTCTTCGAGGGCGGCGATGCCGCGGTTGGCGAGCGCCAGGTTGATGGAGCGCCCGGCCGAGGCCGGTGCCGCGGTCTTCCTGGGATCGGGACGGCGCTCGAGGATCGTCACGCGGTGCCCGCGCCTGGCCAGGTAAATCGACAGGAGCGATCCGGCCAGACCGGCGCCGACGAGGGTGATCTCGCGGCTTTCGCGAGGTCTTCTCACAGCGCCTTTCCGAGGATCTCGACGAATCGGTAGACCTCGTCGTACCGGTTGTAGAGGGGGACGGGCGCCACGCGGATCACGTCCGGCTCGCGCCAGTCGCAGGTCACGCCCGAGGATTCGAGCCTTTCAAAGACCGTTTTCCCGGGGACCCTCGACTTCACGCGCAGCGAGAGCTGGCAGCCCCTCTGAGTCGGGTCGCCCGGAGTGAGAATCTCGACCGAAGCGGCGAGCTCGCGGACCAGCAGCCACTCGAGGTACCCCGTGAGGAGGAGCGATTTCTCCCGCAAGGGCTCCATCCCTCCCGCTTCCGTGAAGACGTCGAGCGACGCGCGAATCGCTGCGAGCGAGAGGATCGGAGGATTCGAGAGCTGCCAGCCCTCCGCGCCCGGGATCGGCCGGAAGCCGGGCTCCATCCGGAAGCGCGATTCCTTCTCGTGGCCCCACCAGCCGGCCAGTCGCGGCAGATCCGGCGACGTGCCGTAGCCGTGCCGCTCGTGGACGAAGCAGCCGCCCACCGAGCCCGGGCCCGCGTTCAGGTATTTGTAGGTGCACCAGACGGCGAAGTCCACGTTCCAATCGTGGAGGCGCAGGACCAGATTTCCCGCCGCGTGCGCCAGGTCGAATCCGACGATGCACCCCTTCGCGTGCGCGAGCCGCGTGATCGCCTCGATGTCGAAGGCCTGGCCCGTGTAGTACTGCACTCCCGGAAGCAGGACGAGGGCGATCGACTCGCCCTCGCGCTCGAGGACGTCGGCGACGTCGGCGGTGTCGATCGTGTTCTTTCCCGCGTTTGGTCCCAGGCGCACGAGCGCCTCCGCCGGGTCGAAGCCGTGGAGTCGGGCCTGCGACTCGAGCGCGTAGTCGTCCGAGGGGAACGGGCGATCTTCGAGCAGGATTCGATGCCGCGCGCGGGTCGGCCGGTAGAAGCTCGTCATCATCAGATGCAGGTTGACCGTGAGCGAGTTCATCGTGACGACTTCGCTCGACGGCGCCGACGCCGAGGCGCCCACCAGCCGGGCCATCGGCTCGGCGAGGAGCTCGTGGTACGGCAGCCATGGGTTTTCCCCGGAGAAGTGCGCCTTGACGGCGAGCCGCCCCCACTTTTCGAGCTCTGCGTCGACGTACTTCGCCGTTCGCTTGGGCAGGAGTCCGAGCGAATTGCCGACGAAGTAGATTTCGTCCTCGCCGTTGTCTCTCCGGGGAATGTGGAACGCGTCGCGAAACCGCGCCAGCGGGTCGCCTCGATCGAGGGCGATCGCGAAGTCGCGTCCGGGCTGGAACGCCGCGCCCACCGTCTAGCCAGCCAGGCGCGCGGCGGGAAGCGCGAGCCACTCGAGCGCCGTGCCGTGCAGCAGCTGTGCCCGGGTCTCCTCCTCGAAGCCGCACGCGTCGATCAGCGCTCCCGGGCGCGCCTCGCCGAGCGGGAAGGGGTAGTCGCTGCCCAGGGCGATCCGGTCGGGTCCCATCAGATCGACGAGGTAGCGGAGCGTCAGCGGATCGTGCACGAGCGAGTCGACGTAGATCCGGCGCAGGTACGCGCGCGGGGAAACGTCGTTGGAGACAGCGCACAGGTCGGGCCGCGCCTCGAAGCCATGGACGATTCGTCCGATGGTCCCCGGGAACGATCCGCCGCCGTGCGCGAACGCGATCCGGAGGGCCGGCAGCCTCTCGAGCACGCCGCCGAAGATGAGCGAGCAGATCGCGAGCGAAGTCTCCGCGGGCATCCCGACGAGCCACGGGAGCCAGTAGCGCGTCATCCGCTCTCGGCCGGCCATCTCCCACGGGTGGACGAGAACGGCCGCGCCGAGCGCGGCGGCCGCCTCGAAGATCGGAAAGAGCTCCGGGCTGTCGAGATTCGCCCCGTTGACGTTCGAGCCGATCTGGACACCCGAGAGCCCGAGGTCGCGCACGCAGCGCTCGAGCTCCCGGATCGCGAGATCGGGGCTCTGCATCGGGATCGTTCCCAGGCCGAGGAAGCGCCGGGGATGTCCGGCGACGACGCCGGCGATGTGGTCGTTCAGGTATCGCGCGAGCTCGAGCGCGACCGCCGGGTCCGCCCAGTAGCTGAACATGACCGGCACCGTCGAAAGCACCTGGATGTCGACGCCCGCCGCGTCGCATTCGGCCAGCCGCGTCTCGACGTCCCATGTGTTGCTCTCGATCTCGCGAAACAGCGAGCCGTTGACGACCATGCGCGCGCGTGCGGGGCCGCTGCGGGGAGTCTCATGCTCGATGCGAACGAACCGTTCGGCTCCCGGCACCTTCCGCTCGTGGAAGTCGGGCAGCTTCTCGGGAAGGATGTGAGTGTGGACGTCGATCTTCAGCAAGTCAGGCGCCGGGCGCGGGTGGCTTGGGCATCACCGTGCCGCACTTCTTGCAGGTGCGCTTCTTCTCGTCGGCGAAGAATTTGTCGAAGATGGGCGGGAAAGTCCTTCTCGACGTTCTGCAGCGTGAAAAACTCTTCGTACAGCAAGGACGTGCAGTTGTCGCAATACCACTGGAGCCCGTCCTTCTCGTGCGGGAGCCGCTTGCGCTCGATGACGAGGCCCACGGAGTTCGGCATGCGCTGGGGCGAATGGGGGATGCGGGCCGGATGCAGGTAGATCTCGCCGGCGCGAATCGGGATGTCCACGACCTTCCCGCCCTGGATCGTCTTCAGGACCATCTCGCCTTCGAGCTGATAGAAGAACTCGGGCCCTTCGTCGATGTGGTAATCCTTGCGGCTGTTCGGCCCGCCGACGACCATGACGATGAAGTCGTCTTCCTCGAAGACCTTCTTGTTGCCCACCGGCGGCTTCAGGAGGGCCCGGTGCTCGTCGATCCACTTCTGGAAATTCAGCGCCTTCGATGCCATGGCGTTCCTCACAAGTCGCGGCGTTGGCGCCGCGCGAGCCCCGGGTAGTATATCGGCGTGAATCGCGACTCGAGGGATCCGGCGGTCGTGTCCTCGCGCGCCCCGCGTCCCCTGGGCCCCTATCCGCACGCGCGCCGCGTCGGGAACCTGCTGTTTCTGTCCGGGATCGGCCCGCGGCATCGCGTGACCGAGCAGATCCCCGAAGGCATCGAGGCGCAAGTGCGCGCTTGCATCGAGAACGTCCGGGCCATTCTCGAGGACGCCGGGAGCGCGCTCGAGAAGGTCGTCGACGTGACGGTCTTTCTGACCGACATCGACCGCGACTTCGCGGCGTTCAACCGCGTCTACGGCGAATACTTCGAGGGGATCCGGCCGACGCGAACGACCGTCGGCGTCGTCGCGCTCCCGGTGCCGATCTCGGTCGAGCTCAAGGTCATCGCCGAGGCCTGAGGCCTCCTCAGGAGGTCTTGAACCCCATCCGGCTTCGCACCTCGGGAGGGAGCTTCGGAAGCGCCGACCGGGGAATGTAGAAGCTCGCCAGAGCCGAAAGGTCCGCGAAGACCCGGTGACGCTCGGCCGCCCGGTCGAGGTACTCGTGGCCCGACGTGCCGCCCGTGCCGATCCGGGTGCCGATCATCCGCATCGCCATCTGCGCGTGGCGCTGGCGCCAGGTCGTGAAATTCCGTTCGATGTCGGCGAGGAGTGCCAGCAGCTGGAAGGGCAGGTGCAGGATCGGCTGGTCGCGGTAGAGATTGATGAGGAGCGCCGCCTGGATCGCGCGCCGGGAAAAGTGGCGTCCGGGAGCGGCGACCTGTGCGGGTTCGGTCGGGCCCGGTTCGAACACGTCCGCAAAGCGGCCGGCCGTCGCTTCGACACCGGCGAGCTGTGTGGCTTTCTCCTCTTCCGTCAGAGTCGGATTGCTCCGGATCGAGCCGCGATCGGCCTCGAGCATGACGTCGACCGCCCGCCGATACTCCAGCCAGAAGTCGAAATCGCCGAAGTGAAGAAAGGGCGTTCGCTCGAGCCAGCCTTCGATCAGGTCGAAGAGTGCGGGCTCCTTCTCCGACGCCTCGACGCGCGCGGCATCGGCCTCGCTGAGACGCGACGTGTACGGAGCGCCGTGGAGCTGAAGGCGGTCCCCGCGGCGCATGCCGAGCTTGTTCTCGATCAGGCGAAACTGCGCGCTCTGAAGTCCCGAGGCCGGCATCAGCTGGTCCCGAAAATCGAGAAAGTCGAGCGGGGTCATGGTCTCCAGAACGTCGACCTGCTGAATCAGGACGCGCTGGATCTGCACGATGCGTCCCAGACGCAGGACGGCCTGCCCGAGCGCTTCCTCCGGAACCGGCGAGCCCCGAAAGGTCGTGAGCACCGCGTCGAGCTCCCACAGGACCTGTTTGAACCACAGCTCGTAGGTCTGGTGCACGATGATGAAGAGCATCTCGTCGTGCGCCGGGCGGCCGTTCAGGGCGCTCTGCATCTGCTGAGCGCCGAGCAGCCGGTCCGTCTGGATGTAGTCGGCGTAGTAGAGCGGGCCGCGGGGCTTTTCTCGTTCCATCGTGCTTCGCTTCGTACCATAAGATTCGGGGCGGTGAAACGCATCCTCAATTTCATCGGCGGCGAGTTCCGGCCGCCGTGCTCGGGGCGTTACCTTCCCGACGTCGACCCGGCGACGGGCCAGGTCATCGCCGAGATCGCCGAAAGCGGACCCGAGGACGTCGATGCGGCCGTCGCCGCGGCGTCCGGGGCGTTCGCGTCGTGGCGCCGGACACCGGCCGAAGAACGATCCCGGCTCCTGCTCCGGGTGGCCGAGCTCATCGAGGAGAACTTCGACGAGCTCGCGCGGCTCGAATCGGAAGACAACGGGAAGCCGGTGGCGCTCGCCCGCCGGATGGACGTACCGCGAGCGATCCTGAACTTTCGCTTCTTCGCGACGGCCATCCTGCATGCCGAAACACGCTCCCACATGACGGACGATCGCGCGCTCAACTACACGATCCGGCAGCCCCTCGGCGTCGCCGGGCTGATCTCGCCCTGGAACCTGCCGCTGTACCTCCTGTCCTGGAAGATCGCTCCGGCCATCGCCGCGGGGAACTGCTGTGTGGCGAAGCCCTCGGAGCTCACGCCGATGACCGCCGACCGGCTGGCCGCGCTCACGCTGGAGGCCGGCATTCCGCCGGGCGTCGTCAACATCGTGCACGGACCCGGAGGCAGCGCCGGCCGCGCGCTGACGGCGCATCCGAACGTTCCGCTCATCTCGTTCACCGGCGGAACGAAGACGGGCGCGGACGTGATGGCCCAGGCGGGACCGCTCTTCAAGAAAGTGTCCCTGGAGCTCGGAGGGAAGAACCCGAACATCGTGTTCGCGGACGCCGATCTCGAGCAGGCCGTCGCCACGTCGATTCAGTCGAGCTTTGCCAACCAGGGAGAGATCTGTCTCTGCGGATCGCGACTCTTCGTGGAGAGGCCGATCTACGACGAGTTCCTCGACCGGTTTCTGGAGGGGACGCGGAAGCTCCGGATTGGAGACCCGCAGGACGCGTCGACCGACGTGGGCGCGCTCGTCAGCGAGCCCCACCGCCGCAAGGTCGAGGGCTACGTCGCGCTCGCGAAAGAGGAAGGGGGCTCCATCCTCACCGGCGGGAAGCGTCCCGGGAACCTTCCGGAGCGCGTCCGGGACGGCTACTTTCTGGAGCCGACGGTGATCGCCGGACTCGACTGCTCCAGGCGCGTGATGCAGGAGGAGATCTTCGGCCCGGTCGTCACCGTCACGCCCTTCGATTCTCCCGAGGAGGCGATCGCCTACGCCAACGGCACGCGCTTCGGTCTGTCGGCGAGCGTCTGGACCCGGGACCTCCAGAATGCCCATCGGGTCGCTGCGGCGCTCGACAGCGGGACGGTTTGGGTCAACACCTGGCTTCTCCGGGATCTCCGCGTTCCCTTCGGCGGAATGAAGGAAAGCGGTGTCGGGCGCGAGGGCGGGTTCGATTCGCTCGATTTCTTCACCGAAGCCAAGAACGTCTGCATCAAGCTGTGAGGATTCAGGCCTGCGGGGCCGCCGGTCGCGGCGGGTACCGTCGCGGGTGTCCCGGCCGCAGTACAATTCGCCGGCCGTGATCACGGGATTCAACACCGACGTCAAACACCGCAACCGGGTGTTTCACATCCAGACGGAGGACAAGGGGGAGTCCAACCCCTATGTCGAATCCCTCGTGTACGTTGGCGGCGAAATCCTGGCCACCAAGAGGACGTCCTACGCCGAGGTCATCAAGACCACTGGCCGCGATGACCACGCGGTGCAGGACCTGATGGAGCAGCAGCACCGGACGATGATCGCGGCCATCCAGCGGGGCCGCTTCGACGGGCCCAACGGAGCGATCCAGATCCCGGAGGGCATGTCGCCGAGCGGCGAGCCCGAGCCCATCGAAGCAGCGTCCGCTTCTGCCTCCGCCGCCAAGGCGATCGAGCGGCCGGGCACGGGCAAGAAGCTCAAGGGCGACTCGACCGCGCCGCCGGGCACCGAGTCCCCGATCCCTGCCGACCGCACGCTCGACCAGATGGTCCTCGACTATCTCGTTTCCGACGAGGTTCCCGAGGAGATGGAGCTCTCGTTTTCTCCGGCGCCCGACTTCACCTCGGGCCGCTCCGTCCAGACGAAGCTGAAGGCCGTCTCGGGCTCGCCCACGCGTCCCGTCGGCGGGGCGATCGTCCAGGTGCGCGTCCTCTCGACGTCGGCACGCGCCTCCACGGTGTTCCAGGGCAGAACCGCCTCCGACGGCTCCTGCCCGATCTCCTTCATGGTGCCGTCGCACCCCAACGGCATGGCTGCCGCGGTCGTCCGCGTGACGGCGCCCGACGCGACGGCCGAGATCCAGTTCCCGATCAAGCGGCGATGAGCGCGGAGATCCGGATCACCGTCAACGGCGAGGCGCTCACGGTCCCCGCCGGCGCTTCCGTCGCGGATCTTCTCGAGCGCCTCGGCGTCGCGACGCCCCGGGTCGCCGTCGAGCGCAACCGCGACATCCTGCCCAAAGCGCAGTACGGCGCGACGACTCTGGCGGACGGCGACACGTTCGAGGTCGTGGAGCTCGTCGGCGGAGGGTAGGGCGGGGCGGGGCTTGTCCCCGCCGTCTTCATCGGTTATTCTCCGCGCCCCGAGTGGGCCGTTAGCTCAATTGGTAGAGCAAGAGACTCTTAATCTCTAGGTTGTAGGTTCGAGTCCTACACGGCTCACCACTCACCGCGCCAACGACACCAAGGAAAACCAAGCGGGCCCGGAAAACGGGCCGTTTTCGGAATCGGCCGCGGACGCGGATTCGGCGTTCGTGAGCAGGAGAAAACGGACAGAATACGGAGAGTCGCGTTTTGGGCCTGCGTGGTCCTCTTCCAGGGCTTCGTGGCCGGTACGCCGCGGGCTCCGCTGCGGGCTGTTTCGCGCACACTCGGGTTCCGCCGGGACCGGGACGGCTCAATTCGGCCTCGCGTCGGGCGGGAGCTCCGCGACAGGATCGGGGCGACCGAGGATCGCGGAGGGCGCGCGCCAGCGGCTCATGAGCGGGTGGAGGCTCCGGTGCCCCTCGGGGGCGGGCTCTCGTTCTCGATGATCCCCTCCAACACCTCTGCGGCGAACTGCGCGGCGACTCAGCCTCGAACACCATCCGGTCGAGGGCGGAGAAGTCCTAGGTATCGTTTCTCAACACGTTGTTCACGGGTGAGGTCTGTTGCCCATCTGGGCCCAGATCGGTGAGGCTGGAGGTGTCTAACGCCACCAACTTGCCGGAGGAACCCAGATGGAGCTTCACAACAATGCCCGAATTACTCCTCGAGGTCGAATCCTCTTGGTTCAGCGAATCCTCGGAGGGATGTCCGTGACCGGGGCCGCCTCGGCGGCCGGTGTATCGAGGAGGACGGCCTTTAAGTGGAAGAGGCGATTCGCAGAGGCCGGCGAGGCGGCCCTGGTCGATCGCAGTTCGCGGCCCCATCGGATACCTCGTCAGACCCATCCGGATTTGGTCGAGGAAGTACTGCGTCTGCGTCGGCGAAGGAATACGGGTCCCCAGATAGCGGCCCGCGTGGGCTTGAGCTGGGCCACGGTGGCTCGCATCCTGGCTCGTCATGGCCTCTCCCGCCTCAAGAGTCTTGAGCCCAAGGAGCCGGTCATCCGATATCAGCGAGAACGAGCGGGCGAGCTCATCCACGTCGACATCAAGAAGTTGGCTCGTATCGGCCGTGTCGGTCATCGCATTCACGGCGACCGCACAACCAAGGTCCGCGGTATCGGATGGGAGTTCGTTCATGTGGCCATCGACGACGCTTCGCGCATGGCTTATGCCGAAGTCCTGGCCAACGAAAGATCCCCTTGCTCCACAGCTTTCCTCAGGCGTTCGGTGGCCTGGTTCAAAGACCGCGGCGTCTCTGTCCAATCCGTCATGTCCGACAACGGCGCCTGTTACAAAGCCAAGTTCGATGCCGTCTGCCAGAGGCTCCGGCTCCGTCACCTGCGCACCAGGCCCTACCGTCCACAAACCAATGGCAAGGCCGAGCGCTTCATCCAAACCCTGCTGCGAGAGTGGGCCTACAAACGACCCTACCCAACCTCAATCCAGCGAACCGACCGCCTCACCCGATACCTCAACCACTACAATCTCAGGAGGCCACATGCCGCACTCAACAAACGCACCCCAGCTCAACGCCTCAGTGAACAACCTGTTGAGAACTGACACCTAGAGCTTGTGCTCGCGCCGAACTGGGGTGCACAATTAGCGGCGGAGGCTCTGGGTGGACCATGTATGAGGACAGCTTGAAGGAGTTGATGAGGCAGGCGGAGGCCGCGAACGCTCCGTACGAAGATGCGCGGCGGAGGTTAGAGGAATCCGTGGGCCCGCTGATGAAGATCGCAGAGGAGCAGGAGGGCTTCCGGAAGAGCCTTGAGACCTCCGTCGCGTCGATAATCGGCCCCGCCCGGTCGAGTCGATGGCCGCGACGCTGGCCCCGATTCTCGAGCGCGAGGCGATGCCGCACGGGATCGAGTCCGCGCTGAAATCGCTTGAGTCGATGGTCCCCGAGCAGTACGCCCAGGGGTTCCAGATCGGCGAGGCGGAGTACTCGATGCAGTCGATGCTGGAAAGTCTGCGGAAAGCGGAGGAGGATCGGCGCTTCGAGGTGGCAGAGCTCGCGCACGACTCGACGGAGCACTTGGCCGCGATCAGCCGCAACATGGCGGCTTCGGCGGAGCGGTTCGCGGACAGGGTGGCGGACGAGGTCGAGAGGCGGCGCGAAAGGGCCGCGCTCGATCCCGTAGACGATCGGATCTTGGCCGCCCTGGAGATGCTCGCGATCGAAGGTCCGGCTCGTTCCTATCGGCAGGCGGCCCTCGACCTGGACGGAGAGGAGCGGATCTCCTGGCGCGGCACCGTCGCCGATCTGCGGGAGGCGCTTCGTGAGGTGCTCGACTTCCTGGCCCCGGACGCACAGGTGATGGGGCAGCCCGGATTCAGAAGGAGCCTCGTGTCGATGGGCCGTCGATGAAGCAGAAGGCCAGGTACATTTTTCGGCAGCGGGGCGCGGGCAGCGCCGAGGCGAAGTCGGCCGAGCAGGCCGTGATGATCGTTGACGAACTCGTCGCCGGATTCATCCGGTCCGCGTACTCGCGCTCCGCGAAATCGGTGCACGGAGAGCCCGACCGTCGTCAAGCCGAGCGGGTTCGCGACTACACGAGGATTGCGCTGTTAGAGCTCCTCAACATCAGGTAGACCTCCGCCCTTTCATCGGTAATCTCGCGGGAGGTCGATTCCGCCGCCAGCCTACCCGGGGCTCTCCCGTCCTCGACATGATCCGGACCCAGACGGGCGGCGTCGTGACGGTGGCCGACGCATGCGCGATGTGGACAGCTCGCACCACGAAGACGAAATCGGGCGCGGAACGATGCGAGGGATTTTGGATAGGTTGGCGGAGTCGCAGAAACTTGTCGTCGTGGAGGAGGGTAGGCCCGGCCGTTCGAGGTCGCGGGTCTACCGGCTGCCCGAGGTGAGCCTTCCCAGGGATGAGGAAGCCGAGGAGGCCATTGCGCACTGATCCACGACCCACAGTCCACGAACACCAACCGAAAGGAAAAAGCCGAACGCGCGAACGTTCGGCTCTTCGGGGTCAACGTGGCCCTACCCTGATCTCCGGGTGATTGACTACCGAGAGTATTTACCGATCTCTCCTCCCCGTCAAGATCCACAAATGGGCCGCACCGTCCGCGGGGAAACGCGGAGCGAGGAGGGCCCTATGCAGAACTTGAAGAAGCCATAGAGAGACGGCGGCGCGCGTCGGGCGCGCCCCCGCCAGGGCGAGAGCGACCAACCCCAGTGTGGAAGAGCCGCCCTCGCCTTGCTCGAGCTTTCGGTCCGGTCCGATCCCGGCTGGGCTCAAGGTGAAGGACGAGTTCGCAACATTTTTTCCAACAGGAGTTTTTCAGTGAAGAAGTACGTGATCAGCTATGACCTCGACAGCCCCGGGCGGGACTACCCGCGCATCTGGAAGGAGCTTAGCCGCCTTGGAGCGAAGCGGGTCTTGCTTTCCCAGTGGGTCATGAAGTCGAACAA
The DNA here is from genome assembly GCA_963742245.1 of uncultured Acidobacteriota bacterium. Classification (GTDB taxonomy): domain Bacteria; phylum Acidobacteriota; class Thermoanaerobaculia; order UBA5066; family Gp7-AA6; genus DAHUXD01. The sequence goes on from CAVULG010000010.1 coordinate 358,359, forward strand.
CACCGCCGGTCAGCTCCGGGACTATTTCAAGGATTTCATCGACTCCAACCACCGCCTGCTTGTGGTCTCTCTCGAGGATGACTGGGCGTCCTGGAAGGCGATGATCGACATCAACACAGTGGCCGCCTAACGGGCGGACGGACGAGGCGCCGGGGTGCGATCCCGGCGCCGAGCTCCGCGGAGTCCACAGAAACCCTGAAGAAAACTAGAAGGAGCGTCACAAATGGAAACCACGCCCGAGTTCACGATCCTCCGCCAGGGCCCGTCGCGAATGATTCCGACCCGCGTTTACGACGGCTCCGGGCGTTCGACACCTCCGATTGAGGGGCTTCCCTTATGGTTGGAGGTGCGGTGTGGGAAGTGCGGTGCCACCTTCCGCGCTCCACAGGTTCACCGCGCCAGGCCTGGGACCTATTCCGGCCTGCTCAACCAGAACGCGCTGACCTACTGTAAGACGCCCGGCTGCCAAGCTGCAACGGTCCCGCTGAACTGAGGCCCAGTTTCAGGCCGCCTCGCTTTACTCGTTCGCGCTGACCAGCCGTAGCCCGACGGCCCGGCGTAGCTCCGCCTCCGAGGTCTCGTCGATTTCGCAGGACGTGCCGGCTCGAACGCGGCCGCGAACTGCTCGAAAAGAAGTCTCGCGGTTTCCTGGATCGTGCTTTCGATTTCGGCGGCGTTCCTCTCCAGGATCGCGGCCGCGGTGGAGCTGATCCTTGTCCGAACCTCGACGAGCTTCATCGTCTAGCCTCCTTCGCGGGACGGCGAGTCGACCCGAGTTTCGCCGACGGCGTGCGGCTGAAGCACCGATCAAGGCTCCTCGGTGCGGAGCCGACGCTCGGACCAGGATCGGAGGCCTGGCCAAGCCAGCTCGTCCAGTCAGCGCTTGCGCACGGTCGCACGGCTTCTCAGCGGTATCGAAGGCAAGTCCAACCCTTCCTGAGTCTCAAGGCGGCCACATCGGAGGTCCCTGGCGGGGTTACCCCGATCTGTGATATGGGACAATTAGCGACTCTTCGGAGGAGCGCCCGGAAGGAGGATGCATGACGCGACTCTCGAGGCTAGTTTGCTTGGTCTTGGTGTTTGCGGGCTTCGGATTTTTGAGTCCTTCCAGAGCAGAAGCCTGCTCTAAGTGCGTGTCACCGACGCAGTACTCGTGCACGTACTCCCTGTTCTTTTTGTGCAAGCCCGGTGTGGTTGGCTGCACGGATAGAGACTGCGTAAACCTGGCTCCGGGTCCCCGCGTTGCGACGCGCGGTGATAAGGCATGTGCTGCCAAGGTCGCCCAGGAGAGTGTTCCGAAACCGTCGCTCAAGGTCGTGCGGGCCGAAAAGCTTCCGGCTCGAACCTAGGGCAATAGTTCAACCGAGTTCCAAGGGGGATAGGCGTGACTTTCCGAAGAGTCGCCTGGCAACTTGGCGCGATCCTGGCGCTGGCGGCGCCTTCCATGTTGGCGGTGCCGCTGCGCTTGCGCCTCGTGGATGACCGCGGCATCCAGATCGAAGCCGCGGTCAAGGTATGTCTCAATCGAGGCCTCGATACGATCTGCCTCGAGCACGCTCCGTATGATGTTTCGCCTTCGATGCAGGACTTTGACAGCCTCACGGCCGAGGGGCCGGCGCATGGACCGATACAAGTTGATCGCGGGAGTCTCGGCAATTTAGTAGCCGGCGAGGTCTCCGTGCGGATTTCGAGAAAGGCCGCCCTTGCCATTCATGGTTTGCCGAGCGACGGAGTCGCGCTTTCGCTCTACCCCGGCGATGATTCTACATTCCGAAAAGCGGCATTTCGGTTCGAGAACGTCAAGGCCGAGGGGCTGCGGATTCCAGCACGGCGATTCCTGCTGGCGCTTTCGGATGGGCGCAACGCGCCGGATTTGCATTTGCTTACGGTCAAACCGGGCGGGAAATATAGCCTTGTCTACCACCGTCGACCAGGATGGTCCCTACTTTTTCGAAGTGTTGGGACCGCCAGTTCTCCAGTAGGCGGGGTCGGCGCGGTTCTTGTTTCTGCGGCGGCTCCCGGCAAGGAGCGCGAACTGTTGAAGACCAAGAGCGAGGACGACGGGTTAGGAGTCCTCACCGGTGTCACGGAGCCCTTTGCCACTCTCTCACTCTCGGCAGCGGGTTATCTGCGAGCGTCGACTCCGGGGCTCACCGCGGGTCGGGGCACCTTCGCCTTCCGAGAAGTCGCGCTCGAGCGCGGCGGAAATGTCATCGCCGACGTCACTCTAGACGGAGCGCCAGCATTGAGGGCCGCATGTCAGATTGCCTCGACGCAGAGAAAACGAACGACCAGCAGTGCGCTCCCATCCGCCGATGTGCTCGCGGAAGTGCGCGTTGCCGACAGTGGACGCTGCGAGACTCCGAGGTTTCCACGTGGCGAATATGTTTTCCGGGTCATACCCAAAGATGCGACGAACTCCGACGATGAGGTGATCACGCTCCCGGAGGATCAGACCATTCACCTTGAAGTGAAACTGAGACGGTACGCGGTGTCCGGAACCGTTCGCCGAGGGGACAAGCCGGAGGTGGGCGCTGTGGTTCTCGTCACAAACGATGAGGATTTTCCGGCGTTCGGGCGGAGCGCACCGCCAGAACCGCTCAAACTCGAGACGGACGAGGAAGGTCGTTACAGCGGCACCGTGTGGAGGAGTGGTCACTACACCTTTTCGGTGGCAAGCAAGGCAATGGTGGCCGGTGGCTTTAAGGAAGTTGAGGTTGGATACGACGGGGCGACAGTCGATTTCGAGTTGAATGAGAACGATATTTCGGGAGTCGCGGTCGACCAAACGGACCAGCCTGTCGTCGACTCAGTTGTCACCTTGTCGAAGCGCATTTCGGACGGTTGGGAACACCGATGGGCATGGACCGACGAGACCGGCGCATTCAAGTTTCCGCTGGAGGGCAGTGGACAAATCGAGCTGAAGGCCGAGAAGGTTGGGTACCGTGATTCGGAGTCAACAACCGTCGAGGTTTCAGAAGGGGCTGTCATCCCCCCTCAGAGACTCGTCATGGAGCGACTTGACAGAATCGAAGGTCATGTGCTGTGGCCGAGTGGCGGGGGCGCATCGGGAGTAGGGGTGGCGACATACAATAGCGAGCCCAATAGGGTGCCGTTCAACGCAGGCAGCGTCCTGACCGAGTCCGACGGTCATTTTTCCGTGGCCAAAGCACCTGGACCCAAGACACGAGTTTTTGTGACCGGTCCCGGATGCCCGCTGCAAGTGGCGGATGTCGTTGACAGCGGCGAGGACGTGAAACTTCCCTGCGCTTCGGTCTCCTCCGGACTAGAAATCACCATGAAGAAGAGTGATGGATCGGCGCTTCAGGACGAACGCGTGCTCCTCCGCTGGAATGGGGTGCTGATACCGAGAGCGGTTCTCGCCTCGCATCTGAGTTTCCTAGCAATGCAGGACGGCACCGACGGAGCGGGGAGACTCACGATCGTGGCTCTCCCTCCCGGCGACTACGAAGTGTTCTTATGGTCGGGGTCATCCGAAGCAACGATCTCCGGAGGGCTTTCGCACGGTTTTGTCTCGGCAGTTTCGTTGGCTCCGATGGAGACCGCGGAGTTAGAGGTCCAGCTCGAGTAGTCGAGAGATAGGCCGATACTCGGTAAGTTCCAACGCCTCCATATTCTTGAACTGTGATCGGTTTCGGGCCGGCTTCGTGAGCGGCTCAAGGAGGGACATGACTCAGCGTTGCTTTGCTCGCAGAGTTGCTGCTCTTTCGGCGATCCTCGTCGCCGCCTCAGTCCAACGATCAACCGGCGTGTCCTACGGCGAGCCGCGATGCGCAAACACGACGGCACCGGAAGTGATCGCTTTGACTAGGCCAACACCCCCGCCGGAGTTCTGGGGGACGCGAGAAGACCATGTGGTTGTACTCGAGCTGCTCGTTGACCGGGACGGGACACATATCTTCAGCGGGGTATCGAGCACTCCCGGGCGGAATTACACCAAGGCAGCGGTCGCCGCAATGCGCGACAGGGCTTTGAGGCCTGGTACCTGCGACGGACAGCCCATTCAAATGCCACTCACGGTAACCGTGTCGTTTGAGCACGATCGCGACCACATCTAGTGTCAAGGAGGAGCGGACTGATTGAGCTGCCTTTTGGACCTTCGGCCTGCCTGTGCTGGCGCGAGAGTGGGGCCGAGCCGAAGGCGCTACGGCGACGCGGTCGGCGACGAGGGAGGCGCCAGCGGCGACACCACGTAGATCTGGTCGAGCACCTTCAGCATGAGGGCATTGGCCGTCGGCTATTTCGTCGAGCGATACGGTCAGATTGGTCCAGACCACGAGCGTCACGTCGTTGGCGGGGTCGTGGCCCATGAACGAGTTGTAGCCGGGGGTCTCGCCGCCGTGAAAATAGATCGCGTTCGGTCCCCAGGTGCATCCTGGTGATGCCGTACCCGTAGCTTCTGTCCGTCGGGCTTGTTCGGGTCTTCGGGCTGCGGGCTGTCCAGCCAGCGGCGCTGATACTCGGCGTTGAGCACGCGGCCGGAGACCAGCGCCTGGATCCAGGTCGCGAGATCGCCGGCGGTGGAGATGACGCCCCCGGCGGCCGCGGCAAAGGAATGGTTCAGGTCCGTGAAGTCGTTGGGCAGGAGGGTTCCGGCGCGGGCCTGCCGCCTGGACCTCGGGCGTGTAGGGCGGCTGTGCCCGATCAAGGCGACCGAGGAGCTGCCGTACAGGTAGCCGTGCGAGTAAGGTTCGGGGAGCGTGGTCACGGTGCTGCCGGGGATCGCGTGTGCTTCAGGCCCAGCGGCCCGAACAGGCGGTCCTGCATCGCCCGGGCCAGCGGCTTGCCGTCGAGCTTTTCGGCGATGAGGCCGAGCAGCGCATAGTTGGTGTTGTTGTACTCGAACGCGGTGCCCGGCGGGAAGTTGGGCGGGTGCGCGAACGCGATGGCCAGCAGCTCCGCCGGGCATCCAAACTCTGGTCGGGTCCCGGTCCATGCTCTGCCGAGAGTTCGGGGCCGTCGGTGTAGTTGTAGAGGCCGCTCCGCATTTCCAGCAACTGCGGCGATCGGTGATGTTGTCGCCGTTGGGCACGCCCGCGACGTACTTCGAGACGGGATCGTCGAGGCCGAGCTTGCCTTCCTGCGCGAGCTGCAGGATCACCGCGGCCGTCATCGTCTTGGTATTCGAGGCGATCCGGAAGTGGGTGTCGGCGCGGGGCGGGCTCGCGGTGCCCAGCTGCGTCGTGCCGTAGGCGACCGCGAACTCGCCCTGGGGAGTGCGCAGGAGAACCATCGCGCCGGGAAGCAGAAGCTCCCGCGCCGTGGTGTCGACGATCTTCTGCAGGGCAGCCCGGATCGATCGGCTTGAGCCCCGTCGAGCGCGCGGCGGCGGGTAGCCGCCTTCTTCGAGCACCCGGCGAGCAGGAGCGTGCTCACGACCGCGAGCAGCCGAAGCCCTATCGTCCGTGGCCGTACGGCGGCCGTCGGTGACCACCTTTTCGCTCGACTCCGGGGGGAGGCGGATTTCAATCTATCAGGACCCTCGGACGCTTGTGATACACGGAGCGCCCGGGGGCGACGATGAACACGCGCGAGCATCTGATCCAGGTCTTCCAGTCCGAGACGCCAAAGTTCGTTCGGGTCATGCGGGCGGTGCCCGCGGACCAGATGGCGTACCGGCCGCATGCGCGGTCGTCGTGCGCGCAGGACCTCGTCTGGCTGCTCGCGAGCGAGCTCCACGACGCGTGCGAGATCGTCGACAAGGGCGAGCTCGACTTCGTCCTGCCGCCGCCGCCCGCGACGCTCGAGGAGGCGATCGACGCCTACGAACGCAACGCCTCGGAGCTCGAGAAGCGGCTCTCCCGCCTCGACGACGCGGCCTGGCAGAGGCCCGTACGGTTCCTCGTGGGCGGCAAGCTCGCCTGGGAAGCGCCGCTCGGCGAGATGCTGTGGGGATTTCTCTTCGACGCGATCCATCATCGAGGTCAACTCTCGACCTACCTGCGGCCGATGGGAGCGAAGGTGCCGTCCATCTACGGGCCCTCGGCGGACGATCCGGGAGCCTGACTGCCATGAAGCTGAAGGACCGCGTCGCCATCGTCACCGGAGCCACCTCGGGCATCGGGGAGGCGGCGGCGCTCCTCTTCGCGCAAGAAGGCGCGAAGGTCGACGGTGACGGGCCGCGACGAGGCGCGCGGCCAGAGCGTGGTTGCGAAGGTCGCGAAGGCCGGAGGCTCGGCGATCTTCGTGCGCGCCGACGTCCGGTTCCCGGCCGACTGTCGAGCGCATCGTGGCCGAAACGCTTTCCGCCTTCGGCGGCCGCCTCGATATCCTCTTCAACAACGCCGGCGTGTACTACGCGCACAACGCCGTCGATTGCACGGAAGAGGAGTGGGACGCGACCGTGGACTCGAGCCTCAAGGGCGCGTGGCTGATGTCCAAGTACGCGTTGCCGACGATGATCGCCCAGGGCCGGGGGGTGATCATCCACCAGGCATCGGGCTGGGGGATTCAGGGAGGCGACGTCGCCGTTGCCTACTGTGCGGCCAAGGGCGGTGCTCGTCGTCATGACCAAGGCGATGGCCATCGATCACGGCAAGGACGGCGATCCGCGTCAACTGCCTCTGTCCCGGCGACGTCGAGACACCGATGCTCGCCGTCGACGCGCGCAACCGCGGGATCGCCTACACGGACTACATGAAGGGCGCCGCGAATCGTCCGCTTGGCCGCGTCGGCACGGCGGAGGAGCTCGCGAAGGCCGCGCTGTTCCTGGCTTGCGACGATTCGTCGTTCATGACCGGCGCGGCCCTCGTGATCGACGGCGGCGGCGTCGCGGACTGATGGGCATGAAAGGGCTGGCCGGAAAGCGCGTCCTGGTCACCGGCGGCGCGAGCGGCATCGGCGCCGCGATCGTCGCGCGATTTCTCGAGGAGGGATCCCGGGTCGCGGTCATCGACTACGACGCGGCGGCGGGGAGGGCCCTCCACCAGAAGCATCCGAGCCTCGCCGGCGTCCTCCACGCGGACGTGTCCGACGCGGCGGCGGTCGACGCCGCCTTTGGCGAGCTCGATGCGATCTTCGGCGGGCTCGACGTCGCGATCAACAATGCCGGCATCAGCATCCGTAACGACTTCATGGACATCACGCCGGCGCAATGGCGCAAGGTGGTCGGCGTCGACCTCGACGGCGTCTTCTACGTCGCGCAGCAGTCGGCCCGGCGCATGCTCGCCGGAGCCGGCGGCGTGATCATCAACATGGGCTCGACGTCGGGCATGAACGGGTATCCGCGCTACGCCGACTACAACTGCGCGAAGGCCGGCGTCATCGAGCTCACGCGCACGATGGCCATCGAGCTCGCCCCGACGATCCGCGTCGTGGCGGTGTGCCCCGGCTACGTGTGGACGCCGATGCAGGAAGCCGAATACACGCCGGAGATGAAGGCCGCGGTCGACGCCAAGATCCCGCTGCGGCGCCACGCGACTCCGGAAGAGATCGCCGCTCTCTACGCCTTCCTGGCCTCCGACGAAGCGCCGTACATCACCGGGCATCCCGTGATCATCGACGGCGGCGAGATCGCCGGCGGGCTGGCGAGCCGCTAGAGACGTCCGCGTCGCCCGGCGCGGGATGTAGGATTCGGCACGGGTGTGACTCCGTATGACTGAGACCGATCTCATCGAACTGGTCGACCGGCTGGCGCAGCACAGGACCGTCGGCGCCGCGCCTCGCGAGGAGCTCGAGTGGCTGGCTGCGCACGGGGCTCTCCGGCAGCTCGCGGCGGGCGACACGCTCTCCACGAAGGGCGCGCCGGTCGAGGGCATGTTCGTCATTCTCTCGGGCAGCTTCGCCGTGTTCGTGGATCGCGGCGCCGGCCCGCACAAGGCCCTCGGAATGGCGGGCCGGCGACGTGACGGGCCTGCTCCCGTACTCGCGCCTCGTCGGCGGCCCCGGGCGAGTCGATCGTCCAGGAGGCGGTCGGAGGTTCTCGTCGTGCCGCGCGAGCAGCTTCCCGCTCTCGCCCGGGAGTGTCCCGAGCTCACGACGATCCTCGTCCACCGGATGCTCGACCGGGCGCGGGACTTCACGTCGAGCGAGCTGCACGACGAGAAGATGGTCTCGCTCGGGCGCCTCTCGGCGGGTCTCGCCCACGAGCTGAACAACCCCGCCTCCGCGATCGAACGCAGCGCGGCGCTGCTCGGAAGCCGGCTCGACGACGTCGAGCGGGCGGCGCGCGCGCTCGGCGTGGTCGAGCCTGACGCGACGCGCAGTTCGACGCGATCGATGCGGTGCGCGACGCGTGTGCGCGGCGGCGCCCGTGCAGGGCGTGCGGTCGCCGATCGAGCAGGCCGAGCGCGAGGAAGCCATCGCCGACTGGCTCGCCGACCGCGGCCTCGACACGGCCGCGGCCGAGGCGCTCGCCGAAACCGCCGTGACGATCGAGCGCTCGACCGGCTCGCCGGCGTCCGTCGACGGTCCGCCCTCAACGCCGTGCTCCGCTGGGCCGCCGCCGGGTGCTCGGTTCGCGCGCCTCGCTTCGGAGATTCAGGACGCGGCGACGCGCATCGCCGGCCTCGTCCTGGCGGTCAAGGGCTTCACGCACATGGACCAGGGCGTCGCCGCGGGGCCGGTGGACCTCGCGCAGGGCCTCGGCAACACGGTCGCCGTCCTGAAATCGAAGGCGCGCGGGAAATCCGTCGCCGTGTCCGATCCGCGTGGAACCGGATCTCCCGCGCGTCCGCGGGTTCGCCGGCGAGCTCAACCAGATCTGGGGGAACCTGATCGACAACGCGCTCGACGCCGTCCCCGAGTCGGGCCGGGTCGAGGTCACGGCCGGGCGCGAGGCCGGCGCGGTCGTCGTGCGGGTCGCCGACAACGGAGCCGGCATTCCCGCCGAGATCCGCGACCGGATCTTCGATCCGTTCTTCACGACCAAGCCGGCGGGGCAGGGTACGGGCCTCGGCCTCGACATCGTCCGCCGGCTCGTCCAGCACAACGACGGCGAGATCGCGGTCGAGTCGCAGCCGGGCCGCACGGAGTTTCGCGTCGCGCTGCCGATCGCCGAGGCCGACGGCGCCGACGGGCGCGTCGTGAACAAGCCCGTTCTCCTCGTCGTCGACGACGATCCGCAGGTGCTCGCCGCGGTGCGCCGCGACCTGCGCTCCCGCTACCGGGAGCAGTACACGGTCATCAGCGCGGCGTCGGGGCAGGAGGCGCTCGACGACGGTCCGCGAGCTCAAGAGCCGCGGCGATGCCCTGGCGATGGTGATCAGCGACCAGCGCATGCCGGGCATGCTCGGCGGCGAACTGCTCGCGCAGTCCCGCGAGGTGTACCCGCTGGCGCGGCGCGTCCTGCTGACGGCCTACTCCGACATCGAGGCGGCCATCCGCGCCATCAACGAGGCGCACCTCGATCACTACCTGTCGAAGCCCTGGGATCCGCCCGGAGGAACGCCTCTTCCCGGTGGTCGACGATCTGCTCGACGCCTGGCAGGCCGAGTCCCTGCCCGAGGCGACGGGCCTGCGGCTGGTCGGTCACCAGTGGGCGACGCGATCGCACGCGATCAAGGACTTCCTCGCGGGCAATCTCATCCCGTATCGCTGGCTCGACGTCGAGCGGGACGCCGAGGCGCGCACGCTGCTCGAAGCGGCCGGCGTTCGCGACCGACGCGCTGCCGGCGCTGTTCTTCGAGGACGGGAGCGTGCTGACGCAATCCGGAGCCGCGCCAGGTGGCCGAGCGCCTCGGCCGGCCGCTGTCGGCCGCCTTCGAGGTCTACGACCTCGTGATCGTCGGGGCGGGTCCCGCGGGACTCGCGGCCGCGGTGTACGGCGCATCCGAGGGGCTGCGGACGCTCCTGCTCGACCGGCACGCGCCCGGGCGGCCAGGCGGGGACGAGCTCGCGCATCGAGAACTACCTCGGGTTCCCGGCCGGCGTCAGCGGCAGCGAGCTGACCCGCCGCGCCATCACGCAGGCGCAGCGGCTCGGCGCGGAGTTTCTCGCGCCGCTCGAAGTGACCGGCGTGTCGATCGACGGCGGGTACAAGCGGCTCACGCTCGCGCGACGGGCGGGAGCTCGTCACCCGCACGATGCTCGCCGCGACGGGGATGATCTATCGCGAGCATCCCGCGCCGGGCGTGGCGGAGCACACGGGCGCGGGCGTCTACTACGGCGCCGCGACCACCGAGGCGCCGGCGTTCCGCGGCCGGCGCGTGCTCGTCGTCGGCGGCGGAAACTCCGCCGGCCAGGGGGCCATGCACCTGGCGCGGTACGCCGCGGACGTGCAGATCGTGGTGCGCCGCGACGACCTCGAGGCGACGATGTCGCAGTACCTCATCGATCAGATCGGCAAGACGCCCAACATCCGCGTGCGCCCTCGGACCGAGATCGCGAGCGTCGAGGGCGAAGGCCACGTCGAACGCGTGACTCTCCGGTTCCGTGGACGACGGATCCTGCCGGACCGAGGACGCCGACGCGGTCTTCATCTTCATCGGCGCCCGCCCGCGCAGCGACTGGCTGCCGGCCGGCGTGCTGCGCGACGCGAAGGGATTCGTCCTCACCGGCCGCGACCTGATGGCGGCGGAGCCCTACGCGCGGATGTGGAAGGAGCAGCGGGAGCCGCTGCCGCTCGAGACCAGCGTGCCCGGCGTGTTCGCCGCGGGCGACGTCCGCGCGGGCGCGATGAACCGCGTCGCCTCCGCCGTGGGCGAGGGATCGATGGTCGTGCGCCTCGCGCACGAATACCTGGCGCTGACCTAGCCCGCCGCTCTACTTTTTCTTCGAAGCGGGGCGTCGCGCGGACGTCCGCGTCTTTCTGGCCGGCGGCGCTTCCCGTTCGGCGAGCCACCGCCCGTAGGTCTTCTTCGGTGCGATGAGGCGGTAGCTCTCATGCACGAGCGCCTCGATCTCGTCCCAGTCCTTGACGGCGCCGACGTCGATCGACACCCAGCCCTTGTGACCCACGTACGGCGCTCGAGAAAAGCCCGGGCGTTTGACCATCGCGTCGGCGTGGTCCATCTCGAGCTTGGCGCCGACGGTCAGGACGCCTTTCTCCTCGCCGAGGCCCGAGAAGATCTTCTCGCCGACCCGGAAATGCGGCTGGCCCCAGGTCGGGGTTTCTTTCGTATCGGGCAGGGCGAGGCAGATCGCCCGCATCCGCTTGAGCGCCGCGTCGAAGGCTTTCATCGGAAGTCAGGAAGCCGGCTGGGACTTGGCCTTCTGCTCGACGACGGCCTTGTTCTGCATGATCGTGTCGACGATCTGTTTGGCGAGCTTCTTGATGTCGGCGCTCGACTCCACCTTGCCGACGACGAATTTGGCCGCGACGACGTACGGGTTCCAGCCGACCGGCGGCCCCTGGCCGCGCAGCGCGTCGGCGGTGCCGAAGACGATGAACGGCGCATGGGGATTCTTTGCGAGGTCGGCGACGCTGACGGTGACCTGGGTGTTGACGGGGTCGGGCTGCCCGGTCAGGAACGTCGGCATCTGGATCATTCCGGACTTCGTGTCGAGCGCGTAAAAGATCCCGGTGACGAGCCAGCCGCTCGGCGGCAGGGCCGCCTCGCGCGCGATCCGCTGTGCGTTCATGCCCTGCGCCTTGAGCTCGTCGGCGATGGCGCCGGAGAGCGAGCCCGCGCTCGTCGTCGCCTGCTCGCTCGAGCGAGCGCTGCGGAGCATCGACAGCGGTCCGCGGCGGGAGGAGCCGGAGCTCGATGCGTTGGGATCGCCCCAGTGCGCTTCGAAGTCCTGAACGTAAATGACCGGCCCGGCGGCGGCCGCCGGCGGCGCGGACTGTCCTGCGGCGAGGGCGGCCGCCATTCCGAGGGCGGTTGCGAATCCGAACGCGCGGAGTGAGAGCCTCACGGGTGACCTCCTCATGTGTTCGAGCCGGGAAATCAGATCACAACCCGGGGCCGGCGGCTGCGCGGCTGCGTCGCGGCGGCCGTTCGTTATACCGTTTCGCCACCTTGGGCCCGACAAAGCGTCGCCCGGATTCGTCGACGTTCCCTGCGCCGACCGGCGGAGGGCCGGGCCGGCTCGCGCCGATCGTCTTGCTCGCGTGCTCGGTGTCCTGCATGGTGGGGCCCAACTATTCGACGCCGAAGAGCGACACGGCGCCCGCCTGGCTGCCGAGCCCGGGAATCGCCGAAAAGCCGCTCAATGCCGCGGACGCCTACTGGTGGAAGGTCTTCCAGGATCCGGTCCTCGATCGACTGGTCGAGGCCGCCTACCGGAACAACCTGTCGCTCCAGATCGCGGGGGCGCGGGTCCTGCAGGCGCGCGCGCAGCTGAACGTGGCGACCGGCAATCTCTTCCCCCAGCAGCAAGGCGCCTCGGGCGCGATCACCTACGACCGGACGGGCGTTCCGCTCACGGTCAACCGCTACGACGACAACCTGCTCTTCTCCGCCACCTGGGAGATCGACGTGTGGGGCAAGATTCGCCGCGGCATCGAGTCGGACCAGGCGGCGTACCTCAACACGGTCGCCTCCTACGACGATGCCCTGGTCACCGTCATCGCCGACGTCGCCTCGAGCTACGTGAACATCCGGACGGCCGAGGAGCGGCTGCGTGTCGCGGCGCGAAACGTCGAGACCCAGAAGGAGAGCCTGCGGGTCGCGTCGGTCCAGTTCAAGTACGGCGAGACGAGCGAGCTCGACGTGCGTCAGGCGTCGACGCTGCTGGCGCAGACGGAAGCCCAGATTCCCAACCTCCAGAACACGAAGAGGCAGGCGGAAAACGCGCTCGCGGTTCTCCTCGGCATGACGCCCTACGCGGTGTCCGCCGTGCTCGGCGGGGAAGGCGCGGTTCCGGCGGCGCCGCCCGATGTCGCCCTGGGGATTCCGAAGGACCTGCTCCGCCGCCGCCCGGACGTGCGCGCCGCGGGCCTGGCGGCGGCGTCGCAGTCGGCGCTCATCGGCGTCGCGGTGGCCAACATGTACCCGTCGTTCTCGCTCGCCGGCGCCTTCGGCGTGTCGTCGACGACGCTCGGCGCGAGCTCGCTCGCGGACATGTTCCTCTGGCAGAACCGCGTGGCGCAGGCCGGGGCCTCGTTTTTCTTCCCCATCTTCAACTACGGGCGCCTGGTCAACCAGGTCCGCATCCAGGACGCCGTTTTCGAGCAGGCCGTTCTCAACTACCAGAACACCGTGCTCACCGCGCAGCAGGAAGTCGAGGACGGCCTCTCGGCGTTCGCGACTTCGCGGCAGGCCCTCGCCAGTCTCGAGACGGCGGCCCAGGCGGCCGTCCGCTCGACACAGCTTTCCATGCTCCAGTACAAGGCCGGCGAGACCGACTACACGACGGTGCTGACCTCGGAGCAATCGCAACTTTCGATCGAGGACTCGGTGGCGTCGACGAAGGGCAACGTCGCGCTCGGGCTCATCGCGATCTACCGCGCACTCGGCGGCGGCTGGGAGATCCGCGAGGGCGGGGACGTCCTTTCCGACGAGGTCAAGGCCGAGATGGCCCGGCGGACGAACTGGGGCAAATTGCTCGAGACCGCGCAGCACGTGCCGAAGGTGTCGCCCGAGGAGGAACCGTGAACGGGTGGAGCAGAAAATCGTTGCGGATCGGATGGATCGCCGTTGCGCTCACCGGCACCGCGCTCGGCGCGTCGGCGTCCGGCTGCCGCAAGAAGGCGGAGGCGAGCGCGGCGGCGCCGCCTGCGGTGACGGTCCAGGCACCGCGGCAGGAACCGGTCATCGAGTACCTGCAGCTGACGGGAACGGTGGCCGCCTCGAAGACGGTCAATCTCGTGGCGCGGGTGCCCGGATATCTCGAGTCGGTCGACTTCAAGGACGGCGCCGTGGTGCCGGAGGGGGACCTCCTCTTCGTCATCGAGCAGCCGCCCTACCAGGCGCAGGTCGAGCTGAACAAGGCCGCTCTCGTCCGCGCGCAGCTGGAGCTCGACCGCCAGCAGGCGATGATGAAGGAGAACGCGACGGCGGAGACGACCGTCGAGAGCTGGGTCAGCCAGCGGGATCAGGCCAAGGCGCAGCTCGAGCTCGCGCAGATCAACCTCGGATACACGGAGGTCCGGGCGCCGTTCGAGGGCCGGCTCGGCGCGCGGCAGGTGGACCCGGGCAACCTCGTGGGCTCCAGCGGGCCCACGGTGCTCGCGACCATCGAGCAGCTCCACCCGATCTACGTCAACTTCAACCTGAACGAGCGCGACGCGCTGCACCTGCGCCAGGAGATGCGGCGCCTCAAGATCGAGCTCGGCGCGAACATCGGCAAGGCCCCGGTCGAGGTCGGTCTCCAGAACGAGAAGGGCTACCCCCACGTCGGGCGTGCTCGACTTCGCCGACAACGCGCTCTCGACCTCCACCGGAACGATTGCGCTGCGCGGCGTCTTCAGGAACGAGGACACGACCCTCTTCCCGGGCCTCTTCGCCCGCGTGCGGATCCCCCTCGGGGACGCCCGGCCCATGCTCGTCATTCCCGCGAGCGCGATCGGCAACGACCAGCAGGGCGACTTCGTCTACGTGGTCGGGGCCGGAGACGTCGTCGAGCGCCGCGCGATCGACAAGGGCCCCCTCACGGAAGCGGGACTGGCGATCCGGAGCGGCGTGGCGGCCGGAGACCGCGTCATCGTCAACGGACTCCTCAACGCCCGGGTCGGCGAGAAGGTCGCGCCCGCAACGGGTGAAGCGGCGCCGCCGGCCGCGGTCACGGCGAAACCCTAGCGCGCCGGTCCGTGCTCGCCAAGTTCTTCATCGAGCGGCCGGTCCTCGCGAACGTCATCGCGTTCGTGACGATCCTGCTCGGCATGGTCGCGCTCGCGGTCCTGCCGATTTCGCAGTACCCGCCGATCACGCCGCCGACCGTGCAGGTCACGACGACGTACCCGGGCGCCTCCGCGAAGACGCTCGTCGAGACCGTGGCGCTGCCGATCGAGCAGCAGGTCAACGGCGTCGAAAAAATGCTCTACATGCAGTCCAACTGCACGGCCGACGGGCGCTACACGCTCACGGTGACCTTCGAGGTGGGGACCGACCTCGACTTCGCGCAGGTCCTCGTGCAGAACCGGGTCTCCGCGGCGATGGCCCAGCTTCCGGCGCCCGTCCAGCAGCAGGGCGTCGTGACGAAGAAGAAGGAGACCTCGCCCCTCCAGATCATCACGCTCGCGTCGAAGGGCGACCAGTTCGACGCCCTCTTCCTCTCGAACTTCGCCACGCTCCAGCTTCGCGACAAGCTCGCGCGGCTGCCGGGCGTCGGCGACGTCACCGTCTTCGGCGTCGGCGAGTACAGCATGCGCGTCTGGCTCGATCCGCAGCAGATGAACCAGCGCTCGCTCATGCCCTCCGACGTCGTCAACGCGCTCCAGGCCCAGAACGCCTACGTCGCCGCGGGGCAGGTGGGGATGCCGCCGACGCCCTCGGGACAGGACTTTCAGCTGACCGCCAACGTTCCGGCCTCGCTCTCGGACGCCTCGGAATTCGGCGAGATCATCCTGAAGACGTCCGGCAACCAGATCACGCGGGTAAAAGACGTCGGCCGCGTGGAGCTCGGGGCGCGCAGCTACAGTCAGGTCTTCCGGATGGACAGCCGCCCCGCGGGCGGGATCGCGATCTACCAGCGGCCGGGCGCCAACGCGCTCGACACGGCCAAGGGTGTCCGCAAGCTGCTCGAGAGCCTCGCGCCGGGCTTTCCGGCGGGTCTGGAGTGGTCGATTCCGTTCGACACGACGACGTTCGTGAAGGAGTCGGTTTCGGAGGTGTACCACACGCTGTTCGAGGCGGGATTGCTGGTGCTGGTGGTGATCGTGGTGTTTCTGCAGGACTGGAGGATGACTCTGGTGCCGGCGACGACGGTGCCCGTGACGATCATCGGGGCGTTTGCGGCGATGGCGGCGATGGGGTTCACGGTGAACCTTCTGACGCTGTTTGCGGTGGTTCTGGCGATCGGGATCGTGGTGGACGACGCGATCGTGGTGGTGGAGGGCGTGGCGCAGCACGTGGAGCACGGTCAGACGCCGAAGGAGGGGTCGATTTCGGCGATGCGGGAGTTGATGGGACCGATCATCGGGATCACGCTGGTGTTGATGTCGGTGTTTCTGCCTCCGGCGTTCATGCCGGGGATCACGGGGCAGATGTACCGGCAGTTTGCGCTGGTGATTGCGGCGACGGCGTTGATCTCGGCGGTGAACGCGCTGACCCTGAAGCCGACGCAGTGCGCGTTATGGCTGCGCGCGCACGATCCGAACAAGAAGAAGAACTGGTTCTTCCGCGGGTTCAACGCGGCGTACGCGCCTTTGGAGCGGTGGTACGTGGGGCTGATCCGGTTCATGGTGGAGCGGAGCCGGCGGATGGCGGCGATCGCTCTGGTGCTGGTCGGCCTGGCGGGCTGGGGGCTGACGCGCGTGCCCACCGGCTTCATCCCCACCGAGGACCAGGGCTACCTCATGATCGCGGTGCAGATGCCGGACGGCGCCTCCCTCGAGCGGGCGCAGAGGGTGATGGACGAGATCTCGCGAATCGGGCTCGCGACGCCCGGCGCCGCGCACGCGATCGCCATCGGGACCGGAGGGCCGTCGCCTCTGGATGGCGACGTGTCGCTCGCCAACGCCGGCATCGTCTACCTGATGCTGAAGGACTGGAGCGAGCGCGGCCGGAACGAGGACCTCGAGGCCGTGACCGCCCATCTCCATCGCGAGCTCGCGAAGGTCCAGGAAGCCCGCATGCGCGTCCTCGTTCCGGCTCCGATCCAGGGGCTCGGGGCTTCCACTGGATTCCAGATGCAGGTCGAGCTGACCGACGGCAGCTACGACTTCGAGCGCCTTCAGCGCGTGACCGACGCGATCGTGGCCGAGGCGAACCGATCCCCCGAGGTCGTCGGCGCGTTCACGGCGTTCCGGGCCTCGGTGCCGCAGGTGACGGTCAAGGTCGACAAGACGCAGGCCGCGACCCGCGGCGTCAACGTCGGGGACGTCTACGACACCGTGCAGATCTACCTCGGGTCGAGCTTCGTGAATCTCTTCACGCGCTACGGCCACAACTACATGGTCTACCTGCAGGCCGACCCGCTGGCGCGCCTCACGGCCGACGACGTCAAGAACCTCTACGTCCGCAACGCTGCCGGCGCGATGGTGCCCGTCGGCGCCCTCGCCGAAATCAAGGCGGCTCTCGGAACGACCGTGATCTCCCTCTACAACCTCTTTCCGGCCGCCACGATCAACGGCATGCCGGCGCCGGGGTACAGCTCGGGCCAGTCGCTCGCCGCGATGGAGGCGATCGCGGCGCGCGTGCTGCCGCGGGGAATGAGCTTCGAGTGGACGGCGATGTCGTACCAGGAAAAGCTCGTCGGCAACTCGGCCTACTTCATCTTCGGGCTCGCGATCCTGCTCGTCTACTTCGCCCTCGCGGGGCAGTACGAGAGCTGGATCACCCCGGCCGCCGTGATTCTCGCCGTGCCGATGGCGCTGCTCGGGACGGCGGCGGCGCTGCTCGCGCTCGGGATCGCCAACAACATCTACGTGCAGATCGGACTGGTGCTCCTCATCGCTTTGTCCGCCAAGAACGCGATCCTCATCGTCGAGATGGCGCGGGAAGGCCGCGAGAAGGGAATGGGGATCGTGGAGGCGACGGTCGAGGCGTCCCGTGTCCGGTTCCGGCCGATTCTCATGACGTCCTTCACGTTCATTCTCGGCGTGCTGCCGCTCGTGCTCGCGAGCGGCGCCGGGTCCGCTGCCCGCCGCTCGCTCGGGATCGCGGTCGCCAGCGGCATGCTCGCCTCGACCTGCCTCGCCGTGCTCTTCGTGCCCTCGCTGTTCGTGATCCTCCAGCGGTGGATCGAGCGGAAGCGGGCTCCACGGGGAGTCCTCGAGTCTCAACGCACCGTGTAGGCCCGCCATGCTGGCGAAATTCTTCATCGAGCGGCCGGTCCTCGCGAACGTCATCGCGTTCGTGACGATCCTTCTCGGGATGGTGGCGCTTGCGGTTCTGCCGGTGGCTCAATATCCGCCGATCACGCCGCCGACCGTGCAGGTCACCGCCAACTATCCGGGCGCCAACGCGAAGACGCTCGTGGAGACCGTGGCTCTGCCGATCGAGCAGCAGGTCAACGGCGTCGAGGGCATGATGTACATGCAGTCGACCTCGACGAACGACGGGCGTTACACCCTCATCGTGACGTTCGCGGTCGGCACCGACCTCGATCTCGCCCAGGTCCTCGTGCAGAACCGGGTCTCGGCGGCCCTCGCGCAGCTCCCGCAGTCGGTGCAGCAGCAGGGCGTCGTCACGAAGAAGAAGTCGACGGCGATCCTCCAGATCGTCACCCTGACCTCCGCGGGCGACAAGTACGACGCCCTCTACCTCTCGAACTTCGCGACGCTCCAGCTTCACGACAAGCTCGCGCGGCTGCCGGGCGTCGGCGACGTCACCGTCTTCGGGATCGGCCAGTACTCCATGCGGATCTGGCTCGACCCGGATCAGATGAACCAGCGCTCCCTCATGCCCTCCGACGTGATCGCCGCGGTGCAGGCCCAGAACGCCTACGTCGCGGCGGGCCAGATCGGCGCTCCTCCCACGCGCGCGGGAGAGCCCTTCCAGCTCACGATCGACCTGCAGGGCAACCTCTCCCGGGCCGACGAGTTCGCCGAGATCATCGTGAAGAGCTCGGGCAGCCAGATCACGCGCGTGAAGGACGTCGGGCGCGTGGAGCTCGGCGCCCAGACCTACAGCCAGTTCTTCAAGGTCAACGAGCGCGTCGCCGGCGGCATCGCGATCTTCCAGCTTCCGGAAGCCAACGCGCTCGACACCGCGGCGCGCGTGCGGACCAAGATGGCCGAGATCGCGAAGGATTTCCCGGCGGGTCTGGAGTGGTCGATTCCGTTCGACACGACGACGTTCGTGAAGGAGTCGGTTTCGGAGGTGTACCACACGCTGTTCGAGGCGGGATTGCTGGTGCTGGTGGTGATCGTGGTGTTTCTCGAGATCGGCGCGGCCACCGACCGGGCGCGCGCCCACGGCGCCGCGGTCCTGCTCGAGCCGCGCGAGGGCCCGGCGGGCTGGCGCAGCGTGGTCACGACGCCGGCCGGCGGGGAGATCGCGTTCTGGCAGGCCAAGCGATGAGTTCTCGGCAACACCCTGGTCTCAACTCCCAGAACGACTTTGCTACACCAGAAGGAGACCAGAGATGACGACGACCACCACCGCAAACACCGACCGTTCCCGCTGGATCGCCCTGTACGTGCTGTGCCTCGGGCATGCTGATGATCGTCCTCGACGGCACCGTCGTGAACGTCGCGCTGCCGGCGATCCAGGACGACCTCGGCTTCATCGCAGGCGAGCCTGGCTGGGTGGTCAACGCCTACCTGATCGCCTTCGGCGGGCTGCTGCTGCTCGCCGGCCGGCTGGGCGACCTGATCGGCGCAGCGCGCATGTTCCTGGCCGGACTGCTCGTCTTCACCGCCGCGTCGCTGCTGTGCGCGCTGGCCGCAGAGCCAGGAGATGCTGATCGCCGCCCGCTTCCTCCAGGGCGTCGGCGGCGCGATGGCCTCCGCGGTCGTGCTGGGCATGATCGTCACGCTGTTCCCCGAGCCGCGGAGCAGGCCAAGGCGATCGGCGTGTTCAGCTTCGTGGCGCGGCCGGTGGCTCGATCGGCCTGTTGGCCGGCGGCGTCCTGACCGAGGCGATCAACTGGCACTGGATCTTCTTCATCAACCTGCCGATCGGGATCGCCACCGCGCGTGCTCGCCATGCGCCTGCGTCGGGCGACGCAGGGCATCGGCCTGCGCGCGGGCGCCGACGTCCTCGGCGCGGTGCTGGTCACCGGCGGCCTGATGCTCGGCGTCTACACGATCGTCGAGCCCGAGGCCGAGGACGGCTGGGGCGCGCACGCACACGCTCGTGCCTCGGCGCGGTCTCGCTCGCGCTGCTGGCCGCGTTCGTCGTCGCGCCAGGCCACGCCGCGCACCCCGCTGATGCCGCTGCGGATGTTCCGCTCGCGCAACGTCGCGGGCGCCAACGTCGATCCAGGCGCTGCTGGTGGTCGGGCATGTTCGGCATGTTCTTCCTGGGCGCGCTCTACATGCAGCGGATCCTCGGCTACAACGCGCTCGAGATCGGCCTGGCGTTCCTGCCCGCGACGGTCGTCATGGGCGAGCTGTCGCTGCGCTTCTCGGCCCGGCTGATCATGCCGCTTCGGCGCCAAGCGCGTCGCTGCTCGCCGGGCCTGGTGCTGCTCGCCGATCGGGCTGCTGCTGTTCGCGCGCACGCCGGTCGACGGCAACTACGTCATCGACCTGCTGCCGGTGATGCTGCTGGTCGGCATCGGCGCCGGCGCTGTGCTTCCCCGCGCTGATGACGCTCGCCATGTCGGGCGCGACGCCGGAGGACGCGGGCCTGGCCTCCGGCCTGGTCAACACGACCGTCCAGGTCGGCGGCGCGCTCGGCCTGGCGGTCCTGGCCACGCTGGCCGCCAGCCGGACCGAGCGACTGCGCGACGCCGGCGACACCGCCGCGTCGGCGCTGAACGGCGGCTACCACCTGGCCTTCTCGTCGGCGCCGCCCTCGTGGTCAGTGCGCTGATCGTCGCCCTGGCCGTGATCCGCCCGGCGGCCGCCGGCGATCAGCACGCCCACGCCCACCCGACGGGCGAGCCGGCCTCCGAAGCGGCCTAGCCCCGCGCCGTCAGGCGAGGACGTCGAGCACGCGGTCGACGTCGTCGGTCGGTGTTGTAGACGTGCCATGACGTCCGCAGACGGCCGCCGCGCATCGCCGCCGAGATCCCCGCGCGCTCGAGCGCCTCGGCGGCGCCGGGGAGGTCGGCGGAGACAATCGCGCGAGTCCCCGGGCTCCAGGCCGATGCCCGCGCGGAAGCGGTTGGCGAGCGCGAGTCGTGCTCGTGGATCGCCGCGACGCCGAGCGCTCGACGAGCTCGAGCGCCGGTAGCGTGCCGACCCAGCAGAACCACGCAGGCGAGGTGTCCAGGCGCCGCGCCTCGTCGGCCAGCCGCAGCGGCGGCCCGAAGTACGAGCTGTGCACATCCTCGCCCGCGTACCAGCCGGCGCCAGCGGCGCGAGCTCGCTCGAGCGCTCGGGGCGGACCGCCATGAACGCGGTGCCGCGCGGCGACATCAGCCACTTGTAGGCCCCGCGCGGCGACGGCGTCGAAGCGCGCGCGCGTCAAGCGGCAGCCAGCCGCACGCCTGCGTGGCGTCGACGATCGTGACCGCGCCGTGCTGCGGACGCGGCCGCGGCGAGCGGCGTCGAGGTCGGCGAGCTCGCCGGTGCTCATCTGCACGGCGCTGAACGCCACCACGTCGACGTCGGCGTCGATGGCCTCGGCGAGCCGCGCGACCGGCACGAGCGTGACCGTGCAGCGCCGAGATGCTTCCTGGACGAGGAACGGGAAGAGCGTCGAGGTGAACTCGACCTCGGGCAGCAGACGCGCGAGCCCGTCGGGCAGCGACGCCGCGACGAGGGCCATCAGGCCCGAGACGGTCGCGCCGACGCGCCACGCGCCGGTCTGACGCCGACGAGCCGCGCGTAGGCGGCGCGCGCGCCCTCCGTGGCGTCGCCCCAGTGCTCCCAGCTCGTGCGCCCGCCGCGCCACTCGTGCAGCGCCGCCTGCAGCGCGTCCCACGCGACGCGCGGCGGCAGCCCGTAGCTCGCGGTGTTGAGGTAGACCGTCTCGGGCGACCACAGCTCGCGGGCCTCGGCGATGCTCAGGGCGGGAATCGGCCGAGCCTATGTGATGACGTCCGCGAGCCACGCGGCGATCGCGGCGCCCACCGCGTCGAGATCGCCGCGCAGGCCGTGGTCGCCGCGAACCTCGGCGACGGTGCGGTTGGCGGCGGGCGGCGGCATCCCGAACGGATCGCTGGCGCCCTGGACGACGAGCGTGGGGACCGTCACCGCGTCGAGCTCTGAGAGGCGGCTCTTGGTGGGGTCGTCGCCGCGGCCCGGTGGGTGCACCGGGAACGCCAGGCACAGCACGGCGCTCGCTTCGACGGCCTCGAATGTTCGGCACGCCACGCGCGCGCCGAGCGACCGGCCGCCGACCACGAGTGGCAGCGAGGCGAGCTCGGCCGTCCGCAGGCGCTCGAGCACGGCCGTCCATGCGGCGTCGAGCTGGCGCGCCGGCGCCGGCGAGCGGCGGCCCGCGACGCGATAGGGCTGCTCGACGAGCCCGACCGTCAGCCCAGCGGCGTTCGCGACGTCCTTCGCCTTCACGATGTCGGGCGCGGTCAGGCCTCCGCCCGCGCCGTGACCGAGCACCAGCGCGGCGCTCGCCCCCGCCACCGGATGCAGGTGCACGCGAGCCGGGCCGTGCGGCGTGTCGACATCGATCGCACTCACCGCGGTGATGCTGGCATAGGATCGTCTCGATGCCCGACCGCCTGTACTTCACGGAGTCCGACGAGGCCAACGCGCTGATCGCATCGGATCCCATGGCCCTGCTCGTGGGCTTCGTGCTCGACCAGCAGGTGCCGGTGCAGAAGGCGTTCTCGGGGCCGCTGGCGCTGCGCGAGCGCCTGGGCGCGATCGACGCGGCGACGCTCGCCTCGGCCGACCTCGAGCCGGTGTTCCGGTGCGGCCGGCGGTGCATCGCTTCCCCGGCTCGATGGCCCAGCGCGTGCACGCCCTCGCCGTCCACGTTCGCGACCGCTACGACGGCGACGCGGCCCGCGTCTGGACCGACGCGACCGACACCGACGAGCTGCGCGCCAACATCGCCGCCCTTCCCGGGTTCGGCGAGATGAAGGTCAAGGCACTCGGATCGGTGCTCGCCAAGCGCTTCGGCGTCGAGGCCGCCGAGGGCCTGGTGCCATGGCACCCGACCCTCGGCGACGTCGATTCGCGGCAGGCCCTGACCGACTACCAGGCGGCCAAGCGCGCGCACAAGGCCGAGTGGTCGAAGGCCAAGGCGCCCGCCTAGACCGGATTG
The DNA here is from genome assembly GCA_963742245.1 of uncultured Acidobacteriota bacterium. Taxonomy (GTDB): domain Bacteria; phylum Acidobacteriota; class Thermoanaerobaculia; order UBA5066; family Gp7-AA6; genus DAHUXD01. The sequence continues at coordinate 381,206 of CAVULG010000010.1, forward strand.
GCGACCAGCTCGCCCTCGCTCTCCGGCGGCGCGATCGAGGATCGCGCCCTCGCCGCTCGCGTAGGCCTCCTCGCCGTGCTCGAGGATGTCCATGCCGATCGCCTCCTCGCGCTCGCTGGCGCGCAGCGGCGTGAACGGCGCCGATCACGCGCAGCAGCACGTAGGTCATCGCCGAACGCGTAGATCGGCGTGGCCAGCGACGGCGATCGCCTGCCAGCCGAGCTGCTCGGCGTTGCCGTAGAACAGGCCGTCGGACGACCCCGTTCCAGTCGATCTGGGCGAAGAAGCCCGATGAACAGGATCCCGGTGAGGCCGGCGATGCCGTGGGCGGCGAGCACGTCGAGCGTCTCGTCGACGCGGGTGCGCGGCCGCCAGACGATCACCAGGTAGCTCGGGATCGCCGCGAGCGCGCCGAGCGACCATCGCCCAGCCGGGGCTGATGAAGCCCGCCGCGCGGGCGTGATCCCGACGCAGCCGACGATGATCGCCGTGGCGGCGCCGATCGCCGTCACCTGGCGGCCGCGGATCAGGTCGAGCATGAACCAGACGGCCAGCGTGCACGCCGGGCGTCAGCAGCGTGTTGGTGAACGCGAGCACGCCGGACGTTGCCGGTCGAGAAGCCGCTGCCGCCGTTGAAGCCGAACCAGCCGAACCACAGCAGGCCCGCGCCGAGCAGGACGAAGACCGCGTTGTGCGGCAGCAGCGCCTGGCGCCCGTAGTCCTTGCGCGCGCCGACGACCAGCGCGGCGGCAAGCGCCGAGAAGCCCGGAGCCCATCTCGACCGGCACGCCGCCGGCGAAGTCGAGCGTCCCGTTGCTCTGACAGCCAGCCGCCGCCGAACGACCAGTGGGCGAGCACCGCGTAGACCAGCAGCGACCACAGCGCCGGCGAAGACGAGGAACGGCACGAAGCGCATCCGCTCGACCACCGCGCCGGAGACCAGCGCGACGGTGAGGATGCAGAAGGTCCCCTGGAAGACCATGAAGAGCAGGTGCGGGATCGTCGTGCCCGTCGCGCGGGTCGAAGCGCGACGTCGTTCAGGAACGCGTGGCCGAAGCCGCCGATGAAGCCGTTGCCGCCGTCGAACGCGAGCGAGTAGCCGACCAGCGCCCACAGCACGTCGGCGACGCGAGCGCGGCGATGCACATCATGAACGTGTTCAGCGTGTTCTTCGCGCGCACGAGGCCCGCGTAGAAGAGGCCGAGCGCCGGGGTCATCATCAGGACCAGCGCCGTCGCGGTGAGCATCCAGGCGGTGTCGCCGCGTGTCGACCTCGGCCTGGGCGAGCTGCAGCGCGCCGCTCATGCGCCCGACCGGGGTGACGGCGCTGACGTCGGTCTCGCCGGTGCGGATGCGCACCGCCTGCTCGAGCGGGACGACGAAGATCTTGCCGTCGCCGACCTCGCCGGTGCGGCCGCCGCTCGCACAGCGCCTCGACGGCCGGCTCGACGAACGCGTCGGAGACCGCGATCTCGAAGCGCATCTTGTCCGCGAGGCCCATCTTCACGGTCGTCCCGCGGTAGGTCTCGACGCGCTCGAGCTCGCCGCCGTGGCCCTGGACGCGGCTCATCGTCACGCCGCGCACCTCGGCGCGGTACAGCGACTTCCAGAACGTCGTTCGCCTTCTCCGGGCGAACGATGCCGATGACCAGCTTCACGGCTGCTCCTCCCCTTGTTCGACGACGGGCGGCCGTCAGACTGCCAGGAAGCACAGCCCGACGAGGTCTGCCCGCGTCGGCCTGCGGCTCACCGCGGCCAGGCGCGCGGCCTGCGCCGCGTTCAGCCAGGTACCTGCGGCGGTCTGCGCGCCGGCCTTGGGGTCGTAGCGGTAGACGTCGAACCCGCGCCGCTTGTCGTTGCCGTAGAAGGTGAAGCCCGAGCGGTAGGCCGACTCGGTCTTGGCCGCCCACGTGTCGCTGTTGTCGAACTTGAACCAGCCGACCTGGCGGATGCCTCCGGTGCCGACGTCGCCGATCCGGTAGCCCTCCAGCTCCTGCAGGTCGAGGATGCGAACGCCGGCGTTGTACCAGCCCATGACCATCAGCTTGGACTGGTGGTCGATCTGGAAGACGTGCGCCGTGCAGCGCGCGACGTACTCGTTCTGCGGGTCGTTGCCGGGCGCGACGCCCACCTCGTCGATCTGGAACATGCCGACCTTCAGCGGCTGCGAGACGTCGGTGATGTCGTAGACGTGCACGGCCCCGCTGGGGCACTCGCCGGTGCCCTCGGCGCCGGCGAACTCGTCCTCGGCGATCAGGAACGTGCGATCGCCCATCGTGACCGCCTCTGTCTGGTGCCAGACGTTCACGGCGGGGTCGTGCACCGTGCCGATCGAGACCGGATGCGCCGGGTCGGAGGTGTCGATGATCTCGGCGTGCGAGAGCGCCGCGATGTAGGCGCGGCCGCCACCGGGGCTGAAGGTGATGTCGTGCGGCTCGGTGCCGAGGCCGGGGAAGGTCTCGAGCTTGAGCTCGTTGACGACCTTCGGATGCAGGAGGTCGCGGAGGTCGACCACCTCGACGACCGGCAGCGCGCTGGTCATCAGGTCCGCGTTGGAGTTGTAGAGGTAGAGCCCCGACGGGTGGATCGTCGTGTTGTGTGAGCCCCAGCCGGGGTCGGTGAGCGCGTTGCTGCCTTTGATCTCCACGAACGAGACGAGATCGATCGCGTACGGATCGGTCACGTCGAGGATGTAGGTGCCGCCGTTGTCGCTGGTCGGGTGGAACCCGAGCGCGTTGGCCTGGGTCACACAGTCGGACTCGTGCTGGCTGTAGCCGTCGTCCTGCGCGTAGGCGAGGTAGCGACGCCCGCCGCGGTTGAAGATCTGCACGTCGCCCTGCCCGACGCCGCAGTCGTAGCCGGCGACCTTGGTCTCGTTGCCGGGCTCGCTGACGTCGATCACGTCGATGCCGTCGTAGTAGGAACCGGCGAACGCGAAGCGTCGCTGGACGCCCGGCTTGTTGGGCTTGACGTCGGCTAGGCCGGGGCGGTCGACCGTGAGCGTGGCGATCTCGAAGTCGGTCGCCTGGTTGGTCTGCGACGCGTCGCGCCGCTCGGTGTGCGGGATGTTCTTGACGTGCGTGACGTTCTGGCCCTCGCCCGCCGCCGCCGACGCGGCCGGCAGCAGCGCCGCCGCGGTCACCGCGAGCCCCAGCCCGCGCAGTGCAGTGCACCTGATCATCCTCAACCCCTGCCCTTCGGTCGATGTCCGCCCGCGGTCTCCCGGCCGCGTGCGTTGCGATTCTTGCCCGCGAGGCTAGCGAGTCGAGCGGGTTTTTACGCCGGCAATCAGGCGCTAGTGGCCGTTGACCGAGAAGTGCATGTAGTCCTTGGTGTTGCCGGCCCACGCGCCGCCCCAGCCCCAGCCGACCGACGCGAACGCCGCGATCGCCTTGCGTGTGACCATGCCCTTGCGGTGCCGCGAGCGGTCGCGGAACGGCGGCTCGCCTTGTCGCGCGTGGCACCGCAGCCGACGTACGGGTTCTCGGTCGGGTTGATGTCGACCGCCAGGCCGTAGGCGTGGTTCGACCAGTTGCCGGTCCCGCTGCCGCCGACGCACGGCGAGGGCACGGCCTGGCGGCACTCGAACGAGCCGCTGACGTCGCCGTCGCGCGGCTGGCCGCTCTTGGGTCCGTAGACGTCGGCCAGGCGCATGTGGCGGATCGGGAAGTGCAGCCCGTAGAGCTTGCGGAACACCCGCGCGAGCGGCGCCGCCGCCTTGCGATTGACGATCAGCCGCCCGGTGTGCGCGTGGCCGTCCCAGCCGTAGTGCGTGACCGCGAGGACGCGCAGATCCGAGAGCCCGACCGGGCAGCCCGGCTGCCAGAAGCCGTTGTGGCGAAGCTCCGAGCGGACCTGCGGCGAGAGCGGCCGGATCGAGTACTGGAACGGGTGTGCCGCCATCACGGCGAGCGGGAGGGCGAAGGCTGCGTAGTACCGGTTGTTCATCTTCAGTGGCGCGCCAGGTAGGCCGTCGCCTGCCGGCCCACGATCCCGACCAGATTGCCCCAGGCGAGGCTGACGTCGCCGAGGTGCCAGCCCCAGCCCGGCGTCCGGCGACGGCTCGAAGTCGCGCGCGCCGTCGCTCGCCTTGACCGCGAGGTAGCTCGCGCCGCCGGCGTGCGAGCAATGCGCCGTGTAGCGGCCGGGCGGGACGATCCACCCCGTGGGGACTTCGGGCAGCGGCCCGATGAAGGCGTTGACCGCGATGCCGAGCAGGCCCGGGAACGGCTCGGAGCGGGCGTACGGCTGCAAGCCGCCCGCTGCCGCCGCCGAGCGCGGCGGGGTTCGTGCACAGCACCTCGTAGCGCTTGGCGACCGAGGGCTTCGTGATCGCGCCGAAGCCCGAGGTCACGCGGCCGAAGCGGGCGTCCTTCGGCGGGCATCGCGTCGAACATCGAGTAGGCGACCACGCAGCCGGTCTGGGCGGCCCGCCGGCAGGCCGGGATGTGCTCGAAGTCGCCGCCGACGCCTTTGCCCTTGCGCACCCGGACGTTGCCGCCGAGCAGCAGCGCGGAGACGACGCGCCGGCGGACGGCCGGGCTTGTCGTCGATCTCGCGCGGCGATCAGCTCCCGCAGGACGAACGTGCCCTGGGAGTGGCCGATCAGGACCACGCCGCGGCCCTTGTTGTCGTTGCGCAGATAGGAGCGCCACGCGTCGCGGACTCCGTTGTAGGCCAGCGCACGCGTCTTCGCGGTGACCTTCGATTCTCGCAGCAGCGCGGGGATGGTGAACTGGCGGTAGACCGGCACGTAGATCCGGCAGCGTTGCGAGAAGCGCTGGGCCTGCTGCTGGGCGATCGCGATCTGCTCGGGATCGATGTTGAGGTTCGCGATGGTGGTGTCCTGGCTGCTGACCGTCGGATAGACGTAGAAGCAGTCGATCCGGTGCGTTGTTGACACCGTCGTGCGCTCGGTGCGCACCACGTTGCCGGCCGGGTCGACCACCGACGCGGTGAGGTCGCCGCGGCACGGGTCGGCCTTCTTGCTCGGGCCGACAGAGCCAATCGTAGGTCTTCGCCCCGGCCTGCCCCGCACCGGCGGCGGCGAGGGTCAGCAGCGCGATCGGCAGGGCGGCGAGGCGGAGCATTGTCAGACATTGTCGCGCACCGATGAGTTCGGGCCCACACGACGGTCTAATAGTCGATAAGTGTGTGCGGGACGCTGATCCCGCCCGACGAGAGGAGCAGACGCGATGCAGCAGAAGATCGTCCCCAACCTGTGGTTCGACACCGAGGCGGAGGATGCCGCGGAGTTCTACATCTCCGTCTTCAAGAACGGCCGCATCGTCAACAGGACCCACTACACGGAGTCCAGCCCGCGCGAAGCCGGAATGGTGATGACCGTGGACTGGGAGATCAACGGCCAGCGGTACACCGGCATCAACGGCGGCAGCGATTTCAAGTTCAACGAGGCCGTGTCCTTCCTCGTCAACTGCTCCGACCAGGACGAGATCGACTACTTCTGGGAGAAGCTCGGCGAGGGCGGCCAGGAGATCCAGTGCGGATGGCTGAGGGACAAGTACGGCCTGGCCTGGCAGATCGTGCCGGCCGGCATGGACGAGTTCTTCGCCGGCCCGGACAAGGAGAGGGCCGACCGCGCGATGCAGGCCATGCTCCAGATGAAGAAGCTCGACATCGCCGCGCTGCGCGAGGCCGCCGATGGAGTTGCCGCGGGCTGAAAATGACCGAGCCTGAAAACGCCGCCGCAACAGGACCTGTCATGAGCCTTGTCAGATGCCACCTCTCGATCTCGCTCGACGGCTTCGCCGCCGGCCCCAACCAGAGCCCCGAGAACCCTCTCGGAGAGGGCGGCGAGGGCCTGCACGACTGGGCCGTGGTGACCCCGGATTTCAAAGGCTGCACGGCAGGGAGGGCGGCGAGCGCAACGCGGACTCAGACGTCATCGAGCAGGCCGCCAAGGGCGTCGGCGCGGTGATCATGGGCCGCAAGATGTTCGGCGGCGGCGAGGGGCCGTGGGACGAGTCGTGGAAGGGCTGGTGGGGCGAGGACCCGCCGTTTCACGTGCCCGTGTTCGTGCTCACCCACCATCCGCGCGAGCCGCTGCCGATGAAGGGCGGTACGACGTTCACGTTCGTCACCGACGGGATCGAGTCAGCGCTGGAACAGGCTCGCGCGGCGGCCGGTGACGAGGACGTCACGATCGCGGGCGGCGCGAGCGCCGTGCAGCAGTACCTGGCCGCCGGGCTGCTCGACGAGCTGCAGCTCCACGTCGCCCCGATCCTGCTCGGTGCGGGCGAACGGCTGCTCGAGAACGTGGGCGACGCGAAGCTCGAACCGGTCGACGTGGTCGGCTCGCCGGCGGTCACCCACCTGAAGTACCGCGTCGTCGCTGATCAGAGGTTGAAGGCCGCGCGCATGCTGGTCGCCGTCGCGGCGTTGCCGATGAACCCGAGGCCCAGCATCTCCTCGGTGGTGCGCAGCATCGAGTAGTGGTCGAACCGCGCCGTCGGCGCCGTGCCCGGAGCGATCGACGGTGCCGCGACGACCGTGGCGATGTGGTTGGAGTGGCTCGAATCGTCCTCGTCCCAAGTCAGGAACACCGCGGTGCCGCCGGCCTGGTACTCGGCGCTGGCGAACACCTTGCCGAGGAACGTCCGCAGCCAGTTGTCGCCGGTCGCCACCGAGCAGTCGTGGGTGTCGTTGCAGAGGTTGGGCGTGACGAACGTGAACCGCGCAGACACGTCGGGCGGGTCGCCCAGCGGCACGTCAAGGAAGCCGCAGTCCGTGCGGATGTTCGTGTAGTAGGCGGCGGGGTTGTGCCGGACCGCGTAGAGGCCGGTGCTCGACTGGTAGCAGTTGGAGGGCATCGACTCCTGCAGCGCCCGCCAGCCCGACCCCACCTGGGCGAAGATGTTGGGGACGTTGAGAGGATGCGACGACGGGTTGTTGTTGTCGGCGACGCCGTGGGTCGACCCCGCGGTCATCGCGATGTAGTTGGGCAGGCTCGGGTGCGTCTCGGCAAAGAAGTTCGGCGCCGATGCGCACTGCGCCGCGAGCTGGTTTTCGTACGGCGCGCTGGAGGAGCCGATGATCGCGTCGTAGGCCCGGTTCTCCATGACGATCCAGACGACGTGGTCGTAGACCGCAGGCGGCGTGGCGGTCTTGCCGCACGGTGAGGCCGGTGGCGGAGGCGGCGACGCGGTGGGCGTCGCCTTGACCGTGTTCGACGGCTTGCTTTCGCGCGTCGCGTCGAACGCGGTCAGGCGGTAGGAGTAAGAGCGGCCGGCGGTCAGGCCGGTGTCGACGTAGGACCGCGCCGCCGCATCGTCGACGCGAGCGGTGTCGCAGGCCACGTGCGGTCGGCCTGCTGGCGGTAGACGCGGTAGCCGGTCACGCCTTTGGAGCTGCTGGCCTTCCACGTGAGCGTGACGCGCTCCGCGCCCTTCGTCGCCTTGACGCCGGACGGCGGGTTCAGCCCGCCCGCCGCAAGGGCGATCGCGGTGCCGACGAGCACCGCGACGAGGATCAGCGCAACGACGGCACGCCGCATGGCATGACCATAACGCCGTCGCCAAGCCCTGCCTAGGCGAGCGGGCTCGGCCGGATCAGAGGTTGAAGGCCGAGCGCATGCTGGTCGCCGTCGCCGCATTGCCGACGAACCCGAGGCCAAGCATCTCCTCGGTCGTGCGCAACATCGAGTAGTGGTCGAAGCGCGCCGCGGGCGCCGTGCCCGGAGCGATCGACGGTGCCGCGACGACAGTGGCGATGTGGTTGGACGCGCTTCCGTCGTCCTCGTCCCAGGTCAGGAACACCGCGGTGCGGCCCGCCTGATACTCGCTGCTCGCGAAGACCTTGCCCAGGAACGTCTGCAGCCAGGCGTCACCCGTCGCCACCGAGCAGTCATGGGTGTCGTTGCAGAGGTTCGGGGTGACGAACGTGAAGCGCGCCGATATGTCGGGGGTGTCGCCGAGCGGCACGTCGAACTTGTTGCAGTCACTGCGGATGTTCGTGTAGTACGCGGCGGGGTTGTGCTTGACCGCGTACTGCCCCGAGTTCCCGAGGAAGCAGTTCGACGGCATCGACTCCTGCGGCGACCGCCAGCCGGTCCCCAGCTGGGAGAAGATGCTCGGGACGTCCAGTGGATGCACGACGGGTGAGGCGTCGTCGGCGATGCCCTGCGGAGAGCCGGACGTCATCGCGATGTAGTTCGGCAGACTCGGGTGGGTTTCCGCGACGAAGTTGGTCGCCTTCGCGCACTGGTCGGCGAGCTTGTTCGTGTACGGCGCATTCGCGGAGCCGATGATCGCGTCGTAGGACTTGTTCTCCATCACGATCCAGACGACATGGTCGTAGGCGGCGGGTGGAGTCGACGTGCTCCCGCAGGGCCCGGACGGCGGCGGCACGACCGGCGGCACAACCGGGGGGGTGACCACCGGCGGGGTCACCGGGGCTGCGGTGGGGGTCGCCTTGACCGTCTTGGAAAACTTGCTCTTGCGCGTCTTCGTGAACGCTCTGACGCGATACGCGTAGGCGATGCCACCGGTAAGCCCGCGATCCACGTATCGCCGCGCCGCCGATCTGGTCGAGGCCAGCGGCTTCTTCGGCCACTTGGAGCTCGAAGAGAGGCGGCGGTAGACGCGGTAGCCGGCCACGTGCTTCGACGGGCTGGCCTTCCACGTGAGCGTCACACGCTCGACGCCGGCCTTCGCCCGCACGCGCGAGGGTGGCTTGACGCCGCCCGCCGACAAGGCGGTCGCGGCGGCGATGAGCACGGCGGCGGCGGTGAGGCCTGCGAGGAGACGACGCATGGTCAGACCCTAACGCCGCGACCCTCGCCGGTCAGCGGCGGGTCGAGACGACCAGCGACACCTTCGAACCCGCGGGCAGGCGCTTGCCGGCCTTCGGCTTCTGGGAGAGCACGCGGTTCGGCTTGCGTGCCGACTTGCGCTTGGTCACCTTGCCGACCTTGCAGTGGGCGCGTTGGATCGCCGTCTTCGCCGCGGCTGCCTTCTTGCCGACGACCTTGGGTACGACGCACTCCGGCTTGGCCGCGCCACCGTTGACGGCGACATAGCCCGGGGTGTTGGCGCCGGTGATGAACCGCTGGTTCGCGCCGGAGCCGTCGATGCGGGCGCGGCCGAGGGTCGTACCGCCACCCTTGGAGTTCGTGTTGGAGAAGTTCGTCCAGTAGACGAACGCTGCGTCGACCGCGACGCTGCCGGGGTTGGGGGCGCCGCCGATGAAGCTCTGGTTCGCGCCCGAGCCGTCGAGCCTGGCCCGCCCGATCGTGGTCCCGCCCTCGTTGGCCCAGTAGAGATACGTGCCGTCGACCGCGAGCCCGGCCGGCAGGCTCGCGGTGAGGAAGTTCTGGTTCACGCCGCTGCCGTCGAGGTTCGCGCGGCCGATCGTGTCGTTGTTGTAGTTGCTCCAGTACACGTGGGTGGCCGTGACCGCGATGCCATGCGGGCCGGCGCCGCCGGTGATGAAGTTGTTGTTCACGCCGCTGCCATCGAGGTTGGCCCGGCCGATCGTCGAGCCGGTGCCGTCGAAGCCGCGGTTGGCCCAGTAGATGTGCGAGCTGGTCAGCGCGATGCCATGCGCGCCCGCGGTGGTGGTGATGAAGCCCTGGTTGACGCCGGAGCCGTCGAGGTTCGCCCGCCCGATCCGGGTGCCGACGTTGTGCAGGGTGTCGGAGTTCGACCAGTAGATGAACGAGCTGTTGACGGCGACGCCGACGGGACCCGCGGCGCCGGTGATGAACGACTGGTTGACGTTGCTGCCGTCGTTGTTGGCACGACCGATCGTCGTGCCGCTGCTGTCGCTGCCGTAGTTCGTCCAGTAGACGAACGCGTTGGCGGGCCCCGCGAGCAGGCCGAGCAGCAGGGCAGATGCGAAGGCGATCGCGAGGCGTCGGAGCATGCGGGCAACCGTCGCACAGCCGCCTCCGGGTGACAAGGTAGGTGGCCTACACGCGCGAGGGCTGAAAGCGGGTTGCAGCGGCCTGCCCGATGCGGGAGGGTCGCTTCATGTTCCGCAGCAAGAAGGCCAAGGCCGAAGACCTGATGGCGAACGGCGCGCGCGGGGTGGGAACGATCACCGACGTGCGCGACACCGGGACGACCATCAACGACAACCCGCGCGTCAAGGTGACGTTCCGGGTCGAGCCGCTCGACGGCGCCCCCGCGTTCGACGTGACCAAGACCAAGACCGTCTCGCGCGTGCGGATTCCGCAGGGCGGCGACCGCTATCCGATCTTCTACGACCGGGAGGACCCAGAGACCTTCGCCTGGGTGGAGGTCAACGACGACCAGGGACGGGCCAGCGTCGTGGCGATGTTCGGCGACGCGTTCGGTGCCGACGGTTCGGGCGTCGGACGCCCCGCGACCGCCACGCCTGCGGCGGCCGCGCCCGTGGAGGAGGGTCCGCTCGAGAAGATCCGCAAGCTCGACGAGCTGCGGGTCGCGGGTGTGGTGACCGACGCCGAGTTCGCCGAGCAGAAGGCGAGGCTGCTCGCCGAGCTGTGAGTCGAACGCCGGGCGGGCGCTACTTGAGCCCGCCCAGCAGGCCGATCTGCGTCTCCAGCGCCATGTCGCCGAAGCACTTGTCGATGGCGTAGGCGTCCTCGTAGTTGACGACGCGTAGCCCTGGAGGTGTCGACGAAGCCGAGCACCCTGCTGGCCGACCTGGCTCATCTCGAACGACTGCGGCATGTAGCCCAGCGCGTCGTTGGCCTGGCCGAGCGGGAAGCTGACGGCGGCGCCCGAGTTCTCCTTGATCGTGTTGGTGAGGTTCGAGAAGACCTCGCCGGGAGCGGCGGTCAGCGCGACCTCGTCGCCGATGCGGGCGGCCGAGGCCGCGACCTCCGCCGACGACCGGCGACGCCGAGGTGCACTGGAACTTGTCCGGGTCCTTGCCGGTCTGCACCGTCGCCGGGGTCTGGGAGAACTTGCGATCGAAGAACCCGGGGAGGCCGAGGGCGTTCAGCGGCGCGTTGGTCGCCGGCTGCTGCCACGTGGTCTGCGCGGTCTGGATGTCCGGGTCGTCGACCTGGTTGCCGTGACCGATGTCGGCGACGAGCGCGCTGAGCTCGCTCCTCGCGGCCGGACATGTTCCGGACGCCGACATGTTCCCCAGCCCGGTCATGAAGTGCAGGCCGATGCCGCCGAAGCGGTCCTCGAGGTCCTTCTCGAACCGCCGGGCCAGTCGGGGTGGGCGACGCCGCCGTTCGTGCCCATCGTCGTCGGGTGGGCGGCGTAGGCGCCGAGGGTGGCGATCGTCTGCTTGCCCTTGCCCTGCTTGGCGCCGGTCGCGTAACCGCGCAGCCAGGCGAGCTGCTGCTCCTCGGCGGCGCGGTAGGTGTCGCGGCGCTCGTGGTTGAAGCTGCGGGCGAGCTGCTCGCCGTACTCGAGGACCGCCGGGCGCATGCGCGGCGATCGCGTCGCGGATCGTCGACTTGATCGTCTCGGAGACCTGCTTCATGTACCAGTCGGGGACGAAGCCCCAGCCGCCGATGAAGTCCGGCGAGCTGTGCGCGTGCGTCGCGGCGATGACGATGTCCTTGGCCTCGACGCCGAGCGACTCTCGGCTGCGAGCTGCGGCGGTGATCTGCTTGGTGCCGCAGTCGCCGCACTTCTTGCCGTAGTCCCAGAAGTAGCCCTCGCCGTCGAGGACGGCGAGCACGAGGTTGTCGCCCTGGCGGTCGCGCAGGGCGACCGCGCGGACCCAGAGGCCGAGCTCCTCGTTCCACGAGCGTCACGGGGTTCATCGGGCCGATGCCGAAGCCGCCCATGTAGATGCAGTTGGGGTTCTCGGGCCACGGCGAGCCGGTGGACGCGAGGTGGTCGCCCTCCTCGGCGGGGGCGTCGATCACGTTCTGGAACTCGCTCGCGCTGAGCGTCGCGCACTTGGCGGGGTTGCGCTCCCAGGTGCCGCCGTAGTCGGCGGGCCGCGGCTCGATCGAGGTCTTCGCCGCACCGGCGAGAACCTGGCCCGCGGGCAGCGAGGCAGGATTGATCGGTGCACCCGCGGGCGCGGCGGTCGCCTGCTCCGAGGATTCGGCAGGCGCCGACTTCGCGGCCGCCTTGGGCGCCGGCGATCGCGGGCACCTTGGTCTCCGGCAGTGCCGGAGCACTGCCGCCGGCGGGCAGGAGCGACGCCCCGGCCCACGCGCTGGTCACCATGATCGCGCTACCGATGAATACGCCAAGAGCCTTCCGTGCTGTTCCTCGCATGCACCCCGAAACGCCGAACAGGCGCCGGACTTGCGCGAACTCGGTCCTGGAAGGCAGCCGGAAGGGTGCTCGTGGATACTGAGGACCAGTGGCTGTCGATCTGGTAATCGACATCGAGAACACACCGGGCGCGCTCGCAAAGGTCGCGGCCGCGATCAGTGATGCCGGCGTGAACATCGCCGCCGCCACCTGCCTCGGGCCGGGCGAGCGGGCAGAGCTTCACATCCTCGTCAAGCACGCCGAAGCCGCGAAGCATTCGCTGGCGATCTCGCACCTCGCCATCTCGCGCGAGCGTGAGGTCGTCGTGGTCGACGTCGAGGACCGGCCCGGGGTTCTCGCCGACCTGACGCGGAAGATCGCCAAGGCCGGGGTCGACCTCGATCTCGTCTACATCGCGACCCGAAACCGGGTCGTCTTCGGAGCGGCCGACCTGGACGCTCTGAAGGCCGCCCTGGCGTAATCGCGCCGACTCGGGCCGCCGCGACGTGTTGCCGCAGCGGCCCGCCTCGATGCCTCAGCGCAACGCGCCGCCGAACACGACGGTCGCCGCGGTGAGCGGCGTGGTCACGCAGTTGCCTGTCTTCGGCGCGAACAGGCCGGTCGCGTTGAGCTTCTGGCCGTTCACGGTGCCGGTCAGGGTGAAGACGGGCCCGTGGGTCGCCACCATCACGTGCCCGACGAGCGCGCCCGTGATGTCGATGTAGCCGTTGAGGGCCCCACAGTTCCCCGTCAGCGACCCCGTGCCCTGGACCGCGCCTGACGCCGTTCCCTGGCAAGTGACCGAGCCGTTGAATGCGAACGGCGCCGACAGCGCGCCCAACGCGTTGAACCCGGGCGAAGCTCGTCGCCGTGCCCGTTCCCGCACAACCTGCTGCCGCGCTGGCGGATCCCGCTCCGCCGGCCAACAGACCCACGGTCGCCAAGGCGACCGCAACCACGCCAGTTCGTCTCATGCCTGCCTCCCGAGACTCGATGGATGACGCTGCCGTGCGCCGGGAATCGTTACCAGGAAGGCACCCGCAACGGCCTGGTGGCGTCTTTCGGACGAGCAGTGAGTCTTGCCCGGCTGCTGGCCCTCCTGGTGAGCGCCTTGACGATCGCGAACTGACACCGGGCGCCGCACTTCCCGTTTGCGGCGATTCCGGCATCAAGCTGGAACCGCTTGACCGCGCCCTTCAGCCCCGCGTCGTTGCGGCCGTCGAGCGGCCCCGAGTAGAAGCCCAGCTTCTTCAGATCGCGCTGCAGCTCCTTCACCGTGCGCGGCGCCTTCGGGGCGGCCCCCGGCGGCAGCTTTGGGTCGTCGAGGCCCAACGCCTTGTTCAGCGCAGCCCGGCAGCGCTGATCACAGTCACCGTCGATGTGAAGCCCGACACGCCGCTGAAATGTCTTCACCGCGGCCTCGAGCTCTGTGCTGTCGCGCCCATCGAGCGGCCCCGAATAGAGCCCGAGCCTGCGCAGGTCACCCTGCAGCCGCCGCACCGCGGCCGTCGGCACCGATGCCTTGTTGTCCTTACAGGGGCCGGAGAAGCAGTCGCCGTTCCAGCCGCATGCGGTGCCGCAACCGCCGGTGGAGTACTCCCAATCGCCGGTGAACGAGAGGCCGTCGGCGCTGAGTATGAACTTGAACGTGCCGGACTTGGTCGGATTGCCGGGCTGGGTCCAGGTCCCTCCGTTGACGTTGCCGTCCACCATGCCGCTGACCGTCCCCGGGTTGAAGCCCTCGTAGCGGCCGCTGCCTCCCGCGTCCAGCGTCATCCGGCCGAAGCTGCTGTTCCAGACGCCTGCCCAGGTGTTTGCCGCCGACGCGCTCGACATTCCGAGCGAGGCCAGGAGCGCCCCGGACATGACCGTCACCGCAGAAAGGAGCCGCATTTTCAGGCGCATTACGTCCCCCAAGATCGGTGGCGCTGGTGCGACCGACTATCCCACGTTCCAGGAGCCGGGAGCAACCCTCCTTCGCGTAGGGTCGATCCATGATGAGCGGCCTTGCCCGGCGTTTCCTGGACCTCCATCGCCCCGGTGATCCGCTGCTGATCCCGAACCCGTGGGACGCCGGGTCGGCGAAGCTGCTGGCCTCGCTCGGCTTCGAGGCGCTCGCGACCACCAGCAGCGGCTTTGCCGCCACGCTCGGCCGGGTGGACAACTCGGTCACCCGGGAGGAGGCGCTCACCCATTCGGCGGCGATCGTGTCGGCCACCCCGCTTCCGGTGTCCGCGGACCTCGAGAACGGATTCGCCGACGACGCTGACGGCGTCGCGAAAACAGTTCAGGGCGCGGTCGACGCTGGACTGGCCGGCTGCTCGATCGAGGACTCGACCGGGCGCGATGACGAGCCGCTCTATGAACTCGAGCATGCCGCCGAACGCATCGCCGCGGCGGCGGAGGCAGCGGGCGGTCGCCTTGTGCTCACAGGCCGCGCAGAGAACTTCATCGTCGGCCGCGAGGACCTCGCCGACACGATCGCTCGACTACAGGCATACCAGGAGGCCGGAGCGGACGTGCTCTACGCACCACGCCTCACCCGAATCGAGGACATCCGCTCCGTCGTCGAGTCGCTGGACCGGCCGGTGAACGTGCTCGCCTGGACCGGGCTGCCCCCGGTATCCGAGCTCGCCTCGGCCGGCGTGAGCCGCGTCTCTGTCGGCGGCTGGTTCGCCTTCTCGGCCATGGCTGCGCTCGTGGAGGCCGCCACCGAATTGCGCGAGCGCGGCACCTACGACTACATCGACGCCGCTCGCGGCGGCGTGGCGGTCGCGGCCCGCGCCTTCGCGGACGGCGCCTGACTGCGGAGCGTCAGCGCTTGATCTTGGCGGCCGCCTTTTTCACGATCTGGCCGCCGTGGTTGCTCGCGGCAACCCGTGTGGAGACCCCGACGGACTTGCCCCGGAGCTTCTTGTAGAGGCCCTTCGAGACCGTCGCGATGATCTGACCGGTCGTGTTCGGCGCGACCGTGGTGAGCGTTGTTATCGAGAGCTTGTACGCGACGCGCTTCAGCTTGACCGTGACCGTCTTCGGGAGTGCCACGGTGCACGTGCCCGTGCCGATCGGGCAGTCGACGGTGCCGATCGTCGCCGTGCGCGAGCTGTTGACCTTGATCGCCTTCGCGACGCCCTTGATCGTCGCCTTGGGAGGCAACAGCACCTTGACCGGCGTGCCGCTCTCGCCGCCGATCTTCCCGCCGCCGAGTTGGCCGCCGCTGTTGGAGCCCCAGCAGTAGAAGTCCGGGCCGACGGTCGCACACGAGTGGCCGCCGCTGACGGCCACGGACGACGCCGGTCCGGGCAGCGGCACGACGCTGGGTGCCGGGACATTGCCCGCTGTCGCGCCGTTGCCGACGGCGCCGTTCTGGTTGGAGCCCCAGCAACGCACAGAGCCGTTGTTCATCAGCACGCAGTAGTGGCTCGAGTTGCCGGCGACGTCGATGGCGCCCGCGCCGGCCGGAAGGCCCACGACGTTGAGCGGGGTCTCGCCACCCTTGGCCTTCTCGTCGCCGACGCCGAGGCGACCGCCGCTGTTGGAGCCCCAGCACCACACGCCACCGTTCACCACGGCGCAGGCCGAGTCGGTGCCGGCGTCGATCGCCGTCGCGGGGCCCGGCAGCCCCACGGCGCCGTCAGGCGTCCTGCTGCCCTTGCCCCCGCCGAGTTGGCCGTGGATGCCGTTGCCGAAGCAGGTCACCGTGCCGCCTTGAAGCACGCAAGTGCTGCGCCATCCGACAGCGACGTCGGTCACGCCCGAGCCCATGCCGGTCACCGCAACCGGCACGGTCGACTCCTTGTTGGTGCCGTTGCCGGTGTAGGCCGAACCCCAGCACCAGGCCCCACCATTGACGATGCCGCATGAACGGGTGGCGTTCTTGTCGATCAGTGTCACGCCACCCGCGAGCGCGGGGACGGCCACCGGAACGGGCAGCTCACGCTCCTTGGTACCGGTACCCGCGGTCCCGTAGCCGTTTGGCCCCCAACACCATGCCGCGCCCCCTGCGATCGCGCAGAAGTGACCCGAGCCTCCGCCTCCGGTGCTCGTGCCGACCAGGTGCGTGGCGCCCTTGATCGGCGCGCCGACGGCCGTCGCGTAGGGAACCTCGTGCGAGTCGGTGACGAAGCCGAGCGCCCCAGACGTGTCCTGTCCCCAGCAGCGCACGATGCCGGAGAAGATTCCGCAACTCTGGCGCTCGGACGTGGCCACCGTGGCGGCGTCGGCGGTGGGCGCTAGAGCCACCGCGGTCGCGGCGAGCGCGAGCAGGGCGAGCACGGCGCTGAACAGGAAACCAGACGGCGGGCGATGCTCCGAGGCGGAATGCATGCGCCCGACAGTATTCGACTGGTCATCTATGGGGCGACTTTCGAAATGGAGACGCTGCGGATCATCGCCATGATGGTGCAGATCGGTGCGATCTCCACGCCCGGATAACGCCGGCCCGCCGCCTGTGCTGCCCAGCGCTCAGCCGAGTTCTTGGGCAAGCCCGATGAGAAGTCCTCCTGGTCCCCGGATGTAGCAGAGCCGATACATGTCTTCGTACTGGACCACCTCGCTGCTGACGAGCTGCGCGCCGTGCTTGAGGAGCCGGGCGAGCGTCTCGTCGATGTCGTCCACGGTGAACATGACGCGTAGGTAGCCGAGAGCGTTCACGGGGGCGTTCCGGTGATCAGCGACCACCGGCGGCATGAGAAATCGCGAGAGCTCGAGCCGGCTGTGGCCGTCCGGCGTGCGCATCATGGCGATCTCGACGCGCTGGTCGCCCAGTCCAGTGACGCGCCCTGCCCACTCTCCTTCGACCGTGCCCTGCCCTTCGAGCTCGAGGCCGAGCTCGCGAAAGAACGCGATCGTCGTCGGTAGGTCGTCAACGACGATGCCGACATTGTCCATCCGCTGAACCGGGATGTCCCCAGCCTACGGGTCGCGCGCAGCGCCATCCTCAACGAGCAGGAACTGTGGCGGGAGATGGTTCGCTGGTCGGGCGGCTTGATCCACGAGCAGGACGGGCTGCTGTTCGTCGCAGGGCCGAGTAGCTACCTGCGCGTGGCGATCAGAACCGACGCCGGTGTCGATGGTGCCGAGGCGGTGCGCCGCAGCGGAGAGTTCTTCGATCCATCTGAGGGTGGTCACATCGTGCTCGTCCGCGAACCTGACGACACGGATCTCGCTCGAGCTGCGCTTGCCGTGGGTTACACCCCGGGGTGGACCGAGCTCCCAATGGCACTCCACGAGCCACCCGACCGATCGTCGCTGACCAGGGACGTCGACGTCCGTGTTGTGTCGACGCCGGAGGACGTCCTCGACTATGGAAGGGTCGTCGCAGAGGCCAACGACGATCCGGGCGAGCGCGAGCGAGCCGCCTTGTTGTTTCACGGCCAAACGATCCTTGTGCCGCACATCGCGGCGTTTGTCGCGTATCACGACGGAGCACCGGTGTCGTGTGCGATGACGCTCGTCAGCCACGGCGTAGCCGGGGTTTTCTACGTGGCGACGGTCGCGAGCGCTCGACGCCGTGGTCTCGGTGAAGCGCTGACTCGGGATGCGGCTCGCGCCGGGTTCGAGCTCGGTGCGCGCGCGGCGTGGCTCGGCGCTTCTGAGATGGGTGCCGATCTCTACCGCCGCATCGGGTTCACCGATCTCGGCACGACCATCGTCGAATACGAATCGAAAGCCGAGAAGCCGCTCGGTTGAGCGGCTTCTCGGGATGCAGATCTGCCCGGAACGTGCCTCCGGCTCCTGCGTCACGCGGTAGTTGCCAGCCCCGCCCTACTCGCCACGGGCGTGAACGGCGGCGGGCCCAGGATTTCGATGCTGTCCGCCCGATCAGCGGCAGCCTTCAGGCGCGCGAAGTCGGCTGGCTTTGTCTCCCCGTCCTCGCCGATGGGCTCACCCGCGTCGCGGTAGAACTGCTCGCCGGTGCCTGGGGTCTGGAAGGTGAAGACGCGGGCGCTCTCGGAGACGACCATGAACGCATGCGCGACGCCACGCGGAGCGACGAAGAGGCCGCCCTGGCCGACGCGCTGCTGCTCGCCCTCGACGTCCACCAGCAACTCGCCCTCGAGGACGTAGATCGCCTCGTCCTGGTTGGGATGCACGTGCATCGGCGTGACCTTGCCGTGCTCCATGACGTCCTCGAGCGCGAGGAACGCCTCGCCCGTCTCTGCCGCCGTTGCCTTCCACGTGAAGGTGCCGCCACCGGCGAACCACATCCGCTCGCCCTCCCCCGCCTGCCGAATGATGGGAACCGCGCTCATCTGATCTCCCCCTGCTGTCGTTATGGGACTAAGGTGTCCACGAAGGACAGTACCGTACCATGACGATCATGGCAACCGCGTACGAGCAGACCGGCAGGACCCGCCAGAAGGCGCGCACGCGGGCGGCGATGGTCGACGCCGCGCGCGCCCTGCTCGCCCAAGGCATTGCGCCGACGGTCGAACAGGCGGCTGCGCGCGCCGGCGATTTCGCGGACGACCGCATACCGCTACTTCCCCAACAGGCGGGCGCTGCTCATCTCTGGCTACCCGGCGCTCGACCGCCAGTCGCTGCTGGGCCCCGATCCGCCGGCCGACCCGTACGAGCGGCTCGACCTCGTCACCAAGAGCATCGCTCGCCAGATCCTCGACAACGAGCCACAGCTGCGCGCGATGCTTCGCATGTCGCTCGAGCCGGGATCGCCGGACGACCGCGACCTGCCGCTGCGCACCGGCCGCGCTCTCCACTGGATCGAGGACGCGCTGGCACCGCTGGAGGGCCGTCTTCCGGGCCCCGAGCTTCACCGGCTGGCGTTGGCGATCCGCGCGACCACCGGCATCGAGTCGTTCGTCTGGCTCACCGACGTCGGCGGACTGTCAGGCGAGGAGGCCGCCGAGCTCATGCGCGCCTCCGCCCGCACCCTGCTTCGGGCAGCGGTTGCCAGCTGGAGGCCGCTCAACTGAGCGGCCTCTCGAGACCAGTGGAGGTTATGGGACGATTCTCGAACCCTGGAGTCGCCGCTTAGACATCGCAGACGGCGATCGCCGGCGCGTCGCGGCGAACCTTGTCGGTAGCCGTGGTCAGTTGCGACAGCTGGATGTACGTGAGTCGGTCGGGGTCCAGGTCGAGGCGGGCGGCGTCGTCGGGGTTGAGGCGCTCGACGAGCGCCTTCGATGCGAGAGCGCGGCCTCCGCCGGCGCACGCTTCGATTCGTGCCGCCTCGTTCACCTCGTCTCCCAGAGCGGTCACCTCGCTGCGACCGCCGGTGATGATCTGCCCGACGAACAGTGTGCCGCCCCAGTGCAAGCCGAAGCGGAGAAGCACATCCTCCGCGGCCACGCCGCTGCGCACCGCGACGCCGGCGACTGCCTCGCGTAGAGCGCGGGACGCAGAGATACATGCCAGCGCCGCGGCCGACTCCGACCCGGTTGTCTCGGCCAGGAACAATGCCGTGACCCCATCGCCTACGTGCCGACCGACCACCCCTCCAGCATCGATGATGCATCTGTCTGCGGCGACGACGAGGCGTCGGCCCAGGTCGAAGTAGCTCGCGGTCGACAAACGACGAGAGAGGACGGACGATCCCTCCAGATCGGCGAACAAGACCGCACCCGGTCGCTTGGCCGCCTTCGCGAGCTGCTGGATCCGGACGAGGTGCCGCAGATCGCCGGAGGCCACGGCGGCTCCAAGGACCGAGGTCCCAACCGGAGGATGGCCGATCAGGGCAGTTCCCGCCCGGCGGCCTGTGGCATCGTGCACGCGCATCGCGGTGCCGTGCGCCGTCACGACCGTTCCACGCAGACCGATCCCGGGGATCCCGTAGAACTTCGCCGGTACTCCCGGCTCCGGAATGAGCTGATCAACGAGATCGCGCAACCCGGGATCGACGAGCTGCCTGAGTTCGGCGGCCCCTCCAGGGGTATCGGCCAGCACCCAGTCGCCCAGCTCCAGGAACAGGTCGCGATGGAGGTCGACCGTGTTCGGCCCGCTGCGCCATCGAGCTCGCGTGGCGAGTGCCTCGGGGCCGAAGTAGTGAGCGCCGGGCGGTGGTGCGAGCGCTCGGGCGAAAACGCCGCCCATGCTGAGCCGCAAGTCGCTCGTCATGTAGACCTGGCCCCAACGGTCGTCGACGATCTCCGCCCACTGACCGGCGCGATCCAAGGCCACCGCTGCGGCCGCGAGCGCCTCATCCTCCGGAAGTTCCAGACCCCCCTCGTCCCCCATAGCGGAACTCTAATCAGCCACACGAGCCAGGCTGCCGCTCGGGATGGTGAGGAGATCCTCTACGCGGACCTCAACCTCGACCTGATCACTCAGGCGAAGCCCGAGAGCCGCTCAACCGAGCGGCTTCTCAGGTGCCGATGGACATTATGGGACGACTTTCGAACTCCAGTCTGGTTGAGCGCTGGAGCAATCTGGATCGCTAGCGCCTGCCGTCGTGTAGCTGGCGTCGGTCATGAAGGTCTCAAGCACCGTGTTGAACGGGGGGCCCAGATCGGGGACCAGATGTGCCATGCCGGGAAGTACTTCACGAGCCGCTCCGGTCGCCTCAGCGATCGCATCGCACACGACCTCGTATCCATCGCTGTGCCCGCCCGATATGACCAACATCGGGAAGCCAGCCGCCCGCAACGCGTCCAACGGGATCTCCGCATCGCCCGGGGACCGAGCCCCGATGAGTGCGCGGGCTCCGCGCTCGAGGGCCTCAGGGAGTGGATCCGGAACCGGCAGGGGGACCCCCGCGATACCGAAGAACCGGCCGACGAGCGCCGGCAGGTCCTCACCCGACGCGGCGGTGAATACCTCCCGAGTCTCCGCCTCCCACTCATCGACGGCGGCAACCCCCCTCGCGACGCTCGTCGCCGGAGGCTCCACCACCGTCAGTGAGCACACTTTCTCGGGGCGCTCGGCGGCTGCGAGCATGGCGACGATGGCCCCGTAGGAATACCCAACGAAATGCGCCGACTCGTCGAGCAACTGACTCGCGATTAGGTGGGCCTCGAACTCGAAGTCCTGAGGTGCATCGGGAGACTCCCCGTGGCCTGGGCGGTCCGGCGCGAGCAGCGTCCAGCGTTCGGTCAGCGGTCTCTGTGCTCGCCAGGCCTCGCGACCGCCGAGAACGGCACCGTGCACAAGAACGACACGGGGACCCTTCCCCCACTCATGAACGTGCAGCCGCACGACTCGACGCTATAGCCCGCTTGGTCATGCGGCAAGCAACCAAGCATTGATGGTGTTATGGGACGACTTTCGAACCCGCAGGTCCTTGAGCCAGGCGCACGCTTGTGACTGCGCCGACCGCCTAGTCAAGCCGACAGCCGCAAGACAAGAGCGAGCGCGCCGTCGTTGAGGATGCGCGACGAGTGGCCGGAGCCTGTGGTGTCCTCTACCAGGACGAGAGATCCGGTGGGGAACCGCCGCACTGACCCATCCGTGACGGTGATCTGGAAGTCGCCTGCCAGGATCGCCCAGAACAGCCGTGCGGGAGCCGGGTGCGGGGCCTCGCCGGCCCAGGATGCGTCACCGGAGATGAGCATCGCGTTCTCGACGGCGCCGAAGACGCGCGCGAGCGACACCATCGCGAGCGGCTGGACGCTTGAGCCCGCTCGCAGCTCCTCGTCCAGCGGCACTTGCGCGTCCCCGAAGCGCGACGAGCCGTCCTCGCTTGTGAAGACGCGCGTGATGCGCTGCCCAGGCGCCTCCATTCGTGGAGGGTATCTGGCCGGAAGGCATGGACATGCAGCCGCATGACTCGACGCTAGAGCGCGCTTGGTATCCCGGCAAGCAACCAAGCATTGATGGAGACGGTGGGAATCGAACCCACGTCCGCGGTCGCGTTGGATTGGCTTCTACGAGCGTATCCGGCGCTCTGTTCTCATCCTCGACTCGCCACGCCGGCGGGGTTGTCGAGGACCAGCCTCCTGAAAAAGTCCCCCATTGGCGGAGGCGAACCGCCGAGGGCTTAGCCGGCATCTGATCCCGGATCCACCACGGCCGGCAGGCGGTGGGCGGGACCTCACTCACCTAGTCAGTGACTAAGCAGCGAGGGCGTACTCGTGAGAGTCCGCACGTATGGTTTTCCCGGGTGTTTTACGAGGCCTCCCGGGACCTCGACTCGCAACCAACCCCACGGAATCAACCACGTCGAAGCCTGTCGTCCCCGGGCGTTGTAACACCCAGTCTAGCGGGGGTTCTGGCGTCGCTCGGCCGCTGCGAGGCGGCGTGCAGCGCGCTGGCGCAGCACGGCAACCTCCCGGCTGAGCACCCCGAACGCGCGGCGCGGTCGGCCGTGCACGTTGATCAGCGCCGAGTCCCAGGGGTCCCGGCTCGTCCGCGCGTTCCAGTTGTAGATGTAGACGCGGGTGATGCGCCGGCTCAGTGGGACCAAGCGGCGGAACACCCAGCTGGTGGCGAGCGCGGCGTGCGCGCTCGACTGCTCGAAGCCGCTGTTGGGGACGTCACGGCGCTTGACGATCCCGCCGGTCTCGGTGAACCAGATCTGACCCTTCGTCGCGGCAAGCATCGCCCGCGTGCCGGTGGTGCGCAGGCGATTGGTGTCCACGTAGTTGTGCAGGCCCCAATAGAGCGGTTCCGCGGTGGCCTTTGTGCGGAACGCCTGGATCCAGGCCGCGAGGTTGGGCGTGTCGAGCAGCTCCGCCGCGAGCACACGGCAACGCGGCTGCGGACAGACGCGGCGCATCGCGTTCCAGTAGACGGCCACCAGCTGGGGGCGGTTGCAGGTCGGCTCACCGCAAAGATTGGCCTCGTTCCAGGTGGCGAAGTTCCGCACCCATGGGTAGCGCCGATGGAAGCGGCGGAACTGGTGTTGGAAGGCATCCGGCGCCGGCAGGTAATGGTCGCGATCGGCGCCCCGGGAATGGCCGAACGTGACGAGCGGCTGCGTCCCCGCCTTGTGCGCGGCGCGAAGCCAGCGATCGAGTACGACGCGCTGGTCTCGATAGTGCAGCGCGTCCCAGCCGATGTTCAGCCGGACGTGGCGGATGCCGAGGTCGGCGAAGCGGCTGTCCTCGAACATGTCGACCTTCTGGTCTCCGATGCCGATCACGAGCGCGCCGGCAGGCGCCGTCGGGACGAGCAACAGCAATGCGGTCAGCGTCGCCAAGCGCCAGCTCGCCATCAGACAGCACCGTATCCGTGTGCGCCGACGGCAGCGCCGGGCGGCGACTATTCCTCGAACCCCGGGATGACGATCTTCGGGCGGACCGTGCCGCCGTGCGCGTGCTGCGCCATGTCCTCGCGGCTCGCGCGGCCCTGATCGCGATCGTCACGGCGCCCGCGGCCCGGCCGGTCGTCGCGGCGCCCACCGGGGCGATCGTCACGACCCCCACCGCCGCGTCCGCCACCGCCGCCGCCACCACCGCCGCGGCCTCCACCCCCGCGCCCGCGGCCGCGCTCGGGCCGGTCGTCGGGGACCTTGGACTTGATCTCCCTCACCGGAGTCGCGGCGAGCCGTACCCAGGCGGCGAAGACCGGGTCGCCGGGCTTGAGCCCCTGTGCGGCGGCGCAACAGACCGCGGCCCACTTCATCGGCTTGCCGGCCTCGTCGCGCTTGGGTGCGAGCGCCTCGCGGACGACCGGTGGACCGCCCACGCGCGTGATCGCGGCGACGAGCCGCGCCTGGTCGCGCGCGGTCCGCGGAACGGGATCGTTGGAGGCTGCCGGCTCGGGTGCGGGCGGCTCGGCTGGTGCGGCGGGCTCGGGTTCGGGCGCGGCCTCGGGCTCAGGCGTCGCGGCTTCGGGCTCCGGCGCGGCTTCGGGCTCCGGCGTCGCGGCTTCGGGCTCCGGCTCAGGTGCGGCGGCCTCGGGCTCAGGAGCCGCCGCCTCGGGCTCGGGCGGAGCGGGCTCCGGCTCGGGCGCGGCCTCAGCCTCAGGCGCGGGGGCAGCCTCCTGCTCCTGCGCAGCCGGCTTGTCGCCGGAGCGAAGTTCGGTGAGTCGCGCGAAGAAGACGCGGCGATGGCGCTCGGCAGCGGTGGGCCGGCGGCGGCGGCGCGGCTTGGGTGGCGCGCCGGGTGCGGGCTGTGCGGGCGCGGCCGCAGCGGGTGCGTCCGTGGCGGCCGCAGCGGGTGCGTCCGTGGCGGCCGGAGCGGGCTCGTCGGCCGGCGTCTCGACCGGAGCATCCGCTGCAGGCGGATCTGCCGCCGCGGGCGGCTCCGCTGCGGCGGGCGGTTCTGCCGCCGCGGGCGGCTCCGCTGCGGCGGGCGGTTCTGCCGCCGCGGGCGGCTCTTCGACGGCGGCCGGAGCCTCCGCCTGGGGCGCTGCCGGCTGCTCGGCAGCAGCCTGCCCCTCCTCGGCAGCAGCCGGCTCATCCGCGGCAACAGGCTCCTCGGCCGGCGGCGCGGGCGGCTCGGCGGCTGCGACGGGCGGCGACGGCTCGTCAGCCGGCGCGTTGTCCTCGGGAGGGTCGGTCACGCGGAAGCGGGGATCATCTGTCGACCTCGGTGGTGTCGACCTCGTCGGCTTCACCGTACTCCGCCGTGGAGCGCAGCGCCTCCTGGTCACGCGGTACCGCGTACGCATCGCTCCGATCGGCGTCGTCCAACGCCTTCTCGACGTCGTCGGCCACGTCCTCGTCGACGTCCGTTCCGGGATCGTCGGGATCGAACCCGTCGAGCGTTCGGTCCGCGTCGGGCGCCGCCTCGATGTTCTCGATCAGCTGGCCCTCGGACGCCTCGAAGCCCTCGGAGACTCCGCCGCCGGCCTCCTCCACCGCCTGGAAGGCAGGGTCGTGGACGTTTTCGTCCTCGTCGACGGTCGGGATGTCGCCGCGCGGCTGCTCGTCGGGTTCCGCGCCGGCGGCCTCGGGATCGATGGTCGTGTAGTCGTGCTCGTCGTCGCCGTAGGGGCGGTCAAGGGATTCCATGTTTGAGGGCTACCCACAGCGGCGTCGGCGAATACGCTGCATTCATGGCGAGCAGCACTCTCGAAGACGTCACCTGGGACCTCGAACACCTCGTCGACGGCGAGGGGCCGCAGGGAGTCGACCGCCAGCTCGCCGAGGCCGCGCGGCTCGCCGAGGCCTTCGCCGAACGCCACGCGGGACGCGTCGCCGAGCTCGACGGCCCGGGCCTCGCGCAGGCGATGGACGACCTGGCGGAGATCTACGAGCTGGTCGGGCGC
The DNA here is from genome assembly GCA_963742245.1 of uncultured Acidobacteriota bacterium. GTDB lineage: Bacteria > Acidobacteriota > Thermoanaerobaculia > UBA5066 > Gp7-AA6 > DAHUXD01. Next base: position 406,489 of record CAVULG010000010.1, read on the forward strand.
GCCGGTCACTACGCCTCGCTGCGCTTCGCCGCCGACACGCTCGATCCGGCGAACGGCGCGCTCATGCAGCGCGCCGAGGAGCAGGGGACGGCGATCGAGACGAAGCTGCTCTTCTTCGATCTCGAGTGGGCGGCGCTCGACGACGACCGCGCCGAAGAGCTGCTGAGCGCCGACGGGCTCGACCGCTTCCGCCACTTCCTGCGCACCCTGCGCCGCTACCGCCCCCACCTGCTCTCCGAGCCCGAGGAGAAGGTCCTCACCGAGAAGGCGATCACCGGCCGCAACGCCTGGGGCCGGCTGTTCTCCGAGCTGATGTCCGCGATCCAGGTGGAGCTTCCGGACGAGGACGAGCCGGTCGAGCTCGAGGTCGCCCTCAGCCGCCTCAGCAGCCCGACCGCGAGGTGCGCCGCGCGGCCGCCGAGGCGGTCACGGTCGCGCTGGAGTCGGGCCTGCGCACGCGTGCATACGTCTTCAACACGCTGCTCTACGACAAGGCGGTCGACGACCGCCTGCGCCACTACCCGCGCTGGATCTCCAGCCGCAACCTCGCCAACGAGGCGTCCGACGAGTCGGTCGAGGCGCTCGTGGAGGCGGTTCGCGCCAACTACGACATCCCGCAGCGCTGGTACAGCGTCAAGGCGCGGCTGCTCGGCGTCGACCGCTTGGCCGACTACGACCGCATGGCGCCGGTGACCTCCGAGGACGAGGAGTTCGACTGGGACGAGGCGCGCGCGATGGTGCTCGATGCGTACGAGGCCTTCTCGCCGCGACATTGGCGGCGTCGGCGCGGCAGTTCTTCGACGAGCGCTGGATCGACGCGCCGGTGCGCCCGGGCAAGCGCGGCGGCGCCTTCTGCGCGTACGCCACGCCGTCGGTCCACCCCTACGTGCTGCTGAACTTCACCTCCAAGCGCCGCGACGTGCTGACGCTGGCGCACGAGCTCGGCCACGGCGTGCACGCCGCGCTCGCGCGCCCGCGCGGGCCGATGGAGATGGGCACGCCGCTGACGCTCGCCGAGACCGCTTCGGTGTTCGGCGAGACGCTCGTCTTCGACCGGCTGCTGGAGCAGGCGCCCGACGCCCGCGTCGCGCCTGAGCCTGCTGGCCGAGTCCATCGAGGGCTCGATCGCGACGGTCTTCCGCCAGGTGGCCATGAACCGCTTCGAGGACCTGATCCACACCGCCCGCCGCGAGGAGGGCGAGCTGCCGGTCGACCGGATCGGCGACCTGTGGGTCGCACGCCAGGACGAGCTGCTCGGCGACGCCGTCGAGGTGACCGACGAACTACCGCAGCTGGTGGTCCTACGTCCCGCACTTCATCGCGACGCCCGGCTACGTCTACGCCTACGCCTACGGCCAGCTGCTCGCGCTGTCGGTCTACGCGCGCTACGTCGAGGAGGGCGAGGCGTTCGTGCCGCGCTACCTCGAGCTGCTGCGGGCCGGCGGCTCGCGCAGCCCGGAGGAGCTGGGCGCGATCGTCGGCATCGATCTCGCCGACCCCGGGTTCTGGGACCGCGGGCTGCAGCTCGTCCGGGCGCAGCTCGAGGACGCCGAAGGGGCCGCGCGGGCTTCCGGCGTGGCCATCGCCTGACGCAAACGACGCGGTCCCAAGTCGCTCGGGAACCCTCTTCAGCTGCAGCCGCCCGAGGGCAGCGCTGCTGAGTCAGGGTGGCGGGCCTTGCATCCCATGGCCTCGCTCTCTGCGACTTGGTTCCGCGTCTGGAATGAGAATCCCAGCGCGTCGATTCGCCGTCAAGAGCACTGGACGAACGATCCCGCAACCTCCGAAAAAAATGGGTCTGCGAGCCGCCCTGGGCCCCTTCGTACACTGAATCCGATGGCCGAATCGCCCCCCCAGTGGCTGCCGCCGGTCGTCCCCGAACCGCCCGTGGTCACCGAGCCGTCGGGCGACTCGCACCCGGCGTTCGGCAAGCCGCGCCAGCCGCTGCTGCGCCGCGGCGGCGGGCTGCTCGCCGCGCTCGCCGTGCTGGCGGGCAAGGGCAAGGCGCTGCTGCTGCTGCTGCCGAAGCTCAAGCTGTTGACGACGTCGGGCTCGATGCTCGTCTCGATCGGCGCCTACAGCTGATCTGGGGCTGGAAGTTCGCGGTCGGGTTCGTGGTGCTGCTCTTCGTCCACGAGATGGGCCACGTGATCCAGCTGCGCCGCGAGGGCGTCGAGGCCAGCGCGCCGGTGTTCATCCCCTTCCTGGGCGCGGTCGTCTGGGCCAAGTCGCTGGGCGGCAATGCGCTCGCCGAGGCGCGCGTCGGCCTCGCCGGCCCGGTGCTCGGCTCGCTGGGCGCCGCCGCGCTGCATTCCGATCGCCGAGCGACCGGCAACAACCTCTTCCGCGCGCTGGCGTTCACCGGCTTCTTCCTGAACCTCTTCAACCTGCGCCGGTGCTGCCGCTCGACGGCGGGCGCGCGATGGCGGCGATGGCGCCGTGGATGTGGTTCGTCGGCTTCGCCGTGCTCGTCGGCGCGGCGATCCTTTCCCGAACCCGATCATCCTGCTGATCCTGCTCTTCGGCGGGATGGAGACGTGGCGGCGCTGGAAGGCCCGCCGCGACGGCTCGGAGGAGACCGCGGCCTACTACCGCGTCAAGCCCATCCACCGGCTCCTCGTGGCCTGCGTCTACATCGGGCTGATCGCGGCGCTGGTCGTCGGCATGGACGCCACGCACCTCGAGCGCACTTTCGACGACGTCTGAGTCTCACTGCTGCTCTGCCGCAGTTTGTGTGTGTGTGTGTGGGGTGGGTGGTTCTGCGGGGCTGTCAGGGAGCGAGGAGGCGCCCGCTTGCGCAGTCGCGTGCGTCTCTCGCGAGCAACCGGTGTGTGGCGTTACGCCAAGCGCCCCGATCTCATCGAGTGGACATTTAGAGTCGCATAGCGACTCAAACCGTCCACTCGATGACGACGCGCCGGGGACTGCGCCCGAATCGACCCGGTTGCTCGCGAAAGGCGCGCGGGTTTGCGCAGCCGGCGGCTTCCTGGCTTCCCAACTGCCCCGCCGCGCCACACCCGCCCCGTGCCGAAAGCGGGCTAGCCGGACGCGGGCGCGGTGAGCCGCTCCGGCGAAACCGCGCCCGCGCGACCAGGGTGCCGGGAGTCGGAGACTGACACGGCGTTCGATCAGCGAGGTTGATCCAAGGGCAGCGAGGGAAGAGGGTGCGGACGGTCGAGGGTCCGAAGGGCGCTCCCGCCCCGGAGCCGGAGGCGGAGGGGTGGCTCGGCCGACCCTCGAACGCTCCGCACCCGAACCACCAAGGCCCGGCCCACCCGACGCAGCCGGCGCGTCAGCGATTGGCGTCGCGCAGCGCGCGCTCGACGTCGCGGCGCTCTTCGCGCGCACGGATCGACTGGCGCTTGTCGAAGCGGTCCTTGCCCTTGGCCAGGGCGATCTCGACCTTCGCCCGGCCGTCGGTGAAGTAGATCCGCGTGGGCACCAGCGTCAGGCCGCGCTCGGCGACGCGGCTCGCCAGCCGCTCGATCTCGCGCCGATGGGCCAGCAGCTTGCGCGGGCGCTCGGGCTCGTGGTTGTCGCGGGCGGCGGGCGCGTAGGGCGGGATGTGGACGTTGTGCAGCCACAGCTCGCCGTCGGAGACCGAGCGTAGCCGTCCTTGATCTGCGCCCGCCCTCGCGCAGCGACTTGACCTCGGTTCCCGGTCAGCACGAGGCCGCACTCGAGCCTGTCGAGCAGCTCGAAGCTGTAGGCAGGCCTGGCGGTTGGTGGCGACATCGCCCGGCGGCGACCTTGCGCTTTGCCCTTGGCCATCGGCACGTCAGACGGTAGCCCGATCAGCGACTCGTCGACCGGCAGCGAGGTCGACGCGGCCGCGCGGCGCGTCGACGCGCTCGACGCGCACGCGTGACGGATCGCCGAGGCGGATCGCGCGCCCGCTGTCGCGTGCCCACGCAGGATCGTGCCCTCCTCGTTGAGCTCCCACCAGTCGCCGCGCATGCCGGCGCACGGGCAGCAGCCCCTCGTAGCCGTCGCCGAACGCGACGAACGCCCCGGCGCCGATCACGCCGACCACCTCGCCCTCGAAGGCCTGTGTCGCCAGCCGCCGCTCGAACAGGCGGCGCTCGAGCAGGAAGCAGCGCACGACGTCGTCGGCCGTGCGCTCGATCGCCATCGCGTCGCGCTCGCGGGCCGAGGTCCAGTCGTGCCCGCCTGCTCCATCGCCCCGACGCGGCGGCGCGTCCTCCCCGCCGCCGACCGCGCTCAGCAGCGCGCGGTGGCAGATGAGGTCGGGGTAGCGGCGGATCGGCGAGGTGAAGTGGCAGTAGTGCGTCGAGGCCCAGGCCCGCGTGGCCGAGGTTGCGCGGCGCGTAGTGGGCCTGCTTGAGCGAGCGCAGCACGAGCGACGTGAGCGCCTGCGCGGCCGTGGCCGGTGCGGCGGACGTGCTGGTCGACCAGCGCGCGAGATCTCGCCGACGAGCGTCGGCCGCCTGCTGGGGCGACATCTGCTCGGGCACGCGGCGGCGTGGGCACGCCGAGCGAGGCGAGCTGCGCGACCAGGCGCTGGACGCGCCGCCGGCTCGGGCCGCTCGTGGACGCGGTAGAGCGCCGGGATGCCGCGCTCGGACGAGCAGCGCGCGACCTGCTCGTTGGCGGCGATCATCAGGTGCTCGATGAGCCGGTGCGACTCGGTCTGCACGCTGCGCCGGCGACTCGACCACGTGGCCGTGGCGGTCGAAGTGCGAACTCGGGCTCGGCGCGACTCGAGCGACCAGCGCGCCGCGCGCTCGGCGCGGCGCGCCTCAGCGCCGCAGCCGCCGCGCGGGCGGCGGCCAGCGGCTCGGCCCACGGCTCCTCGGCGCGGCTCCGCGCCGGCGAAGATCGCGGTCGACCTGGTCGTAGTCCAGCCGCTCGTCGGAGCGGATCAGCGAGCGGTAGAACGCGGCGCGCGACGACCTTCGGCCCGCGCAGCTCCAGCTCGACGGTCACCGCGAGGCGGTCTGACGCCCGGGACGCAGCGAGCAGGCGTCGTTGGACAGCGCCTCCGGGAGCATCGGCTCGACGGCGCCGGGGACGTAGACGCTCGTCGCGCGGCGGTACGCCTCGCGGTCGACCGGCGAGCCCGGGCGCACGAACGCGCTGACGTCGGCGATGTGGACCCAGACGCGCCAACGGCCGTCGGCCAGCGGCTCGCAGGAGATCGCGTCGTCGAAGTCCTTCGCCGTGGCCGGGTCGATCGTGAACGTCGGCAGGTCGCGCAGGTCGCGGCGCTCGGCGCGGCATCGCCGCGTCGATCGCCTGCGCGCGCCTCTTCGGCTGCGCGCTCGACCGCCGGCGGCGAAGCGCCGCGCAGGCCGCGGTCGAGCATCAGCGCCTCGATCACGTCGCGCGCGACGTCGGGGCGGCCCGAGCACGCGCAGCGACCTTTGCCGCGCGTCCGCGGGCCGCGCGGCCGCACGAGCACGAGGTCGCCCGGGCGCGCGTCGCGGTCGCGCTCGACCGTGCAGCCGCGCGGCCACGTTCGAAGAACGGCTCGGCGACCAGGAAGCGCCCGCGCTGGGCCAGCACGGCCGACGACCCGTCGGGGCCGGCGCTCCTGCCGAGACCTGCGCCGGCCAGCGCCCGCAGCGCGGCGTCGCAGCGCCTCGTCGCGCGGCGTCTTGGGGTCGTCGCGGCGCCGGACGTCGGGCGTGATGCCCGCGCCCGTGCTTGACGCCGCGCCCGCCGAGGTTGCGCCCGCTGGGCGTGAAGTACTGCGCCGGCGGTGATGTCCAGCGCGCCGCCGTTGGACAGCTCGATGATCTCCTGGAAGACGCCCTTGCCGAAGGTCCGCGCGCCGACGACGGTCGCCGCGGTGGTGGTCCTGCAGCGCGCCGGTGACGATCTCCGAGCGCCGAGGCGGTGTCGCGGTCGACGAGGACGACCAGCGGCGCGTCGGGGACGACGGCGTCGCCGCGCGCGCGTTCAGCGTGCGGTCCGGCACGGCGCGGCCCTTGGTCGTGACGATCGTCGCCCTTCGCGCAGGAACGCGCTGGCCACCAGCTGCGCCTCGGTGACAGCCCGCCGCCGTTGCGCGCGCAGGTCGAAGACGATACCCGTCGGCGCCGCGCTTCGAGCGCTGCGCAGCGCCTTGCGCGACCTCGCCGTGCGCGCCCGAGCTGAACGTCGCCAGCGCGACGACGCCGAGCCTGTGCCGTCGACCATCGTGCGCAGCGCGCGAGGCGACGACCGGGACGGTGACCGCGCGCGCGCTCGACGGTCGACGCGTCCGCGGCTTGCCGTCGCGCAGGACGCGCAGCGTGACCTCGGTGCCGGGCGGGCCCTTGATGAGCGCGCGAGCCGCGCTCGGCTGCTCATGCCCGCCAGCGACTCGTCGTCGGCGGCCGCGATCACGTCGCCCGCCGGATCCCCGCGCGCCTGCGCCGGCGAGTCGGCGTAGACGTCGACCACGCGCAGCCCGCTTCGTGAGCTGCTGGCGACCTCGATCCCGACGCCCGCGAACTCGCTGTCGTTGACGCGTCGCGGAAGCGCTGGTACTCGTCGGCGTCGAAGTAGTGCGAGAAGCGATCGCCGAGCGTGGCGACCATGCCGGCGATCGCCGCGTCGGCCAGCTCTTCTCGGTCGATCTTGCGGTAGTAGTCGTCGTGGACCTCGTCGATCGCCTCGTCGACGACGCGCGGTGTCGTCGTCGCCGACGAGCGCGTCGCGCACGCGCGCCGGGCAGGCTGCTCGGGTGGCCGCCCAGCCAGATGCCGCGCCACGAGGCGCAGGACGAGCGACCAGCAGCGAGGGCCACGGCGAGCAGCAGGCTGAACGACGCACCGGCCACGCACGTGCGGGCGCTAACTAGACCCGCAGGAAGCGGCGCAGCGAGAGGCCCGAGCCCGGCGCCGACACCGCCGACGCTGGCGAGCCAGCAGCACGCAATGCGAGCAGCCGCGAAGTTGCCATCGTCTCCGGCGCGGCGATCAGCGCGAAGTCGCGCGCCAAGCGGGTCGACGCAGCGCGATCTTGCCCACGGCCAGCAGCAGGATCGGCCAGCACGCCGCCGAGCGCGCCGAGGACCACGCCCTCGATCACGAACGGCCAGCGGATGAACCAGTCGGTCGCGCCGACGAGCTTCATCACCTCGACCTCACGACGGCGGCGAACAGCGACAGCCGGATCGTGTTGGAGATCAGCAGGACCGACGCGATCACCAGCAGGACGCCGAGCAGCGCCCATCGTCAGCTTCACGACGCGCGTGGCGGTGAGGATCTTGTTCGTCTCGTCCTTGCGGTTCTTGACCGTCGTCGATCGCCGGGTCGATGCACGTGCGCCCGCCCGCCGGCGGTCTGCGGCGCAGCGCGTCGCGGAGCTTGAGCGACGTTGTCCGGCTTGTCGGGCGTGACGCGGAAGGTGTCGGGCAGCGGGTTGGAGCCGAGCAGCTCGTAGGCCTCCGGGTTGCGCTTGCGCTCCTGCTGCGTAGGCCTCGGCCTTGGAGACGTACTGGACCGTCTTGACGTGCGTCGGTGTCTCGATGCAGCAGCTGGCGGACGCGCTCGACGTCGGCGTCGTCGGCGTCGGTCTTCAGGTAGACGTCGACAAGCACGCGGCTGCGGACCTCGTTGGCCGCGCCCGTGGTCGCCTGCACGACGGGGATGAAGACGCCGAGCACGAGCACGGTGACGAGCACCGAGGCCATCGCGGCGAAGCTCGGGATCGCGTTGCGCTTGCATCGAGCGCAGCGACTCCCGGAGGAAGAAGCCGACGCTCACTGCTCGTCGTCCCGAACGCCTCGTCGAAGAGGTCGCCGTCGTCGGCGCGCAGTCGGCGCGCGGCGCGGCATCGGCATGCCGTCGTCGCTGCGCAGCATGGCGCCGAACTCGGCGGTGGTCTGCTCGCTGGGCGGTACAGGCCGGCGGCCTCGTCGCGCACGATGCGGCCGCCCTGCGAGCTCGATCACGCGGCGGCGCATGCGGTCGACCATCGTGCGAGTCGTGCGTGGCGACGACGACCGTCGTGCCGGTGCGGTTGATCCGGTAGAGCAGCTGCATGATCCCGATCGACGTCTCGGGATCGAGGTTGCCGGTCGGCTCGTCGGCCAGCAGCAGCGGCGGGTGGTTGACGAACGCGCGCGCGACGCGAGACGCGCTGCTGCTCGCCGCCCGAGAGCTGGTCGGGGTAGTTGTGCAGCTTCGTCGACAGGCCGGTGAGGCGCAGGATGTCGGGCACCTTCTCGCGGATCTCCTTGCGGCTGCCGCCGGTGACCTGCAGCGCGTAGGCGACGTTGTCGTACACCGTCCGGTTGGGCAGCAGCTTGAAGTCCTGGAAGACCATGCCGATGTTGCGGCGGTAGTACGGGACCCGCTTGCGGTCGATCTCGGGCAGGTCGCGGCCCGGCCACGCGGATCGTGCCGGCGGTGGGCTCGTGCTCCTTGATGAGCAGCCGCATCGAGCGTCGACTTGCCCGAGCCGGTCGGGCCGACGAGGAAGACGAACTCGCCGCGGCGGATCGGCGAACGTGGCGTCCTCGAGGCCGACGTCGCCGCCCTCGTAGAGCTTGGAGACCCCGCGGAACTCGATCGACGGCGTGCGCCAGCGGGTGGCCGCCGAGGCGCGAGGCGCTGCGTGGCGCCATGGCGTATGGTCGGTCGGGTCGCTCGCCTGCCGTGTGCAGCCATGTGCCAGTCAGGGTACGAGGCTACGAGACGCGCTCGAAGCTCCTGCATGCCTAGATCTGCGGCGAGCACTGTCCAACGGCTCTCCACTGCATCGCGTCGCGCTGCGACGGAACGCGCGCCACCACCCTCCTGCTCGCCTTCGACGCCGGCGCCCGCACCGAGCGCCCGGAGGAGAACGGCATGGCCCATTTCCTCGAGCATCTGGTGTTCAAGGGCGGGCGAGAAGTACGACGACTACCGCAAGGTCAACGAGACCGCCGAGCGGATGGGCGGCGTCGCTGAACGCCTACACGTCCCACGACCTCGTCGCCTTCCACATCACCGTGCGCGCCGAGGCCGCCGACGAGGCGCATGGACCTGCTGACCGACTTCGTCGGGCGGCCGCGGATCGACGCCGAGGAGCTCGACCGCGAGCGCGGCGTCGTGATCCAGGAGATCAACGCGCTCTCGACCAGCCGTCGATCGTGGCCGAGGACCTGATCGACCATGCGGCGTTCGGCGAGCACCCGCTGGGCCGCCCCGTGCTGGGTCCCGCGGAGCACCTGCGAGCTTCTCCCGCGAGGCGATCGTCGCCTTCCGCGAGCGCCGCTGGGCGCGCGGCGCGGCGCGTTCGTCGTCGGCAACCTCGAGCACTTCGACGCCGACGCGCGCCACCGAGCTGCTCGAGCGCTTCCCGGCCCTGCCCGAGCCCGAGCCCTACGACCCGGCGCCGCCGACTGTAGACCGAGCGGCTGGTCGAGCAGCGCGACACCAACCAGTCGCACCTGCGGATGATCTACCGCCCGCAGATCGACCAGCGTCACCGACCGGCCCAGCGCGCCGCGCTGACGATCTACTCGACGCTGCTTGGCGGCTCGATGGGCTCGCGCCTGTTCGACGAGATCCGCGAGCAGCGCGGGCTCTGCTACTCGGTGTCCTCGGTCGACCACAGCCTTCGCCGACACGCCGATCCTGCAGCTCGGCTCCGGCCTGGACTCGGCCAAGTGCGTCGAGGCCTACACGCGGATGCGCGAGATCGTCGCCGAGCTGCATGCCGACGGGCCCGAGCCAGGACGAGGTCGAGCGCGCCCGCGCCTACGCGGCGGGCGGCCGCGTGCTGGCCTTCGAGAACACGAATGCCGTGGCTCGATATGCCGCCTACGCAGCTGATCGTCGCGACGATGAGCCGATCGACCCCGACGGCGACGATCGCGCGGCTCGACGCCGTGACCTTCGAAGAGGTCGCCGAGACGGCCGCGCTCGGTCGATCCCGAGACGCTCGCCGTGGCCTGCGTCGGCCCCCACGAGGCGGACGAGTTCTGACCCACATCGACGAGCTGCGCCGCTACACGCTGCGGGTGTCGGAGCGCTGGCCGCTGGAGCGTGCCTACGCGGCGGAGGGTGAGGAGTATCTGGTCGTCCTGGTCTCGCCGGGCTTCGACGGGGTCCCGTGGCTGGAACGCGTCCACCAGGCGGCCAGCCTGTGGGACGGCGCGGCGATGGGCGCCGGTGCCGAGGTGCACTGCTACACGCCCGTGGAGTTCCAGCGCAAGCTGGCGAGCCTGCCGCGCGTGCGCAAGGCGGCCGAGCAGGGGCGCGACCTGCTCGGGATCTGACACACCGTTTGACTCACCGCGCCGCTGGAGGCAGAGTCGGCCGCATGGTCTACCGGACGGTCCAGATCGCGGGCGCGCTGCTGGCATTGGTGCTGGGGCCTGCCGGCCCGGCGCTGGCCGACGTGACCATCGACGCCCCGGGCAGCACCACGATCACGTCGATCACGATCGGCAGCGACCTCTCCTGCCAGGCGAGCTATGCCGGTGTCGCCGGCAACCTGTTCTACCCGACTGACGGGACGCCCGGGGAGTGCGGCACGCACGTGCGGGTCGACGGCGTCAACTACGGAACCCTCGGCGACCAGCCGCTCGCTCCCGTGTCCCAGTCCGGGGTGACCGGCACGGGCGTGCTGGGGGATCCGTTCACGGTCCAGACGATCGCCGACGCCGGCGGCGGCGTCCAGATCGACGAGACGGTCACCTACGTCGTCGACGACCCGTCCTACACGTCGACCTACACCGTCACCAACAACGACTCCGGCAACACGCACAACGTCCAGGTCACGCAGTACGGGGACTGCCAGCTGCAGGGCGAGGACGACACGTTCGGCGACCTGGACAGCGCGGGGCACGCCGCGTACTGCGCCGCCTTCCCGAACTCGACCACGCTCGGCGGTGTGGGCTTCGTCCCGAGCCCGAGCACGGGCACGACGTACGAGGAAGGGTTCTTCGACACGGTCAACGGCGACATGAACACGCTCTGGGCGCTGTCGAACAACTGCCTGTCCGGCTGCGCCAGCGCCCAGGACAGCGCGATCGCGCTCGCGTTCCCGACCCACAGCGGGCTGGCGCCGGCCGCCTCGTTCACCGAGGCGTTCGACACCGTCTTCGAGTCGCCGCTGACCATCGACCACCCGTTCGAAAGCGGGTTCACGACGACGAACAACACCCCTACCTACGACGGGAGCCTGGCCCACGGGATCGAGGCCGACCCGGTTACGCTCGAAGTCCTGCTGAACGGCAGTCCGGTCGCGGCCACGGGCACCACCACCTGGACGGCTACACCGGCGCCGCTGACCCCGGGCGACTACACGTTGGATGTCACAGAGAAGGACACCTCCGACCGCACCAGCACCCTGACCCGCAACTTCACGATCGTGGGCCTGGCGATAGCTCAGCCGCTCAACGCGACGACCACTGCCGACAACCTGCCGACCCTCGCCGGAACGCTCAGCACCGGCGCCGGCGCCAGCCCGGCGCTGACGTCGCTCAGCCTCCTGAACTCCGGCGGCTCGCCCGTGGCGCTCAATCCGGCCAGCTACAGCGGCGACCCGGAGTTCGGCGAGTGGTCGACCACACCGGCCAACCCCCTGGCCCCCGGCGACTACACGCTCCACGCGGTCCAGGACGCCGACACCGCCTCGGTGGCCTTCACCGTCCCTGGCGCCGGCGGCAGCAGCGGCGAGGAGGCGCCCGGGGTCGGGCCGCCGGCCGGCGGAGGCACCACCCCGCCGCCTCCACCCGGCGAGGTCCCGCCGCCAGTGGCGCTGAAGACGGGCAACCTGGATCCGGTCAGCGGGATCGTTCGCGTGCGCCTGCCCGGCGGGAAGAACTACATCCCGATCACCCAGATCACGGTGATCCCCGTCGGCACGATCGTCGACGCCAGCCGCGGTGTGGCGGGGCTCACCGTGGCAACGGACACCCTTGGTGCGGTCAAGACCGGCGAGTTCACGCACGGGAAGTTCAGGTTCAACCAGCGGCTGGCCAAAGCCAGTTCGACGTTGACGATCACCCTCATCCGCCTGGCCGGTGGGCGGTGGTCGACGTGCAAGGCAGCGCCGGCCGGCTCCCGATCCGCGGCGCCCGGCGGCTCGCGGGCCGACGCGGCGCGGAGGCGCGTCGTGCGCTACCTCGAGGCCAAAGCCAGCGGCACGTTCAGCGTCGTCGGCCGCGACGCGTCGGGCATCGAGCGCGGGACGCTGTGGAAGACGATCGACACCTGTAGCTCGACGGAAGTGCGGGTGCGGCAGGGAGCCGTGCTCGTGACAGATCTCGTACGGCGCAAGACCATCGTGGTCAAGGCCGGCCGCTCCTACATCGCGCGCGACAAGCGGACGCGCCGCTGACTAGCGGCGTTCGGCTCGCAGCAGCGCGAGGCCGGGCAGCTGCGCCAGGCGCTTGACCTGCGCCTTGCCGAACCCGGACGCACCCAGCCAGTCGGAGACCTCCTCGACGGTGTAGGTGTCCGCACCCGAGGTCAGGTGGAAGAAGAGGCCGAGGAAGCTGCCGCTGTCGGGCCGTCTGCCCTCCGGCCGGTCGTAGAGGTCGAGCACGCAGAGCGGCGCCCCCGGACGCAGTGCGGCGGCGATGCGCTCGAACAGCTCGCGCGTGCGCTCCGGGGACAGGTGGTGGACGATGTTGAACGCCAGCGCACCGCCGTGCGGGCCGCCGAGGTCGGCGGCGAACATGTCGCCTTCGAGGTGCGTGACCCGGTCGGTCATGCCGGCCGCCGCGACGATCTCGCGCCCGATCCGCGCGCTGCCCGGCAGGTCGACCACCGTCGCCTTCAGCGCATCGTGGCGGCGGCAGAGCGCCATCGCGAATTCCCCGTGGGCGCCGGCCACGTCGAGCAGCGAGGCCGCGCCGGCGGGCAGCGCCACGGCGCGCGCCACCGCGGCGCTGGACAGGCGCGCGAGCTGGTACTGGCCCGTGATGTACGAGCGCCAATAGGGGTCGTCGGGGCCGCGGTCGTGCAGCTCGATCGAGCGGCCGTCACGGACGAGCTCCTCCAGCCCGGTCCACCAGTCCCAGTAATGGAAGTTGTCGGCCACGAAGTCCCCGACGTAGGTGGGCGACGCCGGGTCGAGCCACTTCGCCGTCCGCGGCGGCAGCTCGTAGCGGTCGCCACGGATCCGCAGCTGCCCCGCGGCGCAGAGCGAATCGAGCAGCAGCCGCGTGCCCTCCTCGCGCAGCTCCAGCCGACCGGCGAGCTCGGCGGCGGTCGCCGGGCCTCCCACCAGCTCGCCGAAGATGCCTGTGCGCTGGGCGACCTGGGTGGCGCGGGCGGCCGGCATGCCGAACATCGAGTAGCCCACCGGCACGGGCACGAGGTTCAGCAGCGCGCCGATCCGCTCCTTGATCCCGTCGTAGCGAACTCCTAACCGCAAGCCGCCGAAGCTACTAGCTGATCGAGACCATCCGCTCGATCGGGAGCCGCGCGCGCTCGGCGATCTCGGGCGGCACGCGGACCTCGCCGGTCTCGTCGCGCAGGCAGTCGCGCAGCTTCGGCAGCGTGATCATCTTCATGTACTTGCACGAGGCCGCCTCGTTGGCGGCGATGAACTCGATGTCCGGCGCCGCGACGCGCAGCGGGTGCAGCATCCCGGTCTCGGTCGCCACGATCGCAGTCCCGCCCGGATGCTCCGCCTCTTCCTGGCGCGCGTAGGCGAGCATGCCGCCGGTCGACAGCATGTGCACGCCCTCGGAGTCGACGTCGCCGGCGGCGACGTACTCCATGACCGAGGTCGAGCAACCGCACTCGGGGTGGATCAGGAAGTCGGCGCCCGGGTGCTCGCCGCGCACGCGCTCGATGTCGGACGGGCGGATCCCTGCGTGCACGTGGCACTCGCCGTCCCAGACGTGCATCTTGATGCCCAGCGTCTTCTCGACGTAGGCGCCGAGGAACATGTCCGGACCGAAGAGGATCTCGACGTCCTCGCCGTGTTCGGCACGGATGTGCTCGACCACCTTGACCGCGTTCGACGACGTGCAGCAGTAGTCGGTGAGCGCCTTGATCTCCGCCGTGGTGTTGACGTACATCACGGTGACGGCGTCGGGATGCTTGGCCTGCCAGGCGCGCAGCTGCTCCGGCGTGATCGAGTCGGCCAGCGAGCAGCCCGCATCGAGGTCGGGGATCAGGACGCGCTTGTCGGGACACAGGATCGACGCGGTCTCGGCCATGAAATGCACGCCGCAGAAGACGATCGTCGGAGGCACCGGCACTGGCCGCCTGCTGGGAGAGACCCAGCGAGTCGCCCACATAGTCGGCGACGTCCTGGACCTCGGGCAGCTGGTAGTTGTGGGCCAGGATCACGGCGTCGCGCTCGCGCACGAGCTCGCGAACCTCGGCCTGCAGAGCGGGGATGTTCTGGAGGGTGAGGAGGGTCATGGGACTCCTTCCAGCAGGAGGGAGAGATCGAGCGCCGGGGCGGAGTGGGTGAGTGCGCCGACCGATATCCAGTCTAGCCCCGAAACCGCCTTCTCCCGGACGGAATCGAGCGTCATTCCGCCACTTCCCTCGAGCTCCGCGCGGCCGCCCACCTGGTCCACCGCGGCGCGCAGCTCGTCGGGCGTCATGTTGTCGAGCAGGATCCGCGGCGCCCCCGCCTCCAGCGCCTCGGCGATCTCCTCGACGGTCCGGCACTCGACCTCCAGCGGGAGGTCTCCGAACGCTTCCCGTGCGCGCCGCACCGCCTCGCCCACGCCGCCCGCGGCGGCGGCGTGGTTCTCCTTGATCAGGACCATGTCGAACAGGCCGAAGCGATGGTTGTGTCCACCGCCAGCCCGCACCGCGGCCTTCTCGAGGGCCCGTAGCCCGGGCGTCGTCTTGCGGGTGTCGAGGATCCGGACGCCCGTCCCCTCGACCGCTTTCACATAGCGAGCGGTGAGCGTGGCGATCCCACTCAGCCGCTGGAGGAAGTTCAGGGCGGTGCGCTCGGCGGCCAGGAGCGCCCGGGTGGATCCGGTGGCTCGCAGGACCGGCCCGCCTTCGCTCCACTCGCCCTCCGGCGCGAGCCGCTCGAGCTCGACCTCGCGGTCGAGTTGTCGGAACGCGACCTCGGCGACGTCGAGACCGAACAGGACGCCCGGCGCCTTCTGCGTGACGGTGGCGATCCCGCGCGCCCGTTCTCCAACCGTGACCTCGGAGGTCACGTCGCCGGCGCCGATGTCCTCCTCCAGCGCCCGGCGGACGATCTCGTCGAGCTCCATCGTCAGGCACTCTAAGGCGATGGCCGTGCCCGATCTCGATGTCCTGCTGCCGGGCGCGGTCATCCGGACGCGGCATCGGCGCGAGTCGCGCGCCGACCCGGCGGCACTGTGGCAGGCCGCCGAGCAGCTGCGACTGCGCGACACGCGGACCCTCGGCCGGATGGTGCGCTGGCGCATCCCGGGCGTGCCGAACGAGCAGACCTTCGGCGAGCTCTTCCGGGCGCACCCGTTCACCGTGCTCGACGAGGGCGAGCACTGGCTGGTCTCGGGGCTGGTCGGCCGCATCTGGACGCTCGAACGCGACTACCCACGGCTCGCCGACGCCACGGAGTTCAGGGACTGGGACCGCTCCGACACCGCGCGGGTGCTCTTCGCCCATTGGGTCGAGCCCACGCCCGGCGGCAGCGCGCTGATCAGCGAGGCGCGGGTGGCGCCCGTGGGGCGCCGCGCGACGGTGCGACTGCGCGCGTTGTGGGCGGTCGTCGGGCGCTTCGAACGGCTCATCGGCGGCGAGGCGCTGCGGGTCGCGGCCCGGCGCGCCGAGACGGCGTCCTGACACTCCTTTTCATAATGGTTTGCAGGCAAAAAATCGAAGTAACCGCCGCCGACGCCCGGAGTACCATCGGCACCGTTTTCCCCACCCCCATCGGAAAGGGGTTCGAATGTTCGATCCGACGAGCCGGCGGTTTGCCGGCATGGCGGGCCTGCTGTTCGTGGCGATCTTCCTGGTCGCCCTCGTTGCCTTCCTTCCCTCCGGACTGCCGAACTCCGGCGAGCCGGGATCGAAGGTCGTCTCCTACGTCACCGAGCACCGCGGCGCATTGCTCACCTCGGCCTTCCTCCAGGGCCTGGCGATCATCCCGTTCCTCGCGTTCCTCGCGGCAGTCGTCGGGATGCTCCGGCGCGCCGAGGGCGACCGTGGGGGCTGGTCGCTGATGGCCGCCGTGGGCGGCGTCGCCGGTTCCGCGGTGGTGCTCGTGGCCTGTGCGGTCGGGGCGATCATGGTCTATCGCGCCTCGGCCGGCGACGAAGCGCTCGCTCGGACGCTGCTGGACGCCAACACGATCGTCTTCGCGATGTCGGGCTTCCCGGCCGCGGTGTTCCTGTTCGCCGCCTCCCAGGGCCTCGCGGCCACGGGCCTGGTCGCCCGCTGGGTCGCGCCGCTCGGGATGTTGGTCGCGCTCCTCCAGATCGTCGGCGCAGCCGCGCTCGCCGACGGCGACGGGTTCTTCTCGCCGCAGGGCGCGTTCAGCTACATCGCCGCGATCGCGTTCATGGTCTGGGTGCTCGTCGTCGCGGGATCGCTCGTCCGCGAGCAGTCCGCCGTCGCGGCCTCGCCCGCCACCGCATAGATCGACTGAAGCGCAGCGCGGGGTCAGCGCCCGGCGAGCACGTGGATCGTGCCGAAGGCCGGGTCGCTGGCCCCGTGTAGCCGCGCGCCGCTGGCAACCAGCTCGCGCAGATACGCCACCGTCTCCGCGGTGATCAGCTCGCCCGGCAGCAGCGCGGGGATCCCCGGCGGATAACCGGCGATCGACTCGCACGAGACGCGACCCACGGCGTCGTCGATCGCGACCTCCTCGGCTTCGCCCAGGAAGGCCTCGCGCGGGGTCACAGCCATCTCGTTCTCCAGCGCACCCGGAGCGCGGACGAGCGCCTCGGTCGAACCCTCGATCGAGATGCGCTTGACGGTCTCGTCGACGTCTCCGGCCATCCGCTCCAGGACCGAGGTCGACTCGGCGACCCCAACGACGAACACCACCGTGGCGTGCGTGGCGAGCTCGGGCTGGACGTCGTAGGCGCGCCGCAGCGCCTCGGCGACCTCGTAGCCCGAGCGGCCGGTTCCGCGCACGTCGAGCACGATGCGCATCGGGTCCCAGCCCGCCACGCCCGGCCGGCCCACGAGCTCGGGCCCGATCAGCGCGACGCCCGGGACGATCGCCAGCTTCTCGCGCACGCGCTCGACGGCGGCGAGCGTCTCGTGCAGCAGCGCCTCGCCATGGACCGCGAGCTGGCGGCGCGCGGCGTCCAGCGAACCGAGCAGCAGCGAGCTGGGCGACGTGCAGCGCACGAGCCGTATCGCCCGCCCCACGGCGCCGATGTCGATCCGTCCGGTGTCGGCGACGTGGAGCATCGCGCTCTGGGTGAGGCTGCCGACGATCTTGTGCGTCGAGGTCAGGACCGCGTCGGCGCCGACTGCCATCGCCGAGCCCGGCACGTCCGGATGGAAGCCCAGGTGCGGGCCCCACGCCTGGTCGACGACGAGCGGCACGCCGGCGGCGTGCGTTACCTCGGCGCAGCCCTCGACGTCGGCCACCATCCCGTAGTACGTCGGCGAGACGACGAACACCGCGCGGGCTTCGGGGGCTCCTGCCAGCGCGCGCTCGAGCGCCTCGGGCGTGACCCCGTGGGCCATGCCGAGCTCCTGGTCGTACTCGGGCGCGACGAACGTGGGCACGCCGCCGCTCAGGACGAGGCCGTCGACCAGCGACGCGTGCGAGTTGCGCTGGGCGACCACGCGCGCGCCGAGCGGGGCGAGGACGAGACACAGGGCGTGGTTGCCCTGCGTCGCGCCGTTGGTCAAGAACCACGTGCGAGCGGCGCCGTAGGCCTCGGCTGCCAGCGCCTCGGCGCGCTCGTAGGGCGTCGGCGACGGCCCGAGGTCGATCCCCTCGATGTCCTGTGGCACGTCGACGGCCAGCGCGCGGTCGCCCAGCGCGAAGCGCAGCCCCGGATCGGCCCCCGAACCACCCTTGTGGCCGGGTACGTGAAAGCGTCCCGAGCCGCGGAAGCCGTAGGCCACCAGCGCGTCGAGATAGGGCGCGGTGGGCTGCTCGCTGGGCTCAGACGCCATGCGCGCGCAGCCTATCCCCCGCGACTACCGAGACATCGACGAGATCCTCGGGTGCCCGCGCGCGTCGGCGGGCAGGCGCGTGACGTAGGCGGCGTCGGGGCCGAGGGCGGTCGTCCAGAGGATCCCCCGTAGCGACGACGTCGGCAGCCCGCGGCAGAGGCTCGCCCCGTTGTACGCCCGCGTGTATCCGCGTTGATAGCCGCGATCGCGGATGGTGATCGAGCGCGTTCGCAGCAGCACGCGGTCGTGTCGGGCCGCCCGATCGACGCGGCCCAGCCGCAGTTCCTGCACGCATCTGGTCGCGCGCACGTACAGCAGCCTGCCGTCGCGAAGCGAGGGCGCGCTCAGCTGCTCGCCGTACCCCGCCCGGCGCACCGTGCGATGCCCGCCCGTGCGGAGGTTCACGACGACGACACGGCTGTGATGGGGGCCCGCGACGCCGAGCGCCAGCATGTCGCCCCAGACGGACGGGCGACTGAGATGGGTCGTGATCGCCCGCGGCGCGTAGAAGGTCGTCGGCAGGCCGGATGCATTCAGGCGCGCGGCGCCGACGATCTGCCTGCCCTGCGGCGAGGTCGTGCGGTAGGCGAGCCAGCGGCTGCCCACCGCCAGCGCGTCGACGCCCGGCAGCGGGAAGGTCACGACGGTCGTGAGCGTGTCGCGCCGGGCGAGGGTGACCGTCGCTCCGTCATGCCAGATGATCCAGCCACCGCCGACGGCCGGATGGGTACCCGGCAGCGTGATCGCGGCGGCGTCGCCGCGCTGCAACAGCCCGTGGCCGTCGCGCTGGAAGACGAGGTCCGAGCCGCTGACGCTCGGGTCGGATGCCGGCGCCGGCGGCGCCTCGGCGGCCGCGGCGCCGGCCACCGGCACCACCAGCACGGCGGCCACCAGCAGCACCGCGCCGTCGAGTCTGCGCAGGCCGGCCAGGAGCGGCCGCTGCGCCATGTCGGTGAGGAACGCCTGCGTGCTCTCGGCGCCGTAGGTCGGAGCGAGCACGAGCACGGGCAGCGCGCGCCCCGCGCCGAAGGCCACGCCCGTTGCCAACCCGAGGCCGGGCTCGCCCAGCAGCAGCGCCCCGGCCAGCAGCGCCCACATCGCGTAGCTCAGCAGGTAGGTCGTGAAGCCGAGGCCGAGCAGCCACCCGTAGAGCACGCCCGTGACGGCCAACGGAAGGCGCCAGCGCGCGCGCTCGGGCACCTGGGCGGGAATCTGGGGCACGACGCGCGCGAAACGCCAGTCGCCGACCGCGCAGGCGACCGCCACGACGACCAGCAGCGCCGCCGGCACCATGCTGCCGTCGAAGCCGAGCGCGGCTCCCGCAAGCGCGGCGCCTCCGAAGGTCGCCAGACCGCCCGCGAGCGCCGCGAGGGCGAAGGCCACCGCCGCGGCGAGGACCGTGCGCCGCCGCGCCCCACGCCCCATCGCGGAGCCGAGCGTCTCGACCGTCGAAAGGCCGCACGGAGACCACGTGCCCGTCAGCCCGGCGAGGAACGCCGTCACGCCGAGTGCCACGCCGACGCCTAGCACGGGATCTTCGTGTCCCGGTACATCACGCAGAAGACCTTGCGACCGCGGTAGCAGTACCCGGTCAGCGCGCCGTCCCCGTTGATCCTGCGCCGGACGTAGCCACAGCAGTCGACCAGGCTGCGCACCTGGCCGCCGCAGCAGCGGTGCCACGAGCCGTCCACGTACGGACGGAAGTCGTAGCGCTCGCCGACGGCCGCGCACAGCCGGCTGCGCGGCACGGGCGGCAGCGGCCGGCCGTCGGGGTCGGTGAGCAACCGGGCGTCCTCGTCGATCGGCCGGCCCTCGTCGTCGACGCGCCGACCGAGATCGTCCAC
Organism: uncultured Acidobacteriota bacterium; assembly: GCA_963742245.1. Lineage (GTDB taxonomy): Bacteria > Acidobacteriota > Thermoanaerobaculia > UBA5066 > Gp7-AA6 > DAHUXD01. The sequence continues at coordinate 426,335 of CAVULG010000010.1, forward strand.
CCGCACACCGTCGCGCGCGCGCAGCGGCCGTCCCTGGCGATCGATACGTGGAAGCCCCGTCGGGTGCGGGCAGTTGCCCGTCGTGTACAGGTGTCCGCAGAAGTTCGTGTAGGCCTCCGCCGGATCGGCGCCGGCGAGCCGCACGGCCGTCCCGGCTCCGGCGACCGCGACGAGTGCCTCGCTTACCCGCGCCAGGAAACCCCGCCGCGACGTCGCCGTGGCCAGGCGTTCCAGCGCCCTCTGGCGGTCAGGCGACGCCGGCGCCATTTCCCGCGCGCCGTGCCGCGGTGGCGACGACGCTCTCGAGTTGCGGCAGGCCGTTGAAGGTCCCCTTCGCGAGGACGTCTCCTTCGGGCCCCAGGACCACCGCGTAGGGGCTGCCGGGGACGTCGAACGCGGCCCATGCCGCCGGGTCGCGCTCCTCGTCGAGCTCGGCGATCGTCAGCCAGCTGTCGCGCCTCAGCAGCTCGATCGCCGGGCCGAGATCGGCGCACATCGGGCAGCCGGCGGAGGTGAAGATCGCCACGGCGAGCCCGGCGACCGGCGTGTCGCCGAACCAGCGCGGCAGATCGTGGCGCGCGCCCAGCTCGGGGCCCTCGCCGTCGAGCTCGAGCGCCGACTGGCCTCCCACCCGCACCCGCAGCACCCCCAGCTCCCGTGCGAGCGCCAGCACGGCGACCGCAAGTCCCGCCACGGCGATCACGAGCACGCCGATCAGCACCAGCTCGATCGTTTCGCGCGACGGCGTGCCGTCCGGCGCCAGCGCCGCGACCGCCGCCGCCGTTCCCAGCGCGACGTTGCGCGCGACGGCGCCGGTCGAGATGCGGCCGTGCGCGCCGAAGCATCCGCACGGCAGCCCGCGACCACCGCGTCGCCATGCGCGCGCCAGCACGGCGGCCGTGGCGAGCAGGAACGCCGCTGCGACCAGGAGCGCCGCGCGCGAGCCCAGCAGCGCGCCCACCCCACATGCGGCTTCAACGACAACGGTTGCGGCGAACACCGCCTTGGCCAGTCGCGGCCCGCGCACGCCGAGGTTCGCCAGGCCGGCCATGCTCTCGTGGCGCGCCGCGAGCTTGGCGCCGGACGCCCCGAGCAGCACCGCACCCACGAGGACCTGGAGGACGACCCGGGCCACAGGCGCGCTATCTACCCGCCGACCGCAGCAGCTCGGCGCGCACGAACCCGTCGAGCTCACCGTCGAGCACCGACTGGGCGTTGCCGACCTCGAAGTTCGTGCGGTGGTCCTTGACCATCGTGTACGGGTGCAGGACGTAGGAGCGGATCTGCGAGCCGAAGTTGACGTCCTGGCTGTCGCCCTTCTCCCGCGCCAGCTCCTCGGCGCGCTCGCGCTCACGCTGCTCGACGAGCTTGGAGCGCAGCATCTTCATCGCCGTCTCGCGGTTCTGTGTCTGCGAGCGCTCGTTCTGGCACTGCACGACGATGCCGGTGGGCCGGTGGGTGATCCGCACGGCCGAGTCGGTCTTGTTGACGTGCTGGCCGCCCGCACCCGAGGCCCGGTACGTGTCGACCTGGAGGTCGTCGGGATCGATCTCCACTTCCGCGGAATCCTCGATGACGGGCGCGACCTCGACGCCGGCGAAGCTCGTCTGGCGACGGTGCGCGGCGTCGAACGGGCTGAGGCGCACGAGCCGATGCACGCCCTTCTCCGCCGAGTAGAGGCCGTAGGCGTTCTCACCGCTGACGCGGAACGTCGCGGACTTGATCCCCGCCTCCTCCCCCGGGCTCACCTCGAGCAGCTCGACGTTGAACCCACGCTTCTCGGCCCAGCGCATCTCCATGCGCAGGACCATCTCGGCCCAGTCCTGGGCGTCGGTTCCTCCCGCACCCGCGTTCACGGTGACCAGCGCGTCACCGGCGTCGTAGTGACCGGAGAACAGCCGTTCGAGCTCCAGCGCCGCGAGGCGCTCCTCGACCGCGGCGAACTGGGTGTCGACCTCGGCGGCGATCGACTCGTCTTCGGCGGCCAGCTCGGCCAGCCCCTCGAGATCGTCGACGTCGGCCTCGAGCGAGCGGAACTCCTCGATCCGACGCGTCAGGCGCGAGTGCTCGGCCGACACCTTCGCCGCGCGCTCCTGGTCGTCCCAGAAGCCGGGCGCCCCCATCTGCTCCTCGAGCTCGCGCGCGCGGCCCTCGAGGGTCGCCGGATCGACGCTCGCGGCGAGCGGCTCGAGCTGCTCGCGGACGGCCGCAAGGCGCTGCGCTGTGGGGATCTCGGCCATGTGCAGCCAAATATATGGACGCGTACCGGCCAACCTTCGGCGCACGTCCGCGTTCGTGTTGCTGGAGCGCCGAAAAACGCAGGTGACCGCGGCGGGGCGTCTTCAGGCGCCCCGTCGCCGTTGTCAGCTCAGGCGCCGTGGCACTTCTTGTACTTGCGGCCCGAGCCGCACCAGCACGGGTCGTTGCGCCCGATCTGCTCGGACTCGTCGACGCGACGCTGCTCGACCACCGGCAGCGCCTCGACCATCTCCCCATCGGCATCGGCGTAGCCCTCGGCGGCCACGCCGGCACCGGCGCCCGCGGCCGCCGCCGCCAGCGCGCTGGGCTGTGCGGCGCCGACGCCGCCGGAGTACGTGACGTTGGCGGCCTTGGTCGAGCTGCCGCCGGCGCGCCGCGGCTCGGGCACGGGGCCGCTGCCGTTCGCGCCCTCCACCTCGACCTCGACGTTGTAGATCATGCGCGCGAAGTCCGACCAGATGGTGTTCATCAGGTCGGTGAACAGCTCGAAGGCCTCGTTCTTGTAGGCGACCAGCGGCTCGATCTGGGCGAACCCGCGCAGGTGGATGCCCTCGCGCAGGTAGTCCATGTCGTAGAGGTGCTCGCGCCAGCGGTTGTCGATGATCTGCAGCAGCAGGAACCGCTCGAGCTGGCGCATCAGCTCCGGGCCGAGCTCCTGCTCGCGGCTTGCCGTAGAGGTCCACCGCCGCCGCTGTGAGGCGGTCGACGAGCTCGACGCGATCGAGCGCCTGGACGTCGAGGTCGGAATCGTCGAGGTCGATCGGGAAGATGTCGTTCAGCGCGACGAACAGCCCACCGAGGTCCCACTCCTCGACGTAGTCGCCGGCGACGTACTCGTCGACGAGGCGCTCGATGACGCGGCCGATCTCCTCGCGCGCCTGGTCGCCCATGTCGCGGCCCTCGAGAATCTGGTCGCGGTACTCGTAGACGATCCGGCGCTGCTCGTTCATCACGTCGTCGTACTCGAGGACGCGCTTGCGGATCAGGAAGTTCTGCTCCTCGACCTTGCGCTGGGCCTTCTCGATCTGCTTGGAGAGGATGCCGGCCTCGATCGGCTCCTCGTTGCCCTCGTCGTCGGTCGTTCCGAAGCGGTTGAGGATGTTGTAGATCCGGTCGCCCGCGAAGAGGCGCACCAGGTCGTCCTCGCCGGAGAGGAAGAAGCGCGACTCGCCGGGGTCGCCCTGTCGGCCTGCGCGGCCGCGCAGCTGGTTGTCGATGCGCCGCGACTCGTGGCGCTCGGTGCCGATGATGCACAGCCCGCCCGCTTCGAGCACCCGCTCGCGGTCGGCGGCGATCCGCTCGGTGATCTTGGGCAGCAGCTCGGCGAACTGCTCGTCGAAGCCCGGGGTCGCCCGTGCGCAGGCCGAGCTTGGCCAGCTCGAGCCGCGTCTGGTGCTCCTCGTTGCCGCCGAGCTTGATGTCGACGCCGCGGCCGGCCATGTTGGTGGCGATCGTCACCGCGCCGGGCTGGCCCGCCTCGGCGACGGTCTCGCCCTCGCGCTCGGCGTGCTCGGGCTTGGCGTTGAGGACGGTGTGCTCGATCCCGCGCTGCTTCAGGCGCGCCCCGAGCAGCTCGGAGACCTCGACGGAGATCGTGCCCACGAGGACGGGCTGGCCGTTCTCGTTGCGCGCGGCGATCTCGCGGACCACGGCGCCCACTTGCCGTCCTTGGTCTTGTAGACCTGGTCGTTGCGGTCGCCGCGGACCATCGGCTGGTTGGTCGGGACCTGGACGACGCCGAGCTTGTAGATCTTCATGAACTCGGTGGCCTCGGTGAGGGCCGTGCCGGTCATGCCCGCGAGCTTGTCGTACATCCGGAAGTAGTTCTGGAGCGTGATCGTCGCGAGCGTCTGGTTCTCCTCCTGGACGCGGACGCCCTCCTTGGCCTCGACGGCCTGGTGCAGGCCCTCGCTACCAGCGCCGGCCCTCCAGGATGCGGCCGGTGAACTCGTCGATGATCTTCACCTCGCCGTCGATCACCGCGTAGTCGACGTCGCGCTTGTAGAGCGACTCGGCCTTCAGCGACTGGATGAGGTGGTTGACCAGCGGGCCGTTCTCGGCGCGGTAGAGGTGGTCGATGCCCAGGAAGCGCTCGGCCTTGGCGACGCCCTGCTCGGTGATGGCGACCGTCTTGTGCTTCTCGTCGAACTCGTAGTCGTAGTCGGCGACGAAGTCCTTCTTCATGCGCGGGTCCATGCCCTCGGGCTTCTTGCCCGGCTTCATCTGGGGCGCCAGCTTGGCGAACTTCTGCGTAGAGGTCGGCGGCCTGCTCGGGCGCGCCGGAGATGATCAGCGGCGTGCGCGCCTCGTCGATGAGGATGTTGTCGACCTCGTCGACGATCCCGAAGTGGTGCATGCCGACCGGGCGGCCGTCCTCGCCGATGCGGCCGCCGTGCTGGACCTTCTCCTCCAGCGACTGCGCCATGTTGTCGCGCAGGTAGTCGAAGCCGAACTCCGAGTTGGTGCCGTACGTGATGTCGCTGGCGTACGCGACCTGCTTGTCCTCGTAGGACTGCATGTTCTGCAGGACGCCGACGGTGAGCCCGAGGAAGTCGTAGATCGGGCTCATCCACTCGGCGTCGCGGCGGGCCAGGTAGTCGTTGACGGTGACGAGGTGGACGCCCTTGCCGGCCATCGCGTTGAGCACGACGGCCAGCGTGGCGGTGAGCGTCTTGCCCTCGCCGGTCTTCATCTCGGCGATCTCGCCGCCGTGGAGGACCATGCCGCCGATGAGCTGGACGTCGAAGTGGCGCATGCCCATCGTGCGCTTGCCGGCCTCGCGGACGATCGCGAAGACCTCGGGCAGCAGGTCGTCGAGGTCGCGGCCGTTGCGCGCTTCCTCGCGCAGCCCGTCGAAGCGCTCGCGCAGCTCCTCGTCGGTCTCGAGCTCGAGCTCGGGCTCGAACGCGCCGATCAGCGCGACCCGCGCTCGTAAATCTTGAACTTCTTGGCCTCGCCGACGTTGAGCGCACGCTCGAGGATGCCCATCGAGGTCAGCGTAGCAGTGGCAGTCTGCGGCGGGATTTCGGGGCTACAGAGCGCCGGCTGAACGTCGCTGCTGCGGGCCGCCGCGCGCGACTCGCGGCGCTTGCGACGCTTGTCCCGGTGACGCTTGACCTGCCGTGCGAGCTCCTCCTCGCAGAGGTTCACCGAGTGGCGGAAGTCGCGCGACGCGTCATGCGCGCGCAGCGTGACGCCCTTGAGGTAGAGGGTGACTTCGACGACCTCGGCGTCCGGGTTGGCGGGGTTGCGCTCGTGCGAGAACTCGACCTCGAGCCTGGCCAGGTCGGAAACCTGCTTGCCGACCTTCGCGAAGCGCCTCTCGACGTGCTCACGGAGCTCGTCGGTGACGGAGACGTTGCGGCCCTTGACCTCGATCTGCATCGAGACCTTCCTCTCGTCGGTCCCCGCCCCGGTGGGACGGGGACATGGCAGTGCGCTCCACACATGATGGTACGGCCATGTGAAGACAGGCTCAACGAATGTTTCACCGCAGCGTGCGGGCGTAGGTGACGGCTCGTATGTCGGCGGCACCCGCGTTTCGCAGGGCTTTTGCGCAGGTATCGAGCGTGGCGCCGGTGGTGTGGACGTCATCGACGAGCGTGATGAGAGCTGGCGCGGGGCCGCGCGGCACGATTCTCATGGGTGCCGCGAGCCGTGCGGCTCTCCCCGAACCGGCCTGGCGCGCCCGATCGAGGCGGCGTAGTAGGGGCCTTGCCGGGAGGCCGGTTCGGCGCGCCAGCGCCCTCGCGAGCAGTTCGGCCTGGTCGAAGCCGCGGGCGCGACGGCGGTCGGGCGCGGTCGGTATCGGGACGAGCGTGCCGGCCACGATTCCGGGCGGGGCGTTGGCGGCGATCTGGGCGGCCATCAGGTCGGCGAGCGCGAGGCGGCCGCGGAACTTCAGGGCGGCGACGACGGCGCGGCCGCTGCCCTCGTAGGCCACGGCCGCCCAGGCGCGGTCGAACGCCGCGTGGGCGGCGGGGCAGGGCGGGCCGCAGGGGCGTGGCAGGGCGCAGCGCGAGCAGGTGCTCGCGCCGAGCCACGGCAGGGCTGCGCGGCAGGGAGGGCACAGCAACGCGTTCGCCGTGCCGGGCGCGCCGCAGGCCGCGCACGCCGGTGGCGCCACGAGAGCGGCGAGGAAGCGAAGCATCCGAGAACGCTCGCGCGGGCGCGCGCGTGGGAATTGCGCCGGTTGTTGCGAGACTTCGCCGGTGCTCGCCGGTGTCGACGCGTCGTGGACGTTGGATCCCGGGCCGATCGTGCTGATGGCGCTCGCGGCCTGGTTCTACGCGCGCCGCTGGCGGGCGGCGCGCGCGGCGGCGGCCGGCCATCGCCATCACCAGGCCGTCACGATCGCCCGCTCCCGCGACGCACCGACATGGCGGGCGGTGTGCTTCGCCGGCGCGCTGCTGGCCGGCGCGATCGCGCTCATCTCGCCGGTAGACCGCATCGGCGAGCAGGTGCTGACGATGCACATGGCTCAGCACCTGCTGTTGCTCGATATCGCGCCGGTCCTCGGCATCGTCGGGCTCACGCGCGTGATCCTGCGGCCCGCCACCCGGCGGGTGCAGGCGATCGAGCGGGCGGCCGGTCCGCTCGCGCACCCGGTCTTCGCCGCGCTGTTCTACGTGGCGACGATGGCGGCCTGGCACGTCCCGGCGCTCTACGACGCCGCGCTCGAGCACAGCGGAGTCCACGCCCTGGAGCACATCTGCTTCGCCGTCGCCGGGGGGCTGTACTGGTGGCACCTGCTCTCGCCGATCCGCGGGCGCCACCGGCTCACGGGCATGGCGCCGGTCGTCTACATGGTCGCCACCAAGCTCGGCGTCGGCCTGCTGGGCATCGTGATCACGTTCGCTCCGGACGCCCTCTACGCGTTCTATGAACAGCAGGGGCCGGTCTGGGGCATGGACCCGCACACCGACCAGCAGGTGGCCGGCGCGCTGATGGCCGTCGAGCAGTCGATCGTGATGGGCACGGCGCTGGCGTGGCTGTTCGTCCGGATGCTCGGCGAGAGCCAGCGCAACGACGAACGCGCCGAGCGCTACGAGCCCGCATAGAAGTGGGACACTCGGGAAGCAGCGCCCCCCCACCCGAGGAGAGTCCCATGTACGCAAGCGTCCGCGACTACGAAGGCAACAACGAGCTGGTCGACGCGCTGCTGGAGAACGAGAGCGAAGTCCGCCGGCTGATCGGCGACATCGACGGCTTCCAGGCCTACTACCTGGTCCGGACCGCCGAAGGCGCTGTCTCGGTCAGCGTCTACGACAGCCAGGACGGCGCCGACGAGTCCAACCGGCAGGCCGCCGACTGGATCAAGGAGAATCTCTCCGACATGACGATCAGCCCGCCCAAGGTCTTTGCGGGCGAAGTCGCGCTGACCTTCTAGCCCTCGAGAACGGTCCCGTCCGCCAGGTGGACGGGACCACCCTGGGCCTGTATCTCCACGTCGCCGGTGACGACGACGTCGGCGCCGAACGTCACGTCGCCGCGGACCACGAGCCGCTCGCACTCGCGCAGCGACGGCGCGCCCGCGGCAACGCGCGGCTCGAAGTCCGCGACGAGCTTGTAGTGCTCGGGGTCGAGGTCGATGTACGGCGGCCGGCCGTGGCGGTCGGCGGCGAGCACGACGCTGCCGTCGGCGGCGACCTCGTAGGCGTCCGAGCGCAGGGCCAGCAGGTCGTTTGTCGTCTTGACGGGCGTGAAGCGCGCGCGCGAGACGCGCAGCGCGCGGGCGCCCTCGATCACGCCCACCGCGGCGCCCATCGCGGTCTCGATCTGGAAGACCTCCGGGCTCGCCTTGTCGGCCGGGTCGACCGTCTTGCGGTTGCGAATCAACGGCAGGCCGAGCACGCCCGCCGCGCCGGTCGAGCTCGGCGGCCAGCGCGTCGAGGTCGAGCCACAGGGTGTTGGTGTTGAAGTACCGATGGCGGGTGACGTCCTGGAAGGCGTCGAGGTCGGCATCCGGCGTCTGGGCGACCTCGCGCAGTACCAGGCCGCCGTCGGGACGCCGTGCGAGGTGGCCGCCCTTGCGGTCGGCCTCTGTCCGGTCGGCGACCTCGGCGACGAACGGTGCGTCCTCGGCCGCCATCCACGCCAGGATCCGCGGGTCCAGCACGGCGGCGAGGTTGTCCGAGCTCGACACGAACGCCCACCGATAGCCGCATTCGAGCATGCGCTCGAGCAGCCCCGAGGTCTGAAGCGCCGTGTAGAGGTCGCCGTGCCCCGGCGGGCACCATTCGAGGTCGGGGTTCGGCGGCCACTCCACCGGCTGCAGGTCGTCGACGCGGACCTTGGGCTCCTTGTTCTGCAGGAAGTCGGGCGGGAGGTCGGCGGCCAGCGCCGGGTCGAGCGCCGCCAGCGACGGTTCGCGCGTGGCGAACGAGTTCATCAGCACCAGCGGCACGCGCGCACCCGAGCTCTCGCGCAGCGTGAGCACCTGGCGCGCCGTCAGCTCCAGGAACGTCATGCCGTCCTTCGCCTGCAGCAGCGACTTCGGCCCGCTCATCCCCATGCTGGTCCCCAGCCCGCCGTTGAGCTTGAGCACCACTGCCTTGTCGAGCAGCTCGCGCGCCTCGTCGCCCGGCTCGGGCAGCTCTTCTGCGTCGGGCAACGACTCGATCGGCTCGATCTCGCCCTCGGCGATCAGCCCCGTCTCCCCCGCCTCGAGCTGGCGGTAGTAGTGGGCGAACGTCTCGATCGCGACCGCGGGCAGGCCCGCGGCCTCCATCTTGGCCACGCACGCGTCGAGGCTCATGCGGCGCGGAGGCTAGCCACGACCCTCTTCGAAGCGCTCCAGGCCGTCGTCCGGGATCGGCTCCCACGGCGCCGCGTACGCCACGTACTGGCGAAACGACGGCCGGATGCCCGGGTCACCGTCGAACGTGCCCAACCGGATGCTGCGCCGGTCGGGGTCGTGCGGGTCGTGGCTGAAGAGCTGGCCGCCGCAGACCGAGCAGAACGACTTCGGCCAGCCCTCGTCGGGCGGTCGCCAGGTCTGCACCAGCTGCTCTCCGGAAACGAAGCGGAACGTCCCCGGAGCCGGCCACGCCTGCGCCGAAGCCGCGGTTCCGCTGCGGCGCTGGCAGCGAGTGCAGTGGCAGTAGCTCGCTGCTGCCAGCGGCGCGGAGATCTCGTAGCGCACGGCGCCACAGAGGCAACCGCCGGTCAATGGCTCGTTCATGAGTGCTCCCAGGTGCTGCGGTAGGCCTCCTGCTCGGCTGTCGGCGCGTCGATGTCGACGTCGAGCGCCGCGAGCTTCAGCCGCGCGACCTCGCGGTCGAGCTCATCGGGCACCGGCTGCACGCCCGGCTTCAGACCGGCGCCCTCGCGCGCCAACCACTCGACCGCCAGCGCGTGCAGGGCGAAGGAGATGTCCATGATCTCGGCCGGGTGTCCGCGGCCCGCGGCGAGGTTGACCACGCGGCCCTGCGCGAGCAGGTTCAGACGCCGGTCGCCGACCACGTACTGCTCGACGAGCGGCAGCACCTCGCGCGAGTCCTCGCCGAGCGCGGCGATGTCGATCTCGACGTCGAAGTGCCCGGCGTTGGCCAGCGTCGCGCCGTCCTTCATCCGCGCGAAGTGCTCGGCCCCGAGCACGTGCGGAGCGCCGGTGACCGTGATGAACACGTCGCCGCGCGCGGCGGCCTCGAGCGCGGGCATCACGTCGAAACCCTCCATCCGCGCCTCCAGCGCGGCCAGCGGGTCGATCTCGCAGACGACCACCTGCGCCCCCGCGCCGCGCGCGCGGGTGGCGATCCCGCGCCCGGTGAAGCCGTAGCCGAGCACCACCACGGTGCGGCCGGCGAGCAGCATGTTGGTGGCGCGCAGGATGCCGTCGAGCGTCGACTGCCCGGTGCCGTAGTGGTCGTTGAACACGCGCTCCGTGCGCGCCTCGTTCAGCGCGAGCACCGGGCAACGCAGTTCCAAGCGCGCGGGCGCGGACGAGTCCCGTGGTGGTCTCCTCGGTACCGCCGAGGAAACCAGCGGGCAGCTCGGGCTGTTCGTGCAGCAGCGCCAGCAGGTCGGCGCCGTCGTCGAGGGTGATCGCCGGCGCCCATTCCGCGACCTCGCGTTGCCCGGGGGTCGGGTCGGCGCGCAGCTGCGCGCGCACCAGCATCTCCTCGCCGAGGACCGCGGCGACGTCCTCCTGGGTGGAGAGCGGGTTGGCCGCGCACAGCGCCACCTCGGCCCCGCCGGCCACGAGCGTGCGGGCCAGGTTGGCCGTCTCGGCCGTGACGTGCAGGCACGCCCCCACCTTCAGGCCGTCGAGCGGACGCTCGGCGGCGAGCCGCTCGCGGATCGAGCGCAGGACGGGCATCTGCCCGTCGGCCCACTCGATCCGGGCGGCCCCGCTTTCGAGCACGGCGATCTCGGTCCTAGTAGCGGTAATGGTCGGGCTTGTACGGGCCCTCGACCGGGACGCCGATGTACGCCGCCTGGTCGGGGCGTAGCTCGGTGAGCTTCACGCCCACGGCGTCGAGGTGAAGCCGGGCGACCTTCTCGTCGAGGTGCTTGGGCAGCACGTAGACCTGCTTGTCGTAGTCGTCGTTCTTGGTCCACAGCTCGATCTGGGCGATCGTCTGGTTGGTGAACGAGTTCGACATGACGAACGACGGGTGGCCGGTCGCGTTGCCGAGGTTCAGCAGGCGGCCCTCGGAGAGCAGGATGATCGTGTGGCCGTCGGGGAAGCGCCACTCGTCTACCTGCGGCTTGATGTTGTTGCGCTCGGCGACCTTCGCCAGGCCGGCGACGTCGATCTCGTTGTCGAAGTGGCCGATGTTGCCGACGATCGCCTGGTGCTTCATCTTGGCCATGTCGTCGACGAGGATGATGTCCTTGTTGCCCGTCGTCGTGATGAACACGTCGGCGGTCGCGATGACGTCCTCGAGCCGGGCGACCTGGTAGCCCTGCATCGACGCCTGTAGCGCGCAGATCGGGTCGATCTCGGTGACGATCACGCGGGCGCCCTGGGCGCGCAGCGACTCGGCCGAGCCCTTGCCGACGTCGCCGAAGCCGCAGACCACGGCGGTCTTGCCGGCGAGCATCACGTCGACGGCGCGGTTGATGCCGTCGACCAGCGAGTGGCGGCAGCCGTAGAGGTTGTCGAACTTCGACTTCGTGACGGAGTCGTTGACGTTGATCGCCGGGAACAGCAACTCGCCGCGCTGGGCCAGCTCGTAGAGACGGTGGACGCCGGTGGTCGTCTCCTCGGTGACGCCCTTGATCTCCTGGCCGATCTTCGTCCAGCGCTGCGGGTCCTCCTCCAGCGAGCGCTGCAGCAGCGTCAGGAAGACCTGGAACTCCTCGGACTCGGCCTGCGCGGGATCCGGCACGGCGCCGGCAGCCTCGTACTCGGTGCCCTTGTGGACGAGCATCGTGGCGTCGCCACCGTCGTCGAGGATCATGTTCGGCCCTGGGTGGGCGGGGTCCGAATTCGGCCAGCGCAGCGCCTGCTCGGTGCACCACCAGTACTCCTCCAGCGTCTCGCCCTTCCAGGCGAACACCGGGACGCCCTGCGGATCCTCCGGCGTCCCGTTGGGGCCGACGGCGACCGCGGCGGCGGCATGATCCTGCGTCGAGAAGATGTTGCACGACACCCAGCGCACCTCGGCGCCCAGCGCGACGAGCGTCTCGATCAGCACCGCGGTCTGGATCGTCATGTGCAGCGAGCCCATGATCCGCGTGCCCTTCAACGGCTGCGACGCCGCGAACTCCTCGCGCGTCTTCATCAGCCCCGGCATCTCGTGCTCGGCGAGGCGGATCTCGTTGCGGCCGAACTCGGCGAGCGAGAGGTCGGCGACCTTGAAGTCCTGGGTGGTCGGTTCTGCGGTCGTGCTCATGCGGCGTTCTTCTCCGTGTTCGTTGCAAGGTGTAGGAGTCGCTGGTGTTTTTCCTGCTCCCAGCGCAGCCAGTCGGCGGCGGACGTGACGCCCTCGGGGCGTCGGGCCTCGGCCTCGAACCACGCCTCCACCGCGTCGCGAAGCTGAGGCTCGCGGCGCAGGCGTAGCGCGAAACCGACGTCGCCCAGACCGATGTCGAAGCCGGCGAGCAGCTCGCGCAGCGTCCGTAGACGCTGCAGCTGCTCAGGGCCGTAGAGGCGATAGCCCGACGCCGAGCGCGGGCTCTCCACCAGCCCGATCCGCTCGACGTAGCGGAGCATTCGCGGCGACCATCCGGTCGTCTCGGCAGCTTCGTTGATCGTCAGGGCGTCCATCTGGCCCCAACCTTATCAACGTTGTGTCAAGGTTGGGGAAGCGGCTCCTCGGTGGCGATCAGCACCTGCGGGCGGTTGGCGTTACGCGCCTCGTAGAGCCTGACCGCGGCCCGCAAGCCCGCATCGGCGCCGATCAGGCGATCGAGAACCGCCTCCTCGGACATGGTCTCGAATCCAGCCCACGGCTCGGCCACGTGGATCTCCGGGCCGGGTCCGGTGTCCCGAGCGGCCTCGGGGCTGGGGCTCGGCGGCTCGGGGCGGCGCGGCGGCGCCGGGGCCCTCGCCTCCGGCCGTGGCCGCGGCGGGGGCGGAGCGGGGGCGGCGGCCTCGGATCGCGGCGAGTCGGCGTCGTCGCGCAGGAAGCGCAAGAGGGTCTTCACCGCGAACCGCGGCGGCGCGATGGCCAGCTCGGCGGCGCGAAACGGGAGGCTCAGGAGCGAAGGCATGTCTTCGACATACCCGCCTTTCGTCGATCGAGACTCAGCGCTCGGACAGCTCGGACTTCAGGCGGTCGATGGCCGTGGCCGGGGTGGGGTCCACACCGCGCAGCACGGCGAGGTACAGCGAGACCAGGTCGCCGAGCAGCACGAGCGACATCACGCGTTCGACCCCCGTGCGGCCCACGGTGCTCACCCGGATGGTGGTGTGGGCGTACTCGGCGATGAGCTGCTCGGTCAGCGTGATGCGCTCGAGCACGCGTGGGTGCAGGTCGGCGTCTTCGAGGAAGACCGCCGAGAACTTGCCGAGCCCGGGCGCACCCTCCCAGCCGCAGATCTCGTTGTGGTCGAGCTCGGGCAGCTCGTGTGCGAACGCCGGCAGCTTGGCGTTCTCGTTGATCTGTGACTTCCAGCGATAGGCGATCGGCTCGGTGATGCCGGCGCCGGCGATCACCGGCACGCTGCCGTGGATGTCCATCGCGATCCGCTTCGAGAGCGAGTCCGTGGCGGAGTCGGGCCCCCACTCGATGACGCAGTTCTCGAGGTGCTCGGCGGCGACGTCGATCTCGGAGTTCATCCTGGGCCCGGCGCCACACAGCGCCGCGACCTCCAGCGAGGCGACGAACATGTACGCCACGGCCGCCCGTGGCTGGAAGCCGCCCGCGACGGGGACGACGGGAACCTTGTCGGCTCGCGCCTGCTTGGCGAGCCGCCCGCCGGTGGTCACCACGACGCGCTTGGCGCCGAGCGCGCCCGCGGCCTCGTAGGCGGCCAGGGTCTCCTCGGTCTCGCCCGAGTAGCTCGCGCAGAGGACCGTCGTGTCGGGCGTCGTCCACGCCGGCAGCCCGTAGGCGCGGGCCGAGAGGATCGGGCGCGATGCGGTGTCGCCGAGCGCGGCGCGCGCGAGCGCACCGCCGATCGCCGAGCCGCCCATGCCGGCCACGACCATGCCGCCGGGGCTGTCCCACGGCTCGAGGTGTGCCGATTCGACCTTCCAGAGCGCGTCGCGCAGGTGCTCGGGGATCGCGAGGATGTCCTCGAGCAGGTCGGACGTGTCGACCTCGGAGATCCCCTCCCGGTTGAGCCGGTTGCCCTGTGCCACGCCGCTCATGCTTCGCCCCCGTGCACCCTTTCAGAACCTGACCGCGCCGTCGGCCAGTTCGATGCCGGGGAAGACGCGAATTCCACGGGTCAGGAGATTGCCAGCCCCGACGGTCACGCCCTCACCCAACACCGCGCCGTCGCTGATCGTCGTGCGGTCGCCGATCCGAGCCCCCGCGGCCACGATGCAGTTCTCCAGGCGGCAACCCGCGCCGATCTCGCTTCCCTGGAGCACCACGCTGCGCTCGATCCGCGAGCCGGCGCCGACCCGCACGCCGTCGCCGAGCACCACGAGGCTGCCTACGTGGGCGTCCGGCGCGACCGAGCAGCCGCGGCCGATCACCGCGGGCGGCACGACGCGGCCCTCCAGCTCGGCGTCGCCGTCGACCGCGAGGAAGGATTGGCCGAGCCGATCGAGGACCGCTGTCTGCACGTTGCCCTCGATGATGTCGAACGTGCCCTGCAGGTAGCGCTCCGGTGTGCCGATGTCGAGCCAGTAGGCCTCCGTCGCGAAGCCGTACAGGCCGTTGCCGACCAGGTGCGGCCAGACCTCGCGCTCGATCGAGACCGTGCGGTCCGGCGGGATCATCTCCAGCACGTCGCGCTCGAGCACGTAGGCGCCGGCGCTGATGAGGTCGGTGTCGATCTCGTCGGCCGACGGCTTCTCCAGGAAGCCGGTGACCGCGTTGTCGTCGGTGATCCGTACGAGCCCGTACGCGCTGGGGTCTGCCACCGGCACGAGCGCGAGCGTCGCCCGCGCGCCCGTCGCCTCGTGCTGGGCGAGCTGCAGACTCAAATCGAGGTCGGTCAGCACGTCGCCGTTGAGCATCAGGAAGCGCTCGTCGAGGAACTCCTCGGCGTACTTCAAGGCGCCCGCGGTACCGCGCGGCGCGGGTTCCTCGACGTAGCGCATCCGCAGGCCGTACCGCGAGCCGTCGCCAAGCACGTTGCGCACGCTCGTGGCCAGGAAACCGCACGACATGATCACGTCGTCGACCCCGTGGCGGTGCAGCCACTCGAGCATGTACGCGATGAACGGCCGGTCGACGAGCGGGACGACCGGCTTGGGGACGGTCGAGGTCAGCGGCCGCAGCCGCGTGCCTTCGCCCCCGACCAGGATGACGGCCTGCATCAGGCGGCGGGCTGCAACTTGCCGCCGCCACCGGCGTCGGAGTCCAGCCCGCCGCCACCGCGCCCGACCCCTTCGTAGGTCAGCCCGGCCGCCCTGACCGCATCGGGATCGAGCGCGTTGCGCCCGTCGACCACCAGCGTGCCGGCCATCGCCTCGGCGGCCGCCGTCCAGTCGAGCTCCTTGAACTCCGCCCACTCGGTGACGAGCACCACCGCGTCGGCGCCACGGACGCAGTCCAGGGCGTCCTTGGCGAAGTCCACGCCGTGGATCAACGCGCGCGCCTCGTCCTCGGCGATCGGGTCGTAGACCGAGATCTCCGAGCCTGCCGCCTGCAGGCGCGCCGACAGGACCAGCGAGCTGGCCTCGCGCATGTCGTCGGTATCGGGCTTGAAGGCGAGGCCGAGCAGCGCGATGCGCTTGCCGACCAGCGTGCCGAGGTGCTTCTGCAGCTTGCCGATGACGCGGCGCTTCTGCAGCTCGTTGACCTCGATGACGGCGTTGAGCAGCTGGAAGTGATAGCCCGAGTTCCCGGCGAGCTGCTTGAGCGCGTTGACGTCCTTGGGAAAGCACGAGCCGCCGAAGCCGATCCCCGCCTGCAGGAACTTCGGGCCGATGCGGTCGTCGAGGCCCATCCCCCGGGCGACCTCGGTCACGTCGGCGCCCGTCTCCTCGCAGACGTTGGCGATCTCGTTGATGAACGAGATCTTGGTGGCGAGGAACGCGTTGGACGCGAGCTTGACCATCTCGGCCGAGGCGATGTCGGTGCGCACCAGCGGCGCGTCGAGCGGTGCGTAAAGCTCGACGACCGCGTCGCCCGCCCAGTCGCCGTCGTCGCCCACGACGACGCGGTCGGGGTGCAGGAAGTCGGCGACGGCCGAGCCCTCCTTGAGGAACTCTGGGCAGGAGACGTAGCGGAACCCCTCCTTGCCGGTCTCGCGAAAGCGCCGCTTGATCGCCGCCCCGGTGCCCACCGGCACGGTCGACTTCATCACCAGCGCGTGGCGGTCCGACGCGGGCATCGCGTCGACCACGGCGTTGACGGCGCTGAGATCCGCGTCGCCCGAATAGGTGGGCGGCGTGCCCACCGCGACGAACAGCAGGCGCGCGCGGTCGAGCGCGTCGGCGATGTCGGTGGAGAAGTGCAGCCGCTCGCGGTTGCGGGCGACGAGATCCTCGAGTCCGGGCTCGTAGATCGGGATCCGGCCTTCCTCGAGCGCCGCGATCTTCTCGACGTCGATGTCGATGCAGAAGACCTCGTTGCCCAGCTCCGCGAAACCCGCAGCCGTGACCAGCCCGACGTAGCCGGTCCCGATGACACCGATCGGTTCGCGTGCATCCCCCATGGGGCGCCGGAGGCTAACGCCCGACGCGCGTCAGCGACCGGGCGATGTCGAGCATCTGCTGGTTGTTGAGCGTCTGCGACAGCGTGTTCGACACCCAGTAGACGGCCTTCGACGTCCGCAGGGAGATCAACCGCAGCCGGCTGCCGTCGAAGAACAGCTCGAACTTGCGCCCGCCGAGCTTGCGCGTCTCCGACGGGCTGTCGGTGATCGGCGGCGCGTTCCAGGTCATGCCCTGCACGCCGTAGTACTGGCCGATCTCCCCGCCGTAGATGACGATCCGGTAGGCGCGGTAGCGGTGTTTCGCGCGGTCGTAGATGTTGTAGACCCGCGGATGGTCGCGGCTGTAGGAGCCCCGCGACAGGCGGACGGCCGGATAGAGGATCGGGAAGCGGGTGCGGGTGGAGGCGTCGGCCACGTAGTCCTCGGCCGCGCGCTTGTCGCGGATCAGGCCACGGGCGATGCCGGGCTTGTTCACGCGAGAGCGCTTGGTCCGGCGTCCGGTCCCGCGCGGGCCCGACGACGCCTGGGCGTTGAGGAACTCGTCGCGCGTCAGGCGCAGGTTCTCGTCGGTGATCTCGACGTAGGCGACGTTGTCGCCGATGCCGCCCCGGAAGTGGACCTCGCGCACCGGGTTCTTGGAGGACTCGAACGCGAGCTTGAGCAACCGCAGCGTCGCGCTGGTTGAATGGATGTCGGTCTGCGTGTAGCGCGCGAAGACCCGCAGCAGCTCCTTGCGCGAGCCGAACAGCGTGCCCAGCCCGAACTGGTCCTTGGCCTGGCGCAGGAAGTCCTGCTGGCGCGCCGCGCGGACGAAGTCGTTGTCGAGATGGCGGTAACGGACGTAGTCCAGCGCGTCGGCGCCGCACAGCTTCTGATAGCCGGGCTTGACGTCGATCGTCGCGTAGTTGGTGGGCGAGTCGAACGGCGGGTGGTTGTCGTTGAAGTAGCGCCGGTCGACGTCGACGTACACGCAACCGAGCTTGTTCACCGCGTGGCGGAACCCGCCGAAGTTGACGTTGACGACGTGGTTGATCGGGAAGTGGAAGAGGTTGCGGATCGTCTGGACGGTGAGCTTCGGCCCGCCCAGCGCGTAGGCGGCGTTGATCTTGTCGGTGCCGAACCCGGGGATCTTCACCTTGAGGTCGCGCGGGATCGACAGCACCGCCGTCGCCTCCTTGCTCGGGTCCAGCCGCACGAGCAGGATCGTGTCGGAGCGCGGCGGAATCTTGGCCTTGATGTCCGCATAGCGGCGGTCGGAGCCGAGCACAAGGATCGTCTGCGGCTCGCCGGCGTCGACGTCGTCGAGCACGTCACCGATCCCGGGGATCCGCTCGCCGCTGCCGAAGATCGCGACGTCGTCGGAGATCTCCAGCAGGCCGGCGGTGGCCGTGGCGCCGGCGGTGAGCACGACGATCAGCAGCGCGCCGAGCCCGAAGCGCTTGATCAGCCCCCAGCCGGGCCGAGGCGGGCGAGCGTCGTCCGGTATGGCCGTCATCGAGCCGGGCGGGCGCTGCGGGTCAGCGTCCCGGCGATCTCGAGCATCTGGCTGTTGGTAAGCGACATGCTCAGGGAGTTCGAAACCCAGTACACGGCGTGTGGGGTGCGCCACGCGACGAGGCGGATGCGCGACCCGTCACGGTAGACGCTCAGGCGGCGGCGATGGCGCACCACCGTTTCGTGCTTGGCCTGGAGGATCGGCGGCGTGCGCCAGTCGGTGGCCTGCACGCCCCAGTATTGGCCCTCGGCCTCGTTGGCCACCAGCACCAGGCGGTAGGCCTGATGTGTGCCGGCGCCGCGGTCGTGGACGGTGTAGGCGCGGGCGCCGCTCATCGTCGGGTAGCGGCTCGACGGGGTCAGCAGCGAGGCGAAGTAGATCGGGAAGCCCGTGCGCCGGCGGAGTCCTTTCGCGACGACCGCCGTGGACGCGGCGCGCCGGCCGTCGACCAGACCGCTCGGCAGGACGGTGCGGCGACGGCGCGGTGCGCGGCGGTTCTCGTTCGGTGTCAGCTGGACCCTCGGCCGGGTCTGGGCGCGCGAGGGGCGAAGGAAGCGCTGCACCGTGCGCTGGACGGCGTCCGGCGAGGCGACGACGTAGGCGATCTCGGCCCCGCCCGGCAGCGTCTCGACGTCGAACTCCGCGGGGAACTGGACCTCGCGGACGGGGTGGCCGGCCGAGAACAGCGCGAGCTTGAGGATCCGCAGCAGGCCCTTGGTCGTATCGAGGCTCGCGTCGGTCTGGGTGCTCGCCGCGAAGATGTCGATCAGCTTCGTGCGCTGACCGAACAGGGCGCTGGTGCTGACCTGGTCCTTCACCGCGCGCAGAAAGCCCTGCTGACGCGCGGCGCGCACGATGTCGGAATCGGTGTGGCGGTAGCGCACGTAGTTCAGCGCGTCGGTGCCGCAGAGCTTCTGATAGCCGGGCTTGATGTCGATCTCGGCGTAGCGCTGGCCGATCGGCAGCCCGGCGTTGGAGTGGAAGTACCGGCGGTCGACGTCGACGTAGATGCATCCGAGCGCGTTGACCGCGTCGCGAAAGCCGCGGAACTGGACGTTGACGACGTGGTTGATCTTCAGGCCGGTGAGCTGCTTGATGGTCTGGAGCGTCAGCGTCGGCCCGCCGATCGAGTAGGCCTGGTTGAGCTTGTCGATCCCGTGCCCCGGGATCTCGACCTTCAGGTCGCGCGGCAGCGACAGGACCGACGTCGCCTCCTGGTGCGGGTCGAGCCGGATGAGCATCACGGTGTCCGAGCGCGCCGGGACCGAGCGCTTGAGCAGCGGGTTGTTGGCCTTGAACTCGTCGAAGCGGCGGTCGGAGCCGAGCACCAGGATCGTCTGCGCCTTGCCGGCCTGCGCTTCGGTGATGCCGGTGTTGGCGATGTGTGGGCCGCCCTTGCGACCGATGCGGTCGGCGAGGTCCTTTACCTGCAACAGGCCGGCGGTGGCGGTCGCACCGGCGGTCAGCGCCACGATCAGCAGGCCGCCGATCCCGGCCCGCAGCAGCAGGCCGCGACCCGAATGGCCCGCAGCCTCCCCCTCCTCGGGGGTCACGCCAGCCCGCCCTCCAGCGCGCGGAGGCCTCCGCCACCGCGCTCCTCCTCCAGCCACGCTGGCAGCTGGGTGATGAAGTCCCCCAGCGCGCGGCGGTAATGGCTCAGCGATCCGATCGAGACCCACTCGCCGGGGCCGTGGTGGCCGCCGCCGATCGGGCCGAACTCGACGGCGGGCACGCCGGCCTCGATGAACGAGACCGCGTCGGAAGCGCCGTCGCGGCCGATGCTCAGCGGATCGCCCTCGATCGACTGGGCGAGCGCGTCGCGCAGGGCACGCACGTACGGGTTCTGCCGCGAGACGATCGCCGGAACGCGCTCGAAGGACTTGACCACCTTCAGGTCGTCGATCTCGCGGATCTGGGCGAGGATCGAGCCGGTGTCCTGGTTGGGCAGGTAGCGGATGTCCACGTCCATGCAACAGGTGTCGGGCACCTTGTTGAAAGCGTCGCCACCGACGATCCGCGCCAGGTTGATCGACGGGCGGTCGAAGAGGTCGGAGGACTCGCGGCTGAAGGGCAGCGTCTCGATCCGCCGGAAGGCGTCGTGGGCCTTGAGGATCGCGTTGTCGCCCAGCCATGGCGTCGAGCCGTGCGCGGCGATGCCCGAAACCTCGAGCCGGACCGCGAGCACGCCCTTGGCCTGGACGCCGATGTGCAGGTCCGTCGGCTCGCCCGTGATCGCGAAGTCGCCGCGCAGGCCACCGGCGATCAGTGCGTCGATCGAACGGTCCTCGACGTCCTCGGCCTCCTCGTCGGGTACGCAGACGAAGCGCACCTTGACCAGGTTCTGCTGCGCCGCGTCGACGGTCGCGAGCATCATCGCCGCGAGCGCCCCCTTCATGTCGTAGGCACCGCGGCCGATCAGCCGGTCGCCCTCGACCCGCGGCTCGAACTGCTCCTCGTGGGCCGGCACGACGTCGAGGTGGCCGTGGAAGACGACCGTGGGGCCCTCCTTGGCGCCGACGTCGGCGCGCAGCACCGGCAGGCCGTTGTGGTCGGAGTCGAGGACCTCGATCTCGCGCGAGCCCAGCCACCCGCGGACGAATCCGGCCGCGGCGAGCAGCTCGTCGGGCCTCGACGTGTCGTAGCGCATCAGGCGCTCGGCGAGGGTCCGTTCGTCCATCCATGCCAGGGTACCCCGGTGCCCCGCTGGCCTCTCGCCGCCGCCGCGCTGCCGCTCGCCTACGTCGCGCGGGAGCTCGCCGGCCCGGCGCTGGGGACGGTGGTGCTCGTCGCGGTCGCGGCGCTGGCGCTGCGGCCGCACCCGCGCCTCGACGGGCGCCGCCGGGCGGCGCTCGCGGCCGCCGCCATCGTCGCCTTCGCCGCCGTCCACTTGATCGACCTCGCCACGGGAATCGTGCTCGCCCTCGCGCTGCCGAGCGCCGCCCTGGCGGTGCTCGCTTGGCGAGCGCTCGACGCACGCCGAGTGTCGATCTAGTCGGCCCTGGACCGAGTAACTCGACACTCGGCGGGTCGCGATGGCTAGCGTCTCGCGCCGTGCGCCGTGGGACCGCTCTCGCCTGCCTGCTCGCCGCCGCGCTCGCCGGCTGTGGCGACGCCGGTGGCGGCGAACGCGAGCTCCCGCGCCTGACGGTCGCGCTGGACTTCACCCCCAACGCCGTCCATGCCCCGATCTACGCAGCGATCCGCGAGCGCCTGGACCGCACGGCCGGCGTGCGACTGCGCATCCGGACCCCGGGCGCGTCGCCCGACTCGCTGAAGACCGTCCTGAGCGGTGCCGCCGACGTCGGCGTGCTCGACATCCACGACCTCGGGCTGGCCGTCGACAAGGGCCGCGACGTGGTGGCGGTCGCCGCGCTGGTGCAGCGGCCGCTCGCCGCGATAATCGCGCTGCCCGACGTCGCCCGGCCGCGCGACCTCGAGGGCCGGCGCGTCGGGGTTTCCGGGCTGCCCTCCGACCCCGCGGTGCTCGAGGCGGTCATGCAGAAGGACGGCGCCGATTTCCACAAGGCGAAGCAGGTGACGATCGGCTTCGCGGCCGTGCCGAACCTCGTCCAGCGCAACGTCGCCGCCGTCCCCGCCTTCTGGAACGCGGAGGGCGTCACGTTGCGCGAGCGCGGCGTCCGGGTCAACGAGTTCCGGGTCGACGACTACGGCGCGCCGCGCTACCCGGAGGTCGTGCTGGTCACGCGCCGCTCAACGCTCGAACGCCGCCGAGACGCGATCGAGGCCGCGGTCGAAGCGATCGCGGCCGGCATCGAGGCGGTTCGCGCACGGCCCGGACCGGCCGTCGACGAGATCGCCCGCGCGAGCGGCGCCGAGCCGCGCCTGGTTCGCGCCCAGCTCGCCGCGGTCGCCCCGATCCTCGGCACCGCGCTGCACCGCGACGTGCTCGAGCGCTGGGCGACCTGGGACGCACGCTTCGGCATCCTGCCCCGGCGCCCCGCTGTCGACCGCGCCTTCGCGTTCCTGCCGGCGCCCTGAGGCCGCTCAGCCCACCTTGTAGGCGTACGGAATCGCGGCGACGTCCTGGCTGCTGGCCAGCCAGTTGTTGAAGTCCGCGACGTAGAGCGTGCCCTGCACGACGGTGCCGCTGGGTGCGGTCGGCGTGAACGTGACGGTCATCGTCGCCTGCTTGTGGGGCGCCACGATCTGCAGGTTGTCGAGCGGCGCGTCGGGATCAGTGAACTCGCGCCAGAGGTCGTTGGTCGACGAGCTCACGTCGGTGTCGAAGGCCAGCATCCGCGCGGCCATGCCGACGCTGGCGGTCCCGCTGATCGGCTCGCTGAACGGCCCGATGACCTCCGGCCTGAGATACCAGGGGCCGTTGACGATCTCGGGCGCGCTGTAGCTGGCGGACGCCTGGTGGCCTGTGCTCTGACCGTTCACGGTCGGATCGCCGAACGAGTAGCCCCACTCGACGTTGACAGGGATGTCCGCGGACGCGCTCGCCCAAGCTGTGTCCGCGTGGCTCGGCAGGTAGAACCGCGGGGCCGCGAAGGGCGGGTTCGGCAACGGCAGGCCCTCGGTCTGATCGAAGCTCAGCAGTTCGTAGGTCTGGCGGCTGGGCAGCCGCGGGTCGACGAACAGCGCCTCCGACATCGGCCCGTCGTTGCGCACGGTGATCGTCGTCGTACGGCTCTGGCCGTGCTTGATCACCGTCTTGGGGTTCGCCGGCAGTCCGCGTGCCTGCACCCGTGGCGGCGCCGCGAAGGAGAGTGTGCCCTTGTAGGGCGTCGTCAGCGCGCTGCCGTTGTCGTTGAACTGCCCGATCAGCAGCTGCCAGCGGCCCGCCTTCGGGGCGAGCGCCACAGCCTGCAGCGCGTTGGCGTCGACCAGGTCGTAGGCGGGCGGGTCGATCCGTCTCGTGGAGGCCACGGCCAACGCCTGGCCGTCCGGCGAGACGAGCGCGGCGTCGATCTCGACGCCTGCGGGGTCGCCGTCGAAGCGCAGGGTTGCGGTGATCGCGTCGCGACCGGGCGGCACGTCGAACTCGAACGTCTGCGCGTCGAGGATCCAGTTGTTTCGCCCGTTGCCGCCGTTGAACTCGCCGCGGAACTCTCCGTGGTCGCCATGGACGTCGATCAGCGAGCGAAGCACGAGCGGCACGACGCTGCTCGAGCCCGCCGACGAGTCGAGCACGAGGTCCTCGCTGGCGTCGCCGGCGTCGTGCGGCAGGCGGACGTCGAGCTGGACGTCCTTGGTCGCTCCGGGTGGGAGCGTGAAGTCCGACGGGATGACCTTCTCGGCCGCCTTGAAGCGCTGACTGAAGAATTCGTATTGAACGTGGGAGCGCTCATCGGGCCTGGCGTAGATCAACGCGGTCCAGCGTCCGGCGGTGGGGTGGGCGACGTCGACTATGTCGCGGCCGCTGTTGACGGACTCCGGAGACGCATGCGCAGCGAGTGCGCCATGGGGATCGAGCAGTGTCAGCTGGATCAGGTTGATCGTGCCCGGCAACCAGGTGGCCTCGCCATGCAGGCGATCGGCGTCCTTCGGCACGTCGAAGGTCACGCGCCTGAGGACCCGCGGCTGGCCGGCGACGTCCTGGAACGGCTCGCCCGAGCCGTCCAGGTCGACAGCGCCCGTCGTGCGCTTCATCGGTCGGCCGAGCGCGCGGACGTGGGCGTGGATCGTCTGCGGGCCGGCACCGACGTTGGTGACCGTGACACTCGGTGTGGAGTCCGGCGCGTGCCCGGCCTTGCCGGTGAGCGCGACCTGGGTCGGGCTAGCGAGCAGGCCGTGTCCGGTCGGCGTGGGGCTGCCGTTCGCGTCGGCCACGGACTGTGCGGCCTGTACGGCGGCCAGCGCGTTCAGCTCGCCGGCGCCCTGTAGGACACCAGGATCGCCGAGGTCGGTGGCGGTGCTCGTCAGCAGTTCCCTGACGAGGCCTGGGCTCGGGCTGTGACCGCCGTGGGTCTTGCGGTACGCCTCGATCACGAGCGCCGCGGCGCCTGCCACCTCCGGCGTCGCCTCGCTCGTCCCGTTGATGATCCCGAGGTTCGACGGCTCGCCGTTGGCGTTGAAGCAGTCGCCGTATCGCTCCGGGTCCGGCGTGCACAGCGCCCAGCCACTGTCGCCGCCCGCGACGAGGTCGACGGTGCGGGCCCCCTGGGTGAAGCCCGCCGACGAGAACGACGCCATGTTCCCCGAAAGCCAGCCGTCACTGAACTGCGCGGCGCGCCAGCCGATCTGGCTGGCGAGGCGGAAGATCGTACTCGCGCCGGTGTCGATCACGGCGGGATCGGACGCCCCCGACACCGGGCCCGCGTTGAAGCCCGCATCGCCGCTGACCTCGACCACGACGATGCCCGCCGCCACCGCACGCGCGTTCATCTGCCTGAGCGCGTTCTCGGCCGAGTCCGGCATGTTGCCCTGGGTCCCGAGCGACTCGCTGAGGATGTCGGCGTGGTCCTGTGTGATCGCCCAGTCGATCGCTGCCAGCAGGCGCGACGTCCGGTTCGCGCCCGAGACGTCGGCGGTCTTCATGCCGATCAGATCGGCTCCCGGGGCGAACCCGCGCACCGTGATCGTGCACCCCTTGGGCAGCGGGTGCGACCAACTGACCCACTCCGACAGGTCGTAGACGATGCGGCCCTGGGCGGCGATCGCGCTGGCGTCGCCGAACGCCTCGGCGCCGTTCGTCAATGCGTCGGGCCCGTCGCCGGTGAAGTCCTTGTAGTCGACGAAGACATGCGAGCCGTCGGCGCGGATGAAGTCGGGGTTGTCGATGTCCAGGCCGTCGGCAAAGAACGCGACACGCACGCCCTTGCCGGTGGCGAGCGCCTGCGCCTGCGGGATGCTCGGGTCGGTGTAGGCCACGTGAGACCGCTGCAGCGATTCCGGTTCGAGCAGCGGCTTGCTCGGATCGTCGGGGCAGACGCCGTGCTGGGGAGTCGCGTTCGCGGGTGCGCCGCCGCCGGTGAGTGGCATGTCGAGCCGCGGCCGAGGCCGGGCGATCACGGCGTCGGGGATGACCTCCTTGACCTCCGGGTCGGCCTCCAGCCGGGCGCGCTCGTCGGCGTCGACGTTCGCGGCGAAGCCGTTGAGTGACTGGTAGCGGTAGGTGACGTCGCCGCCCGAGCGCTCGACCTCGTCGATCGTGTCCGCGTCGGCCACCCGCGCCGGCGCCGCCTGGTCCTTCATGATCACGATTACCGCGCCCGCGGGCGCGCTCGCCACCGGCTTGGCGGGGAGCCCCTTGTGAAGGGGCCGGCGCCCCTGGGCGATGCCGACCGCCGCCGAGATGCAGACGATCACTACGGCAAGACCACATGCACGCGCGAGCGTGGACCTGCCGCCGCGGATTCGACGCGCTGCTGACGGTGCCCCCTGCTCCCCCATGCCAGTTCCCTCCCAGGTGATTGGCAAGACTCCGACGTGGAGCCTTCGGCGACACTAACGCGAGACGCGTGGTCGTCGCAAGAGAACGCCGCGATCGCGAACGTCAACCGGCCGGAGTGCTCGCGCCGCGCACCAGGTCGCAATCCCGTGCCGCCACGAGCTCGGCGTGCATGTTGACCTGCATCATGCGTAGCGCCGCCTCGGCCAGGTCCGGGTGGATGTGGGCCACCGCGTCGGTGGGAACGCAGATCTCGTAGTTGCGCAGGTACGCGTCCAGCGACGAGTAGAGGATGCACTGCTCGGTCGCCTGGCCGGCCAGCACGACCCGCTCGACGCCTTCGGAGCTCAGCAGCTCGTCGACGGCCGTCTGGTAGAAGATCGAGTGGCGTCCCTTGGCGACGAACGGGACGTCGTCGGGGGGTGCGATCGGCTCGACGAGCTCGGGGTGACGCGCGGCCAGCGCGCGCTCGACCAGTTGCTCGCGGCCCGCCTCCCACCTGCCGTGGTTGTCGTTGACGTAGACGAGCAGCGTCTCGTCGCGGTCCACCCGCTCGACCAGCTCGGCGAGCCGGTCGATCATGCCCGCGGCCGACTCGGCCAGCGGCTCGGCGTCCTCGTGCTCGTAGGTGTTGAGCATGTCGATGACGATCAGCGCGGTCTTGGGCATCTGCCGCGGTACTACCCAACCGGCCGCAAAGCGTCAGCGCGTGGCGCAGGCACGCTTCGCCGCACGGCGTGCGCGCTTGAGCTCAGCCGCGCGCTTGGCGGCTCGGCGCTGGGTGTTGCGGCGGCCCTTGCTGGTGTGCGCCTTGCGGTGCGCGGCACGGGCCGAGCGCAATGCCGACTTGGCGCGGCGGACCCGGGACTGGGCCCTCTTGCAGGCGGCGCTCTTGCCGCTCGGCTTGCTGCTCGGCTTGCTGCTCGGCGCCTGGCCGGACGGCGGCGCCGAGCCGGACGAGCCGGTCGACGTGCGCGAGTCGGGGTCGTCGGGAGCCGGGCCGCGGTAGCGCCAGAGCTCCGCGTGGCCACGGATGACCGACGCGTTGAGCGTGCTGAACGTCAGCTCGGCCAGGCCGACGTCGTTGATCAACAGCGTGCAGCCGCTGCGGTCCGCGTCGGTCGGCGGTGCTTGTGCGCAGTTGGCGTAGTGGTGCTGGCCGCCGAGCAGGTGGCCGAGCTCGTGGGCCTCGATCTTCGCGGTCTGCTCGCCGAACAGGCCGAGCTCGTCGGCGGGCGACTCGTCGACCTCGCCGACGGCGAAGCCTTGATCTCCGAACGCGATGCCGCCGATGCAGTCCGCCATTCCGGCGACGCCGTCACCCGAGACGGGGTCGGCCAGGTTCTTGTTCGTCAGCGTGTAGACGAGATCGATCCCGGCCGGGCGCCGGCCGCTCTGGGCGGCGCGTGTGGCGTCGAGGATCTCGATCGGATCGACGGAGGCCACCGCGGGCGCGGCCGCGTAGTGCGACAGCAGGTTGATGCCCAGCGCCGCGTACGGACGGGCCACGACAGTCATCGTGTGCTCGGCAGTGGCCTGGGGCACGCCGTCGAGCAACACCAGGACGTTGATGTCGATCGGCTCGGAGAAATCCGTCGACAGGACCGTCGGAGCCGCCTCGGTGCAGTCGGGCTGGAAGCCCGTCTCGAACGGGTCCGCGCTGCCGACGGCCGGGGCGAGAAGCCCCGTCGCCACAAGACAAGCGAACAGCTGCACGATCCGGCGCATATAGGCGCAAACGCAGCCCGACCGCGGAACTTGCCTTCGAACTAGCCGTCGCCGCCTTCGACCATCCGCAAGAAGGCCTCGGCACGGCGCTTGTTGCGCTCGGCCGTGCGCCACTGCTCGGAGTCCTTGTCTGCCGAACCCATTTCTTTCTCGGCGCGTTGGAGCTTCTCGCGCTGCTCGCTTGTGTTGATCTCGTCGGCCGGGATGGCCTCCTCGACCAACAGCAGCACGTGGTCGCCGGAGACCTGCACGTACCCCTCGGCCTGGGCGAAGCTGACGATGTCGCTCTCGGACTTGTAGAGGCGCAGTTCGGTCGGGTCGAGCATGCCGAGCAGCGGCTGGTGGTGGGCCAGGATGCCGATCGAACCGACCGTGGTCCGGGTCGAGACCATCTCGACCTCGTCCTTGAAGACCTCGCCCTCGGGCGTCAGGACCTCGGCGGTGAACTTCTCGTGGGCCATCTAGCTCTCGGAGTCGCCGTTGGACTCGTCGTCCTTGGACTCGTCGGACTTCTCGTCGCCGTCGTCGGACTGCTCCTTCTCGGAATCCTTCGAGGAGCCCTTCGGGCCCTGCTTGGTGCCCTCGCCCTTGGCTCCGGAGACCACGTCGTCGATCGAGCCCTTCAGCAGGAACGCACCCTCGGGGATGTCGTCGTGCTGGCCCTCGAGGACCTCCTTGAACGAACGCACCGTCTCCTCGATCGGCACGTACGTGCCCGGCGTGCCCGTGAACTGCTCGGCCACGTGGAACGGCTGCGACAGGAAGCGCTCGATCTTGCGCGCGCGCTGGACGGTGATCTTGTCCTCGTCGGAGAGCTCGTCGATGCCGAGGATGGCGATGATGTCCTGGAGCTCCCGGTAGCGCTGGAGGACCTCCTTGACCTGGTTGGCGACCTGGAAGTGCTCCTCGCCGAGAACGTCGGGCTTGAGGATCGTCGAGGTCGAGTCGAGCGGGTCGACCGCCGGGTAGATGCCCTTCTCCGAGATCGAGCGCGACAGCGTCGTGGTCGCGTTGAGGTGGGCGAACACCGACGCCGGCGCGGGGTCGGTGAGGTCGTCGGCCGGCACGTAGATCGCCTGGATCGAGGTGACCGAGCCCTGGCGCGTCGACGTGATGCGCTCCTGGAGCTGGCCCATCTCGGTCTCCAGCGTCGGCTGGTAGCCCACCTGCGAGGGCATCCGCCCGAGCAGCGCCGAGACCTCCGAGCCCGCCTGCACGAACCGGAAGATGTTGTCGATGAACAGCAGCACGTCCTGACCCTGCTCGCGGAAGTACTCGGCCATCGTCAGGCCGGACAGGGCGACGCGCATGCGCGCGCCGGGCGGCTCGTTCATCTGGCCGAAGACGAGCATCGTCTTCTCCAGGACGCCGGACTCCTTCATCTCCAGCCAGAGGTCGTTGCCCTCGCGGCTGCGCTCGCCCACCCCGCAGAACGCCGACAGGCCGCCGTGCTCCTGGGCGAGGTTGTGGATCAGCTCCTGGATGATCACCGTCTTGCCGACGCCGGCGCCGCCGAACAGGCCGACCTTGCCGCCCTTGGCGTAGGGCGCCAGGAGGTCGACGACCTTGATGCCGGTCTCGAACATCTCCTGGGTCGGCGTGAGGTCCGCGACGTCGGGTGCGTCGCGATGGATCGGCCAGCGCTCCTTGACCTCGATCTCGTCGCCCAGGTCGATCGTGTCGCCGAGCAGGTTGAAGATCCGCCCGAGCGTCACCTCGCCCACCGGCACGGTGATCGGCCCACCGGTGTCGATGACCTCGGCGCCGCGCGCCAGGCCGTCGGTGGTGTCCATCGCGACGGCGCGCACGCGGTCGTCGCCGAGGTGCTGCTGGACCTCGCAGACGAGGATCTCCTGGCCCGACTCGTCGTGGGCGACCGACTGCTCGGAGGCCTGGTGCTCGGTCGCGGCGCGCGCGATCGTGATCGCGTTGTTGATCTCGGGCAGCTCGTCGGGGAAGACGGCCTCGATCACGACGCCCTGGATCTCCTCGATCCGGCCGACGTTGCGCTTTTCGGTCTTGGTCTCGGTGTCGGTCGAGCCATTTTTTTCTCCTAAGGGTTTCGTCCTACCGTCGCCGCAAGCGGCGACGTTCGGCCGACGTCACGAAAGCGCTTCCGCGCCCGCGACAACTTCCATGATCTCTTGGGTGATTTCGGCCTGGCGGGCACGGTTCATCTCGAGCGTCAGGTCGTCGATGACCTCGGCCGCGTTCTGCGAGGCATTGCGCATCGCGGTCATCCGCGCGCCGTGCTCGGACGCCGTGGACTCCAGCAGCGCCCGGAAGATCGATATCTCGACGTAGTCGGGAACCAGGCGCGAGAGGATCTCGGCCGGGTCGGGCTCGTATTCGACGAGCGCGTGCTTTTCGCCCTCGGACTCGCCCTCGCCGTCCTCGTCGCGCTTGTCGACGTCCGTGCCCGCCGCCCTCCAGAACCGTCGCGTCCTGGAGCGGCAGCAGCGTCTCGCGCCGGACCTCCTGGGTCAGCGCCGAGACGTAGCCGTTGTAGAAGACCTCGACGCGGTCGATCTTGCCGTCGATGTAGGCGGCCATCAGCCCCTCGGCGATCTCGCGCGCGTTGGCGTAGCCCGGGCGGTCGGTGAAGCCGACGTAGCTGCCCGCGACCTCGCGACCACGGAACGTCAACGAGGAGACGCCACGCCGACCCGACGCGTAGAAGACGACCGACCGCCCCTCGCTCTCGTGCTCGGCGGCGGCGCGCAGCCCGGCGCGCAGGATCTGGGAGTTGAACGCACCGGCCAGGCCGCGGTCACCGGTGACGAGCAGGATCGCGACGTTGTCGATCGAGTCGTGCTCCTGGAGGATCGGCAGCGCGGAGATCTCCGCTCCGGCGGCTTCGGCCGCCTGGCGGGTCATGCGCCGGATCGCCGCCGCGTAGGGCCGCAGGCGCTCGATGCGCTGCTCGGCGCGGCGCAGCCGCGCCGCGGCGACCATCTCCATCGCGCGAGTGATCTTGCGGATGTTCTGGACCGACGCGATGCGGTTCTTGACGTCGCGCTGGCTCACGCGGGAGCGGCCTCCTCGGCCTCCTGCTCCTTGGCGTCATCGCCCTCGTCGTCGGACGCCTCGTCCTTCGGGACGGCCCCGTTGCCCTCGCCGCCGCTCTCGTCGCCGCTCTCGTCGTCGTCGGATTCCTTGTCGTCGTCGGAGTCGGCCTTCTCCTGCTCGCGCTGCGAGCGCGGCTTGTCCTCGTGCGCCTCGAGCGGCTGGCCCTCCTCGTCGAGGTCGTAGCCGAAGTCCTCGGCGAACTCGGAGACGAGCTTCTTGACCGCGTCCTGGGTCTCGTCGGACCAGTCGCCGCCGGAGATCTTCTCCAGCACCCCTTCGGACTCGGCCTGCAGCCGCTGGGTGAGCCCGTCGAGGAACTCCGGAACGCGGTCGACGACGATGCGGTCGAGGTAGCCGTTGGTGCCGGAGTAGACCTGGACGACCTGGACGGCGACCGGCAGCGGCGAGCGCTCGTTCTGGTTGAGCATCTTCACCAGCCGCTCGCCGCGCGCCAGCGTGCGCTGCGTGTCGGCGTCGAGGTCGGAACCGAACTGCGCGAACGCCTCGAGGTCGCGGTACTGCGAGAGCTCGATCTTCAGGCGTCCGGCGACCTTCTTCATCCCGTTGATCTGCGCGTTGCCGCCCACGCGCGACACCGAGATGCCGACGTTGATGGCGGGCCGCACGCCCGAGTAGAAGAGCTTGGGCTCGAGGAAGATCTGGCCGTCGGTGATCGAGATGACGTTCGTCGGGATGTAGGCCGAGACGTCGCCGGCCTGGGTCTCGATCACGGGCAGCGCGGTCAGCGAGCCGCCGCCGAGGTCGTCGTTGAGCTTGACCGCGCGCTCGAGCAGGCGGCTGTGCAGGTAGAAGACGTCGCCGGGGTAGGCCTCGCGACCGGGCGGGCGCCGCAGCAGCAGCGACATCTGCCGGTAGGCGTAGGCGTGCTTGGTGAGGTCGTCGTAGACGCAGAGGGCGTGCTTGCCGTTGTAGAGGAAGTGCTCGGCCATCGCGCAACCCGCGTAGGGGGCGAGGAACTTGATCGGCGCCGCCTCGTCTGCCGCGGCGGCCACGATGATCGAGCTCTCCATGGCGCCCGCCTCGGCGAGCGTCTCGGCGAGCTGCACGACGGTGGCCATGCGCTGGCCGATCGCGACGTACACCGACACGACGCCGGTTTCCTTGTTGTTGATGATCGTGTCGATGCCGATCGTCGTCTTGCCGGTCTGGCGGTCGCCGATGATCAGCTCGCGCTGGCCGCGACCGATCGGGATCATCGAGTCGATCGCCTTGATGCCGGTCTGCATCGGCTCCTTGACCGGCTGGCGCTGAACGACGCCCGGGGCCTTGAACTCAGCCGGCCGCGTCTCGGTGGTCTCGATGTCGCCCTTGCCGTCGAGCGGGTTGCCCAGCGGGTCGACGATCCGGCCCAGCAGCGCCTCGCCGACCGGGATCTCCAGCAGCTGGTTGGTGCGCTTGACGGTGTCGCCCTCGACGACCTTGTCCCACTCGCCGAACAGCACGGCGCCGACGTTGTCGGACTCGAGGTTCAGCGCGAGACCGGTGACGTCGTGGGGCAACTGGAGCATCTCGAACGCCATGCAGTTCTCGAGGCCGTGCACGCGTGCGATGCCGTCGCCGACCGACAGGACGGTGCCGACCTCGGTCAGCTCGGCCTCGCCGGCGTCGAGCCCCTCGATGCGGCTTCTGAGGATGGCGGTGATCTCGTCGGGCTTGATCTGCATGGTCATGTCTTAGGTCTCCTACCTAGGCGGCCTTCGCCACCTGGCGGCGAAGCTGTTCGAGTCTGTTGCGGATGGAGGCGTCGAGGATCGAGTTGCCGACGCGCAGGATGATCCCGCCGAGCATGTCGGGGTCCACCTCGGCCGTCAGCTGCACCTTGCGGCCGGTCTGGTCGCCGATCGCCTTGCCGATGCCGTCGACGATGCCGGAGTCCAGCTTGATCGCGGAGGTTACGGTCACCGGCAGCAGCTGGTTGGCGTCGCGCCAGAGGCGATCGATCTCCCGGCGGATGCGGAAGATCGCCGGCATGCGGTGCTTCTCGACGAGCAGCTCGAGGAAGTTCTGGACCGCCTCGTCGGCGCCGGTGACCGTGCGGCCGAGCCCGTCCTTCTTCTCCGCCGTCGAGAAGTAGGGCGAGAAGAAGAACACCTGGAGGTCGCGGTTCTCGGCGAGCTCGTCGGCGAACTGGCCCAGCTGGTCACGGACCGTGTCGAGCGCGTTGCGCTCTGTGGCCACCTGGAACAGGGACCGGGCGTAGACGGTGGCGATCTCCTCCACGAGCTCCTACCGGCTCTCCCCCGCCAACGCGGAGAAGTCGAGCTCGTCGAGGGCCTCCTTGACCAGGCGCTCCTGGTCGGCCTCGTTGAGCGTCTTGCGGGTGACCTTCTCGGTCGCCATGACGGTCAAATCGGCGACCTCGCGGCGGATCTCCTGGATCGCCCGGCGGGTCTCGGCCTCGATGTCACGCCGGGCCTGGGCCATGATCTCCTCGCGCTTGCGGCGCGCCTCCTCGGTGGACTCGCGCTCGTGCACCTCGCCGGCCTTGCGCGCGCGGGTGACGATCTCCTCGGACTGCGTGCGCGCGTCCTTCAGCCGCTGGCGGTACTCCTCCAACAGCGCCTCGGCCTCGGACTTGGTGCGCTCGGCCAGATCGATCGACTCCTCGATGGCGCGCTGGCGCTTGTCGAGAGCCTCGGCGATACGCGGGAAGGCAAGACGGCTGAGCAGCACCATCGCGCCCACGAAGACGACCAGCGTCCAGATCATCAGCCCGATGCCGGGCTGGACGAGGAAGCTGCCGCCCTCATCTTCGGCCGCGAGAGTGGTGACGAACGCGAGCATGCCGGCCTAGAGGAAGAACGCCAGCAGGCCGGCGACGAGGCCGTAGAACACGCAGGCCTCCGTCAGCGCGAAGCCCAGCCACTGGATCGAGGTGATCTCGTCGCGCATCTCCGGCTGGCGTGTCACGGACTCGATGACCTTGCCGAAGATGTTGCCGATGCCGACGCCCGCTCCGGCAGCGCCGAGACCGCCGCCGACGCCGAGGGCGATTGCCTTGCCGGCCTTGGAGACTTCCTCACCGCCGCCGGCGGCCTGTGCGAGTTGGGTGATGACGGAGAGGTCCACTGTGGCTCCTTTGTGAGTCAGTGAGACTCGGCGACTGCGCCGCCGAGGTAGATGGCAGTGAGAGTGGCGAAGATGAACGCCTGGAGGCCGGCAACAAGCCCGACCTCGAAGAGGAAGAGGATGATCCCGAGCGGGAGCGTGAGCCAGCCGAGAGCTGCGATCCCGAGCAGGACGGCCAGCGCGCCACCCATGAACAGGATGATCAGGTGGCCCGCGAGGATGTTGGCGAAAAGTCGCACGGAGAGCGACATGAGCCGCATCACGTTCGAGAAGACCTCGAGGACGAAGATGAAGCCCGCCATCGGGCCCTTCACGCCGGCCGGGATGAGGCTCTTGAGGTAGCCGATCGGGCCCTTGGCACGGACCCCTTCGATCGTGTACGCGAAGAAGACGACGATCGCGAGCACCAAGGGGATCGAGAGGTTCGCCGTCGCGGCGTACAGCGCGAAGCTCGGGATCTCCGCGCCGAACACGTTGATCTTGTGCTCGGTGTTGGTCGGCAGCGGGATGTACCCGATCAGGTTCGAGAAGAGGATGAAGAGGAACAGCGCGCCGATGAACGGGAACCACTTCGCGGCCATGCGGCTGTCCATCGCGCCGCGAGTGATGTTGTCGCGCATCAGCTGGTAGAGGATCTCGACCGCGGTCTGCACGCGGTTGGGCCGGTCCTGCATGCGCTTGGCGACGTAGATCATCGTCGCGCACGTCAGGACGCCCGCGATGATCACGTACATCACGGCCTTGTTGATCGAAAACGCCCCGAGCTCGATCCAGTTGTCGAGCTTGAACTCGTTCTGCGGCTGGAAGGCGTCGTTGGACGTGCGATGCCAACCCGTCGCCGCCACGATGACGACCACGCCGCCGATATAGACGCCGAGGAAGGCGAGCAGCTTCTGCTTCGTCGTCATGGTCGGGGAACGGTCCTCTCCAGCTGGCGGGTCAGCACGGTCATGCCGAAATAGACGGTGAAGGCGGCGAGTACGAGGACAGCCGCCATGACCCCGTCCTCCCGTTCGCCTGCGGTGCCCGCTGCGATCACCGCGAGCGCCACGATCCAGACGCGGGCCATCATGCCACCAACCTGGTAGCCGAGGCGCATACGTGAGTCGGCTCCGGCCACCGTCGCGCGGTGCTCGAGGTAGGCGGCACCCGCTCGCGTGAACACCCAGGCGCCGGCGCCGAAGGCATAGCCGACCACCGGCAGGCCGGCAAGAAGCACCAGCGGAGCGCTGGCGATCACGAGTCCGACGTCGAGGTAGCGCAGGCCGATCATCGACTCAGAGATCCCGGAAGCGGGCGATAACAGCCGCGGTCCCGCCGACGAAGCCGAGGAATATGCCGAGGCCGAGCAACGGCCCGAATGCACCGACGAGGGCTCCGACCCCGCCGCCGACGAGCCCGCCGAGCACCACCCCGCTCAGCAGCAGCGTCCCCGCCACCATCCCGCTCGCCGTGTTCCGGGGCGGACGAGTCATCGGGGTCGAAGGGAGGATCGCGATCGGGCATGGTTCAAAGGAGGCGGCACCTTAGACGACAAAGCCCGCACGATGGCGGGTTCGCCATGGGTTTCCGAGCGCGGTCTGCGTCTCGGTGGCGGCTCCTGCAGCCTATCGCTTTTCGCGACTTTGTAACAACTTTGTGACACCCGCCACGCACCCCCGATTCGGCGCGCCGCGGGTTTGCCTTCGAGCGCAGACGACCCTCACGAAGATTGCTCGCGCAAAGATATCTGCACTAACTCTGTGGAGTTTGTGTATATTCCCGCCCACAATGAACCGAAACCGTCTCCCCCTGATCCTCATCTCCCTCCTCGTCCTGGGCGTCGCGCTCGGCGCCGCGGGCTGCGGCAGCAGCTCCTCGAACGCGTCCGGTGGCAGTGGCGGCGGCGGCAAGCTCTCGCTGGTCGCCTACTCGACCCCGCAGGAGGTCTACTCCCAGATCATCCCGGCGTTCGACAAGACGACCGCCGGCAAGGGCGTCAAGTTCAGCCAGTCCTACGGCCCGTCGGGCGACCAGGCGCGCTCGGTGGTCTCCGGGCTGCCCGCCGACGTCGTCGCCTTCTCGCTCGCGCCCGACGTCAAGAAGCTCGTCGACGCGGGCATGGTCGACGGCAACTGGGCCAGCGCGCCCTACCACGGCTTCGTGTCGAAGTCGGTGGTCGTGATCGCCGTCCGCAAGGGCAACCCGAAGGGCATCAAGGGCTGGGACGACCTGATCAAGCCGGGCGTCGAGGTCCTCACCCCCAACCCGTTCACCTCCGGCGGCGCCCGCTGGAACGTGATGGCGGCCTACGGCGCGCGCGGCGAGGAGTACCTCGAGCAGCTGTTCAAGAACGTCGCGGTCCAGGACAAGTCCGCCCGCGACTCGATGCAGACGTTCCTCGGCGGCAAGGGCGACGCGCTCATCGCCTACGAGAACGAGGCGATCACCGGCCAGACAGAAGAGCGGCGAGCGAGATCGAGTACGTGATCCCCGACGAGACGATCTCGATCGAGAACCCGCGGCGGTCACGAAGACCTCCAAGCGCCCCGAGCAGGCCAAGGCCTTCCTGGACTACGTCCGCTCGCCGGCAGGCCAGAAGGTCTTCGCCGAGCAGGGCTACCGGCCGGTCATCACCAGCCTCGTCGACACGCCAGAAGTTCCCGACACCGAGCGGGCTCTTCACGATCGACAAGTTCGGCGGCTGGGACACGGTCATGAAGAAGTTCTTCGACCCAGCGGACTCGGTGATGGCAAGGATCGAGCGTGGCCTCGGCGTCGCTACCCAGTAGCCGACCGCTCGCGTTCGGTCTTCGCGGAGGGCGCCTCTTCGGGGGCGCCCTCGCCGGCGCGTACCTCAGCCTGATCGTCCTCATCCCCCTGGCCGCGATCGTGGCCAAGTCGACCGAGAAGGGGCTCTCGGGCTTCTGGGATCAGATCTCCACCCCGCAGGCCAAGGCGGCGCTCACGCTGACCCTCTGGGTCTCGCTGGCGATCACCGCCGTCAACATCGTGATGGGCACGATCATCGCCTGGGTCCTCGTCCGCGACGAGTTCCCGGGCAAGCGCTTCGTCAACGCCGTGATCGACCTGCCGTTCGCGCTGCCGACGATCGTCGCCGGCCTCACCCTGCTGGCGCTATACGGGCCCAACGGCCCGGCGCCGGTCGAGGTCGCCTACACCCGGATCGGCGTGGCCTTCGCCCTGCTGTTCGTCACGCTGCCGTTCGTCGTGCGGGCCGTCCAGCCGGTGCTGCTCTCGATGGACACCGAGATGGAGCAGGCGGCCACGTCGCTGGGCGCCTCGCCGCGGGCTGTCTTTCGCCGGATCGTGCTGCCCAACCTGCGCCCCGCGATCTTCGCCGGCGCAGGGCTGGGCTTCGCCCGCGCGGTCGGCGAGTTCGGCTCGGTGGTCCTGATCTCCGGCAACCTGCCGTTCAAGACCGAGGTCGCCTCGGTCTTCATCTACGGCCAGATCGAGTCCGACAACACGGTCGGCGCCGCAGTCGGTCGCCGTCGTGCTCCTGGCCGCGTCGTTCGCAATCTTCCTCGGCATCAGCCTGCTGTCAGCGAGGTGGTCGCGCCATGCGGAAAGCAGCTAGGCGCCTGGGGCTGCGGACGGTCGCGCTCGGTTACCTGGCGCTGCTGCTGCTCGCGCCCGTGCTGATGGTCGGCTACCGCGCCTTCGAGCACGGCCTCGGCGACGCGTGGACGGCGGTCACCACGCCCGATGCGGTGCACGCGTTCTGGCTGACGATCCTGATGGTCGCGATCGCCGTGCCGGCCAACACGCTGTTCGGACTCGTCGTGTCGCTCGCGCTCGTGCGCGGCCGGTGGCGCGGCAAGTCGCTGGTGAGCGCGCTCGTGGACCTGCCGTTCGCGGTCTCGCCGGTGATCATCGGCCTGGCTCTGATCCTCGTCTACGGCCGCACCGGCTGGTTCGGCACCTGGCTCACCGACAACGGCATCCAGGTCATCTTCTCGCTGCCCGGGATGGTGCTCGCCACGATCTTCGTGTCGCTGCCGTTCGTGGTCAGGGAGGTCGTCCCCGTCCTGCGCGAAGTCGGCACCGACCAGGAGCAGGCGGCGCGGACCCTCGGCGCGACGGGTTGGCAGACGTTCTGGCGGATCACGCTGCCGTCGATCCGCTGGGGCATCACCTACGGAGTGATCCTGACCACGGCGCGTGCGCTGGGCGAGTACGGCGCGGTGGCCGTCGTCTCGGGCAAGCTCGTCGGGCAGACCGAGACGCTCACCCTCCACGTCGAGCAGCGCTTCCAGAACTTTGACCTCACCGGTGCTTATGCCGCGTCGGTCGTTCTCGCGATCCTCGCCGTGCTCGTCATCACGTCCATGACGCTGCTCGAGCGTCGCAAGAAGGAGGCCTGATGGCCATCGAAGTCCGCAACGTCTACAAGTCGTTCGGCACGTTCGAGGCGCTGCACGACGTGTCGATCACCGTCCCGGACGGCTCGCTCACCGCGCTGCTCGGCCCCTCGGGCGGCGGCAAGTCCACGCTGCTGCGCGTGATCGCCGGCCTCGAGATCCCCGACGCCGGGCAGGTATTGCTCGGCGGCGAGGACGTCAGCACGGTCGCGGCCAAGGATCGCGGCGTCGGCTTCGTCTTTCAGCACTACGCCCCGTTCAAGCACATGTCGGTGCGCGACAACGTGGCCTTCGGCCTGCGCGTCCGCAAGCGCCCGAAGCCGGAGGTCACGCGGCGCGTCGACGAGATGCTTGCGCTGGTGCACCTCGACGGCTTCGCCGACCGTTACCCCTCCCAACTCTCGGGTGGGCAGCGCCAGCGCATGGCCCTGGCGCGCGCGCTGGCGGTCGAGCCGCGCGTCCTGCTGCTCGACGAGCCGTTCGGCGCGCTTGACGCCAAGGTCCGCCAGGAGCTGCGCGAGTGGCTGCGCCGCCTGCACGACGAGGTCCACGTGACGACGATCTTCGTCACGCACGACCAGGAGGAGGCGATGGACGTCGCCGAGCAGATCGCGGTCATCAACGACGGCAAGATCGAGCAGGCCGGCACCCCCGAGGAGCTCTACGAACGGCCGGCCAACGCGTTCGTGATGGGCTTCGTCGGCCCTGTGACGCAGCTCGGCGACTACTGGCTGCGTCCGCACGACCTCGAGATCCTCGTCGAGCCCGAGGACGGCGCGGTGCAGGCGATGATCGACCGCGTCACGCGGCTGGGCTTCGAGGCCCGGATCGAGGCCACGACCGCCGCCGGCGACCCCGTGGTCGTGCAGATCACGCGCCACGATGCGACCGAGCTGGAGGTCGCTGCGGGCGACGTCGTGTGGCTGCGCGCGCATCGCGTTCGCGAGTTCGCGACCTCCTAGAAGCGGTTCTCCGGCAGACTCCCGGCCGTGCGCGTCTCCGCGAAGGTCGACTACGCGGTCCGGGCGGCGGTCGAGCTGGCCGCCGCGAACGACGGCGAACCGGTCAAGGCCCAGGCGATCGCCGACGCGCAGGACATCCCTGTGAAGTTCCTGGAGAACATCCTCCAGCAGCTTCGGCAGGCGGACCTGGTGGAGAGCACGCGCGGCCCACACGGCGGCCACAGGCTCGCCCGCCCGCCACGGAAGGTGACCCTCGCCGACGTGATCCGAGCCGTCGACGGCCCCCTCGCCGGCGTCGCCGGCCACCGCCCCGAGGACGTCAGCTACGGCGGCAACTCGGCGGCGATGCAGGACGTGTGGATCGCGGTGCGGTCGAGCCTGCGCAGCGTGCTCGAACACGTGACGCTCGACCAGGTCGTCGAGGGCAAGCTGCCACGACAGATCTCCTCGCTGACGGCCAAGCCGGACGCGTGGACTCGCCGCTGACCGCAGCGCTGGCGATCGCCGCGGCGGTCGCGTTCGCCGCGGCGCTGGTGGTGCTCGTGCGGACCCATCTGCTGCCGACCGGGCGCGATCCGGTTCGCGACGCCGTCAGCGACTACGGCGTCGGCCCACACCACATCAACTACCGGGTGATGGTCGTGCTGCTGGGCGTCGGCGCCGCGCTGCTGACGATCGGGCTGGCGCGCGACGGCGAGGCCGAGAACGCGGGGCTTGCGTGGCTGGCCGCCTACGCGGCGTCGCGTGTGGCGATCGCGGGTTTCATGACCGACCTGCCCGACCAGCCCGTGACCGCGACCGGCAGGATCCACGCCTTCCTGGCGGCCGTCGCGTTCACCTCGATCGCGTTCGGCGCGATCGACCTGACCGACGCCCTGGCCGACGCGCCGGGCTGGGACGGCGGCGTCCACGACCCGCTGCGCGTGCTCTCGCGCGTCGTGGCGATCACCGCCGTGGCGACGCTGATCTCCGCGGTGGTGCCGGCGCTCCACGCCCGGCTGTTCGGCCTTGTCGAGCGCCTGCTCTACGCCGCGGCGTTCGCGTGGCTGCTGCTAACCAGCATCCACCTCGCGGTAATGGCCGGCTAGCCCGTCGTCCGCGGGGCGATCTCGAGCAGCTCGCCGCCGGCGTGGTCGACCTGCAGCGTGGTGTGGGTCAGCTCGAAGCGCTCGGCGAGCAGGCGCTCGAGGTCGCGGCGGACCGCGTGGCAATGGCGTCGATCAGCTTCCACTGCCTT
The DNA here is from genome assembly GCA_963742245.1 of uncultured Acidobacteriota bacterium. Classification (GTDB taxonomy): domain Bacteria; phylum Acidobacteriota; class Thermoanaerobaculia; order UBA5066; family Gp7-AA6; genus DAHUXD01. The sequence continues at coordinate 466,125 of CAVULG010000010.1, forward strand.
CTGGGCGGCGTTGACCCGCTTCAGCACCGCATCGAGTTCATCCGCTGTCGTATCCGCAAGCTGGCCTTCGATGGCAAGCGTCGCCGGATTGACGATGTCCATCCGCTTGCCTGCACTCGCGAGATGTAGTGCGGGTGCAGGAAATGGGCCGGGACGGACGGGTCGAAAGCGATCGCTGCTCATCTTATCATGTACACTTTCTTGATCGTCTCATGCACGGTGCACACGCCCTTCCAGTCCTTGGGAAAGAAGGCGGCGGTATCCGGCGTGATCTCGATCACGTCGCCGCTCTCATGCACATAGGTGCTGCGGCCTTCGAGGAAATGGCAGAATTCGTCGCGCGTCACATGGCATTCCCATTTGCCCGGCGTGCAGATCCACAGCCCGCATTCGCTTTCGCCGTTCGGGCCTTTGTGGATCAGCTTGCCGGAGACGTGGGAGACGCCCTCGATCATGGTCGGGATCGTGCCCCAGTCGACGAGCTCGGTCTGTTCGAGCGGCTTCTTCATGGATGGTGCGGTGCTCATTGGCGTGTTTCCTTATTATTTTCAGCGGCTCATGAAGGCCTTGGAAAGCGTTTCGGTGATGATCGAGCGGCCGCTCCAGCCCTTGGGAAAGAACACGATGGCGCCGGCGTGGACGGGAATTTCCTCGCCATTGTCATGGATGTAGGCGCCATTGCCGCCGAGGAAGTAGCAGAACTCGTCGTTCTCGAAGGTAAGCGTCCGCTCACCCGGCGTGCAGCACCAGATGCCGCATTCGCTGGAGCCATCGGCGTTGACCGACAGGATCTTGCCATGCGCATGCGGCGCGCCTGAAATCGCGGTCTTGGAGAGGCCCCAGTCGTCCATCACGACGGTTTTGTGAGTCGGGCCAGTTCGGTGTTGTCATTCTCAAAATCCTCAGACGAGCATGTAGATGTTGCGCATGGTCTCATGCACGGTGCATTCGCCGGTCCAGCCGGCGAGGAAGGTCACGGCGGTGCCGGCTTCTACCTCGATCACCTCGCCATTGTCATGCCGATAGGTCGCGCGGCCGGCGACGAAATGGCAGAACTCGTCGCGCGGGATCGTCAGCCGCCAGCGGCCCGGCGTGCAGACCCAGATGCCGGTCTCCGGCTGATTGTTCGGCCCCTTGAACAGCAGCCGGCCCGAGGAATGCGACTGGCCTTCCTGCATGTCGGGCTGGCTGCCCCAGTCGACAAGGTCGTCGAAGGTGGTGGCGTTGTGGATATGCGGGGCGGTGGATTTGAGGGTCTCAGCCATGTACTTCCCCGTCTTCACCAGATCATCGAGCACCCGCCGCCTTCTGCGGCCCATTCTGCGCCTGCATATGCTGCGACGGTCGCCTGCAGCTTCGCCTGCATCGTGGGATCGTTGATCATGAAGTCGAGCTTCGCGGCCAGTTCCTCGTCGGTCCAGTCGTAGCGCGGGAACTTGAAGCCATGGCCGGTCTCGTCGACCCGCGTCGCATTGTCGTGGCCGTCCCAGACATAGGGCATGATGATCGCCGGCTTGCCGAAATAGAGGCACTCGGTGAACGAGTTGTTGCCGCCATGATGGATCGCGGCATCGACCTGCGGAATGACGGACGGCTGCGGAAACCAGCTGTCGATCACCACATTGCCGGGCAGGTCGTTATATTGCATCCTTGTAGTCGCCGACATTGACCAGCGCGCGATAGGGCAGCTTGCCGATAGTGGCGATCAGCCGCTTGAGCAGGTCGGTATCGCCGGCACCGAGCGAGCCGAAGGAAATATAGATCAGCGGCTTGTCGTTATTCGCGGCAAAGACCGGCACTCGTAGGGCGCTTTCCTTGCGCACGCAGCCTTCGAGATACTGGAACTGCTTCGGATCGAGCGGATGTTCGCGATCGAACTTCACCGACTCCGGATAGAGCAGCAGGTTCATGAACGGCGAGGCCTCGAAGAACTGGCCGATCGGATAGGCCGCTTCGCCGGTCGAGGCGAGGAAGGCGTTGTAATCGTCATGGATCGGCTTGATCACCGCGTTGAAGTGTTCGCGATAGGCGCTTATGCCCGGCATGATCGTCCTGGCGGCAGCCGGAAAGATGCGGCGGGATGTTCTCGTCCTCGATCTCGTTTTCCGAGCAGGAGATGATCCGCACCCAGGGCTTGCCGAAATGCTTGATCGCCGGAAACAGGATGACGTTGTCGACGCAGATCAGGTCCGGCTTGATCTTGGCCAGCACGCCCGGCAGATCCTTCTCGGCCCATTTGGCGCTGTCGACGATCGCCGTCCAGCAATCCTTCACATAGTTGTCGACCTGGTCGTAGGGCGCTTTTGCGGAAGTTCGGGATATGGCCGTTGATGAAATCCTCCCAGAATTTCGCCATCTGCTCCGGCGGCATCGGCTCCGAGAGGTTCACCGGATGCGCCTCGAAACCATAGCCCTCATAGACGAGACGAAACCCGGATCGGACAGGAACACGGCCTTGTGGCCGAGCGCCTCGACGGCCTGCGCGATGCCCACCGAGTTCAGCGCCGGGCCGAAGGCGGCCTCCGGAAAGAATGCGATCGTCTTTTGCCATGGTCATGTCCTTCTCTCAATCAGTAAATCCGGCATTTGGCGGCATCGAAGGCGAGCTCGTCACCGCCTGGCCGGCGGCATATTTCTGGCCCTCGGTCGGCGCTGACGCGAAGCTGAAGCGGTGGCCGGAGCGCCGTCTTGCACATGCAGCGCCCGGTCGAGCCCGTGATAGGCGAGTCGGTGATCGACGACGCCGGCGACGCCGTCGGCCCGATCGGTGATCGCGCGACATGTTCGGGCCGAACCGCAAGCGTCGCCTTGCGCGGCCCGTGACTGCAGACGGCGGCATCGGATGGCCTGCTGCCATCGACGACGAAGGAGCCGCGTGCCGTCGATCTCGCCCTCGAGGAAATTCATCATGCCGATGAAATTGGCGACGAAGCGGTCGGCCGGCCGCTCGTAGATCTCCTCGCGGCGTACCGCACTGCAGCAGCTTGCCGTCCTTCAGGATCGCCATCCGATCGGCCATGACCAGCGCTTCCTCCTGGTCGTGGGTGACGATGATGAAGGTGATGCCGGCTTCATGCTGCAGCCGCTTGAGTTCGAGCTGCATCGCTTCGCGCAGCTTCTTGTCGAGCGCGCCGAGCGGCTCGTCGAGCAGCAGAACTTTCGGCCGCTTGACCAGCGCGCGCGCCAGAGCGACGCGCTGCTTCTGGCCGCCGGAGAGCTGGTCCGGCTTGCGGTCGGCGAGCGCCGCAGGTCCGTCGAGGCCAGCATCTCGTCGACGCGTGCTGCGGATCTCTTCGCGCGGCAGCCGCTCCATCTCCAGCCCGTAGTTCAGGTTCTGCCGCACCCTCATATGCGGAAACAGCGCATAGGACTGGAACATCAGGTTGAGCGGCCGCTTTTCCGGCGGCAGCGGCGCGATATCGTTGCCGGACAGCAGGATCTGCCCTCGTCCGGCGTCTCGAACCCGGCGAGCATCCGCAGCAGCGTGGTCTTGCCGCAGCCGGATGGGCCGAGCAGCGCGAAGAATTCGTTCTCGCTGATATCGAGGCGACACGCCATCGACGGCGCGGGTCTTGCCGAAAGGCTTGGCGACATGATCGATCCGGCAGCAGGGGCATAGGGCTGTTGGGGTGCATTTTGTTCCCGGTTCAGCCATTGCGAAATGAGAAGGACGGTGGCGCTGAGCCCCATGACGAGGGTGGCGAGCGCATTGATTTCGGGCGTGATGCCGAAGCGGATCATCGAATAGATCTGCATCGGCAGCGTGATCGAGGAGCGCCCGGCGCCTGAGGTGAAGAAGGCAATGATGAATTCATCGACCGACAGCGTGAAGGCGAGCAGCCCGCCGGCGATGATCGCCGGCAGCGATAACCGGAAAGGTGATCCGCCAGAAGCTCGTCCAACCCGAGGCGCCGAGATCGCGCGAAGCCTCGACAAGCGAATAGTCGAAACTCTTCAGCCGCGCCCGCACCACGGAGCAGACGAAGGCGAGATCGAAGATGACGTGGGAAAGCACGATCGTGTGCAGGCCGAGCGTGATGTTCAGCCGCGAAGACAGGCTGAGCAGCGCCACCGCCAGCACGATATCCGGGATCACCATCGGCGCGAAGGCGAGCGCTTCCAGCGTGTTCGATTGCGCCGCCGCGCCTCCATGCCGAGCGCCAGCATCGTGCCGAGCACGGTGGAGATCAGCGTCGCGAAGATGGCGACGACCAGCGTGTTCCAGGCCGCATGCAGGATATCGGCATTGCTGGCGAGCGAGAATACCAGCTTGGTCGAAAAGCCCGACCAGCTCGTCGGCAGGCCGCTGTCGTTGAACGAGAGCAGCACCAGCACCGCGATCGGCAGATAGAGAAAGCCGAAGACCAGCACGAGGATCGGCCCGTCCGGTCAGATCGGGCGCCGCTAGGCATCTTCGCGGCTCCCGCTTTTCGCCGCTGATGCATGCGACGTGGCGCGCGCCTGGATCATCAGCAGCACGATCATGATGGCGATCAGCGCCATGCCGAGCGCGGCACCGAACGGCCAGTCGTTGGCGGTGAGGAACTGGTCATAGACCAGATTGCCGATCATCTGGAACCGTCCGCCGCCGAGCAGCGCCGGGGTCACGAAATTGCCGATCGACAGCACGAAGACGAACACGCCACCGGCCGCCACGCCGGGCATGGTCAGCGGCAGGGTCACGCGGAAGAATGTGCGGAGCCGCCGGCGCCAAGATCGCGCGAGGCCTCCATCAGTTCCGGATTCAGCCGCTAAGGGTCGAATAGATCGCAAGGATCACGAAGGGCAGATAGTTGTAGACGAGGCCGGTGATCACGGCGCCTTCAGTATAGAGCATCGACAGCGGCTCGCCCGTATAGCCGAGCGAGCGCAGCAGGTTGTTGAACAGGCCTTCGCGATTGAGCAGCACGATCCAGGCATAGGTGCGGATCAGGTAATTCGACCAGAACGGCAGCACGGCAAAGAACAGCAGGATCGGCTGCCACCGCTGCGGCGCCTTGGCGATCGCATAGGCGGCGGGATAGGCGATCAGGATGGCGAGCAATGTCGCCAGTCCCGCGATGCGCGCCGAAGTCAGAAAGATCTTCGCATAGAGCGGATCGATGACGCGTTGAAAATTCTCGGCCGTCAAAGTGTATTCGATGCCGCCAAAAAGACCGCGCGTCAGGAAGGCATAGGCAAGAATCATCAGGCAAGGAACGACCATGAACGACGAGCCACCGATGGCAGGCGGAGGCAAGAGATTCGGCTTTGCCGCGTTAAAGGCATGATGCGGCTGCTCGCTGCTCCCTCTTCTCCCGCGGGAGAAGTTCCAGCGAATGCGAGGCGATGAGGGGGCTTCGCAAGCCAGTCGCCCAGCGCCCCTCTCCGCCCTCGGGACCTTCGCCTGCGGTGAGGAGGAAAGTCGGCTCAATTCGCAGCCTTGATCTCGCTCACGGCACGCGAATAATCGCGTCTGGGCTTCGCCGAGGTCCTGCAGCTCCTCGTATTTGACCAGCTTTTCCGGCGGCACGCCCATGGTCGGGATATTGCTTGATCAGTCCGGATCGAGGCTTTCCATGGCCGGCTTGTTGGGCACTTCGTAGAGGATGTTCTGAGGCCGCCCAGGCATGGTTCTTGGCCTCGAGGATGAAGTCGAGGAACTTCATCGCCGCTTCCTTGTGCTCGGAACTCTTCATCACGACCATCGTGTCGATCCAGAGGTCGGAGCCTTCCTTCGGCACGACGAACTTGATCTTGTCGTTCTCGGCAATGCCGTAGTTGCACCAGCCGTCCCAGGCCTGCACCAGCAGGCTTCGCCGGACACCAGCTTGGAAAAGAAGGTCGTGTCGTCATAGGCGAGCAGGGCCTTCTTGGCCTCGATCAGCGCGTTCTTGCCTCCTCGATCTTGGCCGGATCCTTCTCGTTGACCGAATACCCCTTGTAGAGCAGGCCGGCGGCCATCAGCCAGCGGTCGGTCGAGAGCATGGTGGTCTTGCCCTTCAGCGCGGCTCCGGCGGATTGAGCAGAGCGGACCAGCTATCGGCGCGGCCTCGACCAGATCGGAGCGATAGCAGAGACCCGTCGTGCCCCAGGCATAGGGGATGGCATAGGTATTGCCCGGATCGAAGGCGAGCTTGGTCGCTTGCGGATAGAGATTGTTGAGGTTCGGCACCTTCGCGGCGCCGAGCGGCTCAGGCAGGCCCTGGCCATTGAGGATATGGGCGAACGGCGAGGAGACGAACACGACGTCATAACCCTTGCCCTGGCTCGCCATCAGCTTGCCCATGATCTCTTCATTGGTGGCGTGGTTGACCACCTCGATCGTCAGCCCGGTCGCCGCTTTGAAGGTCTCGGCGATATCCGGCGCCATGTATCCGGCCCAGTTGGAAATGACGAGATCGGCCGAAAGCGCAGTGAAGCGGATGAGAGCAAGACCGGCCAGGCACGGATAATCGCGGCGCGACCGGCACGGAGGCGTTGAAGAAACGGTCACGGATTTTCTCCCGGTTTCCTGGTGCTTGACTTGTTCCCATAACGGCATGCCGGTGATCCGGTCTCTCTGGCCGCTTTCTAAGTGGGCAGTATTATTTATAAAAAAAATACGTCAACCATAAATCGACGCGACCCTGGAAATTTTTCGTCGCCTCTTGCCGAGGCCTGCAAAGAGGCAGCATCGGCCATTTCAAGGCCTGGAATGAAGCGCCGATGATGGAAGAATCCACCGGCAAGGTACGCCATCGCCATGTCGAACTGGCGCAAAAAATACTCGA